>NZ_BNBZ01000035.1 GCF_014656215.1 Streptomyces zaomyceticus | reverse complement strand
CGCGGAGGCCCGCCGGACGCGGGGCGGGACCGCCGGCTCACGCCTTGCCCGGCCCGCCGCATCCCCGTCAGGACGGGAGCCACGTCCGCCAGGTGGCCTCGTTCTCCTTCACCCAGCGGCCGGCGGCCTCCCGCGGTGACAACTTCTGGTCCGCGATCATCAGGGCGACGTCGTTCTGCATCTCCGTCGTCCATCGGAACTTCTTCAGGAAGGCGGCGGCGTCGCCCCCGCCGTCCGCGAAGCGGGCGTTGAGGAACTTCTGCAGCGGCGTGTGCGGATACGCGCAGGCCACCTTCTCCGGGTCGGTGTCGCAGCCCTCCTTGTACGCGGGCAGCTTCACCTCCGTCATCGGGACCTTCTCGAACAGCCACTGGGGTTTGTACCAGTAGCTCAGGAACGGCTTCCTCTCCTTGGCGAACTGCTTGATCTGCGTGATCTGCGCCGCCTCCGAGCCCGCGAACACGACCTGGTAGTCCAGGTCGAGGTTCTTCACCAGCGCCTTGTCGTTCGTGACATAGGACGGGGAGCCGTCGAGCAGCTGGCCCTTGCCGCCGCTCTCCGCCGTACGGAACTCCTCGGCGTACTTGTTCAGGTTCTTCCAGTCGGTGACGTCCGGGTGCTTCTCGGCGAAGTACGTCGGCACGAACCAGCCGATGTGGCCGGTCACCCCGAGATCACCGCCCCGCTCGATCGTCCCCTTGTCCTCGATGTACCGCTTCTCCTGCTCCGGGTGTCCCCAGTCCTCCAGGATGGCGTCCACCCGGCCCTGGCTGAGCGCGTCCCAGGCGGGGACCTCGTCGATCTGCACGGTGTCCACCCGGTAGCCGAGCTCGTGTTCGAGGAGATACTGGGCGACGGCCACATTGGCCTGCGCGCCCACCCACGACTGCACGGAGAGGGTGACCGTACGGGAGCCCTTCGCGTCGGCGTACGGCGAGGACTGGCGGGTCATGTCGGCGGCGCCGCAGCCGGTCACGGCCGTGAGGGCGACGGCGGCCGCGAGGGCGGATCCACCGAGTACGAAGCGTGTACGAGCCATCTCAGGCCCCCTTTCCTGCGAGGTCACGGCGTTCCGTCGGCTGGGTGACCCGGTCGAGCATCAGGCCGAGGCAGACGATCGCCGCGCCCGCGACCAGCCCGGTCGCCAGGTCGCCCTGGGCGAGGCCGAAGACCGCGTCGTAACCGAGCGCGCCGCCGCCCACGAGGCCGCCGATGACGACGACGGCGAGGACCAGCACGACACCCTGGTTGACGGCGAGCAGCAGCGCGGGCCGCGCCAGGGGCAGTTGAACCTGGAACAGCTGCTGCCGCCCGGTCGCGCCCAGGGAACGGGCGGACTCCATGGCGGCCGGGTCCACCGCGCGTACGCCCTGGGCCGTGATCCGTACCACCGCGGGCAGGGCGTAGACCACGGCGGCCGCGACCGCCGGGGCACGGCCCACACCGAACAGCGCGACCACGGGAATCAGATACACGAACTGCGGCATCGTCTGGAAGATGTCGAGCACCGGACGCAGCGCGCGTCCGAGGCGGGAGCTGCGGGCGGCGGCGACCCCGAGTGCGACACCGAGCAGCAGCGTCACGGCGACGGCGGCCAGAACCTGGGACAGGGTGTCGAGCGCCGGGTCCCAGACGCCGAGCACGCCGATCGCGGCCATCGCGAGGACCGCGGTGGCGGCGGTGCGCCAGGTGCCGATGAGCAGGGCGAGCACGCCGACGGTCAGCAGGACCGTCCACCAGGGCAGCGCCTGCAGGCCGTCGCGCAGGGGGTTGAGGACCCAGGTGGTGAACCGCTCGGCCCAGTCGGCGGTACCGCCGACGAGGGGCACACCCGAGTAGAGGTGGGCGGTCATCCAGTCGACCGCCCCGTTGACGGGCTCGGCGATGTCGACCGTCCACGCGTCGGGCCAGGAGAGCCGGTCGGTCAGGCGGCCGGCGACGGCGACGACGGCGGTCGCCACGAGCGCGACGGCCAGTCCGAGCCGGGACCGGTGGGCGGGTGCCGTACCGATCCGCTCCCCCGCCGCGGCGGTGACGCGGTCCAGGACGACGGCGAGCAGCACGATCGGCACCCCGGCGCCGAGGGCGGCGCCCACGTCGACGGAGGCCAGCGCCTGGTAGACGCGGTCGCCGAGACCGCCCGCGCCGATGACGGACGCGATGACGGCCATGCCGAGTGCCATCATGATCGACTGGTTGACGCCGAGCAGGAGTTCCTTGCGGGCCAGCGGCAGCCGGGCCGTCAGCAGCCGCTGCCTGCCGGTGGCACCGAGGGAAGCGGCGGCCTCCATCACGCCCGCGTCCGCGCCGCGCAGGCCGAGCGCGGTGAGCCGGGCCATGGGCGGTGCGGCGTAGACGACGGTAGCGAGGACGGCCGCGGGCACGCCGATGCCGAAGACGAGGACGACGGGCAGGAGGTACGCGAAGGCCGGCAGCACCTGCATGGTGTCGAGGACCGGTCGAAGGATCCGGTCCATACGGTCCGAGAGACCGGCGGCCAGCCCGAGGAGACCTCCGAGCAGCACGGACGCGGCGACGGCGACGGCCATCAGGGCGAGCGTCTGCATGGTGGGCACCCACATGCCGAGCAGCCCGCAGACACCGAACGCGGCGACGGAGGTCAGCGCGAGGCGGAGGCCCGCGACCCGCCAGGCCACGAGCCCGGCAGCGGCGGTGACGCCGGCCCAGCCGAGGGCGAGCAGCAGCAGGTACACGGCGCGGACGGACACGACCACGGCGTTGCTGACGTGCCCGAGGAAGTACAGGAAAAGCGGGTGCCCGTCGCGGTTGGCGATGATCCAGTCGCCGGCGCGCCCGAGCGGTCCGGACACGTCGACGGCGAGCGGGGCCGGCCAGCTGCCGCCGCCCAGCAGCAGGGCACCGAGAACGAGCGCGAGGACCGCGCCGGCGCCGATCAGGCGGCCGCGGTGGCGCGCGAGCGAGCGCGGCGCACCGGGCCGCCCGGCGTCGGGGACGGCTGTGGGGCGGGTCGGGGCGGGGGTGACGGTGGCGGTCATCGGCTCCACCGCCCCACGGGGCCGGTGCGGGCCGCTCCGTACCGCGGCCGGATCACGGCGACACCGGTCGTACGGTGCCACGACGGCCGGACGACGCCGGTACCGCTCGTGCCACCACGCCGCGGCCGGATCGACGGGGCATCGGTCGTACGGTGCCACCGCGGCCGGACGGCGCCGGCACCGGTGGTACCGCCGCATCGCGGTCGGAGCGCGGCGAAGCCGATCGTGTTGCCGCACCGCGGTCGGAGCGCGGCGAAGCCGGTCGTGCTGCCGCCCGGCGGCGGCCAGGTCGTATGGGCGTACATCAGGCCACCGCCTTCCCGGTCGCGGCCGGGACCCCGGCGACGACACCGAGGAGTCCCGCGTGGTCGACCACGCCGAGGCAGCGGCCGTCCTCGACGACCCGCACGGTGACGCCCGTCCGCGCGACGGCCTCGATGGCCTCGTGGACGGTGGCGCTCGGGGCGAGAGCGGGGCCGGCCTCGCGCTCGTCGCCGAGCGCCGGGCGCATCGCCGAGCGGACGGTCAGCACCTGCTCGCGCGGCACGTCCCGGACGAAGTCCCTGACGTACTCGTCGGCGGGGGCGCCCACGATCTCCTCCGGCGTGCCGAGCTGGACGATCCGGCCGTCGCGCATCAGCGCGATGCGGTCGCCGAGCTTCAGTGCCTCGCTCAGGTCGTGCGTGATGAAGACCATCGTGCGTCCCTCCTCCCGGTGCAGGCGGACGACCTCCTCCTGCATGTCCCGGCGGATGAGGGGGTCCAGTGCGCTGAACGGCTCGTCGAACAGGAGGACTTCGGGGTCCACGGCGAGCGCGCGGGCCAGTCCGACCCGTTGCTGCTGGCCGCCGGACAGCTGGCTCGGCCTGCGCTGCTCCATGCCGTCCAGGCCGACCTTGGTGACGAACTCGGCCGCGCGCTCCCGGCGTTCACCGCGCCCCACGCCCTGGATCTCGAGCCCGTACGCGATGTTGTCGAGCACGGTCCGGTGCGGCAGCAGCCCGAAGTGCTGGAAGACCATCGACGCGCGGTGCCGGCGCAGCTCTCGGAGCCGGCCGCCGTCCATGGACAGGACGTCCTCGCCGTCGATGGAGATCGTGCCGGAGGTGGGCTCGATGAGCCGGGTCAGACAGCGGACGAGTGTCGACTTGCCCGAGCCCGACAGGCCCATGACGACGAAGACCTCGCCCTTGCGGACGTCGAAGGAGACATCGCGGACGGCCGCCGTGCAGCCGGTGCGCTCGCGCAGCTCGGAGGCGTCGAGGGAGGCGAGCTCCTGGTCGGCGGGCACCCGGGCGGCCTTGGGACCGAAGACCTTCCACAGTTCGCGTACGGAGAAGACGGGTTCGGCGGTGTTCCGCGTCGGGTCGTTCATCGTCGGGTGCCTCCCAGCAGGTCCACACATTTCTCGCCGACCATGAGCACGCCGATCATCGGGTTGACGGCGGTCATGGTCGGGAAGACGGACGCGTCCGCGATCCGGATGTTGTCGAGACCCCGGATCCTCAGATCTGGTGCCACGACGGCGAGTTCGTCGTCGACGGCGCCCATCCGGCAGGTGCCGGCCGGGTGGTACACGGTGTGGGCGACATGGCGGGCGTAGGCGCTGAGCTCCTCGTCGGAGGTGACCTCGGGCCCCGGGCACACCTCGCGCTTGAGCCAGCCGGCCAGCGGTTCGCTCGCCGCGATCTGCCGGGCGATGCGGATCCCGTCGACGAGCGTCCGGCCGTCGTAGTCGTCCTCGTCGGTGAAGTACCGGAAGTCGAGGGCGGGCTTGACCTCGGGGTCGGCGCTCGTGAGGTACAGCCGGCCGCGGCTGCGCGGCTTGGGGATGTTCGGGGTCATCGACACACCGTGCGGGGGCCGTTCGTAGCCGATCCGCTCGGGGTTGTCGGTGAAGGGGATCTGGTAGAAGTGGAACATCAGATCGGGCCCGTCGGACTCCGGGTCGCGGCGGACGAAGAGGCCGGCGTCGGAGTCCATCGCCGAGTTCTCGGGGATCGGGCCGTGCGTCTCCCACACGATGACCGACTCGGGGTGGTCGAGCAGGTTCTCCCCCACGCCCGGCAGGTCGTGGACGACGGGGATGCCGAGCTTCTCCAGGTCGGCGCGGGGCCCGATGCCGGAGTGCAGCAGCAGGCGCGGGGTGTCCACGGCCCCCGCGCACACCAGGACCTCCCGCCGGGCGCGTACGACGTGCTCGGCGCCCTCCTTGGTCCGGATGTGCACGCCGGTGGCACGGGTGCCCTCCAGCTCCAGCCGGAAGGCCCAGGTCTCCAGGGCGATGTGCAGGTTCGGCCGGTCGAGGAAGGGGTGCAGATACGCGACCGAGGCGGACGAACGCTTGTTGTTCTCCGGGTGGTAGGCGAGGTCGAAGAAGCCGACGCCCTCGTGGAAGGGCTGTCTGTTGAAGCCTTCGACGCGCGGGACTCCGAGCGCGGTCTGCGCGGCGTCGACGAAGTCCCGGGCGATGGCGTTCCGGTCGGCCTCGTCGACGGGAACGATGTTGTTGCGCAGCCGGGCGAAGTAGGGGTCCATGGCTGCCGCGTCCCACCCCTCGGCGCCGGCCTCGGCCCACTCGTCCCAGTCGGAGGGAAGGGGCTTGAACGCGATGAGGGTGTTGTGCGAGGAGCAGCCGCCGAGCACCCGCGCACGGCTGTGGCGGATGAACGAGTTGCCGCGGGGCTGCTCGGTGGTGGGGTAGTCGTAGTCCAGCTCGCCGCCGAGCAGGCCCATCCAGCGTCGCAGGGTGAGGACGTCGTCGCGTCCGACGTCGCTGGGGCCGCCCTCGATGACGGCGACGGTGACGTCCGGGTCCTCGGTCAGCCGGGAGGCGATCACCGAGCCGGCGGTGCCGCCCCCGATGACGACGTAGTCGTACACGTGCTGGTCGTTCATGCCTGGTCCTCCGCCGTGGTGCCCGCGAACCAGCGCACCGGGCGCGGGGCGAGGTTCCGGTAGATGTGCTTGGCCTCGCGGTACTCGGCGAGGCCGCTGGGGCCCAGCTCGCGGCCGATGCCGGACTTTCCGAAGCCGCCCCACTCCGCCTGCGGAAGGTAGGGGTGGAAGTCGTTGATCCAGACGGTGCCGTGACGCAGCCGGGCCGCGACCCGCCGGGCGCGGTCCTCGTCGGCGGTCCACACCGCTCCGGCGAGGCCGTACTCGGTGTCGTTGGCGAGGGCGACGGCCTCCTCCTCGGTGCGGAAGGTCTCCACGGTGAGGACGGGGCCGAAGATCTCCTCGCGGACGACCCGCATGCCGCGGTGGCACCGGTCGAGGACGGTGGGCCGGTAGAAGTATCCGGGGCCGGCCGGCCTCTCGCCGCCGGCCCGCAGCACCGCGCCCTCGCCGAGGGCGGAGGCCACGTACTCCTCGGTCCGCGCCACCTGCGCGGCGGAGACCAGGGGGCCGCATTCGACGCCCTCGTCGGTGCCGCGGCCGAGCCGGATCAGTTCGGCCCGGCGGGCGAGCTCGGCGACGAATCGCGCCCGCAGGGGCTCCTCGACGATGAGGCGGGAACCGGCGGAGCAGACCTGGCCGCTGTGGATGAAGGCGGCGTTGAGCGCCTGATCGACGGCGGTGTCGAACCCCTCGGGCGTCGAACAGGCATCGGCGAAGACGACGTTGGGGTTCTTGCCGCCCAGTTCGAGGGCGACCTTCTTCACGCTGTCGGCAGCCGCCCTGGCGACCTTCGTACCGCTGACGAGACCGCCCGTGAACGAGACGAGGTCGACGAGGGGGTGCTCGGCGAGCCGAGCGCCGACGGTGTGTCCGGGGCCGGTGACGATGTTGGCCGCGCCGAGCGGCAGTCCGGCCTCCAGCAGCAGTTCGACCAGCACGACGGTGCTCAGCGGGGTGATCTCGCTGGGCTTGATCACGAAGGTGTTGCCCGCGGCGAGGGCGGGCGCGATCTTCCAGCTGGCCTGGAGCAGCGGGTAGTTCCACGGCGTGATCAGGGCGCACACCCCGACCGGCTCGTGCACGACGACACTGTGGATGTCGGGCGAACCGGCGTCGACGACCCGTCCGCCGTCCTCCTTCTCCACGAGATCGGCGAAGTAGAGGAAGGCGTCGCGGACGCAGTCGACGTCGACGCGGCCCTCCTCCAGCGTCTTGCCCGCGTCCTGGCTCTCCAGGGCGCCGATCCGCTCACGGTCGCGCTCCAGCAAGGCGGCGACCCGACGCAGCAGGGCGGCCCGCTCGGCGACCGGTGTGCGCGGCCATGAACCGTCGTCGAACGCGGCGCGTGCCGCGGCCACGGCGTCGTCGGTGTCCCGGACGCCGCCCTCCGCCACGACCGCGAAGGCGGTCGCGTCGACGGGGTCGATGATCTCGCGCGTGGCTCCGGACAGGGCTGCGCGCCACTCTCCGCCCACATGGATGGTCTGTTGTACTGCCGTCACGTCGCGTATGGCCTTTCGTTCCTCTGGGTCCCCCTGCCGGTAGCACCGGCGGTTCGGCCGCCTGCCCTGGCTTCCCCGATCCATGCGCAACGCCTTGCGGAGAGTGTCCTGACTCACGCCCGAAGCCCGAGCAATACGGGATATACCCGACCATCGACCGCCGCAGGCCATGGTTACGAAGGAAGATCCACTTGTCGCCCGGAGCGGCATCCTGGAACACTCGCTGCGGACGCTCGGCTGCCCGCGGGACACCACCCGGGGCGTGACCGTCCCGCGTCGCGAAGCCGGACACATCCCGGACGAGAAGCATGTGCGCGCGGCCCCTGGCGACTACGGAGATCCGGACATCGCACCCGCACACCTTCGACCCCCGGGATTCCAGGTTCAAGTGAGACCCATGGAACCGCCGGCGCACCGGCGCACCGGCGATCTGGCCTCATTCGCAGCGGAGTTCGGCGGATGGCCCGACACGGCTCACGCTCAAACACCCACCCTCTCGAACACCAGTAGCCTTCGGGCATGGCACTTCGACCTGACGAGTTTCACGCCCACGCACGTACCGCCGCGGACGCCGAACTGCGGCTTCCGCTGTCCCGGATGACGGGGTGGGACATCAGCCCCTTCGAGCCGGACGGTCTGCGCGTCGCGCCGCTCCGTCCGCCGGTTCTGCCCGAACCCGCACGGCACGGCGAGGACCCCTCGGACTGCGACGCGTGCCGCAGCCGGGACGAAGGAATCTGGCTCGACGACCGCTGGCGGCTCACCCGGATCACCGGCGTCGGCGTGCCGCTGGTGCTGATGCTTCATCCGCGCGAGCACTTCGACCTGGCGGACCTGCCCGACGACCTGGCGGCGGAACTCGGGGTGCTCACCACCCACATCGCCCGCCATGTGCAGGCGTTGCCGCACATCGCGCGGGCCCACGTCTATCGCATCGGAGACGGTGGGGCCCATCTGCACATCTGGTTCTTCGCCCGCCCCGAGGGCCAGGCCCAGCTCTACGGTTCATGGATGGTCATCTGGGACGACCTGCTGCCCGAGTACCCGGCGGACGTGGCCGAGGCGGACGCGGCGATCGTGACGGACGCGCTGGTCGCCTCCTACGGAGGCCGCCGTCCGGCCGCCGACGAGCCGCCGCAGTCCTGATCCACCGGAGGCGCGCCGGCTCGCCCTCGTCGGCCTACGGCGCCCCGGGTCCGGAGGCGACCCTGCGGAGGGCCCCTCCGGGGCCTCTGGATCGGCCCCGGAACGGATCCCCTCGGCTCTCTCAGAGCTGGTTGATCGGGCGCATCACCAGGCCCTCCGTGCCGCCCCAGCCCGTCACCCGCGCGGCGTCGTCGTAGGAGACGGAGTCGAGACGGTCGGGGAGGTCGAAGATGAGCGTGCCGCCGAGTTCGGTGCCCTCGCCTGCGACCAGCGTGGCGGTGAACCGGTCGGACTGGTCGTACTGCGCCTCGCCGCCCTCGTCGTTGCCGAAGACGTACAGGCCCGCGTACGACTTGCCGTCCCCTTCGACGACGACGGGCTCGGTGTCCGGCTCTCCGAGCGTCTCGACGATCGGGGCGTCGTTGCCGGCCCGGAGCCGGATCATCGGTGCGTCGTTGAGGACACACGGGGTCTTCGTGCCGTTGGTGACGGTCAGCAGGAAGTGGCGGGGGGTCTCCCCGGCCGGGTCCTGGAGCTCGACCGCGGTGTTGAGGTCGGTGACCTTGCAGTCCTGGTACGCGGTGCCGTTTCCGCCGCCGGTCTCACCGCTGTCTCCGGTCGCGTCCTTGCTCGGGCCGCCGTCACCGGTGCCGGTGCCGGAGTCACCCGTGGGTTCCGCGCTCTTCGAACCGGCGCCGTCCGACGGGGAGCCCGCTGAGGGGGCTGCCGACGTGGGGGCGGCCCCCTTGTCCTCTCCTCCGGCGGGCTGGCAGGCGGTGGCCGCGAGGAGGGCCGCGATCACGGCCGCCCCCGTGAGGGTGCCACGCAGGCCACGACGTACCGAACCGCATCTGATCGTCTTCGCGTTCATGCTTGTGTTCCTACTCCCCCGTGACCGGACTCCAGGCCCGGTCGATGTGCAAGCTGCACATTCATCATGCTCACGACGGGTCCGTCGGATCACATGGAAGACGGCTTTGTTACAGCCCTCGCACGAGCGCGCAGCCTTGGCGTGACCCTGCAGGGCGCCGATCGCCAGTAGGGCGAACTCCCTTGTCACTCCAGGCCCTTGGGTGCGGTCACCCACCGGTACGCGCGGCGGCGGCCGCCTCCGGTCGGTCGTCGTCCGTGTCGTAGTCGACCGTGCCCGAGGTGACATGGCCGGCGAGCCCGAGAAGGAGGAAGAGCCAGACCAGTACCTGCGCGCCGGTGCTCAGGCGGAGGGGATGCGTCGCGGAGTACCCCGGGCGGGCGGCGGTGTCCGGGGCGTCGCCCAGGAGTCCCTTGGGATACACCGGCGTCAGCAACGTCGCGTAGGCCGCCAGCCGCATCCGGTACCGGACGACGGCCGCCGTGGCGCCGAAGACCGGCTCGGGCAGGCGGCCCAGGACGATGCCGATCAGCCAGAACACCCAGCAGACGGCGAACCAGCCGGACTGCGCGAGGCTGCTGACGATCGCCGCCGGAATCATCAGGATCAGCCGGAAGAACACGGCGAGCCGATTGAGCGGGGTGGCGCGCAGTTCGATGCGCACCGGGTAGTCGGGGGCGTCGAAGGCGAACGGCGGGTAGTGGTCGACGAGCAGGGCCGCACTGGCCATGACCCGGGTCTGATAGGCGAGGACCGAGCCGAGGAAGGAGGCGATCGGGTCGGGCAGCCGGCCCAGGACCAGGGCGCTGAACCAGCCGGCGATCGTGACGAAGAACGCGGCGAAGGACAGCAGCGCGACGACGACGAACTGCGGCAGGAGCAGAAGCCAGCGCAGCAGCACCGTCCAGCGGCGCTGCTCCCCCGGCGGGGGCACGTCCAGAACGGGCCGCCATTCCGCTCCCGCCACATCGGCCGAGGGTCGCGGCTCCCACTCTGTCGCCATGGCCGCCTCCGCCTCTCCCGCATCCACGTTTCCGGGTCACGTCGATGGTGACGCAGCCGCGCGGCCCGCGCACCGCCACAGGGCCACTCGGACCACGGCGGACTCCGCGCGGGGAGCGGTGGTCGTGGAGGCTCGCCGGGAACGACGACGCGTTCTCAGGCCGGAGGGTCGGCGACGGGGTAGGGGACGAAGGTGCTGGTGTTCTGGTCGATCCGGAGTGGGCGTCCGAGCGGCGGGGCGCCCCGCTGGGGGCAGTCGAGCCGTTCGCAGACGCGGCAGCCCATGCCGATCGGGGTGGCGGCGGCCGCGTTGTCGAGGTCCAGGCCGTCCGAGTACACCAGCCGGTGTGCGTGCCGCACCTCGCAGCCGAGGCCGATGGCGAAGGTCTTGCCGGGTTCGCTCCAGCCGCCCCGGTGGCGGGTGAGGGCACGCGCGGTCCACAGGTAGCGCTGTCCGTCGGGCATGGCGGCGACCTGGACGTGGATGCGGCCGGGCGCGGCGAACGCCTCGTACACGTTCCACAGCGGGCAGGTGCCGCCGGCGCGGGAGAAGTGGAAGCCGGTGGCGGACTGACGCTTGGACATGTTCCCCGCACGGTCGACCCGGACGAAGGAGAAGGGGACCCCGCGAAGTCGCGGGCGCTGGAGGGTGCTGAGGCGGTGGCAGACCGTCTCGTAGCCGAGACCGAAGCGGTCGGTGAGCCTCTCGATGTCGTATCTGAACTCCTCCGCCGCCGCGTGGAAGGCCTTGTACGGGAGGATCAGCGCGGCCGCGAAGTAGTGCGCGATGCCGATGCGGGCCAGCCGGTGGGCCGGGCCGCCGGGTGGGAAGTCCTCGGCCGCCTGCCGGTCCAGGCCGTCCCCGTACTCCAGGAGGGCGAGCTGCGTGGCCATCCGGAAGGCCCGCTGCCCGGGGCGCAGCCGCGACGACAGCCGCAGGGTCCGGGTCTCCTCGTCGTAGGAGTGCAGACGGTCGCCCGCGTCCGCCGAGAAGCGCACCCCGTGGTGGTCGGTGAGCCGGGCGGTCAGGGCCCTGAGGATGTCGCCGGGCCTGATGCCGATCTCCGTCGCGAGCGCCTCGGCCGCGAGGTCGGTGGCGTGGAGGTAGTTCTGCCGCCGGTAGAAGAAGTCGCGGATCTCCTCGTGCGGGGAGAGCGGCAGCTCCGGGTCCGCGCCTCCCGGGTCCGCGCTTCGCGGGTCCGCCGCTTCGGTGAGCCGTTCGGCCAGGCGATGGTTGCGCCGGCCCAGATCGACCAGGACCTGGGCGACCGCCGGCAGACGTGAGGCGAGGTCGGCCAGGTCGGAGCCGGTGACCCGGGCCGCGGCAAGCTCCCCGGACAGTGCTTCGCGGAGGTCCGCGACGAGGCGGCCCGTGTCCCGCTCGGAGAAGAAACCCGGGTCCACCCCGAAGGCCTCGGTGAGCCGCAGCAGCACGGGGACCGTGAGCGGTCTGGCGTCGTGCTCCATCTGGTTGAGGTAGCTGGGAGAGATGGCCAGGGTGCGGGCGAGCTCCGCCTGGCTCATCCCGCGATCCTCACGCAGTCGTCTGAGCCGCGCCCCCGCGTACGTCTTGCCCACCCACGGTCTCCCACTCGCTCGGAACGTCTGCGCCAAGGCTACGCGGGCCGAGCCCGCTCACACCCTTAACAGAATTGGCAATACACGGCGGTCGACTTGGCAGAACTTGGCACAGGTCCACGGTTGTTGACACTCAGTGCCAATGCAAGAGTCTGAGTGCGGCCCGCCGGACCCGACAGGTCCAGGGCTGGACAGGAACCCGATTCATGCCCTGACTTCGGCCATTCCGGTCCGTAGAACCCTGGGTCGGCACAGATTGCTCACCTCCGCCCGTCCGGGTTCCGGCGGGTCGCATCCCTCAGACGAGACACGCAGTGCCAGGCCGAGCAGGGGGGCTGGCGGCATTGGCAAGAACGCAACCGAAGGAGACGGTGACGGACATGGCAGAGTCGACGACGCGGGCGGCCGAGCAGCTGGCACGACGCTGGGCGACGGACCCGCGCTGGGCGGGGATCGAGCGCACGTACACGGCGGAGGACGTGGTACGCCTCTCCGGCAGCGTCCGCGAGGAGCACACGCTCGCCCGGCGCGGCGCCGAGCGGCTGTGGCGGCAACTGCACGAGCTCGACTACGTCCACGCGCTCGGCGCGCTGACCGGCGGGCAGGCCGTGCAGCAGATCCGGGCCGGGCTCCAGGCGATCTACCTGTCCGGCTGGCAGGTCGCCGCCGACGCCAACCAGGCGGGCCACACCTACCCCGACCAGAGCCTGTACCCGGTCAACTCGGTGCCGCAGGTGGTGCGCCGGATCAACAACGCGCTGCTGCGCGCCGACCAGATCGCCACCGCCGAGGGCGGCTCGGACGGAACCGACTGGCTCGCGCCGATCGTCGCCGACGCCGAGGCCGGCTTCGGCGGCCCGCTCAACGCCTTCGAACTGACCAAGGCGATGATCGCGGCCGGCGCGGCCGGTATCCACTACGAGGACCAGCTGGCCTCGGAGAAGAAGTGCGGCCACCTCGGCGGCAAGGTCCTCGTCCCCACCGCCCAGCACATCCGCACCCTGAACGCGGCCCGCCTCGCCGCCGACATCGCCGACACCCCGACCCTGATCGTCGCCCGCACCGACGCCCTCGCCGCCAACCTCCTGACCAGTGACGTCGACGAGCGCGACGCGCGGTTCGCGACCGGTGAGCGCACCGCCGAGGGCTTCTACCGCGTCCAGAACGGCATGGCGCCCGTCATCGCCCGCGGCCTCGCCTACGCCCCGTACGCCGACCTCATCTGGGTCGAGACCGGCACCCCGGACCTGGCGCAGGCCCGCGAGTTCGCCGAGGCGATCCACGCCGAGTACCCGGACCGGATGCTCGCGTACAACTGCTCGCCGTCCTTCAACTGGAAGTCGGCGCTGGACGACGACCAGATCGCCAAGTTCCAGCGGGAACTCGGCGCCATGGGCTACAAGTTCCAGTTCATCACCCTGGCCGGCTTCCACTCCCTCAACCACGGCATGTTCGACCTCGCCCGGGGCTACGCGCAGCACGGCATGACCGCCTATGTCGACCTCCAGGAGCGCGAGTTCGCCGCCCAGGCGGACGGCTTCACCGCGGTGAAGCACCAGCGCGAGGTCGGCACCGGCTACTTCGACCTGGTCTCCACCGCCGTCAACCCCGCCTCCTCCACCACCGCGCTCTCCGGCTCCACCGAGGAAGAGCAGTTCCACTAGGCCCTGTCGTCGGCACACCGTCGCCGCGACCGGCCCCTTCGTGTGCCGGCCGAGGAGAGGGCGGGCGACCGCTCCTCCGCCGACCCGGCCGAACGGGGGCGAGCCACCGCCTCCGCCCGCCCCCGTTCCCCTCGCCGTTCAGGAGAGTTCGATGACCATCAGCGCCCCGGCCCGTCACGTCCGTGTCCTGGCCGCCCCCGGTGACCGCCACGACGAGATCCTCACCCCCGACGCCCTCGACTTCGTCGGCCGGCTCGCCGCCGCCTTCGGCGAGCGCCGCCGGTGGCTCCTCAAGGAGCGCCGCCGGCAGGCCATCCGGCTGGCCACCGGTTCACCGCTCGACTTCCCCGTCGCCACCTCGGCCGTCCGCGCCGACCGCACCTGGAGGGTCGCCCCGCCCGCCCCCGGGCTGACCGACCGCCGTGTCGAGATCACCGGCCCGCCCGAGCGGCGCATGGCGGTGAACGCGCTCAACTCCGGCGCACAGGTGTGGATGGCGGACTTCGAGGACGCCACCGCGCCCACCTGGGACAACATCGTCGGCGGCCAGCTCATCCTCCTCGACGCCATCGAGCGGCGCATCGACTTCACCACCCCGGAGGGCAGGGAGTACCGCCTCGACACCCCCGAACGGCTCGCCACCGTCATGGTCCGGCCGCGCGGCTGGCACCTCGACGAGCGGCACCTGGAGTTCGACGGGAGCCCCGTCCCCGCCTCGCTCGTCGACTTCGGCCTGTACTTCTTCCACTGCGCGCAGCGTCGGATCGACGCGGGTCACGGCCCGTACTTCTACCTCCCCAAGCTGGAGAACCACTACGAGGCACGGCTCTGGAACGACGTGTTCGTGCTCGCGCAGGAACTGCTCGGCATCCCCCGCGGAACCGTCCGCGCCACCGTCCTCATCGAGACGATCACCGCCGCGTTCCAGATGGAGGAGATCCTCCACGAGCTGCGCGAGCACAGTGCCGGTCTCAACGCCGGTCGCTGGGACTACCTGTTCAGCCTGATCAAGACCTTCGGACACCGCACGGACTTCCTGCTCCCCGACCGGGCGCAGGTCACCATGACCGCCCCGTTCATGCGCGCCTACACGGAGCTTCTGGTACGCACCTGCCACCGGCGGGGCGCCCACGCCATCGGCGGGATGGCCGCCCAGGTGCCGAGCGGGGACCCGGCCGCGCACGAGGCCGCCCTCGCCAAGGTGCGGCTCGACAAGGAGCGGGAGGCGGAGGACGGCTTCGACGGTTCCTGGGTGGCCCACCCGGGGCTCGTTCCGGTCTGCCGTGAGGTCTTCGACGGCGTACTGGGCGACCGCCCCGAGCAGATCCGTCGGACCCGGGACGACGTCGAGACCACGGCGACCGACCTGCTCTCCGTACGCCGGATCAGCGGCCCGCCGACCGAGGACGGCGTCCGCACCAACATCGCGGTGGCGCTGCGCTACTTCGCCGCCTGGCTGCGCGGCCAGGGGGCCGTCGCACTCGACGGGCTGATGGAGGACGCCGCCACCGCCGAGATCGCCCGCGTCCAGATCTGGCAGTGGCTGCGCCACCGGGTGACCGACCGGGAAACCGTGCTGCGGCTGCTCGACGAGGAGCTGGCCGGGCTCGGTGCCGAGTATCCGTGGGCCGCGCTCGACGAGGTCCGCGAGCTGTTCGAGAGGACCGCGCTCGCCGCCGAGCTGCCGCTCTTCTTCACCCCAGAGGCGTACGCCCGCCACCTCGTCCGCACCACGGTCACGGAGCCGCGAGCATGAGCGCCGCAGGCACGAGCGACGCGGGCACCGCGGGCATGAGCCCCGCAGGTACGAGCGACGCGGGTACGTCGGACGCCGCCGGCATCCGCCGCATGGGCGTCGTCGGCGGCGGCCGGATGGGCGCCGGCATCGCCGAGGTGTGCGCGCGAGCGGGACTCGACACCGTGCTCTGCGAGGCCACCCGCGCCGCCGCCACCGCGGCCCGCGAGCGGATCGCCGCCTCCCTCGAACGCGCCGCCCGGCGCGGCACGCTCGACCGCGCCTCCGCCGAGGCCGCCCTCGACCGGATCACCGTCACCGCGGAACTCACCGACCTGGCCGACCGGCAGCTCGTCGTCGAGGCCGTCACCGAGGACACCGACGCCAAGACGGGGGTGTTCGCCGCACTCGACAAGATCGTCGCCGACCCGGCGGCCATCCTGGCCACGAACACCTCCTCCCTCCCCGTGATGCGTCTCGGCAGGGCCACCGGGCGTGCCGACCGGGTCGTCGGACTCCACTTCTTCAACCCCGTCCCCGTCCTGCCGCTCGTCGAGGTGGTCACCACCCTGCACACCGCCGCCGAAGTGGCGGCAGCCGTCACGGACTTCGCCACCCGCACGCTCGGCAAGACCGTCATCCGCTCCGGGGACCGGGCCGGCTTCGTCGTCAACGCCCTCCTCGTCCCGTACCTGCTCTCCGCGATCCGCATGACCGAGTCCGGCTTCGCCACCGCCGCCGACGTCGACCGCGGCATGGAGCTGGGCTGCGCCCACCCCATGGGACCGCTGAAGCTGGCCGACCTCATCGGCCTGGACACCGTCGCCTCCATCGCCGAGTCCCTCTACGACGAGTTCAAGGAACCCCTGTACGCCCCGCCGCCGCTGCTCCTGCGGATGGTGGAGGCGGGACTGCTGGGCCGCAAGACGGGACACGGGTTCCACGTGTACGACCGGGAGGAGAGACCCGGTAGCCCGGGCTGAGGGCCCCGGGCGGCGCCGGAGGCACCGGGTGAGGGTCCGGTGCGCGGCGCGCGAGGAGGGCGGGAGGCGTGGAGGCTTCCCGCCCTCCCTGCTTCGACGGGGGCGGCCCCCGCGCCACGGCGCACGGAACTCGCCGACGCTCGACGTCTCATGGCATCGTCCGAAGGATGGACGCCACTCGCCGCTGAGCGACCGGTCCCCCTACTCTGGCGCGTGCAGCTGGTTCGCCCTGTCCGCCAGACAGGATGCGTCGTAAGAGGGAACCCGGTGGAAATCCGGGACTGCCCCGCAGCGGTGAGCGGGAACGACCGCCGTCATACGCACTGGGACCGGACAGCGGTCCTGGGAAGCGACGGCCATTAGGTGCCCGCCGGGAGACCGGCAGGCGTGCCCGCGAGTCCGAAGACCTGCCCGTTGCCCGCACGCGGACGATTCCCGTGCGGACATCTCGGTGACCTCGTGGGCGGGTCGGCGTACACGGCGAGCGGCACGTGCGGGACCCCCGCGACGTGGGCCGCCCGTTCTGTCGTTCTCCTTCGCGTCCGCGTTCCGTCCCCGGGATGTTCAGGACACATCTCGCGAAGGAG
This sequence comes from Streptomyces zaomyceticus, assembly GCF_014656215.1. GTDB lineage: Bacteria > Actinomycetota > Actinomycetes > Streptomycetales > Streptomycetaceae > Streptomyces > Streptomyces zaomyceticus. The sequence goes on along the minus strand of NZ_BNBZ01000035.1, from coordinate 61,588 downwards.
AGTTCCGTGACACCGAAGCCCGCAGCCGCGGCCGTACGCGCCACCGTGTACGGCTACCCCCGTCAGGGGCGGAACCGCGAACTGAAGAAGGCCGTCGAGGGCTACTGGAAGGGCCGCGTCACCGCGGACGCCCTCCGGCAGGCCGCGGCCGACCTGCGCCGCGCCAACTGGCGTCAGCTGACCGACGCCGGCGTCCACGAGGTGCCGACCGGCGACTTCTCGTACTACGACCATGTCCTGGACACCAGTGTCATGGTCGGTGCGGTCCCCGCACGCCACCGCGCCGCCGTCGCGGCGGACGCGCTCGACGGGTACTTCGCGATGGCGCGCGGCACACAGGACGTCGCCCCGCTGGAGATGACCAAGTGGTTCGACACCAACTACCACTACCTGGTCCCCGAACTGGGCCCCGACACCGTCTTCACCGCCGACTCCACCAAGCAGGTCGCCGAGCTGACGGAGGCCCTCGCACTCGGGCACACCGCCCGACCGGTCCTCGTCGGCCCCCTCACCTACCTCCTGCTCGCCAAGCCCGCCCCCGGCGTCGCCGCGGACTTCGAGCCGCTGACCCTCCTCGACCGGCTGCTGCCCGTGTACGCCCAGGTGCTCGCCGAACTGCGCGCGGCGGGCGCCGAGTGGGTGCAGCTGGACGAGCCCGCCCTGGTCCAGGACCGCACCCCGGCCGAACTGAACGCCGCCGCCCGCGCGTACCGCGACCTGGGCGGTGCCACCGACCGGCCCCGGCTGCTCGTCGCCTCGTACTTCGACCGGCTCGGCGAAGCCCTCCAGGTACTCGCCGCGGCACCCGTCGAAGGCCTCGCGCTCGACTTCACCGGCGCCGCCGCCGCGAACCTGGACGACCTCGCCGCCGTCGGGGGGCTCCCCGGCAGGCGCCTGGTCGCCGGTGTGGTCGACGGCCGCAACATCTGGATCAACGACTACCAGAAGTCCCTCGCCACGCTCGGCACCCTGCTCGGACTGGCCGACCGGGTCGACGTCTCCGCGTCCTGCTCACTGCTGCACGTCCCGCTGGACGCGACCGCCGAACGCGACGTCGACCCGCAGATCCGGCGCTGGCTGTCCTTCGCCCGCCAGAAGGGCACCGAGGTCGCCACCCTCGCCCGCGGTCTCGCGCAGGGCACCGACGCGATCACCGCCGAGCTGGCCGCCAACCGCGCCGACCTCGCCTCCCGAGCCGGCTCCGCCATCACCCGCGACCCCGCCGTCCGTGCCCGCGCCTCGGCCGTCACCGACGCCGACGGGCGGCGCTCCCAGGGGTACGCCGAGCGGTCCGCCGCCCAGCGCGCCCACCTGGACCTTCCTGTGCTGCCGACCACCACGATCGGCTCGTTCCCGCAGACCGACGAGCTCCGCACGGCCCGCGCCGACCTCCGGGCCGGACGGATCGACGCGGCCGGCTACGAGGAACGGATCAAGGACGAGATCCGGGAGGTCCTCTCCTTCCAGGAGAAGACCGGCATCGACGTCCTGGTGCACGGCGAGCCCGAACGCAACGACATGGTGCAGTACTTCGCCGAGCAGCTCACGGGCTATGTCGCCACCCGGCACGGCTGGGTCCAGTCGTACGGCACTCGCTACGTCCGGCCCCCGGTCCTGGCCGGCGACATCTCCCGCCCCGGACCGATGACCGTGGGCTGGACGACGTACGCCCAGGCGCAGACCGCGAAGCCGGTCAAGGGCATGCTGACCGGTCCGGTGACCATGCTCGCCTGGTCCTTCGTCCGCGACGACCAGCCGCTCGGCGACACGGCCCGGCAGGTGGCGCTCGCCCTGCGCGACGAGGTGAACGACCTGGAAGCGGCAGGGACTTCGGTCATCCAGGTCGACGAACCCGCCCTTCGCGAGACCCTTCCGCTGCGCGCGGCCGACCACGCCGCCTATCTGGCCTGGGCGACCGAGTCGTTCCGCCTCACCACCAGTGGGGTCCGGCCGGACACCCAGATCCACACCCATATGTGCTACGCGGAGTTCGGCGACATCGTCCAGGCCATCGACGACCTGGACGCCGATGTCATCAGCCTGGAGGCCGCCCGCTCCCACATGCAGGTCGCCGGTGAACTGGCCGCGCACGGATATCCCCGGGAGGCCGGCCCCGGAGTCTGGGACATCCACTCCCCCCGGGTCCCCGCCGCCGAGGAGGCCGCTTCCCTGCTGCGCAAGGGACTTGAGGCGATCCCCGCCGAGCGGCTCTGGGTCAACCCCGACTGCGGGCTGAAGACCCGTGGCTGGACCGAGACCCGTGCCTCGCTGGAGAACCTCGTCGCGGCCGCGCGCGAGATCAGGGCGGAGCTGACGGCCGGCAACGGCTGATGCTGTGAGGTCCGGGCCGGACGTACCACCGTCCGGCCCGGACCTCGGTAGGACGGCTGCCGGGCGTCCCGCCGGGGGCTGTCCTCAGGCGACTCGCGCGGGTGGCGCGGCGAGTGGGTTGAGGGAGGCGTAGGCGAGGGGTGCGGACGGGTCGACGGACACGTCCAGCGGCGCCGGTTCGGCTCCGGAGCGTACGAGGAGGTCGCCGACGGCGGCGATCATGGCGCCGTTGTCGGTGCACAGGGTCAGGGGCGGTACGCGCAGCTCGACGCCGGCCGCCGCGCACCGGCGCTCGGTCAGGGCGCGGACGCGGGAGTTCGCGGCGACGCCGCCGACCACGACGAGCGTCTTCACGTCGTACGCGCGGCAGGCCGCGAGCGCCTTGCGGCCGAGCACGTCCGCGACGGCCTCCTGGAGCGCGGCGGCGGCGTCGGCGACCGGGAGCCGCTCGCCCCGGAGGTGGTGCTTCTCCACCCAGCGGGCCGCGGCGGTCTTGAGCCCGGAGAAGGAGAAGGCGTACGGGTCGTCGCCGGGCCGGGTGAGGGGCCGGGGGAAGGCGACGGCCTTCGGGTCGCCGTCGCGCGCGGCCCGGTCGATGGCGGGGCCGCCGGGGTAGGGCAGACCGAGGATGCGGGCGACCTTGTCGAAGCACTCCCCCGCGGCGTCGTCGAGGGTGTCGCCGAGGTGCAGGATCGGATCCCTTACGAGGTCGCGCACGAGGAGCAGGGAGGTGTGGCCGCCGGAGACGATCAGCACCACGCACGGCTCGGGCAGCGGGCCGTGCTCCAGGGTGTCGGCGGCGACGTGCCCGGCGAGGTGGTGCACCCCGTAGAGCGGCACCCCCGCCGCGTAGGCCAGGGTCTTCGCCCCGGCGAGCCCCACCTGCAGCGCGCCCGAGAGGCCGGGCCCCGTGGTGACGGCGACCGCGTCGATCTGGCCGAGCCGGAGCCCCGCCCGGTCGAGCGCCTCCCGGACGACCGGGTTGAAGGACTGGAGGTGGGCCCGGGCGGCGATCTCCGGCACCACGCCGCCGAACCGCGCGTGCTCGTCCATGCTCGACGCCACGACGTGCGCGAGCAGCTTCCCGTCCCGCACGATCCCCGCACCGGTCTCGTCGCACGACGACTCGATCCCCAGCACCACCGGTCCGCTCACCACAGCACTCCTTCTGCACATACCCTGTACTTGCAATATATGTGCAAGAAGCCTTCGACCGGCGCGGCCACGGGCGGGATCCCGGGTCCGGTCCCGGGATCAGTCCCGGGGGCGGGTGGCCGTGACGACGTAGTAGTCGAGGATGCGCTGCTCGTAGGCCTTCAGGAAGTTGCGCGGCCATGTGCCCGGCTTCCACTGGTCCGACAACCAGCGGTCCCAGCCCTGCCACACGTCAGGCCCGATGGATTCGGCCCGCGCGTCCGTCAGGCCGGCCCGGGTGAACGCGTCGGTCACGAGCGTGACGGGACGCGCGATGTCCAGCCCGTCGGCGAACGTCTCCAGGTACGACGCGAGCCGCGCCCCGTGGGCCGGGTCGTCGTCCGGGGTGAAGAAGCTCGCGACGACCACCCGCCCGCCGGGTCGCAGCACGCGGGCCGCCTCCCGGGTGAAGGCGGTCATGTCGTCGAAGTGCTGGGCGGCCTCGACGCTGTGGACCACGTCGAACTCGCCGTCGTCGAAGGGCATCCGCTCCGCCGCGCCGCGGACGAAGCGAAGCCCCGACGGCGAGGTGTCCAGCAGATCCGCGTTGGCCCGGCGGGCCCGGTCCAGCTGTTGCGGATGGATGTCCATACCGGTCACCCGCTCCGGACCGTACTCGCGCAGGGCGAGCGCGCAGCCGACGCCGAGCCCGCAGCCGACCTCGACGATCCGTCGGCCGGCGAGCGGACCGGCGGCGTCGAGCACCTGCCGGTACATGTCCTCCTGGCTGCGGACCCGGTCGTCGACCGTGAGCGGCCCCGCGAGGTCGATCGAGCGCCAGTAGCCGAAGTTGATGAACCCTCCGGCGAACACCGGGACCGCACTGAGGTCGGCCGGACCGTACGTCTCCCGAACAGCGGCCCGCATTTCCACCGGCTCCACCACCCGCGTCACCTCCGCGATCAGTCTGACGGCCGGAGTCGGCCCTGTCGACGGCGCCTCGCCCGGGCGACCCGAAAGGGCGCGTGCTCCGAGCGGCCCCCGCCGGCCGGGTCCGGCACGGCGCCCCGCACGTGGCGCGGTGACCGGGTGGCGAGCGGTGGCCCCGCGTCAGCGGTCGGGGGGATCGCCCTCCGCGCTGCCGGGCCCCGCGCCCAGATACGCCTCCCGTACCACCGGGTCCGCCCGGACCTCGGCCGCCGACCCTTCGGCGAGAACCCGTCCGAGATCGAGCACCACGACACGTGAACACAGCTCCATCACGAAGGCCACGTCGTGCTCGACGAGCAGCACAGCGCAGTTCTCCTCCTCGGCCGTACGGCGGATGACGGCGGCGAGTTCGCGGCGTTCCCCGGCGGTCGTCCCGGACGCGGGCTCGTCCAGGAGCAGGACCCGGGGCGGATCGGCGAGCGCGCGGGCCAGCTCGACCATCCGGGCCTGGCCGACGGGCAGGGCTCCGGCGTACGAGTCGGCGAGTGCGTCGAGGCCGCAGTCGTGGAGCACGGCGGCGGCCCGCTCCCGCCGGCGGCGCGTTTCGGACCTCGCTCCGCCCCGCCAGTCCTGGGCCACGACGAGATTGTCCGCGACGGTCAACTGACCGAAGAGCTGCTGGCGTTGGAAGGTGCGGCGGACACCGTGCCGGGCCCGCCACGACGGGGATCGGCGGGTCATGTCCGTACCGTCGTACTCGACCGTTCCGGCGTCCGGCCGCCGTATCCCGGACACCACGTCGAACAGCGTCGTCTTGCCGGCGCCGTTGGGCCCGATGAGGCCGCAGATCTCACCGGGGCCGACGGAGACCGTCACGTCACGCAGGGCGTGGACACCGCCGAAGCGTACGTCGATCCCGCTCGCGCGGAGCAGAGGCCGGTTCATCGGCGGACTCCCGTCCCCAGGTAGGCCTCGGCGAGCCGGTCCCGGTCCACTTCGGACCGCGGCCCGGACCAGGCGATCTCACCCTGCGCGAGGTACGCGACGGTGTCGGCGATGCCGAGGACCTCGGCCGCCTTCTCCTCGACGAGGACCAGCGCGGTGCCGTGGCCGCGGAGTTCGGTCAGGAGACGGAAGACCTCGTCCACGACGCGCGGGGCGAGGCCGAGGGAGGGTTCGTCGGCGACGAGGACCGCCGGCGGCCGCTGGAGGAGCGGGGCGAGGGCCAGGAGCTGCTGTTCCCCGCCCGACAGGGACCCCGCGGCGACGGCGCGGCGGGCGGCGAGCGCGGGGAACCGCGCGTACACGGCGTCCCGGTCCTCCGCCGCCGTCAGCTGCAGGGCCAGGTTCTCCTCGATCGACAGCCCGGCGAAGATCCCCCTCCCCTCGGGAGCCAGCCGTACCCCCCGGCGCGCCCGGGCGACCGCCCCATCGCGCGTGGCGTCCTCGGCCCGCACCCGTACGAGGCCGCCGGCCGGCCGCAGCAGCCCCGCCGCCACCCGGCAGAGGGTGGACTTCCCGGCCCCGTTGGGGCCGAGCAGCACCAGCACCTCACCGCCGCGCACCACGAGATCCACCCCGCGCAGCACGGGCGCGCCGCCGTACCCGGCGTGCACACCGTTCAGTTCGAGCGCGCCCGGCGCCTCGCCCTGGCCGCCTCGCGACCCAAGTGCGGTCGGCGCCCCGCCGTGGCCGTCGCTCGAGTCGCGCACGCTCGGCGCCGCGCCAGGGCCTTCGGCCGTTCCCGGTGCGGTGCCGGCGGCGCCGACGGCGTACGGCTCGACCGTCCGCGCGAGCAGCGGCGCGGACCGGCCCCCGCCCGCCCGCGCGGTGGCGGCGGTCCCGCTCCGCGCCACCGTCCCCCGTTTCACGGCGTGCCGGGCCGCGCGTCTCGACGGCAGCGCGGCGCAGTATCCGTCCGGGTCGTTCGCCAGCGCGAGCCCGGCCAGACCGAACAGGATCACCGGCAGATGCGGGGACTCCGTCACGTACGTGGTCAACAGATGCGGGGCCACCGCGAAGACCAGCCCCGCCACCACCGCGAACTGCGGCCTGCGCACCCCCGCCGCGACCACGACGGCCAGCCACACCAGGCCCGTCATCGCCGTGAAGTCCGTGGCCGTGATCCGGGTGTTGTACGAGGCGTACAGCACCCCTCCGAAGCCCGCGAGGCCCGCGGACACCGCGAACAGCAGCAGTTTCGTCCGTACCACCGACACCCCCGACGCCGCGGCGGCCTCCGGGGCCGAGCGGACCGCCAGCATGGCCCGGCCCCAGCGGGAGCCCCGCAGCCGGGTGAGAAGTGCGACGAGCACACCGCTGAGCAGCACGAGCGCGAGCCCCATGGCCCGGTCGTCGCCCAGGTCCACGGGTCCGGCCACCGGCCGTGGGATCTCCCACCCGGTGTCGCCGTTGCGGAGCCATCCGAGCTGGAAGAGCACCTGGTCCGCCAGGAAGGCGAGCGCCAGGGTGGCCAGGGCCAGCGATCTGCCCCCGAGCCGCAGGGCGGGCAGGGCGACCACCGCGCCGAGCAGGGCCGCCGCCGCGGTACCGACCGCCGCCGCGGCGAGAAAGGGCCAGCCGTGGCTCATCAGCAGTCCCGCGACCAGGGCCGCTCCGGTCACGAACGTCGCCTGGGCCAGCGACACCATCGCGCCGAGGCCGGTGACCACGGTGAACGACATGAACACGAGCCCGATCGCGAGCCCTTGGGCGAGGATCCCGCTCCAGAAGGGGGTCGTGACGGTGTAGAACGCCGTGCCGAGGAGCGCGCCGGCCACCACCCACGCTCCCCAGCGGCGCCCCCACCCCTTCCCGGCCAGATACTCCACCGGGGGTGGGTCCGCGGCGGCCGTGCCCGCGGCGCGGCGCCTTCGGCGCACCAGGACGACGAGACCGGCGAAGAGGATGAGGAACGGTACGGCCGTACGGAAGCCGGTGATGCCCTCGGCGAACGACGCGTACCCCGCCACCAGGTTCTGCAGCACCCCGAGGCCGAGCCCGCCGATGAAGGCGAGCGGCACGGACGCGAAGCGCCCGAGGACCGCCGCGGTGGCCGAGACGAACAGGAACAGCGTGTAGTCGTGCGCGGAGAGCCCGAGGAGCGGGGTCGCGAGGACACCGGCGAGGCCCGCGAGACCCGACGACAGCATCCACGCCGTCGAGGACAGCCGGTCCGCGCTGATGCCGCGCAGTTCGGTGAGCGCCCGGTTGTCGACCGCGCCCCGCAGTCGCAGGCCGAGCCGGGTGTGCCGCATCAGGACCCACAGGGCGGCCGCCGCGAGGGCGGTGGCGATCCAGGTGATCAGCTGGTCGGAGTCGATGCCCACTCCGTCGAGCGGCTGCCAGGACACCGCGGGGCTCGGCCCGACGCCCGGCAGCCCGAACTGGTTCTCGGCGGGCAGGACCGGGGCGCCCGCCCGCTCCAGGAGTTCGACCACCCACAGTCCGGCCGCGGGCAGCGCGACCAGGAGACCGATGGTGGCCACGATCTGCGCCGTCTCGCCGACCTTGGCCAGCCGTCTGAACATCAGTCGGTCAAGTCCCCAGCCGAGGCCGGGCGCCACCAGGAACACCAGGAGCAGTGCGGTGGGGACGGCCGGCCAGCCGAAGCCGGAGTGGAGCTCGTAGAACGCCAGCGCACACAGATAGGCGGTGGCGCCGTGCGCGAAGTTGAAGAGCCCGGAGGCGGAGTAGGAGAGCACGAGGCCGGTCGCGAGCAGCGCGTACAGCGCGCCCGAGACCAGCCCGCTCAGGATGAATCCCAGCAGGTCACCCACGTGAAGCGCCCCTCAGCCGAAGGGGATCGGCGGATAGCACCTGAACGGCACGGCCACCTCGTAGCGCCCGTTCTCGAGCCGCACGAGCGCGCCGCAGCCGAAGCTCTCCTTCTGTCCCTTGGGCAGCGCACGGTCGCCGACGAGCGTGCCGGTGTCGGAGAACCCGGACGCGGCCTTCTGGAAGGACTCGGTGGTGAGGTCCTTCCCCGCCTTCGCGGCGACGGAGAGGAAGAGGTCGGCGCTCATGTACCCGGTGAGCATGTGCATGTTGAGGGGTACGTCCTTGCCCCCGGCGGCCTTCCTGATGTCGGCCTTGAACTGCCGCATCGCGGGGGTGTCCGACTCGAAGGGCTGGAACTGCAACAGCACATGGACCCCGTCGAGGGCCTGCTTGGTCGCGTCCTTGGCGAGCAGCCCGGGGTCGTAGTCCGTCGGGTCGGAGATGAGCCCCTTGTAGCCGGACCGCTTCAGCGCGGTGAACAGGCCGATGTTGTACGGCGTCTGCATCACGGAGACCACGGCGTGCGGCGCGCCGCCGCCGGGGCCCGAGCGGAGGATCTCCTTGGTGTACGCCGACCAGTCGCTGGGCATCGAGGTCGCCGGCACCACGGCCTTGGCGTACGGGACCTGGAAGCCGGCCGCCTTGAAGCCCTGGGTGAAGGTGCGGATGCCGAACTTGCCGGCGTCGTTGTCACCGGCGATCAGCGCGACGGACTTGCCGCGCGCGCCGCCGAGGACGGCCGCGAGTCCCTCGGGCCAGGTCTGGTTGAGCGTGCCGCCGGGCGTCGGGACGAGGCAGCCGTTGAAGCCGTAGAGGTGCGCGGGCCCGCAGAACGAGGGGAGCGTGCCCCAGCCCACCGTCGGGACCTGCTGCGCGTCGAGGAAGTCGGCCCCCGCGAAGGTGACCGAGCTCATGGGAGAGACGGCGAAGACCTTCTCCTGCTGGACGAGTTTACGGGCCGCGGCGAGGTTCCTGGCGGGGTCCTGGCCGTCGTCCTCGGCCCCCAGGTACTCGATCTTCCGCCCGTTGACGCCGCCCTCGGCGTTGGCCCGGTCGTAGCGGGCCCGGGCACCGAGGTCGGTGTCCTTCTTGGAGTAGCCGCTGGCGGTCGTCATGGAGACGATGCCGCCGACCCTGATGGTGTCGGCGGTGACTCCGCGTACGGAGGAGGGACCGCTTCCGCCGCTGGAGGCGGAGTTGCAGGCAGTGACGAGGAACAGGGCGAAGGTGGCGGCGATGAGGCGCAACGGTCGAGGCACGGGCGATCCCTCCGTCGGGTGACCGCATTCTGTGACCGGAGGGATGAACCGTCAATGACTGATACAGCGTCAATTGACGATCCGTCAGAATCTGATCGGATCCTCGCCCCGCCCCCGCCGCCCCGTGCTCCCACCGAGCCCCTCGTACAGGTGGAGGATCGCGTCGAGCGCCTCGCGCAGGCCGGTGGGGCGCAGAAAGCCGACGCCCGGCCCGCGCCCCGCCCATCCCGGTCCCGCGAGGACCACGAGCGGAGTCGTGCGGGCCCCCCTGACCCCGGACGCGGTGTCCGCCACCGACGTCGCGAGCGCGTGCGCCGCGGTCGACCGCGCCTGCGACCAGAGGACGACCGCCGCCGGACCGGATCTGCGCACCACCGCGATCAGGGCTTCGGCGGGGACCGCTCCGCCGAACATCCGGTACGGCAGCCCCCGTTCGGCGAGTCCGGCGGCAAGGGCCTCCAGGGGCAGCGTGTGGGCCTCCGCCGGCACACAGGCCAGCACCACCGGGTTCGTCGCGTCGAAGGGGCCCGGGGAAGCGACGGCCCTGCGTCTCAGCGCGGTCGAGACGTGCCACGACAGCAGGTGTTCCACCTCGACGTAACGGTCGCCCGAGGACGCCCATTTGCGTCCCACGGCGTGCAGCGCGGGAGCCATCACCTGCTCCCACGCGGCGACGAGACCGTAGTCGCGGACGACCCGCTCCAGCAGGGACTCCATCGCGGGACCGTCCAGGCGGACGGCCGCGCGCGCCAGCCCGCGGCACTCCGGTGTCACGCTGCCGAGGGGGAGACCGTTGCCCGAGCCCGGCTGACGCCCCCGGGATGAAGGCGACGGCAGCGGCGACGGCGGTGTCGGTGTCGGTGTCGGTGGCGCCTCCCGCAGCTGCGGTGCCTGTGATGCCTGTGATGCCTGTGGTGTCTGTGGCTCCTGTGGCGCCTGCGGTGTCTCTTGCACGAGCGGCGTCTGCCGTGTCTGCGCCGTCTGTGGTGTCTGTGGTGTCTGCGGTGTCTGTGGTGTCTGCGGTGTCTGCGAAGCGACGGGGGTCTCGGGTCGGCTCCCCGGTCCCTTCGCCGCCGCCGCCCCGGGACCGCCGCGCGTGGCCCGGGCGGCCCGGGCGGCCTCGCCCGGGGGAACCCCGGCCGCCGTGAGGCGGCACATCTCCTCGAGCATCGCGATGTCCCCGGGAGCCCAGCGCCGATGCTTGCCGTCCGCCCGGACCGCGGGGCCGATCCCGTACCGCTGGTCCCAGGAACGCACGGTCGTCGGCGACACTCCGAGGCGCCGGGCCACCGCACCGGTGCTGATGGCGTGCGCTGCTTCTGCCATGGAACCCTCTTTACGACGCATCAACGATGCGAATCATCCGGGACGTCGATTCCAGCGCCGGCGCGACCGGTCCGCCGATCCCGGGTCAGCGCTCGTACTCGGCGACGGCGGACGGCAGGCGCTGGGCCACGGCGTCCGCGAGCCGTTCGAACTCGCCCCTCAGGAAAGGTGTCGCCAGTCTGGCCAGGCCTTTGAACCGGAGCGACGCCCGGTACGTCAGTGAGGTCCCTCCGGCCGGGCGTGCCTCGAAGAGCATCTCGTCCTTCGCCACCACGGTGGAGTTCGTTCCCACGAACACCAGACGGGCGGGCTCCCTGACCTCGAGCCGGTAGGAGAGCTCGGTGGTGCGCCCGCGGAAGCGTGAGGTGTTGTGCCAGGTGGCACCGGGTCGCACGGCCCCCTCGTCGACCCGGACGCAGTGCACCGTGCCGGGATCCCATTCCACGGTCCGCCCGAAGTCCTCCAGATAGGCGACCGCGCTGTCGAGCGGGGCGGCGAGGAGGATGTTCCGTTCCACCGTGATCACTGTGCGACCTCCTGGTCAGGTCCCGAAGATCCTTGTGATCCTCACTCGTCCTTTCCCCCGGAGAGCCACGTGCGGATGCGGGGCGGGTGGGCCCATGCGGGGAATCCTGCGCGGCCTCGGGTTCGCAGCGGTCGTACCGGGACCGGAGCGGTCGCCCGGGATCGGACCGGTCGCACCGGTTTCTGCCGCACCGGATAAACGCTGCGCAAACGATGCGTCTTGAGTCCCGACTCCCCTTCGCCGGAACCTGAGAGCGCCGGGAGGTGCTCGCCCGGTCGGTGGACCGCCCCTCGCAGGAGCGGCGGCCCTCGCCTTCCGGCCCGCAGGACGGGCGAGAGGAGTCGTCATGATCACAACGCTCGGCGTACCAACCCGCCCCGGCCCGCCGGCCTCCGACGGTGGCCGTTCCCGCCCGGGCGGTCGTGCGCAGTCACCACCCGACCGCCCGGCACGCGGGGACCGCACCGCTACCGCGTCGCCGGCGGCGCAGATGTCGCCCGCGTCGCACGAGCCGACCGACGAGGAGATCGGCAAGGGACTCGTCCAGGGGGACGAGAACTGCCTCGCACTGGCCTACCGACGCTGGGGCGGCCTCGTACAGACCCTCGCGACCCGTGCGATCGGGGACGCGCGTGAGGCCGAGGACGTGACCCAGCAGGTCTTCCTCGCCGCCTGGCGGGGCCGCGAGGGGTACCGCCCGGAGCGCGGACCCGTTCCCGCCTGGCTGGTCGGCATCGCCCGCCGCAAGGTCGCCGACGCTCTCTCCGCGCGCACCCGCCGGACCGAGCTCGTCGCCGCCGCCGGCGCCGCGCTCCCCCCGCACGTGGTGTCCGCGGACGGCACCGAGCACGTACTGGACCGGGTCGTGATCATGGGTGAGCTCGCCCGTCTGCCGCGTGTGCAGCGCGACGTCCTCACCCTCGCGTTCTTCGGGGACCTGACGCAGACGTCGATCGCGCTACGGACCGGCATGCCGCTCGGCACGGTGAAGAGCCACACCCGGCGGGGGCTCGCGCGACTGCGCGGCAACCTCGCTCCGGACCCGGCGGGCCGCGCTTCGGCCGGCCGGCCCTCCGCCCGGCAGTCCGCGGCGACCTCGCCGGGCACCGTCGGCACGCCCTCGGGCCACGCACCCATCCGCAGGCCCGACGGCTCCGAACAGCAGCACAGGCATTCCGCGCAACCGGCGTGCGGAAGCCGACGTACATGAGGGGGCAGGGAATGAACCGGCGCAGCGTCGCGGTGATCGGGTCGGGAGTGGCGGGCCTGACCGCCGGGCACGTGCTCTCGAAGGCGTACGACGTGGTCCTGTACGAGGCCGACTCCCGGCTCGGCGGCCATGCGCACACGCATGAACTCGCGACCGGAGCGGGCGGCATACTGAAGGTGGACACCGGCTTCATCGTCCACAACGAGCGCACCTACCCGTACCTCCTGAGACTCTTCCGCGAACTCGGTGTCGACACCCAGGACTCCGAGATGAGCATGTCCGTACGATGCGACGGCTGCGGCCTCGAATACGCGGGCGCGCGCGGCCCCCGCGGGCTGCTGAGCGGCGGGAACCTGCGCCGCGGCCGCCATCTGCGGATGCTCGCCGACGTACCCCGCTTCCATCGGGCCGCCCGTCGGCTGCTCGCCTCGGGGGACGACACCCGGACCCTCGGGGCGTTCCTGCGGCAAGGCGGGTTCTCCCCGTACTTCGTCGGTCACTTCGCCGTCCCGCTCGTCTCCTCCGTCTGGTCCTGCGCCCCGGACACCGCCCTGGAGTACCCGGCGGCCTATCTCTTCCGCTTCCTCGACCACCACGGGCTGCTCTCCGTCACCGGTTCGCCCCGGTGGAAGACCGTGACCGGGGGCTCGTCGGCCTATGTCGACAAGGTGGCCAAGCGACTCTCCTCCGTCCGCACCGCCACGCCCGTACGGGCGGTCGAGCGGGGCCCCGACCATGTGCGCGTGACCACCGAGGACGGCGAATCCGAGGTCCACGCGGCCGTCGTGGTGGCCGTCCATCCCGATCAGGCCCTGCGGATCCTCGCGGACGCTACGCCCGACGAGCGGCGCGTCCTCGGCTCGTTCACCTACTCCCGGAACCCCACCGTGCTGCACCGGGACGCCTCCGTCCTGCCGCGCTCGCCCCACGCGCGCGCCTCCTGGAACTACTGGCTCCCGTCCTGCTCGGCACGCCCCGGGTCCGTTCAGGTGAGCTACGACATGAACCGGCTCCAGCGCCTCACGGTGCCCGAGCCGCACATCGTGACCCTCAACCCCGACGACCGTGTCGAAGAGAGCAGGGTGATCGCCCGGATGGTGTACGAGCACCCCGTCTACACACCGCGTTCGGTCGCCGCCCAGCGTGAACTCCCCGGCCTCGCCACCTCGGTCACCGCCTTCGCCGGCGCCTACCACGGCTGGGGCTTCCACGAGGACGGCTGCCGCTCCGGGGTCGAGGCGGCCCGGGCCCTGGGGGTGAACTGGTGACGTCCGCCGGCACCTCACCACCGGTACCCGCGCTGTACACCTGCGAGGTCGCCCACACGCGTGTGCAGCCGGTCCACCACTCGCTGCGCCGGCGCACCTACCTCTGGCTCGTCGACCTCGACGCCCTGCCCTCGCTGCCCCGCGCGCTCCGGCCCCTCGGCCGCTTCGACGCACGCGACCACTTCGGCGGCCGGGCCCCCACCATCCGGGCCGGCCTCGACGCCTATCTGGCGTCGCACGGTGTGGGAGACGCGGACGGCCGGGTCCTGATGCTGGCCCATGCCCGGGTTTTCGGGCATGTGTTCAACCCGCTCACGGTGTACTGGTGTCACGACCGGGCCGGCCGGCCCGTCTGCGTCGTGGCCGAGGTCCACAACACGTACGGCGGCCGGCACTGCTATCTGCTGCGGCCCGACGCCGAAGGGCGCGCCCAGGTGGCCAAGGACTTCTACGTCTCACCGTTCTTCGACGTCGAGGGCTCCTACCGGATGCGGCTGCCGCTCCCCGGGGAGTCCCTCGACCTCACCGTCCAACTGCGGCTCGGGGACGGGAGCCGGCCGCTCACCGCCACCGTCCGCGGCCGGCACCGCCCCGCCGACGCACGCGGTCTGCTGACCGCCGCGCTGCGCCACCCGTGGTCCACGGCGGCCGTCAGTATCGGCATCCGCTGGCACGGAATCCGTCTGTACCTCAAGGGACTTCCCGTACGTCCGCGACCCGTTCCGCCCACCCGAGAAGGCATGCTGTGACACTTTCCACCTCGTCGGACGCACCCGGCGGCACGACCGGTCGTCGCCCGGCCGTCGATCCCGGACGCTGGCCCGACGTCGTCCGCCTTCCCCGTGCCTCGGCCCCGCGCACGGCCGTCGCCCGGGGTCTCGTCGAACGCGGCCTGGCCCGCATGCCGTTGCGGGTGCGCCACGGTGCCGGGCCCCTGCGTGTTCCCCGGCCGGGCGTCCCCCGGGACGACACGCCCCGGGACGGCACACCCACGCTGACGCTGCACGACCCGGCGGCCTTCCACCGGCGGATCGGCGCCGACGGCCTCATCGGCTTCGGCGAGTCCTACATGGCCGGCGAATGGGACAGCGACGACCTCGTCGGCCTGCTCACCGTGCTCGCCACGCACATCGACGCCCTCATACCGGCTCCGCTGCGCCTCCTCCGAGGAGTCTGGGCGCACCGGCGGCCGCTGAGCGACCGCGGCACCCTCGAAGGCGCGCGCGACAACATCCACCGGCACTACGACCTGTCGAACGAACTGTTCGCGCTCTTCCTCGACCCGAGCCTGACGTACTCCTCGGCCCTGTTCGACACCCTCCCCGCCACACCGGACGCCCTGACGGCGGCCCAGCACCGCAAGATCGACCGGCTCCTCGACGCCGCGGGCGTCCGCCGGGGAACCCGGCTCCTGGAGATCGGCACCGGCTGGGGCGAACTCGCGATCCGGGCCGCCGCACGCGGCGCCGACGTCCTGACCGTCACGCTCTCCGAGGAGCAGCGCGACCTGGCGCTGCGCCGGATCGCCGACGCGGGCGTGACCGGGCGGGTGACCGTCGAGCTGCGTGACTACCGCGAGGTCGAGGGCCGGTACGACGCCGTCGTCAGCGTCGAGATGATCGAGGCGGTCGGTGCCGATTTCTGGCCCTCGTACTTCACCGCCCTGCGCCGGCTTCTCGCCCCCGGCGGCATCGTGGCCCTCCAGGCCATCACGATGCCGCACGACCGGATGCTCGCGACCGCCCGGACCCACACCTGGATCAGCAAGTACGTCTTCCCCGGCGGCCTCATTCCCTCACGGCACGCCATCGCCCGGGAGAGTGCCGCCGCCGGCCTGGACATCACCCACGACCTCGGATTCGGCGACCACTACGCCGAGACGCTCCGTCTCTGGCGGGAGCGCTTCGTCGCGCAGCCCGACGCGGTCGACGCGCTCGGCTTCGACGGCACGTTCCGCCGCATGTGGGAGCTGTATCTCGCGTACTCGGAGGCGGGATTCCGCTCGCGCTACCTCGACGTCCGGCAGTTCCGGATGGTCGCCTCAGGCCCGGACGGGGAGGCTGCCCGGTGAACGGATCCGCCTTCGCCGTCAATCTGGCCGCCGCGGCCGGCGCGGCGCTCGCGGTCATGCTGGTCACGTTCGCCGTGGCCCTGGTGAAGGGGGTGCACCGGATCGTCGACGTGGCCT
The DNA here is from genome assembly GCF_014656215.1 of Streptomyces zaomyceticus. GTDB lineage: Bacteria > Actinomycetota > Actinomycetes > Streptomycetales > Streptomycetaceae > Streptomyces > Streptomyces zaomyceticus. Next base: position 45,636 of record NZ_BNBZ01000035.1, on the reverse strand, counting down.
GGGGCCTCGCCTTCGCCGCCGTCGCCCTGGTCACCTGGGTGCTCTCCGCCGGCTACGGGGACGACACCCGGCGCCTCGCCGTCACCGTGGCGACCTGCCTCTGGGGCCTGCGGCTCGCGGTCCACATCGCCCGCAGAGGACGCGGCCACGGCGAGGACCCCCGCTACGCCCGGATGCTCGCCCGCGCCCCGGGCAGCCCGGCCCTCTACGCGCTGCGCAAGGTCTACCTGCTCCAGGGCGCCCTCGTCTGGCTCGTCTCGCTCCCCGTCCAGGCCGCGGCGTACCTCCCCGAGGGGGTGGACGTCCTCCTGGTCACCGGGCTGGCCCTGTGGGCCGTGGGCCTGTCCTTCGAGGCCGTGGGCGACCACCAGCTGGCCCGTTTCAAGGCGGATCCCGCCCATCGCGGGCGGATCATGGACCAGGGGCTCTGGAGCTGGACCCGGCACCCCAACTACTTCGGCGACTTCCTGGTCTGGTGGGGCCTCTACCTGACCGCCTGCGCGAGTTGGACGACCGCGGCCCTCACCCTCGTGTCGCCCCTGGTGATGAGCGGGCTCCTCATCTGGGGAAGCGGCAAGCGGCTGCTGGACGCCCATATGGCCGACCGCCCCGGCTGGTCGGCCTACGCGGCCCGGACGAGCGGTTTCTTCCCCCGCCCGCCGCGTCGCGCGACGAGCCGTACGGACTCCGGATGACCGCCCCGGCCCCGGGCATCCGCCGTGGTCGGGTCGGCCTCCTGAACGTCCTGAGCGCCCCCGCCGTCCCCACCGCGGCCGTACTCCTCCTGCACGGTGGGCGTTCCGAAGGCCTGGAGCCGCCGCCCCGGGTCAGCCTTCCCGCGCTGCGGATGCGCCCGTTCGCGGCCGCCCTCTCCCGGGCGCTCGCCGACCGGAGCGTGCTCGTCGCCACGGTCCGCTACCGCCACCGGGGATGGAACGGGGTGCGCGCGGACGCGGCCCGGGACGCCGAGGCCGCCCTCGCGGAGGTGGTCCGGACCGTGGGCGCCGTCCCGGTCGCTCTCGTCGGGCACTCGATGGGCGCGCGGGCCGCGCTGCGCGCGGCCGGCCACCCGCTGGTCCCGGGTGTGGTCGGCCTGGCCCCCTGGTGCCCGCCCGGGGAGCCCGTGGAGCATCTCGCCGGGAGGTGGATCCACCTGCTGCACGACGAGGCCGACCGGGTCACCTCCGCGCGGGAGACCTGGGAGTTCGTCCGACGTGCACGGGCGGCCGGCGCCCACGCGGAGGGCGTTCCGATGCGGCGCGGGGGGCACGCGATGCTCCGCGGTGCGGCCGATTGGCAGCGCCGCACCACGGAACTCGTCGTCGGACTGCTGGACGCCCCGCCGTCGGGCGGGCGGTCCGGGGAGCACGGACCGATCTGACGGGGGCGCGTCGATTCAGCGGCGCAGCGCGTCGAGGACCGGGAGGACCACGTGCTCGCGCACGGCCTCCGCGGGAGCCGCGCCGGGGCCCAGTGCCGGGGCGGTACCCACGGCCGCGCGGGCGGCGAACCCGGTGTCCAGGTGCGGCATCCGCACGTCCATGACCGTGATGCGATCCCGACGGACCTCGCGCCCCGCCACCCCGAGCCAGGTGGCGAGGGCCGTCTTCGCCGCCGCGTAGTCGGCCATGGCCAGTGCGGGGCGGTCCACGATCTCGCCCGTCACCACGGACACGACGCCACCCGGGGACATCACGGCCAGGGCGCCCCTGACGACGGCCATCGGGGCCAGGGCGTTCACGGCGAACAGGTGCTCGGCCGAGGCGTCCGGCATCTTCGCGGCGGATCCGAAGCCCGCCACGCCGACGGCCACCACCAGCGCGTCGAGGCCTCCGAGCGCAGCCTTGGCCCAGGGGGCGAGCTGCGCGCAGCCGTCCAGGTCGTACGCGTCGAAGGAGCGCCAGGGACGCTCGCCGAGCGCGGAAGCCCGCTCCTCGAGACGGTCACGGTTCCGGCCGGCCAGCGCGAGCGCGGTACCGCGCCGGGCCAGCTGTCCGGCGGCCTGCCCGCCGATCTCACCGGTCGCGCCGACCACGAGGACCCTGGCTCCGTCGACGCCCATGACCGTACTCCTTCGCTCGGGGGCCGGTGCCTCTCCTTCGGCGGTTCGACGCCTTCCGGATGCGTCACGGGTCCCGAACGCGACACGCCCTCGGCTTCGGGAACCCGGCGCACCCGGGCCCGGAGGCACGCCCGTCGTCGCGGGTTCCCCCGTCGACGGACCGAAGGCGGGGAGCATGGCGGGCATGACCACTGAGCATCCCGCCGAGCGGGGCGGCGCCGGGCGCGACCGGTTCGCCGCGTTCTCCGATCGGGCTTCCAACGTCACCGGCTCCCCGCTGTTCTACGTGCTGTGCGTTCTTCTGGTCCTCGGCACGGTCGTCCTGCACTTCATGCACCCGCCGCTGTCCTGGCTGATCTTCGCCGGGGATGTCATGACGGCCGTCAACCTCCTTCTGCTCGCCCTGCTGAAGAACACCGAACGGCGCGGCACGCACGCCGTTCAGCGAAAACTGGACGCGATCGCCGAGGCGCTGCTGGAGCAGCGCGAGGGAACGGGCCACACGGCGGCCGACAAGCTGCGGCGCGCCATCGGCATGGAGGAGGACCAGTGAGGGCCTGAGCCCGGACCGGCACCGTCGACCGCGGCGGGCGCGTACGGTTCCCGCTCCTATCCCCCGGACGTGCTCGCCGCCGCGGCCGGCTGATCGGTGTCGCCGTGCCAGGTGGGCCAGCCGAGGAGCCGGGGCCGTTCGGTCACCCAGGCGCGGGTGTCCGTGCCGATCTCGGCGTCGATCAAGGCCTCCAGCCGGCCGGAGTAGTGCAGGACGAGGTCGTCGTGGGCGGGATCGGATGCGAGGTTGCGGACTTCGTCCGGGTCTTCGCGCCGGTCGTAGAGCACGACGTCGTTGTCGGCGCGCAGAGCCTTCAGGTCCGACGGGCGGTTGGGGTTCAGCGGGGAGAAGTACCGGCCGAAGGTGTAGCGGTCGTCGGTGTAGCAACGGAGGAATCCGCGCTTGGCCCAGTCGGGGCGCAAGGTGCCGCTCTGGACACGTGCCGGCGCTTCGGGGTCGGCGAACTCGAACCAGAACGAGGCGTCCAGGGTGACGAGCGACTCGACGGCGGACAGGACTCCCTCGCGTACCGCCGAGCCGTTCAGGGCCGGCACGAGGGAGCGGCCCTTGAGGTCGGGGAACCGGACGGCGATGTCCGCGGGTGCGATGCCCGCGCATTCCAGCAGTGTGGGCGCCAGGTCGACCGCCGACGCGAGGGCGTCGGTGCGCGTGCCGCCGTCGGTGTCGGGATGGCAGAGGATGAACGGGACGTGGAAGTTCTCGTCGTAGACGAGATTGCCCTTCTGCCGCAGCCCGTGCGATCCGGCCATCTCCCCGTGGTCCGCCGTGAAGACGACGAGAGTGCGGTCCGCCTGCCCGGAGGCTTCCAGCGCGTCGAGCACCAGCTCGACGTTGCGGTCCACGTCCCGCAGAGCGTTGAGGTAGAAGTTCAGGCCGCCGTACCAGTGGGTGTCGTCGGCCACGGGCCCGAAGACGGTGTCGAGCATCCGCGCGTACTCGGCCACGGCGGGAGCGGCGCCGGACAGATCGTCGTTCAGGCTCCCGGGCAGCGAGAAGTCCCAGTGCTTCCAGTATACCGGAATGTCGGCCGCCGCCTTGGCCACCACCGCGTGAGCGAGACCGAACGGCAGCTGCACCTGAGGGGAGCCGCCGTAGTCGAAGCTCATGATGTCGTGCGGGTTGACGAAGTTGACAGCCATGAACCAGGGCTGGTCCTCAGCGACGACGGGCGCCCTGTTGCGCAGCCAGCCGACCGCCTGACCCGCGATCACGGGGTCGATCTTCAGCCCCGCCCATGCTCCCCCGTCGATGTCGCCCCAGTCGTTGAACTCGCTGAACCCGTAGGGCTCCAGCGCGTCCGTGGTCGGCCCGGGCCGCTCCGGGGTGACGTAGGCGTTCGAGAGGTGCCACTTCCCCTGATAGGTGCAGTGGTAGCCGGCCGAGCGAAGCATGGTGCCCAGTGTGCCGAGGCCCGGATCGAGCGGGCGGATGTACGGCATGTTGTCGTTGTCGTAGATCTCGGTGACGGGCAGGTGCCGGCCGGTGTAGAGCACGGACCGGGCGGAGCTGCACATCGCGGACGCCGAGTAGAACCGGTCGAAGACCGTGCCCCGCGCGGCGAGGCGTTCCCTGGCGGGCAGCGAGCGTCGGGGCGCGGGATCGCCGCCCGCTCCTCGTCCGTGACGATCAGCAGAATGTTGGGGCGACGCGCCATGGCCACCTTCGCCTTCCGTGTGCCGTGCGACGGCACCGCACAGTGCGGGTGCAGTGCACGCGGGAGGGGTGCACCTCGCCCGAAATCTAGGGGCGAGGGCACCTGGCGTCCGCGAGGACCCACGACGTGAATCCGTCCGGGTGACGGACATGCCGCCCATCAGACGCAGCCCTGCCCGAGGCACGGCGGCGGTCGGGGGACCAGGTGGTCGAGGGGCCGGGCGCCCACGGGGCCGGGGGCACGGGGGTCAGACGGCGGGCGAGGAGGCGAAGACCCGTTCCAGCAGGGTGTACAGGGAGTCCCGGTCCTGATCGCTCAGTCTGTCCAGGCCCTCCCGCGTGATGCGCATCTTCGCGCGGATGGCGTCGGTGACGCGCTCGCCCTCGGCTGTGAGGATGACGTTCTTGACGCGGCGGTCGGAGGCGTCGGCCTCACGGCGCACCAGGCCGCGCTTCTCCAGCCGGTCGATGATCCCGGTCATGTTGGAGGCGTCGCAGGTCATGGTCTCGGCCAGGCTGCGCATCGCGGCGGGTCCCCGGCGCAGCACGGTCAGGGCCTTGCCCTGGCTCGCCGTGAGGTTCTCGCTCGCCGCCGCGACGGTGAAATCGCCGTAGTAGACGCCGAGCGACACGGAGAAAAGCTCCATGAGCTGGGCGGTGTCGACGCGGGGAGCTTCTGTCATGACCGTCACTCTACCCGGAGATACTTGACTACCTCAAGCAATGACCTCTACCGTTTCCCCATTGCATGAAGTTCTCAAGCATCAACATTGTCAAGTAATCGCAGTCATTGCCATGAGGAGCGCCCCTGTGACCGTCACCGAGTCCCCCGCCTCCCGCGCGGCCGAGATCCTCTCCCGGCCCGTCACGCTGAACGGCCTGACCGTCCCGAACCGCATCGCGATGGCGCCGATGACGCGCATGTTCTCCCCCGGCGGAGTCCCGGGCGAGGACGTGCGGTCGTACTACGCGCGCCGCGCCGCGGCCGGTGTGGGCCTGATCGTCACGGAGGGCACCTACGTCGGGCACCAGTCGGCCGGACAGAGCGACCGTGTGCCGCGGTTCCACGGCGAGGAGCAGCTGGCGGGCTGGGCCAAGGTCGCCGAGGACGTGCACGCGGCGGGCGGCACCATCGTGCCGCAGCTGTGGCACATCGGCATGGTGCGCAAGCAGGGCCAGGCGCCCTACGCCGACGCCCCGGCGATGGGCCCCTCCGGCATCCGCCCCGACGGCACCGAGGGCACGGGCGAGGCGATGACCCAGAGCGACGTCGACGACGTCATCGGCGCCTTCGCCGAGGCCGCCGCGGCCGCCGAGCGCATCGGCTTCGACGGCGTCGAGCTGCACGGCGCGCACGGCTACCTCCTCGACCAGTTCCTGTGGGCGGGCACGAACCGTCGTACGGACGCCTACGGCGGCGACCCCGTGGCCCGTACGAAGTTCGCGGCCGAGATCGTGGCCGCGGTCCGTGAGACCGTCTCGCCCGGCTTCCCGGTGATCTTCCGCTTCTCCCAGTGGAAGCAGGACGCCTACGACGCGCGGCTCGCCGAGACCCCGCAGGAGCTGGAGGCGATCCTGGCCCCGCTCGCCGCGGCCGGCGTCGACGCCTTCCACGCCTCCACCCGCCGCCACTGGATCCCCGAGTTCGAGGACTCGGACCTGAACCTGGCGGGCTGGACCAAGAAGCTCACCGGCAGGCCGACCATCACCGTCGGCTCGGTCGGCCTCGACGGCGACTTCATCCACGCCTTCGCGGGCCAGGGCGCCCCGGTGCAGGGCATCGACGACCTCCTCGACCGCCTGGAGCGCGACGAGTTCGACATGGTCGCCATCGGGCGCGCACTGCTCCAGGACCCGGAGTGGGCCGCGAAGGTCCTCGCGGGGCGGACCGACGAGCTGAAGCCGTACGACGCGGCCGCGGTGCAGACGCTGAGCTAGGCCGTCGCTTCCCGCCCCTGCCCGTCGGGGCCGCGTCGTCCGGTGCCTGGGGTCTCCCCAGGCCCGCCGGGACCGAGGGGACGCACCGCGAGGCGGAGGGGCACCTGAGCACCGGATGGCCTCGGGTGCCCCGACCGAGCGGTGCAGTGCGGTGAGGTGAGGTGCGGTGCAGTGCGGGTTGCCGCGCCGTACCGGTCCGTCGTGCGCACGCCGCCGCAGCTGCCCCGTCGGGCGGGAGACCCGCCCGGCAGGGATACGGCCCCGGCGACGCGGCGGCTCTTCTCGTCGCACAACGGACCCCGCGGCGCGGCGGCCTCCGTGTCGCACAGGGGCACGTGGCAGGAGCACCCGATCGGGTCACCCGGCGGCGCATCCGGGAGCGCGGCGCGCGAGGAACACCATGCACAGCCTGCCGCCCAGCGCACTGGAGCCCTCGCACCATGTCCGATCAGCACGGTCCCACCCCGTACGACGCCCTGCTGCCGCTCTCCTTCCGCGCCCCCGGCAGCCCGGTCGTCGCCTCCGGCCTCGAGGGAGGTACGGATGAGTACTCCGCACTGGCTCTTCGGTGATCAGCTGGGGCCTTCGTTCACGGCACCGTCCGACGGCGGACCCCGCCACGACTCGCCCCTGGTGATGATCGAGTCACGTGCCGTGTTCCGCCGGCGCCGATTCCACCGGGCCAAAGCTCACCTGATCCTGTCGGCGATGCGCCACCGCGCCGCCGAACTCGGTGACCGCGTCACGTACGTCAGGGCGGAAACCTACCGGGACGGCCTCAGAGAGGGCTTGCCGAGCGGCGGCCCCGTCACCGTCCACCACCCGACGTCGCGGGCCGCGCTCTCCCTCGTGTCCTCGCTGGACGGCGTCACCGTTCTTCCTCCCCGTGGATTCCTCGTCGGCCGGGACGAGTTCGCCTCCTGGGCGCGGGCCAGGGAGGGGCGGACACTGCGGCTCGAGGCCTTCTACCGGCAGGTACGCCAGGACCACGACATCCTGATGGACGGTGACCGGCCGGCCGGGGGCACCTGGAATCTCGACCACGACAACCGTGAGCCTCCCCCGCGCGGAGCCCCGACCCTCGGGGCGCCGGCTCCGTACCGTCCGCGCGAGGACGACATCGACGCCGAGGTCCGTCACGACCTGGACCGCTGGGAACGCGACGGCGACGTGTCGTTCGTCGGCCGGGACGGGCCCCGGCTGTTCCCGGCCGACCGTCGCGAAGCGCTCGCCGCCCTCCGGCGTTTCGTCGGGCACCGCCTGTCGACCTTCGGCGCCCACGAGGACGCGGTACTGGCCGCCGACCCGAGCATGAGTCACAGTCTGCTGTCGTCCTCCCTGAACCTGGGTCTGCTGGATCCGGCCGAATGCGTCGAACGGGCCGAAGCCGCCTGGCGGGCGGGCGAGGCGCCGCTCAACTCGGTCGAGGGTTTCGTCCGGCAGATCGCGGGGTGGCGGGAGTACGTCTGGCACCTCTACTGGCACTTCGGCGAGGACTACCGCACTTCGAACGCGCTGCGGCACCACGCTCCACTGCCCTCCTGGTGGACGGACCTCGACCCCGACGCCGTGACAGCGCGTTGCCTGTCCACCGTCATCCGCCAGGTCAGGGACACCGGTTGGACGCATCACATCCCCCGGCTGATGCTGCTCGGCAGCCACGCCCTCCAGCGGGGCTGGGATCCCGCCGCCGTGACCGACTGGTTCCATCGCTGCTTCGTCGACGGCTACGACTGGGTCATGCTGCCCAACGTGGTGGGGATGTCCCAGTACGCCGACGGCGGCCGGATGACGACGAAGCCCTACACATCGGGCGGCGCCTACATCGACCGCATGAGCGACCTGTGCGGCCCCTGTCGCTACCGCCCCGACCGTCGCGTCGGGCCGGACGCCTGTCCGTTCACGGCGGGCTACTGGGCCTTCCTGCACCGCCATCGACGTCTCCTCGCGCACAACGCGCGCGTCTCCAACGCGGTGCGCGGACTCGACCGGCTTTCCGACCTGCCGGAGCTTCTGCGTCAGGAACGCGCCCGGGGCGACAGCCCTCCGTAGGTCCACGGAGTGCTGCCGTGCGAGCCGCTCGCCGGGGCCGGCCGCCCCGGCGGGTTCAGCTGAACGGTGCTCGCGTTCACTGAACCCACCGGGCGTTCCACGCGAACGGAACACCCATGGAACCGGATCATTCGGCACCTTTCACTGAACCAAAGCCGTCCCTCCTTTCCTTCGGAATCCACGGCGTTCGGAACCTTGACACGGAACCGGCCGACAGGGCCTCATGGTGGGCAATCCCGATGCGCAGACCAGCGGCTCGGTCTCCGAATTCTGACAACGTTGTCTGTCACGTTGACCGGAAACCTCGGCGCAAAGGGAGAAAACCTTCCCCCCTTTCGAAGGAGAGGCATGAACAAGCCGAGAACCAGGCGGGGCACCGCCATCGGCAGCGTCCTCGCGGGCATCGCGGGTCTGCTGCTGCCCGTCTTCGGTCCGAGCGGAGCCGCTCAAGCCGCCGACACCGGCATCCACGTCAGCAACGGCCGCGTCTACGAGGCCGACGGCAACGAATTCGTCATGCGCGGGGTCAATCACGCCCACGCCTGGTACCCCGAAAAGACCGGAGCCATCGCCGACATATCGGCCAAGGGCGCCAACACCGTCCGCGTCGTCCTCGGCAGCGGTGACCGGTGGGCCAGGACCGACACGCCCAAGGTCGCGTCGATCATCGGCGACTGCAAGGCCAGCAAGGTCATCTGCGTACTGGAAGTGCACGACACCACCGGATACGGCGAGGACGGCGCCGCCGCCTCCCTCGACAGGGCCGCCGACTACTGGATCGGCGTCAAGAGCGCCCTCCTCGGGCAGGAGGACTACGTCGTCGTCAACATCGGCAACGAGCCCTTCGGCAACAGCGGCTACACCGCCTGGACCGACGCCACCAAGAACGCCATCGGGAAGCTGCGCGGCGCCGGCATCTCGAACGCGCTCATGGTGGACGCCCCCAACTGGGGTCAGGACTGGTCGAACACCATGCGGAACAACGCCGCCTCCGTCTTCGCCTCCGACCCTCACCGCAACACCATCTTCTCCATCCACATGTACGGCGTGTACGACACGGCCGCCGAGGTGCAGAGCTACCTCGGCCACTTCGTGAACAACCGACTCCCCATCGTCGTCGGTGAGTTCGGTGACAACCACAGCGACGGCAACCCCGACGAGAACGCCATCATGGCCACCGCCCGCTCACTGCGCGTCGGCTATCTGGGCTGGTCGTGGAGCGGCAACGGCAGCGGTGTCGAGTACCTCGACATGGTCGAGGGCTTCGACGCGAACTCGCTCACGGCCTGGGGAAGCCGGTTCTTCCACGGAGCCGACGGAATCGCCGCGACCTCCACGCGGGCCTCGGTCTACGGGGGCGGGGGCGGCGGCGGTGGCGGTACCGCTCCCAACGGCTACCCGTACTGCGCCAACGGCAGCTCGTCCGACCCCGACGGAGACGGCTGGGGCTGGGAGAACCAGCGCTCCTGCGTCGTCCGCGGAAGCGGCGCCGACACGGGCGGCAACGCCGGCGGTACCGCCCCGAACGGCTACCCGTACTGCACGAACGGCAGCTCGTCCGACCCCGACGGAGACGGCTGGGGCTGGGAGAACCAGCGCTCCTGCGTCGTCCGCGGAAGCGGCGCCGACCACTGAGTGAAGGGTGCCCTCCCTCCCGGCCCTACGGGAGGGAGGGCACCCTTGGCCGACGGCCCGCCAGGGGGCTCAGGCCAACTGGGTGGCCTGCAGCCGGGCGTAGGCCGATCCTCGTTCGAGCAGTTCCTCGTGGCTTCCGGACTCCACCAGCCGACCGCGTTCCAGCACGACGATGCGGTCCGCCTGCCTGACCGTGGAGAGCCTGTGCGCGACCACGAAGACCGTCCGGCCGGCGACCAGACGCGCCAGCGCCTCCTGGACCTGCGCCTCCGCGTGGGCGTCCAGCGCCGACGTGGCTTCGTCGAGCACCAGGACCCGCGGATCACGGATGAGGGCCCGGGCGATGGCGAGCCGTTGGCGCTGACCGCCCGAGAGCCGGGCACCCCGCTCCCCCACGACGGTGTCGATTCCGTCCGGAAGCGCGTCGACGAATTCCGCGGCATTGGCGTCGCACAGCGCGCGCCGCAGTGTCTCGTCGTCGACCCATTCCATTCCGTAGGTGACGTTCTCCCGAATGCTCCCCTCGAAGAGAACGGATTCCTGGGGAACGACGGAGACGAATCTCCGAAAGCTCCTCAGGTCGAGCTCGGTCATGTCCTTTCCGTCGAAGAGAAGGCGGCCGGACGTGGGACGGTGGAATCCGAGTACGAGATTGAGCAGGGTGGATTTGCCGGCGCCGGACCCACCGACGACGGCCAGGGTCGTGCCCACCGGCACGTGGAGGTCCACGTCGCTGAGGGCGGGCTCGGCGCTGTCGCCGTGCAGGAGGCCCACGGCCTCGAACCGGAACTCGCCCCGGACCGTCTCCACGCGTTGCTTGGCGTCGTTGATCTCCAGGTCGGGGTCCTGGAGGACCTCGCCGACGGACTTGAGGGATTCCACGGCCCTGCCCACCACGGGCGCCAGCGCGAGCAGGCTGGTGACGGCGCCGGTGAGAGTGGAGAAGTAGGCGCTGAGCATCACGACCTCGCCCGCTGTCACCGACGTCCAGCCGTAGTAGGCGACGAGCGCCGCACCGGCGAGGCAGGCCGTGCCGAGGCCGTTGAAGACGACCCAGGACAGCGAACCGAAGCGGGCGTTGAGCAGGTCCAGTCGTGTCCCCTCCCGCTGCACCCGGTCGAGTTCGCGCCCGACCCGCCCCAGCGCGGTGCGCTCCAGAGCGTGGGCCCGGGTGATGGGGATGAGGGTGGTCATGTCACTGACTGAGGCGGACATGCGCTCCACCGAGCGCCGGTAGGAGGTGTTCCCCTCGCCCAGTCTCGCGCGCAGTGCGCCGATCAGCAGGACGGCGACCGGGATGAGGACGAGGAAGACCGGCAGGAAGACCGGGGTGACCACGGCGATGACGGCGAGGCCGCCGGCGAGCGTCGCGACGGCGGTGAGTCCGTTGTCCGCGGTCTGCTGGAGTCCCGTCTCCAGCGTCTCGACGTCACGGACGACTTTGGCGTGCAGGACGGACGAGCTGGTACGGCTGTGGAAGCCGATGGACAGCTGCTGCATGCGTGTGACGAGCGCCGACCGCAGATCGCGGCCCATGCGGCGGACCGCGCCGTGCGTCCAGCGGACGTAGAGCAGGTGCAGCGGCGGGTTCAGGAGGAGGACCGCGAGCATCAGCGCGCAGTTCCACCACAGTTCGGAGATCGGCCGGTGCTCGACGACGACGTCGATCACGTTCGCCGTCACCGGCGGGAGCAGCCAGACGGGGGCGTGTTTGGCGAAGAACACCGCGACCGCTCCCATGAGTCGTACGCGGTCGGGCCGGAAGAGGTAGTGGACGGTGCGGATCGGGTGTTCGCCGCGGTAGCGATGGTCGAGGGGGCTGTGGTTCATGGCTCCTGCGGGCTTGGTTCGTCGGGGCCGGCCGCGGCTCTCGCCGCGGCCGGCTTCCGGTGGCGGCATGGGGGGGCAGGGCGATGGCTCGCCGTGCGGGGGGCACCGGTTCACCGGTCGGGGATCGACCGGGATCTTCCCCGGGGCGAGGACGGCGCTGGGCTCTCGAGGAGAGATGCGCCGGGAGGCCCCGGGTAAACCCGGACGCGCGGGATTCCGGCGGTCCGCGCTTCCGAGCCGTCGCCTCACCGACCGGCGCCGAACCGCCGTCTCCGGGTGCGGCCCGGACCCATCCGTGCGACGGAGCCCGTGACGGTAGGGTCTGGATGTCAAGGGTTCAGGATGGAGCTGGGGTGGCAGTGAAGCGGCCGACGATGGCGGACATCGCACGTCGGGCGGGCGTGTCGAAGGTCGCGGTCTCCTACGCGCTCAACGATCAGCCCGGAGTGTCGGAGTCCACGCGCGCCTCGATCAAGAGCATCGCGGAGGAGCTGGGCTGGCGCCCCAACAGCGCCGCCAGGGCACTGACGGGCGGACGGGCGCAGGCCGTCGGGCTCGTGGTGCGGCGGCCGGCCCGGACCCTCGGCGTGGAACCGTTCTTCATGGAGTTCATCAGTGGTGTGGAGAGCGTCCTCGCCGAGCGTTCGTACGCGCTGATGCTGCAGATGGTCACCACCCGGGCCGACGAGATCGAGGTGTACCGACGCTGGTGGGGCGAGCGGCGGGTCGACGGCGCCTTTCTGATGGACCTCCAGGCCGACGACGTCCGGATCCCGGCGGTCAAGGACATCGGTCTGCCCACCGTGACCATCGGTCCACCGGACGTCTCCGGCGGTCTGCCGGCCGTCTGGTCGGACGACGGTGAGAGCGTGCACGAGATCGTGCGCTACCTGGCGGCGATCGGCCACCGCCGGATCGCCCGGGTCGCCGGCCCCGCGGACCTCGCCCACACCGCCGTCCGTGACACCGCGCTCCGCGACGCCTGCCGGGACGCCGGCCTCGGGGAGGCCACGGTGATCCACACCGACTACACCGGGGACGAGGGCGCACGCGCCACCCGGGCCCTGCTGATCGCGCCGGAGCGGCCGACGGCGATCGTCTTCGACAACGACATCATGGCGGTGGCCGCGCTGTCGGTCGCGCAGGAGCTGAACCTCTCCATTCCCGCCGACGTGTCGATCGTGGCGTGGGACGAATCGCCGCTGACGCAGGTCGTCCGTCCGATGCTGTCGGCCGTCACCCGCGACATCCCCGCGTACGGCGCCCGGTCCGCGAGCGCGCTGCTCGACCTGATCAGCGGCGAAGAGGTCGGTGACATCCGCGAGGGGTACGCCCGCTTCGTCCCTCGGGGCAGCACCTGCCCGCCGCCGGCCCGGCCGACGCCCCGCTGACAGCGCCGGGCGCACATCTCCGGGCCGGGCCGTCCCCTCGTACGGCCCGGTCCCGCACCGCGGCTTCCCGGCCTACTTGGTGGCTCCCTGCGAGAAGCCGTTGTAGATCCAGCGCTGGAGCAGCAGGAAGATCACCAGCGTCGGCAGGATGACCAGGATCGCTCCCGCGGAGATCGCCTCCCAGTGCGCTCCGAAGGGGCCCTTGAACCGGAAGAGCGCGGTGGAGATCGTGCCGAGGTCCTCGGAGTGCATATAGAGGAAGGGGATGTAGAAGTCGTTGTAGGTGGTGATCCCCTTGATGATGACCACCGTGGCGATCGCCGGCTTGAGCAGGGGAAAGATGATCTTCCGGTAGATCGTGAACGAGTTGGCCCCGTCGAGGCGGGCCGCTTCGTCCAGGGAGGTGGGGATGCCCCGGATGAACTGCAGGAAGATGTAGACGGAGACGATGTCCGTGCCCATGTAGAGCAGGATCGGCGCCCAGCGGGTGTCGACCAGGCCGAAGCCGCTGATGACCTGGAACGTGGCGACCTGGGTGGTGACGGCGGGCACGAGGGTGGCGATCAGGAAGAGGGCCATCACGAGCTTCTTCGCGCGGAAGTCGAAGCGGTCGATCGCGTAGGCCGTCATCGAGCCGATGATCACGGTGCCGGCGATGGAGAACAGCAGGATGAACGCGGTGTTCCCGAAGGCCGTCAGCATGTTGCCGTCGTTGAACGCGGTGACGTAGTTGTCGAAGTTCAGCCAGTCGCCCGGCAAGGAGAGCGCACCGCCGTCGCCCACCTCCTGCGAGGTCTTGAGCGACGTGAGGAGGACGACGGCCAGCGGCAGCAGGACCACCGCCGAGGCGGCGATCAGTGACAGATAGGTCAGTACGGGCCCGACGGGGACACGCCGGCGGCGCGGGTGGCGGGCAGCGGGAGCGGGGGTCATACGAGGTCCACCTTGTCGTCGGGCACGAGCCGGCGCTGGATCCAGGTGATCAGCAGGATGATCAGGAGCAGCACCACGGCCGCGGCCGAGGCCAGGCCGGTCTTGTTGAACTGGAACGCGAGCTTGATCGTCTGGATGACGAAGGTCTGGGTGCCGGTCGCGCCGCCGGTCATGATGTAGGGGATCTCGAAGACCGAGAGCGAGCCGGAGATCGCCAGGATCACGCTGAGGCTGATGACGGGCTTGATGCCGGGGGCGATGATGTGGCGGAACTGCTTCCACCTGCCCGCGCCGTCCAGTTCGGCGGCCTCGTAGAGCTCGCCGGGGATCGACTGGATGGCTCCCAGGAAGAGGACGAAGTTCAGTCCGGTGAAACGCCAGACGGACACGCCCGCCAGGGAGATGTTGGCGGAGGTCGGATCACCGAGCCAGGGATGGTCGTTGCTCACGCCGAACCAGGACAGCACCGAGTCGAGCGTGCCGCCGTCCTGGAAGAAGTACAGGAAGACGAAGCCGATCGCGACGCCGTTGATCAGGTAGGGGAAGAAGAGGATCCCCTTGAAGAAGTTCCTGAACTTGAGGTTGAAGCTCAGGATCACGGCGAAGTACAACGCGACGGCGATCTGGACCACGGAGGCGGCCAGGTAGTAGCCGCTGACGAAGAACACCCGGAACAGTTCGGGACGGGTGAAGATCTGGACGTAGTTGTCGAAGCCGACGTTCTCGCGGTCCGGGCTCACCCCGTCCCAGTCCGTGAAGCTGTACGAGATCATGCTCGCCACGGGGACGTAGGTGAACGTGATCAGCAGCGCCAGCGGGGCGGCGAGGAAGAGCCAGGGCGTGATCCGGCGGAGCGGCGAATGCCGCCAGGAGCGGGGCGGTCCCGCCCGGCGCCGGCCCGTCGGCCGGTCCCCGCCTCGCGCCCCGCCTTCCGCGTCGTTCCTGTCCCTGACGGATCGTCGCCGTGTCACGGCGACGCCTCCGGGAGCGGTGTCGGTCGTATCGGTCATGTCGGCCTTTCGTGTCCGCGACTGCGGGAGATCCGGGCGGGCCCCGGCCGGTGTCGTACGGCCGGGGCCCGCTCCGCCGGTCGGTCAGGAACCGGCGGTCTTCGCCGCCTCGTCCCACCTCTTGTTCAGGTCGGCGAAGAAGTCCTCGACGCTGCCCTTCGCCGCGCCCCGCGCGGTGTCGATCAGCTTCTGGCGGTAGTCGGGCTTGTTGAGGCCGATCTCCGCCGCGTCGTCGATGTCATTGACCGCGGCAGTCCTGGCCTCGGAGCGGTCGAAGAAGGTGACATCGTTGTCAACGAAGTCCTTGAGCGTCGCGGGCATGGGAGCGGACTTGACCGCGGACACGACACCCTCCTTCTCCGAGAACCCGGACTTCTCGGTGAACCAGTCGACCCAGGCGCGGGCCGCGGGCTTGTTCTCGGAGTGGACGCTGACGGCCTGCTGGTAGTCGGAGACCACGGCCGCGCAGAACTTCCCGCCCTTCTGGACCGGGAAGGGCATGAAACCGATGTCGTCCGCCCTCAGGCCCGCGTCGACCGCCGCGCCCCGCATCTGCGTGATCGACCAGGAGCCCAGCATCATCGTGGCGATCCGGCCCTCGGCGAGAAGCGCCTTGGAGGTCTCCCAATTGGTGGTGGTGGGGTCCTTCTCCGAGAGCCCCTGCTTCGCGATGTCGTACAGCAGGCCGTCGATCGCACGGAGCTCACCGCCCTCCTTCCACGGCGAGACCGGACCGGCCAGCTTGTTGCCCGCGTTCGCGTCACAGCCGACCGAGCCGTTGTTGGCGGTCCACTGGACGAGCGGCCAGCCGTCCTTGAAGTTCGTGTAGTACGGAGTGGCCCCCGTCTTGTCCTTGATCGCCTTCAGGCCGGCGAGGAACTCCTGCGGAGTCGTCGGCCAGGCGGTGATCCCGGCCTTCTTCCACAACGCCTTGTTGTAGACGAAGCCGTTGGCCGTACCGAACTGGGCGATGCCGTAGACCTTGCCGTCGACCTCGGCCTTGTCGCTGAAGCGGTACTTCGACGACAGCTCCGCCGTCGTCCCCAGCGGGGCGAAGAACTTCGGGTAGTCGTTCTTGGCGACCGCGCCCGGGATGAGGAGCACGTCACCGTACGCCTTGGCGTTCATCCGGATCTTCACCTCGCCCTCGTAGTCGGTGATGCCGTCGAACGACACCTTGACCTTGGGGTAGATCTTGTTGAACTCGGCGGCGTACGCCTTCATGACCCCCTTCTGGACGAGGTCGGTCCGCTGCGTCAGGACCTTGATCTCTCCCGAGACCCCCTTCGGGTCGGCGGGAGGGGCGGCCACCTCTCCGGTCGCACCGCCGCCTCCGCCGCCGCACGCCGACAGGACCAGTGTCGCGGTGGCCAGAAGCGCTCCCGAGAGCACTGTCGTCTTCTTGTTCCCCATGGCCCAACTCCTTCAAAGTCACGGCTCAGGCAATCGGTGGGATGTCGGCACTATGTCAGCCGTTTGTGAACCGGTAAAGTACCGATTTCCAGCGTGATGCCTAATCGTTACCGGCAGCGATGCCCCATAGGGCTGGACCCGTGAAGCTCGCTCACGGTCGAGCGACCGCACAGCGCGATGCAGACACTTGACCGGTTCATGGACAGTCGCCCCACCGTACGGCTAGCTTGTCGGCCCGTATACGCATCCCACCCACGACCAGGCGATCGGAGCCGCACACCATGAAGGACGTCACTCAGCTGCACGAGGGGTGGAACCTGCGTTACGAGGACGCGCTGCTCCCCGCCCAGGTACCCGGCTGCGTCCACAGCGACCTGCTCGCCGCCGGGGTGATACCCGACCCGTTCCTCGGGCTCGACGAGACCGAGGTCGCATGGGTCGGCCGACGGTCGTGGTCGTACGTCACGACACTGGGCCACGACAGCGGACACGAGCGGTCCGAGCTCGTGTTCGACGGTCTCGACACCGCCGCCGAGATCCTTCTGGACGGGGCCTCCCTCGGCACGACACGCAACATGCACCGCGTCCACCGCTTCGACGTCACCGGGCGGACCGGCTCCCTGGAGGTGCGCTTCGCCTCCGCGTACGACGAGGCCGACCGGGTCCGCGCCCTCACCGGCGAGCGGCCCAACGTCTACCCCGAGCCCTTCCAGTACATCCGCAAGATGGCCTGTTCCTTCGGCTGGGACTGGGGTCCCACCGTGGTCACCGCCGGCATGTGGCGACCGGTACGGCTGGAGCACTGGTCGACCGCGCGGCTGGCCGAGGTCCGCCCCCTGGTCACGGTCGACGGCACGACCGGACGGGTCGAACTCCACGTCCGCGCGGCGCGCACCGCTTCCGGGGCCGGCCGCCGGCTGACCCTGCGCGCCACCGTGGCGGGCGCCGTCGCCGAGACGTCCCTCGAGGGCGAGGAGGCGGCGCTGCGCATCGAGGTCGCCGAACCGGAACTGTGGTGGCCGCGAGGGTACGGCGCGCAGCCGCTGTACGGGCTCGACGTGGAACTCCTGGACGAGAGCGGCGAACCGCTCGACTCCTGGACCCGTCGCATCGGCTTCCGCTCCGTCACGGTCGACCGGTCCGCCGACGAGCACGGCACGGGCTTCACCTTCGTCGTCAACGGCGTACGGATCTTCGCCCGCGGCGTCAACTGGATCCCGGACGACGTGCTGCCCTCCCGGGTCACCCCCGAGCGCTACCGGGCCCGGCTCACCCAGGCCGCCGAGGCCAACGTCGACCTGGTCCGCATCTGGGGCGGCGGCATCTACGAGGACGACGCGTTCTACGACGTCTGCGACGAACTCGGCCTCATGGTCTGGCAGGACTTCCTCTTCGCCTGCGCGGCCTACCCGGAGGAACAGCCCCTCCGTGGAGAAGTGGAGGCAGAGGCGCGTGACAACGTTGTCCGACTCATGCCCCACGCCAGCCTCGTCCTGTGGAACGGCAACAACGAGAACCTCTGGGGCTTCCGCGACTGGGACTGGGAGACGCCGCTCGCCGGCGACTCCTGGGGCGAGGGCTACTACCTCGGTGTCCTGCCCAGGATCGTCGCCGAGTCGGACCCCACCCGCCCCTACACGGCGGGCAGCCCCTGGTCCGGGTCCTGGGACCACCACCCCAACGATCCCCGCCACGGCACCCACCACTCGTGGGAGGTGTGGAACCGTCAGGACTACGCCGAATACCGGGCGGACGTGCCCCGGTTCTGCGCGGAGTTCGGCTGGCAGGCTCCCCCGGCATTCGCGACGCTGCGCCGCGCACTCCCCGGCGAGGAACTCGCCCCCGACTCCCCCGGCATGCTGCACCACCAGAAGGCCGAGGACGGCAACGGAAAGCTGAACCGGGGCATCGAGCGCCACTTCGGCCTTCCCAAGGGCGACTTCGACCGCTGGCACTACCTCGCCCAGGTCGTCCAGGCCCGGGCGGTCTCCGCCGGCATCGAGCACTGGCGCTCCCACTGGCCGGTCTGCGCGGGCACGGTCGTCTGGCAGCTCAATGACTGCTGGCCGGTGAGCTCCTGGGCCGCGATCGACGGCGACGGACGCCTCAAGCCGCTCCACCACGAGCTCCGCCGGGTCTACGCCGACCGCCTCCTCAGCCTCGTCCCCACCGAGGACGGCCCGGTGCTCGCCCTCGACAACCAGTCCGGCGCCACCTGGCGCACCTCCGTCACGCTGCGCCGGGCCGACGCGGACGGCACGGTGCTCAAGGAGGCCACGTTCGAACTGGAGGCGGCGGCCCGGACGGTCGTACGGCTGGTCGTGCCGGCCTCGCTGCTGCCCGGGACCGGTTCGTCGAAGGAGCTGCTCGTCGCCGACGCGGACGGCCTGCGAGCCGTTCATGTCCCGGTGTACGACAAGGAGTTCGCGTACCCGGTACCCGCGTACGACGTGCGGGTCGAACCGCACGGCGACGGTGGCACGGTGGACGTGGTCGTCACGGCCCGGACGATGGTGCGGGACCTCCTCCTCCAGGCCGACCGGCTGGCCCCCGCGGCCGCCGCCGACCGCGGTCTGACCACCCTGTTGCCGGGCGAGGAGGTCCGTATCGCCGTCACCGGCTGGTCCGGCGACGATGTGACGGCCGTCCGCCGCGCCCTGTTCAGTGTGGGAGCGGTGTGAGTTCCACAGCTCCTCGTGTCCCCGGTCCGCGCGTGACGATCAACGACGTCGCCGCGCGGGCCGGGGTCTCCAAAGGCGCCGTCTCGATCGCCTTCAACAACAGGCCGGGGGTGTCCCCGACCACCCGGGAACGCATCTTCGAAGCCGCGATAGAGCTCGGCTGGAGCCCGAACCAGGCCGCGCGAAACCTCTCCGGGCGGCGGACGGGCATCGTGGGCCTGGCGATCTGCCGCCCCGCCCGGCTCCTCGGACTCGAGCCCTTCTACATGGAGTTCATCTCCGGGATCGAGGACGTCCTCGCCGAACGGTCCTGCTCGCTCCTGCTCCGGCTGGTCCGGGATCTGGAGGAGGAGACCGTGCTGCTCGAGGGCTGGTGGCGCAGCCGGACCATCGGCGGGGCGATCCTGGTGGACTTCCACCGGGACGACCCCCGGGTCCCGCCCCTGCGTGCGCTGGGCATCCCGGCCGTCGCGGTCGGGCACCCGTCGCTGACCGGCGGGTTCCCCTCGGTCTGGACGGACGACGCCTCGGCCGCAGCCGAAGCGGTGCGGTACCTGGCCGCGCTCGGACACCGGAGAATCGCGCGGGTCGGCGGCCCCTCCGGCCTCGGGCACAGCGGCATCCGGGCGGCGGCCTTCGAGGCGACCATGGCGGAACTGGGCCTGGACGGGGGCCGCCAGGTGCCGACGGGGTTCGTGGGAGAGGAGGGCGCACGGGCGACCCGCAGCCTCCTGATGTCCCCGGACCGCCCGACGGCGATCGTGTACGACAACGACATCATGGCCGTCGCCGGGGCGGCGGTCGCCGCCGAGATGGGACTCGGGGTGCCCGACGACGTTTCGCTGCTCGCCTGGGACGACTCCCAGCTGTGCCGGCTCACCCATCCGCCGATGTCGGCGATGAGCCATGACGTGCACCGGTTCGGGGAGGCGGTCGCCCGGACGTTGTTCGGCGTGATCGAGGGCACGCACGAGGGGGACTTCCAGGTCCCCACACCGTCCCTGACACCCCGGGGATCGACGGGGCCTCCCCGGCGCGCGTAGAGGTTTCGGCGTCATCGGCGGAGCCGCCGGCATCGGCGGAATCCACTCGGTATCGAGACGGGCGATGAGGGGCCCTGCCTCGCGACGGAGGGAGGGCCCCTCATCGCCGTCGAACGGGCGAAGGGAAAGGAGGAGCGGGCTCCGGGGCCCGGGACCTGCCCGCGGAACCCGATCCTCACGCGCGCGTTGCGAAGGGTGCGGCCGGGGTCAGCCCTTGGGGCAGGGGACGCCGTCGAGGGTGAGGAAGGCTGGCACGGTGCCGGCCCCAGAAAGCCAAGCCGCGGAGGAACGTCTGATCATGCGAGGCGGACTTGCGCGGCTGGTATGCGGTCGGGCAGGTAGGCGAATCCGTTACCGTTGTCGAGGAGCAGTCCTTCATCGACGCCGTCCACGGACCAGAGATCAACCGGACCACCGGTGTTGTTGATCTGAAGGAAGAATCCTGCTTCCTCCTCGCTTCGACAGACGAAGATCCCCTCCACCTCAGGGCGGCGGCTGCCGGCGATTCCCGGTGCGGCGCCCATGCGGGTCCAATCCAGGCCATGCCGTGCGATCGACTGCCGATTGAGCATGGACGAAACGTGGAAGAGGTTCGGCGTATTGGACACGCCAGGAGTATAGGAGGCAGTGCGGCGTCCTCCTCAGGTTGAAGCGCTCAGCTCCAGGGTGAGGGCGGCCTTGACGAGGTCGGTGATGCGGATGGTGCTCCAGCGGAGCTTCCGCGGCAGGCGCCAGGACTTGAGGGTGGCCGTGGACTTGAGGGTGGTCATGGCCTGTTCGCCGGGTGCGCGGATCTTGACGTGGGCGCGGTTGACGGCCCTCTTCCAGGCGGAGAGCTTGTTCAAGCGGTCGCGGAAGGGGACGCGGGCGGAGGGGCCGGAGCGTTGGTACGCCTTGTCGACCCAGCACCGGATGCTGTCGGCGCTGCGGACGTCGAGCAGGCCGTGGGTACGAACTGCCTGGATGTCGTGGACCGCGCCCGCCAGGGCCGGCGAAGCCCAGATGAGCTTCCCGAACGGGTCGGTGAGAACTTGGACGTTCATGCCGCGCTGGCGGTGCTTGCGGGGCTTGCGGGAGAGGGGCGAGGACGGCCAGGACGCCCACGGCTCGGTGACGTAGCGGTGAGCGGTGGCCAGGCCGACGCCGAACCCGGCCGCGAGTTGGGCGAAGGGGTCACGCCACTGAATGCCGGTCCGCACCCGGTGCGGAATTCCGTGGATCAGCTGGACGGCGACAATCCTGCCGACCTCACCACCGGGGGCCTCTTGGTCATCGGTCGGAACGGCTGACGGCACTCGGTGCGCGGCCTGCGAGCCAGACGGCGATCCGCTTCTGCAGTTCCGTGTCGGCGCGTGGATAGTCCCCCTGTGCGTACCACTTCAGGTACTGCAGGAATTTCTCGGAGCGGGCCGGGTGGTCCACCGCACTCACGTCGACACCGATCTCGCCCGTCGAGCAGCTGATGTACACACTGCTGTCGAGCGCCATCATGCCGAAGCCCGGGTGGCCCGCACGTATGCCGAGGAACGCCGATGCCGCACCCCGGCCCATGATGTCCCAGCGGTCCAGGAGCCGGACCCGGGTCCAGACCGCCGGCGCGGCACGGCGGCCATCGTGCTGGTTCTGCTTGTGCAGGACGGCTTGGTGCGTGTGGGTACCGTGGGGAAGCAGGACGAGGAACTCGCGCCGGTGGTCGAGAAGGCCGGAGGAGACCGCCAGTTCGTACCAGTCCTCGTTGAGACGCTCGACGAGCCGTGGGGTTTTGTAGCGGTGGGAGAAGCCGCCGACGATGTCCTCGGGGCGATATCCGAAGACGAACGGCATCGTGCCGTCAGGCACGTCGTCCGGGATCACCTCGAGGCCGGCCCGCCGCAGCGGCCGGTACATCTTGCGCTCGCGCTCCTGGATACCCACCGGTCGCCGTTCTACCAGGGCCGGCGCGCCAGGAATCCTCCGGCCCGGCGCTTCCTCGTTCCGACCTCCCGGATCAGACCGGTTCAGGATCAGAACGGTTCAGGATCAGCCGCATGATCGGCCGGACAGGCCCTGGGCGAGGACGGCGGGTGCGTTGTCGCGCAGGCCGTCGCCGGGCCCCAGTGCCCGGGCATTGCTGCGGCTCGATCCGGGCAGTGGGGAGTCAGCGCCGGCGCGGCCGAACCACCGCCTGGTCGGCGGATGTTCCTGCCGGCCCCTTGCGGCCGAGTTGAGGCCAGAGGCCTGGAAGACCGATCACAACACCTTCGACATAATCGGTTAAGTAGAGCCATGGTTTCGTTGCCGCGGCTTTGGTGTCGCGGGTTGTCGTCGGGGGTTCGTCACCGGCATCCCAGAGCGGTGCCGGTCGTCGCACGGAACGCCGTGCCGTCGCCCCGGAGGGCGGCTTCGGCCCCGGCACGGAGGTACACGGAACTCCCCGGGTCGAGGCGGAGGATCTCGCCGGCGGAGGAGACGGTGACCTCGCCCTCGGTACAGAGAACGATCTGCGGGGCGTCGAGCGCGAGCGGCCGCGGCGGTTCCCCTCCTCGCAGGACGTACCTCGACAGGCGGAAGTCGTCCACCGGCGCCGGGTACACCTCCTCGCCGCCGATCTCACGGGGAGTCAGGACGCGCGTCGGCGGCGCACCGAAGCGGACGACCCCGGCGAGTTCGTCCGCGTCCACGTGTTTGGAGGTGAGCCCGCACCGCAGAACGTTGTCGGAGCTCGCCATGATCTCCACACCGAGCCCGGAGAGATACGCGTGGGGAACACCGGCTCCGAGGAACAGCGCTTCGCCCGGGGCCAGTTCGACGTAACGGAGCATGAGCGCGGACAGCAGGCCGGGGTCGCGCGGACAGGCACGCGCGATGCCCGCGTAGGCGTCGACGGCGGACACGCCGGAGCCGGTGGCCGCCGCGAGCGCCCGTGCGACGGCGTCGACCAGGCCCTCCGGTGGGCGGAGAAAGGCCCGGAACACCTCGGAGAGGGCCTGCGCCCCGGGGGCGGCGCGCAGGGCCTCGGAGTACGGCCGCAGCGAGGAAACCCTCAGGGAGTCGAGCAGGTCGGCGCAGCCCTCGGGGGCCCGGAATCCGCACAGCCCGCGGAACGGGGTGAGGGCGACGATCATCTCGGGCTTGTGCTGGTCGTCCCGATAGTTCCGGTGCGGCGCCTCCAGAGGCACTCCGAGGGCGTTCTCGCGCCGGAACCCGGCCTGGGCCTGGGCGAGGTCGGGGTGCACCTGCACGGAGAGCGGGGCGTCGGCGGCCAGCAGCTTGACCAGGAACGGGAGACGTGGGCCGAAGCGGCGCATCGTGGCCGCCCCGAGTTCGCCCTCCGGGTCCTCGGAGATGACCCGGTCCAGGGAGACCACGGCCTCACCCTTGCGGAGCCGGGACGGCGCCGCCGGATGCGCACCCATCCAGAGTTCCGCCTGGGGCACGCCGGTGGGCGGCACACCCATGAGTTCGGGCAGCAGGGTGAGGGAGCCCCAGTCGTAGGGCTGGACGGTGTTCTGAAGGAGATCCACGTTCTGTTCCCGAGGTGCGGATGGAGGGTCGGAGCGGGGAGACGCACCGACGCGACGCGGTGTACGGCTCCCCACGGCCGCGGGTGTACGGCGGGCAGGGTGAACGACGACGGTCCGGGCTCATCGACGGACCGGTGCCCGTCGGCGGCCCGGCAGGGTCACCTGAAGGCGGAGAAGGAGACATCGGCGTCGGCACGGAAGTCGACGCCGGATTCGTCATCGGCACCGGCACCGGCACCGGCACCGGCGGACGTCACGCGGGCGCCCGGCCCGTGGCGTACGCGCCGGCGCGGGACATCCCGGTCGCCGCGGCACCGGCCGCTGCCGCACCGATCAGCCCGGCGTCGAGCGCCAGGCCGGCGGGCACGACGGGGACGTCGCGCGTGAAGTCGAGGACCGCGTACGACTTCAGGTGGTGCCGCAGGGGCCCGAACAACATCTCGCCCGCCTGGGAGACACCGCCGCCGACCACGACGAGATCGAGCTCCACGAGCGCCGAGGTCGCCGCGATGGCGGCCGCGAGGGCGCGACCGGCCCGGTCGAACGCGGCAAGGGCCCTCGGGTCGCCCCCTCGGGCCGAGATCTCGACCTCCCGGGCGGTGGCAGGGCCGCCGCCCGGGGGTGTCCAGCCGGATTCCAGCGCGTGGGCGGCGATCGCCGTACCGCTGGCGTAGCGCTCGACGCAGCCGCGGGCTCCGCACGGGCATACGGGACCGTTCTGGTCCACGGTGATGTGCCCGATGTGCCCGGCGTTCCCGGTCGTCCCCGCGTGGACGGAGCCGCCGAGGACGAGACCGCCGCCCACGCCGGTCGACACGACCATGCAGAGGGCGTTGGCCACGCCCTTCGCCGCGCCGGTCCAATGTTCCGCCGCCGTCATGGCGACCGCGTCGCCGATGAGCGCCGGCTTCATGCCGCGAGGCACCGCAGGATGCTGCCGTACCTGCTCCACCAGCGGAAACGCACGCCAGGCCGGTAGGTTCACCGGGCTCACCGTGCCCGCGACGGTGTCCACGGGCCCGGCGCTCCCGATGCCGAGGCACGACAGTGAGGCCCATTCCGGGTACGCCGCCAGATCGTCCACGACCGAGGTCACCGCAGCCATCAGCACGCCGGCGGACTCACGCGCGGGCGTCGGCCGCTGCGACCGCACCACGACGCGCCCCTCGGCGTCGACGAGGGCCCCCGCGATCTTCGTACCCCCGATGTCCAGCGCTCCGTACACCCTGACGCCCAACCTCTCCAGAACCGGCCGATGTGCAAGGCACACTCTGCCTCCACTTTGACAACGTTGTCCAGAGGTCAACGGATCCGGTTAAGCAACTCTCGATGGAACCTGCGCCCCCTCACCCCGCCGTCACCCCTCCCAGGGGCCATTCCGTCGGCTCACTGACAGAGCTCACGCCGGCGGCGCGGTCTGACAGTCCTCGCGTGACGAACAGTCAGTTCTGTGGGCTCCGCAGACTCGTGAACGCGTAGGAAACGGGACCGGCCCTCGTGCGCTACGGGCAGTCGTAGCGGTGCGTGAAGGGACGCCCGGGGCCGACGTGGCACTCGAAGAAGTACACGCCGCCGAGGTCGCCCAGAACCAGGCCCGGACCCTCGGAAGGAGTGTGCTGCTCTTCGACGGGGGTCCAGGCACGCCGGGACACGGCGTCCGCCTCCGTGCTCTCCACGGTCAGCAGGTGTTCCATGCGATTCCCGCATCCGGCACACTGCGGCCACTTCGGATCCTGGCACCAGCCGGGGTATCCCACCAGCTTCGTCCCGGGCGCGGTGGAGAGGTGGCTCTGGTAGTCCCAGCCCGTCTCCTGGTCCAGGTCCAGGAATCGGAACTCCAACTCGCCCCACAGGTCGTCACGAAGATCCCAGTAGGGGTACTCCGTCACCAGCTCCGGATGCACCGCACAAGGACGTGGGACGTAGTTCTCCCACCGCTCAGCCGGGCGTGGCGGGGTCTCCAGCACCCTCCCGACCGACCCGGCCTCTCGCCATCGGACGTGCGGAACGATCCAACGACGGCCGCTGTGCTTCCTCGGGCACCAGAGAACCTGGAGCAGATCGCACCCTTCGGGAAACGGGACGATGCCTGGAACACCGCTGCGGTAGATCTGCACGACAGGCACCATCGGCGACCCTTGGTGCTCAGGGCACGACGGCCAGGCCTCATCGGCCGGCCACAGCAGCGGGCCCCCGACCGAGCTGTCTCGGCACGTCGGCTCACCCACACACGGGTGAAGCCGCACGGTCTCCTTCCGTAGGGGCGCCACCTCGGGAAACAGCCGCTCGACGTCCACCGGTCGTGGCGGTGTATGACGGGTCATGCAGGCAGGGTACGAGAGGAACGTCCGGGCCGTTTCTCGTGGATCACCTCTTGCGGTAATGGGCCGATGAGCTACTTCATGTACGACGCCATGGGCGGGACGGTCGACGGGCCCGATCCGGGCGTGAACGCCCGGCGGTCGGAGCCGGGTGGGCGGCCACCGCGAGAGCCACGCCTCTCGCGGTGGCGATCTGGTCGGCAGGTCAGCAGGATCCGGGATCACCGCCGTGATGCGGCGCCGGCTCAGCCACGACGGCCTCGAAGCAGAGCGAGTCGTGGCGGCGCCCGACTGCGACCACCAGCGGCACCGACGGCACCGACCGTCGGCTGCCGCCATCTCGGATCGGACGACCGCCTGATCCACCGGACCCCGCCCAGGCCGTCTTCCGGGTCCTGCCCGGCCCGCGCCGCCCGGCAAGATCCGGAGGAGACGACCTAATCGCCGGTCGGCTCCGCGATCGGCCAGGCGATCTCCAGGCGGTTGCCCGGGGCGTCCGGTGTCCCGGTCCACCGGCGGTAGACCATCCGGGCCGGGCCCGCGAAGGCGAAGCCGTGCTCGGTGATCCAGTTGGCGACGGCGTCGTACGCGCCGAGGATCTGCGGGAACCCGGCGGCCGCTCCCTCGACCTCCGTGCAGGCGAGGGTGCTCTCGGGCAGTTCGCGCACGATCATGTCCTCGGGCAGGTCCGTGGGCTGCGCGCCGTCCTCCCAGAACGGCAGGCACGCCTCGACGAGCGTCTCGTTCTCGTCGTCGCACACTCCGTGGAAGCGGACGAAGGCGGGCCCGGTGAAGGTGAGCGGGCCGCGACCGGCGACCTCGTACATCTCCTGGTAGGCACCGCGGAGGAAGGCATCGAGCCCGGAGTTGTCCAGGGTCGCGCCGCGGACGAGGATCCTTTCCGCGGCGCCTTGGCGGACGGTGACGTGGTGGGTCATCCCTGCTCCTTCGGTCAGTCGGCTCAACAGGCTGTGGACCAGAGAACGCTGCACCTCCAACCGCCTTTCGGCCGCCCGCAGATGCGCCTGCAGAGCGGCCACCAGCCCCTCCTCGCCGCCACTGCCGAGTAGCCGGCGCACCTCCTCCACCGGGATGTCCAATTGCCGCAGCGCCCTGATCGACTGCGCCGTACGCACCTGGCCACGCCGGAAGTACCGGTAGCCACTCACCGGATCGACGAAAGCCGGCACCAGCACACCGCTGGCGTCGTAGTGCCGAAGCGCGGTGACCGAGAGGCCGCTGGCCTGCGAGAACTGCCCGATCGGCAGTAGGTTTCTCCTGTCCACGGCATTGACTGTGCCGTCTCGCGTAACCCGAGAGTCAAGCCCCTCCCCGAATGACTGCTCCGCCGCCGTCGCCAAGGCGCGCCCGGGCCCGCCCTCGAGCGTGGAAGAGGCCCTGCGTCCCGTCCTCCTGAGTCCCTGAGGGACTCTTGACGGGTGCTTACAGTGCAGATGAACGATACGGCGGCGGCCCTGCTCGACGCATGGACAGGACTCGTACCGACACAGACCCCGCAGGGGCTGACAGCCGGTCTCCGCGATCTCACGGCCAACGGCATCACCCTCCACGGCGACGCCGTGGTGCTGACCGATACCGCCCGTCACCTGCGTGACACCGGCCCCGGAGACTTCGTCGACCTCACCGCGTGGGAGTGCAGTGTCAACAGCTTCCACCTCGAGGACTTCGTGCCCGTGACCGTCGAAGTCCTGGACGACGGGGAGCCCGTCATAGCCGAGGCCGATCAAGGACTCCTGCTGACCCAGGGCCTCGCGCTGGCCTTGCACATCTGCGATCTGGGCCGTTCCGTCGAACCGCCGCTCCGGATCCGATGCATCGTCAGCGCGGGTACCACCAACGGGACCTTCCGCTTCCACCGCATCCGGACCGGCCGGCAGCAACACCATCCGGACCTGGACAGGTACACGCTGGAGAAGATGATCGTCATCGACACGGGCTCGCCGAGTTCCTGAACCGACCCGCCGGCAGCAGCTCGTACGCGGTGCCGCGCCGTGTCGTGTCCTGTCGTGTGGTGCCGTGCCGTGCCGTGCCACCGAGCTTCCGGCACCCGTCCGCGCCACGGACGGCCCCCTCGCGTGCCCCGTCGGCAGGCCCGACTGAGGGCCGGGCCCTCGGCCCGGCCCTCAGTGGTAGGGGTTCGACGTCCGCCGGTCAGCGGTGCTTGCAGTCCCAGTGACCCTTCACCCAGTAGTGGTCCCAATGGGCGGGGACGTAGACCCACTTGTACTGGCGGTCGTGGCTCCAGTAGCCCTTGTGCCAGTCACCGTGCTTGTCGTGATGGCCGGGGTGCCACGTCTTGACGTGGACCCGCTTCTTCTCCCAGTGGCCCTTCACCCACTTCTTCTCCCAGTGCCCCTTCTTCCACTCGCACCGGTCGTGATGGTCACGGTGGTCACCGTTCACGACGGTCGAGACGGATGTGGGCGCGGGTGCCGCGGTGGCCGTGCCGGACATGCCGAACGCGGCGCCGCCGGCCAGCAGTCCCGCCGCTGCGGCACTTGCCACCAGACGGCGGGCGCGCATGGACGCGGTCATCGGACGCACCTCCCTCGATTGATCGACTTCCGTGGGCACGTCGAGTGACGCCGTGGGGTTCGAACGTCTGCCTCGTCGTGCGGGGTCATCAGTGATTCGGAGCCGGGTCGGCGGCGGATGAAGAAGCGCCGGAAATCATGTGGACCGGAGTCGCACGGCCCCGGGGCAGGGCATCACCTCCCACGTGGGCGCGGGCATCGGAGTCCGCGGGCCGGGGTCCTCCCGCCGTCGACCGGTCATCCGCGCCCGGGGCGGCTACGAATCCCTCACACAGGAAGTCCCGTCTCCAGGGAGCGGACATGACCATCACCGCATCACCCTCAGCCACCGCACCACCCTCGGCGTCCGGCGTGACGCCCCTTGCCCTGGCTCTGCCCTGGGGCCTGCGGAGTCCGGCCGTCGCCCGTCGCATCGCGGCCCGTTGGCTGGAAGCGGTCGACTGCGACCGAACGGCCGACGCCGTCCTGGTCGTGTCCGAACTCGTCACCAATGCCGTCCGCCACACCCGCGGCCCCTGCCTGCTGACTCTGACGGACGACGGCGAGTGCTTGGACATCGCGGTCACCGACCACAGCGAGGAGCTGCCCGACGTCCACCGGCCCGCGAGCGGGGATCAGCGAGGCGGTTTCGGTCTGGAGATCATGCGCCACGTCGGGGACTCCGTCAGGGTGGTCCCCCGCCTCGGCGGCAAGACCGTACATGTCGCACTGCTGGTCCGCACGCCGCCGCAGGACCGCCGGAGCCCGCCGTGACGGCCTCCGGCCCCGAGCGGGACTCACCCGGCTGGCGCGGCCACCCGGCACGACCCCGCGACAGACGGCAGAGTCGGACACGTCGGGTCACCCCGGGCGGGGCGACCCGGCGCCGCACGCCCGGGCGACCGGCCACCAGAGGCACGATGGGGGACGAACCATTGCCTCACGCACACGAACCGAACGACGAGCTCGACACGCTCCTGCTCCGGGCGGCGGACGGTGACCGGGACGCGTTCGCCGGCGTGTACGACGCGCTGGCCCAGCCGGTGACGGGCCTGGCCTGCCGGATCCTGCGGGACTCCGGCCAGGCCCAGGAGGTGACGCAGGACGTCATGATCGAGGTGTGGCGGACGGCGGACCGTTTCCGGCCCGATCTCGGATCGGCGAAGGCGTGGGTACTCACCCTCGCCCACCGGCGCGCCGTGGACCGGGTGCGTTCCGTGCAGGCGAGCAAGGACCGCGAGGTGCGGGCCGGGATGCTGTCGCCGGACAGGGACTTCGACCAGGTCGCCGAGACCGTCGAAGGCCTCGACGAGCGGCGCCGTGTCCACCGCTGCCTGGCAGCCCTCGCGCGCCTCCAGCGAGTGCCGCTCGTCCTCGCCTACTACCAGGGCATGACCTGCGCCGAGGTGGCGCGTTCCCTGTCCACCCCCGAAGGCACCGTGAAGTCCCGCATGCGCAAGGGCCTCGATCAGCTGCGCGCCTGTCTGGAGGCCGGATCATGACATCACCGGCAGATCCGCACCTCGATGCCGCGGCGTACGTCCTGCATGCTCTCCCGCCCGCGGAGGAAGCCGCCTTCGAGAACCATCTCGCCGGCTGCGAGGCATGCCGCGGGGACGTCGCCGGGTTCCGGAGGACCGTCACCCTTCTCGCCTCCGCCGAGACCGCCCCGGTGCCCGAGCAACTGCGTGCGAGCGTCATGGCTCAGGTGTCCCGCACTCCGCAGGACCGGGCTCGGCGCACCTCACCGCCCCGTGGCCGGTTCCTCGGCCGGTACGGCCTGCGTCTCGCCCTCGCCGCGAGCGTCGTGGCGGCGGCCGCTCTCGGCGCCGTCGCCGTCCGGCAGCACTCGGAGGCCGAGGACGCGCGTGCCCGGGCGGTCCAGGCCCAGGAACAGGCCCGCACCGCGGGCGAGGCGTTCGCGGACGTCCTCACCGCCCCCGACGCCACCGTGCACACGGAAGAGTTGACCGACGGGACCAGTGCGGCGGTCGTCGTCTCCCGCCAACAGGCTCGGGCCGTGTTCACCGCCCGCGACCTCCCGGCACTGCCCGGCGACAAGGTGTACGAACTCTGGTACGCGGCCGAGGCGGGCGGCCTGCGCCCCGCGGGTCTTCTGGACAGCACCGGCGACCGGGCGTCACGCGTCCTCGAAGGCCCCCTGGGCGACGCGGTCGCCGTCGGCATCACCGTCGAACCGGCGGGGGGCTCCGACCAGCCGACCACCGAACCGCTGGGCATCATCCCCATCGGCGCCTGAGCCGCGTGCCGCTCGACCGCGCACACCGGGTGACCCGGGCATGCCCGGACCCAGGACTTCTCGTCATACGTGGCCGGCGGTCACGGGGCGGTCGAAGGGAAGGGCCACGGATCCTGCGACGGGGGCGGGCTCCAGGTGGGAGAAGGAGCCGGCGGGGCGAAGGGGCCCGCACGGTTGTGCATGAGGAGGAGCATGACGATGGTGAGGACGCTGGTGGCGATGATCAGGACGAGACCGATCGGGTTGTCGGCGTTGTAGACGTAGCGGTTGGTGCCCCACTTGCTCTTCTTGAATACGGGCTCGTGATCGTTCATCGCAGGGGACTCCTTGTCCTGAGGGGCCGTACGTCGTCGGCCATGGGCTCGACGGTGAAGCTCCGTCGCAGGTGCCGACGGCGGCGGGGCTCACCGCGGCCTGTGCGGGCGAGTGCTCGGGCATTCCGTCGGCGAGCCCCGGAGCACCGACTGCTGAGCACCGGCCGCAGAGCGGTGCTGCGGAGCACGGGCTACGGAGGACCGGATCGCGTGCTCGGGAAAGCGACGCGGACGGCGAGGTGCACCATGGGCGGATGCCCCCGATCGGCAGGAAGAAGTCAGGTGTCGCTCGTTCGCCGATCAGGCTTCCCGGCGCTCCGTGACCGACCCTACGACGTCCGTCCACGGCTTCGGCAGGTCCTTGACGGGCACCTGTGACCCGGGCGGATTGCCGGAGCCCGGCAGCGATGCGGCGGCCGCCGCCCCCGGCCGGGCCGAGGAGCCTGTCAGGCGGGCCGGTTGGCCGGCGGCAGCTCGTACGGTCATGAGCACGAGGGCCGGAAGGCGTTGACCCGCCGGATACGAGGCGCCCGCCCGGTGCAACGTGCGAGGCTTCCCGGGCGGGCTCTGCCCCCATCGTCCTCCGCTGTGCCTCCGGGCGCACGCCGACGGTCCTTCGCGGTACGTGAACGACGGTGCGCCGCACCGAAGTACGGGAAGGAAAAGGCGTACCGACGACCGGTCGGCGCAGGGCGACTCAGATCTCCGCCCACACCGTCTTCCCGTCGTCGGCGTAACGCACGCCCCAGTTCTTCGCGACGGAGGCGCAGATGAGCAGTCCGCGGCCGCCTTCGTCGACCGCTCTGGCGTGCCGGAGATGCGGGGCGGCCGCGCCGGCATCACTGACCTCGCAGATGAGCCCGGCCGAATCCGCGATGAGCCGGAGCGTGATCGGGGCCGCGCCGTAGCGGATCGCGTTGGTGACGAGTTCGCTGGCGACCAGTGACGCCGTGAACGGATCGGCGGGGTGCCCCCACTGCCGGAGACGTGTCTCGACGTGGCTCCGTGCGGTGGCCACCTCCGAGAAGTCGAAGGGAATGGTCCACTGGGCCAGTTCGCTCGGCGGCAGATGGCGCGTGCGGGCGACCAGCAGGACCCGGTCGGGGGCCAGGAGCCGGTCCACGTCGTCCGCCATCGTCTCCGGGGTGCGTTCGGGATGGACGAGGGCGTTGACGACGGCTGCCGTCGACGGGCCGTCGTCGACGGATGCCGCCGCGGAAGCCATGCAGAGGATGCTTCCTTCGGGCAGGAAGTGCGTGGAGCAGGCGAAGGGCGGTCCCTCGGCCCCGAGCAGGGGGCCGTCGTCGACCGGCTCCGTGTCGACCGTCCCGTCGGGGTGGACGACGACGAACAGTGAACGGCCGGCACGTGCGATGTCGAGCCGCCCCCCGACCGGGTCGTGGACGGCGATCGTGCAGCTCGCGGTCGGGACGCCCGCATCGGACGGATCGTCCTGTTCGCCGGCCAGCCGGAGGGTGGTGGCGTGGAGCCGGGCGAGCAGTTCGTGCGGGTCGAGATCGAGGGTGGTCAGACTGTTGACGGCGGTGCGCAGCCGGCTCATGGTGGCGACGGCACTCAGCCCCGC
The DNA here is from genome assembly GCF_014656215.1 of Streptomyces zaomyceticus. Taxonomy (GTDB): domain Bacteria; phylum Actinomycetota; class Actinomycetes; order Streptomycetales; family Streptomycetaceae; genus Streptomyces; species Streptomyces zaomyceticus. The sequence goes on along the minus strand of NZ_BNBZ01000035.1, from coordinate 12,904 downwards.
GTGCTCGACATCGCCCACGACGAGCGCCACGCGTGCCCCCGGAAGCGGGATGACGTCGAACCAGGAGCCGGCGCCGCGGCCGCCGGACCGGTGCCGCTGGGCGACTTCGACGGCCCTCTGTGTGACCTGCTCCTGGCGCAGCGGCCAGCTCTGCAGCGCCGTCATCACGATGTGCTCCCGGGTGAACCTCAGGGCGTTCTCCAGGCAGGTCACCGTACGGGCGGCCATGCCGTCGACGAGATCGAGGTCTTCGGCCCCGTACGGCTCGGCCCCCGCCACGCGGTGGAAGGCGACGGCGCCGAAGACCTGGCCGCGAATGGCCAGCGGCGCCGCGACCCCGGTACCGGCGAATCGGCCTTCGGTGGCCGAGGTGAGCAGGAAGGCCTTCGCCGACAGGTCGTCTCCGAACAGGCCGGGCAGCAGGATGGCCCCTGCCTCCGGAACGGGCAGATAGCCGCCCGCGCTCCCGGCCGCCGCGCAGCGCAGGAGCGGAACGGTGGCCTGTGTCTGGAGGGCGGGTTCCTTGCCCCGCAGAACGGCGTCGGTGAGAGCGACGACGGCCCAGTCCGCGAAGCTCGGCACCGTCACGTCGACGAGTTCCCGGGCCGTGCGCTCCACGTCGAGGCTGGAGCCGATCCGTTCGCGGGCGCTGTGCAGCAGCCGAAGCCGGGCCTGTGCGCGTTCGCGTTCGGTCACGTCCGTACTCGTGACGACCACGCCGAGTACCTGCCCCGCGTGATCCTGGAGGCGGTGGGCGGAGACCGAGAAGACCCGCCTGCTGCGGGGGTCGGCAGGAGGAAGGCTCGTGACGAGTCGTTCGATCACCGGGCGTCCCGTGGCGAGGACCTCGCGCAGTACGTTCTCGTCGACACGGACCCCGGCCGGGGCGTACGCCTCCGCCGCCGGCATCCCGACGACGCGCTCCGCGTGGAGGCTGAGCAGGCCGATGGTGGCGGCGTTCACACGGACGACGCGCAGCTCCGTGTCCAGGACGTGGAGTCCCACGTCGGACTGCGCGAAGACGGCTTCGAGGATGGCCTCGTCCCACACTTCCCGACGGGCGTACTCCGCGTCGGGGGCGACCGTTTCCGCTCGGCCGAGGTGCCCAGGACTGTCGCGGCTCCCCGGTTCGCGGGGCACTTCGGGGTGTCCGTCCACCCGTCCCTCCACCCGTCGAAGCCTGCCGACACCTGTACCGGTCCGGACCGCGGCCGATCGAAGCGCCCCTCCGGACGCATCGCCCGGACGGACCGCTCGACCCGCGCGCCGCTCCCGGTGGTGACCCGGCGTACGTGGGCCACACCTCTTCCTCTCCGAGGTGCCACTGGCGGGCGACCCGACGCGACCCTGCCCCCGAGCCTCGCGCGGGGCGGGCGCCCCGAGCGAGCCGGAAAGGACCGTTCGAGTGATGCGGGGCGGCCGGCAGAAGCCTTTCGACGCGGGAGGAGGCGAGGCATCGGCGGAATCTGAAGTCCAGCAGCTGTGCCGGCCTGGGAAGCCGTCCGGCGCTCCCGCGCCCGGTCCGATGTCAGTTCCGGGTGGCAGGCTCCGTCCCCATGAACAGACAGGACTTCTGGCAGCTCATCGAGGCGGCCCGCAATCAGGCGTCTCACCCGGACGACAGCTCGGCGGTCGCCCGCGAGGCGACCTTGCTGCTGTCCTCCCGGCCGGTCGAGGAGATCGTCGCCGCTGATCAGGCACTGTGGGACCTGATGGTTGATTCCTACACCAATCCTCTCTGGGCCGCTGCCTACATCGCCAACGGCGGTTGCTCCGACGACGGCTTCGACTACTTCCGCGGTTGGCTGATCGCTCAGGGCCGTGACGTCTTCGAGCACGCCGTCGCCGACCCCGATGCCCTGGCAGCGCTGCCCGTCGTTCAGGCCTCCGCGGCCGGAGGCGTCGACCTGGAGGGTGAGGACATGCTGGTCATCACCTGGGACGCGCACGTCCTGGCGACCGGTGATCAACTCCCCGCGAATCCACCCACCATCCGCTACCCGGAGCTGGACCCCACCTGGAACTTCGGTTTCGACGACCACGAGGAAATGGCGCGCCGACTGCCCCGCTTGGCGGCTCTCTATCGGGAGTAGGCGGAAGCTCGGAGCCATGAGGGGAGGTCACACAACGGAGAAGAGGCTCCCGAAGCCCCGACGTCACTGCCCGTCAGGCCGTGGACGCGCCCGTGGATCCGTTCCTGACCCGGTGCTCCTCGGAGGGCAGCGAGTCCCATTCGGTGTGCGCGCCGTCACGCGGCACCATGAACAGCGGGCGCGAGCGGAGTACCCGTCCGACCAGTTGGCCTCGGACGAGGACGCCGGGGTCATCCGGTCCCGCGTAGCCCTCGGGCGTGTAGCGAAAGTGGACGTCCATCGCCTCGGCGTGGGCGATCACATCGCTTTCCAGCTCCGAAAGGTCTCTCCCGACCAGCGGGATGCCGTCGAACGCGACCTGGGGGCCCTGTTCGGCGTCGGCGGCGACGCAGAAGAGGCCCACGGCCTGGCAGGCGTAGGCCGTGACAGCGGGCCGAGCGGAGGCCACCCCGCGACGGTGGACCTCGACCTTCCACGTCGGAGAGAAGAGCGCGTGGTCCCGTGCGCAGTCGCCGACCTCCGTGCGGCCGAGCAGCTCGGCCGCCTCGATCACTTCGTCGACGGTCATACCGAACCGGAGCGGTCCCACGCCGACCGTCGGCGCATAGGACCACTCGTCCCGTTCGGCGACTCCGAAGTCGGCTTCGCTCTCCCCCACCACCGTCGCTCCTCCGACCACATCCGCGTACGTGTCGCCCCTCATCATGCCGCCCGGCGGAACCGGGGCTCGTCGGACACCGCACACGGGCTCTCGCGTACGACGGAGCGAGCCACGGCCGGGTCAGCCGCAGTCGTACGTGAAGGTCGCGGCCGACGAGTGGGGGCTGGGTGAGGTGATCACGAGTCGCGCCACGGCCCGGTGTGTTCCGGGTCCGTGGAAGGTCCACAGGAGACGCAGACTCGCTTCCTTCTGTCCGCGGGCCAGCTTCTCGTGGAGGACCCCGGAACGGGTTCCGTCGCTGCGTTCCCAGCGGTACGTGAGGGTGCCCGGCCGCCCGTCCGTGCGTACCAGGCCCACCACGTTCGCCGTGCCGTCACAGCCCAGCCTCTGCCCCGGGGCGCTGACGGTGACGTCCCGCACCGCGACGCCGGGCCCGTACTGCCGCCACGCGAGGAAGATCAGGACGGCGACCAGGACGATCGCGGCGAACGCGTAGCGCCACGGACGTCGGGAGCGGGCGGGCAGTGGCGCGGGGACGCCGGGGAGCGTGCCGTGCCAGATCTCGACCATCGTGGGGCCGTTCTCGGCCCGCCGGAGGGCCGCCGCGGTCACGCCCGGCCCGAACCGCAGCACTTCGCCTTCCACCCGGTCGGGTGTCGCCTCCGGCGTCGGGTGCTCGAACCAGTGGCTGCCGAGCTCGGTGGCGCTGTAGTCGTCGTCGTTCATGAGATCGTGCACCGCCGGATGAAGATCTGCTGCAGGGAACCGCCGTTCGAGGCGGCGGGGTGGGTGGTCGCGCGCAGCCCCCAGTAGCATCCGGCGCCCCGGACGTCGTGGGCGAGCGTGAGGGTGTACCGGGTGGCTCCCTCGCGCCGGTAGGTCTCGGAGCCGTCGGGCGCGCCCGGCGCTCCCTTCTCGTCCCCGGTGAACCACTCGACGGTGATCGTCACCGGCCCCGTTCCGTCCGTCGTGACCTCGACGGTGCCCGCGGCGGAGGTCGGCCCCGTCTGGCGCAGGCTCGTGACGGAGACCGCGGTCACGGCGACGGGGGGCGGAGCGGAAGTCGTGGTCGGGGACGTGACGGTCGGGGTGGGCGGGGACGTGGGCGCGGTGGGCGACGGCGAGCCGGACGTGGCCGTCGGGGAGGAGGTCACGGTCGGCGCCGTCGTCGAGTCGTCGGTGGTGGGTTCGTCTGAGGGGGTGCTCGGGGTGGAGGTGGGTGTCGGGGTCGTCGCCGTCGGGGAGGGGCCCGGGGACGACGGCGACACCGTCGGCGACGGCGGTGCCGTGGTGGGCCCGGGCGGCGACGTGCCAGGGCCGGTGCTCGTCGTCGCGAAGGCCTGCGCGGCCTTGTCGTCCTCCGCCTCCTCTCCCCCGGCCCGGGCGGCGAGGGCGAGCAGCAGTGCCAGGACGAGCGCGGCCGCACCAGCCGGCAGGCCGCGCGGGAGACGCCGCCGGGGGCGCGGCGGCGGAGGCGGCAGCGTGGTGGTGGCGAGCGCGGTCGTTCCCTCCGACACCCCTCCGCCGGAGGAGGGGAAGAGCAGGGGCAGGAGTGCGGCCAGGGCCGCCAGGCGTCCCCGGCCGCGCTCCTCCCAGTCCGGCCCGTAGGCGGCCGTGGCGACCGCTTCGAGTTCGGTCACGAACGCGGCCGCGTTCTCCGGCCGTTCCTGCGGTGACTTGGCGAGACCTCGCCGGATCAGGGGTCGCAGCGGCTCCGGTGCCTGATCGTCGGGGACCGGTGTGCCCAGGTGGTGCAGGGCGAGCTCCGCGAAGTTGTCGCCGGAGAACGGCTTTCGGCCGGTCAGACACTCGAAGAAGGTCGCGGTCGCCGCGTAGACGTCGGCCGCCGGTGTGGCGGGAGCACCGTTCCACTGCTCGGGCGCCATGTAGGCGGGCGTGCCGGCGACACCCGGTGTGGCGCCCCGGCCGGCCGCGATGCCGAAGTCGACGAGCTTGGACGATCCGTCGGCGGCGACCAGGACGTTCTCGGGCTTGTAGTCGCGGTGCACGACGCCCGCACGATGAGCGGCGGCGAGGCCCAGGAGCGATCCCTTGAGCACGACGAGGGCGGCCTCGGGGCCCGTCGATCCCTCCCGCGCGATGAGGGCGCGCAACGCGACGCCGTCGACGAGTTCCATCACGATGGCCGCGCCTCGCGGCGCCTCGACGTACTCGTAGAACCCGACGACGTGCGGACTGTCCAGGGTCCCGAGCAGCCGGGCCTCGGACCGGAAGCCCCGCACGAACGCCTCGTCCGAAGTGAACCGCTCGCTCAGGTACTTCACGGCGACCGGCATTCCGGTCTCCTGGTGCGTGGCGAGCACCACGCGTCCGCTGCCGCCGGCACCGAGCTCCCGAACTTCGGCGTACCCCGGCACCACCCATGCGCCCATCTCTGTCCCCCTCGACGCCGTGGCCGGCATTCCCCTCACAGGGACAGATTCTGGCCACGCCCGGTTCCCCGGGGAAGAGGGGAACCGGGCCCGCCGCTGCACCCGGCGCACGGAAGGGGCCCGTGGGAAGCCGGGGCTCCGATGGTCGTACGAACCGCCCGTGAACAGACCGGGACGAAGCCCGGAGCCGGCGCCGAGGCGACCGGGTCCCGCTCGGGGGCGGCCGATGGCCCACACCGGCCGGCCACGAGCGGAGTGCCCGTGCCGCGGCGGCCGTGACCGCCGCGGAACGGGCACCGCTCAGCCGGTGCCCGGGCCCCGCGTCACACGGTGCAGACGCGGGCCCGCCGGCTCGCGGACCAGGTCCGGAGTCCGGGCCAGGAGCATGTCCGCGAGGTGGCCCCGGACCACGACCGTGTCCGGGAAGCGGGGGACCTCCTCACCGTCGTACAGCACCGACGAGTCCCAGTCCTCCGGGTCCGTCACCCCGTGCCGGTCCACGATCACCGCGCGCGTCGGCACCGGCAGGCGCGTGGTCGCCGCGACGACCGCCGACTCGACGCGATGTGCCTCGTCCGCCGACAGACCGTCCAGCCACAGAGTCTGGATCTCGCAGCCCAGCGGCTCGTACACGAAGGCGTCCAGGACGTTGGTGTCGGCCGAGAACCACCAGTTCATCGTGACCGACGCGATGCGGCGGCCGAGGAGGATCCTCAGCTCGTCCCGCCCGATCGGCACGTCCTCGCCCTCCACGTCGACGACGACCGCCTCGCCCAGCGCCGGGTGCGGGAGGTGCATCCCGTACTCCGCGAAGAGCTGTGCCTGCTCCTCGAAGACCGAGGTGGCCGCCGACTCCCGGTACCAGCGGATGTAGCCGTCACTCATCAGTCACAGCTCGGCAGTGTGAAGATGTGCACATTCTCGTCTCCAAAGGCCTTCTTGGCCTGCTTGATCGCCGATTCCGGGGTGTTGTCGGCCAGATAGTAGATGGCCTTGACCCCCGCTTCGTCGGCGGCGTATTTGTTGATCTTCAGAGCCTTGCCGAACTTGGACGGGTCCTTCGCCTTGGCGCCACCGCCGACGTAGATGTACTCGCCGTTCGGACCGATGACGTCCAGTCCGCTCGAACCGACGTTGGGCATGACGATCTTGATGTCCTGGCCCTTGTCGTCCTTGGCGACCGTTCCGCCGACCAGCTTGGCGATGAACTCCTCCCGCTTGAGGCCGATGCCGCCCGAGTCGTGGCCGCCACCCGCCGCCGCCGCGAAGGCCCGGTGGGCGCCCGTGCCGGAGAACGCGGCGAAGGACGCACCACGTGCCACCGGAGCGCTCTTCGGCTTCTTCTTCGTGCACGCCGGGAGCTTCTTGTACGTGGAGTCGATGATCTCGTCGGCCTTGTCGATCACCTTCTTCGCCTTGGCCGACTTGTCGAGGAACTCCTTGATGCCCCAGATGGCCTTGCCGATCCTGGGCAGCTTGCTCGCGATCTTCACGGCCTTGAGCACCGGGAAGTTCTGCACGATCGCCCAGATGCACGTGACGAGGTCCGGGTCGTCGATGCACTCCATGATGTCCTCGGCGGCGAGCTCCACGAGGATCTCGGCGCCGTTCTCCATCAGGTAGTCGAGGATGCCCATCTCGGCGAGTTGACGGGCCGCCTCGTACTGCTCGGGCGTGATGCCCGCCGCTTCGAGGGCCAGACGTTCGCCGTCCTCCGGGTCGAGCGGACCGCCCTCGCTCTTCTCCTTGTTCTTCGCGGCCTCGGCGCGTTCCTTGCGCTCCTGTTCGCGCTGGTACTCCTCGGCGCGCTTGGCGGCCTCGTCGGCCTCCTTGGCGTAGGTGCCGGCGTTCTTCGCGGCCTCCTCGGCGGACTTGGCGTGGTCCTCGGCGGAGTTGGCGAGCTCGGCGGCGTCGGACGCGTCCTTCTCCGCCTGGGTGGCCGCGCCCCGGGCGATGCCCGCCTCCTTCTCGGCGAGGGCGGCGGCGCTGTTGGCGGCGGCGGCGTGGTTCTCCGCCTCCGTGGCGGCGCCGCGGGCGCGTTCGGCCTCCCCTTCGGCCCGGGTGGCGGCGTTGCGCGCGGCGGCGGCGTCGGCGAATGCCTCGTTGGCGGCCTGGCCGGCGACCTTCGCGTCGGCCTGGGCCTGTACGTCCGCCTGGTTGGCGCGCGCGGCAGCCGCGCGTGCCTTGGCGCCGTCCTCGGCGGCTGCCGCCGCCGACTTCATCGCGGAGGCCGAGGAGCGGGCCGCGTCCGCGGAGGAGCGCGCCGCCGCTGCGGCGGCCGTGAAGGCGGGGCCGACCTGCGCGTTGGCCTTCTTCGCCGCGGCTTCGGCGGCTTCGGCGGCCTTGACCGCCTCCGCGGCCCGTGCCTCGGCCTTGGTGACCTCGGACTGGCCGAGTTCCACCGCGGCCTTGGCGACCTCGGCCGCGAAGTCCGCGCTCACCTCCGTACCGACGAACGGCGCGGTGATGAGGAGCGCGGTGTTCGCCGGGTCGGCGATACCGGCCGCGGTGCCGCGGGCAGAGGTGGCGGCCTGGACGGCGATCCCCGACTGCACACGGGCCATGGCGGCCTCGCGTACGGCGCCGTCGGCTTCCTCCCGGGTGCGGTTGGCGGCCTGGAGGGACTGGTTGGCCTCCGTCGCGGCCAGACCGGCCAGCCGTGACGCCTCGTGCGCGGCGATGCCGGCCCGCGCCTCCTGGGCGGTGGCCTCGGACGCCTGGGCGTTCGCCCGGTTGGCGGCGGCCCGGGTCAGGGCAGCCTCGGACTCGGCCTTGTTCGCGGCCGCGTTCGCCGCGTAGGCGGCTGCTTCCGCCTTGTTCGCGGCCGCGTTGGCGCGCGCCGCGTGCGCGGTGGCCTCGGACGCCGCGGCGCGTGCGCGGGAGGCCGCGCCGGCGGCTTCGATGGCCGCCTGGCGCGAACGGGTCGCGGCACCGGACGCCGCGTCGGCGGCGCTACGGGCCTGGCCCGCCGCGCTCCTGGCCTCGTTGGCGGCGCCTCGTGCCTCGGTGGCCGCGGTCCGTGCCTCCTCCGCGTACTCCGTACCCTTCACCTTGGCCGCGTGGGCCTCGGTGGCACGCGCCCGCGAGTCCTCCGCACGGTGCAGCCGTTCCGCCTCCGCGGCCTTGTCGCGCGCGGTACGCGCCTTGCTCTCCTCACCGCGCGCGTCCTCGTCGGCCCGGGACGCGATCCCTTCCCGGGTCTGCGCGGTGGCACGCTTCTCGGCGGCGATCGCCGCCGCGGCCTGCGCATCGGCACGCCGTGCGGACGCCTCGCGCTGCTCGGCCTCCGCACGGGCCCGCGCCGCGGCGGCCCGGTCACGCTCCTGCTCCGCCCGAACCCGTGCGGCGGCCGCCAGCTCCCGTTCCTTCTCGGCGATCGCCCGCTGCTCGGCCGCGATCCTCGCCTGCCGCTGCGCTTCGATCCGCGCGTCACGGGTCTTCTGGGCGTGCGCCCACGCCTGCTTCTCCGCCTGCTCGGCCTCGACGCGCGCCTGGCGCGACTTCGCCGCCGCGTCCGTCGCGATCCTGGCCTGCTGCGCGGCGGCCGCCGCGAGACGCGCCGCCGCGGCGGCGTGCTGCTGGGCGTTCGCACGCCACTTGGTGGCCTGCTGCGCATGCAGCTCCGCCTGGTTCTGCGCGTTGAGGCCCGCCGCGTCGGCCGCCGTGGCGTCCACCGCGTGCTGCGCCGTCTCCGCGGCCTTCACCGCGGCGTCCGCGGCGCCCGCGATGCCGGTGGCGATGTCCGACCACTGCACGCCGTGGGTGAGCCCGGTCTCGACCAGGACATCCGCCTGGACCTTGGCGAGGCCCGCCGCGACCTGCGCGGCTTTCGCGGCGCCCTTGGCGTTGTCGACCTGCCGGGCGATCTCCGCCTTGACCGGGCCGTAGTCCGAGACCCGCTTGCCCGCCTTGTCGGCGGCCAGCATCCGGTCGGCGAGACGCGACTGCGAGGCAGCCGCGCTCATCGCGTTCGACGCCTCCTTCAAGCCCTTGACGGCGGACCCGTGCGCGGTGATCAGCTTGGTGCGGGCCACAGCGGCGCGCGCCGTGTTCTCGGCGAGCTTCCGCAGCCGCGCCGCCTCGGCCAGTGCCTCCTGCTGTGCCTTCTCGTGCGCGGCCTGATCCGCGGAGTCCTTCCGCGCCGCGACGAGGTAGCCCTGGGCGAGGAACTCCGCGACGGCCTTGTCGTCGCCCGCGGCGAGCGCCTGCCGCGCGGCGGCCTTCACGGCCGGGCCGCCGACCGCGGCGAGCATCTCCACGCGCTTGCGGTTCTCCGCCGCGCGCTCCTTCTCGTTCTGCTCCGTCGCGGCATCCCGCTGGCGGGCGATCTCCGCGCCGAACGCCAGGAAGTCCGCGCGGTCACGGGCGGTGCCCTTCAGAACCCGTTCGACCTCTGCGTTGAAGAACGGCCCACCCGTGCCGCGCAGCGGCTCGATCTTCTGCCGGTTCGCCACGTCCGTGGCGCCCTGCCTGTCCTTGGCGCGCTGGCGGGCCTCGGCCTCGCCGCGCTCCAGGAATTCACGGATCGCATTCGGGTCCGTGCTCTCCAGCGCGGCCCGAGCGGCCGCGCGGACCTCTTCCTCCTCGTCGAACTCCGCGAAGTCCTCGACGAGTTGCCGGTCCGAAGCCGCGCTCATCGCCTCAAGACGCGTCGGCGCCCGGCGAGGGGCCTCGGACGGCGGGGCCTCACCCAGGGCGGACAGCAGCCGCGCCAGGTCCGTTTTCTGCGGCTGCCTCTCCTCGGCGGCCGCCTGCGTCGTCATCCCACCCAGCAGCGCCGCGGCGAGCGTCGCCGACACCACCTTGCCGAGAGCACCGGACACACGGCCCCGCGCTCTGCGCTGTCCGGCCCTGGGCCGGAACCTACCTATCACTGGATTTCCCTCTCGGTGATCGGAAAAAGCCCCCCGCCCACGCTTTACGGGCAGGGGGTCGAACCGCGGGTACGCGGAAGCCGGCCGCCGGTCGAACCGGGGGTACGCGGAGGCCGACTGTCGGTCGCACCGCGGATACGCGGAAGCCGGCGGCCGGTCGAACCGGTGGTACGCGAAGCCGGCGTCGCGCCTGCGGGGACGTACGGGGAACCGGCCGGAACATGCCGGGGACCGGCGGGGACGGCACGCCGACCCCGCCGACATCAGCCCATCGGGCGGGCCGAGGAGGCCGGCCATCGATGCGGTCCCCGAGCATCGCTCCTTGCGGGGGTCCGCGGAGGTCAGCCCTTGAACCGGGCCGCGAACATCGGCCCTTCGGCCCAGCCCCGGACATCGGCCCCTTCAGCCGGCCAGCGGCATCTGTCCCTCAGCCGGTCCCCGGACATCAGCCCTCGAGACGGGCCGCGCTCGCGCGGGCCCGGTCGGCCATGCCCTGCCAGAACAGGGCCGCCTCGCCGGCCTGCGCCTGCTCCTGTTCCCACTCCGCCGCGCGGGCCCGAGCCGGGGCGACGATGTGCTTCCACAGCTCCCCACCGCTGCCCTCGGCCAACGCCGTGACGCCCCGCCAGTTCTCCGCCTGCACACGGGCGGACTCCTGCTGCGCCAGCCAGGCCAGGCGCGCCGCGTCCGCGTGCCCGGCCACGGCCTGCCACGCCAGCAAGGCATCGGCCCGCGCCTTCTCCTTGTCGGCCGCGGTCTCCACGGTCCGCTCGACGGCGGCGGCCCGGTCCACGAGACTGGACAGCACATGGTGGCGTCGCACCTCCGCGTCCGCCGTGTTCAGCCGGTACGCCTCCATGTCGAGCATCGCGGCGTTGGCCCAGCCGTACCCGAAGAACTCCGTGACGTCGGCGTCCGCGGACCCGGGGCGCAGCGCCCACTGGGCGGCCGTCCGCACGTGCTCGCCCGGGGCCTCGGTGGCGAGGGCCAGGACGAACGCCCGGTCCTTGGCGGCGATTTCGAGGCGGTGCTGCGCATCGGCCTCGCGCACGGACCGGTCGCGCAGCTCGGCCGCCGCGTAGCCGGTCTTCACGAAGGCGGCACGGTCGGCGTCGCTGCCCTTGAGCGCGCGCTCGGCGGCCGCTCGTACCTCGGGGGAGAAACTCACCGGATGGGTCCGTACGACCCGCTCACAGAACGCCCTGTTGCGTGAGCGCGTATCGCGGATGCGCTGCTTGGCGGCGTCGTAGCCGCCGCCCGGGGCCAGCCATTCGGCGACGGCCGCGTCACCACGTGTGCTGCGCAGGGCGTTCCACGCCGATGTGCGGATCTCCGCGGGCAGCGCGGACTTCGCCAGTCGTTCCACGCGCGCCCTCGCCTCGGCCGCGGCCTCGGCCGCGATGTCGGACGCAATGTCGGACGCGTGGTCGGCCGGTGGCGCCGCGGGAGTCCCGAGCGCCGCTTCCGGGGCGCCGCCGTCGGCCCGGGCGGGGGCCGCGCCCGCGAGGAGTCCGCCCGCCAGAGCGGCGGCGACCACCGTGTGGGCGGCCCAGCCATGAAGCCTCACGCCGTCACCGGCCCGGCCTGGACGGTCCGCCGCCGTTGTGCGTGGACCGGGGGTGTGACGAACCGGCCGGCGTCAGGGGTGCCGGGGGCGGCTTGGGTGGTGCGGTGCATCGGGGATCGGGTTCCTCTCGGCGTGGGGCGCGCGGGGCGCGGCAGCAGGGAGCGCGCGGGGCGCGAAAAGGGGGAGGCGCGGAGGGCGCCTCAGGACGTGACCGTCTCCATGGACCAGCGGGCCGCGGCCACACCACCGCAGGCACCGATGTAGGTCGGGGCGCCTTCGTTCGGGCTCACGCTCGCCACGGTGGCGCAGAATTCGAGCTGCTCCACGAGGCGCAGTTCGAAGCGTGGGCTGCCCTCCGCGGGCCGGGTGCTCACGAGCTTCCACTGCTGGGACTTGTCGTCGGTGCACCACTGCTGGCCCGTCTTCCAGTCCGCGGCCGCGCTGGAGGTGAGGCACCGCCCGCTCTGTCTGCCCTGGAGGACGAAGGTGGAGTCGCCGACCGGCAGCAGCTTGAAGACCTGGTTGTCGGCGCCCGGAGCGCACGTCGACTGCACGGCCCTTGCACCGTTGGCCAGACTGCCGTTGGCGACGGTCAGGCACTTGCCACTGTGCTCGGCGGCGAAGCGGACGTACTCGGGTGCTCCGGCGGTACGCAGGGACCGCGCGGCGACCGTTTGAGCGTTCGCGGCGGCCCTGGCGGCCGCCGCGGCCTTGGCGGCCGGGGTGTCGGGGACGACCCGCTGCGCCGGTGTCGGCGGATCCGCGGTGTCCGCCTGGGCGGCGTGGGCGGTGACGGTGCTTACGACGAGCGCGGTGACGCCGGCGCCGACGGCGAGCGCGGCACGGACTCTCTGCGAGATCACTGGTTCGGTTCCGTTTCGTTGGAGCATGGGTTGACTGCCGGAAGGGGCGCCGCGCGGCGCACCGGGGCCGGTCCGGCGCGCCGAGCGGACGGTTCACGCCGGATCGGCCACGGCGTGGGTGAGGGCTGTCCGACCCGGTGCGGGTCGCGACAGCGGACCCCGGCCCGCACCGCGCGGCGGGCCGTCGCGGTCCGTGTGCTGCGCGGGTGGGGCCGGGGGTGTTCGACCGAGGCCGAGCCGCCGCCGGTGGGACCGGGGGTGTTCGACCGAGCCAGAGCCTCGCGAGGCGACCCCGCACGCCGCGTCCCCTCACCTCGCAGGGCGATCCGTGTACGGGCTCCGGGCGGCGGGAGCGTCCTAGGGCGTGTCCGCAATGTCAGTTGGGGAGCCATAGTCGCAGGCAGGCGATGGTGACCAGGGCTTTGTAGTGGCGGGCTCGTTTGTCGTAGCGGG
>NZ_BNBZ01000034.1 GCF_014656215.1 Streptomyces zaomyceticus | reverse complement strand
CCACCGCCGCGGCGAACGGCACGATCTTCGCCTCCGCGAGAGCACGAACCGACTCCCGGAGCATGTCGTGCTCCTCGGAGGGCCGATACAGGTCGAAATCAGCAGAACCCGACACGCTCATTCACTCCCACACTTGCTAACTACCGTTAAGTAACCCAAATGGTAGGGCGTGATCCGGCCCCGGACCAGGGCACGACTATGCTCGGGCAGGCATTCCGCCCGACGTTCACTGGAGACCCGCATGGCCCTCAAGATCACCGTGATCGGCACCGGCTACCTCGGCGCCACCCACGCCGCGGCCATGGCGGAACTGGGCTTCGACGTCCTCGGCCTGGACGTCGTCCCCGAGAAGATCGAGCTGCTCTCCTCCGGCCGGGTCCCGATGTACGAGCCCGGCCTCGAAGAACTCCTGTCGAAGCACGTGGCCGGCATCGAGGGTTCGAGCGGCCGGCTGCGCTTCACCACCTCCTGGGAGGAGGTGGGCGCCTTCGGCGACGTCCACTTCGTCTGTGTGAACACTCCGCAGAAGCACGGCGAGTACGCCTGCGACATGAGCTACGTCGACGCCGCCTTCGCCTCCCTCGCCGGAGTCGTACGCGAAGGGGCCCTGGTCGTCGGGAAGTCGACCGTGCCCGTCGGCTCGGCCGAGCGGCTCGCGGGCGAGCTGCCCGAGGGCGTGGAGCTGGCCTGGAACCCGGAGTTCCTGCGCGAGGGCTTCGCCGTGCAGGACACCCTGCACCCGGACCGGATCGTCGTCGGTGTCCGCGGCGAGCGCGCGGAGAAGCTGCTGCGCGAGGTGTACGCCGGGCCGGTCGGCGAGGGCTCGCCGTTCGTGGTGACCGACTTCCCGACGGCCGAGCTGGTGAAGACGTCCGCGAACTCCTTCCTCGCCACCAAGATCTCCTTCATCAACGCGATGGCCGAGCTGTGCGAGGCCGCCGGCGGCGACGTCGTCAAGCTGGCCGAGGCCCTCGGCCACGACGACCGGATCGGCCCCAAGTTCCTGCGGGCCGGCATCGGCTTCGGCGGCGGCTGCCTCCCCAAGGACATCCGGGCCTTCATGGCCCGCGCCGGCGAGCTGGGCGCCGACCAGGCGCTGACCTTCCTCCGCGAGATCGACTCGATCAACATGCGGCGGCGCGGCCAGATGGTCGAGATGGCGCGGGAGGCCCTCGGCGGGAACTCCTTCCTGGGCCGCCGGGTGGCCGTGCTCGGCGCCACCTTCAAGCCGGACTCGGACGACGTCCGCGACTCCCCCGCGCTGAACGTGGCCGGTCAGATACACCTCCAGGGCGGTCAGGTCACCGTCTACGACCCCAAGGGCATGGAGAACGCGCGGCGGGTCTTCCCGACCCTCGGGTACGCGGACTCGGCACGCGAGGCCGTGCGCGGGGCGGACGTGGTGCTGCACCTGACCGAGTGGCGCGAGTTCCGTGAGCTCGACCCGGCGGAGCTCGCCGAGGTCGTCGCCTCTCCGGTGATCCTGGACGGCCGCAACGCCCTGGACCCGGAGCGCTGGCGGGCGGCCGGCTGGACGTACCGGGCGATGGGCCGCCCGCGCGCCTGAGAACGTCGGGGCACGGGAGGAGGGGGCGCCGCTTCGGCGCCCCCTCCTCCCTTTCGTACGGTCAGGCCGCCGCGGGCCTGATGCGGTTCGTCCTCGCCAGGAACTCCGTCTCCCGCAGCGCCCGGGTCACATTGGCGTGCGCGAGTCCGACCAGCTCCTGGGCGGACCAGCCCCGGCGCAGCAGTTCCGCGAAGAGCGGGACGTAGCCGACGGCCGGGGCCGTCGTGTGGGAGACGCCCGCGCAGTGCGCTCCCGCCTCCGTACGCACCCGGTCCAGGACGTCGGCGGCGGTGGACGGGTCGTCCGTGACCGCGACCATGCAGACCGCGCCGTTCGCGCCGAGGAGGCCCAGGACGTCGTCCGGCAGGCCTTCCGGGGCCGCCCGGGTGAGCAGGGCAGGGGCGCGGGTGACCTCCAGTGTGCGGCGGACCGTGTCCTGGTCGGCGCCGGAGAGGTCCACGGCCAGGCCGATGCGGTTCATCTCCCGTACCGCGTCACGGGCGAAGCGGTCGAAGCGGGTGAGGTTCACGGCCCGTACGCCGAGGGCGTGGTAGGCCCGCAGGGTCGCGGCGGAGTCGCCGAGGGCGGTCCAGGCGACCGGGCCGAGCAGGGCCGCGACCCGGCCGCAGTTGCGGGCGTGGGCCATCTCGGAGGTGGTCTGCGCGAGGCGCAGGTCCTCGGGACAGGCCGCGACGAGCGCGCGGACGGCGTCGATGCGCCGCAGGGTCCCGACGATGCCCTCGTCGGCCTCGACGTGGAGCGACCAGAGCTGTGCTCCGGCCTCCCCGGCGCGGGCCGGCGGAAGGTCCTCCGGGTCGAGGGACCGGGGGAGTTCGGTGTGCCCCTCGGTGACGGGCTGGGCGGCCAGGAGGGCGCGGGCCCGGGCGGTCTCGTCGAGCGGCGGGGGTGGCTCCGGCGGCGCGGGCTCGCCGGCGGCGGCAGGAACGGTGGAGAGGGTGGGATGGTCGTCTAGCAGATCCGCCATGGTGCTACTCCGAACTCGGTGATGCAGTACCGCCCCGCCGAGTTCGGCGGGGCAGTACCGTCCACCGTGCCACCGGCCCCCCGCGGGGGCGCGGCGGACTGAGCCGTCCGGGTGAACACGCGGGACCCGTACGGGCCGTCAGGCCCCCTGGCCCTCCGGGGAGTCCAGGGAGTCGAGCGTCGCGTTCGACGGTGCCGTACGGCCCCTCAGATCGCGCGACACGGCCTCCGCGTCACGGAGCGCCCGGACCGCGTTGGACCAGGTCAGTTTGGCGAGGTCCGGGTGCGACCAGCCGCGGTGCAGCAGCTCCGCGATCAGGTTCGGGTACCCGGCGACGTCGTCGAGACCGGCCGGGGTGAAAGCCGTCCCGTCGTAGTCGCCGCCGATGCCGATGTGGTCGATGCCGGCGGCCTCGCGCATGTGGTCGAGATGGTCGGCGACCGTGGCCGCGGTGGCGACCGGGCGCGGGTTCGCCTCCTCGAAGGCGCGGTGCAGCTTCATCGCCCCGGCGGTGGTGTCGAGGTGGTCGAAGCCGTGCGCCCGGAGGTTCTCGTCGGCCCGCGCGGTCCACTCGACGGCCGCGGGGAGGATGAACTTGGGCACGAACGTGGCCATCGCGACGCCACCGTTGGCGGGCAGCCGCTCCAGGACGTCGGTCGGGATGTTCCTCGGGTGGTCGCAGACGGCCAGGGCCGAGGAGTGCGAGAAGATCACCGGCGCCACGGAGGCGTCGAGCGCGGCCCGCATGGTGGTGGCGGCGACGTGCGAGAGGTCGACGAGCATGCCGGAGCGGTTCATCTCGCGGACGACCCGCCGGCCGAAGGCGGAGAGCCCGCCGACGCCGGGCTCGTCGGTCGCCGAGTCCGCCCAGTCGTTGTTGTCGTTGTGGGTGAGCGTCATGTAGCGCACGCCGAGGGTGTGCAGGGCGCGCAGGGTGGCGAGGGAGTTGTTGATCGAGTGGCCGCCCTCGGCACCCTTCAGGGAGGCGATACGGCCCTCCTTGCGGGCCGCCTCCATGTCGTCGGCCGTCAGCGCCGGGGCGAGGTCGCCCGCGTACCGCTCCAGGAGCTGGTCGACGATGTCGATCTGCTCCAGGGTCGCGCTGACCGCGTCGTCCCCGGCCAGGCGGCAGGGCACGTACACCGACCAGAACTGGGCGCCGACGCCACCGGCCCGCAGCCGGGCGAGGTCGGTGTGGAGCGCGCCGGTCTGGTCCGCGCCGATGTCCATGCGGTCCAGGTCGTAGCGCACGTGCTCGCGCAGCGCCCACGGCAGGTCGTTGTGCCCGTCGACGACCGGGTGGGCGGCGAGCAGTTCCCGGGCCTCGGCAAGGCGCTCGGCGGCGCTCACTTGGCGAAGCCGAACGACTCCGCGCCCTCGACCTTGGCCCGCAGCCGCTTGCCCTTCTCGGTGGCCTGGTCGTTGAGCTCCTGGAGGAAATCGGTCATCCGGGTGCGCAGCTCCGGGTCGTGGGCGGCGAGGATCCGGGCCGCGAGCAGGCCCGCGTTGCGGGCGCCGGCGACGGAGACCGTGGCGACGGGGATGCCGGCCGGCATCTGCACGATGGAGAGCAGCGAGTCCATGCCGTCGAGGTACTTCAGCGGCACCGGCACGCCGATGACGGGCAGCGGGGTGACCGAGGCGAGCATGCCGGGGAGGTGGGCGGCGCCGCCCGCGCCCGCGATGATCGCCTTGATGCCGCGACCGGCGGCTTCCTCGCCGTACGCGATCATCTCGCGCGGCATGCGGTGCGCGGAGAGGACGTTGACCTCGTACGGGATCTCGAACTCGTCGAGGGCCTGTGCGGCGGCCTCCATGACGGACCAGTCGGAGTCGGATCCCATGGCGATGCCGACGACGGGGGAGGTGCTGATGCTGCTCACTCGGTGATCGTTCCTCGCAGGTAGCCGGCGGCGTGACGCGCGCGCTCCAGCACGTCGTCCAGGTCGTCGCCGTATGTGTTGACGTGGCCCACCTTGCGGCCGGGCTTCACGTCCTTGCCATACATGTGGATCTTGAGCTGCGGGTCCCTGGCCATGCAGTGCAGATACGCCGAGTACATGTCCGGGAAGTCGCCGCCCAGGACATTGCACATCACGGTCCACGTCGCGCGCGGACGCGGATCGCCGAGCGGCAGGTCGAGAACCGCGCGGACGTGGTTGGCGAACTGCGAGGTGATCGCGCCGTCCTGCGTCCAGTGGCCGGAGTTGTGCGGGCGCATCGCCAGTTCGTTGACGAGGATGCGGCCGTCCGTGGTCTGGAAGAGCTCGACGGCGAGGTGGCCGATCACCCCGAGCTCCTTGGCGATGCGCAGCGCCAGCTCCTGCGCCTGGCCGGCCAGCTCGGGATCGAGGTCCGGCGCCGGGGCGATCACGGTGTCGCAGACGCCGTCGACCTGACGGGACTCGACGACCGGGTAGGCGACGGCCTGGCCGTGCGGGGAGCGGACGATGTTCGCGGCGAGCTCGCGCGCGAAGTCGACCTTCTCCTCGGCGAGGACCGGGACTCCGGCGAGGAAGGGGTCGCGGGCGTCCTCGGGCGTGCGGACGAACCAGACGCCCTTGCCGTCGTAGCCGCCGCGGACGGTCTTGAGGATGATCGGGTAGCCCCCGACCTCGGCGGCGAAGGCCGCCGCGTCCTCGGGGTCCGCCACGATGCGGTGCCGGGGGCTGGGTGCGCCGATCTCGTCCAGTCTGGCGCGCATCACCCCCTTGTCCTGGGCGTGCACCAACGCGTCGGGCCCGGGGCGGACGGGAATGCCGTCCGCCTCCAGGGCCCGCAGGTGCTCCGTGGGGACGTGCTCGTGATCGAAGGTGATCACGTCACATCCGCGCGCGAAGTCACGCAGCGTAGCCAGGTCGCGATAGTCGCCGATGACGACCTCGCTCACCACCTGGGCCGCCGAGTCCTGCGGGGTGTCACTGAGGAGCTTGAACTTGATGCCGAGGGGGATGCCCGCCTCGTGGGTCATTCGGGCGAGCTGCCCGCCACCGACCATGCCGACTACCGGAAACGTCACCCTCTTAGGGTATCCGCACCATCCGGGAACACCCGTCCGGCTGTGGTTTGGCACAAGAACGGCCCTGGTGGGAGCCCGGTGCGCCAGGGGTTTCCGAGGTACACGGGCGGGTGACAGGAGCGCTGGTTAGCATGGTTGGGTTGACGTCGCCCGGACGTCACCCGGACCGACGGGACAGAGCCATCACCATGAGTGAACCCGGCGCGCTGCGCACGCGACTCGACCGGCTCGCCCGGGAGGTCGCCAAGTTCGGGGTGGTCGGCGGTCTCGGCGTCCTCGTCAACCTCGGCGTCTTCAACCTGGTGCGCGGCACCACGGACATTCCGATGGTGCGGGCCAGCCTGATCGCCACGGTGGTCGCGATCGTCTTCAACTACGTGGGGTTCCGCTACTTCACGTACCGCGACCGGGACAAGTCCGGCCGGACCAAGGAGATGTCGCTGTTCCTGCTGTTCAGCGTCGTCGGCATGGTCATCGAGAACGGTGTGCTCTACGCGGCGACGTACGGCTTCGGCTGGGACGGCCCGCTGGCGAGCAACTTCTTCAAGTTCTTCGGCATCGGCATCGGCACCCTGTTCCGCTTCTGGTCGTACCGCACCTGGGTGTTCCGGGCGCTGCCGGCGAAGGAGGCGGTGCAGACCGCCGAATCGTTCCTGGAGCACGCCCCTCGGCAGGCGACCCGCCGCCAGCCCGACCGCGTCTGACCTTCACCCCCGCGACACCTCGCGGTACTCCGCTACTCGTCGCCGAACAGGGCCTTCACCGCACGGGCCGGGCCGACTGCTTGCCCGAGACGCTTCTGACCTCACGGCTGAGGAAGAGCGCGAAGACCGGCGGATGCTGCTGAAGCAGCTCCAGACGGCCGCCGTCCGCCTCCGCCAGGTCGCGGGCGACGGCCAGGCCGATGCCCGTGGAGCTGCGGCCGCTGACGGCCCGCTCGAAGATCCGCGCGCCGAGGTCGGCCGGGACGCCCGGGCCCTCGTCCGTGACCTCGATCACCGACTGGTTGCCGATGACCCGGGTCCGCAGCGCGACCGTGCCGCCGCCGTGCATGAGCGAGTTCTCGATCAGGGCGGCGAGGACCTGGGCGACCGCGCCCGGGGTGCCGACCGCCCGCATCCCCTGCTTGCCCGAGTGGACGATGGCCCGCCCCGCGCTGCGGTAGGCCGGGCGCCACTCCTCGAGCTGCTGCTTGATGACCTCGTCCAGGTCGAAGGCGACGGCGGAGCCCGTCCGCGGGTCCCTGGAGTTCGTCAGGAGCCGCTCGACGACGTCGGTGAGCCGCTCGACCTGGGTGAGTGCGATCGTCGCCTCCTCCTTGACCGTGTCCAGGTCGTCGGCGAGGGCCACCTCCTCCAGACGCATGGAAAGGGCGGTGAGGGGCGTACGGAGCTGGTGCGAGGCGTCGGCGGCGAGCCGGCGTTCGGCGGTGAGCATCCGGGCGATCCGCTCGGCGGAGGCGTCCAGGACGTCCGCGACCCGGTCCAGCTCGGGCACCCCGTACCGCTTGTGCCGGGGGCGGGGGTCGCCCGAGCCGAGGCGCTCCGCGGTCTCCGCGAGGTCGGTGAGCGGGGAGGTGAGCTTGTTGGCCTGCCGTACGGCGAGGAGGACGGCGGCGATCACGGCGAGCAGGGCCACCGCCCCGATGATCATGAGGGTGCGGCCGATCTCCGACGTGACGGCGGAGCGGGACTCCTCGACGACGACCGTCTCGCCGCGCTCGCCCTCGGCGAGGCCGCGGGTGACGTCCCCGTCGGGGCGGGTGCCGATCTCGATCGTGTCCCGGCCGGGGATGTGGATCTGGGCGTACCGCTTGGCGCCGCTCTGCTGGGAGAGGATGTCCGGATTGACCGGTTCCCCTCCGATGAGCCGGCTGTCGACGATGGAGACGATCCGCAGCGCCTCCAGGTCCACGCTCTCCTGGGCGCTGCTGGAGATCGTGCGCGTCTCGACGATGACGAGGGAGACGCCGAAGACGGCGACCACGACGAGGACCACGGCGAGGGTGGAGTTGATGAGACGGCGGCGCACGGTGGCCCTCCGGGCGGGAACGGGGAACGGTCCCGAGCCTACGGGCCCGGCCGCCCGACCCGCCCTCGACAGGTGGTGACGGCGGCGGGGGCGTACCCGCGCGGATCGGCCGGCCCGGATCGGCTCACGCGGATCGGCCGGTGCCGATCGGCCCGTACGGAACTGCCCGTACGGAACTGCCCGTACGGATCGGCGGCCCGTACGGATCGGCGGCCCGTACGGAACTGCCCGTCCGGGTCAGCTCTTCTCGAAGCGGAAGCCGACGCCTCTCACCGTGGCGATGTAGCGCGGGTTCGCCGCGTCGTCGCCGAGCTTCTTGCGGAGCCAGGAGATGTGCATGTCGAGGGTCTTGGTGGAGGACCACCAGGTGGTGTCCCAGACCTCGCGCATCAGCTGGTCGCGGGTGACGACCCGGCCGGCGTCCCTGACCAGGACCCGGAGCAGGTCGAACTCCTTCGCCGTGAGCTGGAGCTCCTCGTCGCCCATCCAGGCGCGGTGCGACTCGACGTCGATCCGTACGCCGTGGGTCGAGGGGGCGACGACGGGCTCGGTGGAGCCGCGCCGGAGCAGGGCCCGGACCCGGGCGAGGAGCTCGGCGAGCCGGAAGGGCTTGGTGACGTAGTCGTCGGCGCCCGCGTCGAGCCCGACCACCGTGTCGACCTCGTCCGCACGCGCGGTGAGCACCAGGATCGGGACCGTGTGGCCCTCGGCGCGCAGCCGCCGGGCGACTTCGAGGCCGTCCATGCCGGGCAGCCCCAGGTCGAGCACGACGAGGTCCACGCCGCCCTGGAGTCCGGCGTCGAGGGCGGTGGGGCCGTCCTCGCGGACCTCGACCTCGTACCCCTCTCTCCGCAGGGCGCGGGCCAGCGGTTCCGAGATGGAGGCGTCGTCCTCGGCGAGCAGTACACGGGTCATGGGGTGATGGTAGTCCGGACGGGTGGGAGGCCGGGGCGTGATCCCGAGGGATCGGGGAAACCCTGGGGATCATGTGGGTATCTTGCACATGACCTTCGAATGGCCCTTCACGGTTGCATATTCACCTGTGATCCATCTCTCAAGTCCTTCCATATCCGGCACTGTCGTGTCGTATGGTGGCTCGACGTCTGTAGCGGTAATCGGGGACCTTTGGCCAGCTTCGCGCGCCAAGGTCCTCTTTCTGCGTGAGGTCGGCACAGCCGAACCTCGAAGACGATGAACGACCTGTGGGCCGGGTCCCGGGACGCGAAGACGCATCTCCCGGGGCGTGGATCCCGGTGGAGTCCACTCCGATTCCGCCGGTGCCGGCCTCCCCCACCGGGCGCACCACGCTCACAAGGCGCGCGTCCCGACAGAGCAAGGATCGACATGGCGTCCAGCCTGACGAAGGACTCGGCCGAACCCCTCGGCTACGAGAAGACCTTCCTCGGCCACCCCCGTGGTCTGGCCACTCTCTTCATGACCGAGATGTGGGAGCGTTTCTCCTACTACGGCATGAGGGCCCTTCTCGTTCTGTACCTGGTCTCCGGTGGCGTCGACGCCGCCACGGGCAGCCAGGGCGGCGGCCTCGCGATGACCGCGGCGACCGCGACGGCGATCTACTCCGTCTACGTCTCGATGGTCTACCTGATGGCCATGCCCGGCGGCTGGTTCGGCGACCGCGTCTGGGGCGCCCGCAAGACCGTCGCGATCGCCGCTTCCGTGATCATGCTCGGTCACGTGTCGCTGGCCATCCCCGGCCAGGCGATGTTCTTCGTCGGCCTCGCGCTCGTCGCGGTCGGCTCCGGCCTCCTGAAGGCCAACATCTCGACGATGGTCGGCCACCTCTACAAGGGCGCGGACGACCCGCGCCGTGACGGTGGCTTCACGCTCTTCTACGTCGGCATCAACCTCGGCGCGTTCTTCGCCCCGCTGGTCATCGGCACCGTCGGCGAGAAGGTCAACTGGCACCTGGGCTTCGCCCTCGCCGCCGTCGGCATGGGCCTCGGCCTGGCCGTCTTCCTGATCTTCGGCAAGACGCTCAACCCGAAGAGCAGCGAGGTCCCGAACCCGCTGTCCGCCGAGGAGCGCAAGGCCGTCATCACCAAGGCCGCCGTCGTCGCCGTCGTGGTCGCCGTGTTCTACGGCGCCGTCGTCGCCATGGGCATGTACACCCTGAACTGGGCGATGGTCCCGATCACCCTCGCGGGTCTGATCATCCCGGTCGCCGTCCTGGCCCGCATCAAGCGCGACAAGGACCTCGACTCGGGCGAGCGCTCGCGGGTGACCGGCTACATCTGGTTCTTCGTCGCGGCCGCCATCTTCTGGATGATCTACGACCAGGGCGGCTCCACGCTGTCGCTGTTCGCCGACGACAAGACCGCCGGCACGATCTTCGGCCTCGGCTTCCCCGCCACCTGGTACCAGTCGCTCAACCCGCTGTTCGTGATGGCGCTGGCTCCGGTGTTCGCCTGGCTGTGGCTGTGGCTGGCCCGCAAGAACCAGGAGCCGAACACCATCGTGAAGTTCGCGATGGGTCTGGTCCTCGTCGGCGCGTCCTTCTTCGTCTTCATCGTCCCGATGAACATGGCGGGCGACGGCACCAAGGTCTCCCCGATGTGGCTGGTCACGATCTACATGATCCAGACCATCGGTGAGCTGTGCCTCTCCCCGGTCGGCCTCTCCGTCACCACGAAGATGGCGCCGAAGAAGTACGCCTCCCAGATGATGGGTGTCTGGTTCCTCGCCGTCACCGCCGGTGACTGCACCACGGGTCTGCTCTCCATCGCGGGCGTGGACCTGAACGGAACAGGGATCATCGCCATGCAGGCGACGCTCGCCGTCGCGGCCGGTTTCGCGATCTTCATGTACCGCAAGAAGGTCCAGGGCCTCATGGGCAGCGTCCACTGACGTCGCCCCACCCGGCTCGTACGAAGGCCGCCGCACCGATCCGGTGCGGCGGCCTTCGCCGTGTCCGGCCGCCCGTCAGCGCCTGAGGCGCGCCCACGGGGTGAAGGTGAACACCGCGCCGCCGAGCAGGATCACCGTGCCGGCGACCAGGGCGAGGGCGCGCAGGGCACCGTCGTTCTCGGCACCGGTCTCGGCGAGGTTCCCGCCGTCGGAGCCGCCGGAGCCGGAGCCGCTGCCCGATCCGCTGCCGGAGCCCGAGCCGGATCCGCCGGCCGCGCCGCCCGCCTGCTTGCTCGTGTCCAGTTCGAGGGAGGCCTTGACGGCGCCCTTCACCTGGCACGGGATCTCCATCGCCGAGCTGCCGAGGGTGACCTTGATGGTCAGCGTGCCGGGGCTGAGCGTGGACTTTCCGGTCGCTCCGGGCTTGTACGTACCCTTCATGTCGGGCAGGTTCACCGGGTCGCCCAGCTTCAGCGCGGTGGGGTTCGGGGGGCCCGAGACGCTCACCGTGCCGCTGTCGGCCCCACCGATCTTCACCGCCATCGAGCCCTTCAGCGCGCCCGCGGGAAGCGCGGCGGGGCTGTTCATGACGCCCTTGGCCGTCCTGACCGTGAGGTCGTACACACCGCCGTTCTTCCTGGCGTCGATCGTCACCTTGCCGTTGATCGACTCCGGGCCGGGTGCCGTGCAGGCGAACGTGACGGCGACCTCCTTGCCGGGGAAGGACGTCCGGCCGCCGGCGCCGCCGCCGGAACCGGACGATCCGCCGGAGGAGGAGCCGGAGCCCGAGGTGGAGGATCCGCCGGTGCCGCCGGAGGAGGAGCTCGCGGAGCCGCCGGTGGTGGTCGAGCCGCCGCCGGTGGTGGTCGTACCGCCGCCCGAGGTCGTGGTCGTACCGCCCGAGGTGGTGGAGCCGGTGGTGGACCCGCCGTTCGTGCCTCCTGTCGTCGTGCCGCCCGTCGTGGTCGTACCGCCGGAGGAGCCGCCGCCGGCCTTGACCTTGATCGTCGCGGCGACCGGCACCGCCTCCTTCGGCGCGCACTTGGTGTCCGTCGACAGCGGCTTGGACACGTTGATCGTGTACTTGCCGGGCGTGAGGGTGATGTCACCCGCCTTGTCCAGCTTCAGCTTCCCCTTCATCTCGGACAGCACCATCGGGCTGTTCTTGGGGATGGGCGGGTTCTGCCGGGGCCCCTCCATCGAGACGGTGCCGGTCCCTGCGCCGCCCACGGTGAGGACACCGGTCGGCTTGACCGTGTCCGCGCCGAGGTCGAGCACGTCGGGGTTCTTCGACGCGGCCTGGACCGTCTTCCAGACGATCTCGACCTCGTCGCCGACCTGGGCCTCCGCCGGTGCCGAGATCAGCACCTTCGTCGTGCCCTGCACGGGCGGAAGTCCGGAGATCGACGGCGGGATGCACTCCGTCTTGTACGAGACCTCGGCGGCCTGGGCGGGGCCGGCGGAAATCATGATCCCCGCGCCGCCGAGCATCAGCGCGACTCCGGCCGCGCTCATCCTCCGTTGCGTACTCACGCATGTCCCTTCGTCGTCGGGCTGCTCTCTGGGGCTGACGGTGCGGAGTCAGGACTGAACCACGGCAGGGCCGCGGTCGGTTCGTCGTCCCCCGGGTCCCGCCGGGCGGGGTCGGGGGCACGTGTGCGGAGCCGGGCGAGCGGCCGGGGGCGGGACCGCGGTCGCGGCGGGGCGGCGGACGCCGGGCGGAAGCGGTCCACCACGGCCATCCCGATCCGGAAGAGCGCCGCCGGTACGACGACGGCGAGCAGCAGCCAGAAGAGCGTCACGCCCCAGGGCCTGCCGACCCCCCACGGCTGCTCGACCAGGACCTTGCCCGCGTACCGCACGGAGACCTGGTAGTCGCCGTGCGCGCCCGCCGTGAGTTCGACGGGGAGCCGGACGAGGGCCTTCCTGCCGGGGGCGATCGTGCCGCGCCACTGCCGTTCCTCGTACTGCGGCGCGAACACGCCGTGGCTGGAGCCGACCTGGAAGACGGGGTCCTTCACGGGGGCGGAGCCGAGGTTGCCGACGGTGAAGACGATCTCGCGGGAAGGTGGCGCCCCGAACCAGGTGAGGAGGCCGCCGGAGCCGTCGAGGCGTACGGCGGCGAGGACGGCGAGCCGCCCGTCCCCGGAGGCCTCGGGGAGCGGTGCGGTGGGGTGCCCCGCGACGGTGAACTCCCGGTCGACGGCGTCCTCCTGGCCGGTGACCCCGGCCACGTGGACGACACAGGGGCAGGGCTTGGGCGGCTCGGCGACCGGGAGTTTCACGCTGAACGCGCCCCGGGCGTCGACGGTCGCGGCCCGGCCCTCGGTGTTGGCGCAGGAGTTGGTGCCGCCGATGACGCCCTTGCCGGGGGCCGCCTGGCCGCAGATCAGCAGCATGAGCAGCGCGCCCGGTTTCCAGCCGCTGCCGCTGACGGTGATCTCGCCGCCCTTGCCGCCCTCCGCCTCCGAGAGCACGACGACCGGGCCCGGGGCCGCCGCCGCGGGGGCCGCGGGCAGCAGGGCGAGGGCGAACACGGTGACGAGCGCCGCCGCTGTACGGATCCACCTCATGTGTTCGCTCCCGCGGACGCTCGCTGGGTACGGGCCCTGCCGCGCCGCCGTACCGCGTACGTCCCGCCGCCCGCCGCCGCCAGGAGCAGCCCGGCCGCCCCGGTGAGGGCCGGGCCCGAGGCGAAGGAGGCCTCTGCGCGGGCGGTGGCGGGGGCCGCGCCCGGGGCGGTGGCGGTCAGCCGGACGGTGACGGAGTCGAGGGCGGGCGGGTCGGGCCAGGGTTCGGTGCGGGTGGCCCGCTCGCCGGGCCTGAGGGTGAGCGCCAGGGGGCGGACCGGCCGGTCGAGGACGGTGCCGAGGACGCCGTCGGCGCGCACCGCGAGCTGCGGGGCGAGGACCGTGGTCCCCCGGTTGACCAGGGTGTACCGGAGGTCGCCGGTGGTGGTGTCGACGCGGACGTCCTCGACGGTGAGCGCGGCGATCCGCGGGCCGCTGACCCGGAGCCGCAGGTCGACACGGACCTCCCGGTCGGCCGCCGTGGCCCGTACCGTCCCCCGGTGTTCGCCGGGCGGGGTGTCCGCGGTGACGGTCACGGCGAAGGGCACGTCGGCCCGGGTCCTGGCGGGCACGGTCACGCTCCGGGCGGCGAAGGTCACCGGAGCGCCCTGCCCGCTCAGCCGTACGGTGAGCGGCCGTGCGCCCGGGTTGGTCAGCGACAGGGTGTCCTGGAGGACGCTGCCGGCGGGGCCCTCCAGATAGGCGTACGGCCGTCCGGCGGCGGGTGCCGCCGTCCAGGCCTGGGCACCGGGGGGCGCCGCCGCGACCGCGCCGAGGAGGGCGGTCGCGGCGGCGGCGAGCCCGGAGCGTGCCGCCGCCCGCATCAGCGTGCCGTGCGCCGCGTGAGCCAGAGGACTCCGGCGGCGCCGGTCAGCAGGACGGTGCCGCCGAGGGTGCCGAGGGCCGTGGCGGAGTCGAGCGGGCCGGTCTTGGGGAGTTCGGCGGCGGGTTCCTCCTCGCCGCCGGAGGGCGGTGGGGTGTCGGAGCCGCCGGAGAGGCCGGTGACCTCCAGTTCGAGGGAGGCCTTGGGGTTGTTCTTCGGGGTGCAGACGGCGGCGTCCATGCCGAGGGCGTGCACGGTGAGCGTCCCTGCCGTGAAGGTGACCCTGCCGTTCTTCTTCGGGGTGTAGGTGCCCGTGAGCGTCCCGATCCTGATGGGGGTGTCGGGCGGGATGGCGGCCGTGTTCGGCGTTCCCTTGACCTTGAGGGTGCCGGAGTCGGCGCCGCCGAGGACGAGGTCGGCGCGCGGGGTCATGACGCCCTTGGGCAGCTCGACCGGGCTGTCGGAGACGCCCTTCTCGAACGACATGGTGATCGTGTACGCGCTGCCGTTCTTGACGGCCTTGATGTCGACGGGCGAGACGGCGCTCTTGGGTCCGATCTTCGTCTCGCAGGCGTAGTTGACGTCGACGACGGCCGCGTGGGCGGCCGGTGCGCCGGCGAGCACGGCCGCGCCCGCCACCGCCACCGCCGCCGTGAGCGCGGCGGTCGTTCTCCTCCGGTTCGGCTCCTTGGACACCCCGAGCACCCCTCACCGCAACGTAACTGACGGTCTTTCAGATTGGGCGTCAAGGTACGCCTGAGGCCTTACGGAGGGAAGAAGAAGGAAGGAAGAGAGACCGTGAAAGTCCCGGGGCGGTCGCCGGACGGGCGCGCGGGCCGGTTCCCGAGAGGAGCGCGGGCCGGGGCCGGGCGGTGCGGCCGGTCGGCTCCGGAAGGGACGGCGGGCAGGCTCCGGGCGGTGCGGCGGGCCGAGTCCGGAAGGTGCGGCGGTGCGGCTCCGGAAGGTGCCGCGGTGCGACGGGCCGGGGCCGGGCGGTGCGGCGGCGCGGCGGGCCGGGGCCGGGCGGTGCGGCCGGTCGACTCCTAAGCGGGTGAGGAGAGTTCGGCCCAGACCGTCTTTCCGGGGGCGCCGGGCGTGCGCTCGATGCCCCAGTCGAGGCAGAGCCGCTGCACGATGAACATCCCGTGCCCGCCCGGGCGTCCGGAGCGGTGCGGGGTGCGGGGCGCGGGCGTGCCCGCACCCCGGTCGGTGACTTCGAGGCGCAGGATCTTGGGCAGCCGCAGGACGCGGAGGCGCTCGGGGCCCTCGGCGTGCAGACAGGCGTTGGTGACGAGTTCGGAGACGACGAGGAGGACGTCCTCGGCGGCGGCTCTGCGGTCGGCGGTGGCGGCCGGCAGCCAGCCCCACTCGTGGAGCGCCGTCCGCGTGAAGTCACGGGCGAGAGGCACGGTGCCGCTGGTCTCGCCGAGGGCGAGCGTACGGACGTCGGAAGCTTGGTCCATCAGCGCTTCACCTCACCGATCGACGGGACAGGGGCAGGTCGTACGGGCCGTGCGGGCGGGGCGCGCCGGGCGGCCCCGCCGGACGGGCTCAGTCGGGAAGGGCTGTGGCGAGCGTCTCGTGCACGGTGAAGACGGCGTCCGCGCCCGTGATGTGGAACACCCGGGCCACCGGGGGCCGCATCCCCACGAGATGGACGCCACCGCCGGCGGCGTCCGCCCTGAGCCGGGCGCCGAGGAGCACGTTCAGCCCGGTCGAGTCGCAGAACTCCAGACCGGAGCAGTCGACGACCAGCCGCGAGCGGCCCGCTTCGAGCGCGTCGTCCAGGGGGGAGCGCAGCAGTTCGGCGGTGTGGTGATCGAGCTCACCCACCGGCGCGAGGAGTTCACTCGCGCCCACGGTCCGGACCTCGACCCGCAGCCGCGCGGGCGGTGCGCTGCCGATGTGCTCGCGGTCCATGGCCGTGCCTCTTTCGCTCTCGCGGATGACGACTGACGTGCCTCGAACCCTACAAGCGGGGCACCCCTTCGCGCACCCAAGCTCCACCACATAACCGGACAAAGCGGATTGTCGACAGTTGCGACCTTCGCCGTCGAGCAGGTAGGGCTAGAGGAGAACACCCGACACGACCGGCTTCGGAGGCGCCGCAAACCGCAGCAGAAGACCCATGAAGGAGACCCATGTCACCCCGGCTCGACGCCCCGCGTACCCCCGACGCGCCGTCGGCAGCAGTCCCCCTCGACCGTTCCGACCGCCGCCCCGACGACGCCTTCCCCGAGCGCGCCGTCGCACTCCCCGCGCAGCTCACCGAGCAGCTCACCGACCGCCCCCTCGACCGTGTCGGACCGGTCGACGCGCGCGCCCTGTCGAAGCAGCTCTTCGCCCGGCTGACCGAGCTCGAAGAGGGCACCCACGACCACGCGTACGTCCGCAACACCCTCGTCGAACTCAACCTGTCCCTCGTCAGGTTCGCCGCGAGCCGCTTCGGCACCCGCAGCGAGCCGATGGAGGACATCGTCCAGGTCGGCACCATCGGCCTCATCAAGGCGATCGACCGCTTCGAGCTCGCCCGCGGCGTCGAGTTCCCCACCTTCGCGATGCCCACGATCATCGGCGAGATCAAGCGCTTCTTCCGCGACACCTCCTGGTCCGTGCACGTACCCCGCAGGCTCCAGGAGCTGCGCCTCGAACTCGCCAGGGCCGGTGACACGCTCGCCCAGCGACTCGACCGCGCCCCGACCGTCGCCGAACTCGCCGAGGAACTCGGCATCGCCCCCGAGGAGGTCGTCGAGGGCATGGCCGCGAGCAACGCGTACACCGCGAGCTCCCTCGACGCGCAGCCCGACGAGGAGGACGGCGGCGGCGGCGAGGCCACCCTCGCCGACCGGCTGGGCTACGAGGACCACGGCCTCACCGGGATCGAGTACATCGCCTCCCTCAAGCCGATGATCGCCTCCCTGCCCGCCCGCGAACGGCAGATCCTCTCCCTCCGCTTCGTGTCCGGCATGACCCAGTCGGAGATCGGCACGGAACTCGGCATCTCACAGATGCACGTGTCCCGGCTGCTCGCCCGCACACTCGCGCGGCTGCGCCGGGGACTCACTCTGGAGGAATGACCTCCACCGCCTCCGCCGGCGCGTCAAACTGGCTGCGGAAAGGGCCCGTTCACGGTCTACCGACCCGTGACGGGCCCTTCCGCGTCACCGGAGGGCCTTGTTGACTCGCCGTCCGGATTGGGCCACATTGAGCCCGGGGGTTCAGGGGGGAATCACATGGTTTCTGCGTACGCGGAACTGGAAGAACGCATGCGCGAGCGGCTCGGGGGCAGGGAGTGCCTCTATGTGCCGTCGTGCCGCTTCGGTCTCTATCTCGCACTGCGCCACTGGTGCGCGCCCGGCGGCCGGGTGCTGATGTCACCGGTCAACGACGACGTCATCTTCTTCGTCGTCCTCGCCGCCGGACTCCGGCCCGTGCAGGCACCGCTCGACCCGCGCGACGGATCGATCGACACGGCCGCCGTGCCCGAGTCCGTCTGGAGCGGGCTCTCCGCCGTCCTCACCACCAATCTGTACGGGAACCCCGACCCGGCACCGGAGCTGCGGGAGCGCTGCGACCGGCTCGGCATCCCGCTGATCGAGGACGCGGCCCACGCGATCGGGTCCACCGTAGGCGGCCGCCCGGTCGGCACGTACGGCGAGGCGTCCGTCTTCAGCCTCTCCAAGCACACCGCCGCCAAGACCGGCGGCTTCCTCGCCCTCGCCGACCCGTCGCTGCGCCCGGAACTCGCCGCCGCCCGCGACGCGTTGCTGCACCCGACCCGGCCCGGGGCCGAACTCGCCCATCTGGTGCGCCCGTACGCCGAGGCCACCCTGCGCGGGCTGCGCCTGGTCGGCGCCGCGCGCGCCGCCGTGCGCCGGCTCGGTCTCGAGGAGCGGGAGGAGATACGGATGCCGCTCCGCGCCGACGCGCTGCGCGAGGCCCTCCCTGCGGCGCCCGCGCTCGAACCCTTCCACTCCTGGGTCCGCGTCGACATGCACGACTACCGCCTCCGGCCCGGCTCCGGCAGGCTCCGCCGCACCACCCGCAGGTTCGCCCGGCTCGACGGCGTCCTCGAAGCCCACCGGGCGGGCACCGTCCGGCTCCGGGCGAGCGAGTACGGGACACCGGGAGACGGGACCCCGGGCGGAGAGGCACAGCCGCTGTACCGGGTGCCGCTGCTCGTCGAGGAGCGGGACGCGGCCGTCGCCGCCCTGGCCCGGCACCGGATCACCACCGGCTACCTCTACGACCCGCCGCTCGACAGCTACGCGGGCGAGGCCTTCACCGAGCTCTCCCCCGCGCCGGAGCCGGCCGCCTGGTTCGCCCGGCACGCCCTGCCCGTGGACCCGCGCCGCGCGGACGAGGTCCTCGCCGTGCTCCGCGGCGCGGGGGTCCGCCCGGCGCGGCCCTCGATGGTCCCCGGCGGCGCCCGGTGACCGACACGGTACGGCTGCGGGGGCCGGACACGGCCGACGCGGAGATCCACGGGCCGGCACCGGCCGAGGCGAAGGACGACGGCGGCGAGAACTCCATGTTCCGCAACGCCTACGCCCTGATGCTCTCCACCGGTGTCTCGGCCGCACTCGGGCTCGGCTTCTGGCTGATCGCCGCCCGTTACTACACGGAGGAGGCCGTCGGGCAGGGCTCCGCCGCCATCGCCGCCCAGCGGATGCTCGCCTCCATCACGGCGACCACCCTGTCCGGCGCGGTCGTCCGGTACGTGCCCCGCGCCGGCCGGGCCACCGGCCCGCTGGTCGTCCGCCTGTACCTGGTCAGCACGGTCGTCGTCGCCGTCGCCTGCGGTGTCTTCCTGCTCACCCTCGACCTGTGGGGTCCCTCGTACGCCCCGCTCGGCACCGTCTCCGCCGGGATCTTCTTCACCGCCTCCGCCGTCGGCTGGGCCCTGCTCACCCTCCAGGACGGGGTGCTCACCGGGCTGAGACGGGCGATCTGGGTTCCCGTCGGCAACGCGGTCTTCTCGCTCGGCAAGCTCGTCCTGCTCGTCCTGCTCGCGGCCGCCGTACCGGTCCTCGGCGTCTTCGTCTCCTGGGCGGCGGCGATCGTGCTCTCCGTCCTGCCGCTCGGCTGGCTCGTCTTCCGCCGGCTCATCCCCCAGCAGGCCCGCGCCGACCGGGACCGCGAACCGCCCGGCATGCGGGAGATCGGCCGCTTCATCGCCGGGGACTCCGTCGGCGCGTTCTTCAGCCTCGTCATGATCAGCCTGCTGCCGGTGATGGTCGCCGTCCGCTTCGACGCCGCCCACAACGCCTTCTTCTACACGGCGTACACCGTCGGCGGCACGATGGAGTTCATGGCCATCAACATGGCCTCCTCGCTCACCGCGCACGCCTCGCACAGCCCCGAGTCGCTCGCCGAGGGCGTACGGGGCGCGCTGCGCCGCATGATCCTGCTGCTCGTCCCGGTCGTCCTCGTCCTCGTCGTCTTCGCCCCGCTGATCCTCGCGCCCTTCGGCCAGAGCTACACGGACAACGGCTCCACCGTGCTGCGGCTGCTCGCCGCCGCCGCGCTCCCCCGGGTCGCCGTGGAGCTCTACATCGGCGTGCTGCGGGTCCAGGGCCGTACGGGCATGCTCGCCGTCCTCCAGGGCGCCATGTGCCTCCTGGTGCTCGGCAGCGCGGCCGTGCTGCTCGGCCCGTACGGCATCAGCGGGGCCGGGATCGCCGTCCTCGGCTCGATGACCCTGATGGCGGTGGCCTCCGTACCGGGACTGCGGGCCACGCTCAAGGGGCGGGCCCCGGCCGAACGCCCCCGGGCGGCGGCACGGGTCAAGGAGCGCGCGGAGGACGGATACGGCACCAACTGGGCGCGCGAGA
Source organism: Streptomyces zaomyceticus (assembly GCF_014656215.1). Classification (GTDB taxonomy): domain Bacteria; phylum Actinomycetota; class Actinomycetes; order Streptomycetales; family Streptomycetaceae; genus Streptomyces; species Streptomyces zaomyceticus. The sequence goes on along the minus strand of NZ_BNBZ01000034.1, from coordinate 59,021 downwards.
GCGCCTATCTGCGGGGCGCGCACGAATCGGTGACGCCGGCCTTCGGCATCCCCGTCTTCGTCCCCCGGCAGCCCGCGGAGGAGGCCCCGGACCGGGCCGCGCCGGCGGCCGGACCGAGAGCACCGGACCCGCGGGCGGAGCGGACGGACGGCTCGGACCGGGCGGTGACCCGGCTGTGGCTGCTGCTCGGCCTGGCGGCCGGGCTCTTCTGGTTCCCGCTCGCCCGGTCCGGCGAGCTGGACGTGGCGACGCTCTCCGGGACGGGGCTGCTCGCGGCGCTGCCCCCGGTCACGCTCGCCGCGGGGCTGATCCTGGTCGCCCTCCAGGGCGCCGCCGTCGGACTCCGCGTGTTCCGGCCCGCGTTCGCCGGGACGGTGCTGCTCGCCACCTTCCTCGCCCTGCACACCGCGCCGCCCCTGCTCGGTCTGTGGCCGGCCGAGGCGGACGGTCCCGGCGCGGCGCTCCTGGGCGACGGGGTGCAGCGGGCCGCCGCGCCCGTCGTGCTCCAGGCGCTGAGCCTGGTGCTGGCGGCCCTGCTGCTCCGGGTGGTCGGGGTGGGCGCGCGGGTCACGGCCGGTGTGGTGTGGGTGCTGGTCTGGGCGGGCTGGGCGGGGCAGCAGGCCTTCGCCACCGCCCCGCTCCCGCTCTTCCTGGGCCTGGCCGGGGGCACGATGGCGGTGTGCGCCTTCCGGGGGCTGACCTCGGGCCCGCGTCCCTGAGTCCGCCCGTCCGCCCGGGCACGGGCCGGTGGGTCGGCGGTCGGGGCCGGTGGGTCGGCGGTCCGGGCCGGTGGGTCGGCGGTTCAGGACGCCGAGGGGTCAGCGGTCCGGCACGTCCTGCCGGAAGTACGGGTCCCGGCCGGCGATCCGGTAGCCCTCCAGCCCCGGTCCCGCGTCGATGGTCAGGTCGCAGCCGGGGCCGGGAACCGCGCGGTTCCAGTGCACGTACGCGCGTGCCTCCGGCAGGGTCGGCGCCACCTTCGGGATCGCGGTGTACCAGTCGCGCTGCCGCTCGGGCCTCTTCGGGTCGGGGGCGGTGGAGAACTCGGAGAGCATGATCGGCTTGTCGGCGGAGATGTTCTTCCGGAGCCAGTCGTAGCTGGGCCGCTGGCTCTTCTCGAAGTCGAGCCAGTCGGGCGACTTGTGGCAGAGGTAGTAGTTGTACTGGTCCATGCCGATCCAGTCGACGTACGCGTCCCCGGGGTAGAGCCGCTTCATCGCGTCGGCGTTGCCGAGGTAGCCCGAGACCGTCCACACCCACACCACGTTGGTGACGCCCAGCTTCTCGAAGCGGTCGTGGAGGTGGCGGTAGGCGGCCACGTACTCCTCGGGGGTGCCGGCGCCCTCGGGGATGCGGAAGTCGGCCTCCTGGTCGAAGGAGAAGAAGACCCGCTTGCCGTACTCCTTGATCCGCCGGGCCTGCGGGTCGATGACGGAGGTGTCGTACGCCCCGGAGGCGATGTTCTTCCAGCCGAGCTGCTTCTCGGTCCAGTTGGCGTGGTGCTTCTCGGTCCACACCGTGGACTCCCAGGCCAGCATGAGCAGGCGCTCGCGGCCGAGTTCCCGCTCGTCGGGGGTGAGCAGTTCGCCGTCGGCCTTGCTCCCCGACATGTCGTGGTACGTGTAGACGAGGTCGAGCTTGCGGCCGATCTTCTTCTCGAAGGCGTACACGGGCCGGGTGAGCGAACTGTCCTCGTCGTACGGGATGTACGCGCCCCACCAGGCCCCGCAGGGGGCGACCAGACGGGCGTCGGGGGTGCAGCGGCCGTCGTCCTCCGTGAGGGTCGACCAGACCCCGATGCCGGCGGTCAGCGCGCCGACGGCGGCGAGCGCGATCGCGAGGCGGGTCCAGGGGTCGCCCCTGCCGTGGCGGCCGGTCACCCGCCCCCACCGGTCCCTCGTCGACGGAACAGCGGCATCTCGAATCGGGGGCTCCGGGCGCCGTCGCGCTCCACGGCACCGCGGGTCGCGGCCGGGAGCGGCACTCCGGGCAGCGTGGAGGCGACGCTCACGAAGAGGGCGAGGACGACCAGGAAGAAGGTGAGCGAGAAGGCCTTCGTCAGGAACAGGGTGGTCGCCACCAGGGTGGCCACGGAGAGGCTGACGGGCGCGGCGAGCGCCAGGGCCTCCAGACGGGCACCCGGACGCAGCCCGAGCGGCTGCGGGAGCAGCAGCGCCAGGCCCGGGGCGAGGGCGACGAAGGCGAGGACGGGTATCCAGCGCAGCGGAGAACCCCCGGGGAAGGCGGTCGCCGCGAGGGCGACCCATCCGGAGGCCGCGAGGGCGGCTCTGCGCTGGACTCGCGGGGTCAGGCGTGGGTGGGCCATGGCGTGGCTGCTCCTCGTGCTTCTCGGGGTCCTGCGGTGTCCGGACGCGGGCGCGGCTCAGCCACCGGTGGTGGGCCGGTAGCGGAGGACGACCCCGTAGGTGTTCTCCTCGACGACCTGGAAGAGCGGGGAGCGCTTCAGGGCCCCCCGGAGCGAGTCGAAGCCGCCCTCCGGCAGGTAGCCCTCGCCGATGACGGCCTCGCCCTGGGTGCGGGTGAGGATCACGTACGCGGGACGGTCCGCCGGGATGCCGCCGGCGAGGTATCCGGCCGGGTCCTTCAGCATCCGCAGGTTCTCGTCCACCTCCTGCTCGGTGAAGAACCAGCGCTCGTAGTGGTCGTAGCGGTAGTACGCGTCGGGGAAGGCACCCGTCGCGGCGAGGATCAGGGCGCCCTCGGGCGCCCGGTCGAAGGCGCGGCGGGTGAGGGCGGTCTCGCCGGGCGGCGCGTAGTGCATGCCCTCCTTGCCGTAGTACGAGGGCAGGAAGCCGGCCAGCATGGCGACGAGGGTGACGGGCAGGGCGACGGCGGTCGCGCGGCGGGCGATCACGGCACCGCGGCTCACCGCCCCGGCGGCGGGGACGAGCGCGGCGGCGGCGAAGAAGGCCGAGCCGGGCAGTCCGAAGAGGTAGACCCGGAAGATCATCTCGCCGCCGTAGTCGTTGACGGCGAACATCGGCAGCGGCGCGGCGGCGGCGAGCACCAGTGGCAGCGCGCTGCGGACCAGCTTGCGGCGCAGGAGCACGGCGGCGACGGCGAGGCCGCCGAGGGCGAGCACCATCAGCACATTGGCGCTGCCGACGAGTTCCGGTCCGGGGCCGGTCGGGTCGCCCGCGAAGCCGGGGCGGGAGTTGCCGAGCAGGTCGCCGGCCTTCTCACGCAGGGTGCCGAGGGTGTCCAGGAACAGCTCCCGGCCCATGGTGAGGTTCCAGACCAGCATGACGGCGCCGGAGGTGACGAGCAGTCCGATGTTGCGGTAGCGGCGGGTGAGGCAGAGCGCGAAGAGCGTCGCGCACAGCATCACGGGGGTGAGCTGGTGGCTGGCGTTGATGGTGGCGACGACCGGCAGCAGGATGAGGACGGCGACCGCCCGCTGCCGGGTCGTCGTGGGCGGCGGGACGGCCGCGGCGGCCGGGTCGAGCGTCCCCCGGTCGCGCAGCGTCCCCGCCGAACCGGGCAGCACGAAGTGCCGGACGACGACGGCGAAGACGGTGAGGTACAGCAGGTACGAGAAGCCCTGCGGGGACAGGTAGTCCTGGCCCACCCAGTTCGCCAGCTGGAAGATCCACACACCGGTCCACACGAGACGCCAGTCGTCGCTGAAGGTGCGGTAGACGAGGATCAGGACGGGGACGGTGAGCAGACCGAGCGCGACCGGGGCCCAGTTGATGAACGAGGCGGCGGCGTCCACGCCGAAGGCGCGGACCAGAGCGGCGTCGAGCGAGAAGAATCCGGGCCACTGGTCGTAGGCGCCCATGCCGCCGGAGAGCTCGCGCCCGGGGTGGACGGTGCCCTCGTGGAGCAGCCTGCTGATGATCGCGTCGTGCTTGGACGCCCAGGCGTAGCGGACGGTGTCGTAGAGGATCGCGGGCGGCGCCTTGAGCGCGACCAGCATGGCCGCGCAGTAAGTGGCGGGCCAGAGCGGGGCGGTTCCCGCCCGCCGCAGGGTGAGGACGAATCCGCAGGTCAGAACGGTGAGGGCGGCGTAGAAGGTGAGCGGGAAACGGTCGAGGAGACCGAATTCCTCGATGTCCCGGAAGTCGATCCCGGGCAGGGCCCAGAGCCAGAGGGCGGCGGCGACGAGGAGGGGGACGAGGTTGAGCGCGTCGGGGGAGCGCAGGGCGGCGGTGAGGCGACCGCGCCGGACGGGCCGGGACGCGGACCCGACGGGTGCGGGCGTCCCGGCCTCGGGGCCGGCGGGTGCGGGCGCCTCGGCCGGGGCTGTCGTAGGCGCGGGCTTGCCGGCCTCGGATATCGCGGGCGACGGCTTCCTGAACTCGGGTATCGCCGACGCGGGCTTCCCGGCCTCGGGTATCGCGGACGCGGACTTCCCGGCCTCGGGTCCGACCGATTCCCCCGCCGCCGCTTCCCCCGTCGGTGCTTCCCCCGTCGGTGCTTCCCTCCGCTCCGCTTCCCTCTCCTCGGGACGGTTGTCCGCCGTCCCGGCCTCTTCCGCCTCCCGGTCCGTGGCAGGGGACTGCGGCGGCACGCCGCTCCCGGTCACCGGTGCGGGCCCCTGACGCTGCACGGCCTCTCCCCCCACGAACTGTCCCCTTCGGCGAAGTACAGGAAGGTACTTCGGTTTTGTTCGGGCTTTCAACTCTCGGACGGATCGCCGGAGTTGTCGATCTTCGGACGGTCCGCCGGTCAGCCGGCGAACTCGGGTCCCCTGAGCAGGGCGCGGGCCCTGCGGTACATCCGCCAGCCCACCGTCGGCAGCGAGTCCGGGAACGGCGCCGCCTTCGCACCCCGCCCCTCCATCCACCGCTCGACGTCGGCGACGGTGTGCCCGCGCCGGAGGATGAGCCGGGAGATGCGGTAGATCTCGTCGGTCCCGGAGCTGAGCGCGTGCCGGACGGCGACGGCCGAGGTGTACCCAGCTGCCGCGGCGGCCCGCCGGACGGCCGGGCTGTTGTAGCCGTGCGGGTAGGCGAGATGCAGCACCTCGTGCCCGAGGACGTCCTCCAGGACCAGCTTCGACTCGCGCAGTTCGCGGCGCAGGGCCCGCGGCACGAGGGTGTCGAGCTGGGGATGGGTGACGGTGTGCGCGCCGACCTCCATCCCGTACTGCTCGAGCAGCGGCGCCTGCGCGAGGGTCATCATCGGCGCGGGCGGCAGCAGACAGGGCCGGCCGGGGGTGATGGCACCCGTGGTGAGGTAGGCGGTGGAGGGCAGTTCGCGGGAGGCGAGGGCCTCGGCGGTCGGCCCGACGAGATCGGCGAAGCCGTCGTCGAAGGTGAGGACGACCGGGCGGGGCGGCAGCGGGGTGCCGTCGGCGAAGTGCGCGGCGAGGGTGCCGACGGTGATCGCGGTACGGCCGCAGCCGACGATCGCGTCGAGCTGGGAGGCGAACTCCTTGGGCGAGACGGTGAATTCGGCGATCCAGTCCGGAGGGTCCTCCATCACGGCGTGGTAGAGGAGGACGGGTATCCGGGTGGGGACGGGTGCGTGCGTCACCGGGCCGTGGCTCCCTTCCCGCGCCGGGCCTGTCCGCGTGCCGCGGCCCGCGCCGCGGAGCGGGCCTTGGCGTATCCGATCGGGCCGTAGAGCATGCCGCGTCGCTCCAGTCGGGAGAGGCTTCGGGGCCAGGGGTGCTGCTGGGTGCCGTGCTCCCCGGGCACGCCGTCCCCGCCGCCGTCCCCGTCCCCGCGCCGGGCGGTGATGGTCCGGGCGTGGGCGAGGCCGCGCGGCAGCCGGGTGAGCAGGGCGGGCAGCAGACGGGGGCTGCGGACCAGGGTCGCGGTGAGGTACGCGGTGAGTCCGGCCCCGTAGCCGTACGCCTGGTTCCGCAGGTCCTGCCAGGTGTCGCGGTGGTGGTGCCAGACGAGCGCCTGCGAGGTGTAGCGGAGGCGGAAGCCGGCGGCGAGGACGGCGACGAAGGCGTACAGGTCGTCGCCGCCCTTCGCCGCGGTCCCGGTGCCGGTCGCCGGGTCGAAGCCGCCGGCCTGCCGGAGGGCCGCCGCCCGGAAGGCCATGTTGGCGCCGGATCCGAAGCTGCCGGCGGTGAAGGGGAAGAGCGGCTCGTCGGCGGGCGGGTGTGCCGGGTCGTAGACGCGGGGGGCGAAGCCCTTGGCGAAGCCGCCGTGCGACTCCAGCAGGATCTGGGCGGGGGTGCGGAGCCGGGCGGGAAGGATCAGCCCGGTCACGCAGCCGAGGCCCGGGTCGGCGGCGAAGGGCTCGGTGAGGGCGGTCAGCCAGTGCGGGTCGGCGATCACGTCGTCGTCGGTGAAGGCGACGACGGCGCCCTCGGCGGCGGCGAGGCCGGTGTTGTGCGCGGTGGCGAGCCCGGGGGTGTCCTCGCGGACGTACCGGACGCGGTCGGTGTACGCGCGGGTGACGAGCGCATGGGTGCCGGAGGTGCGGGGCGCGTTGTCGACGACGATCAGCTCGAAGTCCGGGTGGTCCTGGGCGAGGAGCGAGTCGAGGGCGCGGGCGAGCTGCTCGGGCCGCTCGCGGGTGGCGACGACGACGGAGGTACGCGGAGCGGCGGGCGTCCCGGCCGGCGCACGACCGTCCGCGCGGCCCTCCGTGCGGCCCTCCGTTCGACCGTCCTCCCGCCCGGCGGAGGCCGGGCGCTCGGCGCGGCGCTCGGCGTCGGTGCGGGGCGCCTTCGCGGTCTCCGAGAGCCGGCGCCGGGCGAGGGCGGCGAGCACCTCGGCGGGGTCCTCGCCCTCGGCGACGGTGCCGACGACGGTGGCCGCGGGCCGGCCCCGGAGCCGTACGAGCGCGTAGACGTCACCGGGCACGACGTCCGGTCCGCCGGGCGCGGGCCGGAAGCCGAGGACGGGTCCGTCGGGCGCGTCGAGATCGAGCTCGGCGACCGAGAGGGGCCGGGGGGCGGGGGTGCTGCTCATCGGGGGTCTCCCCAGAGACGTACGAGGGTGGGCGCTGCGGACGGGGCGGGCCCCTGAGGGGCCGGCGTGGCGGGTGCGGACCGGGCCGGTGGACGGCCGGCGAGGTCACCCGGGCGAACCGGCGGCGCGGGCACCCGCCCGAGGAGTACGCGCCCGGTCACCGGCGCGGGTGCCGGCACCGCGGGGTGGCTAACGGTGTCCCCGCAGGCGGGCCAGCGTGTTGAGGGCGGCGCGCCCCCGGGCCGCGAGGGCCGGGCGGGTCCGGATGAAGCGGTGCACCCGCAGCGGGGGCTCCCGCCGCAGCCAGTGCAGGGCGCCCAGCGCTCCCGGGCGGACGACGGCACCCTCGTAGACCGTCGACTCCCCCGTCTTCAGGGAGTCCTTGTACTCGGCGGCGCCGCGCCCCAGGTCGAGCATCCCGATCCCGGCGGCGGCCGCGGCCTCCGCCATCCGCAGGTGGAGGACGAGGCCCGGCGAGTACTTCGCGAACTCGGGGTCGTACGCGGGGAACCAGCAGGACAGCACGGTCGCCGACCGCAGCCCGAAGTGCGCGGCGATCGGCCGGTCCCCCACGTAGAGCACGGACAGCACTCCGGAGCAGCCGGGCGTGCGGAGTTCGTGGAGGTGGCGGACCAGCCCGGTGATCCATCCCTGGGCGAAGCGGTCGCCCCGCCCGGTCCTGCGGTACTGGGCGGACTTCCACTCCATGAGGGTGTCCAGGGCGGCCGGATCGCGCTCGTCGAAGACGAACCGCACCTCCCCGTCGGCCTGCCGCCCGAGTCTGCGCTCCTTGGCGAGGGTGGTCTTGAGGAACTTGGGCGACTGGGCCCGCAGCAGGGCCTCGTAGGCCGCGTACCCCTCGCCGACGTCGATCACGGGCGAGGCGAAGGACTCGGCCGCCGCGCCCTCGAAGACGGGCTGCCCGTCCTCCAGGTTGTCGAACTCCCAGACGGTGAGACCGCAGGCCCGCAGCAACGCCCGTGCGCCCGGCCGCAGTCCGGGCCGCAGGACGGCGCCCTGACTGTCGGAGACCCCGTAGCCGATGGCGCGGCCCCGGCCGAGCGGACCCTTCTCGAACGGGAAGAAGCCGACCGGCTCGTCGTCCTCCCACCACACGGCGACCCTCGACCGGGGGCGCACCTCGGCCACCGCGCGGGTGAACTCCGGCTCCATGAAGGGGTTCGCGGGCCCGCCGGCTTTGACGCGCAGCTCCCGCCAGGCCTCGATCTCGCGCTCGCTCAGCCCCCCCGGCCTCACGATCCGCATACGGAAAGCGCTCACCTTGCCGACCCCCCGGTCATTCCCCTGAGTGCTGCCGAACAGGACGGTACCGCTCCGTGGTCGTCAGTGGCAGGGATACTGGGTCTTTCCGTGACCAACCCGTGAAGGAGTGGACACGAAGGGGAACCGCGGTGGTCAAGGGATCGGTGGGATGGACGAGTTGGAGATCGTCGGACGGGGCCGGACGGCGGACGTGTACGCGCTGCCCGGGGACGCGCGGTGGGTTCTGCGACGGTGCCGGGACGGCGGCGACACGACCCGCGAGGGGAAGCTCATGATCCGGCTGGCGGAGCAGGGCTACCCGGTTCCGGCGGTACGCCGTGCGGAGGGCCCGGACCTGGTGATGGAGCGCCTCACGGGACCGACGCTCCTGGACGCCCTGATCGCCGGCACGTACGAACCGGGGCCGGCGGGCGCGCTGATCGCCGAACTCCTGGCCGGACTGCACGCGCTGCCGGGAGCGCCGCCCTCGCACCTGGACCTGCACCCGGGGAACGTGGTCCTCACGGACCGGGGGCCCGTCGTCATCGACTGGGAGACGGCGGAGGAGGGGCACCCGCCGGGCCTGGACCACGCGATGTCGGCGCTGCTCCTCGCGGAGGTCGCGCTCTCCCCCGGCCCGTACGCCCCGGGGGCGCGGGAGGCCCTGGCCGCGCTCCTGTCGGCCACCGACACCCCGGTCCTCCCCCATATCGGCACGGCACGGGCCCGACGGGCGCAGGACCCTCATCTGACGGAGGAGGAACGGGCGGTCCTGGACGGGGCGGCGGAACTGGTGGCGGAGCTGGTGACGGCCGCGGCCCGCTGAGCCGTCCCCCGCCGGCGGGGTGCCCGCGTCTAGGGTGCGGTTCATGGGACCACTGCCGATCGCCGTCCGCGAGAACCAGCCCGCCGCATCCGCCGAACCCGCCGAGACCCTGCCGACGTCCGGGAGCCACCGATGAGCATCCGCCGCGCCGTCCCCAACCTCCGGACGTCCTCGCCCGGGGAGAACCGCGACTTCTACGCGCTGCTCGGCTTCGAGCAGGTCATGGACCACGGCTGGATCGCGACCCTCGCCTCGCCGTCGACCCTGGCGGCCCAGATCAGTCTGATGACCCACGACCTGACCGCGCCGGTCACCCCGGACCTGAGCGTGGAGGTCGACGACGTGGACGCGGCGTACGCGGCGGTCCGCGCCTCGGGGGCCGAGATCGTCCACCCCCTGACGGACGAACCCTGGGGCGTCCGCCGCTTCTTCGCCCGGGACCCGGACGGCCGCGTGATCAACGTGCTGAGCCACCGCACCCCGCCCCCGGCCGCTCCCTGAGCAGGGCGCGGCCGGCCCGGCCGGTTCCGGTGCTCAGACCACCCGCACGCCCGCCCGCCACACCTCCGACACCAGCGGAACTCCGGGGCGGTACGCCAGGTGGACGTGGGACGGGGCGTCCAGGACCGTGAGGTCCGCGCGGCTGCCGGCCGTCAGACGGCCGACGTCCGTGCGGCGCAGGGCCGCCGCGCCGCCGGCCGTGGCCGACCAGACCGCCTCGTCGGGGGTCATGCCCATGTCCCGTACCGCGAGCGCGATGCAGAACGGGACCGAGGATGTGAAGGAGGAGCCCGGGTTGCAGTCCGTGGAGAGGGCCACCGTCACGCCCGCGTCCAGGAGGCGGCGGGCGTTCGGCCACTGGGCGCGGGTGGAGAACTCCGCCCCGGGGAGGAGGGTCGCGACCGTCGACCCGTTCGCCAGGGCGTCCACGTCCGCGTCCGTGAGGTGCGTGCAGTGGTCCGCGCTCGCCGCGTCGAGCTCGACCGCCAGCTGGACGCCGGGGCCGTAGGTGAGCTGGTTGGCGTGCACCCGGGGGTGGAGGCCCTTCGCCCTGCCCGCGGTGAGGATCGCGCGGGCCTGGTCCCCGTCGAAGGCGCCCTTCTCGCAGAAGACGTCGACCCAGCGGGCGTACGGGGCGCAGGCGTCGAGCATCTCGCCGGTCACCAGCTCCACGTACGCCGCCGGGTCGTCGGCGTAGTCCGGGGAGACGATGTGCGCGCCGAGGTAGGTGACCTCGTCGGTGTGTTCGGCGGCGATACGGAGGGCGCGGGCCTCGTCCTCGACCGTGAGGCCGTAGCCGGACTTGGTCTCGAAGGTCGTGGTGCCCTGGCGGAGCGCCTCGTGGAGGTAGCGGGCGACGTTGGCCGAGAGCTCGGCGTCGGTCGCCGCTCGCGTCGCCGCGACCGTGGTGCGGATGCCGCCCGCCTTGTACGGCTGGCCGGACATGCGGGCGTTGAACTCGGCCGTGCGGTCGCCCGCGAAGACGAGGTGCGAGTGGGAGTCCACGAAGCCGGGGATCACGGCCCGGCCGCCGGCGTCGACCCGGTTGTCAGTGGCCGGTGCTTTGCTGGATTCACCGACCCAGACCACGCGGTCGCCGTCGATGACGACGGCCGCGTCCTGGATCAGGCCGAGAGGGGTTCCATCACCGAGAGAGGGGTCGTTGGTGACGAGACTGGCGATGTTGACGATGGCGGTGGCGGCCGTCGCCACGGCGCTGTTCGCGCTCGTGGGGGCGGAGGTCGCCACCGGGCTGTTCGTCGCCGCGGGGCCGGTGTTCATGGTGGGGGGTGTCTCCTTCAGCCGCGCAGGGCGGCGATCGAGTCCGCGAGGGCCTGGCCGACGTCCGGCACGGAGTGGTGGATCCCGTCCCGGACGATCCGGCGGCCACCCACGATCGTGTGCCGGACGTCCGCGGCCGACGCTGCGAATACCGCCGTCTCGGCTGCCAGACGCGGTACCGGTCCCGCTGTCCTGACCGAGTCCAGCGCGATCGTCGTGAAGTCGGCGAGCGCACCGGCCTCCAGGGTTCCCGCGTCGGCCCAGCCGAGGGCCGCGTGTCCGTCGGCCGTCGCCGCGCGGAGCAGGGCGGCCGCCGTCCAGTGGCCGCGGGTGCGGGTGCGCAGGCGCTCGTCGAGTTCCATGGCCCGCGCCTCTTCGAGCAGGTCGACGACGGCGTGGCTGTCGCTGCCGAGGGAGAGCGGGGAGCCGGCGCGCTGGAGGGCGACCGCCGGGCCGATGCCGTCCGCGAGGTCCCGCTCGGTCGTCGGGCACATGCAGGTGCCGGTGGACGTCGAGCCGATCAGCGCGATGTCGGCGTCGGTCATGTGGGTGTTGTGGACGCCCGTCGTCCGTGCGCCGAGCACACCGTGGTCGGCGAGGAGCCGGGTGGGCGTGCGGCCGTGGGCGGCGAGGCAGGCGTCGTTCTCGGCGGTCTGCTCCGAGAGGTGGACGTGGAGGGGGGCCTCACGGTCCTGGGCCCACCGGGCCACCGTGGTGAGCTGGTCCGCGGGGACGGCCCGTACGGAGTGGATCGCCGCTCCCAGGCGTACGCCGTCGCGTTCCTTGAGCGCGGACACCCGCTCGGCCCATCGGTCGGCGGTGCCGTCGGTGAAGCGGAGCTGGTGGTGCTCGGGGGCGGCGCCGAAGCCGGCGGAGAGATAGGCGGTGTCGAGGAGGGTGATGCGGATGCCGGCCTCGCCCGCGGCGGCGATCAGGGCCTCGCCCATGGCGTTGGGGTCGGCGTAGGGGGTGCCGCCGGGCGCGTGGTGGAGGTAGTGGAACTCGCCGACGGCCGTGATGCCGGCGAGTGCCATCTCCGCGTACACGGCGCGGGCGAGGGCGAAGTAGCTGTCGGGGGTGAGGCGCTGGGCGACGGTGTACATCGTCTCGCGCCAGGTCCAGAAGGTGCCGGAGCCGACCTGGACGGTGCCGCGCAGGGCGCGGTGGAAGGCGTGCGAGTGGGCGTTGGCCAGGCCGGGGATCGTCAGGCCGCGCAGGACGGCGGCGCCGGGCGGCGGGGTGTCGACCCCGGTGCGGACGGCGGCGATGCGGCCGTCCGAGGAGACCTCGAGGGCCACGCCCGGCTCGACGTGGGTGTCGAGCCAGGCGTGCTCCAGCCAGTACGTCGTCAGCGGCACGCCAGCTCCTCCAGTACGTCGGCGAGTGCGAGGACCCCGGCCACGCAGTCGTCCTCGGCCGCGAACTCGGCCGGGGAGTGCGAGACGCCGGTGGGGTTCCGTACGAACAGCATGGCGGTCGGGATCGATTCGGACAAAATACCCGCGTCGTGTCCCGCGCCCGTGCCGAGGACCGGCACCTTGCCCGACTCTCCGAGGATGCGGGAGAGCTCGTCGCGCAGGGTGTGCGAGAAGTCCACGACCGGGGTGAAGGACTCCTGGACGACGTTGAGGTCGATGCCGTGGCGCCGGGCGTAGTCGCGGGCCGCCGTCTCGACTCCGGCGACGACCGTGTCCAGGGAGTCCTGGTCCGCGGCGCGCGCGTCGAGCCAGCCGCGCACCAGGGACGGGATGGCGTTGACGCCGTTCGGCTCGACCGCGATCTTGCCGAAGGTGGCGACGGCCCCGGCGAGCTCGGCCTCGCGGCGGGCGGCGAGGACCGTCTCCGCGTAGGTGAGCATCGGGTCGCGGCGGTCGACGAGCCGGGTGGTGCCGGCGTGGTTGGCCTCACCCGCGAAGTCGTACCGCCAGCGGCCGTGCGGCCAGATGGAGGAGGCGATGCCGACGGCGTCGCCGGAGAGGTCGAGGGCGCGGCCCTGTTCGACGTGGAGTTCGACGAACGCTCCGACGCGGGCGAGCCGCTCGGGGTCCGGTCCGATGGTCGAGGGGTCGTGTCCGGCCGCCTCCATGGCCTGCGGAAGGCTGGTGCCGGAGGCGTCGCGGAGCTCGTACGCCTGCTCCTTCGTCAGCCGGCCCGCGGTGAGGCGGGAGCCGACGCAGGCGAGGCCGAAGCGGGCGCCCTCCTCGTCTCCGAAGTTGGTGATGGCGAGGGGGCGCTTGAACGAGACACCGCGCGAGCGGAGTTCGTCGAGGGCGGCGAAGGCGGAGACGACGCCGAGGGGGCCGTCGAAGGCGCCGCCGTCGGGGACGGAGTCCAGGTGCGAGCCGGTGACGACGGCGTCGCCGGCCGTCGGGTCGCCGAGCCAGGCCCACTGGTTGCCGTTGCGGTCGGTCTCGACGTCCAGGCGGCGGGCCTCGGCCTGCATGCGGAACCAGAGCCGGCAGTCGGCGTCGGCCTCGGTCCAGGCGTAGCGCCGGTAGCCGCCGGAGGCGGCGCTGCGGCCGATGGGCCGCAGCGACCGCCACATGGCGTGGAAGCTGTCGCTCACGCGGTGTCACCCTCGGCGTCCTGGTCGCCCTCGCGCATCGGGACGCGCACGCCCTTCTCGTCGGCGACGCGCTCCGCGATGTCGTAGCCCGCGTCGACGTGGCGGATGACGCCCATGCCGGGGTCGTTGGTCAGGACGCGGCGGATCTTCTCGCCCGCGAGCTTGGTGCCGTCGGCGACCGAGACCTGGCCGGCGTGGATGGAGCGGCCCATGCCGACGCCGCCGCCGTGGTGGATGGAGACCCAGGACGCGCCGGAGGCGACGTTGACCATGGCGTTGAGCAGCGGCCAGTCGGCGATGGCGTCCGAGCCGTCGAGCATGGCCTCGGTCTCGCGGTACGGGGAGGCCACCGAGCCGCAGTCGAGGTGGTCGCGGCCGATGGCGAGGGGGGCGGCGAGGGTGCCGTTGCCGACCATGTCGTTGAACATGTCGCCGGCCTTGTCGCGCTCGCCCTGGCCGAGCCAGCAGATGCGGGCGGGCAGGCCCTGGAAGTGGACGCGCTCGCCGGCCATCTTGATCCAGCGGTGGAGGGACTCGTTCTCCGGGAAGAGCTCCAGGATCGCCTTGTCCGTCTTGTGGATGTCCGAGGCCTCGCCGGAGAGGGCGGCCCAGCGGAACGGTCCCTTGCCCTCGCAGAACAGCGGGCGGATGTACGCCGGGACGAAGCCGGGGAAGGCGAACGCGCGGTCGTAGCCGGCGAGCTGGGCCTCGCCGCGGATCGAGTTGCCGTAGTCGAAGACCTCGGCGCCGGCGTCCATGAAGCCGACCATGGCCTCGACGTGCTTGGCCATGGACTCGCGGGCGCGGGCGGTGAAGCCGGCCGGGTCCTTGGCGGCGGCGTCGGCCATGTCCTCGAAGGCCACGCCGATCGGCAGGTAGGCCAGCGGGTCGTGGGCCGAGGTCTGGTCGGTCACGATGTCGATGGGGGCGCCCTCGGCGAGCATCCGCGGGAGCAGTTCGGCGGCGTTGCCGAGGAGGCCGATGGAGAGCGGGCGGCGGGCGTCGCGCGCCTCGGTGGCCAGCGCGAGCGCGTGGGCGAGGTTGTCGGCCCTGACGTCGAGGTAGCGGTGCTCGATGCGGCGCTCGATGGCGCGCGGGTCGACGTCGATACAGATGGCGACGCCGTCGTTCATCGTCACGGCGAGCGGCTGGGCGCCGCCCATGCCGCCGAGGCCGGCGGTGAGGGTGATGGTGCCGGCCAGGGTGCCGTCGAACTTCTTCGCGGCGACGGCGGCGAAGGTCTCGTAGGTGCCCTGGAGGATGCCCTGGGTGCCGATGTAGATCCAGGAGCCGGCGGTCATCTGGCCGTACATGGTGAGGCCGAGGTGCTCCAGGCGCCGGAACTCCTCCCAGTTGGCCCAGTCGCCGACCAGGTTGGAGTTGGCGAGGAGGACGCGGGGGGCCCACTCGTGGGTCTGCATGACGCCGACGGGGCGGCCGGACTGGACGAGCATCGTCTCGTCCTGCTTGAGGGTGCGCAGGGTGCGGACCATGGCGTCGAAGGAGCGCCAGTCGCGGGCGGCCTTGCCGGTGCCGCCGTAGACGACGAGCTTGTCGGGGTGCTCGGCGACCTCGGGGTCGAGGTTGTTCTGGAGCATCCGGAGGGCGGCCTCCTGCTGCCATCCCAGGGCGCTCAGTTCCGTACCGCGGGCTGCTCGTACGGGGCGGGGTCCTGACATGGCGGTGCCTCCTCGAATGTCGTTCAGATATTCACATCCTTGCGCTATGAATAGTTGTAGTCAACAGCTGCGGGGCCACCCGTCCCGGTGATGGGATGGACCGCATGGCCGCCTCCCGTCGCGATCTCGCCGTCCGAGCCTCCGTCGATCAAGGACTCCTCTCCCCCGCCGAACCGGTCGTCGCCCTGCTCGACACCGCCGGTATCCGCGCCTCCGCAGCCGCCCTGACCAGCGCCTTCGCCGCCGTCACCGACGCCCCGGTGCTGCACGCCTTCGCCGTCAAGGCCACCCCGCTCGTCCCCGTCCTGCGCCTCCTCCACGAGGCCGGGCTCGGCGTCGAGGTCGCCAGTCCCGGCGAGCTGGCCCTCGCGCGCGCCGCCGGGATCCCGCCCACCGCCACCGTGCTCGACTCCCCCGCCAAGACCCCGGCGGAGCTCCGGCAGGCCCTCGCGCTCGGCATCGCCGTCAACGCCGACAACCTCCAGGAGCTGGCCAGGCTCGACGCGCTCGTCGCCTCCGCGCCCACCGCCTCACCCCTCGGCCTCCGGGTGAACCCGCAGGTCGGAGCCGGTTCCATCGGCGCCCTCTCGACCGCGACGGCCACCTCCAAGTTCGGGGTGGCACTCCGCGACGAGGGCGCCCGCAAGACCGTCGTCCAGGCCTTCCTGGAGCGCCCCTGGCTGACCCGGCTGCACACCCACACCGGCTCCCAGGGCGTCCCGCTCGCCCTGATGGCCGAAGGGGTCGGGGAGGCGTACGCGCTCGCCGAGGAGATCAACCGCGCGGCCGGCCGGCAGCAGATCGACACCCTCGACATCGGCGGCGGCCTGCCGGTGAACTTCACCTCCGACGAGGAGACGCCGACGTACGCCGAGTACGCCCGGCTGCTCGCCGACACCGCCCCCGGGCTCTTCGACGGCCGCTACCGCCTGGTGACCGAGTTCGGCCGCTCCCTGCTCGCCAAGCACGGCACGGTCCTCGCCCGGGTGGAGTACACCAAGACCTCGGGCGGCCGCCCCATCGCCGTCACCCACGCGGGCGTGCAGCTGGCCACCCGTACGGTCTACGCCCCCGACTCCTGGCCGCTGCGCGTCCTCGCGTACGACTCCGAGGGCCGCCCCCGCACCGGGGAGACCGCCGTCCAGGACGTCGCGGGCCCCGCCTGCTTCGCGGGGGACCTGCTCGCCGCGGGCCGCGAGCTGCCGCTGCTCCGTCCGGGCGACGTGGTGGCCGTCCCGGACACCGGCGCGTACTACTTCGCCCACCACTACGCGTACAACAGCCTGCCCCGGCCGGGCGTCCACGGCTTCACGGTGGGCGAGGACGGGGAGGTCGCGTTCACGACCGTGCGGACGCCCCAGACGGTCGCCGAGATCGTCGCGGAGTCGGGCGGCGACCACGCCGACGCGCTCGTCCGGCAGGCGTGACGCGGATGCGTCCGGCCGGCCCGCCGGACAGCGCGGAGAGGGGCTCCCGGACGCCCCTCCGGGTAGCGCGGGCCGGGCCGCCCGGCTTCCATGAAGCCATGACTGGAACCGGTACGGACACCACATCCGTCGTCGTCGAGCGCCGGGTCGACGCCTCCCCCGGGCGGGTCTGGGAGTCGATCACCGACCTGCGGGACATGCCCCGCGTCCTCTCGGGCGTCGAGAGGGTCGAGGTGCTCACGGAGGGCGGCTTCGGCGTGGGCACCCGCTGGCGCGAGACCCGGCGGATGCTCGGCAAGGAGGCCACCGAGGTGATGACCGTGACGGAGTGCGAGCCGCCCGACCGGTACGTCACGGTCGCCGACTCCCACGGCATGCACTACGCCTCCGAGATCACCCTCACGCCCGACGGAACGGGGGCCACCGTCCTGCGGATGAGCTTCTCCGCCCGGCCCGTCCGCGGCCGCAGGCCGGGGTTCCTCGCCAAGCTGATGGCCCGTTTCGGCGCGAAGGCGGTCGCCAAGGCGCTCACGAAGGACCTGACCGAGATCGCGAACGCGGTGGAGTCCAGGACCTGACACACAAACGGAGTCAATGATCCCAGTGAACTGGCATGTTCCGATGGAAAATGCCAGAACCCCCTCCCGGGAGCGCTGCGTTCAGTAACGTCACCGTCACTGCCGCACGTTCGCACGCCGCATCGGGAGGGGAATCCGCGTGCCCGGAATCGACGAGTGCCTCATGGAGGCCATGGCCCTGCCGGGCGCTCGCGGAGCCTCCCTGGTCGACTGGACCAGTGGGCTCGCCCTCGGTACGGCGGGTGATTCACCGGTCGGCGACCACGAGACGACGGCCGCCGAGACCGCCGAACTGGCCCGCTCAGCAGCGGAGTTCGACTCCTTCACCAGCGCCGGTGACCCGGACGCGGGGGGCGCGGGGGCCGAGGACGGACCACCCGTCGAGGACCTCATCGTCACCACCCGCGCCGGCTACCACGTCCTCCGCTTCGTCGAGACCTCCTTCGACAGCAGCGTCTTCCTCCATCTCTGGCTCGACCGCGACTCCGGCAACCTCGCCCTCGCCAGGCTCAGACTCCGCGACCTCGCAGAGAGACTGGTGCTGGGATGAGCGCCGTCGCCACCCCCGTCTCCCCGATGCTGGTCCGGCTCGCCGCCGAGAAGGCCACCGGCGCCCTGCTCCGCGACCACGGCACGCTCTACCTCGTCGACGGCCGGGTCGTGCACGCCGAGAGCCCCGCGGCCCCCGGCCTCGACGTCCTCCTCACCACCGGCGGACGCCTGCCCCGCGAGGGCTGGGACGAGGCCGTCGACCGGGCCGGCGCCCACCGCGCCGTCGGCCGCTTCCTCGTCGACAGCGGCCGGCTCCACGACGGCGAGCTGGAGATCTGCCACCTCGGGGCCGTCTTCGACGCCGCCTTCTTCGCCCTCTCCCCCACCAGCGGGCCGACCCGCTTCCGCTACGGGGTGGGGCACTGGTTCGGAACGGTGCGGCCGGTCTCCGCCGAGGCGGTCGAGCGCGAGACGGTCCGTCGCCGCGAACTCCTCGACGCCGTCTGGCCGTACGACTCCGTGGACACCGCCCCGGTCGTGCCGCGCCCCGCCGCCCCCGGCCAGACCATGGGGGCGCGCCAGCGCGCCCTGCTCGCCGCCGCGGACGGGGTGCTGACCCCGGCGGACCTCGCCCGGCTGCTCGGCCGCCCCGCCTTCCACACCCTTCTCGACGTCCGGCGGCTCGCCGCCGCCGGACTCGTCGAGACCCCGCTCGACCCCGAACCCGTGCCGCCACCGCCGCCCCCCGCCCTGTTACCGGTCCTGCCGGTGGCCGATCCCGACATCGCCCTGCTGCGCCGGCTCCGTGACGCCCTGGAGGCACACCTGTGATGAGGCGTGCCCTGCGCCTGCGCGCCGAAAGGAAACAGCTCATGACGGCAGAAGCCGAGGTCCTCGGCGAGCTCAGACGGCTGCGGGCCCGACTGCCCCAGCTGACCGGGGCGCTCGCGGCCAGTGCCGACGGCCTCGTCCTGGCCCACGACACCGTGGACGGAGAGGCCGAGAGCGTGGCCGCGCTGACCGCGGCGGCGCTCGGCGTCGGCCAGAGGCTGGCCGTCTCCACCGGCCAGGGCCGGTTCCGGGAGCTGCTCGTACGCGGCGAGAGCGGCTACGTGGCCACGTACGCGGCGGGCGGCGCGGCCGTCCTGACCCTGCTCGCGGAACCCCGGATCAACGTCGGGCGGCTCCATCTGGAGGCCCGCAGATCCAGTGCCCGGATAGGCGAGCTCGTCGACGGCGCACTGGAACGCAGAGACCTGAACTGACACCACGCACCACGCACCACGCAGAAGACACGTACACGAAAAGGAAGTGCGACACCCATGGCGAACACCGAGACCGCCCTCAAGGAAGCCACCACGATCGACGGCGCCATCGGCGCGGCGCTCGTCGACTACACGAGCGGCATGGCCCTCGGCACGATCGGGGGTGGCAAGGAGCTCGACCTCAACATGGCAGCGGCCGGCAACACCGACGTCGTCCGGGCCAAGGTCCGGGCGATGGAGATGCTGGGGCTCAACGACGAGATCGAGGACATCCTCATCACCCTCGGCAAGCACTACCACCTGATCCGGCTGCTCAAGAGCCGCGGCGCCAACGGCCTCTTCCTCTACCTGGCCCTGGACAAGGAGCGGGCGAACCTGGCGATGGCCCGCCACCAGCTGAAGAAGATCGAGGCCGAGCTGGACGTCTGACCCCGCGGGCGTGCGCGCGGGCCCCTCGACGGACGGGTCACCCGCCTACTCGACGAACAGGCCCCGCGCCGCCGCCTTCGTGTCGAACTCCTCCAGGCGCGCCTGCGCGTCCGGGAGTTCGTCCGCCATGGCCTCCAGGAGGACCCGGCCGAGCATCATCGGCGCACAGGCGGTGTCGAAGGCGAGCCCGGTGCCGACGGCGGCCGGGATGAGCAGATCACTGTGCGCGGCAACGGGCGCGAAGGCCGACTCGGCGACGGTCACGACCGTGAGACCGGCCGCCCGCGCGTACTCCAGGGCCTCGACGACCTCCCGCGGGTGCCGGGGCAGCGCGAAGCACAGCAGGGCGGTCGCCCCCGCCCGGACGGCCGCGTCGACGCGGTCCGTGAGCATCGAGCCGGCCTCGTCGAGGAGCCGGACGTCGGGGTGCACCTTGGCGGCGAAGTAGGCGAAGCCGCGGGCCTGCGAAGAGGCGGCCCGCAGCCCGAGGACGGGCAGCGGGCGGGAGCCGGCGAGCAGCCGGCCGGCCCGCTCGACGGGCGTGGGGTCGGCGAGCAGCCCGGCCAGGTGCCGGAGGTTCTCGATCTCGGCGAGCACGGCCTGCTGGTACTCGTTGAGCGTCTCGCCCCCGCCCCCGCCCGCGTCGGGCTCGGGGGGCGCGACCTCGCGCAGATGGCGGCGGAGCGCCGGGTAGCCGTCGAAGCCGAGGGCGACGGCGAAGCGGGTGACGGAGGGCTGGCTGACCCCGGCGAGCTCGGCGAGCTCGACGCTGGAGAGGAACGGCACGTCACCGGCGCGCCGCACCATGCAGTGGGCGATCCGGCGCTGTGTCGGCGTCAGCCGGTGCCCCTCGAAGAGCGCCTGCAGTCGGCCGGCCGTGCTGTCGGTCATGCCGCCCGACCCCTCTCGTCTATTCACCCGTGATGGACTCTGCATAAGGATATGCAGCAGGGTGTTCGGGAGAGAAGGGGAGCGTCGACGGGAGAAACCCGCGAGAGGCGGGCCGCCGAGGGGGCCCGCCCGCGGGGAGAGTGTGCGCGGGGACCGCCGCACCCCCGAACCGGGGGGCGGGACGACGGCGGTCCCCGCGAGGGACACGGGCCCGGGTCAGGGCCGGTCTCCGCGTCCGTGGCGTCGTCAGGGGTCCGGGAGCCGCTCCGGAAGTCCGTGACGCCGACAACCACCAATGTGCCGGACGCGTGTTAAGCGGGTGCTGCGGGTACGTGTCGCGCTCGTACCGATTGTGCGAACGAGTCCGCGAGCGCCCCCGCGAGCACCCTCCGGGTCCTACTTCGCGCCGCCGTTGGCCAGGAAGGCCAGCAGGTCCTGGCGGCTCACGACGCCGGTCGGCTTGCCCTCGACCAGGACGATCGCCGCGTCGGCGGCCTCGCCGAGGACGGACATCAGGTCGGCGACGGGCTCGCCGGAGCCGACCTGCGGCAGCGGCGCGCTCATGTGGCGCTCCAGCGGGTCCTCCAGGGAGGCGCGCTGCTTGAAGAGCGCGTCGAGGAGCTCGCGCTCGACGACCGAGCCGACGACCTCGGCGGCCATCACGTCGGGGTGGCCGGCGCCGGGCTTCACGATGGGCATCTGGGAGACGCCGTACTCGCGGAGCACCTCGATGGCCTGGCCGACGGTCTCGTCCGGGTGCATGTGGACGAGGGAAGGCATGGTGCCGCCCTCCTTGTGGCGCAGGACGTCGGCGACGGTGGCCGTGGAGGTGTCCTCCAGGAAGCCGTAGTCGGCCATCCACTCGTCGCTGAAGATCTTCGACATGTAGCCGCGGCCCGAGTCCGGCAGCAGCACGACGACGACGTCGTCGGGGCCGAGCTCCTTGGCGACCTCCAGGGCGGCCACGACGGCCATGCCGCAGGAGCCGCCGACGAGGAGACCCTCCTCCTTGGCCAGGCGGCGGGTCATCTGGAACGAGTCCTTGTCGGACACGGCGACGATCCGGTCCGTGACGTTCCGGTCGTACGCGGTCGGCCAGAAGTCCTCGCCGACGCCCTCGACCAGGTACGGCCGGCCGGAGCCGCCCGAGTAGACGGAGCCCTCGGGGTCGGCGCCGATGACCTTCACGGAGCCGCCACTGGCCTCCTTGAGGTAGTTGCCGGTGCCGGAGATGGTGCCGCCGGTGCCGACGCCCGCGACGAAGTGGGTGATCTTCCCCTCCGTCTGCTCCCAGAGCTCGGGACCGGTGGTCTCGTAGTGGGAACGCGGGTTGTTCGGGTTGGAGTACTGGTCGGGCTTCCAGGCGCCGGGCGTCTCACGGACGAGGCGGTCCGAGACGTTGTAGTACGAGTCCGGGTGCTCCGGGTCGACCGCGGTCGGGCAGACGACGACCTCGGCGCCGTACGCCCGCAGCACGTTGATCTTGTCGAGGGACACCTTGTCCGGGCAGACGAAGATGCACTTGTAGCCCTTCGTCTGGGCCACGATCGCCAGGCCGACGCCGGTGTTGCCGGACGTGGGCTCGACGATGGTGCCGCCCGGCTTGAGCTCACCGCTCTGCTCGGCCGCCTCGATCATCCGCAGGGCGATCCGGTCCTTGACCGACCCTCCGGGGTTGAAGTACTCGACCTTGGCCAGGACGGTCGCCTGAATACCCGCTGTGACGTTGTTGAGCTTCACCAGCGGGGTGTTGCCGACGAGGCTGATCATCGAGTCGTGGAATTGCACCGTAATCTCCGGGGTCTCCGTAATGGTGTGGCCAGCGTATGCGTAGTCGGAGCGGGTTACGGGGCAGTTAGACCCTGAACGGCTTGAAGGGCCTCTACGGCTCGAAGGAGGTGACGGCCTCATGTCGAGGGCGAGGGTGGCGCGCCGGATCGCGGCGGGCGCGGCCTACGGCGGCGGGAGCATCGGGCTGCTCGGGGTGGCCGCGGTGGGCGTCCTGCTGGCCGAGATGCAGATCGCGAAGCGGACGGTCGGTGGCTGGGCGGCCCCGCTGCCACCGGGCGCGGACGGTCTCTACGGGCGCGCGTTCGGCCCCGACGAGCCGCTGCGGCTGGCCCTTCTGGGTGATTCCACGGCGGCGGGCCAGGGGGTGCGCCGCTCGGGGCAGACGCCGGGCGCGCTGCTCGCCTCGGGGCTCGCGGCGGTCGCGGAGCGGCCGGTGGTCCTGCGGAACGTGGCACTCTCCGGAGCGCGCTCGGACGACCTGGAGCGCCAGGTGTCGCTGCTGCTCGCCCAGCCCCTCGGGCCGCCGGACGTCTGCGTGATCATGATCGGCGCGAACGACGTGACGCACCGGCTGCCGCCGACCGAGTCGGTACGGCTCCTGGCGTCGGCGGTACGGCGGCTGCGTACGGCCGGCGCGGAGGTGGTCGTCGGGACCTGTCCGGACCTGGGGACGATCGAGCCGGTCTACCAGCCGCTGCGCTGGCTGGCCCGGCGGGCCTCCCGGCAGCTCGCGGCGGCGCAGACGATCGTGGTGATCGAGCAGGGCGGGCGGACGGTCTCGCTCGGCGACCTCCTGGGCCCCGAGTTCGCGGCGAACCCGCGCGAGATGTTCGGGGTGGACAACTTCCACCCGTCGGCGGAGGGGTACGCGACGGCGGCGATGGCCGTCCTGCCGACGCTCTGCGCGGTGCTCGGCGTGTGGCCGGAGACCGACCGGCTCGAACCGGCGCGGCGGGAGAACATGCTGCCGGTCGCGAAGGCCGCGGCCGAGGCGGCGAAGGAGGCGGGCACCGAGGTGACGGGCGCCCGGGCGCCGTGGGCCCTGCTCAAGCACCGCCGCAGGAGGCGGCTGCCGGTGTCCGCGGAAGAGGCCGCGGAAGGGTCCGCCGAGGGCTCGGCGGACGGGTCCGCACAGGCCCGGGGGGAGGGCGCCGCGGAGACCTCCACCTCCACCAACTGAGCGCTCGCTTAGAAAAGAGGTCCGCATCACATGCCCAGGCCGGTGACCCCGTGCGGTACGTACGGGTAACTTCCCTTTCTGTCCGCCCACTCCGCACCCTCATGGAGCCGTGATGCCCGAAGCCGTGATCGTCTCGACCGCCCGCTCGCCCATCGGCCGGGCCTTCAAGGGCTCCCTCAAGGACCTGCGGGCGGACGACCTCACCGCGACCATCGTCCAGGCCGCCCTGGCGAAGGTGCCGGAGCTGGACCCGCGCGACATCGACGACCTGATGCTGGGCTGTGGCCTGCCCGGCGGCGAGCAGGGCAACAACCTGGGCCGGATCGTGTCCGTGCGGATGGGCATGGACCACCTGCCGGGCTGCACGATCACCCGCTACTGCTCCTCCTCGCTGCAGACCTCCCGGATGGCGCTGCACGCGATCAAGGCGGGCGAGGGCGACGTCTTCATCTCGGCCGGTGTCGAGATGGTGTCCAGCTTCGTCCGCGGCAACTCGGACTCGCTGCCCGACACCCACAACCCGTTCTTCGCCGAGGCCGAGGCCCGTACCGCCGAGGTCGCCGCCTCCGAGGGCTCCACGTGGCACGACCCGCGCGAGGACGGCATCGTCCCCGACGCGTACATCGCCATGGGCCAGACCGCCGAGAACCTGGCCCGCCTGAAGGGCATCAGCCGCCAGGAGATGGACGAGTTCGGCGTACGGTCGCAGAACCTCGCCGAGCAGGCCATCAAGAACGGCTTCTGGGAGCGCGAGATCACCCCGGTGACGCTGCCGGACGGCACCGTCGTCTCCACGGACGACGGCCCGCGCGCCGGCGTCACCCTGGAGGGCGTGCAGGGCCTCAAGCCGGTCTTCCGCCCCGACGGCCTGGTCACCGCCGCCAACTGCTGCCCGCTGAACGACGGCGCCGCCGCGCTCGTCATCATGTCGGACACGAAGGCCCGCGAGCTCGGCCTGACCCCGCTCGCCCGCATCGTCTCCACCGGCGTCTCCGGCCTCTCCCCCGAGATCATGGGTCTCGGCCCGGTCGAGGCGTCGAAGCAGGCCCTGAAGCGCGCCGGCCTGACCATCGGCGACATCGACCTGGCGGAGCTCAACGAGGCCTTCGCCGCCCAGGTGATCCCGTCCTACCAGGAGCTCGGCCTGGACCTGGACAAGGTGAACGTCAACGGTGGCGCCATCGCCGTCGGCCACCCCTTCGGCATGACCGGCGCCCGGATCACCGGCACGCTGATCAACAGCCTCCAGTTCCACGACAAGCAGTTCGGCCTGGAGACCATGTGCGTCGGCGGCGGCCAGGGCATGGCCATGGTCATCGAGCGGCTGAGCTGACCTACCGGGGCTAACCCCACCGCGTCCGAGCCGTGACCGAATCTCCCCCAGGATGTGACCTACGTCCCGGGGGAGTTCGTTTTCGCAGGTCAGAGTGGTTTCGGGACTAAACGCCTGGCAGAAATACCTGTCCAATTCGTGACGTAATGCACTGACAGCGGGCCCCACCTCAGGACAAGCTGATGTAGGAAGTCGGGGGATCGACTCGGAATCGGGAGTACGTCAGTGAGCGCCATGCCTCTTGCCCTGCTGCTGACCACGGCCGCTGCCACGGCCGTGGGCGCTGCCGCCCTGCACGCAGTCCACGGTCTCCGCAAGCAGGTCTCCGCCCTGCGGAGCGAGCTGGCGGCCGGACACGGCGTGACGGTCCCCGCCGCCCGCGCCACGCCCGCCGCCGAGATACGGGCCGCGGTCGCGGACGCGCTGGCCGAGGAGCGCGAGCGCGAGCTCGCCGAGGCGCGCGCCTTCTGGGCCGCGCAGGAGGCCCGGGACGCGGCCGACGCCCCGTCCCTGCTCGGCGGTCTCGGCGGCCCGGTCGACGACGGCACCTTCTTCGTCCCGCGCCAGGCCGACTTCGTGGGCCTGGAGGCGATGGCCCTGGAGGCCATGGAGGCGGAGGCGGCGGCGCTCGACGGTTCCGACCCGCTGGACGCCTTCGACGCGCTCGAGGAGTACCCGGAGGACTCGGCCGAGCTGGCCGCGGCCCGCCGCCGGCACCCCTCGCACCCGGACTTCGTGCCGGTGCAGACCCCCGTCGTCACCGACCACGAGCGGACGGTGGCCCGTCTGGAGGAGCTGGCGGACACCCGCACGGCGCTGACGGACGTGCGCCCGGGCCCGCTCGGCACGCTCGACGTGTACGTCTTCGCGGACGGCACGACCCTCTGTATGACCCCGGGGCACCGCGAGACCGCGGAGCGCCTCGCCGAGGCCCTGCGCGCGGGCCGTACGCCGGTGCTGCTCGGCGGCTCGGGCGTCTCGGGCGCCTTCGCCCTCACCTTCTCGTACGGCGAGTCGGACGAGGAGAACGTCTACATCCTCGCGGACCGCGTCATCGCGTCCCTGTAAGCCCACGCCGGCGCTCCCGGGGCCGTGCCCCGGGCACCGACGGGGCCGCTCCGGCGCCCCTCGCGGGCCGGAGCCTAGAGCCCCGAGCGCTCCGTCGCCCTCCGTACCAGTTCCACGGCCTCCGCCAGCTCCCCCTCACGGGAGTCGGCCGGGGCCGTTCGCAGGATCTCGGCCAGATCGTTCCCGGCGACGACCAGCTGGTCGGCCACGGTGAAGACTCCCGCGTCCGGCATGGTCCTCGGCTCCCTGCCCGGCTCCTCGGCGCGCTGCGCGCGCACCGCGAGCTCGCGGGCGAGGGCGAGCCCCTCGGCCGCCGCACCGCGCTGGAGGCGGCTCTGCGGGGCGGCCCGCAGCCGGTCGGCGAGGCGTTCGACGGCGGCGGTCAGTTCACTCGTATCGCGCACCCCGTGACCCTACGCGCCGTCCCCGGCCCCTTGCCAACGGGCGAAGGCTTCGGCACGGTGACGTGAAGGAGTACGAGGAGCACACGGTACGACGCGTCCGGAGGCGCCGATGTCCCAGATTTTCTCCGAAGAGACCCATCGCAACATGCTGGCCCGGATCCCGCGCCGCACCGGTCGTGAGATCGCCGACTGGATGCGCACCGTCGAGGAGGGGCCCTCCCTCCTCCGCTTCGAGGAGCGGGTCAGCTGGCTCCGCGGGGCGCACGACCTGGCGTACGGCCACGCGAAGGCGATCCTGCACGAGTACGACCTGCGGCGGGCGGCCCGGAGACTCCTCTGAGCCCGGACCGCGGACGGGTCGCGCGGCCCCGGAAGGTCCCGGAACGCGGAAGGGCCCGCCCGGCGTGATGCCGGACGGGCCCCTCCCCCGAGTCGTGACGCGTCAGTCGTCGCCCTGCAGGATCGACAGCAGACGCAGCATCTCCAGGTAGATCCACACCAGGGTCATGGTGAGACCGAAGGCGGCCAGCCAGGCCTCCTCGCGCGGCGCACCGTAGGTGACGCCGTCCTCGACCTGCTTGAAGTCGAGGGCGAGGAAGCAGGCGCCCAGGATGATGCCGATGACACCGAAGAGGATGCCGAGGCCACCGCTGCGGAAGCCGAGGCCGTCACCGCCGGCGAACACCGCGAACAGCAGGTTGGTCACCATGAGGAGCATGAAGCCCATCGCGGCGGCCATCACGAAGCCGTAGAAGCGGCGGTTGACCCGGATCCAGCCCATCTTGTAGGCGATCAGGACACCGGCGAAGACCGCCATCGTGCCCAGGACCGCCTGGATGACCACACCGTCGGCGATGTACGTCGAGACGGCGGCCGAGATCACTCCGAGGAAGACACCCTCGAAGGCCGCGTAGCCGAGGATCAGCGCCGGCGAGGGCTTGCGCTTGAAGGACTGCACGAGCGACAGCACCAGGGCGACCAGGGCGGCGCCGATGGCGATGCCGTAGGACTTGCCCAGGTTGGCGGGGTCGACCGGCAGCAGCAGCCAGGACAGGACGGCGGTGAGCACGACCGTGCCGAGCGTCATGGCCGTACGGCTCACGACGTCGTCGATGGTCATCACATTGCCGCGGGCCTGCTGCGGGGCGCCGAGCTGCGTGTCCTGCGGGGCGTACGGGTTGGTGGCGTACGGGTTCGTCGCACCCTCGGCATACGGGTTGCCGGTGGCGTACGGGTTGGTTCCAACGGCGGGGCCCCCGGCCTGCGGCTGCTGGCCGTTGAAGCCCGCGGTGCCGTTGTCGCGGCTGAACCCCCGTCGCGAGAAGACCGGGTTGCTGCTCCTCATCTCACTCCTCCATGGCGTGCCGCATGTGCGCGGCCTCGCGTCAAGAGTAATGCGTAGGCAAAAGAAACTCTCTAGTGCTCGGGGAGGATCTTTTCCCGTAAGTTTTCGATCTTCGCAGCCCACCCGCCCGTCGGTGACGCCGGCGGGGAAGGGGCGCGAGGGGACCGGAGGGCTTCGCCGGGCCGCAGGCGTCACACCTGGGGCCCGGTGGTGCCCGGAACCGGACTCGAACCGGTACGGCCCGAAGGCCAGCGAGGTTTAAGCTCGCCGTGTCTGCATTCCACCATCCGGGCGTCGCGAAGCTCCGCGTTGGCACATGAGCCTATCCGGACGCTTCCCTCGTTCAGCGGAACACCGCTCCGATGTTGTCTTATTTTATTGACGCCTGAGGGTGTGTCAGTGCAGGTCGGAGCCGTTTCGCCGAACTGTGACAGGGGTCGCAGGCGCAAAGCCGCACCCCCTGGAATGACGAAAAGTCGCCGCACTTCTGTCACGTCGGCGTGAAGCCGTCTCTCGGGGGCGCCGTCATACCTCAGGAGGAGAGTCGGGACCCCCGGTCCGACTCGAGACTGCCCCGGGAACGGGCATGTGGGCGGACGACCCGAGCCATAACGCTCGACACGATGGAGGGGTTCCCACAGAAGCCCCGCAGTGACAGGAGTCCCCCGTGACCACCACCCCCACCGTGTCCCGCACCACCGCGGTGGCAGCCCGCGCCACCGACCTCTCCAAGGTCTACGGCCAGGGCGAGACCCAGGTGGTCGCGCTCGACCACGTCAGCGTCGACTTCCGCCAGGGCGAGTTCACCGCGATCATGGGCCCCTCCGGCTCCGGCAAGTCGACGCTCATGCACTGCGTCGCCGGCCTGGACTCCTTCTCCTCCGGCTCCGTGCGGATCGGCGAGACCGAGCTCTCCACCCTGAAGGACAAGCAGCTCACCCAGCTGCGACGGGACAAGATCGGCTTCATCTTCCAGGCCTTCAACCTGCTGCCGACCCTGACGGCCCTGGAGAACATCACGCTCCCCATGGACATCGCCGGCCGCAAGGCCGACAAGCAGTGGGTCCAGCAGGTCATCGACATGCTCGGGCTCTCCGCCCGGCTCAGCCACCGCCCCACCGAGCTCTCCGGCGGCCAGCAGCAGCGCGTGGCCGTGGCCCGCGCCCTGGCCTCCCGCCCCGAGATCATCTTCGGCGACGAGCCCACCGGAAACCTGGACTCCCGCTCCGGCGCCGAGGTCCTCGGCTTCCTCCGCAACT
Source organism: Streptomyces zaomyceticus (assembly GCF_014656215.1). Classification (GTDB taxonomy): domain Bacteria; phylum Actinomycetota; class Actinomycetes; order Streptomycetales; family Streptomycetaceae; genus Streptomyces; species Streptomyces zaomyceticus. The sequence continues at coordinate 30,544 of NZ_BNBZ01000034.1, read as the reverse complement.
CGGTCCGCGAGCTCGGCCAGACCGTCGTCATGGTCACCCACGACCCGGTCGCCGCCTCCTACGCGGACCGCGTGATCTTCCTCGCCGACGGCCGGGTCGTCGACGAGATGCTGCACCCGACGGCGGACGGCGTGCTCGACCGCATGAAGGCCTTCGACGCCAAGGGCCGTACGAGCTGACGCCGTAGCGCAGCCCCGCCCCTCCCGCCGTCCCTCCTCCTCCAGGACACACCCATGTTCCGTACCGCCCTGCGCAACGTGCTCGCGCACAAGGCGAGACTGCTGATGACCGTCCTCGCCGTGATGCTCGGCGTGGCCTTCGTCTCCGGCACCCTCGTCTTCACCGACACCCTCTCCAACGCCTTCCGCGGCCAGTCGGCGAAGAGCTACGACGACGTCGCCGTCGCCGTCGAGATGTACCCGTCCGCCGAGGAGGCCCGGAAGACCCCCGGCCTCTCCCAGCAGGTCGTGGACAAGGTCGCGAAGCTCGACGGGGTCGCCTCCGTCGGCCCCCGCGTCGACGGCTTCGCCGGCGTCCCCGACAAGGACGGCAAGCTCATCGGCGTCGGCTGGTCCAACAAGGGCACCAACTTCGCCCCCGGCAAGGACGGCAAGGACCGCGCGTACACCTTCACCGCCGGCAACGGCCCGGCCTCGGCCGGGCAGATCGCGCTCGACAAGGACACCGCGGACAAGGGCGGCTACAAGGTCGGCGACACCGTCCGCGTCGCCACCAACGCCCCGGTGAAGGAGTACGAGCTCTCCGGCGTCTTCACCACCGAGGACGGCGCCGTCAACGCCGGCGGCAGCCTGGTCGTCTTCGACACCTCCGTCGCGCAGAAGCTCTACCTGAAGCCCGGCTACTTCCAGAACCTGACCGTCACCGCCACCCCCGGCGCCGACGCGGACAAGCTCCGCGACGAGGTCCTCAAGGTCGTCCCGAAGGCCGCCACCGCCCAGACCGGCGCCGACCTCGCCGAGCAGCAGGCCAAGGACATCGAGGCGGGCCTCGGCGCGCTCAACCAGGTCCTGCTCGGCTTCGCCGGCATCGCGCTCTTCGTCGGCATCTTCCTGATCTCCAACACCTTCACCATGCTGGTCGCGCAGCGCACCAAGGAACTGGCGCTGATGCGCGCCGTCGGCGCCTCGCGCAAGCAGATCACCCGCTCCGTCCTCGCCGAGGCCGGTCTGGTCGGCCTGCTCGCCTCGGCGGTCGGCTACGTGCTCGGCATCGGCCTGGCGGTCGGACTCCGGTCGGCCATGAACGCCTTCGACCTGAAGATCCCGGCCGGCGACCTCGTCCTCGAAGGCACCCCGGTCCTCATCGCCTTCACCGTCGGTGTGCTGATCACGATGCTCGCCGCCTGGCTGCCCGGCCGCCGCGCCGCGAAGATCCCGCCGGTCGCCGCCATGAGCAGCGTCCACGCCACCCAGAGCACCAAGTCGCTCGTCGTACGGAACTCCATCGGTGCCGCGATCACCGCCCTCGGTGCCGTGCTCATCGTGCTCGGCGCCGGCCAGGGCGGCGACGACGGCCGCATGCTCATCGCGGGCGGCGCGTTCCTCACCCTCATCGGTGTGATCGTGCTGATCCCGTTCCTGTCCCGGCCCGTGATCGCCGTGATCCGCCCGTTCTTCGTGAAGGTCTTCGGGGTCTCCGGCAAGCTCGCCGGACTGAACGCGGTCCGCAACCCGCGCCGCACCGGCGCCACGGCCTCCGCGCTCGCCATCGGCCTGACCCTGGTCACCGGCCTCTCGGTGCTCGGCGCCACGGTCGGCGCGGCCCTGGACAAGATGACGACGGACCAGATCAAGGCCGACTACATGGTCTCCATGGCCAGCGGCACCGCCCTCAGCAAGGAGGCCCTGACGGCCCTGGAGAAGACCCCGGGCGTCACAGCGGTCTCCCCGCAGCAGAACGGCGCCTTCGAGCTCAAGGGCTCGTTCGTCTCGGCCTCCGGCGTCACCCCCGGCGACATCGAGAAGGTCCTCAAGCTCGACGTCGTGAGCGGCTCGATGGCCTCCCTCAACCAGGGCAGGATCGCCGTCGACGACAAGACCGCCGCCAAGCGCGGCCTGAAGGTCGGCGACACCGTCCCCGTCGAGTGGCTCGACAAGCAGAAGGGCAAGCTGACCGTCGGCGCGGTCTACAAGGGCAGCGAGTTCGTCTCGCCGGTCCTGATCGACACCGAGCTGGTCAGCGCGCACGACGACCAGGCGGGCATCCAGCAGATCTTCGTCTCGACGGAGGGCGGCCCGAGCGCGGCCCACGAGAAGGCCCTGTCGAAGGCCATGGGTGACAACCCGGCGATCACGGTGATGGACCAGAAGGACATCCGTGACCTCTTCGGCGGCCAGATCAACATGCTCCTGAACATCGTCTACGGTCTGCTCGCGATGGCCCTGGTGATCGCGGTCCTCGGTGTGGTCAACACCCTGGCGATGTCCGTCTTCGAGCGTCAGCAGGAGATCGGCATGCTGCGGGCGATCGGCCTCGACCGGCGCCGGGTGAAGCGGATGGTCCGTCTGGAGGCCGTGGTCATCTCGGTGTTCGGCGCGGTCGTCGGCATCGGCCTCGGATCCTTCCTCGGCTGGGCGATCGGCGAGACCTTCAAGAACAGCCTGCCGGGCTACGCCCTGGTCCTGCCCTGGGACCGGATCGGGGTCTTCCTGGTCCTGGCCGCCCTGGTCGGCGTCCTCGCCTCCCTGTGGCCGGCCCGGAGCGCGGCGAAGCTGAACATGCTCGCCGCCATCAAGACCGAGTAGCACAGCGGTCGTCCGCCGAAGGGCCGGTCCCCCACCACGGGGCCCGGCCCTTCGGCGTACGTCAGGCCTTCTCGTTCCAGACCCGCGGCCGCAGCGCCGTGCCGCTCCTGCCCGACACCGGGGTCTTCACGGCGAGGAACTGGTTCACGCCGATCCGGTTGCGCTCGAAGGAGACCGCGGAGGCCGCCATGTAGAGCCGCCAGATCCTGGCCCTGCCGGGCGAGACGAGCCGTACGGCCCGGTCCCAGTCCCGCTCCAGGTTGGCGACCCAGCGGCGCAGGGTGAGGGCGTAGTGCTCGCGGATCGCCTCGACGTCCCTGACCTCGAAGCCGGCGTCCTCCAGGGTGCTCAGGGTGCGGCCCATGGGGGCGAGTTCGCCGTCGGGGAAGACGTACGCGTCGATGAAGGCGTCCACCTCGTAGGCCTCCTCGTCGGGCTCGGGACGCCGGGAGATCTGGTGGTTGAGGAGCCGTCCGCCGGGCTTGAGGAGCCCGTACAGGATGTCGGCGTACTCCCGGTACCGGACGGCGCCGACGTGCTCGGCCATGCCGATGGAGGAGATCGCGTCGTACGGGCCGTCCGTGACGTCCCGGTAGTCCTGGACGCGGATCTCGACCCGGTCGGTCAGGCCCTCCTCGGCGATCCGCTTGCGGGCGTACGCGGCCTGCTCGCGGGAGAGGGTGATGCCGACGACCCTGGCTCCGTACTCACGGGCGGCGTGGAGGGCCATGGAGCCCCATCCGCAGCCGACGTCGAGGAGCCGGTCGCCCTCCCGGAGGTTCAGTTTGCGGGCGATGAGGTCCAGCTTGTCGCGCTGGGCGTCCTCCAGGGTGGCCTCGGGTCCCCCGGAGGCCCAGTACGCGCACGAGTAGACCATCGAGGGGCCGAGGACCAGCTCGTAGAAGTCGTTGCCCACGTCGTAGTGGTGACTGATCGCCCGTTTGTCGCGGCGCCGGGTGTGCCGGCCGCCGCCGCGGCCGCGCATCTCCTCGGCCGGCGGCTGCGGGGGCGGCAGCGGGCCGGCGATCCGCAGCAGGGCGGCCGCGGCGGCGCGGAGCCTGGGGTCGCGCGCGGACTCCAGCAGGCTCCTGGTGTCCTCCCCGCGCTCCCAGAGCAGGCCCGAGATCGCGTCCAGGAGCTCGTACAGGTCTCCCTCGACATCGAGTTCCCCGGCCACCCAGGCGCGGGCCAGGCCCAGTTCGCCGGGCTTCCAGATCATCCTCCGCAGGGCGCGGCGGTCGCGGACGACCAGGACGGGGCCCGAACTGCTCACGCCGGGGGGCGCGGCCTCACTGCCGTCCCAGGCTCGCAGTCGGACCGGGAGCGGTCCGCCGAGGAGTTCCTCGGCGAGTGTCGTCAGCCGCGACGCGGCGTCGGCCATGGTGCACACCTCCGTGATCTCGTGCCCCAGAAATGCTCGTCACCAAGGGAACACCGTCCGTAGGCGTTTCCAGTCCCACCACAGCGCAACAAGTCGGCAAAACACGCGAAGGGCCGTCCGCACCACGGATGGCGGACGGCCCTTTTACGGCCTTGCGTGTACTGCGGGTACTACGGGTGCTGCGGGTACTGCGGGTACTGCGGGTGCTGCTTAGGAGGCCTTGGCCTTCTCCTGCGCCGGGGCGGCCGGCGCGGGGGCGGGCTTGGCCGCCTCGTAGAACTCCTCGCGCGGCGTCTCCATGGCACCCAGGGAGACGACCTCGCGCTTGAGGAACATCGCGAGGGTCCAGTCGGCGAAGACGCGGATCTTGCGGTTCCAGGTCGGCATCGCCATGCCGTGGTAGCCACGGTGCATGTACCAGGCGAGACGGCCCTTGAGCTTGATCTTCACCTTGCCCATGACGATCATCGCGACGCCCTTGTGCAGACCGAGGCCGGCCACGGCGCCCTTGTTGGCGTGGCTGTACTCCTTCTGCGGGAAGCCGCGCATCCCGGCCACCACGTTGTCGCCGAGGACCTTGGCCTGGCGCAGCGCGTGCTGGGCGTTCGGCGGGCACCAGGCGTTCGGGTTGCCCGCCTTGCGGCCGACCATGTCCGGGACCTGGGCGTTGTCGCCCGCGGCCCAGGCGTAGTCGAGGCCGTTGATCTGGAGCTTCTCGTTGCAGTCCACGTGGCCGCGGGGGCCGAGCGGCAGACCGAAGCGGGAGAGCGCCGGGTTCGGCTTCACGCCGGCGGTCCACACGATCGTGTTGGAGTCGACCTCGAGGCCGTTCTTCAGCACGACGTGGCCGTCGACGCAGGAGTCCATGGAGGTCTCGAGGTAGATCTCGATCCCGCGGCTCTCCAGGTGCTCCTTGCCGTACTGGCCGAGCTTGGGGCCGACCTCGGGAAGGATCTTGTCGGCCGCGTCGACCAGGACGAAGCGCATGTCCTCGCGCGACACGTTCTGGTAGTACTTCGCGGCGTCACGGGCCAGGTCCTCGACCTCGCCGATGGTCTCCGCGCCGGCGAAGCCGCCGCCCACGAAGACGAAGGTCAGCGCCTTGCGGCGGACCTCCTCGTCGGTGGTCGAGTCGGCCTTGTCGAGCTGCTCGAGGACGTGGTTGCGCAGGCCGATGGCCTCCTCGATGCCCTTCATGCCGATGCCCTGCTCGGCGAGGCCGGGGATCGGGAAGGTCCGGGAGACGGCGCCCATCGCGATGACGAGGAAGTCGAAGGGCAGCTCGTACGCCTCGCCGACGAGCGGCGCGATCGTGGCGACCTTGCGGTCCTGGTCGATGGTGGTGACCCGGCCGGTGAGCACCTCGGCTCCGCGCACGACGCGTCGCAGCGGGACGACGACGTGGCGCGGCGAGATGCTGCCGGCGGCGGCTTCGGGGAGGAAGGGCTGGTAGGTCATGTACGACCGCGGGTCGACGACCGTGACGGTCGCCTCCGCGTAGCGCATCTTCTTGAGGATGCGCCGAGCTGCGTACAGGCCTACGTACCCGCCGCCTACTACGAGGATCCTGGGACGCTCCGTGGTGCTCATGAGATCGAGTATCCACCCCTCCCGAGGGGGGTGCTCGTGCGCCCCTTCACAAGGTCTCCGGGCACCTCTGCTACACTCCGCCGCCCACGTGATCCATGTCATGGTGCTGCAAAGGAACCGGGGTGCGGGGGCGAACGTTGTTCACCCCTTGTGAACTGGCCCGGAGAGCCTCCGTTAACCCCGAACCGGAGTGCCCGTTCACACGATGGAAACATCGAGCGAATCGGCCTCCGCGCCTGCGAAAGGGCCCCGGGGCACCCCCCGAAGGGCCTAAAGACCCCCTTCGAGCGCCACCAGGGCCCTTTTCCTTGTGAAGAACTTCACGAACTTTCCCGACGGCACGTCGTCAGGAGGCTCGATAGCTGCCCGCTATGCCACGGATAGGGCGATCCCATCGAGGATGTCGTGCTCGCTGACGACGACCTCGTGGGCTCCGACCCGCTCCACGATCTCGCGCAGGACGAGCGCCCCGGCGATGATCACATCGACCCGGCCGGGGTGGATGACGGGTATCGCGGCCCGCTCGGCGTGGGTGGAGGCGAGCAGCCGCTCGGTCACCTCGGCGACCTGGGCGGCGGAGATCCGGGCGTGGTGGATCTTCTCGGAGTCGTACTCGGGGAGCCCGAGGGCCATCGCGGCGACCGTGGTGACCGAGCCGGCGAGCCCGACGAGGGTCTCCGCGGTGTCGATCGGCACGGTCTCGGCGGCCAGGTCGAGCGCGGCCCGGACGTCGGCGCGGATCGCGTCGGCCTCCTCGGCGGTCGGCGGGTCGTGCCGGACGTGCCGCTCGGTGAGCCGGACGCAGCCGATGTCCACGGAACGGGCGGCCTCGACGTCCTTGTTGCCGGTGACGAACTCGGTGGAGCCGCCGCCGATGTCCACGACGAGACGGGTCTCGGTGCCGTGCAGCTCGCCGGTGGCGCCGGTGAAGGAGAACGCGGCCTCCTGGTCGCCGGTGATGACCTCGGGCTCGACGCCGAGGATCTCCACGACCCCGTTCACGAACTCCTCCCGGTTCTCGGCGTCGCGGGAGGCGGAGGTGGCGACGAAGCGGAGCTTCTCGGCACCCAGCTCCTCGATCACCTCGGCGTACGCGCGGCAGGCGGCGAAGGTCCGCTCCAGGGCCTCGGGGGCGAGCCGGCCCGTGCTGTCGACGCCCTGCCCGAGCCGGACGATCGTCATCCGCCGGTCCAGCTCGACGAGCTCGCCCGTCTCGGGGTGCACATCGGCGACGAGGAGCCGGATGGAGTTCGTGCCGCAGTCGATTCCGGCGACCCGGGTCATTCCGCGGACTCCTTCTCTTCCTTGTCCGCGCACGGGGTGACACAGGCGCCCTTCGCCCACCACTCCGGCAGCATCGCGAGCGCCTCGTCGCCGAACGGGTTCACACCCGGGCCCGCGACCAGCGAGTGGCCGACGAGGACGTGCAGGCACTTCACCCGGTCCGGCATGCCGCCGGCGCTCGGGAAGCCCTCCAGGACCTCGATCGCGTCACGGCGGGCGATGTAGTCCTCGTGCGCGGCCCGGTAGGCGGCGGCGAGCTCCGGGTCGGTGGCGAGCCGGGCCTGCATCTCCTTCATGACACCGTTGGCCTCCAGGGTGCCGATGGCCGAGGCCGCCCGGGGGCAGGTCAGGTAGTACGTGGTCGGGAACGGCGTGCCGTCGGGGAGCCGGGGTGCGGTCTCGACGACGTCCGGCTGCCCGCACGGGCAGCGGTGCGCGATGGCGCGCAGGCCGCGGGGCGGCCGGCCGAGCTGCAGCTCGAAGGCGGCGATGTCCGTCTCGGTGGGCTCGGTGCGTGCGGTCTGCGGAGGGGACGTTTCCATGTCTGCCTTGATCGTGTGTCGGGGCCACCAGGAGGCCGGGTCAGGGGCGGTCGGCGTGGTCGACGCCGTCCCAGAGGTTGTCGTACCAGGGGCGGTCCGCCGCACCCTGGTCGCCGCGGTGCCGTTGCTCCGCGTCGGGGTCGTTCACGGTGAAGCCGGTCTCGCCGGGCAGCACGTAGTGGAGGTGCTCTCGGGCGAGGCGGCGGACGTAGGCCGGGTCCTGGAGCCGGGCCTTCTCGTCCTTCAGTTCCTCGACCCGCCGGGCGGCCTCGGTGGCCTTGCGCTCCTGCTCGGCGATCTCGCCCTGCTGGGAGACATAGCTCCGCATGGGGTAGGCGAGCGCCACGACGAGGGAGCAGACGACCAGGGCGAGGAAGGCCGCGCGGCCGGTGAGCCGGGAGCGGCGGGCCTGGCGGCGGGTCTGGGAGCGGTAGACACGGGCGGCGGTCTGCTCGCCGAGCAGTCTGATCCGGGTCGCGGTGGAGAACCGGTCCCGGTCCTTCGCGGCCATGTCGTGTCGCCTCCCCTGTTCACGCGGACGTCCCCGCACACGGTACGGGACCGAGTGCGGGGACGGACGGAACTACCGGGTGCGACGCTGTCAGCCCTTGAAGCGCGGGAAGGCGCTGCGGCCGGCGTAGACCGCGGCGTCGTCGAGGATCTCCTCGATGCGCAGCAGCTGGTTGTACTTGGCGACGCGGTCCGAGCGGGCCGGGGCGCCGGTCTTGATCTGACCGCAGTTCACGGCGACGGCGAGGTCGGCGATGGTGACGTCCTCGGTCTCGCCGGAGCGGTGGGACATCATGCACTTGAAGCCGTTGCGCTGGGCGAGCTCGACGGCGTCGAGGGTCTCGGTCAGCGAGCCGATCTGGTTGACCTTGACCAGGAGGGCGTTCGCGGTGCCCTCCTCGATGCCGCGGGCCAGACGCTCCGGGTTGGTGACGAAGAGGTCGTCGCCGACGATCTGGACCTTGGCGCCCAGCTTGTCGGTGAGGACCTTCCAGCCCGCCCAGTCGTCCTCGAACAGCGGGTCCTCGATGGAGACCATCGGGTACGCGGAGACGAGCTCCTCGTAGTACTCGGTCATCTCGGCCGCCGAGCGGGACTTGCCCTCGAACTCGTACTTGCCGTCCTTGTAGAACTCGGACGCGGCGACGTCGAGCGCGAGCGCCACGTCGCTGCCCGGGGTGTAGCCGGCCTCCTTGATGGCCTCGACGATGAGGTCCAGGGCGGCGCGGTTCGACTCCAGGTTCGGGGCGAAGCCGCCCTCGTCGCCGAGGCCGGTGGAGAGGCCCTTGCGCTTCAGCACGCCCTTGAGCGTGTGGTAGATCTCCGCACCCCAGCGAAGGGCCTCGGAGAAGGACTCCGCGCCGATCGGGGCGATCATGAACTCCTGGATGTCCACGTTGGAGTCGGCGTGCGACCCGCCGTTGAGGATGTTCATCATCGGAACGGGCAGCAGGTGCGCGTTCGGGCCGCCGAGGTAGCGGAAGAGCGGCAGGTCCGAGGCCTCGGAGGCGGCGTGGGCCACGGCGAGCGAGACGCCGAGGATGGCGTTGGCGCCGAGCGAGCCCTTGTTCTCGGTGGCGTCCAGGTCGAACATCGCCTGGTCGATCAGGCGCTGCTCGGTGGCGTCGTAACCGACGAGCTCCGGGCCGATCTGCTCGATGACGGCGAGGACGGCCTTCTCGACACCCTTGCCCAGGTAGCGGTTGGGGTCACCGTCGCGAAGCTCGATGGCCTCGAACGCACCGGTGGAGGCGCCGGACGGAACAGCAGCACGACCGGTGCTGCCGTCGTCGAGGCCGACCTCGACCTCGACCGTGGGGTTGCCTCGGGAGTCCAGGATTTCCCGGGCTACGACGACGTCGATGGACGGCACGAGCATCTCCTTTTTGGGATGTGACGCTGGATGTGACGCATGGCCGGTGCAGGGTCGATCGGCCTTGCGACAAGAGCCTAACCGGCGCGGGGGCTCCGGCCAGCCGGGCGCCCGCCCCCTGGGACGAAAAAGGACCCAAGGGCACGCATCTGGGGACGAAGGACCCCAGATCTACTGGACGGTAACCACGGAGTCCTCCCGAAACGGGGGCCGGGGCCCGCCCGGCGCGGGTGGACGGAGGCCGCCCGGCGCGGGTGGACGGAGGCCTCCCGACGCGGATGGACGAAGGCCTCCCGACGCGGATGGACGAAGGCCGCCCGACGCGGATGGACGAAGGCCGCCCGGCGCGGAGGGGCGGAGCCCGCCCCCGGAAACGGGGAACCCCGGCCCGGCGCGCACGGGGGAAGGGCGCGCCGGGTCGGGGTGGTCACCGCGGGAGGGTCGGAGGGATCGCGGGAGCCGCCGGACTCACGCGAACCGCCGGGCTCACTTCAGGTGAAGCTGCTGGCCCGGGTAGATGAGGTCGGCGTCCTCGACGACGCCCTTGTTCAGCTCGAAGAGCTTGGCCCAGCCGCCCTTGACGCCGTGCGCCTGGGCGATCTTGCCGAGGGTGTCGCCGGCGACGACCTTGTACTCGCCGTCACCCTTCTTCACCGTCTTGCCCGTGGGGGTGGTGACGGTCTTCTTGGCGGCGACCTTGGGCGCCTGCTCGGCCTTCTTCGGGGCCTGGCGCTGCTCGCTGCGGGTGGTCGGCTGCTCGGCCTTCCGCTCGGGGGCGCTCGGCTTCGGCGCGCTCTCGGCGGCGCCGCCGTCGTAGGAGGCGCCGGAGAGGCCCACGCCACAGGACGGCCAGGCGCCCTTGCCCTGGCCCGCGAGGACCTTCTCGGCGATGGCGATCTGCTGGGACTTCGACGCCTGGTTGGCGGTCGCGGCGTAGGCGGTGCCGCCGTACGCGGCCCAGGTGGAGGCCGAGAACTGCAGGCCGCCGTAGTAGCCGTTGCCCGTGTTGATCGACCAGTTGCCGCCGGACTCGCACTGGGCGACGCGGTCCCACTCGGAGGCCGTGGCGGCCGAGGCGGTGCCCGCGGTCATCAGCGGGGCGGCCACGGCGACACCGGTGACGCCGACGAGCGTGACGACCTGGGTGGCCTTGGAGGGACGGCGGTGTTTGCCCTTACCGGAAAACAGCATGGAGATTCTCCTCACCGACGCCTGTGAGGTGAGCTGTCGGGTTCGGGCCGGAAGAGTTGCCCGGCCGCGTGTCCTAGCACGCGGCTTCACCCCAAGCCGATCGTCGGCCGTCTGTCTCAACGGCCGGAACCGGCACTTACCTTGGGTCCCCCACTCCTGCCTTCGGCGCTTGCGCGACGACTGTTCCCATCGGCCGACGGCAGGATTCGGCGTTTCGGTCGACGGGGCCCGCGGTGGCGAGCGGTGATGACCGTAGACACAGACCCACCGGAAGTTCAAAGAGGCGTATTGCGGAAATTTCGCCCCTACTTGCCTTCCGGCGGGGTGTGTTTGTGCAGGTGAGAGGTGACGGAAGCAAAGTTTGCGGACGTGACACGCCAGTTGGGGCGAAGAGACCCATGTCTCACTTGCCCATAACCGGACATTCAATCCCGAATCACTCGGCCTTCGTGAGCGAACCGTCCGTCAGGTCGAGGCTCTGACCAGGGAGGATGAGGTCCGGGTCGACTCCGACGGTCTGGCGGTTGGCGTCGTAGAGCGCGGTCCAGCCGCCGGGGAGTTCGTTCTGCTGTGCAATGTCGGACAGGCTGTCGCCCGGCTGCACGGTGTAGGGGCCCGAGTTGCCCTGACTGTCCGTTGCGTCCGAATTCTTCGCCTCGTCAGCCACCGGCGTGACGTCGGGGGTTTCCGCGAGCTTGCCCTTGCCCGAGGCATGTCTACCGGATTCGGTAGAGCTGTCCGTCTTGCCGGATTCCTCCGGAGCTGCGTCACCCCGGTGCTTGCCGGTGCCGGGCGTGGCCGACGTCGCGTCACCTTCCGGCGTACCGGGCGTAAGGGACGTATCGGGCGTGGTCGGGGTGGTCGGCGCCGACGGGTCGAGCGAGTCGGACGGGTTCGTCGGCGCGGTGGGGCTCACCGGGGCCGTCGGCGAGACGGGTGCGGTCGGCGAGACGGGCGTGGCGGGCGCGGTCGGCGAGACCGGCCCCGTGGCCTTCTGCGCGGCCTCGGTGGGGCTCGCGGGGCTCTTGGGGCCCTTGGAGGCCTCGGAGACGCCCGTGTTCCAGCTCGACTCGGGGACCGCGGTCGCGGGGGTCGTGGGAACGGAGGTCGGGCCGGGGTCCACCCCGGTGGACTTCCCGTCGTTCGCCAGGCCGGCGATCGGCGCGCAGGTGGCCCACTCGGTGCTGCCCTTGGCAAGGGCCTTCTCGGCCACCGCGATCTGCTGGGCGCGGCTCGCCAGGTCGGGGCTGGGGGCGTAGGCAAGGCCGCCGTTGCGCTCCCAGCTGTCCTGGGTGAACTGGAGACCGCCGTACATGCCGTTGCCGAAGTTGGCGCTCCACTGACCGCCGGACTCGCACTCGGCGACGCGGTCCCAAGTGGCTGCGTCGGCGGCGGACGCGGATCCGGTGGCGAGCAGAGGCAGCGCCATGGCGGATCCGGTCACGCCCGCGGCGACGACGATGGCGGGGGCCTGACGGGGGCGACGGTGTCGTCCGTTCCCGGAACGCATAGGAGCGCCTTTCGCGTGACGGCTGAGACTGCGGCGAAACGTAGCCGCATTCGAACACTCATCACAAGTCGATGGACCCACGATCACGCGAAGATCACATTTCTGATGGCTCGTCAGCTCAAGGGAGCCTCAAAAGAGCCGTACGGAAGGTGTGAACTCCACCGGAAGCGTGCGCAATCCACGCATGATGAGCCCTCCGCGCCACCGCAGTTCGGCCGGATCGGCGGCAAGTCGCAGGTCCGGCAGGCGAGTCAGCAGAGTGGCCAGCGCGGTCTGTCCCTCCAGGCGCGCGAGCGGCGCGCCCAGGCAGTAGTGGATGCCGTGCCCGTACCCGAGATGCTGGTTGTCGCGCCGGGCGAGATCGAGGGTGTCCGGCCCGTCGAACCGCTCCGGGTCCCGGTCGGCGGCGGCGAGCACCACGAGCACCGGGTCCCCGGCCGGGACCTCCTGACCGCCGATGACGAGCGACTCGGTCGCGTACCGCCAGGTGGCCATCTCCACGGGCCCGTCGTACCGCAGCAGCTCCTCGATACCGGTCTCCAGGAGCCCGGTCTCCCCCGCCGCGATCGAGCCCTGGAGCCGCTCGCGCTGCCCGGGGTGGCGCAGCAGCTGGTACATCCCGTTGCCGATGAGGTTGACGGTGGTCTCGAAGCCCGCGAAGAGAAGGATGAAGGCCATCGCCGCGGCCTCGTTCTCGGTGAGGTACTCGCCGTGGTCGGAGGCCTTGATCAGCCCCGAGATCAGGTCGTCTCCGGGCTCCTCGCGCTTGCGGTGGATCAGCTCGGCGAGATAGCCGCGCATCTTCTTGACCGACCGCGCGACCCCGCCACGCGGTCCGCCGCCGTGCCGGATCATCATCCCGGCCCAGTCGCGGAAGTCGTCCTGGTCCTCCTCGGGCACGCCGAGCAGGTCGCAGATGGCGTAGATGGGCAGCGGGAAGGCGAACTCGTGGATGAGGTCCGCGCTCCCCTTCTCCACGAAGGAGTCGATGAGCCGGTCGGTCAGCTCCTGCACGCGCGGGGCGAACTCGGCAACCCGGCGCGGGGTGAAGGCCTTCGAGACGAGCCGGCGCAGCCGGGTGTGGTCCGGCGGGTCGATGTTGAGCAGATGCGTCATCAGCTCGGCCTTGCGCTCGCCCGGAATGCCCGTCTTGCCCTTGGCGTGCGGGGACTCGTCGTGGTGCGCCGGGTTCTTGGAGAGCCGCTGGTCGGCAAGCGCTTGCCTGGCGTCCGCGTACCGCGTCACGAGCCAGGCCTCGACCCCGCTGGGCAGCGTCGTCCGGTGGACGGGCGCGTGCTCCCGGAGCCAGGCGTACGCGGGGTACGGATCACTCGCGAACTCCCAGGTGAAGAGCTCGGGAGCGGACTCGGGAGAGGGGCCGGAACCGGTGCCCGGAGGAACCTCGGAGGTGGGTTCGGAGGCGGGTCCGGAAGCGGGTCCGGAGGCGGGCTCGGAGGCGGGGCAGGTGCCGGGGGCGGTGCTCACCCCCCGACCGTACAGGGCGACCCGGAAGGCGAGTTGTGTGGAGATCCTGTGATCACGGAGGGGGGCGGTGCCCTAGATTCTTGTCGGTGGATCCTCAGATGCTCAGAAGCACGTTCGCGGTCGTCGAAAGACGGGCCGAACACGCCGTCACCTTCTTCTACTCGCATCTTTTCTGGAACAACCCCGCCATGCGCGAGCTGTTCCCCGAGGACATGCGGCCCCAGCGGGACCGGCTCTTCGCCGCGCTCACCCATGTGGTGACCCATCTGGAGGACCCGCGGCTCACGGAGTACCTGGGCCGGCTCGGCCGCGACCACCGCAAGTTCCTCGCCTCCCCCGCGCTCTACGCCGCCGTCGGGGCGAGCCTGCTCGCCGCCTTCGCCCACGCCGCCGGGGCCGCCTGGACGCTGGAGGCCGAGAAGGCCTGGACCGAGGCGTACGGACATGTCGCCGACCTCATGCTGGCGGGGGCCGAGGAGGCCGCCGGGGCCGGGGAGCCCGCCTGGTGGGACGCGGACGTGGTCCGGCACGAGAGGTACGGGGACGATCTCGCCGTCCTCACCCTGCGGCCCCGGCAGCCGTTCCCCTTCCGCCCCGGGCAGTACGTCAGCGTCAGCTCGCTGCGCGTCCCGCGCGTCTGGCGCACCTACTCCCTCGCGGACGCCCCCCGCCCCGACGGCACCGTCGAACTCCATGTGAGCCGGATCCCGGGCGGCGCGATGAGCACGGCGCTCGTCGACGAGACGGGTCCGGGCGAGACGCTGCGGCTCAGCTCCCCCGGCGGCGCCCTCGGCGCGCGCCCGGAGCCGGGCGGACTCCGTACCTATATATGCGCGGGTACGGGCTGGGCGCCGGTGCGGGCCCTGCTCGCGGAGGCGGCGGAGACCGAGCCGGAGCTGAAGGGCCGGCTGTTCGTCGTGGCGCGCGCCAAGGAGTACCTGTACGGGCGGCGGGACGCCGAGGAGCTGAAGGAACGTCTCGGTGGGCTCAGCGTCACCTACATCACCTCCGCGCCCGGACACCGCAAGGACCAGGCGACCGAGCGGCTCCTCCAGTCGCTGCGGGCCTGCGTCCACTGGGCCTCGCACGACGTCTACCTCGCCGGACCGCCCGGCTTCCTGACCGAGGTCGCCGAGGTGCTCGTGGAGCTCGGCACCGATCCGGCCCGCGTCCACCACGACATCCTGCCGCCCGTGGGCCGCTTCTCCGTCCGCCCCCACACCGCGGCCGAACGCCTCCTGGGCCCGCCCCCGCCGCTCTGGCACAACCCGGGAGACCGGGTCCCGCGCGAGCGGTAGCCGGTCCCCGCGCCGATCAGGCCGGGACACCCTCCGCCGCACGGATCGCGTCCCGGTAGGTCCGGGCCGCCGCGCGCAGGGCCGCCTCGGGGTCGATGCCCGCCGCCTCCGCCCGTACCGCGAGGGCGAGCAGCTCGTACCCGATGTCCTCCCCCGCCGGCAGGGTCACGTCGAGACCCGCCGTCCGCACCCGGCCGCCGAGCTTCGCGGCGAGCGCGAGTCCCGGCTGTCCGAGCGGCACGCCGTCGGTGACGGACTCGCGCTGCTTCTCCACCGCCTTGGTCCGCAGCCAGTGCGCCTTGACCTCTTCCGGGGTCTCGGCGGTGTCGTCGCCGAAGACGTGCGGGTGGCGGTGGATCAGCTTCTCGGCCAGCGTCCCCGCGACGTCGTCCACGGAGAACGGCTCCTCCGGGTCCTCCTCGGCGATCCGGGCGTGGAAGACGACCTGGAGGAGGACGTCCCCGAGCTCCTCGCGCAGCGCCTCCCGGTCGCCGTCCTCGATCGCCTCGACGAGTTCGTACGCCTCCTCGACGCCGTACTTCACCAGCGCCTCGTGCGTCTGCTTCGAGGACCACGGGCATTCGCGCCGGATGCGGTCCATGATCTGCACGAGGTCGAGGAGCCGGGCTCCGGGCAGGTCGTACGAGCCGGGCAGCAGCTCCAGGTCGGGCATCGAGAAGCGGCCCGAGCCGGCGAGCCGGGCGAGCCCGTCGGTCAGCGCCCGGTCGCCCTCGCCGGAGGGCAGCAGCAGCACGGTCCGGCCTCCGGCGCAGGCCTCGACGAGTTCCTCGGCGGTGGGCCGGAGCAGCTCGACGGCGACCCCGGCCTCCCGCAGGTACGGCAGCTGGGGGTGGTGCTCGTCGGGGCAGAGCACCCGGTCCGCCGAGCGCAGCGCCTGCCAGGCGGGCCAGGACAGCAGTCCGGGCGCCACACGGTGGCTGGCGGTGAGCAGAACGATGCGGCCGGGGCTCTCAGAAGTCACCCCTTGAACTTACTCCGCCCCGCGCACCGGCCGGGACGGGGTCACGCGCCGGCCGGGACGGCCGCCGGGTCCTGGGTGAGCTGCCGCAGCCAGGGCGCGTCGCTGTCGGCGAGCCGGACCTGGGCGTCGTCCCAGGCGCCGTAGCGCGGGTTCACGTCGATGGCCAGGGCCTTGGACGCGGCGGAGAAGACCTCCGTCAGCTTCTTCTGGCCCTCGGGGGTGTCCGTGACGCCGAGCTTGGCGGCGATCTTGTTCATGAGGACGTTGCGCCGGACGACGTCGTCGATCTGGCCGGGGGCCACCCCCTGCTCCTGGAGCAGGACGGTGGCGAGCCGGTCCTCGCCGCCGCTCTCGCGGACGAAGGCCGTCCTGGTCTGCTGGAGCTCGCCGCGGCTGACGGTGACGCCGTTGTCCGCGGCGACCTTGTCGACGACCCGGTCGAAGATCATGACGTTGAGCTTGCGGCGGGGCAGGTCGCCGGTGGCCTGGACGAGCTGGGCGGCCTGCGGCGAGCTCTCCTGCGCGGCGCGCACGTCCTTCACCTGCGCCTGGAGGCTGGAGACGTCGATGCGTTCACCGCCGACGACGGCCGCCGCTCCTGGATGGGCGTCACTGCCGCAGGCGGTGAGCAGCGGGGCCGCGGCGAGCAGTGCGGCGGAGACGGTGAGCGCAGTGCGGCGGTGCAAAGGAGCCTCCCGGGCTGGTCGTGCGTCAGTTGAACGACCTTGCGGTGATCGATGGTAGGGAGTCGCCGGGGCCGGAGCCACTACTTCGGTGCGACTGTTTCCCACAACGACTCACCCGTACGCCGGGTGTCGGCCCGAACCACTCCCGTCCCGCGCGCCTCCGAGGCCCCGCCACTCGTCCCCTCGTGGGTCTCCTTCACCAGGTAGTGGGGCCGCCGCTTGACCTCGTAGTAGATGCGGCCGACGTACTCGCCGATCAGTCCGACCATCACCATCTGCACGCCGGCGAGGGCGGTGATCGCGACGAGGAGGGTCACGTAGCCGGGAGTGTCGACGCCGTTGACCAGGGCGTCGCCGACGATCCAGGCCGCGTGGCCGAGGGCGACGAGGACCAGCAGGAAGCCGAGGTGGACGGCGGCCCGGAGGGGCTTGTTGTTGAAGGAGATGAGGCCGTCGAGGCCGTAGTTCAGGAGCTTGCCGAAGGTCCACTTGGAGCGGCCCTGCTCACGGACCGCGTTCTCGTACGAGAACGTCGTCGTCCGGAAACCGACCCAGGAGAAGAGGCCCTTGGAGAAGCGGTTGTACTCGCCGAGGCCGAGGACGGCGTCGACGGTACGGCGGGAGAGCAACCGGAAGTCCCCGACGCCGTCGACGAGCTCGACGTCGACCAGCCGGTTGATCGCCCAGTAGTAGACGCGGGCCGTCAGGGTGCGGGTGACGCGGTCGCCCTCGCGGGTGCGGCGGGCGACGACCTGGTCGTACCCCTCGGCGTGCAGCGCGACCATCCGGTGCACCAGCTCCGGCGGGTGCTGGAGGTCGGCGTCCATGATCACGACGGCGTCGCCGGCGGCGTTGCGGAGGCCGGCCAGCATCGCCGCCTCCTTGCCGAAGTTACGGCTGAAGGAGACGTACCGGACATGTCGGGGGTCGCGCGCGGCGAGTTCCTGGAGGAGGGGGAGCGTCCCGTCCCGGCTTCCGTCGTCCACGTAGACGATCTCGAACTCACCCTCCAGCTTGGCGAGTTCGTCGGCCACATGGTCATGGAAACGGGCGAGGACGTCCTCCTCGTTGAAACACGGGACGACGATCGAGAGCAGCACGCGCCCCACGACAACGGAGCGCGGTGACCCGGCCGGTCCACGGGGATGGCCTGCAGACGGCCATTCCGTGAACGGGGTTGCGGGGCCGCGGTCCTCCCCGCCGGGCGCTGGCATATTCGAACCGTCATGCCGAACACGAAACGCCCGTACCTGCTCGCCGCCCTCCTCACCGCGGCCGCCGTCTGCGGCGGGGACGCCGTCGCGCGGGTCTTCCCCTTCGGGCCGCGCCACCGGGCCGTCAACGACCTCGCCAACCAGTTCGTGCCGTTCCACGCGCACCTGTGGGACCTGCTGCGCGGCCGGGCGGACGGCGGACCGCTGCTCGACTGGCAGGCGGGCTGGGGCACGAGCTTCCTCCCCGACTACGGCACCTATCTGTCGAGCCCCTTCGCCCCGCTGGTCGCGCTCCTCCCGCGCGGGGACATCGAGTACGCGGTGTACGCGATCACCGTCCTGAAGACGGCCGCCGCGGCCGCGGCGATGACGTTTCTGCTGTGCCGTCCCGGCCCCGGCGCCCGGTGGTGGGCATCGGTCCTCGGCGCCTCCTACGCGCTGTGCGGCTGGTCGCTCGCGGAGGGCGCGTACAACCCGATGTGGCTGGACGGCCTGATCGCCTTCCCGCTGCTCTGTCTAGTGGGCGAGTGGGTGCGGGAGGGGCGGCGGCCGCTCCTCGGGCCGCTGGTGGTGGCGGTCTGCTGGGTCGCCAACTTCGACACGGCGTACATGGCGACGCTCGGCGCGGCGCTCGTCCTCCTCGTCCGGCTCGCGGTGACGGACCCCGCCGGAGGCCCCGCCGGAGCCTCCACCGGTGGCACGGTCCCCGGCGCCGCCCGTTCCGCCGTCTCCGCCACCGCCCGCACCACCACCCGCACCACCGCCCGCGAAGGGCTGCGCGTCATGCTGCGGGCCGGGCTCACCACCGGCATCGGGATCGCCCTCGCCGCCCCCGTCCTCGTCCCCGTCCTCCTCGGCTCCCGCCACGCCCACCCGGGCCTGGACCGGGAGTTCGACCCCGCGCCCGCCACGGACGTCCTCGCCCGGCTGTTCCCGGTGACGTACAGCTTCGCGACCCCGGCGGCCTTCGTCTGCACGGCGGTGCTCCTGCTCGTGGGCACGCTGCTGTTCCGCCGGGACGTCCCCGGCCGGGAGCGGTGGCTGTGGGCCGGCCTGTGCGTCGTGGTCGTGGCGTCGATGCAGTGGGGCCCGACCCACCTCCTCTGGCACGCGTTCGCCACCCCGAACGGCAGCCCGTACCGGCAGACCTTCGTCCTGTCCGGCGTCCTCGTCCTGGCCGCCCGGGCGGGCCTCGCCCACGGGCCGCCGGACCGCCGGGCGCTCCTCGGCGGAACGGCGGTCGTCCTCGCCCTGGTGGCGGGATCGCTCCCGAGCCCCTTCCTCACCCCCTGGGCGCTGCTGCTCACCGGCGTGGGCCTGGCGGCGGTGGCGGGCGCGCTGCTCCTGCCGGGGCGCGGCCGGTACGGGGTGCTCGCCGCGCTCCTGGTGACCGGGACCCTGCTCGGTCAGGCGGCGGCGACGACGGCTTACGCGGACCGGGAACGGCTCGCCCGCCTCGACGACTACCCGCCGTGGGGTGCGGAGCAGGAACGCCGGGCGGCGGCGCTCGCCGCGGCGGACGGCTGGCCCGCCTACCGCACGGACCCGGGGCTGCCCCGGGTGGCGGGGAACGATCCGCTGCTCCTGGGCGGCCAGGGTGCCGCGTACTACAGCAGCCACACCCCGGCGGTCCTGACGGAGACGCTGACCGCGCTGGGCGGCGGCTGGACCTCCCGGGGCCGGAACCTGCTGAGCCTGGACAACCCGGTGACGGACGCGCTGTTCGGGGTGGGGGCGCGATGGCGGGACGGGCGGCTGGTCCGCGCGGAGCCGCTTCCCCTGGTGACGGTACGACCGCCGGGCCCGGCCCCGGCGTACGGCCCGTCCCCCTTCCGCAACCAGGAACTGCTCCTCGGCTCCCGGGTGTACGGGGCTCCCGCGGCGGACGGTTCCTGCCCGGTCGGTACGGAGGTCTTCCTCTGGGCTCCGGACGTGACGGGCACGGCCCGCCTGGGCACGTACGAGACCCGGCTGCTCGGCGGTCGGCCGAAGCGGCGGGCGGCGCTGGTGTCCCTGGGGATCCCGCGGGTGCCGGGAACGAAACCGTTCGTCCCGGCCCCCGGCGGCGAGCTCGCCTGTCTGGACCACGACCGTCTCCGCACGGCCCTGGCGGCGCTCCGCGCCCGGGCGGCGACATCGGTCGGGGTCACGTCCGGCGGTCTCACGGCCACGCTCCCGCCCGGTACGACGGGCACGGCGGTGGTGGCGGCTCCCCGGATCGCGGGCTGGCGCTGCGAGAACACGAGGGCGGGTGCGTACGGTGGGCTGCTCGCGATCGATCTGGCCCCGGGCACGACCACCCTGACCTGCACGTTCCGCACCCCGGGCCTCCGGGCGGGCCTGACGGCGGGGGCGGGCGGCCTGCTGCTGCTCGCCCTGCGCACCGCGCTCGCCGCCCGGACCAGCCGCAGGACGCGGCCCCCGGCCCCGCTCAGCCCGTGACCGCGACGATGTTCCAGCCCACCGCGCCCGAGGCGCCCGCCCGGCCGCCGACGGAGAGGGGGAGTTCGGCCGGCGCGCTCGCGATCCGGTGCGTCACCGGAACGCCGTCGCACGGCACGGCCGGGATCTCCTCACCGCCGACGACGGGTACGACCGCCCCCTCGCCCGCGCAGACGAGAGTAAGCCGGTAGGCGACCCCCTTGGTCAGATGGGACGTGTGGTGCACCCCGTCCGCCACCCGCTCGGTCCCGGATTCCACGAACTCCGGGGCGTCGGGGTCGGCGGTGTCCAGGGCGGCCCGGACGCGCTTCTCCTGCGCCGCCGCGTCCGCGTCGCCGTCCGAGGGTGCGGACGCGGTGCGTGCGGCCGGCGTGGTGGCCGCCGGGCCGGAGGGCGGGGCCGCGGCGGAGTCCGCGCCCTGCCCGGTACATCCGACGCCGCCGATCCCGAGAAGCCCGAGTGCGGCTCCGGTCAGCAGAAACTCACGCAGCCTGGTCATCAGCTGATCTCCCCGTGGTGTGAACGACCTTGATCCACGACGCTAGATCACGCCTCCCGGGCGCGGGACGCCAACGCGGCTTCTCTGAGGAAGACTTGAGCAACCGGCGACCGGCCGGCCGGCGCCGCCGGACGTGGCCCGCAGATCACCGCCGGGCGGGGTCCGCAGATCACCGCCGGGCACGAGCCGCCGGGCCCGACAGGCCGCGGGCCGCGGGCCGCGGGCCGTCAGAGGATCCGCCGCTCCCACCGGATCTCGCCGTCCTCCATCCGGTCCGTGGGAGTGAGGCCGACCGCGCGGGCGACGGCCCCGGAGGCCGCGTGCTCGGGGTGGACATGCGCCACGACCGTCCGCGCGCCCCGTTCCACGAGCAGGCCGACCAGACCCTCGGCCGCCTCCCTGGCGATCCCGCGCCCCTGCCACTCCGTGCCGATCACCCAGGCGACCTCCGCGACCCGTCCGCCCTCCGTGACCGTCGCCTGGACGGTCCCGACCGGCCGGCCCTCGGCCCGGAGCCGTACGACCCAGTTGCACCAGAGCGTCTCCGGGTCCGGCGAACCCGCGACCAACCGCTCGTACCGCGCCCGCAGTTCGGGCAGGGCGAGCGGGGCTCCGCCGATGAAGGCGTGCAGGGCGGGATCGGCGAGGACCCCGGCCATCTCGTCGGCGTGAGCGACGACGAGCGGTTCGAGGTCCAGCCGGGCCGTACGCACGGTCACGTCCGCCTCCGCCCCGCTCACACGTTCCCCAGGAATCCGGGATCGGCCTGGTCGAGCTCCGTGCTCGTCTCCCGCTCGAAGCCCAGGACCTCCGCCATCGTCACGACGCGCCGGCTGGTCGCGGCCAGGTCCCGGTGCGCCTCCTCCGACCACAGCGGCGGGTACAGGGTGAGGCCCCGGTCGCCGTCCAGCTCACGGACCTCGTCCTGCCAGCCGGGCCAGCGCAGCCCCTCGTAGAACTCCTCCGTGCCGCCCGCCAGCATCCACGAGAGCCAGGCCGCGTACCCGGCGCCCAGCGCGTCCCAGCTCAGCGAGTCCGGCGCGAAGTACACCATCTCGCCGGGCTGCCCCGGCAGTCCCACCTGCTCCGCGGGCCCGCCCTGGAGGACGAACACCCCGCCCAGGACGTCATGGGCCACGACGAGCCCCGCCTCGGGCCGCCAGCCGGGGTCGGCCTCGGCGGGGTAGCCGTTGACCCGCGCGAGCGACGGCATCCGCCGGGCGTTGTCGTCGGCCGGGCTGCCGTACACCCGCAGCCAGCCGTCGTCGACGAGTGCCCCGCCGCTGTGCAGCATGAACGCCCCCAGGAACGACCGCGCGGTCACCTGTGTCTGGTACAGCGCCGCCGCGCCGCGCCCGGCGTCGGCCTCGAACTCCTCGACGGGGACGGACGCCGCTCGCAGTCTCTCGTCGAGGGCCGGCCACGCCGGGTCCTCGACCTCGGTCAATTCGCTCAGTTCACGCACCCGGGCATGCTCGCACGTCCACCGCCTCCCGAGTGCAGGTCCCAGACTCCTTGATCGTTCCGCTTCCTCATGTGATCCCCCGTGGTCGTCGAGTTCGAACGAACAGCTCCGAGCCTAGGAAGGTCATGATCAGCAGGCTGTGCGCCCGGTGCGCGTTTCCTTGACGCTCGGCGCACCGTCCCGCGGGTTCCGGGGCGCCCGCGCGCGGAACTCGGTGGGGCTCACCCCGTACGCCTGCCGGAAGGAGCGGCTGAACACCGCCGGACCGCTGAAACCCCACCGCTCGGCGATCGCCCCCACCGGCCACGTGAGGAACTCGGGTCTCCGCAGATCCTCGCGACACCGTTCGAGCCGCCGGCGCCGGATACGGGCCTGCACGGTCTCGCCCTCCCCCGAGAAGAGCTGGTGGAGCGAACGCACCGACAGGTTGTGGTGGGCCGCCACGGCGACGGGCGTCAGTTCCGGGTCGCCGAGGTTGTACTCGATGAAGACATGGATCCGGCGGAGCAGCGCCCGCGCCCGCACCTCGGCGGGGAGCCGCTCCTCCGTGTCCGTGTGCTGCGCGAGGCAGGCCGCCGCGAGATCGATCGCGGTGGCCCCCAGCCGGCGCAGCTCGTCCGGCGCGCACTCGCCGCCGTGCGCGACGAGCGAGCGCAGGAAGGCGACGAGGACCGCCGCCACCCCGCTGCCTCCCGGCATGCGCCGGGCGAGCAGCCCGTCGAGGTGGCTCGCCCGAACCGGCAGGACGTCACGGGGCAGTTGCAGGATCACCAGCTGCCCGGGATCGCCGTCGGAGACGTACCGGGCGTCCGAGGGCCGCGAGGTGTCCCAGAAGACCAGGTCCCCGGTCTCCGCCTCGCAGCTGTTCCCGTTCTGGACCAGGGTCATCGCCCCCTTGGTCACCAGCCCCAGCTGGTACTGCTCGGGGTCACCCCGCCGGATCAGCGCGGGTGTGCGCCGCGAACGCAGCGGCGAGTAGGCGACCTTGGACACCTGGAGCTCCCCCAGATCGAGGAGCGCCGCCTCGGCCGAGAACTCGGCGGGCCGCTCGCTGGTGAGCATGGTGGGCATCACCTCCCGCGAGATCATGTCCGCGAACCACTCGAACCGCTCCCCCCGGGGCAGTTCCCCCGACGACACCACCGACCACATCTCTCGATTCCCCCGATCCGATCGTTACGACGCCGGTCAGAATGCAGCGGCGCGAAGCCATTTGCCACAGGGTTCGCGACCGGCGTGGCGCCGGGGGCGACGGGCGGGATCCACGGGCGGAATCCCTGGAGAAGGACGCCCGGGGAGACGGGCGCCCGGGGACGATCAGCGGGCGGAATCCACGGTGTGGTCCGGCCAGGGGACGTCGGTGGCGACCGGGGCGGTGTAGTCGACGCCGGGCACGGAGAACCCGTAGAGGCGCCGGACCTCGGCACGGAACCAGTCGAGGTCGGCCAGGTCGGCGACGGTCTCCGTGGTGGCGGCCTCCCAGCGTTCGGCGACGGCCGCCTGGACGTCGTCGGTCAGCTCGAAGGTGTCCAGCCGGACCCGGCCCTCGTCGTCCAGGGCGAGCGGGGCGACGCCGGTGAGCTGGTCCCACAGGGCGGCGAGCTGGTGGATCGGCGGGACCAGGCCCTCGCCGAGGACACCGCGGAGCAGCCCGGTGTAGAGGGCGATGCCGGGGATCGCGGTGGAGGACTGGGTGACGGCGGCGCCGTTGACGGAGGTCACGGCCCGTCCGCCGACCGTCCTGGCGAGCCGCTCGTCCAGGGTGCGGGCGGTGGCCTCCAGATGGGCCTTGGCCGCGCCGATGGTGCCCTGCCGGTAGATCGCCGCCGTCAGCGACGAGCCGATGTACGACAGCGCGGCGGTGGTGAACCCGTCGGCGAGCACTCCCCGCGCGGCGAGGTGGTCGATCCAGCGTTCCCAGTCCGCGCCGCCCATCACGGCCACGGTCTGCTCCACGTCGTCGCCCTCGGCCGGCCCGGTCTCGACCTCGCGGACCTCCGGAGCGCCCTCGTCGTCGAAGACGAGGGTCCTGGTGCGGTTCACCCCGCCGATCGGCTTGAGAACCGAGGAGTAGGTGGTGCCGGTCTCGGGGTCGGTACGCCGGGGCGCGGCCACCGAGTAGATCAGGTAGTCCAGCCGGCCGCCGAAGCGCTTCTCGACGAGGTCGGCGACCTGGTCCTTCATCGCGTCGGAGAACGCGTCGCCGTTGAGGAGGACCAGGTCCCGCCCGGCGGCCCGGGCGATGTCGGCGGTGGCTGCGGTGCGGTACCAGCCGGCGGTCGCGGTGCGGCGCGCGGTGGGGGCCTTCTCGAAGCAGACCCCGATCCCGCGGATGCCGGCGCGCTTGAGTCCGGCGAGGGTGGCGGCGAGGCCGTATCCGGCGGAGGAACCGACGACGAGCGCCACGGGCCCGTCGGCCTCCGCCGCGTCGGCGGGCGCGGGGGCCGGTGCCGAGGACGGTGCGGAGGCCGGCCCAGAGACCGGTGCGGAGACCGGCTCGGGGCAGGCCTCCCACATGTCGGCCACCAGCTGCCCGCACCCGGCCGGGTGGGAGTCGAGAAAGAGGAAGCCCCGATTGCGGGGAGTGAGAACACGCTCGTCCACGATGGCAGTCCTTGGGTCGCCGGAGCAGGGGCACGACGACCGGCCGGCCCCCGCGCCCTGCCAGTCTGCGCGAGCGCTCACGTGCGTGGTCGCCCCGCCGGCGACAATGATCATGAGCCGGTCTTGGAGTGTTCCCACGACCCGCGGCCGGGTTTCCGGCGGGAAGCGGTCCGGGGTCGTTCACCTTCCCGGCGGAAGCGCTCGGGCCACCGAGCCGCACCGACCCCCGTTCGCGCCTCCACCCCGCGCCCGTTCCCGCCTCCGCCCCCGTTCCCGCCTCCGCCCCCGCTCCTGCCGCCGTCCCCGCTCACTCCTTCTCGCGTCGGATCCCCGCCAGCAGGCCGTCCAGCGCGACCACCGTCCTTTCCAGCGCCTCCGGTTCGTCGCTCCTGGCCAGCCACAGTGCCGCCTCGTTCATCGCCCCGGACAGCAGGCGCGCCAGGGGCTCGACCGGCTGCGCGGTGACGACTCCGGCCTCCACCAGGCCCTCCAGCGCCTCCGTGAGGTGCCGTGCCGAGGACTCCTCGTCCAGGGCCCGCCATTCCTCCCACCCCAGGACCGTCGGCGCGTCGACCAGCACGATGCGCCGTACGGCGGGGTCCGCGCCGGCCGCCAGAAAGGCCCGGCATCCGGCGCGGAACTGCTCCCAGGGGTCGGTCTCCTCTTCCGCCGCCGCCGCGACCCGGTCCCCCAACTCCCCCTGGACCTCGGCGACCACCGCCCGGAAGAGCCCGGCCTTGCTGTCGAAGTGGTGGTAGGCGGCGCCCTTGGTGACTCCCGCGGCCCGGGCCACCTCCGCGAGGACGACTCCGTGGTAGCCGTCCTCGGCGAACCGTCGTCGTCCTTCCGCGAGGAGCGCCCGCCGGGTCGCCTCCCGCTGTTCCGCCCGGTTGCCCGCCGCCCGCTGTTCCGCCCGGTCGCCCGTCGCCCCGTCCGGCACCGCCGCACCACCCTTCCCATTTCGCATACCCGAGGTATGTTAGTCCCGACGGTTCGCATACCCCGGGTATGTGAAATCGGGCGCACGTCCGCGCCGACACAGAGGAGGCATCCCATGAAGACCGGACTCACCGGCTTCTACCCCGTGATCTGCACCCGCGACGTCGCCGCGGCTCGCGACTTCTACACCCGCCACCTCGGCTTCACCACGACCTTCGAGGCCGACTGGTACGTGAGCCTGCACCGCCCCGACGCGCCGCACTACGAGCTCGCGCTGCTCGACCACGACCACCCGACCCTGCCCGAGGGACATCGCGTCCCCACCCGGGGCGGTCTGCTGCTCAACTTCGAGGTCGAGGACGTCGACGCGGAGCACCGCCGGCTGATCGGCGAGGCCGGTCTCCCCGAACTGCTCTCCCTGCGCACCGAGGACTTCGGCCAGCGCCACTTCATCCTCGGCGCCCCGGACGGCGTCCTCGTCGACGTCATCACCACGATCCCGCCCACCGAGGAGTACGCCGCCCGCTACACCTCCAGCACGGAGGAGACCTAGGACGACCTAGGTGACGGCGGCGGCGCTCAGCGCGGCCACGACCTCCTCGTCCTCGAAGTCACCGGTGGGCGCGAATCCGAGGTCCGCGTAGAGGCGGGCGGCGGGGATGTTCTCCGGGTGGTAGGAGAGCCGTATCTCCCGGCAGGCGGGGAGCGCGGCGAGGTGCCGCGTCAGGGCACGCAGGGCGGCACGGCCGACGCCTCTGCCCTGCTCGGCGGCGTCGACGATCATGCCGCCGATCCAGTGGGTGCCGTCCTCTTCGTCGTACGCCCACATGATGTGGCCGACGACCTCGTTCCCGGCGCGGACCGCGAGGGAGTTCCAGAGCCCGCCCCGCAGGGACAGCAGGAGGTAGCGGGCGCCGAGGGCGGCGACGAACCGGCGCTGGTCGTCGGCGGGGGCCACGTCGGCGACGTCACGCCAGTTCGCGTCCGTGATCTCCTCCAGCACCACGCGCCGGTCACGGCTGTCGGTGAGCACGTCCGTGGGCGCGTCGGGAAGGCCGTCCGTCACGAGGCGGCCCTGGTGGCGCTGCCGAGGATCTTGACCGGCGTGATGCGGGCGACCACGCGGACCTCCTCCGGCGGCGCCTCCTCGTACTCCTTGCCGCCGCCCGGTCCGAGGTACTCCTCGGCGATACGGACGGCCACCGCCCGGCCGGTGTCCTCGGTGACGGTGGCCGTGCCGCGTATCTCGACGTACAGGTCGGGGTCGGCGGGGTCGAAGACGGTCAGGCCGACGCGCGGATCCCGGAGCATGTTCAGCGCCTTGCGCCGTCCACGCGTGGTGGAGATCAGCAGGTCGCCGCCGTCACGGCTGACCCAGACCACCGAACTCTGCGGCCCGCCGTCGGGGTTGAGGGTGGCCAGGACGGCCATGTAGGGGGAATCGAGCAGGCCGCGCACGGTGTCGTTCATCTCAAGGGGCATGCCGGGGAGGCTAATCGGGCGCGCGGGGCGGCGCACCGGAATACCCGTCCGTCCGCGTGTATCGCGAGCGTATGGAGAATCGCATACGCCCCCGCAACCGCCCGTCGTCTCCCATGGGGACATGAACGACAACGCATCCCTGCCGGCACCGCCCCGCCGCACGCGCGCGATCGTGCTTCTCTGTGCAGCGGTCCTCGGCCTGGCGAGCGCCCTGTTCGTCGTGCGGCGGCCGCTGATGATGTCCGCGCCGACGTGCATGGCCGGGCGGTGGCACGGCTGCTTCGACACCTTCAACGGTGTGGTGCTCATGACGCTGGTGACCGTGCCGTTGGCGGTGCTGGTGGCCTGGGCCCTGGCGTACCGACGGCGTACCGCGGGCGTCCCGTCGGCGTGGCGGCTCTCGCTGGCCGAGGTCGGCATGGTCCACGGGACGGTGCCGTTCCTGTGGCTGACGACGATGCCCGGCGCCGCGCCCGGCATCGCCCCCGCCCGGGTCAGCCTGGTCCCGCTGCGGGATCTGGTCACGATGGGGGCGCTCGGGATCGTCGGCAATCTGCTGGTCTTCGCGGCGGTGGGGTTCTTCGCCCCGATGAGGTTCACGGCCCTGGCGTCCGTGCCGCGGATCCTGGCGCTCGGGGCGGGCTGCTCGGTCCTGGTCGAGACCGCGCAGTACGTCCTGCGGCTCGACCGGGTGTCCTCCGTGGACGACGTCCTGGTCAACGCCGCCGGCGCCGCGCTGGCCGGGCTGGCGTCGCGCCGCTGGTGGCGCACGGCGGCGCAGGAGCCGTCCGACGGGCCCCGCCCCGCCGCGGCACCGGCGGGCTGAGTCGGGCGTCCGGTGCGCCCGCGCCGTCGTACGGCCGGGTGTCTCGCGTCGCCCGTGGCGCCCGCTTCGACGCTCGCGCCGTAAGCGCCGTATCCGCCGTATCCGCCGTATCCGCCGTATCCGCCGTATCCGCCGTATCCGCCGTATCCGCCGAATGCGTCGCATACGCCGGCGATACGCCGTGCTGCTTAGGCTGCGCACATGCGCGTACTGATCGTCGAGGACGAGCCCTACCTGGCCGAGGCCGTCCGTGACGGTCTGCGCCTGGAGGCGATCGCCGCCGACATCGCCGCCGACGGCGACTCCGCCCTGGAACTGCTCGGCGTGCACTCCTACGACCTCGCCGTCCTCGACCGCGACATCCCAGGCCCCTCCGGCGACGAGGTCGCCCGGTGGATCGTCGCCTCCGGCAGCGGCATCCCGATCCTCATGCTCACCGCCGCCGACCGGATCGACGACAAGGCCTCCGGGTTCGAGCTCGGCGCCGACGACTACCTCACCAAACCGTTCGAGCTGCGGGAGCTCGTCCTGCGGCTGAGGGCGCTCGACCGCCGACGCGCGTACGCCCGGCCCCCGGTCCGCGAGATCGCGGGCCTGCGGGTCGACCCCTTCCGCCGGGAGGTCTTCCGCGACGGGCGCCATGTCGCGCTCACCCGCAAACAGTTCGCCGTGCTGGAGGTCCTCGTCGCCGCCGAGGGCGGGGTCGTCAGCGCCGAGGAGCTGCTCGAACGGGCCTGGGACGAGAACGCCGACCCCCTCACCAACGCCGTACGCATCACCGTCTCCGCCCTGCGCAAACGGCTCGGCGAACCGTGGATCATCGCCACGGTTCCCGGCGTCGGCTACCGGATCGACGCGGGTACGGGCGCGGGTACGGGCGCTGGTACGAGTACGGGTACGGACACCGGCGCAGCAGGCGCCCTCCCGCCCGGTCCCCCTCATGGATAGACCCATGGACAGCTCCAGGGACAGCGCCGCGGAGAGCCCCGTGGACAGCTCCGAGCGAGGCCCCGTGGACAGACGCCCGGGACCCGGCGTCCGGCTGAAGCTCGCCCTCAGCTACGCCGGGTTCCTCGCCGTCGCCGGTGCGCTGCTGCTCGCCGTGGTGTGGGTGTTCCTGCTGCGCTACGTGCCCGACAACTCCCAGGGGCTGCTGGGCGTCTCGCCCAACCGCTACCTCCTCGTGCGCACCTTCTTCCCCGCCGCGGCCGTGGCGATGGCCTTCCTGCTCGTGTTCGGCCTCGCCGGGGGCTGGATCCTCGCCGGCCGGATGCTCGCGCCACTCACCCGGATCCGGGACGCGGCGCGGCGGGCCGGGAGCGGGTCGCTGTCCCACCGGATCCGGATGCGGGGCCGCCGGGACGAATTCCGCGAGCTCTCCGACGCGTTCGACTCGATGCTCGGGCAACTGGAGGCCCATGTGGCCGAGCAACAGAGGTTCGCCGCGAACGCCTCCCACGAACTGCGCACCCCGCTGGCGATCTCACGGGCCCTCCTCGACGTCGCCCGCGAGGACCCGAGCCGCGACCGGGACGAGCTCATCGAGCGCCTGCACACCGTCAACACCCGGGCGATCGAGCTCACCGAGGCCCTGCTGCTGCTCAGCCGCGGCGACCGCGGCACCTTCACCCGGGAGGGCGTCGACCTCTCCCTCCTCGCCGAGGAGGCCGCCGAGACGCTGCTTCCCCTCGCCGAACGGCGCCGGATCACCCTCGACGTCACAGGCGGGGCGGCCCCGGTCGACGGCTCCGCGGAGCTGCTGCTCCGGATGGTGACGAACCTCGTCCAGAACGCCGTCGTCCACAACCTTCCCGGGGACGGCACCGTGACGGTCCGCACCGGGACGCACGGCGACACGAGCGTGCTGCGGGTCGAGAACACGGGCCTCCCGCTTCCTCCGGAACTGGTCCCGACCCTCACCGAACCCTTCCGGCGCGGAACGGATCGCGTCCGCGCCGACGAGCACGCCGGTGTCGGCCTCGGTCTGGCCATCGTGCACAGCGTCGTCCGCGCCCACGACGGCACCCTCGACCTCGTCCCCCGTCCCGCCGGCGGTCTTCTCGTCACGGTCCGGCTTCCGGCCGGTCCCCGGCCGCCGGGGTCCGGCGGAAACTTTCCCGGTCCGGGTCGCAACCCCTGGGGGTGACGCACGTCTGGTGGGTTGAAGGCGCCCTTCAGCAGATCCACCAGACCGTGTCCGTTCCACCTCGGGAGAACCCCATGTCCAGCCACGCCAAGCGGAACCTCCGCCCCCGCCCCCGGGTCCTGGGTGTCGTCACCGGTGTCGCGCTGCTCCTCGGCGGCGGCTTCGCCGCGCAGGCCTTCGCCGACGCCGGCGCCAAGCCCGCCCCGGCCGCGCCGAAGGTCACCGCCCCGGACGCGGCCCCGGCTCCGGCCGCCGCTCCCGCCCCCGCCCCGGCCGTCGCGAAGCCGACGGCCGCACCCGCTCCCGCCGCCGTTCCCGGCCGAGCCTCCCG
>NZ_BNBZ01000033.1 GCF_014656215.1 Streptomyces zaomyceticus | reverse complement strand
GCCCCGCCGGATCCGGCGGGGCCCCGACGCGTGGGTGGCGGAGGGTCAGGAGGCGATGGCGGTGGCCTCGATCTCGATGAGGAAGTCGGGCTCGGCGAGGGTGGCGACCCCGACCAGGGTCGTCGGCCGGATGACATCCGCACCGAGCTTGGCGGCCGCGCGTTCGGCGCCCGCCGTGATCGCCTCCCACTTGTCGAGCGACCAGTCGACCACGTACATGGTGAGCCGCAGCACGTCGTCGAAGGAGGCGTCGGCCGCGGCGAGACCGGTGGCGATGTTGAGGTAGACCTGTTCGGCCTGCGCCGCGAGGTCGCCCATGCCCACCGGCTCGCCGTCGGCGGTACGCGGGGTCTGGCCGCTGAGGAAGATGACGCGGCTTCCGGTGCCGACCGCCAGCTGCCGCCAGCCGTAGGGCTTGGGGAGTCCGGGCGGGTCGATGTTCTCGACAGCCATGGGGTGTCCTTTCTTGAGGGGCCGGTGACGCGGGGTGAGGTACGTGAGGGACGGTCAGCTGTACTCGCGACAGGTCGCGTAGTACTTGCGCAGCAGGCTGACCAGCTCGGGGTCGAAGCGGGAGGCGAAGAGGAGCTCGGCCGGCGGGGTGAACTCGGGGTCGAGCTCATCGGCCCAGGCGAGGGTGGCCGGACGCAGGTCCATCTCGATCCACTGGTGCCACTCGACGGGAATCGTCCAGTCCTGCTCGTAGCCGATGCCCATCTGGTGGTCGATGAGGAGGTCGACGATCTCCTCGCGGGACCCGGTCCGGTAGGGCTGCCGCAGCGGCGCGAACCGGTCCAGGTCGGCCCGCGGCTCCTCGCCGAGGATGCGGGCGGCGAAGTCCTGGGCGAGCAGCGGGGACAGGTGCAGACCGTCGCGGTAGGTGCCGGTCATGATCGTCAGACCCGCCATGCCGCCGTCCCCGAGCAGCGGGAAGCCGTCCATGGAGACCGGACGGTTGCCGACCTGGACCTTGCTGACCTCGCTGTTCCACAGATTGCGGCGGACCTGCCGGTGCGCGCACTGGAGCAGGAAGACCAGGTCGCGCATCTCGGCGGTGTCACGCGGCTCGACGGCGATGACGTTGGTGGCGCCGACGTAGACGTGGCCGTCGCCGCGGGGCACGACATGCAGACCGCAGGCGAAGGAACGGTTCGGCGTCCGGATGACGCTGTCCGGGCTCGTACCGTCCTGCGTCTTGATCAGCGCGGAGACTCCGTAACCGCTGACCATCCGGGGGATGCGGGGGCCCACGGGCAGGCTGTCCAGGAGCTCCTGGGTGCGCGCGCCGGCCGCCAGGGTGACATGGTCGGCGGAGAGGGTGCGGCCGGAGGCGAGGACGACTCCGGTGACCCGCTCGCCCCGGTACGCGACGCGGGTGGCGAACTCGGGAACGAGGGTGGCACCGGCCCGTACCGCGGCCGATTCGAGCCGCTCCAGCAGGGACGCGGCGTTCACCGCGTGCTCGCCGGGTATGTGGAAGGCCTTCAGCGGGCGGGAGATGGGCTCGGCGTCCACCCAGTCGAGGTCGGAGGGCTCGACGTCCTCGAACGGCTCCTCGTAACGGGTGAGTTCGGCGCGGATGGCGTTGTAGTTGGCATCGTCGATCTCGGCGGTGCCGATGGTGTTGAGAACGACCGTCGTGCCTTCGGCGGTCTTCACCGGCGCGCCCTCGGTCTGCTCCTCCAGCTCCGCGATCCACTGCGGCCACAACTCGTTCGCCTGGATGCCGAGTTCGAGCTTGTGGCGGCCGTGCTCGGTGGCGAGCAGAGAGGTGGTGACCTCGCCGAAACAGCCGAGCATGGCGCCGGCCGCGGCCGACCCCGCCCAGGGCCGGTGCGGCTGGCCGAGTACGGCGACGCGCTGTCCGCGCCGCGCCAGGACCCAGGCGAGCGACAGCCCCAGGACTCCGTTTCCGGCGATGACGATGTCGAAGCCGGTACCGTCCGCGTCTGCGTTGCCGTTGGCGTTCATCAATGTCCAATCTCCCGGGGCGCCGTCGGGGCGCCCGGATCGGTGTGGCGATGGGCGTCGGAACTGCTGGTGCGTGGGTGCGGAGAGGGGCGCGCGGCGGGTCAGCGGCGCCGGAACTCGTAGAGCGTGAAGTCCATGTGGACGATGCCGCGGTCGTCGGTGTGGGCCTTGACCACCGGGGAGTCGCCGAAGTCCGCCGCGGGCAGTTCGACGGACTCGGTGCGGTGGCGCTTGCCCTCGAACCCGGCCTCGTCGGCGGCGCGCAGCATCTTGAACGGGTTGCCCATGGCCTCGCTGGTGCCCAGATAGACGCGCCCGTCGGGGGTCAGATGGCGGGCCACATCCCGGAAGAACCGGTTCACCAGGCCGTAGCCGGGGTCGAAGACGGCGCGCTCGATCTGCCCGGCGTAGGGGCGGTCGGCGGGGGCCTCGATGAAGGGGGTGTTCCAGAAGACGGTGTCGAGCCGCTCGGCCGGGTCCAGCGCGTCGAAGAGGTCGCTGGTCAGCGCCGTGACCCGGTCGGCGACCCCGTGCCGCTCGGCGTTCCGCCGGGCGTTCTCCACGGCGGACGGGTTGATGTCGGTGGCGAGCACCCGCGTGGCGCCGTGCTGCGCGGCGAGCACGGCGGCGACACCGGCGCCGCAGCCCAGTTCCAGGAACCGGGAGCCCCGCTCGTACGGCACCCAGGAGGCGAAGAGGCCGGGGCCGGGGTCTGTGTAGGGCGGGAACACCTCGGGCAGCAGGTCCCATTCCCTGCCGAGCAGCGAGAAGGTCGACTGCGTGGGGCGGTCGGGGCTCTGGATCTGTGACACGACCCAGGTGCCGAGTTCGTAGCCGAGCTCGTTGTCCATGAGGTCCTCCCTGTGGGGGAGCCGGCGGAGAGTTCCCCGAGTTCTTCGGGAGGGAACCCTCCGCGGCTCCCGGCGGTGTTGCGTGACGGTGGGGTCAGTTGCCCTCGGGCTCGGGATTCGCCCGGGCCCGGTTGCGGGCCATCGCCCGGTCGGCCAGGACGACCGGGACGGTGAGGACGGCCAGGCCCGCGCCCAGCCAGGGGATCGAGGTGAGACCGGCACCCGCGCCGAGCGCCACGCCCGCGAGGACGGGGACCAGGCTGATGCCGAGCTGGAACATGGAGACGGCGGTCGCCCCGGCGAGCGTGGGCGCGCCGGCCGCCACGGTGAACACCCGCCCGTAGATGGCCGGGTTGAGGACGAAGCCGGCGACCCCGAGGAGCAGGACCAGGGCGACGACGGCCACGGCGTAGTCGGCGAGGAGCGCGAGCCCCACGGAGCAGACGAGGATGCCGCCGGCCCCGAGGAGCAGGGCGTAGTGGGGGCGTCCGTCGGCGATCCGGCCGCCGATGGAGAGGCCGATGAAGGCCCCGATGCCGAAGAGGACGAGGATGGCCGGCACCCATACGGAGCCGACACCGGTGACGTCGGTGAGGAAGGCCGCGAGGTAGTTGTACGAGATCATGTACGCGGCGGTGCTGAGCAGGGTGGCGGCGTACACCACCCACAGCTGGGGCTGCCGCATGGTGCGCAACTCCCGCTGCACACTGGGTTCCTGGGCGGCCTTGGTCACCGGTACGGCGACGATCGTGGCGATCGCGCTGAGCACGGTGAGGACGACCACCGCCCAGAACCCGCCCTGCCAGCCGGTGAAGTGGCTGAGGAAGGCGCCGGCCGGACCGCCGGCGACCATGGCGATGCTGAGGCCGCTGACCACCACGCCGGAGGCCCGTGCGGTGCGGTCGGGGGTGACGAGGGAGATCGCGGTGACCGCGGCGACGGCCCAGAACCCGGCGTAGGCCAGACCGATCAGGAAGCGGGTGACGAGCAGCACGGTGAAGTTGTCGGTCAGCAGACCGACGGCGACACCGGCGGCGAACACGGCCTGGGAGGTCACCAGGGTCGTGCGGCGGGGCCAGCGCAGGGTCAGCACCGCGAGCGGCGGTCCGCCGATCACCACACCGATGGCGAACGCCGAGATGAGGGCGCCGGCGGAGGAGAGCGAGATGTCGAGGTCGTCGGCGATGTCCGGGAGGACACCGGCGAGCAGGAACTCGGCGCTGCCCATGGCGAACAGGCTGAACGCGAGCAGATAGACGGCCAGCGGCAGCCGGCCGCCGGCCTTGGGGGCGGTGGCTTCCTGCGGTTCGGTCTGGACGCTCATCGGTGGCCACCTCCCGACTGCCGTGCGGAACGCCCGGTGACGGGGTGCGCGGGGGCGGCCGGCGGGGTGACGGTGTGCGCGGGGACGGCCTGGGCGACGACGGGGTGCGGGGGGACGCGTCGCACGGGCCCAGGGGTGGTCAAACGCATGGGCGGACTCCTCGTTCTGACGGTTGGGGCAGACGGATCAGGGCGGGTGTGCGCCGGTGTGCCGGCTTCGGCGGTCCGCCGGATCGTGGTGATCACCAGATGCCCCCATGCTCGAACCGGGCGCCACGGACGGACAACATTTGTTGCCGATACCGGGACGCCGGGCGGGACCGCGACGGCCCGGGTCCGGGGCCCTGCCCGCGGATCACTCCTCGCCCGGCACGCCCTCGCCCCAGCCCCAGGTCTTGATGGTGGTACGCCGGGTGGGCCCGGCGCCCGGCTGGGAGTTGGCCATGGCGCGGCGCGAGCCGAACTCGATGTAGCCGACGAAGGCCGAGCGGAACTCCGCGTCGTCGGGCAGCCCGACCTCGTCCATCGCCAACAGCATCAGCTCCACCCAGCGGGCCCGCTGCTCGGGCTTGATCGCCCGGCCGCGGTGGCGGGAGAGCATCCTGGGGTAGCCGCCGTGCTGCTCGGTGTAGTGGGTGGGTCCGCCGAGCACCTCGCCGAGGAAGGTGGCGACGTGCTGGGGGTGGTCGTCGTCCATGTGCGCGAAGAGCGGGGCGAGCATCTCGTCCTTGCGGACGCGGGCGTAGAACGCCTCGGTGAGCCGTTCCAGCGCCTCGGCGCCGCCGACCCATTCGTAGAGGGTGGGTACCCGGTCCTGGTCCGTCACTGTGTCGCCTTTCTCGGGGCGGTGGGTGGGGGTGCTGTGCTGTGGGGCGCGGTGCGGTGCGAATGGCTGGGAGTGGGAGTGGGAGTCGGAGTCGGTGGGGGCGTGTGGGAGAGGGGGCGCGGCGGGGGTCAGGCCGCGTAGAGGTCGAAGGTCGGCGTCGGCCGCCCGCCGTGCGCGGGGGTGTCCAGGCGCGGATCGACCGAGAGCATCGCCTGGTGCAGCCGCTGGAGCTGCGGGGCGGGTTCCAGCCCCAGTTCGTCCACGAGCCGCCGCCGCAGACCGCGGTAGTGCTGGAGGGCGTCGGACTGCCGGCCGGCGCGGTAGAACGCCACCATGGCCTGGGCGTGCAGCCGCTCGTTGGCGGGGTGGAGCCGGGTCAGTTCGACCAGGTCGGCGAGGAGTTCGCCGTGCAGACCGAGGCGGAGTTCGGCGTCCACCCGGCGTTCCACGGCGAGCAGCCGGCTCTCCTCCAGCCGGGCCGCGTGGGTCCGCAGCGCCGACCCGGCCCGTACGTCGACCAGGGCCGGACCGCTCCACAGCGCGAGGGCCTCGCGCAGCAGCCGGGCCGCCCCGGCGCTGTCGCCGTCGGCGAAGGCGGCGTGCCCGGCCTCGGCGGCGCGCTGGAACGCGAAGGCGTCGACGTCGTCCTCGTCGATCCGCAGCAGATAGCCGTCGTGGCCGGTGGCCAGCAGCTCCCTGGCCAGCGCCGGGCCGTCGGCGCCGGCCCTGCCGTACGGGCCGCCGAGGGCGGTGGCCAGCGCGCGGCGCAGCCGCAGGATGTAGGTCTGCAGCGTGCCGTGCGCGCTGCACGGCGGCACCGGCCCCCAGATCTCCTCCTTGAGGGTGGCCACCGGGACGGGACGGCCGGGGTGGAGCGCGAGCAGCGCCAGGATCTGCCGCATCTTCGCCGCGCTCGGGACGACCGGAACTCCGCCCGTCTCGGCGTGCAGCGGGCCCAGAATCCGTATCTTCACGAGTCCTCCGTCCGTCGGCCGAGTACCGTCCGGATTACTCGATTTCCGGGAGCGGCTTCTTGGGAAGGAACGTAGGAGTTCGGGGGTGAGGGCCTCAATACGGTGGGACCGTAGGGCTGACCGAAGAATCTGCGGCCGGGGTCGCCCTACGGTACGGGCGGGGCGCGACGGATTTCGGGCACGCCGACGACCCCCGGGGGCGAGGCCCTCGGGGGTATTGCCGGAACTGCTAATCTCCTTAGTTCATTCGGGGATTGCGAGCGGCCCCGGGGAGTTCGGCTCCTCGCTTTCGGGATCGGTTTTCGCTCCATCGATTTCGCGCCGCGGGCGCCGCCGGTTCAGAAGCCGGTTCGGAGCCGCTTCGGGAGCTGCTTCGGGAGCCGGTTCAGGAGCCGCTTCGGGAAGTGGCGAGAGGACGGCACAACCGGGCCGTGTGCACGGTGACGGCGGTCAGGTAGAAGGCGTCGGGGCGCCACAGGACGCCGGTGCAGGAGTCACCGTCGAGCAGCTGCTCCACGGTGAGCCGGTCGACGAGGTCGAGGCGTTCACCGAGGTCCGTGAGGAGTCCGTGCAGCCGGGTGTGCAGATGTCGGCGCGCGGGCACGTCGAGCGGGGCGGGGAACTCGATGAGGAAGGTGCGGGAGCCGGCCGGTACGAGCCCGGCCGAGGCCAGCAGACAGGGCCAGTCCTCGACGACGGAGGTGGCGCCGGGGAGCCGGGACCGCCGCGCGGTGACCTGCTCCTCGACGGCGGCGTCCAGGCGCGCCTGGAGTCCGGGCCGGCCGATGCCGATGTCCCGGGGCAGGAAACGCGGCGGCAGGCCCCGTTCGGCGACGGCGAGCAGTCCGCCGGGCCGCAGTGCGGAGGCGAGGCTCCGCACGGCCGCCTGCTGGTCGCCGAGGTGGCGGCAGACGTTTCCGGTCCAGATCAGGTCGACGGGTCCCGACCGGGCGAATTCCTCCGGCCGTTCGGCCCGTTGGGTGGTGATCCGGCCGGCGAGCCCGTGCTCGGCGGCCCGGGCCCCGGCCCGGGCGAGCCGGGCGGCCGCCCGGTCCCCGGCGACGACCCGGGCCCGGGGGAAGGCGTCGGCGAGGGCGCGGGAGGCCACGCCCGGTCCGCTGCCGACGTCGAGGATCCGGCCGACCGCGGCCGTGGCCCGGTCCGCGGGGCCGAACAGACCGTGCAGCCAGTGGGCCGCCTCGGCCAGGAAGCCGGCGTGCAGCTCGGCCTCGAGTTCGGCATCGAGTTCGGCATCGAGCTCGACCTCCGGTTCCGGCGCGAGTCCGGCCTCCGGTTCCGGCGTGTGTCCGGCTCCCGGCCCGGCTTGGGTGCCGAGCTCGTGCCCGGCCCGCGGCTCGGAGTCCGGACCGGCGCCGGGGGCCTCACCGTCGAGGCCCCCGGTGCGCTGTGTGGGTGTCATGCGCTCACCTCCGCCGGCCAGGATGGGGACGGCGGGGACACCGGACAACTCTTGTTGCCGGTTCCGGGACCGCCCGCCCGCGCGCCGGGTCCCGAACCGGCCGGCACCCGGGGGCGGCCGGCGGCGCGCCGCGTACCGGCCCTCGGGCGGATCAGGTCCCGGCTGAAGGTGTCCAGCAGCTCCCACCGGGCGGTGAGCGGGAAATAGTGGTCGCCGGAGACCGTGTCCACCCGCAGGGAGCGCCGGGTGCACCGGCGCCACCCGGCCAGATCGGCCCCGCTGACACTCCGGTCGTCGCTGCCGCCCATGGCGGTGACCGGGCAGTGCACCACATGGCGCGGGTCGCGCCGGTAGGCCTCCAGGACCGCGAGGTCGGCGCGGAGCGCGGGCAGCACCCGGGGCGCCCGCCGGGGGTCGAGGGCACCCGGGGGGATCCGGCCCCGCTCGCCGAGCCTGCGCAGCAGTTCGGCCTCCGGCAGCTGGGCGACCGCGTGCTCCGGGCCGGCCCGGGTCGGTACGCCGGTCCCGGAGACGTACAACCGCTCGGCCACCGCGTCGTGCTCCCATTCGAGGCGGGCGGCGATCTCGTACGCGAGGAGGGCGCCGAACCCGTGCCCGTAGAGGGCGAACGGGCGGTCGCGCATGCGGGCCACGTACGGGATGATCCCGGCGAGCAGCGGCTCCAGCCGGCCACAGGGGCGGGTACGCGGATGGCGGCCCCGGCCGGGGAGTTCGACGGGGGTGACGACCACCGAGCCGCCGAGGGCCTCGGCCCAGGGCAGGAAGACGCCGGCCGAAGCGCCTTCGAAGGGCAGACAGAACAGCCGGACCGAGGTGTCGTCGCTCACCGGGCCACCGCCCCCGCGGGCCGCGGCCCCACCGCCCCCGCGGGCCGCGAGCCGGACGGCCCGACGGCCCGCGTCGCGACCGCCGCCGTCGCACCTCTCGCCGTCGCGCCCGCCGGTGGAGTGGCCGCGCGGCGGGGGGTGCCGCCGCGCAGCAGGACCGCGTACGCCTCCGCGACCTCCTCCAGGACACGCAGCCCCGCCCGCCGGTCCATCAGCTCCCGTGCGTACCGCCAGGCGAACGTCCAGTTGAGGTCGGAGCGCCGGATCAGGGTCGCGCACATCAACGGGGCCCGGTCGAGGGGGAGTCCGGTGGCGGACTCCCCGGCCAGCCGTTCGGCGAGCCGGGCGTCCTGCACCTCGGCCCGGGTGGCCCGCCAGTCCACGATCTGCAGCCGGAAGCGGGCGTCGGGCCGCAGCGCCCGGCGCAGCCGGCCGTCCGGCCCGGGGCGGAGCGCGGTGCGGGTCAGGGTCGTGCCGTCCAGGACGGACTGCCAGGCGTGCTCGTACACGTACGGCAGGACTCCGCGCAGGGACAGGACGAACTGTTCGGTGCGGAGCTCCTCGCTGATCGCGGACACGCGGGTACCGCTCCCTCCATCAGGTTTTCGCCAATTGGCCGGTGGCGAACGTGCCGGAGCCGGGACAGCCCATTTCCGGGTCGTTCACTGGTCACCGCCGCACATCGGTGCCGACCGTACCCGTGTGGTCCCGGTATAGATCAATACGGTGGTACCGAAGCAATGGCCGAAGGAATACGTTCGGAATGCGTGCGGCGAGATCCGCTGTACAAATATCGCGGCCCCCGTGTTAGCTTCGGGAACATCGGAGGTGTACGCCATTAACCGGTGCTCGGGGGATCCTCGTGGAGGACTTTGACCGGCTTCCACGCCGTCTGAAGAAGCCATTTCCGCCCTGACGGCGACGGCTCGGCCATGACCGGAAAATGGCCTTGACGGAGCCGGTGCCACAGTTTTTCAGGCATGGCCTCCCCCCGCCGAAGTGGCGACCTCGTCCGAGTCATTCCACTGTTCGGCAGGGAGGTGTGGGGCGGTGCCCAAGGAACTGTTCGGCAGGATCGAGGAAGCGAAGACCATCACCGAGATTTTGGACGCCGCGAGAGCGGGCGCGGGCGCCGTCGCCCTGGTGGAGGGGATCATCGGCACCGGCAAGACCTCGCTGCTGCGGTGGGCCGAGCACACCGCGAGGGACCAGGGCATGACCGTGCTCTCCGCCACCGCTTCCCCCACCGAACAGAGCTTTCCCCTGGGGGTCGTGCACCAGCTGCTGGGAACGCTGCCGGAGACCGCGAACGGCTGGGACCGTGCCTTCGCCGCGTACGGCACACCCCGCGACGGCGGCCCCGCCGAGCCCGACTATCCCCTCCTCGCGGAGCTGTGCGCGGGCGTGGGCCGGGCCGCCCGGCGCACTCCGATCCTGCTGACGGTCGACAGCGTCCAGCACGTCGACCGTCCCTCACTGCTGTGGCTCGGCTTCCTGAGCCGCCGTCTGGAGAACCTCCCCGTCGTCCTGCTGGCCACCAAGCGCTGTGGTGAACCGGCCAGCGACCAGCACCTTCTGGTCGAGTTCATGGAGGGACTGCGCCCCGACCGCCACATCCACCTCAACGACCTCAGCCCCAGCGCCGCACTCGATCTGGCCACGTCGCTCTGCGGCCACCATCACGCCCACGAGGCCGTCGACGCGCTGGTGGCCGGGACCGGCGGCAACCCGTATCTGCTGACCGAGCAGATACGGACGGGACCGACAGGATTCTTCGGCCCCCTCGTCCCGGCCGGCCCGACCCTGCACAGCGCGCCCTTCGCCCCCACGGGCACGAACCACCCCGACGGGAACGGGCGTTCCGCCGGGGCGCGCGCCGACCGGACGGCGGGCGATCCGCCGGACGAGCAACTGCGGCTCCAGGCCGTCAAGGAGCGCATCCTGTGCATGCTCCGGCGGATCGACCCGTACGGCCTGGAGATCGCCCGGGCCGCCAGCATCCTGTGCGGCCCGGTGGACGCCGCCCTCCTCGCGGACCTGTGCGGCGTTCCCACCGAGGACGCGTGTCGATGTCTGGGCAGACTGACGGAGTCGGGAATCCTCTGTCCCGACGACATGAAGTTCCGCCATCCCCTTCTCGCCGGACTGCTCTACCAGGACATCCCGTGCGCCGAGCGCGCCGAACTGCACCGGCTCGCCGCCCGCAGGATGCGGCACCGCGGAGCCCCCGGCGAGGACGTCGCCGCCCATCTGCTCCGCTCCCACCGCCTGGACGAACCCTGGATGGCCCAGCTCCTGATGGACGTGGCCCAGGGCGTGGTCGAGCACGACCCGGCGGGAGCCCGCCGGCTGATCGAGAAGGCCGTCCTGCACGGCGTCCCGGAAGAGCAGGAGGACCGGGCCGAAGCCCTGCGGATCCAGGCCCTCAGCGGCCTCGACCTGCCCGCCGCGGCCCGCGCCCTGACCGCCCGCACCGCCACCGGCGCCGGGCCCGCCGAGCGGATCCGGCACGCGGTACGGCTCTCCGACCTCCTGCTGCGCCTCGACGACACCACGGGCGCCCTGGACGTCCTGGAGGAGGCCCGGCGGGAGACCACGGGCACCCTCGACCCGGCCGCCGCCGCGCGGCTCCGGGAGGCGGTGGCACAGGTACGGCTCCACGACGGCGGCCACCACCCCGGTGAGGACGACCGGCTGCTCCGGGTGCTGCTGCTGCGCACGGCCGCCGGGGACTCGGCACCCGCGGCGCGGCGGATCGCCGACCGGCTGCTGTCCGTCCCGCGCGCCCCGTACGGCTCGGCCCGCTGGTACCAGGCACTCCTCGCCCAGCTGTGGGCGGGCGATGTGGAGGAGGCCCGCCGGCACATCGACACCGAGGTCGGTCTCGCCCGCGCCGACGGCACCACCACCCGGATCGCCGAGGCGCTGGCCGTACGCGGTCTGGTGCAGCTGCACCGCGGGCAGCTGGCCCGCGCCGAGGACGACGCACGCGAGGCGCTCGACCTGCTCACCCGGATCCGCGCCGGCCGCTTCCACGTCGGACCGCTCGCCCGCAGCGTCCTCATCGACGTGGCCATGGAGCGGGACGACGTCGCCGCCGCCGACGCCCTCCTCGACGACGAGCTGCTGCTCCCCGGCGACCGCCCCGTCACCTGGTGGCGGCTCCACCTCCTGCACAGCGCCGGGCGGGCGCTCGGCCGGCTCGGCGAGGCGCGGCGCGGCCTGGTCCTCCTCGCCCACTGCGAGGAGGAGCTGGCCCGGCGCGGGATCGTCAACCCGGCGGTCCTGCCCTGGCGTTCCACCCGTGCCGCGCTCCAGCTGGCCTGCCGCAACGTGCCCGCCGCCCGCCGCGCGGCGCACGAGGAGACGGCTCTCGCCCACCGCTGGGGCGCCCCCGTCGCCCTGGGCCGCGCCCTGGTGGCCGAGGCCGCGGCGAGTTCGGGGCGGGAGGCGCAGCGGCTCGCGGACCGCGCCGTGGAACTCCTCGAACCCACCCCGGCGCCCCTGCTGTTCGCCCACGCCCTCTACGCTGCGGGGCGCGCCCACCGGCAGAGCGGCACGGCACGTCGGTCCCGCGAACTGCTGCACCGCGCCAACGAGGTCGGCATCTCGCTCGGCGCCGACGGCCTGGTGGAGGCGGTCCAGCGGGAACTGCGGGACGCGGGCGGCCGGCCCGACCCCCGCAAGGACTCCACGGAGTCGCTGCTCACCCCCACGGAGCGGCAGGTGTCCGAACTGGCCGCGCGCGGACTGAGCAACCGCGACATCGCGCGGCTGCTCCAGGTGAGTCTGCGGAACGTCGAGTCCCACCTCACCCACTCGTACCGGAAGCTGCGCATCAGCGGACGGCACGAACTGGACCGGTTCTTCGCCGCCGACGAGCCGCCCGTACCGGCGCCGGTCCTGCTCTACCAGCCGCGGCCCACGCTCACCTCGGCACCCGCGGCCGGCCCGGCTACGGCTCGATCAGTCCCACCCGGATCGCGTACCGCGTGAGTTCCAGGCGGTCTCGCATGCCGAGCTTCTGGAGGAGGTTCGCGCGGTGGCGTTCCACCGTCTTCGGGCTGATGACGAGGAGGTCGCCGATCTCCTTCGAGCTGTGGCCCTCCGCCACCAGCTTGAGGATCTCCTCCTCGCGCTCCGTGACGGCCTTGTCCGGCAGCGGTCTGCCCTGCTCCGCGTGGTCGAGGTACGTGCGGATCAGGGCCTTCTCCGCGCCCGGACAGATGAAGGGTTCGTCGCGGACCGCCGCCCGGCACGCCTCCACCAGGTCGCGGTCCGCCACCGACTTCAGGACGTAGCCGCTCGCCCCCGCCTTGAGCGCTTCGAAGAAGAACTGCTCGTTGTCGTACATCGTGAGGATCAGGATCCGCAGCTCCGGCTGGAGGCGGCTGAGCTCGCGGGCCGCCTGGA
The DNA here is from genome assembly GCF_014656215.1 of Streptomyces zaomyceticus. Lineage (GTDB taxonomy): Bacteria > Actinomycetota > Actinomycetes > Streptomycetales > Streptomycetaceae > Streptomyces > Streptomyces zaomyceticus. Next base: position 66,516 of record NZ_BNBZ01000033.1, on the reverse strand, counting down.
GACCGGTCCTGCGGGGCATCGAGATGTCCAGGACGGCCAGGTCGACGGCGTGGGAACGGGCCATCGCGACCGCCTCGGCCCCGTCCGCCGCCTCCGCCACGACCGTCAGGTCCGGCTCGGCGTCGAGGATGAGACGTACCCCTCCGCGCACCAGGGCGTGGTCGTCCGCCAGCAGGATGCGGGTGGGGGCGCCACCGGGGCCCGGACCGGGACCGGGACCAGGGCCCGCAGAGGAATCGGGGCCGGGGCCGGGGCCGGGGCCGGACGACGGGCCTGCTGTCGATGGGGACGTGGAGCCGGAGATGGGGCCGGAGGTGGGGCCGGTGGGGCCGGAGGTGGGGCCGGTGGGGCCCGGGGTGTGCCTTCCCGTCATGACATCGCCTTACCACGTGGGGTGCTCAACTGGACTTCCGTGCCGCCCGCCGCGCCTTCGCGGATCGTCAGCTCCGCGCCGATCAGCAGCGCCCGCTCCCTCATCCCGCTGAGCCCCGCGCCCTCGGGCGACCGGCCGATGCCCCGGCCGTCGTCCTTCACCAGGAGGCCCACCCCGCCCTGCGGGAGCCGGCGCAGTCGCAGATCCACCTGGGTCGCCCCCGCGTGGCGGGCCGTGTTGGTGAGGCCCTCCTGCGCCACGCGGTAGAGCACCAGCTCCGTCTCGTCGTCGAGTTCCGGGAGACCGGCCTCGATGTGCGGCCGCACCGTCAGACCCCGCGTCGAGAACTCCGAGGCCAGTGATCTGAGCGCGCTGTGCAGACCCAGCTCCTCCAGGACCCCCGGTCGCAGACGGCGTGCGATGCGACGGATCTCGTCCAGGCCCGCCCGGGTCGTCTCCTGCGCCTGGTGGAGTTCCGTCCGCAGCTCGTCGGGGGAGTGGTTCGCGGTGTGCTTCAGCTGGAGCAGGACGGCCGTGAGGGTCTGGCCGACCTCGTCGTGCAGCTCCTGCGCGATCCGCCGGCGCTCCTCCTCCTGCGCCGAGAGGGCCCGCGCGGTACTCGCGGCCCGTTCGGCCTCCAGCCGGTCGAGCATGGTGTTGAACGTACGCGTCAGATCGGCGATCTCGCCCCGCCCCACCACCGCCGCCCGGCGTCCCGGCCTCAGCAGGTCCGCCGTCCGCATCGCCCGGGTCAGCCGCTGGAGCGGCGCAAGGCCCAGCCGCAGGAGGAGCGCGTTCGCGACGAGCATCGCGACCAGACCGGCCACGAGAACGACCGCCTCGCCCAGGAGGACGGGAGTCGAGACGGTGACGGGGCCGAACAGCAGCAGTACGGCGATGACCAGGACCGAGGCGTTCAGAAGGAAGATGCGCCAGTACAGCGACACTGTTGCGACACTCACCCTCTTGTGCTTTCCACGCCCCTGACCTGCGGCGGGATCCATTTCCCCGCCCCATCCTGACCAGTTCCCCGTGACTTGTCCATCCGTGCCGACACCCATGTTCCGGCGCTTCCGGCGGGTGGCACCATGGCCCCCGACCCACACACCTGATCACCCTTCGACATGACAACAGGAGGGACGGGCCCTTGCCTGCTCCGCGGATGAGAACGACACCCCTGCCCGGCATCGGAGTCCAGTACGACTTCACCACCCGGGAGCACCGCCAGCTGTCGGTCATCGCGCACCGCGACGGGACCCGGACCGTGAACGTGTACCGCGGCGACGACCCCGACGCCTGCGCGCAGTCGCTCCACCTCACCGAGGCCGAGACCGCCTCACTGATCGACGCGCTGCTCCCCGCGCACCACAGCCCCAACGTCCTGCACACCACCGACCTGGGGCTCGTCGCCGAACGCATCGAGCTGTCCGCCCACTCGCACTGGAACGGCCGCCTGCTCGGCGAGACGCGGATGCGCACCGAGGCGGGCGCCTCCATCGTCGCCGTACTGCGCCGCTCCGGGGCCGTACCGTCCCCGACGCCCGCCTTCCGGCTCGCCGGCGGCGACACCCTCATCGTCATCGGCACCCGCGAGGGTGTCGACGCAGCCGCCTCGATCCTCGGTCGGGAGTGAGGGCGGCGTGCATTCCGCGGTCTTCCTGATCGAATTCGGCGCCATCATCCTCGGCCTCGGCCTCCTCGGACGCCTCGCCGGCCGGTTCAGCTTCTCCCCGATACCCCTCTACCTCCTCGCCGGGCTCGCCTTCGGCAAGGGCGGCCTGCTGCCGCTCGGCGCCAGTGAGGAGTTCGTCGCCATCGGCGCCGAGATCGGGGTCATACTCCTGCTCCTGATGCTCGGCCTCGAGTACACCGCGAGCGATCTCGTCTCCAACCTCAAGACCCAGTACCCCGCCGGGCTCGTCGACTTCGCCTTCAACGCCCTGCCCGGAGCGGCCGCCGCGCTCCTGATGGGCTGGGGACCGGTCGCCGCGGTCGTCCTGGCCGGCGTCACCTGGATCTCCTCCTCGGGAGTCATCGCCAAGGTCCTCGGCGACCTCGGGCGGCTCGGCAACCGCGAGACACCGGTCATCCTCAGCATCCTGGTCCTCGAAGACCTGGCCATGGCCGTCTATCTGCCCATCATCACCGCCCTGCTCGCCGGGGTCGGGCTCGCGGCCGGCAGCGCGACGCTCGCGATCGCCCTCGGCGTGGCCGGAGCCGTGCTCTTCGTCGCCGTCCGCTACGGAAGGCTGATCTCCCGCTTCGTCTCCAGCGACGACCCCGAGAAGCTGCTCCTCGTGGTCCTCGGTCTGACCCTGCTGGTCGCCGGTGTCGCCCAGCAGCTCCAGGTCTCGGCCGCCGTCGGCGCGTTCCTCGTCGGCATCGCCCTCTCCGGTGAGGTCGCCGAGGGCGCCCACACCCTGCTCAGCCCGCTGCGCGACCTGTTCGCCGCGGTCTTCTTCGTCTTCTTCGGACTGCACACCGACCCGGCCAGCATCCCGCCGGTGCTCCTCCCGGCCTTCGCGCTGGCCGTCGTCACCGCGCTGACCAAGATCGCCACCGGTCACTGGGCCGCGCGCCGCGCCGGGATCGGGGTCAAGGGCCGCTGGCGGGCTGGTGGCACGCTGGTGGCGCGCGGCGAGTTCTCCATCGTGATCGCCGGGCTCGCCGTCACCGCCGGGGTCCAGCCCCAGCTCGGTCCCTTCGCCACCGCCTACGTGCTGATCCTCGTGGTGATCGGGCCGCTCACCGCCCGCTACACCGAGCCGGTCGCCACCTATCTCACCCGTCGCCGGGCCGCTGTGCCGCTCGGCAAGGGAGGGGGCACCGTCCCCGGTGCCCTGTCCGGTGCCGGTGCCGGTGCCGTCGTCGGCCCCGAGGCCGTCCCCGGTCCTGAGGCCGTCGCCGTGCGGGTGCCCGAGCCCGGGCCCGAGTCGGCGTCCGACCGTGTGTGAGTGACGCGGTCCTCCCGCGGTTCCATGCCCTGGACGGTGCCGTCCGCGACCCCACGTCGTCCGTGACCGCGCGGGACACGGGTGTCGGCTCAGTACGATGGGCTGCTGTTCGGATGCGGAGGAGGGCGACATGGCGGACCGGAGCGAGGGCGGGGCGGAGCCCTCCCCGCGCAGGCGTGGGCAGGGCGAACTGGAGGCCCAGGTCCTCGCCGCGCTCCGCGAGGCGTCCGAGCCCGTACCCGTGGCGTGGGTACGGGAACGCCTCGGCGGCGCCCTCGCCTACACCACCGTCATCACGATCCTCACCCGCCTCCGGGCGAAGGGCGCCGTCGAACGCGAGCGCGCCGGTCGCTCCTTCCGCTGGACGGCGGTCGCCGACGAAGCCGGGCTCGCCGCGCTGCGGATGCGGAAGGTGCTCGACGCGGAGACGGACCGCCAGGCGGTCCTCGCCAGCTTCGTCACCGGCCTCTCCCCGAACGAAGAGCGACTCCTTCGTGAACTGCTCTCCAAGGCCGCCGAGGAGGAGGAAGGCTAGCCGCCATGGGAGTCTTCGTCTTCCTTCCCCTCGTCCTTCCGCTCACCGCGTGGCCGGTCGCCCGCCTCGCCGAGCAGCGGCTCCACCCCCGTACCGCGACGCGGCTGCTCGCCGCCGTCGCCGGTGTCTCCGCCGTGTGCAGCACCCTCTGCCTCGGCCTGCTCATGATCGTGGGCACCGCGCAGCTGCCCGGCAATCCGCTCCCCGACAGCTGGTCGGACCCCGATGTGCGCGCGGCGCTCCCGTACGACGAGATCGCCGGCCGTGCGGCCATCCCCGCGCTGCTCGCCGTCCTCGTGTCGTGCGGCGCGGCGGCCTGGCGTCGGACGCGGGTACGCCGTCGGGTCGTGGCCGCGCTCGGCGGGCTACCGCCGAGGTCCGTCGCGGTGCTGCCGGACCGCACCCCGTACGCGTACGCCCTGCCCGGCGGACCGGGGCGGGGACGTGGGCAGGGGCGAAGGCCGGAGCGGGAACGAGGACGCGGGCCTGAGCGCGGAAGAGGGCGCGGGCCTGAGCACGGACGAGCACGCGGGCCGGTGCGCGGACGGGGACACGGTCCCGGGCGGGTCGTGGTCAGTACCGGCATGCTCGCCGGGCTCGCCTCCGCCGACCGCCGTGCCCTCTTCGCCCATGAGCGGGCCCACCTGGCCGGACGTCACCACCGCCATCTCCTGACGGTCCATCTCGCGGCGCGCGCGAACCCGTTCCTGCGGCCGCTGCGCACCGCCGTCTCGTACACCGCCGAACGCTGGGCCGACGAGGAGGCGGCCGCCGAGGTCGGCAGTCGCCGCTCCGTCGCCCGCGCGATCGGCAGGGCGGCGCTCCTGGCACCGCCCGCCCCCGCCGCCGGGCTCCCGGCCCTGACGGGCGCGGGTCCGGTGCCCCGACGGGTCGAGGCCCTGATGCGCCCGGCCCCGGCGGGCCGCGCGTGGCCGCCGGTCGGCACCGCCGTCGGACTCGCCGCCTGGGGCGCGGCCTGCGGCGCGACCGTGTCGGCCCTGTCCTCGGCCAACTCGGCGGTCACGCTCTTCCTGGTGCTGCGCGGGGTCGCCTCGCCGGTCTGACGGCGGGCACACCTGGCGGGGCGCCCCACAGGCGTACGGCGCCTCGGGGCCGACCGGTCGTCCCCCGTGCCCTGTCCTCGCGCTTTCACGAGCGTGGGTCCGACGTGTGATCGAAGAAGTGAGAGGTGCCGCTGCCCCGGCGCGATGGGACGTGTCCGGAGTCTTGGCGCCGTCAGGTAGGCCACACCCCTCGGGTGAAGAGGCATCCCGAGCCCTACAGGCGCGTACGGGTGCCCGGTGCCCCGTTCGGGAGGACCTCCTGCCTGAGGTCACCCCTCGTAGCGGGTGGCCAGGGTGCGCACCGTCTCAGCGATGCGTTCGCGGAGTTCGGCCGGTGCCATGACCTCGACGTCGGTGCCCAGCCGCAGGAACTCTCCGTGGGCGTGATCGATCGACTCGATGGGCACCCGGGCCTCCGTCCATCCGCCGTCCGCGGGTGTCACACCGAGACGGCGGGCACCCTCCGGGCTTAGCCGCACCAGGGCCTCCCCGGTGTGCAGTCGCGCTCGGAAGCCGGCCAGATGGCTGTTCCAGTGCCCGGCCAGGTCGAAGCCGTCGGGGGCGGCGAACTCCTCTTCCAGCGACCGGATTTCGAGAATCTGGTCGACCCGGTAGGTGCGGATCCCGGATGGCCCGCAGGCGACCAGGTACCAGCGGCCGGCCTTGAGGACGAGCCCGTACGGCTCCACCCGCCGCTCGATCTCCTCAGGCGCCCGCCAGCGCCGGTACCGCAGTACCACCGCCCGTCGCGCCCACACCGCGGCGGCGACCGCGGCCAGGTGAGGCGTTCGGTCGGCGTCGCCGTACCAGCCCGGGGCGTCGAGAAGGAAGCGTTCCTGGATCCGCTCGGAGTGCTCCCGCAGCTCCGCCGGAAGGGCGGCCCGCAGCTTGAGCCGGGCGGTCGCGAGTGCCTCGCCGAAGCCGAGCTCGGCGGCGGCGCCGGGGAGCGCGGCAAGGAACGCGGCCTGCGCCTCGATCGCGGTCAGCCCGGTGAGCCGGGTCCTGTAGCCGTCCACCAGCCGGTAGCCGCCCGCGTGCCCGGCGTCACCGTACAGCGGGATGCCGGCCCCCGCGAGCGCCTCGACGTCCCGGTAGACGGTCCGGATGGAGACCTCCAGCTCCTCGGCCAGCTGTCGGGCCGTCATCCGGCCCCGGTTCTGGAGCAGCAGAAGCAGGGTGACCAGCCGACTCGCACGCATGCCGCCCAGTATCCACTGACAGTGGATGTCAGCGGACCGGCTCTAATCTGCGACTCATGGACGACTTCGACTTCCTGCATGGCTCCTGGGACGTGGCCAACCGCCGTCTCACCGCACCGCTCGGCTCGGGCCCCGGCACCTGGGTCGAGTTCCCCGGACACGCGGTGGTCCGGCCGCTGTTCGGGGGTGCCGGCAACATCGACGAGATCACCTTCCCCACCCTCGGACGCCAGGGCGTGACCCTGAGGCTGTTCGACCGGGAGACGGAACGCTGGTCGATCCACTGGTCCGACAGCCGGACCGGCCGACTGGATCCGCCGGTGGCCGGTGGCTTCACCGGCGCCCGCGGCGACTTCCACGGCGAGGACAGCTACGACGGTCGCCCGATCCGCGTGCACTTCACCTGGTACCGCCTCGGCTCGGACACCGCCCGCTGGGAGCAGGAGTTCTCCGCCGACGGCGGCCGCACCTGGGAGCTCAACTGGACCATGGACCTCACTCGCACCGGGCGGGCCGACGCATGAGCATCGTCGAACTCCGGCAGTACACCCTGCGTCCCGGAGCCCGGGAGACGCTGATCGAGCTGTTCGAGCGCGAGTTCGTGATCGGTCAGCAGGCGGTCGGCATCACTGTCGGCGGCCGCTTCCGCGACCTGGACGACCCGGACCGTTTCGTCTGGCTGCGCGCCTTCCCCGACATGGCGCGCCGCCGGCGCGCGCTGGAGGCGTTCTACACCGGTACGGTCTGGCGGGAGCACCGCGACGCGGCCAACGCCACCATGGTCGACAGCGACGACGTCCTGCTGTTGCGCGGCCCGGGCTTCACGCCTCCGCCGGGCGCCCGTGAGGTGCTCGCGACCGTCTGTCACCCCGTCGACGCGGCCGACTTCGACGCGTACGCCGCCCGGCACCTGGGCCCGGGGCATGCGCTGCACAGCACGGAGCACGCCGAGAACGACTATCCCGGCCTGCCCGTTCGCGCCGGAGAGGACGCCCGGGTCTGGTTCGGCCCGGCCGAACCGGCACCCTGGCCCACCCGACGACTGCGGCTGGAGCCTGTGACGCCTTGACTCGCGCTGTCATGAGGCGGGCAACGGGCTGTCCGACGGGTGGTCGGGCCGGCGAGAAGTGGCTCTGACCAGCAACAATGAGGATTGTCGAGGTCCTTGTTCCTGCCGCCGTCGGAGGTGCTTCCCAGGTGAGGAGGCGTATCGGGTCCTGTCTCCGCGTCCGCGTCGAGGGCGGCGCCGACGCCGTGGCGACGCTCGAGGGCGGTTCACGATCCGGGCAGGATCCCGCTGCCGAAACGGCCCGCCCAAGAAGCCGACGGACCGTCACGAAAGATCGGGACTAGAGGTCGAACTCGTGGGGCGGCAGGTCGAGGGTGAAGCACGCCTCGCGGACCACGGCCTGCTCGGTCTTGTCGAAGTCGCCGTCGGCGCCGCCGATGACGATGCCGATCTGGATGACGGCGCGCGCCTCGGCCGGCTTCTTCTTCGCCTTGGCGATCTCCTGGAGCACGCTGACCTTGCCGAAGTCGAAGTCGGCGGTCAGCTTGTCCAGGTTGGCGTCGAAGCGGCGCTGGAGGTCGAGCGCGTCGAAGTTCTGCAGCACCTCGTTGGTCGAGATGAGCTGGGCGACCCGGCGGCGCTCCGCGGGATCGATCGTGCCGTCGGCGGCGGCCACGAGCGCGCACATGGCCATGCTCGCGTCCCGGAACGCGCCGCTCTTCAGATCGTTCTTCTTCGCCGTCAGCTGGGTCTGCATCGTCGATGCGGATTCCCTGATGCGGTCCCACAGGGCCATGAGTACTCCAGACGTCGATTACTTCTACGGACTTGTAGAACGTAGCAGTGGCGTGTGGAGTTCCCGGGACCCAGCGCGGCCGCGCCGCCGGGCTCCGGTGGGGCGACGGGCCGTCAGACCCCCAGCAGTCGGAGCGAGGCCCACAGGGCCACCGTCGACGCGACGAGGGTGACCGGGACGGTGAGGAGGCCGAGGCGGGTGAACTCCCCGAGGGCGACCGGGTGGTCGTGTTCCTGGGCGATACGCCGCCAGAGCAGGGTGGCGAGGGAGCCGGCGTACGTGAGGTTGGGGCCGATGTTCACCCCGAGCAGCACGGCGAGCACCGCGCCCGGGCCCGAGGCCGCCGCGAGCGGGACCAGGGCCAGGGTCGCGGGAAGGTTGTTGATCAGGTTGGCGAGGAGGGCGGCGAGCGCGGCGATGCCGAGCAGGGCGGGGAGGGACGTGCCGTCGGGCAGGACCCGGGCGAGGGCGGCGCCGAGGCCGTTGTCGACGACGGCCCGGACGACGACCCCGAGCGCCAGGACGAAGGCGAGGAAGGGGAGCGAGGCCGAGCGGACGAGCGCGCGCGGGGTGGTGCGGCGGCGGGCCAGCGCGCGTACGGCGAGCACGGCGGCGCCCGCCGCGGCCGCCCACGCCGGGTCCACGCCGGTGGCCGAGGCGAGGGCGAAGCCGCCGAGGGTCGCGGCCACGGTGAGCAGGGCGAAGAGGGGGAGCGCGACGGGCGCCGGGGGATCGGTGGGGGTTGCCGCGGCGGCCAGGTCGCGCGCGAAGAAGCGGCGGAAGACCGCGTACTCGACCGCGATCGCGGTCAGCCAGGGGAGCAGCATCAGCAGGGCGAAGCGGGTGAAGCCGAGACCGGTGGCCGTGAGGGCGAGCAGATTGGTGAGGTTGGAGACGGGCAGGAGCAGGGAGGCCGTGTTCGACAGATGGGCGCTCGCGTAGGCGTGGGGCCCGGGGCGGGCGCCCATCCGGGTGGCGGTGGCGAAGACCACCGGGGTGAGCAGGACGACCGTCGCGTCCAGGCTGAGTACGGCGGTGATCAGCGAGGCCAGGGCGAAGACGGCGCCGAGCAGCCGCTGGGGGCGGCGGCGGGCCCAGCGGGCCATCCAGCTGCCGCAGGCGTGGAAGAGTCCCTCGTCGTCGCAGAGCTTGGCGAGGACGAGGACGGCCGCCAGGAAGCCGATCACCGGACCCAGTCGTTCGGCCTCCTCGCGTACGGCCTCGGGTGTGATCGCTCCCACGGCCAGGACGGCGCCCGCGGCGGGCACGGCGAAGACCGCCTCGGGCAGGCGGAAGGGGCGGACGACGGCGCAGACCAGCACCACGGCCAGGGCGATCACGGACACGGACGTAACGAGCATGCGTTCGATGATCCGGGTCGGCCGGAACGATCTTTCCGGGGGGTACCCCGTGGGCCGAGGCCCCGCCGGGCGCCGGGTGGGGCCGGTCGGGGTGCGGGGCGGCCGGTGGGCCGGTGGGTCGGGGCCGGGTGCCGTGCGGCCCCGATGGTGGCGGGTGATCGCGACCGTCTCTGATCATGTGTCAGAACTGAATGCCGACCGGACTCTTGTGGCGCTCGCCCCCATCAATAAAATGTCACACACCACACAAGGGAGTTCTTCATGACCCACGAGCAAGCCCCTGTGCACCGCGCCCACCCCTGGCACGGGATCATGGTGGCCACCGCCCTCCCCCTGCGCGACGACGGCGCCGTCGACCACGACGCCTACGCGGAACACGTCGCCTGGCTGATCGACCAGGGCTGCGACGGGGTCGTCCCGAACGGCTCCCTCGGTGAATACCAGACCCTCACCGACGGCGAGCGCGCCCGCGTCGTACGCACCGCGGTCGAGGCCGCAGGGGACGGATCCAGGGTCATGCCCGGTGTCTCCGCCTACGGCAGCGCCGAGGCCGCGCGCTGGGCCGAACAGGCCGCGGAGGCCGGCGCGGGCTCGGTCCTGCTGCTCCCGCCCAACACCTACCGGGCCGACGAGCGCTCCGTGCGCGCCCACTACGCCGAGGTCGCGGCCGTCGGCCTGCCCGTCGTCGCCTACAACAACCCGCTCGACACCAAGGTCGACCTGACGCCCGCCCTGCTCGCCCGGCTGCACGCCGACGGCTCCGTCGTCGCCGTGAAGGAGTTCAGCGGAGACGTCCGCCGCGCCTACGAACTCGCCGAACTCGCTCCCGACCTGGATCTGCTGGTCGGCGCCGACGACGTCCTCCTCGAACTCGCCCTCGCCGGCGCGGTCGGCTGGATCGCCGGCTACCCCAACGCCCTTCCGCGCAGCTGCGCCACGCTCTACCGGGCCGCCGTCGCCGGAGACCTCGGCACCGCGCTCCCGCTCTACCGGTCCCTGCATCCCCTGCTCCGCTGGGACTCCAAGGTCGAGTTCGTCCAGGCGATCAAGCTCTCCATGGACCTCGCGGGCCGGTACGGCGGCCCCACCCGCGCCCCTCGCGTCCCGCTGGCACCCGAGCAGGAGGCCGTGGTGCGGGCCGCGACGGAGAAGGTCCTCGCCGAGGGCCACGCGTAGGACGTCACCCGCGCCTCACCCGTACCGCACGCACACCTCACGCCCCGCGCCTCACGCGCATCTCACATGCGAGCCCCCGGTGTGCGGGCCCGTCCGTACACCCACCACCCACCACCCATTCACCCACCCGCCCACGTAGAGCGACCCCGAAGGGGACCCCATGCGCACCCGCCACGTCTACCACGCGGTGGACTCCCACACCGAAGGCATGCCCACCCGGGTGATCACCGGCGGTGTCGGGGTCGTCCCCGGTGCCACGATGGCCGAGAAGCGGCTGCACTTCGCCGCCGAGCTGGACCACGTCCGCACCCTCCTGATGTACGAGCCGCGCGGCCACGCGGCGATGAGCGGCGCGATACTCCAGCCGCCGACCCGCCCCGACGCCGACTACGGAGTCCTCTTCATCGAGGTCTCCGGACTCCTCCCGATGTGCGGGCACGGGACCATCGGGGTCGCCACCGTCCTCGTCGAGACCGGCATGGTGCCGGTCGTCGAACCGGTCACCACCGTCCGTCTCGACACCCCGGCGGGGCTCGTCTCCGTCGACGTACGGGTCGAGGACGGCCGCGCGTGCTCCGTCACCCTCACCAACGTGCCCGCCTTCGCCGCCGGGATCGACCTCAAGGCGGACGTGCCGGGATACGGCACCGTCACCTACGACCTCGCCTACGGAGGCAACTTCTACGCGTTCGTCGCCCTCGACTCCCTGGGGCTGCCCTTCGACCGCGCCCACAAGGACGAGCTGCTCGCCGCCGGGCTCGCCATCATGGACGCGATCAACGCGGGTCCGGACCGGCCCGTCCACCCGGAGGACCCCGCCATCGCCGGAGTGAAGCACGTCTACCTCGCCGCACCCGGCTCCGACGCGGTCCGCTCGCGCCACGCGATGGCCATCCATCCCGGCTGGTTCGACCGCTCCCCGTGCGGCACCGGGACCAGCGCCCGGCTGGCGCAGCTGCACGCCAGGGGGCTGCTCGCCCCCGGGACCGACTTCGTGAACGAGTCCTTCATCGGTACGGAGTTCACCGGGCGGATCGTCGGGGAGACGGAGGTGGGCGGACGGCCCGCCGTCGTTCCGACCGTCACCGGACGGGCCTGGATCACCGGCACCGCCCAGTACTTCCTCGACCCCGAGGACCCCTTCCCCGCCGGGTTCCTCCTCTGAACGCGGACGGAGAAACGTGACATTGTACGATGCTCCTCCGTGACTTCTCGGAGGACGCACGATGGGTGACCTGAAACAGTACGGCCTCGTCAGAGCGCAGGAACGGCTCCGCGACCAGGTCGGCCACGCCCTCCGCGCGGCCCTGATCGCCGGCGAACTCCGGCCCGGGCAGGTCTACTCGGCCCCCGGGCTCGCGAGCGACCTCGGCGTCTCCGCGACCCCGGTCCGCGAGGCCATGCTCGACCTGGCCCGGGAGGGCCTGGTCGAACCCGTCCGCAACAAGGGCTTCCGTATCACCGAGGTCAGCGAGCGGGACCTCGACCAGTTCACCGAACTGCGCACCCTCATCGAGGTCCCCACCGTCGGCCGGGTCACGCGGACCGCCGACCGCGCGCGACTGGAGGCCCTGCGCCCGGTCGCGGAGGAGATCGTCTCCCGCGCCCGGGAGCACGACCTCATCGGCTACCTGGAGGCGGACCGCCGCTTCCACCTCGCCCTGCTCGCCCTCTCCGGCAACGACCGGCTGGTCGAGACGGTGGGGGACCTGCGCAAACGCTCCCGTCTGTACGGGCTGACGGGCCTCGACGAGGCCGGCAAGCTCGTCTCCTCCGCCGAGGAGCACCTCGAACTCCTCGACCTGATGATCGCGGGCGACGCGCCCGGGGCCGAGGCCTGCATGCACCGACACCTCGGCCACGTGCGGTCGCTGTGGGCCCACGCCCGCGACGAACCGGTCGGTCGCCGACAGGGGCCGTGAGGAGGTCGCGACGGAGGGCGTGACGCGGCCTCGGCAGGGGTGGTGACAGGGTCTGCCGCGGGGGTCGCGGGGCGCGGGTCGCGACCCGCGACCGGGCGCCAACTGGGCCTGGTGCAGGGAGAATCGGGCAACCTGGACAGCGCCTTGAACCTCTATATGCTGACACCATGCTGTCTGCCGCCTCAGGGCCCGCGAACGACACCGGTTCCACCCCCTCAGTGCCGCCGCCGGCCATGGCCTCCCGGCTGGCCCACGTCGGTTCGTCGCCGGTGCGGGAGATCCTGGCGCTGACCGCGCGGCCCGAGGTGATCTCCTTCGCCGGTGGTCTGCCCGCCCCGGAGCTGTTCGACGTCGCGGGCATCCGGGCGGCGTACGACGGGGTCCTGGCGGAGAACCCCCAGTACGCGCTGCAGTACTCGACGACCGAGGGCGACCCCGAGCTGCGCACGGCCGTCGCCGCCCGGCTGACCGCCCGTCACCTGCCCACCGAGGCGGACGACGTGCTCGTCACCACCGGTTCGCAGCAGGCCCTCACACTCCTCACCACCGCACTCGTCGAACCGGGCGCCGTCGTGCTCGTCGAGGACCCCTGCTACCTCGCGGCCCTCCAGACCTTCGGCTTCGCCGGCGCGCGGGTGGTCCCGGTGCCCACCGACGACCAGGGCATCGTCCCGGAGGCCCTGGAGGAGATCGCGGCCCGCGAGAAGCCGACCCTCCTCTACCTCGTCCCCACCTTCCAGAACCCCACGGGCCGCACCCTTCCCGCCGAGCGCCGCAGGGCCGTCGCCGCGGCCGCGGCACGGATCGGCTTCTGGATCGTCGAGGACGACCCGTACGGCGAGCTGCGCTTCGAGGGGGACCGCGTGCCCTGGATCGCGGCCGACCCGGCGGCCGCCGACCGCACCGTGCTGCTCGGCTCCTTCTCCAAGGTGATGGCCCCGGGCCTCCGGCTCGGCTTCCTGCGTGCCCCCGCCGGGCTGCGCCGCGCCTGTGTGATCGCCAAGCAGGCCGCCGACCTGCACACCTCGACCATCGACCAGGCCGCGGCGGCGCGTTATCTGCGCGACAGCGACCTCGACGCGCATGTCGCGGTGATGCGGGCCGCATACCACGAGCGCCGGGACGCGATGCTCGAAGGCCTGCCGGCCGCGCTGCCCGAGGGCAGCCGGTGGAACAGGCCCGAGGGCGGAATGTTCATCTGGGTGACCCTGCCCGCCGGCCACGACGCGACCGCCCTCCTGAAGACGGCGGTCGGCCACGAGGTGGCGTATGTGCCGGGGGCGCCGTTCTTCTGCGGGGAGCCGGATCCGGCCGCGATGCGGCTCTCGTTCACCACCCACTCGGCCGACGAGATCAGGGAAGGGCTGCGCAGGCTGGCCAAGAGCTTCGCCTGAGCAGGCCGGCCGGCGCCGTCGCTCCGGAGCCCCTGCCCGAGGAACGTCCCGGCCGCGAAGGACGCCGGGGCGCGAGAACGCCGAGGCCGTGAGGAGTGACCTGGCCGCGAAGAACGGCCAGGTCACGGGGAACATCGGGCCCGCGTAGCCCGTTCGGCTGCCTCACCCGGTCATCACCTCGTGTCGTTGTTGGGCCGAACGGGTGAGGAGCGGGAGGATGTGCCCATGAGTAGGTACGAGAGGTACGACGTCACCGACGAGCAGTGGGAGGGCCTCGCCCAGGTCGTGCCCCTGCGCGGCCGTGACGAATGGCCGTCCAGGGTCGACCACCGCACGATCCCCGAGCAGTACGAAACCGCCGAGCAGCGCCGTATGGTCGTGCTCCGCGTGCAGGTGTTCGCCGACGCCCGTGAGGTCGCCGAGTACCTCATCGCGCAGATCCCGGTGCTCCTCGATCTGACGAGCGCCGACACCGAGGTCGCCAAGCGCATCCTCGACTTCAGCAGCGGCGTGGTGTTCGGTCTCGGGAGCGGGATGCACCGCGTCGACCGGAACGTTTTTCTTCTCGCCCCGGCCGGTACGGAGGTCGAGGGCGCGGAAGGCGAGGACGAGGAGGGTGTCGTGGGCGGCCGGACCGCCGGCGTCCCCCGATCGTAGGAAGGTCATCTCGACGTAACGGTTCGTCAGGGAATGATCTGCGTACGGTCCGGGCATGGACCTCACCGGTGGCTTCACGCTCGACCACTCCTCCCCTGTCGTTCCTCCCCCTGTGGCCCCTTCCCCGGGTGCGCCGTCTCCCGGGTCCTCCTCCGGCGTCGTCCCGCTCCGCACCGGTGGGTCCGGTCCGCGTGTCTCCGTCCCCGAGGCGCGGGGCCCGGTGGCGTCGGAGGCCGGCCGGGCCCGGCGGGCACCCCAGGGCGGGTCCGGCGGCGGGGCGGGGCGCGGGAGACTCCGGGCCAGGCCCGCCGTCACCGAGCTGCGGCTCTCCGCGTTCGCCGGTCACCGCTCCGCCGTGCACGCGCTGGGGCCCGTCACCCTCTTCGCGGGCCCCAGCGGCAGCGGCAAGTCGACCACCCTGCGGGCGTACGAGGCGCTGGCCCGGCTCGGAGCGGGTGACCCGCTCGGCGAGGTCTTCCCCGACGCGGCCGACTGTGTCCCCGAGCGGGCCCGCCCCGACGCCCAGGGCAGGCGGGGGTTCCGCATCGGGTGCACGGTGGACGGCCCCGAAGGCCCCGTCCACCTGGACCTCGCCGTCCAGGCGGAACCCCGGCTCCGGATCGTCGGCGAGCGGCTCACCGGCCGCGGCCGCACCCTCCTCGCCACCGCGCTGCGCGACCCGGGCCGCTCCACCGTCCAGGCCGAGTGGCACACCGCGGGCACGACCCCCTTCACCCGGGCGCCGTTCCCCGACGACCTCCTCGGCACGGCCCTGCTGCCGCTGCGGGTCGCGGGCAAGACCCCGGGGCAGCTGGAGGTCCTGGCCGCCGCCGAGCAGGTGGTCATCGGACTGAGGTCCGCCTTCGCCTGCGACCCCCGGCCCGAGCGGATGCGGGCCCCCGTGTTCCCGGGAGAGGGGCGGCTGCGGCGCGGCTGCGGCAACCTCGCCGAGGTCCTGCACCGCACCCGTACCGACTGCCCGCGCCGCCACCTCCGCCTCGCGGCCGTGGCGGGAGCGGGCTGCGCGGGACCCGTCACCGGGCTCGGGGTGCAGGAGCTGCCGGACGGCACGGTCCGCGCGGTACTCGAACGGGGCGGCAGGCCCGCGACCCCCCTCGGCCGCCTCGGGGACGGGGAACTGCGCTATCTCGCCCTCGCGCTCACCCTGCTCACCGGGCCGGGGGTCCTCGCGATGGACCGGCTCGCCGAGGTGCCCGACGCCATGCAGTCCCTGACCCTCCTCGCCGACGGCCTCGACCGGGGGCTGGACGGGCGGCAGGTGAGCGAACTGCTCGGGCTCGCCACGGGCATCGCCGCCGACGGGCACATCCGGGTCGCCGGGACGGTCGGGGAGCGGTCGGCGGCGGAGGCGCGCCGGACGCCCGGGGTGACGGTGGTAGACCTGAGCGCGTGACGGACAACGACGTAGCGGTACTGCAGCGCAGACTGGCCGTGTTCGCGGCTGCCCGCGACTGGCAGCCCTACCACACGCCCAAGAACCTGGCGGCGGCCCTGAGCGTGGAGGCGGCCGAACTCCTGGAGATCTTCCAGTGGTTGACGCCCGAGCAGGCGGAGCGGGTGATGGACGACCCGAAGTCGGCGCACCGGGTCGCCGACGAGGTGGCGGACGTACTCGCCTATCTCCTCCAGTTCTGCGGGGTCCTCGGGGTCGATCCGCTGGCCGCGCTCGCCGCCAAGATCGACCGGAACGAGGTCCGGTTTCCCGCGCGCAGGCGGCGCGGAGACGCCGAGGGCGCAGAGGGGGACGAGGGAGAAGGGACAGGAGGGGGAGGGGAGGAATAGGGGGCGTACAAGGGGGGCGCGGAAGGGGATTCGATCAAGGATCGTCACTCTTCGGAGTGATCGACTTTTCCCCGTCAGGCCTCCTGTCCACAGATTTCCGAATTCCCCTGGTGTTGGGGCTCAGGCCGCCTCACTCTGGGTAGTGGACTGAGTGGGCAGATAAGTCGTACGAACGGGGGCGGCGTTGATGGAAGCGGAGCGACTCATCACGCTGGGCCGGCAGGCGCTGGCGGAGAGCGGATCGGCACAGGACATCGTGGCGGAGGCCTGGCAGGCGCAGGCGCTCGCCCAGGCCATAGGGAACCGTCTCGCGCTCTGCGGCCCGCAGGAACTGCGCGGCGAGGCCCGGGGGCTGAGCGAGATCGGGGAGTACCCGGCGTGGGGAGCCGGCGGGCCGCGTGCGGCCCGGCTGACCGAAGTGGCGGACCCGAGCGGGGCGTTGACGCAGCTCGGTGAGCTGCTCGGAGAGGTGGGCATCGCGCTGGTCGGCGTGGCCTGCGCCACCGACGACGAGGGGCTCTACTGGCAGTGCATCGAAGCCATCGACGCGGCCGACGAGTCGAGCGACCGGGTCCGCGGGATGCTGCGGCGTCTGGCCGTGCGGGATGGGGAGCGGGCCCGCCCGCCCGACCCCGCCCGCGGCCGCGCGGGCCCCGGGCGGGGCCGGTGACGAGCGGTGCCCGGCGATCGGACGGGGAGGCGGACCGCCGGGAGGACGGACGCCGGCGAGCGCGCGAGCCGGGCGTCGCGAGCCGGGCGGGACCTCCCGCACGCCCCCTGCGCTCTGCCCTAGGGGACTCGGGGCTCGCGCTCGTCGTGCCGGTCCTGGTCCTGCTCGTGGCGGTCGGCCGTGGACTGGAGGTCGGCGTCCAGCCGACTCAGGTCGGCGGAGAGCGCCTCCATCAGTTCCTCCATCTGCTGGAGCAGACCCTTGGGGGCGCCGGCGCCCTTCTGCTCGGGCACGGACTGCGGCACCGGCTGTTCGGGCACGACCCGCTCCGGCGCGGCTTCCTGGGACATGGGGGCCTCCTCGGCCCGGACCCCGCCGCCGAGGACGGGACCACGAGAGAGAGCGACGCACCGGCAGCGGCCGCCGGCGCGCGGGCCGGGCGGTCCGGCTCCGCCCGAGCCAACGACGGCCGCCGGGCCCCGGTCACTGGCCGGGGCGGACGCGGCCCGCCAGGGGGCGGGATATTCACCCGACAGGGCCGGGGCGCACCAGCAGCTGACGGAGAGGTTGACACCCGCCCGAAGGTGCAGGATGGAGGCATGGATCTTCGCATCTTCACGGAACCCCAGCAGGGGGCCGATTACGACACCCTCCTCGCGGTGGCACGGGCCACCGAGGAGCTCGGCTTCGACGCCTTCTTCCGGTCCGACCACTACCTCGGCATGGGCTCGGGCGACGGGCTTCCCGGGCCGACCGACGCCTGGATCACCCTGGCCGGGCTCGCCCGGGAGACCAAGCGGATCCGCCTCGGCACGCTGATGACGGCCGGCACCTTCCGGCTCCCCGGAGTGCTCGCCATCCAGGTCGCCCAGGTGGACCGGATGTCCGGCGGACGGATCGAACTCGGTCTCGGCGCGGGCTGGTTCGAGGAGGAGCACCGGGCCTACGGCATTCCGTTCCCGAAGGAGAAGTTCGGCCGGCTGGAGGAGCAGCTGGCAATCGTCACCGGTCTGTGGGAGACCGAGGTCGGCAAGACCTTCAGCCACGAGGGGGAGTTCTACCGGCTCACCGACTCGCCGGCGCTTCCCAAGCCCTTCCAGGACAGGATCCCGGTGCTCATCGGCGGACACGGCGCGAGCCGCACACCGCGCCTCGCCGCGCGGTACGCGGACGAGTTCAACATCCCGTTCGCCTCCCTGGAGGACAGCGAGCGGCAGTTCGGCCGGGTCCGGGCCGCGGCGGAGGAGGCCGGAAGAGCGCCCGACGACCTGGTCTACTCGAACGCCCTGGTCGTCTGCGTCGGCAAGGACGACGCGGAGGTGGCCCGCCGGGCCGCCGCCATCGGGCGGGACGTGGACGAACTGAAGGCGAACGGACTCGCGGGATCGCCCGCAGAGGTCGTCGACAAGATCGGGCGGTACGCGGCGATCGGTTCCTCCCGGGTCTACCTCCAGGTCCTCGACCTGGACGACCTGGACCACCTGGAGCTGATCTCCGCGCAGGTCCAGTCGCAGCTGGGATGAGCGGGGCGATCCGATGAAGCCGGTCCGTACCCTCGCCGAAGCCCTCGGGGAGGACGTGCTCGTCCTCGACGGCGGGCTGTCCAACCAGCTGGAGGCCCAGGGCTGCGACCTCTCGGACGCGCTCTGGTCCGCACGGCTGCTCGCCGACGGCCCCGAGCAGATCGAGGCGGCGCACGCGGCGTACGTACGGGCCGGGGCGCGGGTGCTCATCACCTCCGGCTACCAGGCCACCTTCGAGGGCTTCGCCCGGCGGGGCGTCGGCCGCGACGAGGCGGCGCGGCTTCTCACTCGCAGTGTGGAGCTCGCCCGGGCCGCGGCCGGGGGCGCGAGGGAAGAGGTCTGGGTCGCCGCTTCCGTGGGGCCGTACGGCGCGATGCTCGCGGACGGCAGCGAGTACCGGGGACGGTACGGGCTGTCCGTACGGGAGCTCGCGGCATTCCACCGGCCCCGGATCGAGGTGCTCGCCGCGGCCGAGCCGGACGTCCTGGCGCTGGAGACCGTTCCGGACGCGGAGGAGGCGGAGGCGCTGCTGCGGGCCGTCGAGGGGTGCGGGGTGCCCGTGTGGCTCTCCTACACGGTCGAGGGCGGTCGGACCCGGGCCGGACAGGATCTGGCGGAGGCCTTCGCGGTCGCCGCCGGGAACGATCTGGTCGTCGCCGTCGGGGTCAACTGCTGCGATCCCGCGGAGGCGGGGCCCGCCGTGGAGCTCGCCGTCGGCGTGACCGGGAAACCGGCCGTGGTCTACCCCAACAGCGGCGAGCGGTGGGACGCCAGCGCGCGGGGCTGGCGCGGGGACGTCGCCTTCGACCCGGCCAGGGCCGCCGACTGGGCCGCCTCCGGCGCCCGGCTCATCGGCGGCTGCTGCCGGGTGGGCCCGGCGACGATCACCACCCTCGCCACCACCCTGACCGCCACCCCGGCCGACGCCCCCGACAGGCCCACCGGCGCGAGCGACTGAAGCCGGACCCGAACGCTGCGCGGCCCCCGGAAAATGCCTGGTGGGGAGGGGCGTGGCCACCCATACTCGGATGTGTGTTCCTGACGATCAGTACAACCGGCAACCCGGAGCGTCCTGCGACCGATCTCGGCTTTCTGCTGCACAAGCATCCCGAGCGGGCGCAGACGTTCTCGACCTCGCACGGCACGGCGCACGTCCTCTATCCCGAGGCGAGCCCCGAGCGGTGCACCGCGGCACTTCTTCTGGAGGTGGACCCCGTGGCGCTGGTGCGCCGCGGCAAGGGCAAGGGTCGGGGCGGCGCCCCGGACTCCGCGCTCGCGCAGTACGTGAACGACCGGCCCTACGCGGCGTCCTCGCTGCTCGCCGTCGCGCTCGCCAAGGTCTTCAAGACGGCGCTGCACGGGGTGTGCCAGGCGATGCCCGAGCGGGCCGCCGCGCCGTTGCCGCTGCGTGTCGAGGTCCCCGCGCTGCCCGCCCGGGGCGGTGCCGATCTGGTGCGCGCGCTGTTCGGGCCGCTGGGCTGGGACACCGTGGAGGCCGAGCCGGTGGCCCTGGACGGGCGGTTCCCCGAGTGGGGCGCCTCCCGTTACGTACGCCTGGTCCTCGAGGGCGAGCTGCGGCTCGCGGACGCCCTCAACCATCTGTACGTGCTGCTGCCCGTGCTCGACGACGCCAAGCACTACTGGGTCGCGCCCGACGAGGTCGACAAGCTGCTGCGCGCCGGTGACGGCTGGCTCGCCGGACACCCCGAGCGGCAGCTGATCACGGCACGCTATCTCTCCCGCCGCTGGGGCCTGGCCCGTGCGGCGACGGAGCGGCTCGAACTGGTGCGGCTCGCCGAGGCCGAGGGCCTGGACGTCGACGACGTCGACAACGCGGTCGACGAGTCGACCGACACCGAGGAGCGACCGGTGCCGCTCGCCGAGCAGCGCCGGGAGGCGATCCTCGCCGCCCTGACCGCGGCCGAGGCGAGCCGCGTCCTCGATCTGGGCTGTGGCCAGGGCCAGTTGGTGCAGACGCTGCTCAAGGACACCCGCTTCACGGAGGTCGTCGGCGTCGACGTGTCCGTCCGGGCGCTGACCGTCGCCGCGCGCCGGCTGCGGCTCGACCGCATGGGGGAGCGGCAGGCGGCCCGGGTGAAGCTGATCCAGGGCTCGCTGGCGTACACCGACAAGCGGCTGACCGGCTACGACGCGGCGGTGCTCAGCGAGGTCGTCGAGCACCTCGATCTGCCGAGGCTGCCGGCCCTGGAGTACGCGGTGTTCGGTTCGGCCCGGCCGCGTACGGTCCTCGTGACCACGCCGAACGTCGAGTACAACGTGCGCTGGGAGTCGCTCCCGGCCGGGCACGTCCGGCACCGCGACCACCGCTTCGAGTGGACCCGGAAGGAGTTCCGGAGCTGGGCGGCGTCGGTCGCCGAGCGGTACGGATACGGCGTCGGGTTCACCCCCGTCGGCCCCGACGACCCCGAGGTCGGCCCGCCCACCCAGATGGCCGTCTTCACCCGCACCCCCGACCCGGCCACCGAGATGACCCGCACCGCCGATCCTGCGACCGGCAAGACCCGCACCGCCGACCCGACCACGGCGAAGGAGGAACAGGCATGACCGCCGAGACCACGCCCCCGGCCACCACCCCGGCCCGTACGCTGCCCGTCACCGACCTGTCCCTCGTGGTGCTCGTCGGCGCCACCGGCTCCGGCAAGTCCACCTTCGCCCGGCGCCACTTCAAGCCGACCGAGATCGTGTCCTCCGACTTCTGCCGGGGACTCGTCGCCGACGACGAGAACGACCAGTCGGCGAGCAGGGACGCCTTCGACGTCCTCCACTACATCGTCGGCAAGCGTCTCGCGGCGGGCCGGCTGGCCGTCGTCGACGCGACCAACGTGCAGCAGGAGGCCCGGCGTCAGCTCGTCCAGCTGGCCCGGTCGTACGACGTGCTGCCCATCGCGATCGTCCTCGACATGCCGGAGCAGGTCTGCCGAGACAGGAACGCCGGGCGGCCCGACCGCGCGGACATGCCCGCCCACGTCATCCAGCGCCACCGCCGTGAGCTGCGTCGCTCGCTGCGCGGACTGGAGCGCGAGGGCTTCCGCAAGGTGCACGTCCTGAAGTCCGTCGAGGAGGTCGACGCGGCCGAGGTCGTCCTGGAGCGCCGCTTCAACGACCTGCGCCACCTCACCGGCCCCTTCGACATCATCGGCGACATCCACGGCTGCCGCTCCGAGCTCGACACCCTGCTCGCGAAGCTCGGTTATGTCGACGGGCACCACCCCGAGGGGCGTACGGCGGTCTTCGTCGGCGACCTCGTCGACCGGGGCCCCGACTCGCCGGGCGTGCTGCGCCGGGTGATGGCGATGGTCGCCGCCGGCGACGCCCTCTGCGTCCCCGGCAACCACGAGAACAAGCTGGGCCGCTGGCTCAAGGGCCGCAAGGTCCAGGAGACCCACGGGCTGGCCGAGACCATCGAGCAGCTGGGGCACGAGAGCGACGAGTTCCGGGCCGAGGTCGGGACGTTCATCGAGGGCCTCGTCAGCCACTACGTCCTCGACGGCGGCGACCTCGTCGTCTGCCACGCCGGGCTGCCGGAGAAGTACCACGGCCGCACCTCGGGGCGGGTGCGTTCGCACGCGCTGTACGGGGACACCACGGGAGAGACCGACGAGTTCGGGCTGCCCGTGCGCTACCCGTGGGCGGAGGAGTACCGGGGGCGGGCCACCGTCGTCTACGGTCACACCCCCGTGCCGAACACCTCCTGGATCAACAACACCCTCTGCCTCGACACCGGGGCCGTCTTCGGCGGGAAGATGACCGCGCTGCGCTGGCCGGAGCGGGAGCTCGTCGACGTGCCGGCCGAGCGCGTCTGGTACGAGCCGGCCCGGCCGCTCGCGACCGAGGCGCCCGGCGGGCACCAGGGGCGCCCCCTGGACCTGGCGGACGTGCACGGCCGCCGGATCGTGGAGACCCGACAGCTCGGCAACGTCGCCGTGCGCGAGGAGAACGCCGCCGCGGCGCTCGAGGTGATGAGCCGGTTCGCGGTCGACCCGCGGCTGCTCGCCTATCTGCCGCCGACGATGGCGCCGACCGCCACGTCCAAGGAGGAGGGGTTCCTGGAGCACCCGGCCGAGGCGTTCGCCCAGTACCGGGCGGACGGTGTCGCACGGGTCGTGTGCGAGGAGAAGCACATGGGCTCCCGGGCCGTGGCCCTGGTCTGCAGGGACGCCGAGGCGGCGCGTGAGCGTTTCGGCGTCGACGCCGAAGCGGGGGTGACCGGCGCGCTGCACACCCGTACCGGGCGCCCGTTCTTCGACGACCCGGCCGTCACGGAGCAGGTCCTCGACCGGCTGCGGACCGCGATCGGCGCCGCCGGACTCTGGGACGAGCTCGACACGGACTGGCTGCTGCTCGACGGCGAGCTGATGCCCTGGTCGCTCAAGTCGGCCGGGCTGCTCCGCGCGCAGTACGCGGCGGTCGGAGCGGCCTCCGGTGCCGTCTTCCCCGGTGCGATCTCCGCCCTCGAACAGGCGGTGGCGCGCGGGGTCGAGGGGGTCGACGGGCTCCTCGCCCGGCAGCGGGAGCGGGCGGTGGACGCGGAGGCGTTCACCGAGGCCTACCGCAGGTACTGCTGGCCCACCGAGGGTCTGGACGGGGTGCGGTTCGCGCCCTTCCAGCTCCTGGCGGCGCGCGGACGGTCGCTCGCGGCCGTGCCGCACGACGAGCAGCTGGCCTGGCTCGACCGGCTCGTGGAGCACGACCCGACCGGGCTGCTCCAGGTCACCCGCCGGCTCGTCGTCGACACCGGCGACGAGGCCTCGGTCTCGGCCGGTGTCGACTGGTGGCTGGAGATGACCGGAGCCGGCGGCGAGGGCATGGTCGTCAAGCCGCTCGCGGCCGTGGTCCGGGACGCCAAGGGCCGGCTGGGCCAGCCGGGCGTGAAGGTGCGCGGCCGCGAGTACCTGCGGATCATCTACGGCCCCGAGTACACCCGGCCGGAGAACCTGGAGCGGCTGCGGCAGCGCTTCCTCGGCCACAAGCGCTCGCTCGCGCTGCGGGAGTACGCGCTCGGCCTGGAGGCCCTGGACCGCCTCGCGGACGGGGAACCGCTGTGGCGGGTCCACGAGGCCGTCTTCGCGGTCCTCGCCCTGGAATCGGAGCCGGTGGACCCGAGGCTCTGACGCCCGCGTCGTCTCCGGCGACGCGGGCCGGGCCGGATCCGGAGGAGACGACCCCGAGGCCCCCGCGGACCCCCACCCGGAACCGGGCGGGGTCTCCGCGGGGGCCTTCGTGCTGCCTCCCCCAGGGACTTTCCGGACACCCCCGTAGGCCCTCGGTCCGCGCCCGGGGCTCCTTTGCGCGTCGGCCGTCGCAGTGTCTTCCCGTGGCGCTCTCGCGCGCCCTTCGTCGGGCTTTCGCGAGGTCTTCGCGAGGCCCGCGCGCGTTCTCCGCCCGGACCGGACCGGGGGGCGCAGGGGTGTCCGGTGCGGCGCTCCCCTGCGCCCCCCGTGCCCGTTGTCGCATTTCTTCCGCACCCTCTAGCGTTCTTCACCCCATGACGTGACACAGCGTCAACAGTGTGACGGGACAGGTCACATGAGGTGGGAACGCGCACGCGAACGCGCCGGTCGATCACCGGCGGGCGGTCTTCCCCGGAGGGCCCGAGGACGGTACGGAGGGTGAGCGGGCGGTGAGTCTCTTCGGCCAGGACCGCTCCTTTCTCCACGCCCTCCCGGCCACCGACCGGCGGTCTCTGCTCGCCGAGGGCGCCCGCCGCGTCTACGAACCCGGGGAGGTGATGATCCGCGAACGCGACACCAGCGCGTACGTCCTCGCGCTCCTCACCGGATGGTCCGTCGTCTCCGTGGGCACCGAACGCGGATCACGCCTCATCCTCGCCCTCCGCGGCGCCGGCGAGGTCGTCGGCGACCTCGCCGCCGTCGACCGGCGCCCGCGCAGCGCCAGCGTCACCGCCCTCGGCACGGTCGAGGCGGTGGCCATCTCCGGCGACCGGTTCCGGCGCTTCCTCGCGGCCCGGCCGCACGCGACCTCGCTGATCATGCGACAGCTCGCCACCCGGCTGCGCAGCGCCGACGTCGAGCGGCGCGCGCTCGCCTCCGAGACCGTCCTGCAGCGCCTCGCCGCCCGGCTCGTCGAACTGGCCGAGCGCGCCGGACGGCGGGCCGAGACCGGGACCGTACTCGAACTGCCGCTGCCCCAGCACGATCTGGCGGCGGCCATCGGAGCCACCCGGGAGGCGGTGGCCAAGGCGCTGCGCCTGCTGCGGGAACAGGACGTGGTCCGCACCGCGAACCGCACCGTCGTCGTCATCGACATGCGGGTCCTGGTGCTGCTCGCGGAGGGGCGCGCACGCCCCGGCGGGAACCCGGCGGACGAATCTCCGCCGGGTGTGTAAACGGCTACATCGCCGGTCGCGGAACGCGGCCAGTCTGGACACGAACCACCACGGCACCAACGGCAACGGCACCAGGGGCAACGGCACCAGCGGCACCGGTGCAGCACACAGGGAGTCCGAGAGTGATCAGTGCGGGAGTGAACGGGGAAGTGGGCGGAGAAGTGGGCGGCATCCACCGGTTCGTCGTCTTCGGCGACATCTGCGGCTCCGGAACCCTCGACATGGCCGAGAAGAAACACCAACGCGCGGCGATGTACGCCGCCTTCGACGACGCGTACAGCTCCGTCGGTGTCGAGCCCGGCACCTTCCACCAGGAGGACCGGGGGGACGGCATCCTCGCGGCCCTGCGCCCCGACGTACCGCCGACGCTGATGGTCGGACGGTGGATCGACACCCTCTACGAGAGCCTCCGTGCCCACAACAAGGGCCGGGGCCGGCCGCTGCGGCTGCGGATCGGCATGAACGCGGGACTCGTGGTCCAGGACCGGCACGGGATCGTCGGGCGGGCGGTCGACGTCGCCGCCCGGCTCTGCGACAGCTCTCCGGCCAGGCGGATCATGAGTGAGACCCCCGACGTCAGCCTCCTGGTCGTCGTCTCGGACTGGCTGTACGTGAACGTGGTCGCCGAGGGCGGGCGGTACGTCGAACCGGACCACTACAGGTCGGCCCGCGTCCGGTCCAAGGAGACCGACGAGGCCGCCTGGTTCCACGTACCGCGCAGGCCCGCTCCGCCGCTGATCGGGCTCGACGGGGAGCTGCCGCCCGAGGGGGAGGGCGCGCGGGAGGAGCGGCCGGTGGCCGGGAGGGAACGGCTGTCGGCCGCGGGGGCACGGACCGGCGTTGGGCCGTCGCGGGGGGACGGCCCAACGCCACCGACCCGGGACGGGAACCGGACGTACAACGTGGGCGGCGACCTCGTCGACGTCCACGGCAACACCATCCACGGCGGCTTCACCGCCGTTCGGAAGGACGCCGGATCCGGATCCACGGCGGATTCCGGCCCCGGCCGCGGTCCCGGCTCGGGTCCCAGCGCCGGCCACGGTCCCGGTCCCGGCTCCGGTCCCGGTTCCGGTCCCGGGTCGGGTGCGGGGGCGGGTGAGTCGGAGTGAGCGACCAGGACGACGCCGGACAGCACGACGACGCCCCGGACGGCGGCCACGGCGGCCAGGGCGACCGGGGGGACGCGCAGGACCGGGGCGGCGACCGGGGGCCGGACCGCGGCGAGGGCCGGGGAGGCCGGGACAACAGGGACCGGGACGGCCGGGACCGGGACGGCCGCGACCGGGACGGCGATCGGGCGGGTGCCTCCGAGCGGACCGACGGCACCGCCGAACAGCCGCGTGAACCGAGCGTCTTCGCCGCGGCCGACCGGGGCCCCCTCGGCGGCGAGAGCGACACCGGCGGCGCCGCCACCGCCCGCCGGGCCGTCCGCACCTGGGCGGGCGGCGGCGCCGACCGGCTCACCACCATCCACGGCGACGGCACCGTCTTCGAGGGCAACCAGATCTTCGCCCTGTACGGCTCCGACCGCACCTCGCACTTCGTCCAGGGACCCGTACCGCCCGAGACGCTCGACCACCTCGGCCGGGTGTACTGCGCGACCGCCGGGTACCGGCGGATGCGCGACCGGCTCCGCGACCACCGGGTCCTCGTGCTGTGCGGAGAACCCGGCAGCGGCCGCAAGGCCACCGCGCTCGCCCTGCTCGACGAACTGACCGGCGGCAAGGTCTTCCGCCTCGATCCGCGCCACGGCGTCGACGAGATCACCGAGGACGTCCTCCAGGAGAGCGGCGGCCACCTCCTGGAACTCCTCGCCGAGGACATCCGCGCGGAGAGCGAACCGCTCACCCACCGCACCGGCCGGGGCGAACACACCGGCGCCGCCCGCCGCCCCGCCGCCCGCCTCTCCGAACTCCACCTCGACCGCTTCGGCGACCTGCTGCGCGGCCGGGACGCGTACGGGGTCGTCCTCGTCGAGAACGGCGAGCTCGCCGACCGGCTGCTGCGCGGCCGGTACGGGATGTACTGCGCGCCGCCGCCCGCCGACGAGGTCCTCCACCGCCACCTCTGGCACCAGCTGCGCACCGAGTCCGACGAGGCCCTGGGCGCCGCGCGGGCGCGCGCCGCACGGCAGGACGTCGTCGCCGCCCTCGGCCTGGAGGAACTGCGGCCCCGGGAGGCCGCCCGGCTCGCCGACCATCTCGCCCGGCACTGGCGCGGCGATGTCACCGACGAGCAACTCCTCGCCGAATGCGCCTCGTTCGTACGCTCGCAGGCCCGCGAGTGGTTCGCGGGAGCCGACCGTCCGGGCGCGCTCCCCGAGGCGCTGCCGGCTCTGGGCGCCGGGGCGTTCCGTATCGCCGTCGCCGTCTTCAACGGTTCCGCGTACAGCCTCGCCGCCGAGGCCGCCGAACTCCTCGCCTGGGAACTCGCGGTCACCCTCGACCCCGAACATCCACCGGGCCGACGCCTGTTCGGGACCCACGCCGAGCATCGGCCGGTGCAGGCGAGGGCCGTCCTGGAGGACGGCGAGCTCGACCTCGGACCGGCCAAGGTCCCGGTCCGGGCCGTCCGCTTCCAGGGGGAGGCCCTCGCCGGGGCCGTCCTCGGCGAGATCTGGCACGGCTACCACAACGTCCGCGGCCCGGTGGCGCGCTGGCTGCGCTCGCTCTGCGACGACGCGCGCCCCGAAGTGTGGGTGCGGGCCTCCATCGCCGCCGGCGTGCTCTGCTCCTGGGACTGGATCCACGGCTTCCGCGAGCTGGTCGTGCCGCTCGCGGTGACGGACGAGCCGAGGGCCCGGATGGCCGCCGCCACCGCGCTCGCCGAGGCGGCGCGCGATCCGCGCGTCCGGCCCGCCGTCGCCGACGTCCTCAAGAACTGGGCCGGTTCCGACTCGGACACCCTGGTCAGGACCGCCCTGCTCGCCCACGGCTATGTGCTCGCCGCCGGAAGTGTCTCCGGCTCGCTCGACGCCCTCGCCCGGGTCGTCAGGAACCGTGAGGCGACCGACGTCGAGGTCCTCGTGCCCGCCTCCTTCAGCGTGGCGCGGCTGCTCGCCTCCGGCGAACCCGCCCCCGTCCTGCGGCGGCTCCGGCAGTGGCTGGAGGACGGCCGGCTCAACCTCGCCAACCTGGTCCACCTCGCCGTCATCCGCGCCCTGAGCACCAGGACCACCCATCTCTGGGGGCTGCGGGAGGTCCCCGAACTCGACGGGCACGCGGCCCGCCCCCTGCTCGTCGCACTGCTCGCCACCCGGCCCGAGCTCGCCTCGGAACTGGCGTCGCTGCTGCGGCACGCGCTCGCCACGGCCCGCTCGGGGGAAGCGGCCCTGGAAGCGCTCGGCAGCCTGCTCCGGCGCGCGGCGAAGGACCCGGAGGCGCTCGGGCACGTCTGCGCCTTCCTGCCGCGCCTCGCGGTGGACCGCCGCGACCGCGACCGGCTCAGGGGCCTGCTGAACGAACTGGTCCGGGACCGCGACCGGCCCCTGGACAGAGGCGCGGCGCGCCGGATGTGGAACGCCGTGACGGAAGGAGCGAACCGATGACCGGGCCCGAGCAGAACAGGAACGCACGGGACGAGCGGGCACGCCGGTACGACCGGGAGCGCGACGAGCGCGGTCGCGAAGGCCGGGGGCGGGACGAGCGGGCACGGGACGAGCGGGCACGCCACGGCACGGAGCGGGACGGGCGGGAACGGCAGCGGTCCGAGGGGCAGCGGTCCGAGGGGCGCCGGTACGAGGAGCAGCGGTACGCGGGGCAGAACGGCGGCGGCCGGCACCCCGGTGGCCGTGACGACGAACAGGACCTGGACATGGACCCGGAGGAAGAGCTGGACCACGAGCCGGAGCAGGCGCAGGGGCGCGTCCGGGACCGGGGCGGGCGGTGGAGCGGAGACACCGGCGGCGGTTCCGCGGCCGGGTCCGGAGGGCGGCCGCGCGGTCCGCTGCTCGGCGAGTACGCGCCTCCGTTCCGCCGCCGGAGCGGCCGGATCGCCTCCGTTCTCCTCTACCGCAACGGCGGCCACCGGGTGGTCTGGCCGGACCGCACGGAGGATGTGAACAAGCCCATGTTCGCCTCCCCGTACACGGTCTTCGAGGTCCAGCTGGGACGCAATGTGACGGAGTTCAGGCTCCAGCTCCCGGCCGCCGGGGACGGTGTCTTCTTCGAGGCCGTCGCCAGGGTCCACTGGGTGGTGACCGACCCGCACCTCGTCGTCAGGGAAGGGGTGGAGGACGTCGCCGAGCTGCTGCACGACGAACTCCTCGACGGACTGCGCAGGCTCTCCCGCAGGTTCCGGATCACCGAGGCGCAGCGCGCCGACGAGGCCGTGCGGGAGGAGCTGAGCACCGGACGTCTCAGCCTCGGCCGGGACATCGGGCTGCGGACCCGCGTCATCGTCTTCATCGACCTCGACGAGGCCGTCAAGGCCGAGGTCTCACGCCGGGACAAGGTCGGCGTCACGATGGAGGCCGACGAGCGCGTCGCGGAGGCGGAGCGGCGCAGGGAGGCCGCCGACCGGGCCCTGATCTCCGACCGCGCCCGCGAGATGGAGGCCCTCTTCCAGCGCGGCGACCTCGCTCAGATCGCCCACCACATGGCCATGCATCCCGACAAGCAGTGGGAGATCCGCAGCCAGCTCCAGCGGGAGCGGCGCGAGGGCCAGGAGGACTACCTGGCCGTGTTCAACCGGCTCCTGGACACCGGTGTGCTCGAACGGCACGACATCGGCGAGCAGATGTACCAGGTCCTCATGTATCTGCGGACCCAGACCGGCAGCGTCCTCGGCGGCATCACCGACCGGGTGCTCAACCCCTCGGGCGACGGCCGGCCGCGCCGGCTCGCCCTGGAAGACGCGCTGCCGGAGCCGAGCCGCCCCGACTGGGACGAGGAGCACGGGGACGCCCCGCGCGACGCCCGGGTCTACGAGCCGACCCGGGTCGAGTCCGGCTCCGAGCGCGAGCGGGACCGGGAGCGGGGGAGGGCCCGTGAGGGCGACCACCGCGACCGGGGCCGGTCGCGCGGCCGGCACGACGACGGTTTCGACGACGGCCACGACCGGTACGAGGACGACGACCCGTACGGGCGGAACGAGGCGAACGACCGCGACGACCGGAACGACCGCTACGACCGCGAAGACCCGTACGACCGCGAACGGCCCGACCGGAGCCGCCGGCCCGCCCGCCCGGTCCGCCCCAGCTCCGAGTTCGACGACTGGGACGACGAATGACCACCCCCCGGGGTCCCGCCCCGGACCCCGTACCCGACCGCACGGAGGCACCCGCGCCGGACCGGGTCGCGCCCGTCCCCGCGCCCGCGCCCGTCCCCGCGGGCGGTCGCGCGGACGGCCGCGCGCCGAACCCGGCACCGAACCCCGCCCCCGTGCCCTCCGAGGAGCTCAGGTTCATGGCCGAGCGGCTGCTCGCCACCGTCCGTGAGGACATCGGCCGGGCCGACACCAAGGCCGCGATCCTGCTCTCCGGCGCCCTCGCCTTCCTCGCGGTCGTGTTCTCGGGGGACCGCGGCCCCCTGCCCACCGCCGGTCCCGCGCTCGCCCTGCTCCTCGTGGCGGGAGTGCTCTGGACGGCCGGCGTCCTGATGCTCGTCTCGGTGGTGCTGCCCCGCACCCGGATCGGGGCCGACCGCACGCTACTGCGCGAGCTGACGGCCGGGCCGTCGGAGACCGCGCTGCGCGAGCGGCTCTCCGCACCCGGCGCGGACGCCACCGGCTGGCTCCTCGAACAGGCCAGCGTGCACGGCCTCGTGCTCGCGGCGAAGTACCGGTGGCTGCGCCTGGGCGTGTGCGCGCTCGCGCTCGGCGCCCTTCTGGCCCTCTTCAGCGAACTGTGGTGAGAGAGAACATGCAGTGGACCAACAAGGGGGGCGCCCTGCTCCTCGCGGGGGCGCTCATCGCGCTCTCCGGCCCGTTCGCGGCGACCACCGCCTCGGGCGTGCCCGGAGCGGGCGCCCCCGGCGGTTCGGGGGCGCGGGCCGTCCCCCGCACCGCGGCCGCCCCCGCGGACCCGGCCGACGGACCCGACCCCGTCGACTTCGCCGTCGTCGTGGACCAGTCGGCGAGCCTCGCCGACAAGGATCTCGCGCGCGAGACCGAGGCGGCCGCGCTGCTCAGCCAGGGGGAGATATCGGAGCGCTCCCGGGCCGCCGTGATCGGCTTCGGCAGCTCGGAGAAGCCGGGTCAGTCGCCCGTGCGCGAGGTCTGCCCGCTGGTCGTCGTCGACGCGGCGGGCCGCGAGCGGCTCAGTGACTGCGTCCAGGAGCTGGAGCGGCGCGACGCCGCCCGGACGGGCCCCGGTACCGACTTCCCGGCGGCGATCCGTCAGGCCGTCACCCGCCTCACCGCAGCGAAAGCCGGAGCCGGAGCCGGAGCCGGAGCCGGAGCGGGAACCGGGACAGGCACCGGCACCGGCACCGATACGGGCACCGGCACCGGATCAGACACGGGAACCGGCACCGGCACGGAGAAGAAGACACCCACCCCCAAGGTCGTCTTCCTGCTCACCGACGGCAAGCTCGACGTCAAGGACAGCCCCGAGTACGGCACCGACCCGGAGAGCCGCCAGTCCAACGGAGAGAAGCGGCTCACCGAGGAACTCGCCCGCGCCCGGGCCGCCGGTGTCCAGATCTGGCCCCTCGGCTTCGGCCGCGAGATCGACCGCGGCGCCCTCACCGCGATGGCCGAGGGCGGCTACCGGGGCGCCTGCTCCGAGGTCCCCGGCTCCGTCCCGCGCATGCGGGTCGTCGACACCTCCGCCGAGATCGACAAGGCCCTCCAGGAGACCTTCGCCGCCGCCCGCTGCGCCCGGATCGCCCACGGCACCGTCGGCAAGCCGCCCGCCGACCTGACCGTCACCATCCCGCCCATCGCCACCGACGGCTCCCTCACGGTCGCCAAGCACGACCCGAAGGTCCAGGTCACCTACTTCGACCCGGCGGGCCGGAAGGTGCCCGTCCGGGGCGAGTTCGACGGATCCTCCTTCGAGGTCAGCGGGCAGAACGGCCCGGTCGAGGCGCTCCGCGTGAAGAACCCGCTGCCCGGCGCCTGGCGCGTGCACATCGAGGCGCCGGAGGGACACCGCGACCGCGAGGTCGCCGTCCGGGCCCTCTGGCAGGGCAGGCTCCGCTCCACCGTCGTCCTCGACCCGGCGTCCCCGCGCGCCGGGGAGCGGGTGAAGGTCGAGGTACGGATGCAGACCCGGCGCGGAGTCGTCATCACCGACCCGCGGCAGCTCGCCGGTCTCACGGCCGCCGCCGACCTGACCGGCGAGGGCTTCGACCCCGTCGCCTTCCGGCTCGCCGACGACGGGAAGGCCCCCGACGCCGAGGCGGGCGACGCCAGGTTCACCGGTACGGCCACCGTCCCCGCGAGCGCCACCGGCACCCTGGAGCTCGTCACCCGGATGGAGGCGCCCGGGATCACCTCCGACCGGCGCCCGCTGCGCACGAGCAAGGCCCCCGAAGCCCCGCTCGTGACCGCCGCCCTCACCGTCGACGGCGCGGCCGTGCACCCCGGCGGCACCGTCCGCGGCACCCTCGACGTCACCAACAACGACTCCGCGCCGCGCGCCCTGCGGCTGGCCCTGGAGGACCAGACGCCCGGCGCCGAGCTCGCCGTCGCCCCGGCGACCGTCACGGCGCCCCCGAACGGCAGCACCCGGATCCCCTTCACCATCACCCTCGGAAAGGGCACCCCCTACGGCGAACTCGGCGGCCGGGTCACCGTCGTGGACCCCGCCGACGGCGGCCGCACCCTGCGCGGAGCCTTCCTGAACGTCCGGGTGGAGGCGCCGCCGACCTGGTGGGAACGCTGGTGGAAGGCCGTGGTCGCCGGGGCGGTCCTCGTCCTCGTCGCCGGTGCCCTGATCGGAGCCCGGATCCTGGCCCGGCGCCGCCGCCGGGACCTCACCGGCGTCACGCTCGAACTGCGCCAGGGCGAGCGGTCGCACGACTCGCTCACCGTCCGCCGGGGGCAGAGCCCCGGCGGCGCCTTCGCCTTCGCCGTCGACGAGCCGTACGGCGGGCCGCCGACCCTCCGCCGGATCCCCGGCGGCGGCTCCTCCGCCGCCCATGTGCTGCGCCGCAACGGCGCGGGCGAGCTGCTGCTGAGGGTCCGGGGCGGTGGGCAGGTCCCCGTCAGGATCGGCGAGCCGGCCGGGATCGGTGACCACGAGCTCGTCGTGCGGGGCGGCCGCCCGGCCCCGCGCAGCGGTGGCTCCCCCTCGTGGCCACGCCGTTCCCGCCGCCCTGGCCCCGGCACCGGGGGCGATACGGGCCGGGGCACCGGCCAGGGCTCCGGCATCGGACCGGTCCAGGATTCCGTCGGGGGACCGACCGACGGAACCGAACACTTCTGAACGGGTCACCGAGGAGAACGACATGAAGATCTATCAGCCCATGCTCTTCGTCGGCCTCGGCGGCACCGGCGGACGTATCGGCAGCGAGCTCGAACGCAGCCTCCGCCGCGAGCTGTGCGGACCCGACGGCACCGACCTGGTCGACGGCGGCCGCCGCCTGCCCTTCCAGCTCCCCGACTGCCTCCAGTTCGTCTACGCCGACTTCAGCGAGGCCGAGCTGCTCCAGCAGCCGCAGTTCAAGGCGAAGGGCGCCGAGGCCGCCGCCTTCGCCCGTACCTCCCGGATGGTCCGCGACCTGCTGCCCACCGACTTCGACTCCTCGTCCGAGGTGACGCGCATGCTGCGCACCTCCATCCCCGAGGAGACCGGGCTCTGGCTGCCGCCGAAGGCGCGCCAGCCCCGTGTGGCCCCCCTCAACAGCGGCGCCGGCCAGCTGCCGACCGTCGGGCGCGCCGCGCTCTTCGCGACCCTGCGGTCCGGGCTCGAACCCGTGCTGCGTCAGCTCCGCGAGGCCATCGGGTCCATCGGCCAGGCGGCGGGCGACCTCCGGCGGGTCGGCGGCGGCCGGATCCGGGGCTGCGACGTGTTCGTCGCCTTCTCCGTGGCGGGCGGCACCGGGGCCGGCATCTTCTACGACTTCATCCATCTCATCGGGCACGAGTTCCGCAACGCCCGGGTGCCCGGGGTGAAGATCTACCCGCTCGTCGTCATGCCCTCCGCCTTCCCCCTGGAGGCCGGCGGCGGACGCGAGGCCGAACTCAACGCGGCGCGCGCCCTCGTGGACCTCTCCCGGCTCGTCGACGACCAGAACGTGCCCGACGCGGTCGACCAGGTCGGCGACGTCGAGAACCGGGGCCGGCTCAGCGTCACGTACCCGGGCGACGGCGTCGTCGCGCTCCGCCCCGCCACCATGCAGACGGCGTTCCTCTTCTCCAAGCCGTCCGTCATCGGCAGCGACGACCTGCGGCGCTCCATCGCCGCCATGGTGATGTCGCTGATCGGGACCGACCTCGGCGAGGACACCGGTTCGGCGACCCGCGCGGAGGACGACTACCAGTCCTTCGCCGCCAGCTTCATCAACAAGAGCGTGGAGCGCTCCACGCCGGCCCGCAGCGGCATCGGCTACCGCGGCATGTCCACCAGCCTCGCCGCCTCCCTCACCGTGCCCGTGGACGACCTCGCCGAGATCGTCGCCGCCCGGCTCCTCGCCCAGGCCGTCCGCGGCATGTCCGACCGCGCCCGGCGACCGGACCGGGAGGGGCAGACCAACGTCCGGGACCTGTTCACCCGCTCCGGCATCGGCCGGCTCTGGAGCCGCGACGCCCCGGACGTCCCCGCACCCGAGCAACTGCCCCGGGGCAAGGGCAAGGTCATCCAGGAGCTGCGCAACCGGATCGGGGACATGGAGGAGGCCCTGCGCCGCCTCGACTCCGGTCTGGCCCGCGAGATCCCGCGCCTCACCGAGGACTTCCGGCCGGGCGCCGGGGTCCGTGAACTCCTGGGCTCCATGGACCCGTTCCAGATCGAGGTCCTGCTGACCGGCCTGCCCGGCCACCCCGACCGGGTGGCCAGGGAGGGCTTCACCGGCATGCTCGACAACCGGCGCAACGAACCCGAACGGCCCGCGCACGTCCAGACCTCCGCCCCCGCGATCCCCCAGGTGAAGGGCACGGTCGGCGGGGTCGTCCCGGCCCGTTGGAACGACCCCGACGTCCAGGACGCGCTCGCCGCACAGGAGGCCTGGTACCAGTGGCGGGCCCGGACCCTCTGGCACCGCGGCTGGCAGGCGGGCGAGGCGCAGTGGCGCCCCTCCCTGAACCGGGTCACCTCCGAGGTCACCGAACTCGCCAAGGTGCTCCGCTCCCACGAGCAGGACGAGGCCAAGTCCTTCGCCGACAGCCGTCGCGACCTCTACCGCGACGACCGCGCCGGGATCGCCTATCTGCTGCCCCCGCAGAACACCCTGCGCGCCTTCTACGACGACGTCGTCGACCGGCTCGCCCAGAGCGAGGGCCTGCGCGAGACCGCCGACGCCGCGACCCTGCTCGGCCGGCTCATCGGCCCCGAGGACTGGCGGCGGGCCCTCGACGCGGTCCGCCGCCCGGGCGGCGCGGCGGTGAAGGAGATCAAGCAGGTCCTCGAACGGCGGGTCAAGCGGCTCTTCGGCGAGGCCAACGAGGACTACTTCGCCCGCCCCCTGCTGCCGTCCATGGAGCTGCTCCTCCGGGCCGCGTCGGGCGACGAGACCGCCGAGGCGAAGATCGACCGGCGCTGGCTCGACCAGTTCCGCGCCCGTCTCGCGGGACTCATTCCGGTGGGCTTCGTCCCCGACGGCAGCGGCCCGCTGAAGATCCTCATCGTGCACCCGTCGAGCGAGGCCGACGGCCGGGCCCGCGAGTACCTGGAGCAGGAGCTCAACCTGCCCGCCCGGGTGACCCCGGAGAGCCGGGCCGGCGACACCGACTCCATCACCGTCGTCTTCTTCCGCAGCGGTATGAACCTCACCGACATCTCCGAGGTCCGCAACGTCCTCACCCTCTGGGCCGAGGCCCGCGACTCGGCCGGCGAGGACGACTTCCTGCACTGGCGGCAGCGGCTCGGCTACCAGGACGACTGGCTGGTCTCCACCGAGAGCGACCGGCAGCGCATCCTGCACCGGCTGCTCTGCGCGATGTGGAACGGGCACATCGACACCGAGGGCCCGGCCGGTTCGCCGCACGTCGTCCGCATCCGCCTCCAGGACGGCGACTCGGCGACCATGGCGCTGCGCCTGGAGGCCTTCGACGGCTCGCTCTCCAGCTGGGTGGGGCTGCTGCGGGCGTACGAGCGCTGGGCGCTGCTCGACGAGGGACAGATCATCGAGCAGTTCTGCGAACGTCTGATGCAGGCCCTGCCGAAGGGGCTCGCACAGGTGCCGGCGCCCCCGTCGCCGCTCTTCATCCACTTCGTGGAGGAGGTCGCCCCGCGCCAGCTGGGCCTGATCGCCGAACTCGTCGCCGAGTACGGCGAGTACGGCGAGACGGACACCGAATGGCTGGCGCCCCTGCGCCACTTCTGGGAGGTGACCTTCCCCGGCGCCCTCGACATGCGCTTCCCCAGGGCGGCCCGCGCGACGAGGTCGTCCCTGCGGGCCCTGTACGAACGGCACGCCCCGCGGCAGGGGGCGGGCCGAGGCCCGGGGCAGGGACGAGGACCGGGTCAGGGTCAGGGGCAGGTGTCGGGGCACGGCTCCGGTCAGGGTTCCGGTCCGCGCAGGGGGTACGAGCCCACGGCGTACGAGAACGGCCCCCGCCCGGCGTACGAGAACGGCTCCCGGCCCGCCTACGAGCCCGGCGCCCGTCCCCCGTACGGCGAAGACGCCCCACCCGGACACGAGAGCGCGTCCCGTCCGCCGTACGAGCGTGATCCCCGCCCTCCGTACAGGGGCGACCCCCGCCCTCCGTACGGGGACGGCCCCCGCCCCCCGTACAGGGACGGCCCCCGCCCCCCGTACGGGAACGGGAACGCCACCGTGCCCGATCCCCGGACCGCCTACGGGAACGGCGGCACCCCCGGACCGGGCTCCGGGGCGACAGCGCCGCCCCCGCGGGAATCCGCCTTCGGGGACGGGTGGGAGCTGGAGCCCGAGCCGGAGTTCGACGCCTACCTCGACGACGAGCCGCGCCCCCGCGACCGTGCGGGGGAGGCGGAGTGAGCGCCCGTGTCCTGCCCGAGCGGCCGCTGCCCGGCCACGCCGTCTGCCTCGATCTGCGGCCGGCGGGGGAGTACGACCCCGAGGCCGTCGTCCGGGCGGCCCTGGACGCCCCGCAACCCGGGGGCGAGCGCCGCTTCCTGGTCCTCGACGAGGCCGACCGGCTCGTCGCCCACCAGCTGCTCTACGAGCGTCTCTCCTCGTACGGGCCCGCCCGCATCGTCTGCCTGGCCGTCGGCGGCCGCCGCGAGCGGACCCTGAGCCGCACCCCGACGCTCCGCCCGCCCGCCGCCGGAGTCCTGTGGGTGTTCGACACGGCGGACGAAGGCGTCCCGGGCGAGGCCGTGCTGCGCCCGCTCGTCGACGTGCTGTCCACCCCCGAGGTCTTCGACGCCGTCCTGCGCGCGCTCGGCGAGGTGGTGCACGGCGTCGCCGTACCCGCCGTGCGCGTCCTGGAGCACGACCTGAGCGACGAGGCGCGGGCGCGCGCCTGGCGGCAGGCGGTGGAGGGGCTCACCGGCCCGGACGTCCCGGCCGGAACCGTCTCCGCCGAGCAGGTGCCGGGCGCGCTCGCGCTCCTGCTCGACGAGGGCGTTCCGCGATCGCTCTCCGACC
The DNA here is from genome assembly GCF_014656215.1 of Streptomyces zaomyceticus. Classification (GTDB taxonomy): domain Bacteria; phylum Actinomycetota; class Actinomycetes; order Streptomycetales; family Streptomycetaceae; genus Streptomyces; species Streptomyces zaomyceticus. The sequence continues at coordinate 29,036 of NZ_BNBZ01000033.1, read as the reverse complement.
ACCGCTGGCTGCCGCCCCAGGGCCGGGCGGGGGCCCGGATCGCCGCCTGCGACGAGGCCGTCGGGGACGCCGTCGACGGCTACCACCGAGTACGGGGCGCGGCGGGGCTCCTCACCGGGGCCGGCCGCGCCGTCGATCTGCCGGGGGACATCGAGCGGGTGACGGCCGAACTCGACCGGGTCCGTGCGGCCGTCGCGGACGCGTTCGCCGCCGCGGGCGGCAGCCGGCTCACCGCCGAGCACCGGGGCGTGCTCAGGGACCGGGGGATCGAACTCCCGGAGCTGCCGCGGGAGATCTCGCGGGCCGGGATCGTCCCGGCGCTGCGCGACCACACGCACGAGCTGATCGGCAAGGGGCTGCCGCTGCGTTCGGTGGCGGCCCGGCTCTCCGCACTCTCCGCGCGCACCGCGCCCGTGGGCAGCGCCGCCCGGCTCGCCCGGCTCGACGCCCTCTGCGGGCCGGAGCGGCTGCGGAGGCTCGGCGGCCGGTATCCCTTCACGGCGGGTGGTTCGCGGCCCGTGGCCTTCGCCGTGACCGGGGTCCTGGCCCTGCTCGCCGGGGTCTGGCCGCTCCTCGGCTGGGTCCTCGGCCCGGCCGTCGGAGTGCTGGCCGCGGGACTCGCCCATCTGATGCTGCGGCGCAGGCCCAACCGTTCGCCGGACGGGCGGATCGACGGCGGCGGCGCCACGGGTGCGGCGCCCCGGCTCTTCGGGGGCGTGCTCGGCGGCCTCGCCGGGGCGGGTCTCGGCCAGTTCCTCGGCCTTCCGCCGTGGGCGGGGGCCGTGGCGCTGACCGTGTCCCTGGTGGCCGTCGTCCTCCTCGCGCTGCGGGACTGGAGCCTGGCCGTGGACGACTGGTGGGCGCGGGCCGACCCGGAGGAGGCCTGGCGGATCCTGCGGGAGATCCAGACCCTCGTCGTCACGACCGCCGTGCACGACTGGCTCTTCGCCGAGGTGCGGCACCACTGCTCGGCGGGCGCGGGCGCGGTGGCCCGGCTGCTCCACGGCCTCGCGGAGACGGCCGACGCCCGCGGCCGGCCCCACGGGGGCCCGGACGGTCGGCCGAACGGGCAGGAGCGGTCGTACGCGGCCCCGGCCGACGCGCGGGGGAGCGGGGAATGGGCGGGTTCCGGCTCCGAGCCCCCGGGCCCGGACAGCGGTACCTCCTCCTGGAACTGGGAGGAATGGGACACAGTGGAGGACGACGTCTGGTCCGACATGGACGAGGAACCGGTCGTACGTGCCCCGGGCCCGCCGCCCGGGTCCCCGTACCCGGCGGGCCCGTCCGACCGGGACCCGGTCCGTGCGGACGGCGGGCCCCCGCCCGTGCCCGGCTCCCTCCCCGCGCCCGCGTGGCTGGAGCGGCGGTACGGGGACGGCGGCCCCCTGCTCGTCGACACGCTCGTCGGCGACCTGGTCGCCGGTACCCTCCTGATCCTCGACGGGTGCTGGGCGGGCGTCGAACGCGACCCCGGGGCCATGGCGTCCACGGTCCACGAGCAGCGGATCGCGGAGCTCCTGGACGAGACCCGGATCCGTCTGGAGCGCGATGTGGCGGCCTCGCCGCCGCCCCGCCACGAGGGCGTCCGCGACGCGGACGCGCTCTCCGCCCTCTCCTCCTTCACCGACCGCTCCGACCGGCCCGACGCGGCCCGGCTCACCGGGGTCGCCCCGGACGCGGTGGCCCGGCTGCTGCTCGCCGAGGACGACCCCGGCCGCACGGTCGCGCTCTGCGGTCCCGAGCATCTGCGGCTGCTCTCCCACGACCCGCTCGCCGCCCGGAAGGTCCGCTTCGTGCCCGAGGCGATGCGGCGCGGGGCCGCCGGGGACGACGTCTGGCGGGGCACCGCCGAGGACGTCGTCTGGACCGGTGCGGGACGCCACGCCGGAATCCTCCGTCTCGTACCCCTGCGCGCGGACGTCGTGCACACCGTCCGCGCCGAGGAGGCGGGAGAACCGTGACCGACCCGAACCATCCGAAGCACCCGAACCATCCGGGCGATCCGGGCGATCCGAGCCGTCGGGTCGACCGGAACCGATGGGAGTACGAGGACTACTCGGACGAGCCCGATCAGCGGACCGGCCCGGCCCTCTCGTACCGCCCGGACGGCTCCGGCATCGACCTCGGGGACGGCTCCGGCATCGACCCCGACGGCGGCCGCGGCCGCGATCCCGGCCCCGGACCCGGGGTCGACCCCGACGCCGATCGCCGTCGCCGTCCGGCCGACCCGAACCGGCCCATCGGCCCGGACCATCCGGACCACCTCGTCCGGTCGAGCCCGCCGCCCCACCCGTACTACCGGGAACTGGAGTTCCTCAACCCGAGGGAGGAGCACAGCCGCTTCGTCGTGCGGTACGGCGAGGACCACCGGCCCCTCGACCGCCCCGGCTTCCTCGGGCGCCGGGCGTTCCTCGGAGCGGGGGCGGTGCCGGTCCTCCAGTACCGGCTGACCTCGTCCGCGCACGACGACCCCCAGGCGTACGGACTCCTGGAACGGGAGGTGGCGGCCTCCGTCGCCCTCGAACGGCGGTACGGCAGCGAGAAGTTCGGCGCCGTCCTCACCCGGATCGTCGGCTTCGACCTGACCGCCGCCGAGCCCTTCGTCCTCTACCGGCCGCCGACCGGGCGTCCCCTCTCCGACTGGACGGGCCGCCTCGGTGCCGAGGCGCAGGAACGGATCACCGGCCAACTCGCCATGGCCGTACGCCTCCTGGGTGATCTCGACCTCGTCCACCGGGCCATCACGCCCGAGACGGTGCGGTGGGACGGGGCCAGGGTGCGGCTCCGTGAGCCGCACGCGGCACTGCGCGCCGGGGAGACCCGCGAGCCCTTCGGCGCCGCCCCCTGGGCCTCGCCCGAACAGCGCGCGGGGCGCGGCGCCGCCGACCCCCGCGACGATCTGTGGTCGGTCGCCGCCCTCGCCTACTACCTGCTCTCCGGGCGCCCGGACCGGGGTGAGGGACCCCCGGCGGATCTCGCCGAGTACCGCCGTCTCGCCGCCCTCCAGCACAGCGGCCTCTTCTCGCCGAACGCATCGGAACGACCGCACCCGAGCGAGCTGTTGAGGCTCCTCCACGTACCCGACCCGCTCACCGGCGGTGTGGTCGATCCGCTCGACAGATGGCGTGCCGAGTACGACGGCCAGATCGAGCGGAAGCGCGGACTGTCCGGCGGAGCCCGGCCGGGTTCCGAGCACGCCGGAGCGCCCCCGAAGGCCCCGGCCCGGGACCCCCGCCTGCCGCGCACCTCCCTGATCGGGCGGCTCTTCGGCGGCGCCGACCCGTCAGCCCGTCCCACCCCGCCCACGGCGGCGGCCGAACCCCTTCCGGCACCACCGGCCAGGAGCCGGATGTGCCCGCACTGCCTGCTCCCCGTCGAGTTCGACGAACGGCTGCTCGTCACCATCGACACCAAGGGAAACCGCATCCCGCTGGACCTCGGCGGCGAACCCTCGCCCGGCCACCGGGCGGACGCCCTGCGCAAGGCGTACCACCTCTGCCCGCACACCAGGGACGGCGGTGAGGGACACGAACTCCCCGTGCCCTACCTCGTCAACGGGGAACCGCTCTCCATCGCCCTCGTCGGCAGCTCCTCCGTCGGCAAGACCCACCTCCTGGCCGCCATGCTCGGCGAGGTCGAACTCGGCGGCCTCGAACCGTACGGACTCAAATGCCTGCCGCTCAACCCCGACGCGCACCGCACCTATCTGCGGGAACGGGTCCAGAGCCTCCAGCAGGGGCGGCAGCTGGCCCGAACCGGCCAGCAGACCTTCGCGCGGTTCGCCGACGGGCTGCTCGTCTCGGCGGCCGGCGCCACCCCCCGGCCCGTCGTCTTCTTCGACCTCGCGGGCGAGGACCTCGCCGAGGACAGCGAGGTCGGCCGCTTCCTCATGGGCGTCGACGCGTTCATCTTCGTCCTCGACCCGCTGCGCGCGCTCCGGCTCCCCGCCCTCGATCCAGTACGGGAACAGAGCGGACTGCGGCGGCGCGAGCTCGGCGACGAGGCCTTCGCCACCGTGCTCAACCGGATCCCCCGGCAGCGCGGCGGCCTCGTCGCCGCACCCGCCGCGCTCGCCGTCAACAAGAGCGACCTGGTGCGCTTCGAACCGGTCGTCGACCGCTGGCTCGGCAGGGCCCTGCCGAGCCGCCACGACCCGGCCGCGCTCCGGGCCGAGAGCCGGGACACCTACGCCTTTCTCGCCCACCACGCCAGCGCCGCCTGGCTCAAGCCCTTCGACGACTGCGCCGACTGCACCCTGCACTTCGTCGCCGCCACCGGCGGGCAGGCGCGCGGCGACCGATTTCCGCACGGGGCCCGGCCGCGCCGGGTCCTCGCTCCACTGCTGTCCCTCTTCGCCATGTGCGGGCTGCTGCCCGGGGCGGAACCCGTGAGCCCCAGGGAGGGGAACGTCCGATGACACGGTCGGAGAACGAGGTCGACCAGATCGTCTTCCGCTGGGACAGCGAGAACCCCACCGGCAGCACCGGCTTCGGACCGGTCGCCTGGTCCGGGCCGCGCGACGAGGCGGAGAACCTCTACCGGATCTCCGGGCCCGTGCTGCGCGCCAACGGCGAGGAGACCCGGCCCGCCCTGATCCGGCTCCAGCGGCGCGCGGACGTGATGCTGATCCGGCGCCTGCCGTTCAAGGACGCCGACGGCGGCACCTCCGTGCTCTGCCACGCCCTCGTCGGCTCGCCCGGCCTCCTCGAACCCGCCACCTGCCTCGGGCTCCACGCCTGGAACTGGGAGGGCGCGGACGTGAACGCCGAGCGGGTGCTCGGGCCGCTGCCCGTGATCCCGGAGGAGGTCCTCCTTCCCGCGGCCGGGCGGGGGCAGGGGGACCTCGACGGCCTCCTGGTCCACGCCGCCGAGGAACTCACCGGAACCGTCGCGGAGTTGCTGCGCCATCCCGAGGGACGCTTCACCGTCCTCGACGCACGGGGCGACACCGCCTGCCCCGTGCTCTGGGGGCTGCACAGCATGTTCGGCGCACTCACCGGCCGCTGGGCCTTCGCCACCCACGACACCGTCGAACTCAGCGCGCTCCGCTTCGTGTTCGTCGGCCAGTGGTCGGGCGCGGCGAGCCCGAACAGCGAACGCCGCCGCGTCGACCCGATCGAGCGGACCGGCGACCGGGCGGACGGGATCGCGGCCCGACTCGTCCGCCACCACCTGCGGGGAGTCGCGGAGGGAGACGGCGGCGAGTACGCGGTCGGCAGCGCCCTCCACGCGGCCTCCTCCGCGCTCGCGGCCCGCCGCGCCTCGCTCCTGGAGACGGCGACACAGGCCCTGCAGAACCTCGACCGGCGCGCCGGCGGCCCGAGCACCGGGTACCCGCCCGGCCCGGGTGCGGGGCGCGGACCCGCCCCGGGCGCCGGGTACGCGTCCGGCGCCGGGCGTGCGTCGGGCCCGGGCGGCCGGGCCACCGGCGGCGCGCCGGAGAGCGCGCGTTCCCCGGTGCCCCGGCAGCCCGCCGCCCCGCCGGAGCCCCCGCCCGCCCCGTCGAAGAGGGCTCCGGGGCGGCTGTGGCCCTGGGCCTCGGGGGGACGACCCGCGGAGGACGCCCCGCCGCCGGACGGCCGTTCCGGGCCCGCCGAGGGAGAGCCCCGAGGGGCCGACCGCCCCGGCCCTTCGGAACGCCCGGACCTCTGGTTCCGCCAGGACCCGGAGGGGGAGGACGACGGGGACCGCCCGTCGCCCCCCGCCGATCGGGACCGCCTGTCCGGGGCCGCCGATCGGGACCGCCTGTCCGGGGCCGCCGATCGGGACCGCCTGTCCGGGGCCGTCGACCGGGACCGTCTGCCCGGAGCCGTCGACCGGGACCGTCCCTCGGCTCCGGACGGTGGGGATCGCCCGTCGGCTCCGGACGGCCGGTCCGGCGCCGCGGCCGCCGTTGTCCCGGACCCCCAGCCGTACGAGCCGTACGAGCCGTACATGCCCGCCCCCTCCCCTCGGTACGACGCCGCCCGACCGTCGTCCCCCACCCCCGTAGACCCACGGACCGGTGCCTACCGTCGCGGCCGGGCGGACACGGAGACCGAACTCCCGCGCCCACCGGCCGACTCGTACCGCCCCGGCCAGGACGAACCGCCGACGCGCCCCGACCTCCCCTCCCGCCCCGACCTCCCTGCCGCCCCCGACCTCTCCGGCCCCCCTGCCGTCCCCGCTCGGCCCGGTCGAGCCGATACGGAGATCCGCCCCGACCCCCAGGACCCACCGGCTCCCCCGCACCGGAGCCGCCCCGTGGACCCCCACGGCCCCGATCTCTCGAAGCGCCTCCCCGAGCCCGGCGACCGGTCGGCGTCCCCGGGCCGGGACGAACCGTCGCGCGCGCCCGGGACGCCTGCTCCCGAGGGGCCGGGCGGCCGGACCGCGCAGGAGGGGCCGTACCACCGGCCGCCCCCGGGTCCTGACGCCGACCCGTATCCCCGTCCCGTCCTGCCCTCGGCCGAGCCCGCCTGGACCGGCCCCGGCGGGGCCGGAGGACGGCCCTGGCCCCGGCTGCGGGGGCGTGGCAGGGAGCGCGAGGCCGAGACGGGCCTCGTGCACAAGCTGCCGACCGCCCGCAGTTCGGACGAGGCCCGAGCGCTCGTCGAGCGGGCCGGCAGTCGCGAACTGCTCGACGCGTTGCGCCGCCCGCAGGCGTACGTCGTCCTCACCCTGCTCCTCCGCGAGACGGCCCGGCGCCTGCCGTCCTGGGAGCATCCGCTGCGCCGGGAACTGTGCGAGGTGGCCCTCGGCCGGGAGCTCTGGGCCGTCGGGCCGGCGGGCGGCGGGGCCGACCCCACCGAGCCGGCGGAGGAGCAGCGCGCGGCCAACGCCGCCGAGCTCCACCGCTGGGCGGTCCGCCCGCTCCTGAGCGGCGGCGACGCTCCGGTCGGCACGGTCGGAGAGCTCCTCTCCCGGCTGCGGAGGAGTCCGGCGCCGTCCGCCCGCGAGGCCTTCTGGCTGATCGTCGACGGGGAGCGCCCCGGCCTGCCGGAGGCGGTCTGGCTCGGTCTTCTCCGGGAGGCGTACGGCGTACCCCGTACGGCACCGCGCCCGGGAGCGCCCGCCTCCCCGGCGGCCTACCACCCGGACGATCCGGGCAACGGCTACACCCGCCGCTTCCTGCGCCGCGCCGCGATGCTGCTCGGCGGTCTGGTGGTGGCGATCCTTCTCCTGGTGGCCGTGGGGGAGTGGTTCGGCTGACCGCGTCCCCCGGCGTCGGCGGGGCACCCGCCGACGCCCCCGGCTCCCGTCCGGCGTCCCCTCCGACGCGCCCCGGCCCGGCCTGCTCCGAAAGGCGGGCCACGGCCGCGATGCTCCGTCAGGATGGGCGCATGGGATTCCATGTCGACTCCGAGACCGGGCGGCTGCGCCGCGTCATCCTTCATCGGCCCGATCTGGAGCTGAAGCGGCTCACCCCGACCAACAAGGACGCCCTGCTCTTCGACGACGTGCTCTGGGTGCGGCGGGCCCGTCAGGAGCACGACGGATTCGCGGACGTGCTGCGGGACCGGGGCGTGGAGGTGCATCTCTTCGGGGACCTGCTGAGCGAGTCCCTCGAGGTGCCGACCGCCCGCGCGCTGGTGCTGGACCGGGTCTTCGACGAGAAGGAGTACGGGCCGCTCGCCACCGATCATCTCCGGGCCGCGTTCGACTCGCTGGACGCCCCCGCGCTGGCCGAGGTGCTCGTCGGCGGGATGACGAAGCGCGAGTTCCTGGCGGCGCACCGCGAGCCGACCTCGGTCCGGTTCCACGCCATGGATCTGGACGACTTCCTCCTCGGGCCGCTGCCGAACCATCTCTTCACCCGGGACACCTCGGCCTGGATCTACGACGGCGTCTCGATCAACGCGATGCGCTGGCCGGCCCGGCAGCGCGAGACCGTCCACTTCGAGGCGATCTACAAGCACCACCCGCTCTTCACCGGGGCGGAGGCCGGGTCGTTCCACCACTGGTCGGAGGGGCAGGCCGACTACCCGTCGACGATCGAGGGCGGGGACGTCCTGGTCATCGGCAACGGCGCGGTGCTCATCGGAATGAGCGAGAGGACGACGCCGCAGGCGGTGGAGATGCTGGCCCGGGGGATGTTCGCGGCCGGTTCGGCGCGCACGATCGTCGCGCTCGACATGCCGAAGCGGCGGGCGTTCATGCACCTGGACACGGTGATGACGATGGTCGACCAGGACACGTTCACCCAGTACGCGGGGCTCGGGATGCTCCGCTCGTACACGATCGAACCGGGGGACGAGGGGCAGCCGCTGCGGGTGACCGACCATCCGCCGGAGCAGATGCACAGTGCCATCGCCGCGGCGCTCGGGCTCCCGGACGTCCGCGTCCTGACGGCGACGCAGGACGTGCACGCGGCGGAACGCGAGCAGTGGGACGACGGGTGCAACGTGCTCGCCGTGGAGCCGGGGGTGGTGGTCGCGTACGAGCGGAACGTCACCACGAACACGCATCTGCGGAAGCAGGGCATCGAGGTGATCGAGATCCCGGGCAGCGAGCTGGGCCGGGGGAGGGGTGGCCCGCGCTGTATGAGCTGCCCGGTGGAGCGCGACGCCTCCTGACGGTCACGGGGAAGGTCACAGCCACGGTCACGGGGAATCCGGTGCCGTCGGCTGTCGGACGTGAGCCGGGGCTTGGGCGCCCGGGCCTGGGCCGCATCCGGGTCCCGCACGGAGGGGGCTGTATATAAATGCTGGACTGCGTATAGACTTCCAGGGTCCTCGATCGCCGTCCCCCGACCGTACCCACAGGAGCGCGTGTCATGGCCACAGACCTCATCGGCCGCCACTTCCTCAAGGAGCTGGACTTCACCGCCGAGGAGTTCCGCGGCCTCGTCGCGCTCGCCGCCGAACTCAAGGCCGCCAAGAAGGCGGGCGCCGAGGTCCAGCGGCTGCGCGGCAGGAACATCGCCCTGATCTTCGAGAAGACCTCGACCCGCACCCGCTGCGCCTTCGAGGTCGCCGCCGCCGACCAGGGCGCCTCCACCACCTACCTCGACCCCTCCGGTTCCCAGATGGGTCACAAGGAGTCGGTCAAGGACACCGCCCGCGTCCTCGGCCGGATGTTCGACGGCATCGAGTACCGGGGCGACGGGCAGGCCTTGGTCGAAGAGCTCGCCGCCTTCGCCGGCGTCCCCGTCTTCAACGGGCTCACCGACGACTGGCACCCCACCCAGATGCTCGCCGACGTGCTCACCATGACCGAGCACACGGACAAGCCGCTGGACACGATCGCCTTCGCCTACCTCGGCGACGCCCGATTCAACATGGGCAACTCCTACCTGGTCACCGGCGCCCTGCTCGGCATGGACGTGCGGATCGTCGCCCCGGAGGCGTACTGGCCGGCCCAGGGCGTCGTGGCCGCCGCCCGCGAGCTCGCCGAGACCAGTGGCGCCACCGTCACCCTCACCGAGGACGTGACGGAGGGCGTCCGCGGCGCCGACTTCGTCGCCACCGACGTCTGGGTCTCCATGGGTGAGCCCAAGGAGGTCTGGGACGAGCGGATCACCGCCCTCGCCCCGTACTCCGTGACCATGGACGTGCTGCGCGCCACCGGGAACCCGGACGTCAAGTTCCTGCACTGTCTGCCGGCCTTCCACGACCTGGGCACGGCCGTCGGGCGGGACATCCACGCCCGGCACGGCCTGACCGAGCTGGAGGTCTCCGACGAGGTCTTCGAGTCGGCGCACTCGGTCGTCTTCGACGAGGCGGAGAACCGGATGCACACGATCAAGGCGGTCCTGGTCGCGACGATGGCCGACCCGGCTCCGAGCGCGGATCCGGCGGCGACGACGGCGACGGCCGAGGCGACGGCATAGCTTTACGCCCGATTGGGTGAATATGCGTGGTGCGGCTTAGGATCGCATCCTTCAGGGGGTTCGGGTGCGGTTGTCCGGACCCCCTCACGCATGCACCACCAGGAATGAGAACCACCGCATGACCTCGCGGACCTCGCGGATCAAATCCCCGCAGCAGCTCCTCGCCGAATCCGGCGCCGACCTCGAAGGCCACGGCCTCAAGCGCACCATGGGGCTCTTCCAGCTCGTGTGCTTCGGCGTCGGCGCGATCGTCGGCACCGGCATCTTCGTCGGCCTCTCCGACAGCGTCGCCGAGGCGGGCCCCGCGGTCGTGATCTCCTACGTCCTCGCCGCGATCACCTGCGTCTTCACGGCCTTCTCCTTCGCGGAACTGGGCGGCGCGATCCCGGTCTCGGGCTCCTCCTACTCCTTCGCCTACGCGAGCCTCGGCGAACGGACCGCGTTCCTCGTCGGCTGGTGCCTCCTCCTGGAGTACGGCGTCTCCGTCTCCGCGGTCGCCGTCGGCTGGAGCCAGTACCTCAACGAGCTGCTCGACAGCCTCATCGGCGTGCAGCTCCCCGAGGCGCTGTCCGCCGGGCCCGCCGACGGCGGTGTCGTCAACGTCCCCGCCGTCGTCGTCATCCTGCTCGCCGCCACCCTGCTGGTGCGCGGGGTCCGGGAGAGCGCGCGGGCGACCGCCGCCATGGCGGTCCTCAAGATCGGGATCCTGATCGTCTTCTGCGCGATCGGATTCTCGGCCTTCCGGGCCGGCCACCTGTCGCCGTTCGCCGAGCACGGCGTGGGCGGGATCACCGCGGGCGCCTCGGTGGCCTTCTTCTCGTACATCGGCTTCGACGCGATCACCACGGCCGGCGAGGAGGTGAAGAACCCGCGGCGGAACATCCCGATCGCCATCCTCGTCTGCATCGGGCTCGTCACCCTGCTCTACTGCGCCGTCGCGCTCTCCGCGATCGGGGCACTCGGAGCCGACGCCGTGGCCGGTCAGCCGGCCGCGCTCTCGCTCGTCGTCGACCAGGTCACCGGGTCGTCGGTCGGCGGCGGGATCATCGCCTTCGGCGCGGTCGTCGCCATCGCGTCCGTCGTCCTCGCGGTGATGTACGGGCAGACCCGCATCCTGATGTCGATGTCCCGCGACGGTCTCGTGCCCCGGGTCTTCGAGCGGGTCTCGCCGAAGTCCGCCACTCCCGTGGCCAACACCTGGATCGTGGCCGCCGTCTTCGCCGTACCGGCGGCCTTCGCCTCGCTCGACGTGGTCGTCAACCTGACCACCATCGGCACGCTCGCCATCATGGCGGTCGTCAACCTCGCGGTGATGGTGCTGCGGCGCCGGAACCCCGAGCTGCCGCGCTCGTTCCGGGTGCCGCTCTTCCCGCTGAGCCCGATCCTCGGGATCGGATTCTGCCTCTATCTGATCTGGGGCACGGGCTGGACGACCTGGCTGCAGTTCGCCGGGTTCCTGGTCGTCGGGACGCTGGTGTACGCGTTCTACGGGCGGAGCCGCTCGCGGCTGGTCACGGCGGCGGACGGCGCTGGGCCGGTATCCCCGGGAGTGTGAACCAGACCGCCTTGCCGTGCGCGGTGGGGCGGTGACCGCAGTCGCTGCTGAGGGCGCGGATGAGGAGCAGGCCGCGGCCGTGCTCCTGCCAGGGGTCGACCTCGGTGCCCGGGGCGGGGCCGTCGAGCTCGCCGGGGCGGGCGGGCTGGGAGTCGTGGACCTCGATCTGGCAGCCGCCGGGCGCGGAGAACAGCTCGACGACCAGCTCGATGGGGCCGAGGCCCGCGGTGTGCTCGACGGCGTTGGCCACGAGCTCGGCCGTGAGCAGTTCCGCCGTGTCGCCGTCGGGCAGGCCGACGGTCCCGGGTCCGAGGTCGTCGAGCGCGGCACGGATCAGATGGCGGGCGATCGGCACGGCGGCGGTGGTGTGGGGCAGCCGGACGCGCCAGGAGGTGGGGGAACCCGCGGCGGCCAGGAGCGCGGGGGTTTCACCGGGTCCGTTGGGGGCCCGGAGGGAGGGGGGTCCGGCGGATCCGCCGGGAATGGCTCCGCCGGCCGAGGGTCCGGAGGCTTCGGGCATGGGGGCGGGCTCCCTTCACCGAGTGGGGGCGGGTGGGCGAGTGCGGTGGAGCATCCCGAGACGTCCTGGTTTCAACCCTACGAGGTGCGCGTTTCTTCTCCAGGGGCGCCCCTCCCTGAGCGGTAGGGACCTCGGTCATCTGTTGCCGAGGACCTTGGGCGCCCCTTTCGCATCCCTCCTTTATCGCGCGCTCGTGACGACGGTCACAGTAGAGTGATACCCTCCGAACGGAGGAAGGAGGCCGTTCCGGATGAGCCCCTTTACCGGCTCCACGCCCCGCACGGCACGCTGGCAGCATCTGCGCCTCGACATCGACCGGGGCGTCGCCACCGTCACGCTGGCCCGCCCCGCGAAACTCAACGCCCTCACCTTCGGCGCCTACGCCGATCTGCGCGACCTCCTCGCCGAGCTCTCCCGCGAGCGGTCCGTCCGCGCCCTCGTCCTCGACGGCGAAGGCCGCGGCTTCTGCTCCGGCGGCGACGTCGACGAGATCATCGGCGCCACCCTCTCCCTCGACACCGCCCAGCTCCTCGACTTCAACCGGATGACCGGCCAGGTGGTCCGGGCCCTCCGCGAGTGCCCCTTCCCGGTCGTCGCCGCCCTTCACGGGGTCGCCGCGGGCGCCGGGGCCGTCCTCGCCCTCGCCGCCGACTTCCGGATCGCCGACCCCACCACCCGCTTCGCCTTCCTCTTCACCCGGGTCGGCCTCTCCGGCGGCGACATGGGCGCGGCCTATCTGCTGCCGAGGGTCGTCGGACTCGGCCACGCCACCCGCCTCCTCATGCTGGGCGAACCCGTCCACGCCGCCGAGGCGGAGCGGATCGGACTGCTCTCCGAGCTCACCGAGGAGGGCCGGGCGGGGGAGCGGGCCGCCGAACTCGCCCGCCGTCTCGCCGACGGACCCGCGCTCGCCCTCGCCCAGACCAAGGCGCTGCTCACCGCCGAACTCGACATGCCGCTCGCCGCCGCGATCGAGATGGACGCGGCCACCCAGGCGCTCCTGATGAACGGTGCGGACTACGCCGAGTTCCACGCCGCCTTCACGGAGAAGCGGCCCCCGAAATGGCGGGGGTGCTGACGGTGCCCGGCCCCGACCGGATCCCCGCCGCTTCCGCCGCCGGCCCCTCAGGCCCCACCCCGTCCCGTATCGCCGTGGTCGGGGGCGGCCCCGGCGGCCTCTACGCCGCGGCCCTGCTCAAGCGGCTCGACCCCCGCCGCGAGGTCACCGTCTGGGAGCGGAACGCCCCCTCCGACACCTTCGGCTTCGGTGTCGTCCTCTCCGACGAGACCCTCGGCGGCATCCGGGACGCCGACCCCGTCGTGTACGAGGCACTCCGCCGCGACCTCGTCCGCTGGGACGACATCGACGTCGTCCACCGCGGCCACCGCACCACCTCCACCGGCCACGGCTTCGCCGCCCTCGGCCGCCGCCGGCTCCTGGAGATCCTGCACGCCCGCTGCACCGAGCTGGGCGTACGGCTCCGCTTCCGCGCCGAGGCACCGCCACCCGACGTCCTCGCCGCCGGCCACGACCTGGTCGTCGCCGCCGACGGCGTCCACAGCCGCACCCGCGAGGCCCACGCCGCGCACTTCCGCCCCCGGATCACCACCCACCGCTGCCGCTACATCTGGCTCGCCGCGGACTTCGCCTTCGACGCCTTCCGCTTCGAGATCGCCGAGACGGAGTACGGCGTGATGCAGCTGCACGCCTACCCCTACGAGGCAGGGGCCTCCACCGCCATCGTCGAGATGCGCGAGGAGGTCTGGCGGGCCGCCGGGTTCGAGGAGCTCGACGAGACCGAGTCCACCGCCCGCTGCGCCAAGATCTTCGCGGAGGCGCTCGGCGGCCGGGAGCTGCGCTCCCACCGCTCCGCCTGGACCGCCTTCCGTACCGTCGTCAACGCACACTGGTCGTACGGCAACACCGTGCTCATCGGCGACGCCGCCCACACCGCGCACTTCTCCATCGGCTCCGGCACCAAACTGGCCGTCGAGGACGCCCTCGCCCTGGTGAACAGCCTGGAGGGGCACGCGGCCGCCGACGGCGGGAACCGCACCCTCCCGGAGGCCCTGGCCGCGTACGAGGCCGAACGCCGCCCCGTCGTCGAGTCCACCCAGCGCGCGGCCACCGCCAGCCTCCGCTGGTTCGAGGAACTCGCCGGCCATGTCGACCGGCCGCCCCGCCCGTTCGCCTTCGACCTGCTGACCCGCAGCCGCCGCGTCACCCACGCCAACCTGCGCCTCCGCGACCCGGCCTTCACCGCCACCGTCGAACGCGACTTCGGCTGCCCGCCCGGCACCCCGCCCATGTTCACCCCCTTCCGGCTCCGCGGACTGACCCTGCGCAACCGGGTCGTCGTCTCCCCGATGGACATGTACGTCGCCGAGGACGGCGTCCCCGGCGACTTCCACCTCGTCCACCTCGGGTCCAGAGCCCTCGGCGGCGCCGGACTCGTGATGACCGAGATGGTCTGCGTGAGTCCCGAGGGCCGGATCACCCCCGGCTGCACCGGCCTGTGGACCGACGAACAGGCCGCCGCCTGGTCCCGGATCACCGCCTTCGCGCACGCCGAGGCACCCGGTACGGCGCTCGGTGTCCAGCTCGGCCACTCCGGCCGCAAGGGCTCCACCCGGCGCATGTGGGAGGGCATCGACCAGCCGCTGCCCGAGGACAACTGGCCGCTCGTCGCCGCCTCGCCCCTCCCGTACCGGCCCGGCGTCAACCAGACGCCCCGAGCCCTCGACCGCGCCGGACTCACCGCCGTGCGCGAGGAGTTCACCTCCGCCGCCCGGCGCGCCGCCCGCTCGGGCTTCGACCTCCTCGAACTGCACTGCGCCCACGGCTACCTGCTCTCCGGCTTCCTCTCCCCGCTCACCAACCACCGCACCGACGCGTACGGGGGAGACCTCGACGGCCGGCTGCGCTTCCCGCTCGAGGTCTTCGACGCGGTACGGGAGGTGTGGCCGGAGGAGCGCCCCATGACCGTCCGTATCTCGGCCACCGACTGGGCCGAGGGCGGCACGAGCGAGGAGGACGCCGTCGCGATCGCCCGCGCCTTCGCGGACCACGGCGCCGACGCGATCGACGTCTCCACCGGTCAGGTCGTCCCCGACGAGGCACCCGCATACGGCCGCTCCTACCAGACCCCGTACGCCGACCGCATCCGCAACGAGACCGGCGTCCCGGTGATCGCCGTCGGCGCGATCTCCTCGTGGGACGACGTCAACTCGCTGCTCCTGGCGGGCCGTGCCGATCTGTGCGCGCTGGCCCGCCCCCACCTCTACGACCCGCACTGGACCCTGCACGCGGCGGCCGAACAGGGCTACGAGGGCCCCGCCGCGCCCTGGCCGGCCCCGTACCGCGCGGGCAACCGCCCGCCCCCGACCGGCCGCCGGGGCTGAGGGGCCGCCCCAGCCCGTGGACGCTCGCGTATGCGGGTGCGACGCGGGACCATGGTCCGCGCACCGCCCCTGC
This sequence comes from Streptomyces zaomyceticus, assembly GCF_014656215.1. Lineage (GTDB taxonomy): Bacteria > Actinomycetota > Actinomycetes > Streptomycetales > Streptomycetaceae > Streptomyces > Streptomyces zaomyceticus. The sequence goes on along the minus strand of NZ_BNBZ01000033.1, from coordinate 13,675 downwards.
CCTTGAATGAGGACATGACACAGCAGCGGGGTGGGAAGGGTGCCGGGGCGGTCCTCGGCGCGGCGACGGTGGCGACCGGACTGGTCGCGGGTGTGTGGTTCGCGTACGTCTGCTCGGTGATGCCGGCCCTGGCACGCAGCGACGACCGGGTCTTCGCCGAGGTGATGCGGAACATCAACGAGGTGATCCAGAACCCGCTCTTCTTCGGCGTGTTCTTCGGGGCGCCGATCCTCACGGCGGTGGCGGCCTGGCAGTACCGCGCCACCCGGACGAGGGTCTGGACGCTCGCCGGTCTCGCCCTCTCGGTGGCCGTCCTCGTGGTCACCTCGGCGGTGAACGTGCCGCTCAACGACGCGCTCGCGGCCGCCGGGGACGTGTCGGCCGCCCGTGACGCCTTCGAGGGCCCCTGGGTGGCGTGGAACATCGTCCGCGCCGTCCTGAGCACGGCGGGCTTCGTCTGCCTGCTCGGGGCTTTCGCGGCGAGGAGCCGGTCCCGGGACTAGTCCCCGGCCCCGGTCGGGTCACCGTCCCCGGAGTGCTCCCCGGCGCCGGAGACGAACGGGCGGACGAATTCCGCGCCCCGGTCCCGCAGCAGCTCGTGCAGGGCCGCGAAGACCTCGGCCGAGCGCCGGCCGGGCCAGTCGTCCGGAAGGAGCTCCGCCGGGAGCACCGGGTCCGCGTAGGGCAGTCGCCGCCAGGAGTCCAGGACGAGCAGATAGTCCCGGTAGGCGTCCTCGGCGCCCGCCGGGGCCGCCCGCCAGGCCCGCAGCACGGGCTCGTGGGCGGCGAGGAACTCCTCGTGGAGCCCGGCGATCGACGGCAGGTCCCACCAGCGGGCCACCGCCCCGGCCGTGGCCGCGTAGCCGAGGTGGTCGCCCCGGAAGAGGTCCACGTACGGGGAGAGCTCCAGGCGCTCCAGGGCGTTCCGGGTCTCCTCGTACAGCCGCGCGGGCGCGATCCAGACGCCGGGGGCCGCCGTGCCGAAGCCGAGGCGGGCGAGCCGGGAGCGCAGCAGATGCCGCTTGTGCCGCTCGGCCTCGGGGACCGAGAAGACGGCGAGGACCCAGCCCTCGGAGAGCTTCGGTTCGGTGCGGGCGTAGATCCGGCGGTCGCCGTCGTCCAGGAGCCGGCGGGCGTCCGCCGAGAGGGCGTACCCGGCGGCCCCGTCGGCCGTCCGGCCCGGCAGCAGCAGTCCGCGCCGCTTCAGCCGCGACACCGAGGAGCGCACCGAGGGCGCGTCCACCCCGAGGACGGCGAGCAGCCGGATGAGCGCGGCCACTGGCATCGGCGAGCCGTCGGGCGTACGGCCGTACGCGCCGTAGAGGGAGACGATGAGGGATCGGGGAGTGTGCTGCTCGGCCACGTGATCACTTTAGAGGGTGGTTCCGCGGGCGGGCTCGTCGGTCGTGCCGGCTCCTGCGGTCGAGCCCGGCCGCGCCCGGTCGTGCCGGGCGGCGGCTCCCGGCGCGGGCCGCCGGCGGGATCGTCGTCATGCCGGGTCCCGCAGCCGGAAGCGCTGGAGCTTGCCCGTGGGTGTGCGCGGCAGCGCGTCCAGGAAGACGATCTCGCGGGGCGACTTGTAGGGGGCGAGGCGGGCGCGGACGAAGGCCCGCAGGGCCGCGGCCGTGGCGGAGTCGCGCGGCACCCCGTCCCGTACCACCGTGTAGGCGACGACGACCTGGCCGCGGAGCTCGTCCGGGCGGCCGACCACCGCCGTCTCCACGACGTCGGGGTGGTCGAGGAGGACTTCCTCGACCTGCGGTCCCGCGATGTTGTACCCGGCCGAGATGATCATGTCGTCGGCCCGTGAGACATAGCGGAAGTAGCCGTCGGGCTCGCGGACGTACGTGTCGCCCGTGACGTTCCAGCCCTCGCGTACGTACTCCGCCTGGCGGGGGTCGGCCAGATAGCGGCAGCCCACCGGGCCGCGGACGGCGAGCAGCCCCTCCTCGCCGTCCGGGACGTTCCTGCCCTCGTGGTCCACGACCCTGGCCTGCCAGCCGGGCACCGGGCGGCCGGTGGTGCCGGGGCGGATGTCGCCGTCGGAGGCGGAGATGAAGATGTGCAGGAGCTCGGTCGCGCCGATGCCGTTGATCATGCGCAGGCCGGTGCGGGTGTACCAGGCCGTCCAGGTGGCCTCCGGGAGGTTCTCGCCGGCCGAGACGCAGCGGCGCAGCGAGCCGATGTCGGGGGCGGTGCCCTGGTCGAGTTCCTCGAGCATGACGCGGTAGGCCGTCGGGGCGGTGAAGAGCACCGACACCCGGTGCCGCTCGATCGCGGCGAGCAGCTGCTTGGGCCCGGCCTGTTCGAGCAGGACCGCGCTCGCCCCGGCCCGCAGGGGGAAGACGACGAGCCCGCCGAGGCCGAAGGTGAAGGCGAGGGGCGGCGAGCCGGCGAAGACGTCGTCGGGCAGCGGGCGCAGGACGTGCGCGGAGAAGGTGTCGGCGACGGCCAGGACGTCCCGGTGGAAGTGGACACAGCCCTTGGGGCGGCCGGTCGTGCCGGAGGTGAAGGCGATGAGGGCCACGTCGTCGGCGGCCGTCTCCACCGCCGTGTAGGGGCCGCTGCGGCGGGCGGTCAGGGCGAGCAGGTCGTCCGGTCCGTCGCCGCCGAAGGGAGTGACGCGGAGTCCCGGGATCCGGGCCGCGAGGAGTTCGTCGAGGACATGGGCGTCGCAGAGGGCGTGGGTGCAGCGGGCCGCGTCGGCCATCACGGCCAGTTCGGGGGCGCGCTGCTGGGCCAGCACGGTGACGGCGACCGCGCCCGCCTTCATCACGGCGAGCCAGCAGGCGGCCAGCCAGGGGGTGGTGGGGCCGCGCAGCAGGACCCGGTTCCCGGGCCTGACCCGCAGGTCGGAGGTGAGGACATGGGCTATCCGGTCGACCCGGTCCTGGAGTTCCCCGTAGGTCCAGACACCGCCCTCGCCGTCGAGGAAGGCGGGCCGGTCGGCGCCGAATCGCCGCGTCGTGCGGTCGAGGAGTTCCGTCCCGCAGTTGAGCCGGTCGGGGTACGAGAGCTCCGGGAGGTCGAAGAGGAGACGCGGCCACCGATCCGGCGGCGGCAGCCGGTCGCGGGCGAATGTATCGAGGTGGGCCGAGGGTGTCAGCTCCATGAGTCCGTCCCCCTGTCGTGGTGGGGTCGCCCGTCGCTCCACGAGCGTATCGTGTTGGTGACGGCAGTCAACGGTTCGCGACAAGAGTGCGGGGAAGCACTCGGAGGAAGGCGCCGGGCGGCGCGGGGACGCACCCGCCCGTCGGCGCAGGGACGAAGACGCCCGAGGGCGTCGGAGAGGGCCCACATGCCCGCATTCTCGCTCGATCCGCAACAGATCACCTGGTGTGCGGAACTCCGCGCACTCGCCGCCGAACGCCTGAAACCCCTCGCCGACAAGGGCGAACCCGGCCGGGTCAACCGCCCCCTCGTGGCTGCCCTCGGCGAGCTCGGCCTGCTCGCCCGGCTCTTCGACGCGGGCGCCCTCGAACTCTGCCTCCTGCGCGAATCCCTCGCCCGCACCTGCACCGAGGCCGAGACCGCCCTCGCCCTCCAGGGCCTCGGCACCCACCCCGTCGCCGCCTTCGGCACCCCCGCGCAGCGTGCCCGCTGGCTGCCCGAGGCCACCGCGGGACGGGCCGTCGCCGCCTTCGCGCTCTCCGAACCCGACGCCGGCTCCGACGCCGCCGCACTCGCCCTGGAGGCCCGCCCCGACGGCGCCGGCGGCTGGCGCCTCCACGGCGAGAAGCGCTGGATCTCCAACGCCCCCGAGGCCGACTTCGCCACCGTCTTCGCCCGCACCACCCAAGGCGCCGGAGCCCGCGGGGTCAGCGCCTTCCTCGTCCCCGCCGACCGGCCCGGACTCGGCGGGGACCCCCTCGACATGCTCGCCCCGCACGCCCTGGGCACCCTCACCTTCGACGGCGTCCCCGTCGGCCCCGAAGACCTGCTCGGCGAACCCGACCAGGGCTTCCGGGTCGCCATGCACACCCTCAACCTCTTCCGGCCGAGCGTCGGCGCGTTCGCCGTCGGCATGGCCCAGGCCGCCCTGGACGCCGCCCTCGCCCACACCGCCGACCGCCCCGCCTTCGGCGGACACCTCGCCGACCTCCAGGCCGTCGCCCACCGGATCGCCGAGATGGCCACCCGCACCGAAGCCGCCCGCCTGCTCGTCTACGCGGCCGCGACCGCGTACGACGACGGAGACCCGGACGTGCCCCGCCGCTCCGCCATGGCCAAACTCCTCGCCACCGAGACCGCCCAGTACGTCGTCGACTCCGCCGTCCAACTCCACGGAGCCCGCGCCCTGCAACGCGGTCACCTCCTCGAACACCTCTACCGCGAGGTCCGCGCGCCCCGGATCTACGAGGGAGCCACCGAGGTCCAGCGCACGATCATCGCCAAGGAGCTGTACGCGTCCCACCGGCGTAGGCTCGACAGCCTCCAGGAGGTGCCGTCCTCATGAGCCTGCACCGGCACAACCCCGCCGAACTCGCCCCGCCCACCGGCTTCTCCCACGCCGTGACGGCCACCGGCTCCAGGCTGGTCTTCCTCGCCGGGCAGACCGCCCTCGACCACGAGGGCGCCGTCGTGGGGGACACCCTCACCGAGCAGTTCACCACCGCCCTCGGCAATCTGCTCACCGCCCTGCGGCACGCCGGCGGCACCCCCGCCGACCTGGCCCGCGTCACCGTCTACACCACCGACGTCGACGACTACCGCACCCACGCCCACGAACTCGGGAGGATCTGGCGACGGTTGGCGGGCCGCGACTACCCGGCCATGGCCGTCATCGGAGTCGTACGCCTCTGGGACGAGCAGGCCCGGGTGGAACTGGACGGCTTCGCGGTCCTGGACGAGCCCGTCCACGCTTGATCAACTGGTCACCCCGGCAGGCCGGGCTTAGTGTCGAAAGGTGGACTGACCGGCCCACGGCTCACTCACCAGGCGAGGACCCGAGGTCGCCAAATGAGTACACCCCAGCCGACGCCCCCGGCACAGACGGCCACCCCCAGGAAAGGCAGTGACGGCAAGGGCATCGCCCTGTTCGTCATCGCCTCCTGTCAACTGATGGTCGTTCTCGACATCACGATCGTGAACATCGCGCTCCCACACATCCAGACCGCGCTGGACTTCTCCACCACCAGCCTGTCGTGGGTCGTCAACGCCTACACCCTGACCTTCGGCGGTCTGCTCCTGCTGGGCGGACGCGCCGGCGACATCCTGGGCCGGCGGCGTGTGTTCATCTTCGGCGTGCTGCTCTTCGGACTGGCCTCACTGTTCTGCGGACTGGCCCAGAGCGAGTGGCAACTCCTCGCGGCCCGTGCCCTGCAGGGCGTCGGTGGCGCGATAGCCTCCCCGACCTCGCTCTCCCTCATCACCACGACGTTCGACGAAGGCCCGGAACGCAACCGGGCCTTCGGTGTGTTCGCGGGCGTCTCGGCCGGCGGCGGCGCGATCGGTCTGGTCGCGGGCGGCATGCTCGTGCAATGGCTCGACTGGCGCTGGATCTTCTTCGTCAACGTGCCGATCGCCCTGCTCATCGCCTTCCTCACCCCGCGACACGTCAAGGAGTCCGAGCGGCACCCCGGCCACTTCGACCTGGCCGGCGCGCTCACCTCCACACTCGGCATGGTGGCTCTGGTGTACGGCTTCATCCGGGCCGCCCAGGAAGGCTGGAGCGACCCGTACACGATCGGCTCGTTCGTCGCGGCGGTCGTCCTCCTGGCCACCTTCATCCTGATCGAGCGGCGCTCCCAACAACCCATCACACCACTGCACATGTTCGCGGACCGCAACCGCTCGGGCACCTACATCATCATGCTCTGTCTGGCGGCGGCCATCTTCGGGATGTTCTTCTTCCTCACCCTGTTCGTCCAACAGGTGCTGGGCTTCAGCCCCCTGGCGACAGGTCTCGCGTTCCTGCCGGTCAGCGCGATCATCGGAGTCGGCGCCGGCCTCACGTCCAACCTGCTGCCCCGGTACGGCCCGAAACCCTTCATGGTGGTGGGTTCGGTACTCGCCGCGGCGGGACTGTCCTGGCTGACCCTGACCGACATCGACTCCACCTATCTCGGCAGCATCCTCGGACCGATCCTCGTCTTCGGCCTCGGCATGGGCCTGATGTTCGTCTCCCTGACCATCATGGCGCTGTCGAACGTCGAACCCCAGGAGTCGGGCGCCGCGTCCGGACTGCTGAACGCCATGCAGCAGGTGGGCGGTTCACTGGGTCTGTCGATCCTGGTGACGGTCTTCGGCACGGCCAGCCGCAACGAGGCGGACGTACAGGTCCCCGCCTTCCTCTCCCAGGCCACCCCGCTGGAGAAGGCCGAGTTCGCCAGAACGGGCCAACTCCCCGCCCCCTGGGGCGACCAGGTACTGACCTCCGGCGTCTCCGCGGGCTTCGTCACGGCGGCCATCTTCGCCGTGGTCGGCGCCCTGGTGGCCCTCTTTGTGATCCAGGTCCGCCAGTCGGACATCGACCGCCTCAAGGGCGGGGTGGGGCCGGGCGTGGGCGCCTGAACCAGGACCGGCGGCCCACCCCGGACACGGCCCGGCTCAGGGCCCCGACTCGAAGCCGGCGCGCTTGTAGGTGCGCATCAGGACGGCGACCTCCGCCGACGTGACGCCGTCGAGCGAGCCGAGGACGCGCACGGTGAAGTCGTGCAGGTCCCGGGTGGAGCGGTGGCTCGAATAGCCGAGGAGCGCCGTCGTGCCGGTCGTCACCACGAGGTGGCGGACGGCCGGCGCCCCCGCCAGGCGGCGGATCGCGTCATCGAGGCGGGCCTGCCCGACGGCCAGCCGAAACCGCGCCTCGACGGGGTAGCCGAGGACCTCGGGCTCCGCGTGCAGGCGCAGATGGAGGACGTGGGAGGCCATCAGCCGGCCCAGCCGGCGGCGCGCGGTGGTCTCGCCGACCCGGAGTTCGCGTGCCAACCGGGTGGTGGACATCCGGGCGTCGCGGTGGAGCAGCGCGACCAGGCGCCGGTCGAGCTCGTCCACCACCGGCGGCTCGGGCAGCGGCCGGCCCTCGACGGCGTGGCGGCGCACGTCGGTGGGCTCGTCGTCGTACGGGGCCCAGTCGCTGGTGGTGAGGAGCAGCCGCAGCACCACCGAGGAGTGGATGTCGACGACACCGTCGAGCCTGCCGATCCCCGCGTCGACGAGGGTCAGCAGGGCGTCGTGGTCGGGCACGATCAGCTCGGCGAACACGTCGAGCGCGCCGGTGGCGACCTCCACGGACCGCGCCTCCGGCCGCCGGGCGAGGGCCAGCGCGGTGTCGTGCACGCGGCCGGGGGCGCAGCGTACGGCCACCTCCGCGGTGACTCCCTCGCCGAGGTACTCGGGGACGAGGGCCGCGGTGAACCCGACCGCACCCGTCGCGGTCATCCGGTCGAGCCTCCGCGCGGCGGTGCGCTCGTGCACCCCGGCCGCGGCGGCCACCTCCGAGAAGGGGGCCCGGGGGTCGCGGTGGAGTGCCCGCAGCACGGCGTGGTCCAGGGCGTCGAGCGCCTCGGGCCGTGAGGGTCCGGTCGGCATCGGGGGGACCTCCTGGGGAGCGGGCGGGGTGCGGGGCCGGACCCTACGGCGCGGGCCCGGCGGACCGCGAGGGCGTGTCGGAGGAGGGGCGCCGGAGGGCGGACCGCGCCAGGATCCGCCGATCCGAGCCCGTCGAATGACGCCTTCACCCGATTGTGAGGCGCACTCTTGCCCGATTGCCCGTCGGCTGGGGACATTGTGGTGCGGATTCCGCCGTGCGGCCGCCGGTCGACGACCGGCCGTCGGCAGGCTTCTCCGTCACCCGCCCGCGAGCTCTCCGCGCTCCCGGCACTCCCCGCCCAGGCCCTCCGGCCCCCTTCCCTCGAACAGGTGGTACGTATGACGGACACCGACACCCTGCGTACGCCACCGGCGTCGCGGGCCGCCGTCCGCGCGACCCCCGGCGCCGCCGTGATCGCCTCCGTCGCACTGGTCGAGCTGTCCAGCGGCATCACTCAGGGCTTCCTCTCCCCGCTGCTGAAAGGCCTCACGGAGACCCTCCGGGTCACCGCCGCGGACCTGAACTGGATCAGCATCGCCAACCTGCTCGCGTCCGTCGCGTTCACCCCGGTCCTGTCCCGCATGGGCGACCTCTACGGCCACCGGCGCATCCTGCGCTGGAACCTCGCGATCGTCCTGCTCGGCTCCGTCCTCGTGGGCTTCAGCCGCTCCTTCGGCGTCCTGCTCGCCGGCCAGATCCTGCAGGGCGCGTTCGCGGGCTTCTTCCCGCTGCTCGTCGGCATCCTCCGCAACCGCGGCGGCGGCCGCGGGAAGGACGGTGAGGGGGAGTCGCGCCGCGGCATCAGCTACATGGTCGCCGCGCTGGTCGCCGGCATCGCGGTCGGCCTGGTCGCCAGCGGATTCGTGGCCCGCGCCGTCGACAGCCCGACCGCGGCCCTGTGGGTCCCCACCGCGGCCGTCGGCCTGGCCCTCGCCGCAACGTGGCCGCTGCTCCCCGAGTCCCAGGCGCGCCCCGGCGGGCGGATCGACTGGGCGGGCGGCATCCTCCTCTGCGCGGGCCTCGTCGCCGTCATGCTCGGCCTCGGCATGGGCGGACTGCCCGGCTGGGAGTGGACCTCGCCGCGCACCCTCGGCTGCCTCGTCGGCGGCGCGCTCGTCACCGCCCTGTGGGTCCGCGTCGAGCTGCGGACCGCCGAGCCGATGATCGACGTCCGGATGTTCCGGCGCCGCAACGTGGTCACCGTCTCCCTGGTGACCGTGACCTTCACCGTCCCGATGATCGGCCTCCAGGTGGCCAACCCCGTCTTCATGGGCACCGGCCCCGCCGAGCACGGCTACGGCCTCGGCCTGGACCCGTTCGCCACCGGCCTCGCCATGCTGCCCAACCTCCTCGCCATCGCCGCCGGAGCCCTGGCCGCGCCCGCGGTCGCCGCCGCGATCTCCGACCGGCTCACCCTCTGCACCGGTTCCCTGCTCATGGCCGCCGGCTACGTCGCCTCCCTGGCCTGGCACGGTTCGATGCCGCTGTTCCTCATCGGCACCGCCGTCGCCGGGCTCGGCATCGGATTCCTCCAGCACTCCACCCGTACCCTCGCCGTCGAGTCCGTCCCGCACGACCGGACATCGGTCGGCTCGGGGATCAACGAACTCCTCATCAACGTCGGCGGCTCCGTCGGGGCCGCGATCGTCCTCACCGTGTTCGCCGCCCGCACCCCGGCCGGCGAGACCCTGCCCGCTCTCGGCGCCTACACCACGTCCTGGACGATCTGCGCGGTCGTCTCCCTGGCCGGCGCCGCGCTCTCCCTCCTCTACCGCACCCCGAAGGACCGCGAGGCCCGCTCATGACCACCACCACGGCGCTTCTCGACCCGCTGCGCGCACGCACCCGCGACGTCGTGACACGACGCCAGGACGCCGTCCTCGCCCTCAGCCACCAGCTCCACGCCGACCCCGAACTCGCCTACGAGGAACACCGCTCCGCGCGCCGGATCACCGACCTCGTCGAGGCGGCCGGCTTCGACGTGACCCGAGGCGTATGCGACCTGCCGACCGCGTTCACCGCCACCGCGGGCAGCGGCGAGCTCGTCCTCGGCATCTGCGCCGAGTACGACGCGCTGCCGGGCATCGGCCACGCCTGCGGCCACAACGTCAACGGCGCCGCCGCCGTCACCGCGGCCCTGGCGCTCGCGCCGCTGGCGGACGAACTCGGCATCACCGTCAAGCTCCTGGGGACCCCGGCCGAGGAGTCCGGCGGCGGCAAGGTCGACATGCTGCGCGGCGGCGCGTTCGACGACGTCGCCGCCGCGATGATGGTGCACGCCGCGCCCTCGGACTCCGTCGGCATGAGCTCACTCGCCATCAGCAGCTGGCAGGTCGGCTACACGGGCCGCGCCGCACACGCCGCGGCCATGCCCGAGCGCGGCGTCAACGCCGCCGACGCGATGATGATCGCGCAGGTCGCCATCGCCGCGTACCGCCAGCAGATGCGGCCCGGAGCCGTCGTCTCCGGCTTCGTCACCTCCGGCGGCGAGGCCGCCAACGTCATCCCGGCCCGTACCACCGCCGACTACGACTGCCGCGCCGGCACCAGCGAGGAACTCCGCGAGCTCCAGGCCCGCGTCCGCGCCTGCTTCGAGGCCGGCGCCCTCGCCACCGGCGCCGAACTGGCCCTGGAGGCCGTCGGCAACGACTACGCCGACCTCCGCCAGGACCTCGCCATGGGCCGCAGCTACCTCGCCGCCGCCCGCGCGCTGGGCCGCGACGCCAAGGCCGAGGACCCGTCGATCCGCGGCGGCTCCACGGACATGGGCAACGTCTCGCACCACGTCCCGACCATCCACCCCATGATCGGCTACGACTGCGGAGACACGATCATGCACAACCCCGACTTCACCCGGTACGGCACGACCCCGCAGGCCGACCGCGCGGTCCTCGACGGCGGCCTCGCGATGGCCTGGACGGCCCTCGACCTGGCCACCACCCCCGCCCACCGCACCTCCCTCCTGACCCGCCTCGAGACCCGCGCCCCGTACCGGGACCCGACCACCCCGACGGCCTCCTGACGAACGGCGCGAAAGGCCCCCTCGCTCAGGAGGAGCGAGGGGGCCTCAAGGGTTCGTGAGGTCCGGTCGGCCCCCGTCGGGCCGCACGGGGTTCCCCGGACGTGCTCAGATGTCCCGGAAGATCTCGATCTGCGCGCCGATCGAGTTCAGGCGCTCCGCGAGGTCCTCGTAGCCGCGGTTGATGACGTACACGTTCCGGAGGACCGACGTGCCCTCGGCGGCCATCATCGCCAGGAGGACGACCACCGCAGGGCGCAGGGCCGGCGGGCACATCATCTCGGCGGCGCGCCAGCGGGTGGGGCCCTCGACCAGGACGCGGTGGGGGTCCAGGAGTTGGAGGCGGCCGCCCAGGCGGTTCAGGTCCGTGAGGTAGATCGCGCGGTTGTCGTAGACCCAGTCGTGGATCAGGGTCTTGCCCTGCGCCGTGGCCGCGATGGCGGCGAAGAAGGGCACGTTGTCGATGTTCAGGCCGGGGAACGGCATCGGGTGGATCTTGTCGATCGGCGCCTCCAGCTTGGAGGGGCGGACCGTCAGGTCGACCAGGCGGGTCCGCCCGTTGTCGGCCGGGTACTCGGGCGTACGGTCGTGGTCGAGGCCCATCTCCTCCAGGACCGCGAGCTCGATCTCCATGAACTCGATCGGTACCCGGCGGATCGTCAGCTCCGACTCGGTGACGACGGCGGCGGCCAGCAGGCTCATCGCCTCGACCGGGTCCTCGGAGGGGGAGTAGTCGACGTCCACGTCGATCTGCGGCACGCCGTGCACGGTGAGGGTGGTGGAGCCGATGCCGTCCACCCGTACGCCGAGCGCCTCCAGGAAGAAGCACAGGTCCTGGACCATGTAGTTGGAGGAGGCGTTGCGGATGACGGTCACGCCGTCGTGGCGGGCGGCCGCGAGGAGGGCGTTCTCGGTGACCGTGTCCCCGCGCTCGGTCAGCACGATCGGGCGGTCGGGGGAGACCGAGCGCTCGACCTGGGCGTGGTAGATGCCCTCGGTCGCGGTGATGTCGAGGCCGAAGCGGCGCAGCGCGATCATGTGCGGTTCGATCGTGCGCGTACCGAGGTCGCAGCCTCCGGCGTACGGCAGCCGGAAGCGGTCCATGCGGTGCAGCAGCGGGCCGAAGAACATGATGATCGAGCGGGTACGGATCGCGGCCTCGGCGTCGATGGACTCCATGTCCAGTTCGGCGGGCGGCACGATCTCCAGGTCGACCCCGTCGTTGATCCAGCGGGTGCGCACTCCGATGGAGTTGAGGACTTCGAGCAGCCGGAAGACCTCTTCGATGCGGGCGACCCGGCGAAGCACTGTGCGGCCCTTGTTGAGGAGGGAGGCGCAGAGCAGCGCGACACAGGCGTTCTTGCTCGTCTTGACGTCGATGGCGCCGGAGAGCCGGCGGCGGCCGACGACCCGGAGGTGCATCGGTCCCGCGTAACCCAGGGACACGATCTCGCTGTCGAGGGCTTCGCCGATCCGGGCGATCATCTCAAGGCTGATGTTCTGGTTGCCGCGCTCGATCCGGTTGACGGCGCTCTGGCTCGTGGCCAGTGCTTCGGCGAGCTGCGTCTGTGTCCAGCCACGGTGCTGACGGGCGTCACGGATGAGCTTGCCGATGCGTACGAGGTAGTCGTCTGCCATGGCGTCACGTTATCTCAGATATGAGATGACCCCTGTCGTCGGGGTGGGCCGTCAGGGTGACAGGCCGTGCGCAGTCGGGTGACGCGGTTCGTACAGGGGGAGTTCGGTTCCGCTCGGCAGCCGTACGGCGGCCAGCAGGCCCCAGCCCTGGTCGGTGATGGCCCGTGAGATCTCGGCGCCCCGGTCCTCGAGTTCGGTCAGGACCCTGGTGAGGTCCTCGCACATGAGGTAGACCTCGTGCTTCGGTTCGTCCTCCGTGGGATGCACGGCCACCTCGGCGGGCGGCAGTTTGAAGATGAGCCAGCCGCCCCCGGCGTCCACGTGCTCGAAGCCGAAGACGTCCTTGAGGAAGGCCCGGTCGGCCTCGGCGTCCTTCGTGTAGAGGATCACATGCGCGCCACTGAACATGTCCCGATCCTCGGCCGCCCCCGGGCCCCCGGCAATCCGCGGAAGGCCGTACGGGTGCCGGGGGCGTCGGGCGGGGTGCGGGGGTGCGGGGGTGCCGGGCGCGTCCGGCGGGGGGTGCGGGTGCCGGGCGCGCCCTCGGCCGGAGGGTGGTTCCGGCTCAGGCGGTGCTGTCCGCAGCCGGCTCCGCCTTCGTGTGGAGGATCTCGCGGGCCTGCGCGGCGGCGCGGGCGGTGCTCTCGGAGACGTAGTCGAGGAAGCGGGCGATGTTCTCGAGGCGGGTGCCGGCCGGGGTGTCGGAGCCGAGGACCCCGACGCCCTGGCGTGCGATCTCGACTATGTGCGCGGTGGCGCGGGCGCTGGCCATCATCGACTGGTACCAGACGTCGGCGTCGACGACATAGCGGTCGCGGCGGTTCTCGTCGCGTTCGCGGCGGATCATGTCCTGGCTCTCCAGGAAGGCGATCGCCTTCGAGACGGACGCCGGGCTGACCTGGAGGTGCTGGACGAGTTCGGCCGCGGTGAGGCTGCCCGTGTCGGTGAGGCAGACGCAGGCCATCACCCTGGCCATCATCTTGGGCATGCCCGACTGCATGAGGACGGTGGTGAAGATCTCCTCGTACTCGCGGACGGCCTCGGCGTCGCGCCCGTGGGCCTGCGGGGGTGTCTGTGTTCCCCGGGGCGTGGTCTGCCTGCTCCGGTGGGCGCGGCGTTCGGTGGCGCGATGGGCGAGGTCGGCGCGGTAGCCGGTGGGGCCGCCGTTGCGCATCACCTCCCGGGTGATCGTCGAGGTCGGGCGTTCGAGCCGCCTGGCGATCTCGGCGTAGGCGAGGCCGTCGGCCAGCCCCAGCGCGATCTGCTGACGTTCGGGCTGCGTGAGTCTGCCTCCGGGCATCGGCTCTCCTTCGTGGTCCGTGAGGGATCCACCATAGCGTTCGCTTCCATTTCATTGCAACGAACGGGGGTGGGTTGTTGCGTTAAGTAACAGGGTCACTGCAACGATTTCTCTGCCTTGACCTGCGGTGATGGCGATCGCATGCAATGTGCTCGTTGTCAGTTCTGTGAATGCAACGTAGCTTTTC
>NZ_BNBZ01000032.1 GCF_014656215.1 Streptomyces zaomyceticus | reverse complement strand
GGCTCCGGCCGCTCCGGCCCCCGCCCCCGCTCCGGCTCCGGCTCCGGCTCCGGCTCCGGTGTCCGCACCGGCTCCGGCTCCGGCCCCCGCGTCGGTGGCTCCGGCCGCCCCGGTCGCCGCTCCGGCTCCGGTCGCCCAGGCCCCGTCGATCGCCCCGGCCGTCGTCACCCCGGTTCCGGCGACCCCCGCGGCGGCTCCGGCCGCGCCCGCGGAGGACGGCGCGTACGTGACCCCGCTGGTCCGCAAGCTCGCCACCGAGAACGGTGTCGACCTGGCGGCCGTCAAGGGTTCGGGCGTCGGCGGCCGTATCCGCAAGCAGGACGTCCTCGCGGCCGCCGAGGCCAAGAAGGCCGCCCAGGCCCCCGTCGCCGCCGCCCCCGCGGCCGCGCCGAAGGCCCCGGCCCTCGAGGTCTCCCCGCTGCGCGGTCAGACCGTCAAGATGACCCGCATGCGCAAGGTCATCGGCGACAACATGATGAAGGCGCTGCACGGCCAGGCCCAGCTGACCTCGGTCGTCGAGGTCGACATCACCAAGCTGATGAAGCTGCGCGGCCGCGCGAAGGACGCCTTCGCCGCCCGTGAGGGCGTCAAGCTCTCCCCGATGCCGTTCTTCGTGAAGGCGGCGGCCCAGGCGCTGAAGGCCCACCCGGTCATCAACGCCCGGATCAACGAGGACGAGGGCACGATCACCTACTTCGACACCGAGAACATCGGTATCGCGGTGGACTCCGAGAAGGGTCTGATGACCCCGGTCATCAAGGGTGCGGGCGACCTCAACATCGCCGGCATCTCGAAGAAGACCGCGGAGCTGGCCGGCGCCGTGCGCGCCAGCAAGATCACCCCGGACGACCTGGCCGGTGCGACCTTCACCATCTCCAACACCGGTTCGCGCGGCGCGCTGTTCGACACGATCATCGTGCCCCCGAACCAGGTCGCCATCCTGGGCATCGGCGCCACCGTGCGCCGTCCGGTCGTCATCAACCACCCGGACCTGGGTGAGACGATCGCGATCCGCGACATGACGTACGTCGCGCTGTCCTACGACCACCGTCTGGTGGACGGCGCCGACGCCGCCCGCTACCTGACCTCGGTCAAGGCGATCCTCGAGGCCGGCGAGTTCGAGAACGACCTCGGTCTGTAGGGCTCACGCCGAAAGGCAACGTAACGAGCCTCACCTGCGGCGCCCCCGCCCGGAAGTGTTTCCGGACGGGGGCGCCGCCGTATTGTCTTTAGAGTCAACACTCCCCGAGGAGCCGCTTCATGACCGTCCCCGTCGTCCACTCGCTGCGCGAGCAGATCCGCGAGCACATCGTGGAGGGGATCGTCAGCGGCCGCTGGAAGCCGGGCGAGCGGATCGTGGAGCGCCGGATCGCGACCGAGCTGGAGGTCAGCCAGACTCCCGTGCGCGAGGCGCTGCGCGAGCTGGAGTCGCTGCGGCTGATCGAGTCGGCGCCGAACAAGGGCGTCCGGGTCCGCAATCTGACCGCCGCCGACCTGGAGGAGAGCTACCCCGTACGCGCCGGTCTGGAGCAGATCGCGGCCGAGCTCGCGGCCGGGCGGCTCGCGTCGGACTGCTCGACCCTGGAGCCGCACGTGGCGGCGCTGTACGAGGCGGACGCGGCCGCCGACGGGACGGCGCAGGTGCGGCACACGGTGGCCTTCCACCGGGAGCTGGTGAAGGCCGCCGGGAACGCCGTGCTGCTGCACACCTGGGAGACGCTCGGCATCGAGGTCTTCACGGCCCTGTCGATCCGCTGGCTCGGCACGGTCCAGAAGTCGTACGCGGAGGAGCACCAGGAGCTGGTGGAGGCCTTCCGCCGGGGCGACCCGAACATCGGCGCGCTGGTGAAGGCGCACGTGCTGGGCTGCGCGCCGCGCGCCTGAGGGCCTCCCTCCGGGCTCCTCGCCCCTCGTTCCGGGCCCTTCGGCCCTCATTCCTCCTTCCTCCGCCCTCACTCGCGCCTCATGGGGCGGTAGCGGAACGTAGCGGGTCCACCCCTCCGGGTGGGCCCGCTCATTCGTGCGAGCACCCCCTCAGAAAGCGGCTCCCACCTGCGAAAACAAGGCACCGGGTGCCCTGTTTCGCGGCACCCTGTGCCGACTTTCTCGATACCGAGAGGTTTTCCCCTTCAACCCTTTGATCGATCATCGATCGTCGGTTTACAGTCTTCGGCGGGCCGCTACCCGGCCCTTCGCCCTGTCCTGCCAGACAAGGCACCCCTTCTCCACCCCCACCTGTCCGGAAGGCGGCGATCATGACCGATCCCGTAGGCAAGATTCCG
Organism: Streptomyces zaomyceticus; assembly: GCF_014656215.1. Lineage (GTDB taxonomy): Bacteria > Actinomycetota > Actinomycetes > Streptomycetales > Streptomycetaceae > Streptomyces > Streptomyces zaomyceticus. The sequence continues at coordinate 81,428 of NZ_BNBZ01000032.1, read as the reverse complement.
AGCGAGCTCGACCAGCTCCCGGACCGTGACACCGAGGAGACCGCCGAGTGGGCGGCCTCCCTGGACGCCGTCACCAAGGCCGCCGGCCCCCACCGGGCCGCCTACCTGATGCGCCGCACGCTGCAGCACGCCGAGGGCGCGGGCCTGGCCCTGCCCAAGCTGCTGGAGACGGACTACGTCAACACCATCCCGACCTCCGCCGAGCCGACGGGCGCCGCCTTCGACGGCGACGAGGCCATGGAGCGCCGGATCACCGCCTGGAACCGCTGGAACGCGGCCGCGATGGTCACCCGCGGCTCCAAGTACGGCGTCGGCGGTCACATCGCCACGTTCGCGTCGGCCGCCTGGCTGTACGAGACCGGCTTCAACCACTTCTTCAAGGGCAAGGAAGCCGACGGTTCCGGCGACCAGCTCTACATCCAGGGTCACGCCGCGCCCGGCATCTACGCCCGCGCGTTCCTGGACGGGCGCCTCGACGAGGCCCACCTCGACAACTTCCGGCAGGAGTCCGGCGGCAACGGTCTGCCCTCCTACCCGCACCCGCGCCGCCTGCCCTGGCTGTGGGAGTTCCCGACCGTCTCCATGGGTCTGGGCCCGCTCTCCGCGATCTACCAGGCGCGCTTCAACCGTTACCTGACCAACCGCGCCATCAAGGACGTCTCCGCCTCGCACGTGTGGGCGTTCCTCGGTGACGGCGAGATGGACGAGCCCGAGTCGACCGCGGCCCTCGCTCTGGCCGCCCGCGAGGGTCTGGACAACCTGACCTTCGTCATCAACTGCAACCTGCAGCGCCTCGACGGCCCGGTCCGCGCCAACTTCAAGATCGTGCAGGAGCTGGAGGCCCAGTTCCGCGGCGCCGGCTGGAACGTCGTGAAGTCGCTGTGGGGCAACGCCTGGGACGAGCTGTTCGCGCTCGACACCACCGGCGCCCTGGTCCGCCGCCTCCGCGAGGTGCCGGACGCGCAGGTCCAGACGTACCAGACCCGCGACGCCGCCTACATCCGCCAGGACTTCTTCGGCAAGGACCCGGCGCTCGTCGCGATGGCGCAGCTGCTGAGCGACGACAAGATCCTCGAGTGCTTCCACCTCTCCCGCGGTGGCCACGAGCCGCGCAAGGTGTACGCCGCGTACAAGGCCGCCGTGGAGTTCAAGGGCGCGCCGACGGTCATCCTCGCGCAGACCGTCAAGGGCTTCACCCTCGGTGAGGGCTTCGCGTCGAAGAACGCGAACCACCAGATGAAGAAGCTCTCGAACGACGAGTTCAAGAACATGCGCGACCTGCTCGAGCTGCCCATCTCGGACGCGCAGTTCGCCGACGGCCAGGTCCCCTACGGTCACCCCGGCGCCGACTCCCCCGAGGTCCGCTACCTCCAGGAGCGCCGCGCGGCGCTCGGCGGCCCGGCCCCGGCCCGTCGCACCCACGCGATCGCCCCGCTGCCGGCCCCGGCCGAGAAGGCCTTCACCGCCTTCGACAAGGGCTCCGGCTCCCAGTCGATGGCGACGACGATGGCGTTCGTCCGTCTGATCAAGGACCTGATCCGCGACAAGGAGACCGGCAGGCGCTGGGTCCCGATCGTCCCGGACGAGGCCCGTACCTTCGGTATGGAGTCGCTCTTCCCGTCGCTCGGCATCTACTCGCCGAAGGGCCAGACGTACGAGCCGGTCGACCGCGACCAGCTGATGTACTACAAGGAGGCCGTCAACGGCCAGATCCTCAACGAGGGGATCACCGAGGCCGGTTCGATGGCCGACTTCATCGCCGCTTCCACCGCGTACTCCACGCACGGCGAGGCGATGATCCCGTTCTACATCTTCTACTCGATGTTCGGCTGGCAGCGGACCGCCGACCAGATGTGGCAGCTCGGCGACCAGCTCGGCCGCGGCTTCCTCGTCGGCGCCACCGCGGGCCGCACCACCCTGACCGGTGAGGGCCTCCAGCACGCCGACGGCCACTCGCCGGTGATCGCGGCGACCAACCCGGCGGCGCTGACGTACGACCCGGCGTTCGCCTACGAGGTCGCGGCCATCGTCAAGGAGGGTCTGCGCCGGATGTACGGCGAGGCCGCCGAGGGCGAGGACCAGAACGTCTTCTACTACCTGACGGTCTACAACGAGCCGATGCCGCAGCCCGCCAAGCCGGCCGGTATCGACGAGGGCATCGTCAAGGGCCTCTACCGCTTCAACACGGCGGAGTCCGCGGGCCTCGACCTCCCGGCGAACGCCTCGCGCATCCAGCTCCTCTCCTCCGGTACGGCCATCCACTGGGCCCTGGAGGCGCAGAAGCTGCTCGCCGCCGAGTGGGGCGTGGGCGCCGACGTGTGGTCCGCGACCTCCTGGACGGAGCTGCGGCGCGACGCGCTCGAGGCCGACGCGGCGCTGCTGCGCGGCGAGGAGCAGGTGCCGTACATCCGCAAGGCCCTGGAGGGCGTCGAGTCCCCGGTCCTCGCGGTCTCCGACTACATGCGCCAGGTCCCGGACCAGATCGCGCAGTGGGTCGAGCAGGACTGGTCCTCGCTCGGTGCCGACGGCTTCGGTCTGTCGGACACCCGTGACGCGGCCCGTCGCCACTTCGGTGTCGACGCGCAGTCGATCGTCGTCGCGGCCCTCGCCCAGCTCGCCCGTCGCGGCGAGGTCCCGGCCTCGGCCGTGAAGGAGGCGCGCGAGCGCTACGGCCTGTAGGCCCCGCACGGTTGTCGGTGCGGGCGCGCATGATGGGTTCATGCGCGCCGCCCGTCTGATCAAGCTGGTCCTGCTCCTCCAGTCCCGTCCTTCCATGACGGCGGCCGAACTCGCCGCCGAGCTGGAGGTGTCGGAGCGCACCATCACCCGCGATGCCCTCGCCCTCTCCGAGGCGGGGGTTCCGGTGTATGCGGACCGGGGCAGGAGCGGTGGGTACCGGCTCGTCGGCGGCTACCGGACACGGCTGACGGGTCTGGCGCGCGGCGAGGCCGAGGCGCTCTTCCTGTCCGGACTGCCCGGCGCGCTGCGGGACATGGGTCTGGAGGACGCGGCCTCGGCGGCCCGGCTCAAGGTGTCCGCGGCCCTGCTGCCCTCGCTGCGCGACGCCCCGGACGCGGTGGCGCAGCGCTTTCTCCTCGACGCGCCGGGCTGGTACCAGGAGCCGGAGACACCGGAGATGCTGCCGCCGATCGCGGACGCGGTCTGGGACGACCGGATGATGTCCGCCCGCTACCGGCGGGGCGACCGTGAGGTGGAGCGCGAACTCGCCCCGTACGGCCTGGTCCTGAAGGCGGGCGTCTGGTACCTGTGCGCGCGTTCCGGTGCGGCGTTCCGTACCTACCGGGTGGACCGCTTCACGGCCGTCGCCCTGTCCGGGGACCGGTTCGTGCGGGACGAGACGTTCGCCCTGGCGGAGTTCTGGGCCGAGCGCGCGGCGGAGTTCGCCCGGTCGATCCTGCGCGCCGAGGTCGTCGTACGGCTCACGGAGGCGGGGGCCGTCGGGCTGCCGCACGTCATGGACCGCGTGGCCGCCGATGAGGCGCTCGCGGCGGGGACGCGGGACGCGGACGGCCGGGTGACGGCGACGGTCCCGGTGGAGAGCGAGGAGGTCGCCTTCGTGCAGCTGCTCGCCCTGGGCGCGGAGGCCGAGGTGCTGGCCCCGGCCTCCTTGCGCGCCCGCTTCGGCGAGGCGGCCGACGCGATGGCCGCGCTCTACCGGTGACCGGCGCCGTCCGGTCGCCGTTCCCGCCCGGTCGCCTGTCGCCGTTCCCGCCGGGTCGTCTCCCGCCCGGCGGACCCGGTCACCGGTAGTCGTCGACGTCCGGCTCGCCCTTCTCGTCGGCGAGCATGAAGCCCCACGCGTCCGGCCGCGAGCCGTCCGCGTCGGTGAAGCCGTACTCCCCCGCGAGCTGTCCGCTGGAGAGCGACCGGCCGTTCCAGCGGTGCCGGTCGGGGTCGGCGGCGAGGGCGGCGACGGCGCGTCCCACGTACACCGGGGACTCCGCGATCGCGAAGCCGGGGATCTTCTCGACGGCGTCGCGCCAGTTCTCCTCGGTGACGCCGAACGCGGCGAGCATCTGCTCGGACCGGAGCCAGCCGGGGGTGAGGCAGACCGCCGTGCCGCCGTGCTCCTCCAGTTCTTCGCCGAGGCCGAAGGCCATCCGGATCGGGGCGTTCTTCGCGAGGTCGTAGAAGAGGTTCTCGCGGAATCGGGGGCCGTTGTACTCGGCGGTGCCGTCGGTGACCTCGACGACGAGACCGCCCCGGTGGCGGATGAGCAGCGGCAGCGCCGTGTGCGAGGTGATGACGTGCGTCCGCACGCCCAGTTCGAGCATGCGGAGGCCGCCGGTGAGGTCGTTCTCCCAGGTCTTCTTCCCGAAGACGAGGAGGTGCTCACCGCCCCACACGTCGTTGACGAGGACGTCGAGCCGCCCCCGCTCCCGGTCGATCCGGTCGACCAGCGCCCGGACCTGCTCGACCTCCAGGTGGTCGGTGGGGACGGCGATGCCCTCGCCGCCGGCCGCCGTCACCAGTTCGGCGGTCTCCTCGATGGTCTCGGTCGCCCGGCCGACCTCGCTGACCTTCTCCCGGGTGGTCCGCCCGGTGACGTACACCGTGGCGCCCGCCGCGCCGAGCTGGACGGCGATGGCCCGTCCGGCCCCCCGGGTGGCCCCGGCGACCAGGCAGATCCGTCCCCGCAGGGGCTTCGTCTCGTTCGTCTCCGTCGTCATGGTCACCAGACTGGCAGGAAAGTACGACACCTTCTGTCCGGATTCATTTCGGGCTTTCCGGGTGCGTCGCACCTCCCGAGCCACGATGCTGGTGCCGTGATGGACGAGACGGAGTTCTGGGAGATCATCGACGCCAGCCGCGCGGACGCCGAGGGCGACCCCGAGGAACAGGCCGATCTGCTCGTGGAACGGCTGACCCGGCTGGACCCCGACTCCGTGCTCGACTACGCACGCCATTTCGAGGCCCGCTACAACCGCGCGTACCTGTGGGATCTGTGGGGTGCGACGGCCGTGCTGTTCGACGGGGCGGGCGACGAGACCTTCGACTCGTTCCGCTGCTGGCTCATCGGCCAGGGCCGGGAGATCTACGAGGGCGCGGTGCACGATCCGGACGCGCTGGCGGAGCTGCTCGACGACTTCGATCTGGAGATCGACGGGGACGGTGAGGAGATCGGTTTCGCGGCGGACGAGGCGTACGAAGCGCTGACCGGTGCCGAGACCCCCGACCTGGGCATCCCGATGCCGGGCGGGGAGCCGCTGGGCGCCCCGTTCGACCTGGACGACGACGCGGTGCTCGCGGCGCGCTTCCCGCGGCTGTGGGAGCGCTTCGGAGCCTCCTGAGCAAGGACGCCTCCGGGGCGGCCCGGACACGGACGGGGGTACGGACCCACGGACGGGGGTACGGACCCGGGGGCCGTCCCACCCCGGGTCCGTACCGGTCCGCCGACCCGCTCACGCGGGCCGTTCCCCGGCCGGCTCTCACGGCCCGCCGCTCACTCGGCCCGCCGCTCCCTCGACCGGCTCTCCCGGCCGGAGGGCCGGGAGGAGACGTCGTGGGCGCTCGTCAGAAGTGCGTTCCGCCGTCGACGCGGACCTCGGTGCCGGTGATGAACCTCCCGTCCTCGCTCGCCAGCATCGCGACGACGCCGGCGACGGTCTCGGGGCCCGCGAAGCCCTGGCCGAGGGCGGGCGCGAGCTTCGCGAAGAGCGACCAGTCGGTGTCCTCGGGCAGGCCGGGGCCGATCGACTGCTTGCTGGCGCCGCTGCCGTCGGTCATGCCGGAGGAGATGGAGCCGGGCTGGACGGCGGTGAAGCGGATGCCCTGCTTGGCGTACTCGGCGGCGAGGGCGTGGGTCATCGACTGGATGCCGCCCTTGCTGGCCGCGTAGGCCGCCATGTAGGGGTGGGCGAACATCGCGGAGGTGGAGGAGAAGTTCACGACGGCGGAGCCGTCGCCCTCCAGGAGGGCGGGTATCGCCTCGCGGATCACCAGGAAGGTGCCGGTGAGGTTGATCCGTACGACCTGTTCGAAGGAGTCAAGGCTCGTCTCGTGGGTGTGCGAGGAGCGCAGGATGCCGGCCGCGTTGACGAGGACGTCGAGCCCGCCGAGCGCCTCGACTGCGGCGGCGACACCCGCGCGTACGGAGGCCTCGTCGGCGACGTTCAGAACGACGGTGGTGAGGCGGTCGGCGGCGTCGCCGGCCTTGGCGACGGTGTCCTTGAGGCCGTCCTCGCTGATGTCGGCGGCGACGACCCGGCCACCCTCGGCGAGCATGCGCAGGACGGTGGCCTGGCCGATGCCGGAGCCGCCGCCGGTGATGAGGGCGCGGCGTCCTTCGTAACGGGTCAGCTGGTTCATGGCGGCAACCTCTCGATGTCGAACTTCCGGGGAACGCCGCCACCGTACGCCCAAGTGGCACGTTTTGCCATAGCTGCATGTTGTGCACATACGGCAGCGGCGGGCGTACGCTTCGTACGGTGAGCACCAAGCCCGAGGGCGCCACGCCCCCCACCCGGACGCTGACGGAGCGCCGCAAGGCGGCCACCCAGCTGGACATCGCGCGCGCCGCCGCCGAGCTCTTCACCGAGCACGGCCCCGACGGCACCACGGCCGAGGACATCGCCCTGCGGGCCGGGGTCGCCCTGCGCACCTTCTACCGGTACTTCCGCTCCAAGCAGGACGCCGTGGCCCCGCTCCTCGCGGGCGGCGGCGACCGCTGGCGCGAACAACTCGCCGCGACGGAGCCGGGGGCCGCCCTGCCCGAGGCCCTGGAACGCTCGATCGCGGCCTCGCTGACGCCCGGGGACGCGGCGGCGGAGGAGGGGCTGCGCTGGACACGGGGGCTGCTGCGCGCGGCCGTCGAGGACCCGGCGCTCCGGGCCGTCTGGTACCGGGTCAACCAGGAGTCCGAGGAGCGGCTGCGCGAGGTCGTCGCCGGGCTCGCGGGGCCGGCCGCCGACCCGCTGGAGGTACGGCTCGCGGCGGCGGCGGCCACCGATGCCATCCGGATCGCGCTGGAGAGCTGGGCGGAGACGGACGCGCCGGTACGGGGCGACGGCGCCCCGGCGGAACTCGCGGTCCGGTGCCTGCGCGAGCTGATGGGCGGGATGAGACTGCTGAACCCTTAGGCGATCAGCGGGGGGAGCGAGCGGGTCGGCCGTCGTCCGGTGGAAGCTGCGGGCGGATCAGCGGGGGTCGAGCGCGCGGCCCATGAGGATGTCGTCCACGTACGCCCCGCCCAGGAACATCTCGCCCGGCAGCACTCCCTCGACCGCGAAGCCCTCGGAGGCGTAGAGCGCGCGGGCCGGGGCGTTGTGGCCGAGCACCCGCAGCGTCATCCGGACGGCGCCGTCCGCCCGCGCCCTGTCCATCGCGGCCCGCAGCAGCGCCCGCGCCACCCCGCGGCCCCGGGCGGACTCGGCCACGACGAGGCCCTGGATCTGGCGGACGTGGGCGGTGGCGGCGAGCGGCGTCGGCGGCACGATGCGGATGTAGCCGACGACCGCGCCCCCGCCCACCGCGAGCAGGTAGTCCCCGGGCAGGTGGCGGGCGTCGAAGAAGGGCTCGTACGGCGGGGCCGGGGCGGGCAGGACCGCGTGCAGGGTCGACCAGGCGGCCCGGTCGAGCGCGCCGAGGACCTCGGCGTCCCCGGGTTCGGCGGTACGTATCGACAACTCCGGCACGATCATGGCGCCACTCTGCCACGCACCGGCCCCGGAAGGGCAGGATGGTCACCATGCAGCGTTCCGCCACCCGCAAGCGTGTCGCCGTCACCGGCGCCACCGGGCTCATCGGCTCCGCCCTCGTCCGCTCCCTGCGCACCGACGGCCACGACGTCCTCCGGCTCGTCCGCCGGCCCGCCCGGACCGCCGACGAGGTCGAGTGGGACCCGAAGCGGCTGTACGTGGACGCCGCCGGACTCGTCGGCGTGGACTCCGTCGTCCATCTGGCGGGCGCCGGGGTCGGCGAACGCCGCTGGACCGAGGCGTACAAGCAGGAGATCCGGGACAGCCGGGTGCTCGGCACGACGGCGATCGCCCAGGCCCTCGCCTCGCTCGCGGAGCCGCCGGAGAGCCTGGTCTGCGGCACGGCGCTCGGCTGGTACGGGGACACCGGCAGCCGCGCCGTCGACGAGAGCGCCCCCGCCGGCACCGGCTTCCTGCCCTCGGTCTGTGTGGAGTGGGAGGCCGCCGCGGCCCCCGCCGAGGAGGCCGGCATCCGTGTCACCTACGCCCGCACCGGCCTCGTGGTGGCCCGCGAGGGCGGGGCCTGGGGGCGACTCTTCCCGATCTTCCGCGCCGGACTCGGCGGACGGATGGGCGACGGCAGCCAGTACTGGTCGTTCATCTCCCTCCACGACGAGGTGGCCGCGCTGCGCCATCTCGTCGACACCCCCTCGCTCTCCGGCCCGGTGAACCTGACGGCGCCCGAGCCGGTCACCAACCGCGAGGTCACGGCGGCGATGGGCCGGGTGCTGCGTCGGCCGACCCTTCTCACGGTGCCCGCGCCCGCCCTGAAGGCCGTGCTCGGCGACTTCGCGCAGGACGTGCTGGGCAGTCAGCGGGTGCTGCCGGGGCGCCTGTTGGAGACCGGTTTCGACTTCGCGTTCCCGACGATCGACGACTCGATCAGGGCGGCGGCCGGCTGAACGGCGGCCGCGCGGCGGGCCCGACCGGCGCCCGCCTCCCCCTCCTTCCTCCCTTCCCTGCGCTCCCCCGTGCCGCACGCACCCCCGGTGCGCGCGGCTGGCACCCGTGGGAGCGCTGCCTAGGCTCGACACGAACGGCGAACTCGGGCATTCCGGAGGCTCGTTGGGGGCATAGGCCTCCCACTGGCCGCGCCGACCTGGGGAGGGGCACGTGCTCAACAGCGCAGACAGCGCAAGGACCGCACAGCGTACGGACGTCGTGGAAGCCGTCGACGTCGTCATCGTGGGAGCCGGGGTCGCGGGACTCGCCGCCGCCCACCGGCTCACCGCCGCCGGACTCTCCGTCGCCGTCCTGGAGGCGGAACCGCGTATCGGGGGCCGGATGGCGACCGAGACCGTCGACGGCTTCCTGCTCGACCGGGTGGGGCCGCTGCTCACCCAGTCGTACGAGGAGCTGAGGGCCGTCCCGGGGCTCGACGGCCTCGTGCTGCGCCCCTTCGCGCCGGGGGTGCTCGTGCACAGCGACGGCCGGTACGCGCGGTGGGGCGCCCCGCACCCGCGCCGGGCGGCCGTGGGGCACCGGGCCACGGGGCACCGAAGCGTGGGGGGAGCGTTCAGCGTGGCACGCGCCCTCGCGAGCGCCCCCCGTCATCCGGCCGCCTCGCTCGACCAGGCGCGGCTCGGGGCCTCCCTCGTCCGGCTCGCCGCGACGCCGACGCAGCGGCTCCTCGCCCGGCCCGAACGGACCGCCCGCGAGGCCCTCACCGCCCGGCTGCCCGCCCGGACCGTGCAGGGGGTGCTGCGGCCGCTGCTCGCGGCGCTCCTCGGCGACCCGGACCTCGGGATGTCGAGCCGCCACGCGGACCTCGCGCTGCGCGCCTTCGCCCGGGGGCGGCTGGCCGTTCCCGAGGGCGGTGCGGCGGCGCTCCCCGAGCGGCTGGCGGCGGCGCTGCCGCCCGGCACGGTCCGTACCGGAATCCGGGTCACGGAGGCGTCCGTCTCGCGGGTCACGACGGCGGAGCACGGCGTGTTCCGGTGCCGGTCCATGGTGCTCGCCACGGGGGCGCGGACGGCGGCCGAGCTCCTGCCCGGACTGCGGACGCCGGCCTTCCACTCCGTGACGGTGCTGCACCACACGGCGCCGGTGGCGCCGTGTGGGGACCCGACCCTGCTCCTGGAGTCCGACCCGGGCGGGCCGGTGTCCCACACCGCCGTGATGAGCGCGGTCGACCCGGGGCGGGCGCCGGCGGACCGGACCCTGATCACCTCGACGTTGCTCGGCACACCGCCGGACGACACGGAACGGCGGGTCCGCAAGCACCTCGCCACGCTGTACGGCACGTCGACCGACGAATGGGAGCTGCTCGCCCTTCACCACACGCCGGACGCGGTCCCGGCGATGACGCCCCCGCACGACGCGAGCCGCTCGGTGCGGCTGCTGGCCGGCCTGTACGTCTGCGGCGACCACCGGGCCACGAGCACGGCCCACGGCGCGCTCACCTCGGGCCACCGGGCGGCGGACGCGCTCCTGGCGGACCTGGGTGTCGCGGCCCCGTCGGGGGTGCCGGCGGCGGAGGCGGCCTGACGGGTCGGCGGCGCGGCGGATTCCCGCCGCCCCCGCAGGGGGCGGAACGGGTGGGGACGGCGGACGCCGCACCCTGCCGGGCGGGCCCCGGCAGGGTGCGGCGTCCGGCTGTCAGCCGATGGCCGCGACGCGGTCGCGGTAGGTGCGGGCCGCCGCCGCGTCGCGGTACGGCTCGAGACGGCGCTCGAAGTCGCGCACGTACTCCACCGCTCGCGCCGACCGCATCTCCGAGGCCTGCTGGGCCGCCTCCGCGCCGAGCGCGCAGGCCTGGTCGAGTTCGCCGAGCGCCAGCCGCGAGGTGGCCAGGACGACCCGGCAGAAGAGGCGGCTGCGGGCGAAGCCGGGGGCGCGGAGCTGGAGGGCGCGTTCGGCGTGCTGGGCTGCGGGGCGGTACTGCTGGAGGTCGCGGTGGCAGTGGCCGAGTTCGTCGGCGAGCTGGGCCTCGTCGAACATCCGGGCCCAGTAGGGCACCTCGTCGCCCGGCCGGGCCGCTTCGAGGGCCCGCTCGGCGCGGACGAGGGAGGCGCTGCAGGCGCGCGCCTCGCCGAGCACGGCGTGTCCGCGTGCCTCGACGGCGTGCAGCATCGCCTGGACGACGGGCGGGGCGGCGGGCCCGACGCCCTGCTGGGCGACCCGGGCGAGCTGGACGGCTTCCCGTCCGTGGCTGAGGTAGACGGCCTGGCAGCTCATGGTGAGGAGCACGTACGAGCCGTAGGCCCGGTCCCCGGCGGCCTGGGCGAGGCGCAGCGCCTGGACGAAGTAGCGCTGGGCGAGGCCGTGGGCGGCGATGTCGTACGAGGTCCACCCGGCGAGCCGGGTGAGGTCGGCGGCCGCGGCGAAGAGGCGCCGGCCGACGGACTCGCCGTACGTCCCGCGGAGCATCGGTTCGGCCTCGTGTTCGAGGTAGCGGACGAGGGCCTGGCGGGCGTGGCCGCCGCCGTAGGCGTGGTCGAGCGTGCGGAAGAGTTCGCCGACCGAGCGGAGGGCGGCGATGTCGCCGCTGGAGACCCGCTGGCCGGGCCCCCGGTCCGTGCCGCGCTGCCGGGGCACGGAGAAGCGGCCCTGGGGCGGCACCCGGGGGTCGTGAGCGAGGCGCGGGTCGAGCGGGAGCCGGGCCTCGGCGGTGGCGACGGAGGACGTCGGGCGGGGGCCGGTGGGCAGGTCCCCGCGCGCCACCCGGTCGTCGGCGCGCCCGATGAGCCAGTCCCGGCTGGGGACGACCAGGCCCGCCGGGGTGAAGGCGATCTTGCGGAGTTCGGCGTGGCTGCCGGAGTCCTTGCGCCAGAGTCCGCTGACGATGTCGACGGCCTCCTCGGGGGTCGCGGCGAACTCCAGGCCCGCGTAGACCGGCGCGCAGGCGTCGAGACCGAGGTCCTGGGCCGAGAGACGGCGTCCGAGGCGGCGGGTGAAGACCTCGGCGATGAGGGCCGGCGTGGTGCCGCGCGGCTGCTGGCCGCGGAGCCAGCGGGTCACGGAGGTCTTGTCGTACCGCAGATCGAGACCGTGCTCCAGACCGAGCTGGTCGACCCGTCTCGCCAGGCCCGCGTGGGAGAACCCCGCTTCGGTGATGAGCGCGGCGAGCTGGCGGTTCGGGATGCGCTGCGGTGGTCGTTCCGTCATCAGCTGTGCGGTCTCCTGCCTTCCGGGTCCCGGCGGCAGCCCCGTCGGACCCTCATGGGACGGCGTGAATTTAGCGGTCCTCACGGCCTGTACCGCCACCTTCGCCCCACATTCATCCGATCGTGTGAGGATTGACGGCATCGCTGACGTAGGCGCCCCCCGTCCACCTGCCGGAGGGGTGTCCCCGGCGCCGCCGTACAGTGGCATGGGCGCGAATGACGCATGGTGCCGATCCGGCCCGGGATGATCCCCGGTACCCGGCCCCCGGCACCCAGGAGGAGGCATGGCCGTGAGTGAGCTGCGATTCGTCCGCCTTGGTTTCGGCGAGGAAGCCGTCGACTACCAGGTGGCCTGGGACAAGCAGCGCGAAGTGCACGCCGCGCGGTTCGCCGACGAGATCGACGACACCTGTCTGCTTCTCGAGCACCCGCCGGTCTACACGGCCGGACGGCGCACGGCGGAGAGCGAGCGCCCGCTCGACGGGACGCCGGTGGTGGACGTCGACCGCGGCGGCAAGATCACCTGGCACGGCCCCGGCCAGCTGGTCGGCTACCCGATCATGAAGCTGCCCCGCCCGGTGGACGTGGTCGCCCACGTCCGCCGCCTGGAGGAGGCGCTGATCCTCACCGCCGCCGAGTTCGGCGTGACGACGAGCCGGGTCGAGGGCCGCAGCGGTGTCTGGGTCCTCGGTGATCCGGTGGAGCAGCGGCCCGCGCTCGGCGGACTGTCGCTGGACTTCGACCCGCGGCTGACGGACGAGGAGTTCGACCCGCGCCTGAACGGCCCCGAGTACGCACCGTCCAACGCCGGCCAGCGCCGCGAGGACCGCAAGCTCGCCGCGATCGGCATCCGGGTCGCCAAGGGCGTCACCATGCACGGCTTCGCCCTCAACGTGAACCCGGACAACGCGTGGTTCGACCGGATCATCCCCTGCGGCATCCGCGACGCGGGCGTCACCTCGCTCGCCAACGAGCTGGGCCGCGACGTCACGATCGAGGAGGTGCTGCCGGTGGTGGAGAAGCACCTGCGGGCGGTCCTGGAGCAGGCGGAGCTGAAGCCCCGGGAGATCGAGCGTCCGGTGGAGACGGCCTCGGCCTGAGGAGTGCCCACAGGAATGCAGGGCGCTGGCCAGAGGTTGGCCAGAGGTAGTAAGGCATGGGAAGCAACGGCGTACCCTGGTGTGCGCCGAAGAATCGAAGCTACAGGAGCCGATGTGTCCGCAGTCGCACCCGACGGACGCAAGATGCTGCGCCTGGAGGTCCGGAACGCCCAGACCCCCATCGAGCGCAAGCCCGAGTGGATCAAGACGCGGGCGAAGATGGGGCCCGAGTACACGAAGATGCAGGGTCTCGTGAAGAGCGAGGGCCTGCACACGGTCTGCCAGGAGGCGGGCTGTCCCAACATCTTCGAGTGCTGGGAGGACCGCGAGGCGACCTTCCTCATCGGCGGTGACCAGTGCACCCGGCGCTGCGACTTCTGCCAGATCGACACGGGCAAGCCCGAGGCGCTGGACCGTGACGAGCCCCGCCGCGTGGGCGAGTCCGTCGTCACGATGGACCTGAACTACGCCACCATCACCGGCGTCGCGCGCGACGACCTGGAGGACGGCGGCGCCTGGCTGTACGCGGAGACCGTGCGCCAGATCCACCAGCAGACGGCGGAGCGCGCCGAGGGCCGCACCAAGGTCGAGCTGCTCGCCCCCGACTTCAACGCGGTGCCGGAGCTCCTGGCGGAGGTCTTCGCCTCCCGCCCCGAGGTCTTCGCGCACAACGTCGAGACGGTCCCGCGGATCTTCAAGCGGATCCGTCCGGGCTTCCGCTACGAGCGTTCGCTCGACGTCATCACGCAGGCCCGGGACTACGGTCTGGTCACGAAGTCGAACCTGATCCTCGGCATGGGCGAGACCCGCGAGGAGGTCAGCGAGGCGCTGCGGCAGCTGCACGACGCGGGCTGTGAGCTGATCACCATCACGCAGTACCTGCGCCCCTCCGTCCGGCACCACCCCGTGGAGCGCTGGGTGAAGCCGCAGGAGTTCGTGGAGCTCAAGGAGGAGGCCGACGAGATCGGCTTCTCCGGTGTCATGTCGGGCCCGCTGGTCCGTTCCTCGTACCGCGCGGGCCGTCTGTTCCAGCAGGCGATCGAGAAGCGCGGCGCGGTCGACAACGCCACCCAGGCTGTGTGAATCCGAGCACAAGTGGTTACCGGCCGGTAATGGCCGGATCCGGCGCGGCCCGTACGCCCCCGCAGCTCAGCGGGGATGTACGGGCCGCGTCGGCGTTCCCCCACTCCTCCGCATGGCCGCATCAACGTTTCATCAGTGTTTGACCACCGAGTCACGCACTGGTAACACCAGTCTGTGAGCCTGGTTTCACTCACCGCCACCAACACTCGCTTTCCCCCACCTCGTCTCACCCGCAATCGAGGGAGGACCCCGACATGCCGGCCGCATCGACGCACGTCCGCGTCACCGCGATCCCGTCCGTCACCGACGCCCTGAAGGCCGTGGAGGCACTGCTCCTCGGCGCCGGGCAGCGCACCGCCCGGCGCAACGCCTGGAACTCCGTCCTGGAGGACCGGCGCCGCGCCAAGGACAGGGTCGAGGCCCAGCACGTGATGGAGGTCGCGTCGGGCCGGACTTCCCGGGCCACGTAAACTTCAGGACATGGCGAGGAAGGCAAACACGGGCAGCGCTGACGCTGCGAACCAGGGGCGGCTCAAGCAGATCGCCCTCACGTACAAGATGACCCGAAAGGCTGACCCCAAGGTCGGACTTGTCGTCGCAGGCGTGGGCATCGTCGTACTCGGTGTCCTCCTCGCGATCGGCTTCCTGATCGGTCACCCGGTCTACCTGGGCATCCTGGGCTTCGTCCTGGGACTCCTGGCGGCGGCCATCGTGTTCGGGCGGCGCGCCGAGCGCGCGGCCTTCGGGCAGATGGAAGGCCAGCCGGGCGCGGCGGCGGCGGTGCTCCAGAACGTCGGCCGGGGCTGGACGACGACCCCCGCGGTCGCGATGAACCGCAGCCAGGACGTCGTGCACCGGGCGGTCGGCCGGGCCGGCATCGTGCTGGTCGCCGAGGGCAACCCGAACCGGGTGAAGCCTCTGCTGGCGGCCGAGAAGAAGCGCATGAGCCGCGTCGTGGTCGACGTGCCGGTCACCGACATCATCGTCGGCGACGGCGACGGCATGGTGCCGCTGAAGAAGGTCCGTACGACCATGCTCAAGCTGCCTCGGGTGCTCACCGGCCCCCAGGTGACCGTGGCCAACGACCGGCTGCGGGCGATGGGCGACCTGATGAGCAACATGCCGCTGCCCAAGGGCCCGATGCCGAAGGGCATGCGGATGCCTCGGGGCGGAAAGATGCGCTGACGCGCCCGACCGGAACAACCGGAAGGCCCCGGACCGTGGAAACGGTCCGGGGCCTTCTCGCGTGCCGCACGGGTCAGATACGGACCTGGACGGCGCCGGAGAGACGGTCGTGGAGGCCGCGGCCGTCGCGGTCCCAGATGAGAGCCGGGATCGCCAGGCAGACGAGCAGGGAGCGGAGCGCCACGCGCGGGAACCCGAGCCGCCCACCGCGCGCGGAGACGACCTGGAGGCCGAAGAGCCGCTTGCCGGGCGTCGAGCCGACGGTGCCGACGGTCAGCACGCTCAGGACGAGCAGGATGCCGAGGGCCCAGTTGCCGGTCGCCTGGTTGTAGCCGTCGGTGATCAGGCCGTATGCGATCAGCGTGCAGAGGGCCCAGTCGACGGCCAGGGCGCCGAGGCGCCGCCCGGGGCGGGCGATCGAACCGGGGCCCTCCTCCGGCAGCCCCAGCTGCTCACCGCGGTATCCGAAGTCGACGCCTGCGTCCTCGGCCGCCGCGCGGGGGCCGGAGAGCCAAGATCCGAGTGCTTGCCTGTTGTCCACCCGACCACGGTACTGCGCCCGTTTTTGATCACTTCGGCCCGGGTCGGCGAAGTCGGGCCGAAGCGGACCGCGACGTGTGTCGGCGACCGGTGCGGCACCCACCCCGGTTAACTTCGACGAAACAAATGGGTCATGCTTGAGAAATCCCGTCTGCCTATGGTCGGGTCCAGCGTGTGCCACCGCACTGGCCGCACGACCGAGCTGCAACCCCGCCCCTCCCCGGGCCGGGAGTAGGAGGAGTTGGATGTCCGAGAAGCACGGGTTCCAGAACGCCGACGAGGTCCAGAAGTTCATCAAGGACAACGACGTCAAGATGGTCGACGTCCGCTTCTGCGACCTTCCGGGCGTGATGCAGCACTTCACGATCCCCGCGACGGCCTTCGACCCGTCCGAGGAGCTCGCGTTCGACGGCTCGTCCATTCGCGGCTTCCAGGCGATCCACGAGTCCGACATGTCGCTCCGCGCCGACCTGTCGACGGCCCGCGTGGACCCCTTCCGCCGCGACAAGACGCTGAACATCAACTTCTTCATCCACGACCCGATCACGGGCGAGCAGTACAGCCGTGACCCGCGGAACATCGCGAAGAAGGCCGAGGCGTACCTCGCCTCCACCGGCATCGCCGACACCGCCTACTTCGGCCCCGAGGCGGAGTTCTACGTCTTCGACTCGGTGCGCTTCGAGACCTCGGCGAACCAGGGCTTCTACCACATCGACTCCGAGGCCGGCGCCTGGAACACCGGTTCGGAGGAGAACAACCGCGGCTACAAGGTCCGCTACAAGGGCGGCTACTTCCCGGCCCCGCCGGTCGACCACTTCGCCGACCTGCGCTCGGAGATCTCCCTGGAGCTGGAGAACGTCGGCCTGCAGGTCGAGCGCCAGCACCACGAGGTCGGCACCGCCGGCCAGGCCGAGATCAACTACAAGTTCAACACGCTGCTCGCCGCGGCCGACGACCTGATGCTCTTCAAGTACATCGTGAAGAACGTCGCCTGGCGCAACGGCAAGACCGCGACCTTCATGCCGAAGCCGATCTTCGGCGACAACGGCTCGGGCATGCACGTCCACCAGTCGCTGTGGGCGAACGGCGACCCGCTGTTCTACGACGAGACGGGCTACGCGGGCCTCTCGGACACCGCCCGCTACTACATCGGCGGCATCCTCAAGCACGCCCCGTCGCTGCTCGCCTTCACCAACCCGACCGTGAACTCGTACCACCGCCTGGTCCCGGGCTTCGAGGCGCCGGTCAACATGGTGTACTCGCAGCGCAACCGCTCCGCGGCCATGCGTATCCCGATCACGGGCTCGAACCCGAAGGCCAAGCGCGTCGAGTTCCGCGCGCCGGACCCGTCCTCGAACCCGTACCTCGCCTTCTCGGCGCTGCTCCTCGCGGGCCTCGACGGCGTGAAGAACAAGATCGAGCCGGCGGAGCCGATCGACAAGGACCTGTACGAGCTGGCTCCCGAGGAGCACGCGAACGTCCAGCAGGTCCCGACCAACCTGGAGGCCGTGCTCAACGCCCTCGAGGCCGACAACGAGTACCTCCAGGCCGGCGGTGTCTTCACCTCCGACCTGATCGAGACCTGGATCGACTACAAGCGCACGCACGAGATCGCCCCGATCCAGCTGCGCCCGCACCCGCACGAGTTCGAGCTCTACTTCGACCTCTAGGCCGGAGCCTCACGTGTGAGGGCCGCCGCCCCCGGACATCCGGGAGCGGCGGCCCTCGCCGTTCTCCTCGCGCCTCCGCCGCGCCCCCCGGGGTCAGCGGCCGTGGCGGATGAAGGTGCGCACCATGCGGCAGGTGGTGTCCGACGGCGGGTGGATGCCGATGTGCTGGGCCGTGGTGCGTATCGTCGCGTTCGTCGCCTTCGACGGGACGTAGACCCCGGCGTCGAGGAGCGCGATCGCGAGGCGCATGGCCTTCAGGCGACGGTTGTGCGTCACGTACCACTCCCGCGGGCGGCCCGCGGGGAGCGGCTTCCTCCGGAGCGGCTTCCACGGTTCGAGGGACGGTGTCCGGATCACGGCGAGAGCCATGGGCTACCTCCTGGCGAACGACGGGGGTGCGGGCCCTCCCCGGGACCCTCACCTTCACTCCCTATTTTAGTGGCCCCCACTGACAATCGCCCCTGGCCAGAGGGGGTTTGGGGGGTGGTGGAGCAAGGCCTGGGGGGTACCGTGGAGGCATGGAGATCTGGATCAATCCCGCCTGTTCCAAGTGCCGCAGCGCCCTCACCCTTCTCGACGCCGAGGGCGCCGACTACACCGTGCGCCGCTACCTGGAGGACGTGCCCTCCCCCGACGAGATCCGGCAGGTGCTCGGGCGGCTGGGGCTCGAACCCTGGGACATCACGCGGACGCAGGAGGCCGTCGCCAAGGAGCTCGGGGTGAAGGACTGGGCCCGGGACGCCGGGAGCCGCGACCGGTGGATCGAAGCGCTGGCCGCGCACCCCGGGCTCATTCAGCGGCCGATCATCACCGCCGAGGACGGCACGGCCGTCGTCGGCCGGTCCGAGGAGGCCGTACGGGACGCGCTGTCGCGTTGAAGCCGTTCGGCTCGTGTACGGGGGTGGGTGCCGGTGACGAAGGGGACCACGAGGGCCGGCCCGAGCAGTCGGGCGGTGGGGGGACTGGGTGAGAGGGGCGGTGCGGGGCGGCGTGGGTGAGACGGACGGCGGGGCAGGTCCCTCGGGGCTCGGGGTCGATCTCCATCTGGAGCTGAGCGCCGCCGGCGGACGGCGGGCCGTGCTCATCGCGGCACTCCGCGAGGCCGTGCGCGGCGGTCGGCTCGCTCCCGGGACCCGGCTGCCGCCCTACCGCTCGCTCGCCGGCGACCTCGGGATCGCCCGCAACACCGTCGCCGACGCATACGCCGAACTCGTCGCCGAGGGCTGGCTCACCTCCCGCCAGGGCTCCGGGACCCGCGTCGCCGACCGCGTCGCCGCGCCCCCTCCCCGGCCCGTGCACCCGGCCGCGCCGCCCCCGCTCCCGTACGACCTCGTCCAGGGCAAGCCCGACCCCGCCGCCTTCCCCCGCGCCGCCTGGCTGGCCGCGGCCCGGCGGGCGCTCACCGACGCACCGCACGAGGCCTTCGGGATCGGCGACCCGCACGGCCGGATCGAGCTCCGCCGGGCGCTCACCGAATACCTCGCGCGCGTGCGGGGCGTGCGCACCACCCCCGACCGGATCGTCGTCTGCTCCGGCGCCGCGCACGCGCTCCGGCTGCTCACCCGCGTGCTCGGCACGGACGCCCCCTGGGCCGTCGAGTCCTACGGGCTGCCCTTCCACCGCGGACTCCTCGCCGAGGCCGGAGTCACCACCACGCCGGTGACCGTCGACGAGGACGGGGCGCGGGTCACGGACATCCCCCGCCACGCGGGCGCGGTGCTGCTCACCCCCGCCCACCAGTTCCCGACCGGCGGACCGCTGCACCCCGAGCGTCGCACCGGCGTCCTGGAGTGGGCACGGACCTCCGGCGGGCTGGTGATCGAGGACGACTACGACGGGGAGTTCCGCTACGACCGGCGGCCCGTGGGCTCCGTCCAGGGCCTCGATCCCGAACGGACCGTCCTCGTCGGCTCCGTCAGCAAGAGCTTCTCCCCCGCCCTGCGGATCGGCTGGATGTGCCTGCCGTCGGCGCTCGTGGACAGGGTCGTCGCGGCGAAGGGCCTGCGCGAGCCGTACGCCTCGGCGACGGACCAGCTCACCCTCGCCGACCTCCTGGTCTCCGGCTCCTACGACCGGCATGTCCGCCGGATGCGCCAGCGGCACCGCGGACGGCGCGACCGGCTGGCGACGGCCCTCGCCGAACGGGTCCCGGCGGTCCGGGTGACCGGCATCGCCGCCGGGCTGCACGCCGTCGTGGAGCTGCCGCCGGGCACGGAGCGGGCCGCGCTCGACGCGGCGGCCCGGCACGGGGTCGCGGTCGAGGGCCTGGCGCCCTACCGCCACCCCGACGCCCGGGACGGCGACCGCCCGGACGGGCTGGTCGTCGGCTACGCCACACCGCCGGAACGGCTGTACGCGGCCGCCGTGGACGCGCTCTGCGAGGCCCTTTCCGAAGCTCTGCCGTGAGCCCCGCCCGAAACCCCGCCCGAAGCCCTGTCCGAAGCTCTGCCATGGGCCCCGCCCGGGACCTTGCCCGGGACTCCGCCCGGGGCGCTCGGGTCCTGAGTACGCGGTCGGGGCCCGCGGGGCCGGGCCGTCAGCCCGCGGACACCGCCCGCCCCTCCTGCGCCGTCGCCTCCGCCGTCGTCAGGATCTCGGTGAGACGGAGGCCGAAGCGGGCGTCGCAGGCATCGGGTTCTCCGGTGCGGGCCGCCGTGACCAGGGCGTCCACGGCCGCGCCGAAGGCTCCCACCGCCCCGTCCCAGCGGGGCAGCTCGGCCCGGCCCCCGGTGCCGTACAGCGTGAGGGCCGCCTCCGCGGCCGCCGCCGGTGCGCCGAGGGTGAGCGTGGCGGTGCTGCTCGCGCCCGAGGTGTGGCGCAGCACCAGGTGGTGGGTGTCCCCCGGGCCCTGCACCGCCGTGATGGCGGTGACGTCGCCGAGGACCGGCAGGAGGACGGAGAGGACGTGCGGGCCGACGTCCCACAGTCCGCCCTTCTCCCGCCGCCAGGGGGACGCCGCGTACTCGCTGCTCGAACCGGCCCCGTAGAGCGAGCCCAGCCAGTGCGCCTCGCCCAGGAACCAGCCGCCGGTGGCCGTCTGTTCCTCGATCCAGCGGGCCGTCGGCTCCGCGAAGCGCAGGGTGCAGAACACCACCGAGGCGACCCCGGCGGCCTCGACCGCCTCGGCCACCTCCCGCGCGCCGGCGACGGTCGTCGCCACCGGCTTGTCGAGGAGGACATGGCAGCCGGCCTCCGCGGCCCGCACCGCGAGCGGGGCCTGCACGTCCGGCGGGAGCGCGAGGGCCACGGCATCGCTGGCCGCGAAGAGGGCGTCGACGTCGTCGTACGCGCGCGTGCCCGACGCGGCGGCGAGCTCGGCCGCGGCCTCGGGGCGTCTGCCCCACACCCCGCTGAGTTCCACCCCCGGATGCCCGGCGAGCGCGGGCGCGTGGGTGCGGCCGGCCCAGGGGCCGGTGCCGAGGAGTCCGATGCGGGGCTTCGCGCCCAGGTGCTTCGCCATGCCCCCAGTCTGCCGGGTGGGTGCGACAGCCGGTCGCGGCCCCCCGCACCGGGCCCCTGCTCCGAAATCCGCTCGCGTGCCTCCCCCTGCCCGGTGTTAGCGTTTCCCGGCCGGCCGCGGGACTTCGGTGCGACTTCCGGAACCTGCCTCTGAAGCAACGTCTTCGCTGTTCGTGCCCTCATTCCCCGGCCGGCGCCCATGAGAAGGGGAGAGCCTTGTCCGAGCTCGTCGCCGCCGAGGACGTGCTCCTCTTCGTCAACGCCGCCGTGACCGCCACCGGTCAGCGGGAGTTCCGTTCCTCCGCCGCCGCGCAGCACTTCTCGCTGCGGTTCGTCCACGAGTACGTGCGGGTCAACTACCGTCCCGTGTACGCCGCCGCCCTCGCCCTGGACATCAACCACCACAACGCGGCCCTGATCGTCGAGCAGCTGCTCCGCACCGCCGACGAGGCCGGCGGTCCCGGGGAGAAGCGGGCCGAGGGGCGGCTGATCGCCGCCCGCCTCGCGCTCCTGCCGCCGCAGCGGGTCTACCGGCTGTTCCGCGCGCTGCGCGCCGCCGGGGTCAACAACCGGCGTACGCGCGCGATCGTGCGCGCGTGGCTCGCGGCCCGGCCCGACCCCGCCCTCGACGCGGTGAAGTACCGCAGCGGTCTGAAGGCCGCCCTCCGGCACGTCCACGGACGGCTGCCCGATCCCGAGACCGGCGACTTCCTCTTCTCGCCCGGCCGCCGGGTCCGGTACGAGAACCCGACGCTCGACTCCTTCCGCCGGGCCCGCTACGAGCAGGGCGCCCTGTACGAGCTGCCGTTCACGGTCGCCGAGGGGTTCGCCGCCGGTCACGGGGTGCCGCGCGCGGTGTTCCTGGAGCGGATCGCGCCCCGGATGACCCGGCTCGAACAGCTCAGGACGGCCCGTGCCGCCGACCTGACCGTCATGCCGCTGACCCGGCTCGCCCTGTACGTCCTGTCGCTGCCGTTCGGCGAGCGGGTGGAGCGGCGGGCCGAGCTGACGCACGCGCTGCGGGCGGCCGCCCGGCGCGCGGCGGGGCCGTACGCCGGAAGCTGGGGCCGGGTCGCCGCCGTGCTCGACGACAGCTTCTCGTCCTCCGGCTCGGCGGTGAAGCGGCGCCGCCCGCTGGCCGTCGCCCTCGGCTGCCACTACCTCCTGGAGGCCCTCGCGGCGCCGGGGGCGTACACCCCGCTGTGGACCTCGGGCGGCAGTGACCCGCTGCTCGTCCGGCCGTACGGACCGACCCCGCTGGGCCTGCGGATCCTGGACGCGCTGGAGGGCGGACCCGACCGGCTGGTGATCGTCTCGGACGGCTGGGACAACGCGCCGCCGGGGCTCGCGGGCGAGGTGCTGCGGGTGTGGCGGTCGCGGCTGGATCCGGAGCGGCGGACGAGCGTCGTGCACCTGAACCCCGTATACGACGCGGAGGGCTTCGACGTCCGCCGGCTGGCCCCGAGCGTGCCGGCCGCCGGGATCAGGGACGCGGAGGATCTGGCGGCGCTCGTGGAGATCGCGCAGTTCGCCGAGGGACGGACCGGGTTCGCGGAGCTGCGGGCCTATCTGGACCGGCGGGTGGAGCTGTTCCTGCAAGGAACCGGGGGGCCGGTGGGAGAGGGGGCCGGGGGATGACCCGGATCGATCTGACGGGACTCGACGTCCGGCCCGCGCAGGTGTGGGGCGGCGTACGGCTGGTACCGCTCGTACGGGCCGAGCCGGTGCCCGGGCTGCGCCTGCACCGGGAGATCTACCGGGGTCACGGCGGTCTCGGCACGGTCGACCTGCCCGACCGCACCACCTACACCTCGTACATCCCGCACGGCTTCGTCGCCGACTGGACGGGAACCGGGTCGGGGACGGGCGCGGAGTCCGCCGCGTACGGGACCCGCCTCGGCGGCGGGGCGAGCGGCGGCGGGGGCGGCGACTCCGCGCCGGACTGCATGCCCGTACGCCGGATCCACCGGATGGCCAAGCGGCGCCGGGACCCCGACGGGCGCGCCGAGCGGCGGCTCCGCTTCCTGCCGCTGCATCTCGCGCTCGAGGGGTACCTCGCACTGCACTTCGGCGGGCCGTCGACGGCCTGGGAGGAGTGGTCGGGCGAGGCGCTGAGGCACGGCCTCTCGCCGCGCGCCGAGGCGGCGTACGCGGGGCGGGCGGTACCCGGGCTCGCCGAGGCGCTGCGGATCTTCGAGGTCCATCCCGGCCAGTGCGGGCTGCTCCTGTACGTGGCCGACGCGCTGGCCGCGGCCTTCGTCGTACCGCACCCCGACGACTACCGGCTTCTGCATCCGACCCTGATCGAGGACCTGTACGGGGAGCTGGTCCACCAGTACGCCTGGTACGGCGGCCCGGTGCCCGAGTTCACGGCGCGGATCCGGGACGGGGCCGGCGGTATCCGGACCCTCGCGGACCTGCGGGCGGCCGCCCGGGAGCAGGAGCGGGCCTGGGCCGTGGCGCACGACGGGCTCATGGCGCGGGACCTCCTGGAGACCTCGTACGCCTTCGAGCGGGTCCACCGGGCGGGGCCGTTCGATCTGCACCGGTTCCTGCCGCCGTTCCGGCGGGGCGGACCGGAGCAGCACATCGGCGAGCTGATCACCGACCACAAGGGCCGGGCGGTCTATCTGAAGACCTTCCGGCTCTCCGAGAACCAGATCCGCAAGGGGCACCTGCTGCGCCGGCTCGCCGACTGCGACTGGCACCTGGAGCGGACGGCGGAGGCCCTGGGGACCTCGTACGCGGAGGTCGTACGGCGTGTCGGGGGCGCGGGTCTCGGCTCGCTCCTGAACGCGCACGCCGTCGCACAGCGACTCCGCGAAAATCAGGAAAGCTGAGTAACACGGGGTTCACATTCGGGCAACCGACGGGAAATCCCGTGTTGCGAAGCTGCGACCGGACACAGACACCGCAGCTTCTCGCAGCGCCGCGAGCCGCCGCGACACCCGCAGCAGCACGCCCAAAGGATGAGGCCCGTGACCTTCAAGGCTGAGTACATCTGGATCGACGGCACCGAGCCGACCGCGAAGCTTCGTTCGAAGACGAAGATCATCGTGGGCGGGGGCGCCACGCTCGGCGAGCTGCCGATCTGGGGCTTCGACGGTTCCAGCACGAACCAGGCCAAGGGCCACGCCTCGGACCGCGTCCTCAAGCCGGTCTTCGTCTGCCCCGACCCGATCCGCGGCGGCGACGACGTCCTGGTGCTGTGCGAGGTCCTCAACACGGACATGACGCCGCACGAGTCCAACACGCGTGCCGCGCTGGCCGAGATCGCCGCGAAGTACGCCGCTCAGGAGCCGATCTTCGGCATCGAGCAGGAGTACACGTTCTTCGAGGGCACCCGCCCGCTCGGCTTCCCGGTCAACGGCTTCCCGGCCGCCCAGGGTGGCTACTACTGCGGCGTCGGCGCGGACGAGATCTTCGGCCGCCCGATCGTCGAGGCGCACCTGGAGAACTGCCTCAAGGCCGGTCTCGGCATCTCCGGCATCAACGCCGAGGTCATGCCCGGCCAGTGGGAGTTCCAGGTCGGCCCGCTGGCGCCGCTGGAGGTCTCCGACCAGCTGTGGATCGCCCGCTGGCTGCTGTACCGCACGGCCGAGGACTTCAACGTCTCCGCGACGCTGGACCCGAAGCCGGTGAAGGGCGACTGGAACGGCGCGGGCGCGCACACCAACTTCTCCACCAAGGCGATGCGCGAGGGCTACGACGCGATCATCACCGCCGCCGAGTCCCTCGGCCAGGGCTCGAAGCCGCTCGACCACGTCAAGAACTACGGCGCCGGCATCGACGACCGCCTGACGGGTCTGCACGAGACCGCCCCGTGGGACCAGTACTCCTACGGCGTCTCGGACCGCGGCGCCTCGGTCCGCATCCCGTGGCAGGTCGAGCAGGACCAGAAGGGCTACATCGAGGACCGTCGCCCGAACGCGAACGTGGACCCGTACACGGTGACCCGCCTCCTGGTGGACACCTGCTGCGAGGCCCTGGAGAAGGCCGGACAGGTCTGATCCGCACCGATTCGGAAGGGGCGCCCACCGGCCACGGTGGGCGCCCCTTCCGTCGTCCGGGCGGGCGTCTCCCCCGTCGTCCGGGCGGGCGTCCCCCACGTCCTCCCGGAGGGGGTCTCCCCGGCCGTCCGGGTGGGCGGCTCTCCCGGCATGTGGGAAGCACGACACGGGGTTTGGCCGGTGAAGGGGTCGTCGGAGGCATTCCCTTCTGGTTCAATAGGGATATGGCCATCACACAGAACGACACCGCGACGGGTCGTCACGACCTCGAGCCGTTCTGGCCTTCCCGGCAGCACCACGACTTCGACCGGGTGTGTTGCCGCGCGAGGAACGCGTCGGCCCTCTAAAGCCCCGATCGGTACGGTCCGATCCACGGCCTTCGGCCGACGCGCACGACGTACGACTCCTGTCCGTCCGTTTCTCCGCGCGAAAGAGCTGACCTCTCATGGCCCACACCCAGAGTGCTTCCCTCACGGCCGTCCGTCCCGGCCGTCACCGACTCCGCGCCGTCGACCCCAACGAGGTCGTCGACTTCGCCCAGGTCGCGGACTTCCTGCCGCCCGGCGCCACCCTGCTGCCCGCTCCCCCGCACACCCTTCCCACGCTGCCGGGGCGCCCGCCGATGGTCGGCTACCTCGTGCTCGTGCCGGCCGATCAGCAGCCGCGCCAGCCCGTCGCCGCCCCCGTGCCCGCGCCCGTCGCCGCCCCGGTGGAGGAGCAGGGACCGGTGGCCATCGACGGTGTGCAGCGGATCGCCGTCGTGGACGGGCAGGCGCTGGACCTGACGTATCTGGAGTTCGAGCTGCTGGCCCATCTCGTGGCCAACCCCCACCGGGTGCACACCCGCGACCAGTTGGTCACCACGGTGTGGGGATACGGGCACGTCGGCGACGGCCGTACGGTCGACGTGCACGTGGCCCGGCTGCGCCGCAAGCTGGGCGCCGAGCACCGCCACACGATCCAGACCGTGCGGCGGGTCGGCTACAAGTACACGCCCTGATCAGGCGGTTCGGCCGGAGTCGGCCGTTCGCGACTTCGCCCTCACCCTGGCCACCAGCGCCAGGGTGAGGTCCACGGCCAGGAACAGCAGCAGGCTGAGACCCAGCAGCGGGACGAACCACGCCACCGACGCCGTGACCGCGAGCAGCGGCAGCAGCATCGTGACCGGGATCTTCCGCCACGCCCCTCGCGCCACCGGGCGGCCCGGTCGGCGCAGCCACCACATGCGGTAGCCCCAGACGATCAGCAGGATCAGCGCGAGCGCGAGGACCGCGAGGGCGAGCTGGTTGAACAGGCCGAGGAACACGCCGGTGTGCCCGTCGATGCCTATCCGGGTGAGCTTCGCGAGCAGCGGGTAGTCCGCGAAGGCGAGCCGGTCGAGGACCGCGCCGTCCGCCGGGTCGAGGGCGACCGAGTCGAGCTCCAGCGGGAACTGGGTGTCGGTCTCCTTGACCACGTACCCCTTGCCCTCGGACGGCAGGACCAGCGAGATCCTCGGGCTGTCGATGCCGGCCGCGCGGGCCGCCTCCAGCGCCTTGTCGAGGCCGATGTCCGGGCCCTGCGCGGTGGAGCCGCCGGTGTGGGCGCCGCCGTGTCCCTCGTGCTCCGAGGAGCCGCCGGCCGCGGCGTCGCCGACGGTCGCGGTGAGGGTGGGGGTCGCGCCGCCGAGACCGTCCTGGACGACGCCGATGTTCTCGCCCGCGTACCGCGACCAGGTCAGGCCCGTCGCCGAGAGCAGGACGAGTCCGGTCACCGCCCACAGGCCGACCGAGCCGTGCCAGGACAGCGTCCGGCGGCGGGAGGCGGGGCCGCCCTCGGGTACGAACAGGGCGCGGCGGTTCTTCCGGCGTCGGCCGAGCCAGAGCAGCAGACCGCCGAGCGCGACGACCCACAGCCAGCTCGCGGCCAGCTCGCTGTAGTTGCGGCCGGTCTCACCGAGGTGCAGATCGCGGTGCAGACCGTCGATCCAGGTGCGCAGCGGAAGGGCGCCGGAGCTGCCGTAGCTGGGCAGCTGCCCGCGTACGTCCCCGGTGTACGGGTCGACGAAGACGGCCAGCGAGGTGTCCTCGGGGACGTCCGGGTCGGCCATCAGGACCCGGGTGGTCGCGCCGGGTTCGGCGCCGGGCCAGACGGCGGTGACGGTGCCGTTCGGGTTGACCTCGCGGGCGATGTCCACCTGCCGGGAGAGCGGCAGGGTCGTCTCGCCGACGGGGACCTCCAGCTCGTGCGCGTACACCACCTTCTCGGCCTGGAAGGAGAGCGCGTACAGCAGGCCGCTGGCGGCGGCGACGAGGAGGAAGGGGGCGACGAGGACACCCGCGTAGAAGTGGAGGCGCAGGACGAGGGGGCGCAGGGCGCTCCATGCCGTGGGCTTCGCGGGGCTCGCGGGGCTGGTGGGGCTCTCGGAGCCGGCCTGGGTGGCGGGCTCGGTGTTCTCCGACGGTGGCGCCTCGGACGTGTCCGGGCGTGCGGGATCGTCGATGGTCATGGCTGTGACTGTCCTTGGAGTCGGTGCAGACAGGGGGAAGGGACCCCCGGGTCAGACGTGTGCTCCGAGGGTCGTGGCGCGGGGTGCGGACAGCCGGGGCGGGCCGCGCCGGGAGAGGGTGTGCGCGAGGACGACGGTGTGCGGCCGGTGGGCGTTCCGCCGGGCCCTGCGGACAGGGCGGCGGGGGGCGTCGGGGACCCGCACGCGCGCGAAGAGCAGGCGCAGGGGGGTGAAGGCGTACGCGAGGGCGGCCCGGGCCAGCGTGAAGAACGCGGCCTCGCCGTGGGCCAGCCAGAGACCGCAGAGCAGCGCGGCGAGGAGGTGGGCGGCGAGCATGCCGATGCCGGAGCCCGTCCCCGTGCCCATGACCATGGTCATGACCGCGTCCGCGTCCGTGCCCGAGCCCACACCCGTGGCCGAGGGGTCGGCGGGCGGGTCGGTCATGGCGCTCATGCCGTGCGTCCCGGCCATGCCGTGCATGCCGTACCCGCCTGACGCGCCGTGCGTGCCGGTCGCCGACGCCGGGTGACCCGTGTCCCCCGCGTGGGATCCGGCCATCGCGAAGACCGCGTGCAGCGCGCCCTGGAGGCCGAACAGCGCCCCCGCGATCGTCGGCCCGTTCCGCCGTCGGCCGGCGGCGGCCCACGCGACGGCCGCCGTCAGGGCGAACGCGCCGAGCAGGGCCAGGGCCGGCAGCCGATGCGCAGACATGGACGAATGCCCCACGGCGGCCAAGGTCACGCACACCACCGCGAACAGGGCGGCTCGCAAGGCGCGCAGGGGCGACCGGGCATTCGTCATCGCCCGCCATGGTGTCATCCGGCCACTCGGAGCACGAGAGGCCCTCCCCGTCCGATCGCACTTCAGCCAAGTCGGTGACGTTCCGCCGGGGTTCCCTCCGGCGTTCCTCCCGTGGCGGAATCCTCCGGGAGCGGAAAGCCCTGGCCCCTCGGGGTGCGGTCCCGCACGCTCTGATCATGAAACTTCTGATGCTCGGTGGTACGGAGTTCGTGGGTCGCGCGGTCGTCGAGGCGGCGCTCGACCGCGGGTGGGAGGTGACCGTCTTCCACCGCGGCCGGCACGCGCCGCCGGCCGGGGTCACCTCGCTGATCGGTGACCGCACGACCGGTCCGGAGGGTCTCGCCGCCCTCGCCACAGGCTCCTGGGACGTCGTCGTGGACACCTGGTCGGCGGCTCCCTCCGCGGTACGGGACGCGGCGCGGCTGCTCGCCGACCGGGTCGGCCGGTTCGCCTATGTGTCGAGCCGTTCCGTGTACGCGTGGCCGGCCGCCGCCGGACTCGCGGAGGACGGCCCGCTGGTGGAGGGCTCGCCAGACGACGGCGAGGTGCCGTACGCCGAGGCCAAGCGGGGTGGCGAGCTCGCCGCGACGGCCGCCTTCGGAGCGGACCGGACGCTGTCCGTCCGCGCCGGACTCATCATCGGGCCGTACGAGAACGTGGGCCGGCTCCCCTGGTGGCTCGGCCGGATCGCGCAGGGCGGACCGGTGCTCGCGCCCGGGCCCGCCACGCTGCCGATCCAGTACATCGACGTCCGCGACCTGGCCGAGTGGACGCTCGACGCGGTGGCCGCCGGGCTCTCCGGGCCGTACAACCTCGTCTCGCCGCCCGGCCACGCGACCATGGGCGAGCTGCTCGACGCGTGCGTCCGGGCCACCGGCTCGGACGCCGAGCTCCGCTGGGCGGAGCCGGAGGCGCTGCTCGCGGCCGGGGCGGCACCGTGGTCGGAGCTGCCGGTGTGGCTGCCGCCGGGCGAGATGTTCGACGCGATGTACACCGCCGACGTGTCCCGGGCCGTCGCGGCCGGGCTGCGCTGCCGGTCCGCGGCGGAGACGGTCGCGGACACCTGGACGTGGCTGGACTCGCTCGGCGGCACCGCGCCGCAGCGGCCGGACCGTCCCCAGGTCGGCCTCTCGCCTGAGCGGGAGGCGGAGGTGGTGGCCGCGCTCGGCGGGTAACGCCGACCGGTCGGCGCGGGGTGACGGGCAGGCAGATCCGGCACGGGGCGACGATCCCGCCGGACCTGCCCGAACCGGGACGATCCATTACGGTCGACTCGAACGCGCACGAACCGGAGGAGTCGACCGTCATGCCCGCCATCCCCGCCACCTCCGTCGCCAACCTCCGCGATCTCGGCGGCCTGCCGCTCGGTGCCGGGAGTTCCGTCCGCCCCGGCCTCGTCCTGCGCTCCGCGCATCTCGACCGGCTGGACCCCGCCGAGCCCGCCGTGGCCCGCCTGGGCATCCGTACGGTCGTCGACCTCCGTACGGACAGCGAGCGCGGCACCCGGCCCGACCGGCTTCCCGAGGGCGCGCGCCTGCTCGTCGCGGACGTGCTCGCCGACCATCTGGCCATCAGCGGCCTGCCGCCCGCCGCCCGGCTGAAGGAGCTGCTCTCCGACCCGGCGCTCGCCGAGGAACACCTCGGCGGGGGCCAGGTCCGGTCGGCCTTCGCCCGTACGTACCGGACCTTCGTCTCCGGTGACGCCGCCCGCGCCGCCTACCGTGCCCTGCTCACCGAACTGGGTGCCCGGGACGCCGGGCCGCTGCTCTTCCACTGCTCGGCCGGAAAGGACCGGACGGGATGGGCGGCGACGGTCGTCCTGTCGCTGCTCGGCGCGGACGACGAGACGGTTCGGGAGGAGTATCTGTCGGTCAACACGGCGGTACGGCAGGCGTTCGCGCCCATGATCGAGGGCTTCATCACCCAGGGCGGCAACCCCGACCTCGCGCTCGATCTGATCGGGGTCCTCCCGGAGTACCTGGACGCGGCACTCGACGAGGTGGCGGTCCGGCACGGGTCGATGGAGAAGTACGTACGGGAGGGGCTGGGCGTCCCGGACGAGGTGACGGCGCGGATGCGCGAGCGACTGACGGAAGGCCACGGAGGCCTGACGGACGGGTGACGGGCCCGGGGTGAGCGAGTGCCGGGGGCGGGGCGAGCCGGTGACGGGCCGGGGGTGAGCGGGGGCCGGGACCGGGGCGGGGCGGGACCGAGGCGGGGCGGCGGCGGGTGGACCGCTGTCCCTCGACGCGGTCCGGGGCCGCCTTCCGTGCGCCCCCGGGACCGGGGTGACCATCGGAAGAATCGCTCGTTCTGCTGAACGTGAGCACCAAGGATCTCGTTCCCTCGCCCGTGGGCCCCGTCGACGTCGAGCAGGCCGAGGCGGCGCTCGTCGAGCGCTATCCGCGTCTCGTCCGCATCGCGTATCTCGTGCTGCCTCCGTCGCTCGGCCGCAACCGCCGGGTCCTGACCGCGCACGCGCTCGTCCAGCGCTCGCTGCCGCGCCGCCGGGTCCCCGGTCCGGCCGTGCCGCAGCCGCGGCTCGCCGAGGACGCGGTCGATCCCGGCTACGCCTTCGTCCGGGGTGAGGTGCTGCGGCAGGCGCTCGTCGCGGGGCTGCCGCTGCGACGGCTCGCCCTCCCTCGCCGGGCGCAGTTCCCGCCGCTGCTCCCGCACGTGTGGGGGCTGCGGCTGTTCCCCCGGGTCGGCGGCGCCGACGAACTCGCCCTCGACCAGCGGCTGTCCCGCCTCTCCGGCCCCGGCCGCGCGGCGTACGTCCTCCGGGGCCTGGAGCGCCAGGGCGACGCCGAGGTCCTGCGGGTGCTGGCCGCGGCGGGGGTGGAGGACCCGGCGTCGGCCCTCTCGGAGGCGGACGCGGCGGACGCGATGGACTCTCCGGACGGAGCGGGCGGGACTGTCGGAACGCAGGGGGGTCCGACCGCTCCCGTATCCGGCGCCCGCGCCGAGGACGGGTACGGCCGTACCGAACGCGTCGGCGAGCGGGGCGGACCGCGACGCGACGGCGGGGACCGCGGTCGGCACGGCGCCGGCCCGGGACCGAGTGGCGACCCGGGCGCCGTCGGGGCCGACGGCCGGGCCGGCTCCGGTCCCGCGCGTCGGGACGGCCGCGCCGACCGAGTGGGCGAACAGGGCCGGCAGGGCCGGCCCGGGCAGCGCGACGGAACCGGAAGCGTGGGTGAAGCGACCGGGCGCGGCGGCGACGGCGGCGGAACGGCCGGCCCCGGTGGTTCGCGCGCCCGTCGGGACCCCGGGCACGGAGTCGACGGCTCCGGCGGCCCGCCCGGGCCGCTGCCGGGCGGTGGGGCCCCGGGGTCCTTCGATCCCGGGCGCCGGCGGAGCGGTGTCGCCCTGCTCGAGTCCGACGAGTTCGATCCCTGCGCCCTTCAGGCCCGGCCCACCGATCTCATCCGGCGGCGGCAGCACGCACGCGCCGCGCTCGTCGCCCTCGCCGCGCTTCTCGTGTGCGGGGCGCTGCTCGGGCTGCCCGGGGACGGATGGGGCAGAAACGGTGCTGCGGCGCCCTCGTACGCCCGTAACCCCGCCGCCGAGGCCGCCCTCGACCCCGGGGCGCTCAAGCGGGTCGCCCCGGCCGTCTGGACCGGTTCCACCCGGCAGGACTTCTCCGTGTGGCCCGCGCGTGGCGGGCTCACCGGGGACGGCGCGCTGCTGCGGCGGGCGCTCGCCGTGTGGGCGCGGCCCGGTGCCTCGGTGCACTCCTCCGCGACGCCCGGGACACCCGTGGGTCCGCCGATGGGGCCGCCCCAGCTGCTCTTCGCCGGTGTCGTCGACGGAGCCCGGGTGGTGCTCCTCCACGACGGGCTGCGGGCGGTGCGGTACGCGGAGCCGGTGGAGGGCGCGGCGGGCGCCGCGCTCGACTTCGCCCGGACGGACGGCGCCGACACGGTCGGTTCGGCGGCGCTCGTCCTGTCCCGTGCGGCGGGGAACGTGCGGTATCTGACGGCGCCCTGGGTGGCGGAGACCGCCGTACGGGATCTCCTCGCGCCCGGCAAGGCGCCCCGTCCGCTCGCGCGGGACGCCGGCGGGGTGACCGACCCGATGCCGAGTCCGGCGCTCGCGAGGAGCTGCACGCGCTGGAACGCCCTTCAGGTGGGGGACGGTTCGGGGCAGCGGCTTCTCGCCGATCTCGGCGAGCTGGCCCCCGCCCGGCTGCTGTGGGGCCCGCCGGCCGCCCCGGTGGACGCCACGGGGCAGGAGGCGCGGGAGGCCTGGGCGCGGACCGCGTGCCAGTTGACGGCCGTACGGGCGCACGGGGTGCGCTCGGTGAACGCCTGGCGGTTCGCCCGGCAGGCGCTGCCCGAGGGTGCCGGGCGGGGCACCTGGCTCTGCACGCGTGCGGAGACCTGGCGGGGCACGGGCAGCCGGACCCTCGCCCAGTTCCTGGTCCCGTCGCCCGGTGTGCCCGCGGCGCTCGCGGCCCGCTCCGAGGGTTCGCCCGCGTGCGGGGTGCGGGATCCCCGGGTCCTGGCGGGTGTCCTGTGGCAGGCGCCGGGCGGCGGCTGGTACGTCCTGGCGGCGGGCAGTCCGGACTTCGCCTCCCTGGAGACCTCGGGCGGGGTGAAGGGCCGGTCCGACGGCCCGGTCCTCGCGGTGCGGGCGGCGGCGGGGGCGCGGGCCGATCTGAACGGCGTCCTGCGGGACGGAAGGCGGGTGGGCGCCCTCAGGTGACCCCCGGGGGGCCGGGGCCGGGGTGGAGCGGCCCACCCACCGGCCCCGGCCCCGTCCCCACTCGCCCACCGCCCATCACCCACCTCCCACCGCTCACCACCCACCGCCCAAAAACACCGTGCACAGACCCTGTCGCCGTCGCCTACCCCTCAGTACATTGACGGCATGTCTAATACGCAGCCCGCACCGGTGGCGTCGGAGCACGTCGAACTCAAGGCCCGCAAGGTCTCCTTCGACTGGGACGCGACCCCGCTCCACTGGGTACCCGGCGATCCCTTCACCACGCACACCATCAACGTGCTGCACCTGCTGCTCCCGGCCGGCGAGCGCTGGTTCGTGCACGTCTACAAGCAGGCGCTGCCGTACATCACCGACGACCGGCTCCGCGCGGACGTCATCGGCTTCATCGGCCAGGAGGCCGTCCACTCCCAGGCCCACGACGACGTCCTCCCGCACCTCAGGGAGCAGGGCCTCGACCCCACCCCGTACACCGCGCAGGTCGACTGGTTCTTCGAGAAGCTCCTCGGGGACCGGACCCTGCCGCCGGGCCGGCCGCGCCGCTGGTGGCTGATGGAGCGGGTCGCGATGATCGCCGCGATCGAGCACTACACCGCCTTCCTCGGCAACTGGGTGCTCAACGCCGACGAGCTCGACCGGGTCGGCGCCGACCCCACCATGCTCGATCTGCTGCGCTGGCACGGCGCGGAGGAGGTCGAGCACCGCTCGGTCGCCTTCGAGCTCTTCATGCACCTCGACGGCGGCTACCGGCGCCGCGCCCGCACCTGGGCGCTGGCCTTCTCCGCGCTCGTCTTCCTCTGGCAGCGGGGCGTCCGCTTCTTCATGGAGAACGACCCGAGCCTCCTCGACGGCAAGGCCTCCTTCGGCCAGTTCGTCCGCAAGGGCCGGCAGGGCGTACTGCCCTCCACCCCGGACATGCTGCGCTCGATACCCCGCTACCTCAGCCGCGCCTACCACCCCTCCCAGGAGGGTGACACCGCGCAGGCGATGGCCTACCTGGCCTCCTCCCCCGGCGCCAACGGAGGTCACTGATGCCCCGGTTCACCACCGTCGCCCTGGTCGCCGGGGCCGCGCTGCTCGTCCGCCGCGCCGTCCGCAGCCGGATGACCACCGCCCCGCTGTGGCCCCTGCCCGCCCTGGACGAGCCCGTGTCCGGGTACGGCCGGGGCAGCACGGTCCCCCGCAAGGTCGTGGTGACCGGGCGCGCCACTCCCGCCGAGGGTGTCGTCGAACTCCGCCTGGAAGGGACCGGGTTGCCCTCCTGGCAGCCCGGCGCCCATGTCGACCTCGTCCTGCCCTCCGGCCTCGTGCGGCAGTACTCGCTCTGCGGCGACCCGGCCGACACCGCCTCGTACACCGTCGCGACCCGGCTGATCGAGGCCGGGCAGGGCGGCCGGGGCGGCTCGCGCGAGGTCCACGACCGGCTCCGGGAGGGCGTGGAGATCGAGATCCGGGGGCCGCGCAATCGCTTCCCGCTGGTCGCCGCGCCCTCGTACGTCTTCGTCGCCGGAGGCATCGGCATCACCCCGGTCCTGCCGATGCTGCGTGCCGCCGAGGCGGCCGGGGCGGACTGGCGGCTCGTGTACTGCGGGCGGAGCCGGGCCACCATGCCGTATCTGGACGAGATCGAGGCGCTGGGCGGAGGCGACCGCGTGTCCGTCGTCGCCGAGGACGTGTCCGGCTTCCCCGATCTGGGCTTCCTCGCCCACGTACCGGCCGAGACCCTGGTCTACTGCTGCGGTCCCGAGGGGCTGATGGACGCCGTGACGGCGGCGATGCCGGAGGGCCGGGCCCCGCGCCTGGAGCGCTTCTCGGCCGCCGCGACGACCGGGGGCACCGCCTTCGAGGTCGAACTGCGCCGCTCCGGACGCACGGTGCAGGTGGCCGCCGACCGGTCGGTCCTCGCGGCGGTCCGCGAGGAGCTCCCGGGCATCACGTACTCCTGCCGGCAGGGCTTCTGCGGGACCTGCCGACAGCGGGTCCTGGAGGGGGAGATCGACCACCGGGACGAGCTGCTCACCGACGCCGAGCGGGGCGACTCGATGCTGATCTGCGTCTCGCGCTGCGCGGGAAAGCGGCTCGTCCTCGACCTCTGACCCCCTACGGCAGGACCAGCCAGTCCAGGGCGAGCGCGGCGAGGAGACCGCTCACCAGGAGCCAGGTGCCGAGCCGGGTACGGCCGTTGCGGGAGAGCTCGATCACGATCCCGCAGAGGATCATGGCGAGGCCGTACACGCCGACGACGAGGACGGACGTCCGGCTCGCGAGGCGGACCAGCAGGACGACGGCCATCGCCACGAGGAGCACGGAGGCGGCGGCGACGCGCAGTCGCCGCGCCTGCTTCGGCGTGAGCCCTGCCGTGGGCGCCTCCTCCTCGGCGTCCTCGGCGTCTTCCTCGTCCCCGTCGTCCTCGGCGTCCGCGTCGCCGTCGCCCCTGTCGTCCGCGTCGAGTTCATCGGGTTCGTCGGCCTCGTCGGGCTCGCCGGAGGTGTCTGCGGAGGTCTCTTCGCGGGTCTCGTCGGCCTCGGGGGCCTCAGGGGCCTCCGGGGCCTTGGCGGCCTGGGTGTCCTGGTCGGAAGCGCTCATGGAGCAGGAGCGTAACCGACCCCGTTAGGCTGTTCGTATGACGACCGGGGTACGCCGCAGGATGGGCGTCGAGGAGCGCAAGCAGCAGCTGATCGGGGTTGCCCTCGAACTCTTCAGCCACCGCTCTCCCGACGAGGTGTCCATCGACGAGATCGCCGCGGCCGCGGGGATCTCGCGGCCGCTGGTCTACCACTACTTCCCCGGCAAGCAGAGCCTCTACGAGGCCGCGCTGCGGAGGGCCGCCGACGAGCTCGCGGCCCGGTTCGTCGAGCCCCCGCAGGGTCCGCTCGGGGCGCGGCTGTTGCGGGTGATGGGCCGGTTCTTCGACTTCGTGG
Source organism: Streptomyces zaomyceticus (assembly GCF_014656215.1). Classification (GTDB taxonomy): domain Bacteria; phylum Actinomycetota; class Actinomycetes; order Streptomycetales; family Streptomycetaceae; genus Streptomyces; species Streptomyces zaomyceticus. The sequence continues at coordinate 45,622 of NZ_BNBZ01000032.1, read as the reverse complement.
ACGACCACGGCCCCGGGTTCGCGGCGCTGATGCGGGGCGGCCCCGCGGTGGGTTCGTCCACGACGAACGCGATGATCGACGAGGTGCGGCTCGCCGCGTACGTGCAGATCCTCGCCCATCTGGGGGTCGACAAGCCGTCCGCCCGGCTGGAGTTGGTCGTCCGTTCCTGGGTCTCGCTCGCCGAGTCGACGGCGCTGATCTGGCTGGACGGCCGCCGGGTGCCGCGCGCCGAGCTGGAGCTGCAGCTCGTGCACGACTTCGCGGCGCTCGCCGCGGTGAGTGCGGCGTACGACCCGGACATGGCGGAGATCCTGGTCGGCATCCTCGCGGACGAGCCGGCCGACGGCCCCTTCGGGGAGCTGGTGGCCCGGCTCGTCGCGCTGGTGCCCGCGGTCTCCCCCGAGGCGCCCTCCGTGCCCGATCAGCGCTTGCGGTAGGACGATTCGAGGTCGCGGACCTCGACGGAGAGCCGGACGTTCTCGGTCGCCTTGACGTACTTCGGCAGCAGGTCGAGGACGGCCTTCGAGAGCCGCGCCTTGGTGTCGTCCGTGCGGCCGAAGAGCAGGGCGATCTCGACGTGCACGAGGACGTCCTCGGCGGCGCCGTCGCCGACGACGGTCTCCTCGACCTCGCGGAAGCGGGTCTTGCAGGCGTCCAGCTCGGTGTTCACGGCCTCGACGACCAGCGGGTGCAGGGCGAGCGCGAAGCCGCGCCGGTCGAGGGGCGCGGAGTAGTCCACGGTGATCTGCGGCATGAGGTCACTCCCGGGGAAACGGATGTCTGGCCCTACCTTTACGGTGATCGCCATGACCACACAAGTGACCTTCCGGCAGGCGGACGACGGCGATCTGGACCTTCTGGTGGGACTGTTCGACGGGGCGGCCGCCTGGATGGTGCGGAACGGGATCGACCAGTGGAAGCCGGGCGGGAAGGGCGCCGAGCACTTCCGGGCGCGCGTCGCCGACGGCGAGGTGTGGCTGGCGTCCCAGGGGGACCGGGTCGTCGGCGCGTACGAGCTGTGGTGGGAGGACCGGGAGGTCTGGGGGCCGCAGCCGCCGGTGGCGGGGTACGTGCACCGGCTGATGACCGACCGGGAGGCGGCGCCCGCCGGGGCCGGGCGGGTGCTGCTCGCGCACGCGGAGGAGCGGATCGCCGCCTCGGGCCGGACGTTGGCCCGGCTGGACTGCGAGACGCTCAATCCGCGCCTGGGGACGTACTACGAGGGCGCCGGGTACACGGCCCTCGCGCCGCTCCTGGAGAAGGCCGGCCCCGACGGCCGCCGGTACACGGTGACGCTGATGGAGAAGCGTCTGGCGTGACGCCCATGGCGAAGGCCCCGGCGTGACGGGGATGTCACGCCGGGGCCCTGGTCCGCCCGCGACCGGCTCGCCGGTCGGCGGTCGGCTCGTGGTCGGCTCGCGGTCAGCTCGTGGTCTTGAAGACCGCCACCGTCCGCGCCGGGACCGTGAAGGTGCCGGAACCGGCTTCGTAGGAGGCCGACTTCACGACGCTGTCGGAGCCCGACGCCTGCACGGGATGCAGGACGTACGAGGAGCCCGCCGACTCGGCGACCTTCTGCGCGGTGCGCTCCGGGCTCGCGTTGAGGACGACGACCAGGTCGCCCAGGCGCATCGTGATCACGCCCGGGGTCTCCTCACGGCCGGAGAGCGGGAAGGACAGGCTGTTCTGCACCTGCCCGGCGGTGGCCAGGGAGAACGCCGGCTCGGTCGTACGGATCTTCTGCAGGTCGCGGTACGCGGCGGAGGCTCCGTCGATCTGCCCGCAGCCGACCGTGAGGGCCGGGTTCACGAGCAGCGGCTTGCCGTAGGACCACTTGGCCTTGTTGTCGGCGGCCGGCGGAAGGCCGCGGCCGAAACCGTTGCCGTCCGCGCAGTCCCAGTGGATCGCGTTGTACCAGTCGCCGCTGTCGTACGAGTTGCGGTCGAGGGACTTGGAGCGCAGCAGGTCCGAGCCCGCCTGGGAGAGCGCCGGGCCCTGGGAGAGGGTGGCGGTCGCCATCGCGAGGACCTGCATCCGGGCGCGTTCGGCGGGGGTGGTGCTCGCCGGGAGCTTGAAGGCGAGCGCGTCGTAGAGGGACTCGTTGTCGTGGGCGTCGGCGTAGGCGAGGGCATCGCCCGGGGCGGCCGCGTAGCCCGCCGGGGCGCCGTTGTAGTCGACCTGGCTGCCCTTGACCGTACGGCCGGAGGTGTCGGTGAAGGTGTAGTCGGCGAGGTTGCCGGTCAGGCCCACCTTGATCAGGTCCTGGTAGTGGAGGAGCCGGGCCTTCTGCTGCTCGGGGGTGCCGTTGGCGGTGGAGGTGTTGGGGTCGGTGAAGAGTCCGGAGGCGAAGCCCTGGACTCCGGGGTCCTCGTCGAAGGGGCCGCCGCCGCGGACGGCGTCGCGGGCCCGGTCGGAGAAGGTGGCGATGCCGGTGCCGGCCATGTTCTTCTGGGTGGCCTGGACGAAGCGGGCGTCGTCGGCGATCTCGCCGAAGTTCCAGCCCTCGCCGTAGAGGACGACGGCCTTGCCGTCGACGCCGTCCTTGGCGACGGTGAGGGCGTCGAGGGCCTTGCGGACGGCGAGGATGTTCTCCTTGGGGTGGTGGCCCATGAGGTCGAAGCGGAAGCCGTCGACCTTGTAGTCCTTGGCCCAGGTGACGACGGAGTCGACGACGAGCTTGCCCATCATCGCTTTCTCCGGCGCGGTGTTGGCGCAGCAGGTCGAGGTGGCGACGGAGCCGTCTGCCTGGAGGCGCTGGTAGTAGCCGGGCACGATCCGGTCGAGGACGGACTTGTCGGACTGTCCGGCGGCGACGGTGTGGTTGTAGACGACGTCCATGACGGTGCGCAGGCCGTCGCCGTTGAGGGCCTGGACCATCTGCCGGAACTCGACCGTGCGGCGGGTGCCTTCGGGGTCGGTGGCGTAGGAGCCCTCGGGGACGGTGTAGTGCAGGGGGTCGTAGCCCCAGTTGTAGGCGTCCTTGGCCGCGGCGGCGGTGACGCAGGCCTGCTGCTCCTCGGAGTCGGGGGCGTAGACCTCGATGTCGCAGGCGGGCGTGGTCTGTCCGGACTTCTTCTCGGGGATGGTGCCGATGTCGAAGGCCGGGAGGAGGTGGACGTAGGAGGTGCCGGAGGCGGCGAGTGCCTTCAGGTGCTGCGAGCCCTTGCTCCCCTTGTCGGTGAAGGCGAGGTAGGTGCCCCGGTGATCGGCGCGGGCCGTCGGGTCCGCGACCGAGAAGTCGCGGATGTGGAGTTCCTGGATCTGGGCGTCGCGCAGCGGCACTGCGGCCGGCTTGCGCAGGGTCTTCCAGCCCTTGGGGGCGAGCCGGGTGTCGTCGAGGTCGACGGCGAGGCTGCGGGCGGAGTCGGTGGTGAGGGCGGTGGAGTAGGGGTCGGTGACCTTGTTGGTGACGACCTTCTGGACGGTGGGGGCCCAGACCTTCACCGCGTACCGGTACGGCTTGCCCGTCCAGGACTTCGGTCCGGTGACGGACCAGACGCCGGAGCTGTCGTCGCGGCGCATGGGCACGGCCCGGCCGTCGAGTTCGAGGTCGACGTCCTGGGCGGTGGGGGCCCATACGGAGAGGGTGACCCTGCCGTCGCGGAAGACGGGGCCGAGGGCTGCGCCGGTCGCCTTCTTCGCGTACAGGTCGTCGAGGACGCCGGCGGTCTGGACGCCGGTCGCGGCGAGCAGGGCGCCGTTGGCGGCGCGCTGGGTGGCGATCAGCTGGCCGCGCAGGGAGTCGCGGACGCGGTCGGTGTCGCGGGGGTCGACGGTGAAGGCCGGGTACTCCGCGAGGTGGGGGTACTTCGTCCGCTGGGCGTCGGTGAGCTCGGTCCGGTTGAGCCGGAGCCACTGGCCCTCGGTGTTCAGGGCGCCGTCGGTGACGGTGATCCCGCCGTCCTCGGCGTGGACGAGCTGCTGGCTGGTGGAGTCGTTGGCCTTGACCTTCCAGACGACCGTGTCACGGTCGATCCACTGGGCCTCGGCCTTGCCGAGGTCGAGGCTGGGGGTGCCGCCCGCGGTGGGGAGGAGGTACTTCGGCTGTCCGCCGAGCATCCAGACCTCGTGGCCGAGTCCGGCCAGGTCGAGGGACTGGTCGGTGGGGAGGTCCTTCTCGTCGCCCTTGTGGAGGATGTACGAGAGGGAGCTCGCGCCCTCGGTGAGCGGGACCTCGTAGACGGCGCCGTAGGCGTCGAAGCGGACCGGCATCAGCGGCTTGGACCAGTCGGTGGGCTGGGCGGCGCCGGTCCAGGTGTGGAGGCCCCAGCCGTCGTAGTTCCCGTCGGCGCGCTGGTAGTGGAGGACGGCCTTGGTCTTGTCCTGCGGCGGGGCGGCGGGGGCGGTGTCGGACTGTCCGTCCTGGCCCTGGGTGATCCAGACCTCGCCGGTGCGGCCGAGGTTGACGCTGCGCTGCGGGCCGTCGGCGGTGCCGTTCTTCTCGACGGTGTACGGGACGCTGGACGCGCCTTCGGGGACCTTGACCCAGGCGAAGGCCCCGTGGGCGTCGCGGCCGGTGAACGCGGCCTCCTGGCCGGCGCCCTTCAGGGTCCAGCCGTCGTAGTTCCCGTCCTCGCGCCGGTAGTGGACGACGGCGTGGGTGCGCTCGACGGCGACCGGCTTCTCGGGTGCGGGGACCTGTCCGGCGGTGGTGGCGGCGGTGGCGCTCGCGGTGCGGCCGGTGCTGTCGACGACGACGGCCTTGTAGCGCAGGGCGGTGCCGGCGGGGGCGGTCACGTGCTGGGTGACCTTGTAGGGGGCGTGGTCGGCGGTGCCGAGGGTCTGCCAGCGGCCGTTGCCGGTCTGGGCGGCGAAGACGACCCGGTTGAGGCCGCCGCCGGTGACGTCGGCGGTGAGCTCGACGGTGCCGGTGGCTCCGGCCGCGGGGGCCTTCAGGGTGACGGCGGGCCCGGTGGTGGGCGTCGAAAGGGGCTTGTCGGCCTTGAGGACCAGGGAGGAGAGGGCCGGGACGGTCACGGTGACCTTGCCGTTCGCGGCGGCCACGGCACCCTGGCTCCCGTACAGGGCGCGGAAGTTCGCCGAGTCGACGGGGACGGTGACGGTCTTCGCGGTGGTGGCGCTGTTGGTGGCGACGAGGTACTCGGTGCGCGTCTTCGCGTCCGTACGGGAGAAGGCGTAGACGGAGCCCTCGGCGTACCGTTCCTGCTGGACGCCGTCGCGGAGGGCCGGGTTGTCCCGGGTCAGCTTCGACAGGGCGGCGACGGACCTGTACAGCGGGTGCGTGGTGTCGTACGCGTCGCTTGCGTGGGTGCGGTCGGTGCCGAGCTGGTCGTCGTCGAGGTAGTCGGCGGCCTGTGCTGCGAAGAGGGGCTGGCGGGCGTCCTTGTCGCCGCCGGCCCCGGTGAAGCCCTGCTCGTCGCCGGAGTAGATCACCGGGTTGCCGCGGGAGAGGAACATCAGCTCGTTGGCGAGCGTGGCGCGGCGGACGAGTTCGGCGTCGGAGGCGTTCGGGTTGTCCTGCTTGAGGAAGGTCCCGATGCGGCCCATGTCGTGGTTGCCGAGGAAGGTGACCTGCTCGTAGGCGTTGGCCTTGTCGGTGGTGTACCGGTAGTCGTCGGCGAAGACCCTGGCGAGGCGGTCGGCTCCGGAGCCCTGGGAGGCGAAGGCGCGGGCCGCGTCCTGGAAGGGGAAGTCGAGCGTGGCGTCGAGCCGGCCCCGGGTGACGTAGGGGGCGGTGACGGTGGTGTCGGCGGAGTAGACCTCGCCGAACATGAAGAAGTCCTCGCGGCCCTGCTTCTTGGCGTAGTCGTCGAGGGCGGTGGCCCACTGGGTCCAGAAGTCCAGATCGACGTGCTTGACGGTGTCGATGCGGAAACCGTCGATCTTGAAGTCGCGGACCCACTTCTCATAGATCTTCTTCATGCCCTCGACGACTTCGGGGCGCTCGGTCCACAGGTCGTCGAGGCCGACGAAGTCGCCGTACTCGGCGGATTCCCCGGCCCAGGTGGAGTCGCCCCGGTTGTGGTACATCGTCGGGTCGTTGAGCCAGGACGGGACCTTGGTGTCCGCCTTCTCGGCCTTCTGGACGGGGGTGTACGGGAAGGAGCCGGCGTCGACCTTCCCGAGGGCGGCCCGGTCGTCGAAGGGACGGCCGTCCTTGTCGAGGTACGGGTAGGCGCCCTTGGGGCGGTAGCCGTACTTCTTCTCGGCGTAGTCGACGGTGTCGGCGGTGTGGTTGGTGATGACGTCGAAGAAGACCTTCATGCCCTTGGCGTGGGCGGCGGCTATCAGCCTCTCCAGGTCCGCGTTGGTCCCGAAGTGCGGGTCGACCTGGGTGAAGTCGGTGATCCAGTAGCCGTGGTAGCCGGCGGAGGCGTCCTTCCCCTCCCCCTGCACGGGCCGGTTCTTGAAGATCGGCGCCATCCAGATGGCGGTGGTGCCGAGGCCCTTGATGTAGTCGAGCCGCTCCGTGAGGCCCTTGAGGTCGCCGCCCTGGTAGAAGCCCTTGTCGGTGGGGTCGAAGCCGGTCTGGGTCCGGCTGCCGGTGAGGCCGCCCCGGTCGTTGGAGGTGTCCCCGTTGGCGAAGCGGTCGGGCAGGACGAAGTAGAACTGCTCGCGGGTGAGGTCCTGTCGGGCGGGCTCGGCAGCGAGCGCCCGGTCGGAGGGCGGGGCGGGGGGCCTGGGCGCGGCGGCCGCGGGGACTGCGGGCACGAGGGCGGCGCACAGGGCGGCGGCCAGCGCGACCGCCGTTCTCTTGCGTGTCACGGGGGTGCTCCCTGGAGGAGGGACGGGGGTACGGGTGGGAGGGCCGCCCCATGTGGGGGGGGGCGGCCCTGGTGGAGAGGGAGGGTCAGCTGCGGAAGGTGTCGTTCAGGACGATCTGTCCGGAGGCGGGGACGGTCGCGGTGCGGTTGGCGCCGGACTCCCAGGTGACGTTTCCGGCGGCGTCCTTGCGGATGTACTTGTACTCGAAGGCCGTTCCGGCGGGCAGGCCGACGGTGAGCTTCCAGACGGGGTACGTGGCCGGGTCGAGCTTCAGGGCGGCGGCCGGGGACCAGTTGCCGAGCTCGGCGCGGTTGCCGGTGACGTAGATGTTCTGGCCGACCACGGTGGTGGCGGTGGCGTTGAAGGAGGCGCCCGCGGTGGCGGGCGGCGTGGTCGGCGGGGTCGTCGTCGGCGGTGTGGTCGGGGTGGTGCCGCCACCGCAGTTCGTCGCGTTCACGTGCAGGGCCACGGCGGTGTTGGCGCCGAGGGTGGCGGTGAACTGGCCGGACGAGTTCACCGTCACGGCGGTGTTCGACTGGACGTCGCAGTAGGCGCCGCCGGGCAGGGAGGTCTGGAAGGTGCGGGTGAGCGCCGAGGACTCGTGGTTGATGGCCACGTACGCCTTGGAGCCGCGGCCGAACGCGATCGCGTTGTTGCCGTTGTCCCACCAGCCGGTGACGGCCTGGCCGCGCGCGGTGTTGCGGAAGGCGACCATGGAGGAGATCTCGCGCCAGGCGTGCTGGCACTTCCAGCCGTCGGTGTAACAGGCGTTCACCTGGCCGCCGTTGGGCGGTCCCGCGTCCTTGTCGGTCCACTCGTAGCCGGAGTGGACGTCCGGGGCGCCGTAGGGCCAGGCGAGCGCGAAGACGGAGGCGAGGGTGTAGTTCGCGCCGTCCTTGTAGGAGAGGGTGTCGCCGCCGCGCTCGGTGTCGTGGTTGTCGACGAAGACGCCGGACTGGCCGGAGGGCATGTAGCCCCAGGCCTCGCCGAAGTTCTTGAGGTGGGCGAGCTTCTCGTTCTGCAGGACGCGCTTGAGGTCGCGGGCGTAGCGGAACTCCTGGACGTCCCCGCTGCCGAGGTACTCGCTCGGGGAGACGGCCTCGCCGGCGCCGTGGATGGCCTCCAGCTTCCAGTACACGCCCGGGTTGGTGAGCCGCGACTTGATGTTGGCGAGGTCGGCGGCCGGCATGTGCTTGGCGGCGTCGACACGGAAGCCGTCGACGCCGAGGGAGAGCAGGTCGTTGAGGTAGCCGGCTATCTTCCCGCGGACGTACTCCTCGCCGGTGTCGAGGTCGGGGAGCTGGACCAGTTCGCAGTTCTGGACGTTGCCCCGGTCCTGGTAGTTGGAGATCGTCGCGCGGCAGTCGTCCATGTCGGCGCCGGAGTACAGGCCCGGGTAGTCGTACTTGGAGAACGGGGTCCCGCCCGTTCCCGTACCGGAGCCGTTCGCCATGTGGTTGATGACGGAGTCGGCGACGACCTTGACGCCGGCCGCGTGACAGGTGTCGATCATGTTCTTGAAGGCGGTGCGGTCACCGAGGCGTCCGGCGATCTTGTAGCTGACGGGCTGGTACGAGGTCCACCACTGGCCGCCCTGGAGGTGTTCCTGGGGCGGGGAGACCTGGACGTATCCGTATCCGGCGGGACCGAGGCGGTCGGTGCATTCCCGGGCGACCGAGGCGAAGTTCCACTCGAACATCACCGCGGTGACGTCCTTCTCGCCGGGCGGGGCGGCCTGCGCCGGGGCGTTTCCCGTGACGGCCACAGCGGCGGCTCCCGCCACGAGGGCGAGTGCAGCGGCCACGGTTTTTCTGGCCATGAATTCCTCCTGCTGACTTCACTGTCGCAAGAAGTTGCCGAAAACTTCAGCAACTGTTTTCAGCCGTGACCGTACGAGTGCCCCGACGCCCGGTCAACCCTCCGGACACCGCAACGCGAGTTGTTACGAAAGGACTTGCGGCCCCAGGGCCCGGACCGGCGGCTGCGCCGTGGAACCGCGCACCACCAGCTCCGGCTGGAAGACGAACTCCGTGCGCTGCACGGGATTGCCCTCGATCTCCTCCAGGAGCGCGCCGACCGCCGCCGTCGCCATGGCCTGCACGGGCTGGCGCACGGTGGACAGCGGCGGGCTGGTGAAGGCGATCAGCGGGGAGTCGTCGAAGCCGACGACGGAGACGTCCCCGGGCACGTCCAGGCCACGGGCCCGGACGGCACGGATCACGCCGAGCGCCATCAGGTCCGAGCCGCAGACGATGCCCGTGCAGCCCTCGCGCAGCAGGATGTCGGCGGCCGCGTGGCCGCCCTCGACGCCGAAGAGCGTGGGCCTGATGAACCGTTCGGCGTCCGCCCGCTCGACACCGAGGAGCTCGTACAGCTCGGCGGTGAAGCCCTCCGCCTTGCGGCGCGAGGGCACGTAACGGGTGGGGCCGATGGCGAGGCCGATCCGCTCGTGACCGAGCTCGACCAGGTGCCGTACGGCCATCCTGGCCGCGGCGCGGTCGTCCGGGGAGACGAAGTTGGCGTCGATGTGCTCGTTGTAGCCGTTGATGAGGACGTACGGCACGCCCCGGCCGGTCAGCCGGGCGTAGCGGGCCGGGTCGGCGGAGGCGTCCGCGTGCAGGCCGGAGAGGAAGACGATGCCGGCCACCCCGCGCTCGACGAGCTGCTCGACGAGCTCGTCCTCGGTGGCGCCGCCGGGCATCTGGGTGCAGAGCACCGGGGTGTATCCGTGCCCGGCGAGGACCTGTTCGACGACCTGCGCGAAGGCCGGGAAGATCGGGTTGGTCAGCTCGGGCACGACGAGCCCGACGAGCCCCGCGCTGCGCCGTTTCAGGCGTACGGGACGCTCGTAGCCGAGCACGTCGAGCGCCGCGAGCACCTTGTGCCGGGTCGCGCCGGCCACCCCCGCCTTGCCGTTGAGGACCCGGCTGACGGTGGCCTCACTGACCCCGGACTGGGCCGCGATGTCCGCGAGCCGCGGGGCGCCGTTCCCGGCGCCCCGCGGCAGGGGGATCGTCACACCGCCCACCAGACGGTGGTGTCGGCGGGCAGCACCGCGGTGCCCTCGCCTTCGGCGATCCGGATCTCCTCGTTGGAGAGAAGGAACCGGCCGGGCAGCGGGACGGTGATGGCCCGGCCGGTGGTGTTGGCGATGCAGGCGAAGCCGTCACGGCGGAAGGAGAGCACACCCTCGGGTGCCTCCAGCCACTCGACGGCCTCGCCCGCACCGAGTCCGGGCTGCTCGCGGCGCACGGCGAGCGCGCTGCGGTACAGCTCCAGGGTGGAGCCGGGGTCGCCGGTCTGCGCCTCGACGCTCAGGCCTCCCCAGGTGGTGGGCTGCGGCAGCCAGGAGCCGCCGTCGCCGAAGCCGTACGAACCGCCCTCGACGGTCCACGGGATCGGCACCCGGCAGCCGTCGCGGAAGCCGTCCTGGCCGCTGGCCCGCCAGAACGACGGGTCCTGACGGACCTCGTCGGGCAGGTCGGTGACGTCGGGCAGGCCGAGCTCCTCGCCCTGGTAGACGTAGGCCGAGCCGGGCAGCGCCAGCATCAGCAGGGTCGCGGCGCGGGCCCGGCGCAGGCCGAGTTCGCGGTCGCCGGCCTCGCGGAGCTGGGTGCCGAGGCCCGCCGGGTTGGCGAAGCGGGTGGAGTGCCGGGTGACGTCGTGGTTGGAGAGCACCCAGGTGGTGGGGGCGCCGACCGGGCGCATCGCCTCCAGCGAGTCGTCGATCACGCGGCGCAGCTCGGCGGCGTCCCAGTGGGTGCCCAGGTACTGGAAGTTGAAGGCCTGGTGCATCTCGTCGGGGCGCACGTAGTTCGCGGTGCGGTCGACGGTCGGGGTCCAGGCCTCGGCGACGAGGACGCGCTCCCCGTCGTACTCGGAGAGCACCTGCCGCCAGGAGCGGTAGATCTCGTGGACGCCGTCCTGGTCGAAGAAGGGCATGACGTCGTTGCCGAGCAGCTTCAGCTGGTCGTGGGCGCCGAGGTCGGGCAGGCCCTCGGCCTTGACCAGGCCGTGGGCGACGTCGACACGGAAGCCGTCGACGCCCATGTCGAGCCAGAAGCGCAGGATCGAGCGGAACTCGTCGCGTACGGCGGGGTGCTCCCAGTTGAAGTCGGGCTGCTCCGGGGCGAAGAGGTGGAGGTACCAGTCGCCGGGGGTGCCGTCCGGGTTCTCGGTACGGGTCCAGGCCGGGCCACCGAAGATGGACTCCCAGTCGTTGGGCGGCAGTTCGCCGTTCTCGCCCTTGCCAGGGCGGAAGTGGTAGCGCTCGCGCAGGACGGACCCGGGGCCCTCGCGCAGCGCGCGCTGGAACCACTCGTGCTGGTCGGAGGAGTGGTTGGGGACCAGGTCGACGATGATGCGCAGGCCCAGTGCGTGGGCGTCGCGGATCACGGCGTCGGCGTCGAGGAGCGAGCCGAACATGGGGTCGATGGCCCGGTAGTCGGCGACGTCGTAGCCGGCGTCGGCCTGCGGCGAGGCGTAGAACGGGGAGAGCCAGACGGCGTCGACGCCGAGGTCCTTGAGGTACGGCAGCCGGCTGCGGATGCCCTCCAGGTCGCCCATGCCGTCGCCGTTTCCGTCGGCGAAGCTGCGCGGGTAGACCTGGTAGATCACCGCGTCTCTCCACCAGCCCGTGTGCGTGCCGGTGGTCGGGGCGTCGGCCGGGGTGGCGAGATGCTGGGTCATGTCTTCCCTGGGAGGTAAGGAGGTGCGTACAGGGGTGCGTACAGAAGGGGCGCTCAGCGCCGTCAGCCCTTGACGGCACCGGCGGACATGCCGGTGACCAGGTGCTTCTGGGCGAAGAGGAACACCAGGGCGGCGGGGACGGCGATGAGCACGGAGGCCGCGGCCATCGGGCCCCACTGGGCGCCGTACTGGTTGACGAACTTCTGCAGTCCGCCGGCCAGCGTGAGGTTCTCGTCGCCGACCATGAAGGCGGAGGCGTAGGCGACCTCGCCCCAGGCGGTGATGAAGGAGTAGAAGGCGGTGACGGCGATGCCCGGCTTGGCGAGCGGCAGGATCAGCCGCCAGAACGTGCCGAACGGGGTGAGGCCGTCGACGTAGCCGGACTCGTCGATCTCGCGCGGGATGGTGTCGAAGAAGCCCTTCATCATCCAGGCGCAGAACGGGACGGCGATCGTCAGGTAGGTGACGACCAGGCCGACCGGCTGGTTGAGCAGGCCCATCGACGCCATGATGTTGTAGATCGGCACGATGAGGACGGCGACCGGGAACATCTGGGTGATGAGCAGCGTCCACATCAGCCCGCGCTTGCCGGGGAAGCGGAAGCGGCTGACGGCGTAGCCCGTGGTGGCGGAGATGAAGACGCCGATGACGGTGGTGAGACCGGCGACGAGCAGCGAGTTGGCGAACCAGGTGAGGAACGGGGTGTCGTTCAGCAGGTTCGTGTAGTTCTCGAGCGTCGTCTCCTTGAAGAAGTCCGTGGTGATCGCGTACTTCGCCGGCTTGAGCGAGGTCAGCAGGACCCACAGCACGGGGAAGACCGCGATCACGGACGCCACGATCAGGGTGACGTGCAGCGCGACCGACGCGAGCGGCGAACGGCGGCCGCGGATCGGGGCGTTGGGAACGGCCCGGTGACTGGGGGCCGCGGCCCGGCGGGTGGGGGGTGTGGTCGTGGTCGTCACCAGACTTCTCCCTGCTTGCGGAGGACTCGCCGGTAGACCGCGGCGAAGAGCATCAGGAGGACCAGAATCAGCACGCCCCAGGTGGACGACTGGGCGAAGTCGCGCGGACTGACCTCGAAGGAGAACTTGTAGGCCTGCGTGACGAGGATCTGTGTGGCCTCGCCCGGCCCGCCCCTGGTGAGCAGGAAGATCACCGGGAACATGTTGAAGGTCCAGATGGTGGAGAGCAGGATCACCGTGGTCGACACCGAGCTCAGCCCGGGCATGGTGATGTGCTTGAAGCGCTGCCAGGCGCTGGCGCCGTCCATCTCGGCGGCCTCGTACAGCTCGCCGGGGATGGACTGGAGCCCGCCGAGGAGGGCGACCATCATGAACGGCACGCCGAGCCAGACGTTGACGAGGATGACCGAGAACTTGGCCCAGGTGGGGTCGTTCAGCCACGGGACGGCGTCGATGCCGCCGCCCGCGAGGATCTTGTTGAGCAGCCCGTTGTCCTGGTTGTAGAGGAAGCGCCAGGCGAAGACGGAGACGAAGCCGGGCACGGCCCAGGGCAGGATCAGCAGCAACCGGTAGAAGGAGCGGCCGGCGATCCTGCGGTTGAGGATGTTGGCGAGGGTGAGGCCGAGCGCGAAGGTGACCGAGACGCAGGACACCGTCCAGAGCAGCGTCCAGCCCAGGGTGGAGAGGAACTGGCTGCCGGTGAGCGCGTCGGCGTAGTTGTCCAGGCCGACGAACTCGTAGGTGGCCGGGATCTCGTTGACGCCGATCGACCGCGCGACGTTCCGCTCGTTGGCGTCGGTCAGCGACAGGTAGATGCCGCGGACCAGCGGATAGCCGATGATCACGGCGATCACGACGGTCACCGGGGCGACCATCGCCCAGGCGTACCAGTGGGTGGAGAGGGAGCGCTTCGCCGCGCCCCGGGGCTTACCAGTTCCGCGGCTCCGGCCGCGGGCGACGCTGTCGCCCGCGGCCTTCACCACCGACTGGCTGGGGGTGTCCACAGCCATCAGCCGGCCTGCCTTCCTTCTGCTACTTCCAGTCCTTCAGGAGCTTGCGGTAGGCGTCGCCCGTCGCCTTCGCTCCCGCGTCCGGGGTGGTCTGGCCGGTGAGAACCTTGGTGTACTCGGTGACGAGCGGCGCGAAGAGGCTGCCGGTCTCCGGGATCCAGGGACGCTCGACGGCCTTGTCGACGACCGGCTTGAAGAAGGTGATCATCTCGTTGGTCGCGACGTCCGGCTTGATGTAGACGGACTCACGGGTGGGGAGCAGGCTGAGCTCCTTCGCGACCGTCGCCTGGGTCTCGGCCGAGGTCATGTACTCGGCGAAGGCGTAGGAGGCGTCGAGGTTCTTGGAGCCCGCGTAGACGGCGAGGTTGTGACCGCCCTGCGGGGCGCCCTGGCCGGCCGAGCCGGCCGGGACCGGGGCGATGCCCAGGTTGGCCTTGTCGGTGAACTCCTTGCCGGCGTAGGTGTCGGAGACGGCCCACGGGCCGTTGATCATCATGGCGACCTTGCCGTCCTTGAAGGCCGTCTGCATGTTGTTCCAGCCGTCGGTGGCGTCGGTCTTGGCGGCACCGGAGTCCACCAGGTCCTTGACGACCTTGAAGCCCTTCACACCGGCGGCGTTGTCGACGGTGACCGTCTTCTTCTCGGCGTCGACGAGGTCGCCGCCCTCGCCGTAGAGGAAGGAGAGGAACCAGTAGGCGTCGTCGCCGCGCAGGTACAGGCCGGGCTTGCCGGTCTTCTGCTTGATCTTGGCGGAGACGGTCTTCAGCTCGTCGATGGTCTTGGGGACCTCGACGCCGGCCTCCTTGAAGATCTTCTTGTTGTAGAAGATGCCCATGGAGTCGATGACCTGCGGGACGCCGTAGGTCTTGCCCTTGTAGTGGGTCGACGCGGCGGCCTGCTTGAGGAAGTCCTCGGAGTTCTTGAGGGCCGGGGTGCCGTCGAGCGGGGCGAGGTAGCCGAGGTCCGCGAACTCGGGGGTCCAGGCGACCTCGGAGCGGATGACGTCGGGGGCGCCGGAGCCGGACTGCGCGGCGTTCTTGAACTTGTTCTGCGCCTCACCGAACGGCACGTTCACGTACTTGACGGTGACCTTGGGGTGCTTCTTCTTGAAGTCCTCGGCGACCTTCTTGAAGACCTTGTCCTCAGAGCCGACCGTCGAGGTGTCCCACCAGGTGACCGTGCCGGAGAGCTCGCCCGAGCCCTTCGCGCCGCCGTCCTTGGAACCGCTGTCACTACCGCACGCCGCCAGGGTCACGCCCAGGGCAGCGACCAGCGCGGTGGCCGCTATGCCACGCCGCATGTGAACTCCTTCAACTGATCCCGGGGGGACGAGGGGCTGGAACCTTCCTCATGCGACCGCTCCCTCGCGGCGCTCCGGGTTGCCAGGAACGTAACAGGGATGAAAACGAGCCGAAAGAGCTTGCGGGAACTTTCTGCAAGGACCGGGGATCGTTACATCCACGTGTCCCTAAGGTTGCCGTCGAATCGCTTGACAGCAGCTGGCGCATGCCTTCCACGCGTCGCGCGGCGCCGCGCGCGCTCCCCGATCACGCCGCGCGCGCCCCGCAAGTCCTGCAAGACCTTGCGGAGTGGCTTGCATCACCCGTCCGGTGGGCAATACGCCCTGTGACCGGTACAGTCCATCCTCATGACCGCGCGGCTCTCCGACATCGCAGCCCAGGCGGGGGTCAGTGAGGCCACAGTCAGCCGCGTGCTCAACGGCAAGCCCGGTGTGGCCGGGGCCACCCGTGAATCCGTCCTTGCCGCGCTCGACGTGCTCGGCTACGAGCGGCCGGTACGACTGCGCCAGCGCAGCGCCGGCCTCGTCGGCCTCATCACCCCCGAGCTGGACAACCCGATCTTCCCCGCGCTCGCGCAGGTCATCGGACAGGCCCTGACCCGGCAGGGGTACACCCCCGTCCTCGCCACCCAGACACCCGGCGGGTCCACCGAGGACGAGCTCACCGACATGCTGGTGGAGCGGGGCGTCGCCGGCATCATCTTCGTCTCCGGACTGCACGCCGACACCACCGCCGACATGACGCGCTACGACCAGCTGCGCGGCAAGGGTGTCCCGTACGTCCTGCTCAACGGCTTCTCCCCCAAGGTCCAGGCGCCCTTCGTCTCCCCCGACGACCGGGCCGCGATGCGGCTCGCGGTGACGCACCTGGCCTCGCTCGGGCACACCCGGATCGGGCTCGCCGTCGGGCCGAAGCGCTTCGTGCCGGTGCTCCGCAAGATAGAGGGCTTCCAGAAGGGCATGGAGGAGCGGTTCGGTCTCGGCCCCGAGGAGTCCGAGAAGCTGATCCAGCACTCCCTCTACACCCTGGAGGGCGGCCAGGCCGCCGCCGGGGCGCTGATCTCCCGCGGCTGCACGGCCGTCGTCTGCGCCAGCGACATGATGGCGCTCGGCGCGATCCGGGCCGCCCGCCAGCAGGGTCTTGACGTGCCGAGGGACGTCTCCGTCGTCGGCTTCGACGACTCGCCCCTCATAGCATTCACCGATCCGCCGCTCACCACCATCCGGCAGCCCGTGCAGGCCATGGGGCAGGCGGCGGTCCGCGCGCTGCTCGAAGAGGTCGGGGGCACTCCGGCCCCGCACTCCGAGTTCGTGTTCATGCCCGAGCTGGTCGTCCGCGGGTCGACCGCCTCGGCCCCTTCCTCCGTACGCGCCTGACCTCTGCGGCACCCTCCTTCCGACGTCATTCCTGAGGTGGACCGGGTGCGCCCCGAACCCGTCCGAGGGATGATCGGTCGGGGGGAAGGGATCTGGCAGACTCTCCTCCTATGGGTGAAACGACCGTGAAGAGTTTGGACAACCGGACGACCCCGTCGTCACCCACCGCCGTGGCCGACGGCAGGTTCGCGCGCCTCCGTGCGCGCACCCCCCGCCGTCCCACGATCTGGTTCGAGATCCTGCTCATCGCGGTGAGCTACTGGACGTACTCGCTCATCCGCAACGCGGTGCCGGAGCAGAAGGCCCAGGCACTCAAGAACGCCGACTGGATCTGGCGGGCGGAGGAGTCCCTCGGCCTGGCCTTCGAGCACGCCGTCAACCACGCCGTGAACTCGGTGACCTGGCTGATCGTCTCGATGAACTACTACTACGCCACGCTGCACTTCATCGTGACCATCGGTGTGCTCGTGTGGCTGTACCGATGGCACCCGGGCCGTTACGCGGCGTTCCGTACCGTTCTGTTCGCCACCACCGGTGTGGCCCTGGTCGGTTACTACCTGTATCCGCTCGCGCCGCCCCGGCTCATGAACGGCCAGGACTTCATCGACACGGTGCTCGTCCACGAGACCTGGGGCTCGATGGCCTCGGGCAACCTCAAGCACGTGTCGAACCAGTACGCGGCGATGCCGTCGATGCACATCGGCTGGTCCCTCTGGTGCGGCCTGACGATCTTCCTGCTGGCCAAGGCGCCCTGGGCGAAGATCCTGGGCCTGCTCTACCCGACGGCCACCCTCGTCGTGATCGTCGCCACCGCCAACCACTTCTGGCTGGACGCGGTCGGCGGCATGATCTGCCTCGCCTTCGGCTTCGCCGTCTCGTACTTCTGGTACGGCTCCCGCCCGCACCGCCTGCCCAAGCTGGTGGAACCGGTGCCGGGCGTGATCGCCCGGGGCGGTCCGGCCCCGGCGAAGGGGACGGACCGCGAGGACGAGAAGGACCCGGCCGACGGCCCCGGGCAGTCGGTCAGCTCCCGCAGGTGACCCCCGGCCGGCGTGGGCGCGTCGGCTCCGGCAGGTGATCGGGGCGGTTCCCGCGGGTGATCCGGCCGGATCCCGCGCGACGGTCCCGGCAGAAGATCGGGCCTGCACCCGCGGGCGATCCGACCGGATCCCGCGCGTCAGTTCCGGTAGGTGATCCGGCCGCCGGCGACGGCGAGCCGGACCGGGGCCTGCTCGGTCTCGTCCGCCGGGGCCTCCACCGGGTCCATGGCGAAGGCCGTGAGGTCGGCCCGGTAGCCCGGGGCGATCCGGCCCGCGATCCCCTCCTCCCCCGCCGCGACCGCCGCGTGCGTGGTCATCCCCTCCAGGGCCATCAGACCGGTGAGCCCGTGCCGGGCCGAGGCCGCGCCGCGCGGGGCCCGCGCCGTGGCGAGCACCTGACGGGCGTCGTAGTGGGCGATGGGCCAGTCCGAGCCGAGCGCGAGGTGCGCCCCGGCGTCCCGCAGGTCGCGGCAGCGCCAGGCGCGGGCCGCCCGCTCCTCGCCGAGCCGCCTGGACCACTCGTCGGTGTGGTCGGCGCGGGTGTACGCGGTGTGCGGCGGCTGCATCGAGGCGACCACCCCGAGTGCGGCGAAGCGCCCCAGCTGGTCGTCGGGGACGGTCTCGATGTGCTCGATCCGATGGCGGGGACCGTCCGTGCCGAGGCTTTCCACGGTGTCCAGGACGTGCCGTACGGCGGCGTCGCCGATGGCGTGGGTGGCGGTGCCGACCCCGGCCCGGTGCAGATGGCGCACGGCGGCGGAGTACGCGGCCGGATCGGGCCAGAAGGCGTCGGTGCCCCCGCCGTGGCAGTCGGCGTGTTCGAGCCAGGCGGTGCCGCCCTCGACGGTGCCGTCCATGAAGAACTTCACTCCGCCGATCCCCCACATCCGGCCTGCCCGGCCCTGGAGTCGCACGAGTCCGTCCAGCTCCTCCTCGGTGGCGCCGGGCATGCACCAGGGGGCGAGGCGGAGGCGCAGCGGCAGCTCGCCGTCCTCCTCCAGGCCGGCCAGCAGGCCGGGGACGTCGTGTCCGCCGAGATCCATGACGTGGGCGGCGGTGAGGCCGGTGGCGGCCATGCCGGTGAGCAGGTCGACGAGCCGGTCGCGGCGCTCGGCGTAGGGCTGGGTGGGCAGGACCGGCGTCATCAGGTCCATCGCGGCGTGCTCGACCAGGTGGCCGGTGGGGCGCCCGTCGGCGTCGCAGACGATCTCCGAGTGCTGGGCGAAGGCGCGGGGCCCGTCGATGCCGGCGGCCTTGAGGGCGGCTTCACTGGCCAGGACCGAGTGCCCGTCGTAGAGGCGGAGGTACGCGGGGGCGCCGCCGAGGACGTCCTCGATCAGGTCGCGGTGGACCGGCCGGCCGCCGAAGACGTTGTGGTCGAGGCCGAAGCCGATGATCCAGCCGTCGCGGCGCTCGGCGTCGCGGAGGGCGGCCCGCAGTCCGTCGAGGTCGGTGACGCCGGACAGGTCGGTGCCGGTGAACATCTCCAGGCCCCAGACGGGGTGACTGTGGGCATCGGTGAGGCCGGGGGTGAGGGTGGCGCCGCCGAGGTCGACGGTCTCGGTGCCGGGGCCGCGCCAGGCGCGGGCGTCGGCGGCGTCACCGAGGCCGGTGATCAGTCCGTCGCGGACGGCGACGACGGTGTGACCGCTCGGCTCGGGGGTACGGACGCGGGCGTCGACGAGGAGGAGGTCGGGGGCTGCGGACACGAGGGGTCGGCTCCTTCGGTGTGCTGGGCGGGGCGCGGGACGGCGTTCGGCTCGATGGGCGGTTCCGCGGCGAAGCGGGCGTAGACCTCGGGGCGCGTGCGGCGCAGCCGGTGCGCGAGGAGGAGCCCGAGGACGAGGACGGCGGGGACGACGGCGACGAGGACCGTGTTGACCGTCGGGGACGCGCCGGTGAAGAGCGCGACCTTGGAGGCGACCAGCCAGATCGCCACGGCGAGCAGGAGGGCCGCGGTGACGGGGGCCACGAGGGTGCGCAGGGCGCCCTCCTGGTGCGGGACCCGCCGGAAGTAGCGGATGACGGCGAGGGCCGCGAGCAGCATCAGCGCCATGAGCCCGAGCATCCCCGGGGTGTTCACCCAGAGCAGCAGCTGGGTGTACGGATCGGCGCCGGCGGCCGCGAAGCCGAGCACGACGGCCGCGCCGAGCGCGGTCTGGGCGAGGCCCGCGACGTACGGGGAGCGGTGGCGGGGGTGGATCCGGCCGAGGGCGGCGGGCAGCACGCCCTCCTCGGCGAGGGCGAGGGCGTAGCGGTTGATCGCGTTGTGGAAGGCGAGCAGCGAGGCGATGATGCTGGTCACGATGAACACGTGCATCAGGTCCGCGGCCCAGGGCCCGACGTAGGTGGTGATGGCGGCGAAGAAGAGTCCGCCGGTGTCGCCGGCGGCGGCCGCGACCACCTTGTCGTCGCCGAAGGCCTGGATCACGGTCCAGACGACGAAGGCGTAGAACAGGCCGAGGAATCCGACCGCGATGTAGGTGGCGCGGGGGATGGTGCGGGCCGGGTCGCGGGCCTCGCGGCGGTAGATCACGGTGGATTCGAAGCCGGTGAAGGCCGAGAAGGCGAAGGCCAGTACGGCCGCCGTGCCGGGGACGAGGACGTTGCCGGGGGCGAAGGAGGCGAGGGAGAGCCCGTCGGCTCCGCCCTTGAGGAGCACGCCGCCGGCGAGGAGGACGAGTATGCCGGTCTCGGCGACGAGCAGGACGCCGAGGACCTTGGCGCCGAAGTCGATGGAGCGGTAGCCGCCGTACCAGATGACCAGCAGGCCGGCCAGGGCGACCGGGAGCCAGGGCAGGTCGGCGCCCCACAGGGCGCCGGCGGTGTCGGAGGTGGCGGAGCCGAGGAGTCCGTAGACGCCGATCTCCATGCCGTTGTAGCCGACCATGGCGACGAGGGCGGCGGCGATGCCGAGCGGGGTGCCGAGCCCTTGTGCGATGTACGCGTAGAAGGCGCCGCCGCTGCGGACGTGGCGGCTCATGGTGGTGAAGCCGACGGCGAAGATCGCCAGGGTGATCCCGGCGAGGAGGTAGCCGGCCGGGGCTCCGATGCCGCCGAGGACGAGGGCGATGGGGGCGACGCCTGCCATCACGGTGAGCGGGGCGGCGGCGGAGACGACGAAGAAGGAGATGTCGGCGGTGCCGAGGGTGCCGGTGCGCAGGCCGGGCGGCTTGTCGGAGGTGCTGGAGGACATGCGGGAGAAGCCCTTCTCGTAAACCTAAAGGCTTTCGGTTGGCGCAATGTAGCCTCGTGCCCAACGATTCGGGAAGACCTGAACAGCGGGAGAACGTTGATGGGCCGGCCGCACAAGCCCTTGCTCGACCGGGTGCGCATCACCACCACGGCACTCGAACTCGTCGACGAGCAGGGCGACTTCAGCGTCCCTCAGATCGCCCGGCGACTCGGCGTGCAGACGGCCTCGGTGTACCACCATGTGGACGGCCGGGACGGCATCGTGGAGCTCCTGCGGGAGCGGGTCTGCGATGCCATCGACGGCGGGACGCTCGACGGGCAGCCCTGGGACGCGGCGGTCGCCGCCTGGGCGCGCTCCTACCGGGCCGCCTTCGCCGCCCACCCGAAGGCCATCCCACTGCTCACCACCTCACCGGTACGCGCCCCGCGGGTCCTGGAGCAGTACGAGAAGGCGGTCGCCCTCCTCGTCGACGCGGGCTTCGCCCTCCCGGACGTGATGCCGGTGATCATCGCCCTGGAGAACCTGGTCCTGGGCTCAGCCCTCGACATGGCGGCCCCGGAGGCGATGTGGGAGCTGGCCGACGACACGGTGACACCGCTCCTCGCGCGGGCGCTCGCCGCGTTCCCCGAGGGCGGCCGCACCGACATCGCCTTCGAACTGGCCCTGGCGGGCTACCTGGCACACATCCGGGACATGCCGGACGGCGCGTAGCCGGACGGGCCGGGTACGGGGGTCGGGCGGGCCGACCGGGGCGGGCGCCCGAATCGGTGCGGACCGCCCCGGCCGGAGACGCTACGCCCCGCGGGACCGCCGCCGGAGGCGCCCACCCTCGGGACCGGCACCCCCGCCGGAGGCGCTACGCCCCGTAGAACAGCTCCTCGACGACGGCCCTGGCCCGGCGGGTGATCCGCCGGTAGTCGTCGACCATCTCGCCGACATGACCGGCCTCGTACCCCAAGTACCTTCCCACGGCGGCGAGTTCGCGCGGGTCCGAGGGGAAGGTGTCGCCGGGGCGGCCGCGGACCAGCATCACCGCGTTGCGGACGCGGGTGGCGAGCACCCACGCCTCGTCCAGGGTCTGCGCCTCCTCCGTCGGGATCAGGCCGGCCGCGTGCGCCGCCCGGAGCGCCTCACGGGTACGGGTCGTGCGCAGCCCCGGTTCCACCCAGCCGTGCCGCATCTGGAGCAGCTGCACCGTCCACTCGACGTCGCTCAGACCGCCCCGACCCAGTTTGGCGTGAAGCGTCGGATCGGCGCCGCGCGGCAGCCGTTCGGACTCCATCCGGGCCTTGAGGCGGCGGATCTCGCGGACCGCGTCCTCGCCGAGCCCCTCGGCCGGATAGCGCAGCGGGTCGACGAGTTCGATGAAGCGGTCCGCCAGCTCGAGGTCGCCCGCCATGGGTTCGGCGCGCAGCAGCGCCTGGCTCTCCCAGACGAGGGACCAGCGGCGGTAGTAGGCCGCGTACGACTTCAGGGTGCGCACCAGGGGGCCGCTCTTGCCCTCCGGACGAAGGTCCGCGTCGATCAGCAACGGCGGGTCGGCGGTGGGGAGTTGGAGCAGTCGCCGCATCTCGGCGACCACCCGGTTGGCGGCCTTGGCCGCCTCCTGCTCGTCGACGCCCTCGCGCGGCTCGTGCACGAACAGGACGTCGGCGTCGGAGCCGTACCCCAGCTCGCGACCGCCGAAGCGGCCCATGCCGATGACCGCGAAGCGGGTCGGCAGTTCGTCGCCCCACTCGGCGCGGACGGCGGCCCGCAGGGCGCCCGCGATCGTCGCGGCGTTGAGGTCGGTGACCGCCTCCCCCACCCGGTCGACCAGCGCGCCGGGATCGGGCTCGCGGGGGCTGTCCTCGGTGCCGTACGAGCCGATGAGATCGGCCGCCGCGGTACGGAACAGCTCCCTGCGGCGCACTCCGCGGGCCGCGGCGACGGCCTGCTCGGCGTCGTCCGCGCGGCCCACCGCCGCCAGGACCTCCTGTTCCAGATGGTCCCGGCCGCGCGGCTTGAGCCCCTCCGGGTCGCCGAGGAGCGCGACCGCCTCGGGGGCGCGCAGCAGCAGGTCGGGGGCGAGGCGCCCGGCGGAGAGCACCCGGGCGAGGTTCTCGGCGGCGGCGCCCTCGTCCCGGAGGAGCCGCAGGTACCAGGGGGTCTTGCCGAGGGCGTCCGAGACCTTGCGGAAGCCGAGCAGGCCGGCGTCCGGGTCGGCCGAGTCGGCGAACCAGCCGAGCAGCACGGGGAGCAGGGTCCGCTGGATCGCCGCCTTCCGGCTGACCCCGGAGGCGAGCGCCTCCAGGTGCCGGAGGGCCGCGGCGGGGTCCTCGTACCCCAGTGCCTCCAGTCGCTGCCCGGCGGCCTTCGGGCTGAGCCGGATCTCGCCGGGGGCGAGCTGGGCGACGGCGTCGAGGAGCGGCCGGTAGAAGAGCTTCTCGTGCAGCCGGCGGACGACGGCCGCGTGCCGCTTCCACTCCTTGTTCAGCTCGGCGACCGGGTCGGTGCGCAGACCGAGCGAGCGTCCGAGGCGGCGCAGATCGGCCTCGTCCTCGGGAACGAGGTGGGTGCGGCGCAGCCGGTAGAGCTGGATGCGGTGCTCCATGGCCCGCAGGAAGCGGTACGCCTCGTCGAGCTGTGCGGCGTCGGCGCGGCCGACGTATCCGCCGCCGGCGAGGGCGGTGAGCGCGTCGAGGGTGCTGCCGCTGTGCAGTCCCGCGTCGCTGCGGCCGTGCACGAGCTGGAGCAGCTGGACGGCGAACTCGACGTCCCGCAGTCCGCCGGGCCCGAGCTTGAGCTCGCGCTCGATCTGGGCGGCGGGAATGTTGTCGACGACCCGGCGGCGCATCTTCTGCACGTCGGGGACGAAGTTCTCGCGCTCGGCGGCCTGCCAGACGAGCGGGGAGACGGCGTCGATGTAGTCGGCGCCGAGCTCCGGGTCGCCGGCCACCGCCCGCGCCTTGAGCAGTGCCTGGAACTCCCAGGTCTTCGCCCAGCGCTGGTAGTACGCGAGGTGCGAGGAGAGCGTACGGACGAGGGGTCCGTTGCGTCCCTCGGGACGCAGATTGGCGTCGACCGGCCAGATGGTGCCCTCGACCGTGGTCTCCGAGCAGATCCGCATGAGGTGGGAGGCGAGGCGGGTCGCGGCCTGGAGCGCCTTGCCCTCGTCGGCTCCTTCGACCGGCTCCCCCACGAAGATCACGTCCACGTCCGAGACGTAGTTGAGCTCGTGGCCGCCGCACTTGCCCATCGCGATCACCGAGAGGCGGCACATGGCGGCGTCGGCGGGCGCGGCGGTCCGGGCGATGGCGAGCGCCGCGCGCAGGGTCGCCGTCGCCAGGTCGGCGAGCTCGGCGGCGGCCTGGGCGACGTCGGTGGTGCCGCACACGTCACGGGCCGCTATGGCCAGCAGGCAGCGGCGGTAGGCGACCCGCAGCGAGACCGCGTCGACGGCCTCGGCGAGCCCCCGCTCGAACTCGGCGACGCCCGGGTGCAGGTCGGCCGCCTCGTACGTGACGAGGGACTCCCAGTCGCGGGGATGCTTCGCCAGGTGGTCGGCGAGCGCCTCGGAGGCGCCGAGCACCCCGAGGAGCCGGTCCCGGAACGGCTTGGCGGCGAGCAGGGTGGTCGTGAACGTCTGCCGCTCGGTCTCGGGCTGCGCCTCGGCCAGCCGGACCAGGCCGCGCAGGGCGAGGTCGGGGTCGGCGGTGGCACCGAGGGCGTCGAGGAGGACGGAGTCGCCGCGCAGGGCGGACAGCTCGGGCACGTCCAGGAGCTGCTCGGCCCCGGAGGGATCGGTGAATCCGTGCCGCAGCAGACGTGAGAACGTGCTGCCCCTGCGTCCCGGAACCGTCATTCCGCCGCTCCCTCCGAGCAGGTCCACCCCGGGGTGGAGTCGGGGTGGATCGAGCCTATCCGGAGCCGTGGACGGGGGCGTCCAGGCCTTCGGTTCGCAGCGGATCACACGTGATGTCTCGCACATTGATCGCTTTTCACGGCCGATGAACCGTATTTCTTGAAAGTCCGTCTTGCTCGGGGCGGACGCTTCCGCCTGCCCGAACCCTCTCCGATCCACCTCGCGGACCCCTCCGCGCCCCCTGCCCGAACCCTCTCCGATCCACCTCGCGGCCCCCTCCGCGCCCCTGCCCGATCCACCTCGCGGCCCCCTCCGCGAACCTGCCCGAGCTCCGTCGCGGACCCCTTCGCGAACCCTGCCCGAGCACCGCCGAACCCCGTCGAACCCCGTCGAAAGCGCGCCACCGAACATGCCCGTCCACCTCCGCCGCCGTCACCACCCGTCCCGCCGGCCCCGCCGCAGGGCCGTCTCCACGGCCGTGGCGGCCCTCCTCGTGGGCGGCACCTTCGCCGGGCTGCTCTCGGTGACGGCCGCGCCGGGACCGTCGACGGCACACGCCGCACCGGAGACGGGAACGGCGACGGCGACGGCCGGGGCGGAGGCACCGGCCCCGCAGGGTGCGGCGAAGCGCATGGCCGCCCCGCCGCCCCCGGCCGCGCCGAAGGCGAAGGTCCGCACCTCCGTCGTCCAGGTCGTGGCGCACCCCGACGACGACCTGTACTTCATGAACCCGGACGTCTCCCAGTCCCTCCGCTCCGGCACCCCCCTGACCTCCGTGTACCTCACGGCCGGCGAGTCGGACGGCGTCAACGCCCGCCCGCGCGACGCCGCCGACGCCACCGCCGACAAGGCGGGCTACGCCGAGGCCCGGCAGAACGGCATCCGGGCCGCGTACGCCGAGATGGTGACCGGCAGCCGCACCAGCCCCTGGGAGCGGACGGCGATCCCCACGGCCGGCGGCGCGACCGCCGAGATGGACACCCTGCGCGCGAAGCCGCAGGTCAAACTGGTGTGGCTGCAGCTGCGCGAGGCGGGCTCGATAAGCGACGACCGCCCGCACAGCCTCAACGGCCTCTGGCACGGCAGGATCGGCGCGCTGGAGTCGCAGCGCTCCTCCGGCACCCCGGTCGCCGCCGACTTCACGTACACGAAGGACCAGGTCGTCGCCACGATCGCGGGGCTGCTCGACCGGTTCCGGCCGACCTTCGTCCGTATGCAGGACCCGAGCCCGGGCACGTATCCGGAGACCGGGAAGCTCCGCGACCACCAGGACCACCTGTACGGGGCGAGGTTCGCGCAGGCCGCGCTCGCCCGGTACGCGGAGGTTCCCGGGCATCCGCACGTCGGCGTGCAGAACTACCTCGGCTACCCCACCACCCTCCTGCCGCACACCCTCGACCCCGAGACCGCGGGCGCGAAGCTGAGGACCCTGCAGACCTACGCCTGGCTGGACGGGGTCAACGACTGCGGGACCGTGTCGGGCTGCGGCGATCTGAAGGTCGCCGCACGGCCCGCCGGACGGGGCTGGTCCGAGACCGTGCGATACGCCCGGGGCACCTCCACCTCCTGGGTGCAGCGCGGCCCCGACGGCGGGCTGCACGCCTTCTCCGTCCTCGACGGGCACCTCGCCACCTGGCGGAAGCCGGCGGCCGGCGGCGCGTGGCGCGGCCCGACGCTGCTGCCCGGCGGCGGCCTCGACAGCGGGGTCACCTCGGTGACCCGGCCCGACGGGCGGATCGCGGTCTACGGCACCCGGACCGTGCTCGACGACGGCCCGGACGGCTACCGCCGGGAGGTGGTGACCACCGCCCAGACGGCGCCGGACGGCTCGTTCGGCCCCTGGCTCTCGCTCGGCACACCCGAGCGGGACGACGCCGACGGCACCTCGGACATCAGCGCGCCCGCCGTGACCGTGGACGGCGACGGCCGGACGACCCTGCTCCTGCGGGACAGCCGGCACCGGCTGACCGCCCGCGAACAGGGTGCGGACGGCGGCTGGGGGCCGTGGCGGGTGCTCGGCGGCGAGGACGTGTACGGCGACCCGGTCGCCGCGACGGACGCGGCCGGACGGACGTACGTCTTCGCGAGCACCCCGAGGACGGTGCTCGCATGGGCGGGGCAGCGCCCCGGCGGGCCGCTCGGCGGCCCGGTGCGGACCGGACTCCCTCCGACGACGCTGGCACTGAGCGCGAGCCCGGCGCCGGACGGCGACGGCATACGGCTCTGGTTCCGCAAGCCCGCCTCCGGTGATCTGCGCAGCGCCGACTTCTCGGGCGTCCGCCCGGTCTCCCCGGTCACGGAGCTGCCCGGCGGCGTGGCGGGCTTCGGCCCGGTGAGCGGCGGCGACGGACTCCTCGCGGTCCGGTCCCGGACCGGCTTCCTGGCGACGGCGCCGCACGGCAGGACCGGGGCGATGCCGATATGGACGCTGGAGGGTTTCCTGTTCTCGGGGGCGCCGGACGCGGGGACGGACGGGGTGGCGGCGATAGGCCTGGACGGCCGTCTGCACTGGACGCCCGCGGGCCGATGAGTTCCGCGGGTCCGCGCGGTCTTCCCTGAGGGACGCCGGAGCAGGCGTACGCGACGAAGGGAACGGCGATGGACCCGCAGACCGCCCTCGACCCCCGGTACAGCGACGACAAGGCGGGCGCGGCGCCCTGGCCGGACGCCGAGGAACGGCTCGCGGCCGCAGAGGTCTACTGGCTGACGACCGTGCGCCCGGACGGCCGCCCGCACGTGACCCCGCTGATCGCCGTCTGGTCGCACGGCGCGCTCCACTTCTGCACCGGCCCCGACGAGCGCAAGGCCCGCAACCTGACCGGGAACCGGTCGGTGGTCCTCACCACGGGCACGCCCACGCTCGGCGAGGGCTTCGACCTGGTGGTCGAGGGGGAGGCGGCCCGGGTGACGGACGAGGACCGGCTGCGGGCGCTGGCGGATGCGTACGTGGAGAAGTACGGGGAGGAATGGCGGTTCGAGGTGCGCGACGGGGCGTTCGTGGGCGACGGTGGTACGGCCCTGGTGTTCGCGGTCGCGCCTCGCACGGCCTTCGGCTTCGCCAAGGGCGAGCCCTTCGGCCAGACCCGCTGGCGTTTCTGAGGAGAGCACCCATGAACTGGACCCTGGAAGTCGTCCCGGTCCCGGTCACCGACCTGGACCGGGCGAAGGACTTCTACGGCGAGAAGTGCGGCTTCACGGTCGACCTGGACGACGAGGTCGCGCCGGGCACACGGATCGTGCAGCTGACGCCACCGGGCTCACGCTGTTCGCTGGCGCTGCTGAGCGGGATGCCGCCGATGCCGGGCACGAAGGAGATGACGCCGGGCACGCTCCAGAACCTCCAGTTCTGCGTCACGGACATCGAGGCCGCCCGCGCCGACCTGCTCTCCCGGGGCGTCGAGGTCTCCGCGATCCAGCACGTGGGCGCGACGGGCTGGGAGGACGGCAAGGGCGGCACCTGGAACTCGTTCATGACGTTCGCCGACCCGGACGGCAACGGCTGGCTGGTCCAGGAGGCCCCGACGGAACTGACGGAACGCTAGCCGGGGCACACCCCGCGAAACACGACGCCTCAGGGCCGCCGGCACGAAGCCGCCGGCCCTGAGCCGGCACGGGCCCCGCCCGCCGCGAGCACCTGCGGCACCGGCGGGTTCCCGCGAGACTCACGGCGTCACTTCCGCCGCTTCGCCTTCGCCTCGCGCTCGGCTTCCTTGCGCTTCTGGATCGTGTACGTGGACCAGTCGCCGCGATGGCGGTCGCACCGGGATGCGCCCACCATGGCCAGCCGCTGACAACTGGTCCCCTTCTGCGTAGGTGCTCCGCACTTGGACTGCGAACGGGCCACGGTTCCCCCCGGTGCTGATGGACCCTCGGACCAGGTAAGCGTCGCGGGAGACCACGCCGCTCGGAAGGCGTACACCGATGCACGACGGACATGGACGGGCGCTCGGGGGCGCACGCCTTCCCACTGCGCTGGTGCAGAGTCGATGTGCGCAGGAGCTTTCCTGGGTTCAGGAGCGGGAGGGCAACCATGGAGAGCGCAACCATGGCAGCCGGCGTCTGACGGCCCGGAGAGCGCCCAGAGCCCAGTGGGACGACTCAGGGCCGACGGTTCGCGACCGTCGGCCCTGATCGTCAACTCCGGGTTCTACCCGCTCCGACCTGTGCTTACAGCACCGGCAGGTTCTTGCGGAGTTCGAAGGCGGTGACCTCGGAGCGGTACTCCTCCCACTCCTGCTTCTTGTTGCGGAGGAAGAAGTCGAAGACGTGCTCGCCGAGGGTCTCCGCGACCAGTTCGCTCTTCTCCATCAGGGCGATCGCCTCTCCCAGGTTCTGCGGGAGCGGCTCGATGCCCATCGCGCGGCGTTCCGCGTCGGAGAGGGCCCAGACGTCGTCGTCGGCGCCGGCCGGGAGTTCGTAGCCCTCTTCGATGCCCTTGAGGCCGGCGGCGAGGAGGACGGCGTAGGTCAGGTACGGGTTGGCGCCCGAGTCGATGGAGCGGACCTCGACGCGCGAGGAACCCGTCTTGCCCGGCTTGTACATGGGGACGCGGATGAGGGCGGAGCGGTTGTTGTGGCCCCAGCAGATGTACGAGGGGGCCTCGCCGCCCGAGCCCGCCGTGCGGGACGAGCCGCCCCAGATGCGCTTGTACGAGTTGACCCACTGGTTGGTGACCGCGGAGATCTCGCCGGCGTGCTTCAGGAGGCCCGCGATGAAGGAGCGGCCGACCTTGGAGAGCTGGTACTCGGCGCCCGACTCGTAGAACGCGTTCCGGTCGCCCTCGAAGAGGGAGAGGTGGGTGTGCATGCCCGAGCCCGGGTAGTCCGAGAACGGCTTCGGCATGAACGTCGCCTGGACGCCCTGCTCCAGCGCCACCTGCTTCATGACCAGACGGAACGTCATGATGTTGTCCGCCGTGGAGAGGGCGTCGGCGTAGCGGAGGTCGATCTCCTGCTGGCCCGGCGCGCCCTCGTGGTGGCTGAACTCCACCGAGATGCCCATCGATTCGAGCATCGTGATGGCCTGACGGCGGAAGTCCATGCCCACGTTCTGCGGGGTGTGGTCGAAGTAGCCCGAGTTGTCCGCCGGGGTGGGGCGGGTGCCGTCGAGCGGCTTGTCCTTCAGCAGGAAGAACTCGATCTCGGGGTGGGTGTAGAAGGTGAAGCCGAGGTCCGAGGTCTTGGCCAGGGCCCGCTTCAGGACGTAGCGCGGGTCCGCGAACGACGGCGACCCGTCGGGCATCAGGATGTCGCAGAACATCCGGGCCGTACCCGGCGCCTCGGCCCGCCACGGCAGGATCTGGAAGGTGCCCGGGTCGGGCTTGGCGATCATGTCCGACTCGTATACGCGGGCGAAGCCCTCGATCGCGGAGCCGTCGAACCCGATGCCCTCGTCAAAGGCCTGCTCAAGCTCGGCGGGCGCCACGGCCACCGACTTGAGGAAGCCGAGCACATCGGTGAACCACAGGCGTACGAAGCGGATGTCGCGCTCCTCGAGCGTTCGGAGCACGAATTCCTGCTGCTTGTCCATTTCCACACCCATCCTCGCTGGTCAGGCCGCCTGCTCCCACCGCCTCGGCAACATCGGGGGGCACCTGAGCATCCCACCACATGGTTTCGCGCACGTTGCACACCCATAGTGCCTGCTCCGGTGTGACTCAGGTAACGCGGGAAGGCCCGCGTCCGGGTGTCGGTACACCCCTCCGGAGCACACCCGTCGGTACCGAGTGGTACCCCGTTCGGCCCACGGAGGGCCCACGCCCACTACGATCTCCGCCCATGGGGGCCCCACGGCTCGTACGCCCGTCCCGGCACGCGCGTCCCATGGCACTGGTGAGTGCCGTGGCGACGCTCCTCGCCGCGCTCTTCTTCTGTCTGGGGTCCGGGCCCGGCAGCCATCACGCGCCCGCCGGAGCCCACACGGGCGCGCGGGCGGCGGGGAACGCGGCCGCCCCCACCACCACCGTGACCGGCGCCGACCACGCCGTCGGCGAGGTCGCCGTCGAGTACGTCTGTCCTTACGACCGCGGCGGCTGCTCCCTCTTCCCCTCCCTCTCCCCCGCGGTGCTCAGCGCGCCCCCGCTCGACCCTCCGCCGCACGCGGCGGGCGGCCCGCCGCGCCTCGACCCGCCGTCGGGTGACGGCCCGGCGCGCCGTTCGGGCGCCCGCCCTCGCGCGCCGGACCTGCACGTCCTTCAAGTTCTCCGGACGTAGCGGCGGCGGGCGTCCCGCCCCCGCACGTCCACCCCCGAACTCCACCCCACCCCTGAAGAAGGACGACACCACCATGGCCGCCAACCGCTCCGCCAACGCCGACCGCCGCGCCCGAATAGAGGAGATGCGCCGCGCCGAGCAGGCGCGTGAGCGCCGCAACCGCTTCATCACCATCGGTGTCTCGGGCGTCGTCGTCCTGGGCCTCGTCGGTTTCGGCACCTTCGTGCTGATGAAGAAGTCCGACGAGCAGGACAAGAAGGACGCGGCCGCCAAGGCCCCCATCACCGCCGAGAAGACCTGGGACGCCAAGAAGCTCGGCCGCAACCACGTCGAGACGGCCGTGAAGTACGACATGAAGCCGCCGGTCGGCGGCGACCACAACCCGGTCTGGATGAACTGCGACGGCGTCGTCTACAAGAAGGCCATCGCCGAGGTGAACGCCGTGCACTCGCTCGAGCACGGCGCCGTCTGGGTGACGTACAACAAGAAGGCCGCCGCCGACGACGTGAAGAAGCTCGAGGACAAGGTCGGCAAGACCAAGTACACGCTGATGAGCCCGGTGGACGACCAGGCCGGCGCCATCATGCTGTCCGCCTGGGGCAAGCAGGTCACCGTGGACAACGCGAGCGACCCCCGTATCGACGCCTTCTTCACCAAGTACGTCCAGGGTCCGCAGACCCCCGAGCCGGGCGCCGCCTGCACCGGCGGGCTGTCGCAGTGACCGGCGACGAGGACCTCCTGCCGGCCCCGGCACGGCGGCCCAACCGGACGCAGTGGGCGGCGGTCACCGCCGTCGCGCTCGCCCTGCTCTTCGCCGGGGGCGCCGTCACCGTCGCCTCCGCCGAGCGCGAGGAGGCGCCGCGGACACCCGCGTCCCTCTCCGCGGACGCCGGTTTCGCCCGGGACATGTCGGTCCACCACCAGCAGGCCGTCGAGATGTCGTTCATCGTCCGGGACCGCACCCGGGACGAGGAGGTGCGCCGCCTGGCGTACGACATCGCCAACACCCAGGCCAACCAGCGGGGCATGATGCTCGGCTGGCTCGACCTGTGGGGGCTCCCCAAGGTCGAGTCCGGCGTCGAGCCGATGACCTGGATGGGCATGGGCGGTTCCGGTGACACCGGTCCGCTCGACGGGGCGCTGATGCCGGGCATGGCGACCAACGCCCAGCTCGACGAGTTGCGCCGGGCCAGTGGCCGCGAGGCCGAGGTGCTGTACCTGAAGCTCATGACCGAGCACCACCGTGGCGGGGTCCACATGGCCGAGGGCTGTGTGCAGAAGTGCTCGGTGGACGTCGAGCGCAATCTCGCCCAGGGCATGGTCGACGCCCAGAAGTCCGAGATGCTGCTGATGGCGGACATGCTGAGGAAGCGCGGCGCCTGAGGCCGACCCGTCGGACCCCCGGCCCCCGTGACCCGCACCGCCGCGGTCACGGGGGCCGTGGCATGCGCCGGCCCGGGACGGCACCCGCCACGGCCCGACCCGGGACGGCACAGCCCGCCACGGCCCTGTGGACCGGGCCCGGTCCGGCGTGGCGGGGGCCGCTGCGGGCCGTACGTCGAGAAGTCGCGGTGCTCGGAGCGTGCGCCGACAATGGATGGGGCTCGGGGACGTACGGATGACCGCGTTCGACGAAAGGTACGTGCCTCATGACCACGGCGAAGGACATCATGCATCCCGGGGCCCAGTGGATCCCGGCACACGAGACGCTCGACCGCGCCGCGCAGATGATGCGCGACATGAACGTGGGCGCGCTGCCCATCGCCGACGAGAACGAGCGGCTCTGCGGCATCCTCACGGACCGCGACATCGTCGTCGGCTGTGTGGCCATGGGTCACGACCCGGCCAGGATCACCTGTGGCGACATGGCCAAGGGCACCCCGCGCTGGGTCGAGGCGGGCGCCGACGTGGGCGCCGTCCTGGAGGAGATGCAGAGCCACCAGATCAGGCGTCTGCCCGTCATCGAGGGCAAGAGGCTCGTCGGCATGATCAGCGAGGCCGATCTGGCCCAGCACCTGTCGGACGAGCAGATGCAGGCGTTCTGCGCGAGCGTCTACGCCTCTTCCTGACCGGGGCGCAGCACCGCCCGGGCCACCGCGTCCGGGCGGTCCAGCATGACCAGATGGCCCGACGGCACGGCCGCCTCGTAGTGGGCGCCGAGCCGTCGGGCCAGCGCGCGTTGGCGCCGTTCCCAGCGGGCGGAGCCCTCGGGGGCGGCGAGGACGGTGGCGGGGAGGCCCGGCGGAAGCGGGTGGGTGGTGCGCAGGGCGAGGAGCTCGGCGGCGACGGCTCCGTACCGGGCGTTCTCCAGGAGGGTGCCGCGCAGCACGCGTGAGGTGCGGTAGACGCGGCGGACGAGGGCGGTCGGGGCCCGGTCGTGCCGCACGGCCGCGCGGCGGACGGCGGGGCCCAGGGCGGCGGGGAGGCCGGTGGCGGCGAGGGCGGGGCCGAGCAGGTCTGCCAGGGCGGCCGTACGGGAGGGGCGGGGGCGCTCCTCCACCGACGAGTCGACGAGCACGAGGCCGGCTGTCCGGTCCGGGTGGAGCCGGGCGAAGGCCTCCGCGTGGAACCCGGCGATCGAGTGCCCGACGACGGTGGCGGGCCCGGTGAGGCCCAGGGCGTCGAGCAGTGCGGCGATCCGGTGCGCCTCGCCGGCGGCGGTGGGCGGGGCGACGGCGGGCGCGGAGAGGCCGTGTCCGGGGCGGTCGAAGCGGACGACCGTACGGCGCGGGGCGAGGAGCGGGACGACCGGGTCCCAGTCGAACCAGCTCAGGCCGAGTCCCGCGCTGAGGACGCAGACCGGGCCGGAGCCGTCGACGACGACGTGGTGGGCCGCTCCCCCGATCCTTACGAAGGTCATCGTTCCTCCTGGGAGACGGCGAGGGAGTACGCGAGGACCGCGAGCCAGACCGCGACCAGGAGGACCTGGAGCCGTTGGCCCGCCCCGAGGGCCCAGGTGCCGTTCCCGGCCTCGAAGGCGGCGACGGCCCCCAGGGTCCAGACGGTGGCGGCGAGCTCCACGGCGACGAGGGCCGGGCCGGTACGGGCGAGGGGCCACCGGCCGTCGAGGCGACGGGCGGCGACGGTCAGGGCGACCAGGGCGACGAGGGCGGCGGTCATGGCGAGACCGGAACTGGCGGCATGGGCCGTATGGGTGGCGGGCACCAGACCGGCGCTCTCGCGTGCCGCGCACGCGGGGTCGGCGGTGGCGGCGCAGCTGAGCGGGAGCCGTGAGTCGGCGACGGTGGCGGCCCCGAAGACGGCGAGCGCGATCCAGCCGGCGAGCGCCCAGGGCTCGTGGGAGGTGGGGCGGCGGGGACCGGAGGAGCGACCGCCCTCCGGTGGGCGACCCGGCCCCGTGAGCCGTCCCGTGCCCGTCGGCCGCCCCGTTCTCCTCGGCCGCTCCATGCCCGTCGGCCGCCCCGTCCCCAGCAGCCCCGTCACCGCTCCCGCCAGGATCAGCGCCCCCGCCACCAGGTCCGTGGCCCGGAAGAAGGCACCCAGGGGCTGGTCCTCCGCCGCCAGTTCGGAGACGTACGTCCGGACGGGGTCGAGCCCGGTGTGGACGAGGACTTCGAGGACCCACGCGGTGTACGCGAGCGCTCCGAGGGCCAGCAGGGCGGCCGAGGCTCGTGTCACTTTTCCGGGCATAGTGG
Organism: Streptomyces zaomyceticus; assembly: GCF_014656215.1. Taxonomy (GTDB): domain Bacteria; phylum Actinomycetota; class Actinomycetes; order Streptomycetales; family Streptomycetaceae; genus Streptomyces; species Streptomyces zaomyceticus. The sequence continues at coordinate 11,610 of NZ_BNBZ01000032.1, read as the reverse complement.
GTCTGACGCTACGGCCTGGCGGACGGTTGACCCCGGTAGGGGCGCATCCGCACGGCGAGCCGGGCCGTTTCTGCCGGGGCGTCAGTGGTCTCCGGAGGCCGTCAGTGGTCGTCAGCGTTCGCCATGGGGCACGGCCAGGCGGCGAAGGGCCTCGCACACCGCCCTCGCGCAACCGCCCCGCACACCGCCCCACGAACGCCCCCGCCCCCCTTCCACAGCCGTTTCCCAGGACATCGCGTCGGTTTGACGATTACACTGGGCGGGTGCCTCAACTACGCCTCGCCCTGAATCAGATCGACTCGACCGTCGGAGACATCGCCGGGAACGCCGAGGCGATCGTGCACTGGACCCGGCACGCCGCCGGACAGGGCGCGCATCTCGTCGCGTTCCCCGAGATGGCGCTGACCGGATACCCCGTCGAGGACCTCGCGCTGCGCCCCTCCTTCGTCGAGGCGTCCCGCTCGGCCCTGCGCGGCCTCGCCCGCCGGATCGCGGACGAGGGCCTCGGGGAGGTGCCGGTCGTCGTCGGCTATCTGGACCGCTCCGAGCGGGCGGAGCCGCGGCTCGGCCGGCCCGCCGGTTCGCCCGAGAACGCCGCCGCCGTGCTGCACCGGGGCGAGGTGGTGCTGCGCTTCGCCAAGCACCATCTCCCCAACTACGGCGTCTTCGACGAGTACCGCTACTTCGTGCAGGGCGACACGCTGCCGGTGGTCAGGGTCCACGGGGTCGACGTGGCCCTGGCGATCTGCGAGGACCTGTGGCAGGAGGGGGGCAGGGTCCCCGCGGCGCGCAGCGCGCGGGCGGGGCTGCTCCTGTCGGTCAACGCCTCGCCGTACGAGCGGAACAAGGACGACTCGCGGCTCGACCTGGTCCGCAAGCGGGCGCAGGAGGCCGGGTGCGTCACCGCGTATCTGGCGATGACGGGCGGGCAGGACGAGCTGGTCTTCGACGGCGACTCGATCGTGGTGGACGCGGCCGGTGAAGTGATCGCCCGCGCCCCGCAGTTCGTCGAGGGCAGCGTCGTGCTGGACCTGGAGCTTCCGGCGGCCGGTCCGGACGCCCCGGAGGGGGTCGTGGACGACGGGCTGCGGATCGATCGCGTGGTGCTCTCGGAGGAGCCGCTGCCCTCGTACGAGCCGGAGCTGGCGGGCGGTTACGCGCACCGGCTCGACGACGACGAGGAGGTGTACTCCGCGCTGGTCATCGGGGTCCGCGCCTATGTCGCGAAGAACGGTTTCCGCTCGGTGATCGTCGGTCTCTCCGGCGGCATCGACTCGGCGCTCGTCGCGGCCATCGCCTGCGACGCGCTCGGCGCGGAGAACGTGTACGGGGTGTCGATGCCCTCGAAGTACTCCTCCGACCACTCGCGCGGCGACGCGGCCGAGCTGGCCCGCCGCACCGGGCTGCACTACCGCACGGTGTCGATCGAGCCGATGTTCGACGCGTACATGGGTTCGCTCGGGCTCACCGGCCTCGCGGAGGAGAACCTCCAGTCGCGGCTGCGCGGCACGACGCTGATGGCGCTCTCCAACCAGGAGGGGCACCTCGTCCTCGCGCCGGGCAACAAGTCCGAGCTGGCGGTGGGCTATTCGACGCTGTACGGCGACTCCGTCGGCGCGTTCGGGCCCATCAAGGACGTCTACAAGTCGACCGTGTTCCGGCTCGCCCGCTGGCGCAACCGGGCGGCCGAGGAGCGCGGTCAGACCCCGCCTATCCCGGAGAGCTCGATCACCAAGCCGCCCAGCGCCGAGCTGCGCCCGGACCAGGTCGACACGGACTCGCTGCCGGACTACGACACCCTGGACGCGATCCTCGCCCTGTACGTGGACCAGGACCGGGGCCTCGACGAGATCGTGGCCGCCGGCTACGACGGGGAGCTGGTCGCGCGGACGCTGCGGATGGTGGACACGGCGGAGTACAAGCGGCGCCAGTACCCGCCGGGCACCAAGATCTCGGCGAAGGGCTTCGGCAAGGACCGGCGGCTGCCGGTCACGAACCGCTGGCGGGAGAACCCGGCCGGCTGACGGCCGGTTCGCCCTCCTGCCCGGCCGTCCTGAGGGGGCTTCCCGCGATCACGCGGGAGGCCCCCTTCCGCGTACCGCCGTCGCGGTCGAGGAGACCCGCCACCGCGGCGACCGCGAGACCCACCACGGTGAGCCCCGCGCCGACGAGCGCGGGCGAGGTCCAGCCCCAGCCCGCGGCGACGGCCGCGCCGCCCGCCCAGGCGCCGCCCGCGTTGGCGAGGTTGAAGGCGGAGTGGTTGGAGGCGGAGGCGAGCGTGGGGGCGTCCTTGGCCTTGTTCATGACCAGCATCTGGAGCGGGGTGGTGGTCATGAAGCCGACCGCGCCGAGCACCACCACCGTGACCAGGGCGAGCCAGGGCACGTGGACGGTGAAGCGGAAGGCGACGAGGGTGAGGACGAGGGCGCCGAGCGAGCCGTACAGGGTCGGGCGGAGCGCCCGGTCGGTCAGCGGGCCCGCGGCGAGCGCCCCGCCGGTCATGCCGAGGCCGAAGAGGGCGAGGACGACGGTGACGGTGGAGTCGCCGAAGCCCATCACCTCGGTGGTCATCGAGGCCAGGTACGAGTAGACGGCGAAGACTCCGGCGAAGCCGAAGACGGCGGTGAGCAGGCCGAGCAGCACCTGCGGGCGGCCGAGGGCGCGCACCTCGCGGCCGAGGCCCTGCCGCTCGTCGACGGGGACGTGCGGGACGAGGCGGGCGAGCGCGGCCATGGCGAGCAGGCCGACGACGGAGACGACGAGGAAAGTGGCCCGCCAGCCGAGGTGCTGTCCGAGCAGGGTCGCGGCGGGTACGCCGAGGATGTTGGCGACGGTCAGGCCGAGGAACATCGTGGCCACCGCCCGGGCCTGCCGGTCCTCGCGGACGAGGCGGGCGGCGACGACGGCGCCGAGCCCGAAGAAGGCGCCGTGCGGGAGCCCGGCGAGGACCCGGCCCGCGATGAGCCAGCCGAAGCCGGGGGCGAGGGCGGAGGCCAGGTTGCCGACGGTGAAGAGGGCCATCAGCAGGAGCAGCATCCGTTTGCGGGGGATGCGGGAGCCGAGGGCGGTGAGCAGCGGGGCGCCGACGACGACGCCGATCGCGTACGCCGAGACGAGGTACCCGGCGGTGGGGACGGAGGTGCCGAGGTCGTCGGCGACCTGCGGGAGCAGGCCCATCATCACGAATTCGGTGGTGCCGATGCCGAAGGCGGAGACGGCGAGCGCGAGCAGCGCCAGGGGCATGGGGGGAGCCTTTCCTGAAGATAGTTCTTCGACGGAACAAAGGCTCTCAGACGATTTCTTCCCGCCTCTCCGACGAATGGGGCGGAAAGGATCGAAAAGGGAGGCAAGGACCGGAAAGGGTGGTCAGAGTGTGACCCGGGCCGCGATCGGCAGGTGGTCGCTCATCGTCTCCGGGAGGGCCCAGGAGGACATCGGCTCGACGCCCTTCACCATGATCTGGTCGATGCGGGCCATCGGGAACGAGGCCGGCCAGCTGAAGCCGAAGCCGTCTCCGGCCGCGCCCTGGGTGGAGCGGAGCTGCGAGGTGACGGCGTTGAGCGCGCGGTCGTTCATGGTGCCGTTGAGGTCGCCGAGGAGGATGATCCGCTCGTGCCGGTCGTCGGAGATCGCCTCGCCGAGGGCGTTCGCGCTCACGTCGCGCTGGTTGGCGGTGAAGCCGGCGTTCAGCTTGACCCGGACGGACGGCAGGTGGGCGACGTACACGGCGACCTCGCCCTTCGGGGTGACGACGGTGGCGCGCATGGCGCGGGTCCAGCCCATCCGGATGTCGACCGGCTGCGCGGCGCGCAGCGGCAGCTTGCTCCACAGGCCGACCGTGCCCTGGACGGAGTGGTACGGATAGGCCTTCGCCAGGCCCTTCTCGTACGCCGGGACCATGTCGCCCTTCAGCTCCTCCAGGGCCAGGACGTCGGCGCCGGACTCGGCGAGCACGCGGGCCGTGCCCGCGGGGTCCGGGTTGTCGGCGTTGACGTTGTGGGTGGCGACGGTCAGGTCGCCGCCCGCGGCCGACTTGTCGGCGACGAGTCCCCCGAAGACGTTCAGCCAGACCACGGCCGGCAGCAGCAGGGCGATCAGCGCGGTGGCGGAGCGGCGCAGCAGGGCGAGGACCAGCAGGACCGGGACGAAGAGGCCGAGCCAGGGCAGGAAGGTCTCGGTGAGGCTGCCCAGGTTGCCGATCCGGTTGGGGATGTCGGAGTGGAAGACCATCAGCAGGGTGAGGGCGACGGCGAACAACGCGAGCACGATGCCCCGGCGCCAGATTCCCCGGTCGTGGCGGAGCCCGTCGAGGGCGGTCCGGAAGCGGGAGGCGGGGGGCTCGTTCCCCGCGCCGCCCTGCTCGGTCTCCGTCATGTCCACCCGCGCCATCGCCCGTCCTCACTGCCTTGCTGCCGTGCTGCCTTGCTGCGTTGCTGCCTTGCTCCGTGACCCGACGTCGACACTAGGCGATGACGGGTCCGTCGTACGTCCCGAGGGACGACAGCGTTGGCGTGGCGGGTTCCTGCAGGTGGCGCGTTCGGGCGGGCTGTGACAGAACGCGCACATTTGGCCGGGGCTTTCGTCGCGGCGGCGTCGGCCCCGCGGACGTCTTCGCTCCGGTCAGCCGCGCGGGCGCAGACCCTCCATCACGGTGTCGACGACCCGCTCGGCGAGACCGGGCTCCAGGGAGGCGCCGGGGCGGATGACGGTGCGCAGGAGCAGGGGGCCGGTGAGGAGGTCCGCGACGAACTCGACATCGAGGTCGTCGCGGATCTCCCGCTGCTCCATCCCGCGCCGCACGGTGTCCAGGGTGAGGCGGCGGCGCGGCTCGATGACGGTGACGTGGTAGATCTCCCACAGCCTCGGATACAGCTGCATCTGCCCGAAGACGTTGTGGAGCAGGCTGGAGGTCCGCTTGGCGACTCCGCGTTCGCGCAGCGACTCCATGAGGACGACGAGGTCGCCCCGGACCGAGGTGCCGGGGAGCACCGGGTCCGGGGGTTCCACCGAGCGGAGCAGGTCGACGAGGAGCTCCTCCTTGCCGGTCCAGCGGCGGTAGAGGGTGGCCTTGCCGACGCCGGCGGTGCGGGCGATCCGCTCGACGGACAGTTCGGCGAGCGGCACTCCCTCGTCCAGGAGGCCGACGACCGCGTCGAAGACGGCCCGCTCGACCCCCTCGCTCCGGGGGCGCCCGCGGCGGGGGGCCTGCTCCCGGCCGTGGGTGTCCGGGGTTCCGGGGGTCCCGTCGTCCTGCCGCGACACGTGCGCTCCACTCTCGTCCGGGGGTCCGGCGGCTTCCGGGGGTCCGGCCGCTTCCGGGTACGGGGGTTCTACCGTCGGGCCGATTCTCCCGCCTCGGCGGAGGGGCCGGGCACGGAGGCCCGCCCCTCGTCGCCGGCGCCTCCGGTTCCGGGCCCGGCCGCTCCCGCCGGGGTGCGGCCCGGGAGGAAGACCGCGACCACCACCGCGCCGATCACACCGATCACCGCCGAGGCGATCGCCGTGACGTGCATGGCGTCCAGGAAGGCGTCGTACGCGGGGGCCACCAGGTCCCGGCCCGCCGGGCCGAGCTTCTCCGCGACCGCGAGGGTGGCCTCGACGGACTCGCCCGCCGTGGCGCGCAGGGCCTCCGGGACGGCGCCCAGGTGTCCCTCGATCTCCCCGCGGTACGTGGAGGAGAGCACCGAGCCGAGGACGGCCACGCCGAGCGCGCCGCCGACCTGCCGGAAGGTGTTGTTGATCGCCGAGCCGGAGCCGGCCTTCTCGCGGGGCAGCGCCTGCATGATCGCGACCGTGACCGGCGGCATGATGTGCGCCATGCCCGCGCCCTGGAGGAAGAAGACGATCTCCATGACCCAGATCGGGGTGGAGGCGTCGAAGAGGGCGAAGGCGGCGAGGCCGAGGGCGACGAGCAGCATGCCGACGGTGCACACGGCCTTGGCGCCGAAGCGCTCGACGACGAGCCGCGCCCGGGGCGCGAACACCATCTGCGCGACGGCCAGCGGCAGGATGAGCAGGCCGGACTGGAGCGCGCTGTAGCCGCGGACGCTCTGCAGGTAGAAGGCGGAGAAGAAGGTCACGCCCATGAGGGCGAAGAAGACGAGCGCGATGGCGGCGACGGCCGCGGAGAACGCGGGCCTCCTGAAGTACCCCATGTCGATCGCCGGGTGGTCGCTGCGCCGCTCGTGGAGGACGAAGAGGACCAGGACGGCGAGGCCGCCGAGGACCGGGGCGAGGACGGTGACGTCGGTGAAACTCGCCAGCTCGCCGCCGCGGATGATCCCGTACACGAGGAGGACGAGTCCGACGACGGAGAGCAGCACGCCGGGTATGTCGATCCGGCCGGGCTTCGGGTCCCGGGAGTCGGGGACGAGCCACGTCATCAGGACGAGGGCGAGGAGGACGACCGGCACGTTGATGAGGAAGATCGATCCCCACCAGAAGTGTTCGAGGAGGATGCCGCCGGTGATCGGGCCGATCGCGATGGCGAGGCCGACGCTGCCGGCCCAGATGCCGATGGCCTTGGGCTGCTCGTCGCGCTCGAAGACGTTCATGAGGACGGCGAGGGTCGCGGGCATGACGAAGGCGGCGCCGAGGCCCATGACGGCCCGGTACGCGATGAGCTCGCCCGGGGAGCCGGAGAGCGCGGCGAGGGCGGAGCCGATGCCGAAGACGGTGATGCCGAAGAGCAGCACCTTCTTGCGGCCGAGACGGTCGCCGAGCAGGCCGGAGGTGAAGAGGAGGCCGGCGAAGACGAGGGTGTACGAGTTGATCGCCCACTCCAGCTCGCCCTGGGTGGCGCCGATGCCGGTGGGCGCGGGGGCGGCGATGGTCTTGACGGCGACGTTCAGGATCGAGTTGTCGAGGACGACGATCAGCAGGCTGAGCATCAGCACGCCGAGGACGGCCCAGCGGCGGCGGTGGACCGCCTCGGGGATGCGGGGCCCGGCGGGCGCGGCGGGTGGAGAGGACGGCTGTGACATGCCCACCACCGTAGAGCAATTTCGATACGAGACCGTCTCGTATCGTAATCCCTGACCGAGTCTTTACGTTGCGGGCAGGTGAACGCCCCGCCGGGCACCGGTGTGAAGAGCGCCACTACGGCCCACTTCCCCGCTCGCCCGGCGAAGTGCCACCATGGATGTGGTCCGGGGACGCCGTCAGGGCGCCTCGAGATGACACAAGGAGCCGTTGACCATGACGCTTCAGGCTGCCCAGAACCCGTCCGCCGACAGCAGCAAGGCGCTGTACGGCGGCAAGGGCACACGCCGCATCACCGTCCACGACATCGCCGCCGCCAAGACCCGCGGCGAGAAGTGGCCCATGCTCACCGCCTACGACGCGATGACCGCCTCCGTCTTCGACGAGGCCGGCATCCCGGTCATCCTCGTCGGCGACTCCATGGGCAACTGTCACCTCGGCTACGACACCACCGTGCCCGTCACGATGGACGAGATGACGCTGCTCTCCGCCGCCGTCGTCCGGGGCACCCGGCGCGCCCTCGTCGTCGGCGACCTCCCCTTCGGTTCGTACCAGGAAGGGCCCGTCCAGGCCCTGCGCAACGCCACCCGGCTGGTCAAGGACGCGGGCGTCGGCGCGATCAAGCTGGAGGGCGGCGAGCGTTCGCTGCCGCAGACCGAGCTGCTCGTCCAGGCCGGCATCCCCGTCATGTCCCACCTGGGTCTCACCCCGCAGTCCGTGAACACCATGGGCTACCGGGTCCAGGGCCGCTCCGACGAGGCCGCGCACAAGCTGCTCCGCGACGCCAAGGCGGCCCAGGACGCGGGCGCGTTCGCGGTCGTCCTGGAGCTCGTACCGGCCGAGCTGGCCGCCGAGGTCACCCGCTCGCTGCACATCCCGACCATCGGGATCGGCGCGGGCGCCGGCACCGACGCCCAGGTGCTCGTCTGGACCGACATGGCCGGCCTGACCGGCGGCAAGGTCCCGCGCTTCACCAAGCAGTACGCCAACCTCCGCGAGACGCTCGGCGACGCCGCGCGCGCCTTCGCGGAGGACGTCGGCGGCGGGGTGTTCCCGGCCGAGGAGCACACCTTCCACTAGTCCGACAGGCCCACACAGCCACTGCGGCACCACCCGACAGCCCGCCGACATCCCCCATCGGCGGGCTGTCGGTCGTCTGTCGGGGGATTGTCGGTGGCGCCTGGTCTAGTGATGGCCATGACGCGATCACACACCAACGCCGTCGAGGTCCGGGGCCTCGTGAAGCACTTCGGCGCCACCAAGGCCCTCGACGGGGTCGACCTGGACGTACGGGAGGGCACCGTCCTCGGCGTGCTCGGCCCGAACGGCGCCGGGAAGACCACCCTCGTCCGCTGTCTCTCCACCCTCCTCGTCCCGGACGCCGGCACCGCCTTCGTCGCCGGGTACGACGTGGTGAAGCACCCCCGCCAGCTGCGCCGCACCATAGGGCTCACCGGTCAGTACGCCTCGGTCGACGAGAAGCTGTCCGGCTGGGAGAACCTGTACATGATCGGGCGGCTGCTCGACCTCTCCCGCGCCGACGCCCGCCGCCGGTCCGACGAGATGCTGGAGCGCTTCTCCCTCACCGACGCCGCCAAGCGGCCCGCGATGACCTACTCCGGCGGCATGCGGCGCCGGCTCGACCTCGCCGCCTCGATGATCGGCCGGCCCGCCGTCCTCTATCTGGACGAGCCGACCACCGGCCTCGACCCCCGCACCCGCAACGAGGTGTGGGACGAGGTCCAGCGGATGGTCTCCGAGGGCGTCACCGTCCTCCTCACCACCCAGTACATGGAGGAGGCGGAGCAGCTCGCCAGCGAGCTGACCGTCATCGACAAGGGCAAGGTCATCGCCCGGGGCGGCGTCGACGAGCTCAAGGCCAAGGTCGGCGGCCGGACCCTGAAGGTCCGCCCGGTGGACCCGGACCAGCTGCCGGCGATGGCCGCCGCGCTCCGCGAGACCGGTCTCGACGGGGTCGCCGGCTCGACCGTCGTCCCCGACGAGGGCGCGCTGTACGTGCCGATCCTCACCGACCAGCAGCTGACCGCCGTCGTGGCGCTGCTCGGCGCGCGGGGCTTCGGGATCGCCCACATCGGCACCCATCTGCCCAGCCTGGACGAGGTGTTCCTGGCGATCACCGGCGAGAAGACCACCGTTTCCGACGAGATCAACGAGGAGGTCGCCGCATGAGCACGACCACGGTCACCAAGCCCCCCGTCGGATCCCCGGGTCCGGCCGCCGCGCGCCGCGAGCCCGTCGCCGAGGGCCGGATCGGCCTCCGGGCCAACCTCCGCCACATCGGCGCCCTGGCGCGCCGCAACGCCCTCCAGATCAAGCAGGACCCGGAGTCGATGTTCGACGCCGTCCTGATGCCGATCATCTTCATCCTGCTCTTCGTGTACGTCTTCGGCGGCGCGATCTCCGGCAAGGGCAACAACGACGTCTACGTGAACTACGTGACGCCGGGCCTGATGGCGATGATGGGCATGAACATCGCGATGGCCGTCGGCGTCGGCATCAACGACGACTTCAAGAAGGGGGTCATGGACCGGTTCCGGACGATGCCGATCGCCCGGTCCTCCGTCCTGATCGCGAAGATCGTCGTCGAGGTCGGCCGGATGCTGATCGCCACCGCGATCCTGCTCGGCATGGGCTTCCTGCTCGGCCTGGAGATCCACACCTCGGTGCTGCACCTCTTCGCGGCCATCGGCCTCTCGATGGTCTTCGGAGCGTCGCTCATGTGGATCTTCATCCTGCTCGGCCTCACCCTGAAGACCGCCCAGGCCGTCCAGGGCATGGCGATGCTGGTCCTGATGCCGCTGCAGTTCGGCTCCTCGATCTTCGCCCCCACGACCTCGATGCCGGGCTGGCTGGAGACCTTCACCGACTACAACCCGCTGTCGAACCTCGCCGACGCCGCCCGGAACCTGATCAACGGCGGCCCGGTCGCCCACTCCGTGTGGATGACCCTCGGCTGGGCCCTGGCCATCACGGTCGTCACGGCCCCCGTGGCGGTGGCCAAGTTCCGCAAGAAGACCTGAGTCCACCGCAGGGGTCCCTGCCGGGTTTCCGGACGGGACTCCGACCGGGATTCCGACGGGGGTTCAGGACTCGGCGCGCTCACTGATCGCGTCGGCGGCGCGACCGAGCAGGGCGGCGGCCTCTTCCAAGGAGAGGCCGTCGCCTTCTGCGTGCGCCACCGCGAACGCCTCCTCGCCGAGCACGGACCGGGCCAGCTCCGTCGCCCGCTCCAGGTTCTCCCGCTCCATCGGCGGCACGCGGTGCCCCGGCGGGACCAGGCCGTCCCTGGCCCCGAGCAGCACCGCCCCGGTCCGTGTCTCCGGGCCGCCGAGACCGGCCAGCGCCCAGGCCGCGGTGACCAGATGGACCCCGGGCATCTGCGGGGCGACCATCATCGACAGCGAGCCGAGAGAACGCTCGTACGCCTCCGAGGCCAGGGCGAGGGCGGAGCCGTACCGCCCGTCGAGGGCGTCCAGCCATCCCAGGCTGCCGAGCGTGAAGCCCTCGAAGATGGAGAGGGTCTCGGAGCTGAACTCCCCCCGCAGCGCGTGCAGCTGTTCCCGCGCCTCGCAGGTGCGACCGCTGCGGCCGAGCGCCAGGGCGAGGAAGATACGGGCGCCGAGCACGGGTTCGTGGCCCCAGCCGTGGTCCCCGTCCACGATCTCGCGCAGGATCGCCTCGCCCTCGTCGAGCCGCCCGGTCTCCACGAGCGTCCCGGCGTACCGGGCCCGCAGCAGCGCCGTCTGCGACTGGGCACCGATCCGCTCCGCGTAGCCGATGGCGGCGGCGAAGTCCTCGGCCGCGTCCTCGAACTCGAGCCGGCGTTCATGGGCCTCCGCGCGGGAGGAGAGCGCCTCGGCCGCACCCCAGGCGTCACCGAGCCGGACGAAGAGAGCCAGGCTCTCGTCGGCGTCGGCGATCGCCTCCGCGGACTGGTCACCCCGGTTGGCGAACATGTTGGCCCGCATCTGGAGGGCGTTGGCGAGCTCCCACTCGTAGCCGTAGCGGCGGCAGGAGTCGATGGTCGAGTCGAGCAGTTCGCGGAGCCGGCCGGCCTCGCCGATGAGGATGACCGCGAAGACGGCGAGGGAGCCGGGCAGCCGGGAGGCCTGGGGTAGGCCCGGCTCGTAGACGTCGGTCATCTCCCGGAGCCGTTCGACACCCCCGGGGCTGGTCCAGCGCCCGGTCTCGTGGTCCATGTTGATCAGCTCGACGAGCCGCACCCCGCGCCGGGCCTCCCAGCGCTGTTCCTCGGAGAGCGGCGGCGGCGCGGCCGTGCACGGCTCGTCCAGGGGGACGACGGGAGCGGCGGGCGGTGTGAACGGGTCGGGGCCGAGGGCGGCGACGGCCCGCGACCAGTGCAGGGCGTCGGAGCGCAGATCGCGCATCTGCCAGTACCAGAGCAGGGAGTGGACGAGGACGAGCGCCTCGTCCTCGTCGTGGCCGTCGACGGCGCGGCGCAGGGCGGTGCGCAGATTGCCGTACTCGGACCCGAAGCGGGCGATCGCGGTGACCTGTCCGGCACCGCGCAGTTCGGGGTCGGTGCGTCGGGCCAGCTCGCGGTAGTACGTCAGATGGCGCCGCTCGACCGCCGCCCGCTCCCCGGAC
>NZ_BNBZ01000031.1 GCF_014656215.1 Streptomyces zaomyceticus | reverse complement strand
CATCGGGGCAGCCGATAGCGGCTGCCCCGATGCTCCCCAAGGCCGGCCTCCCGTGGCACACACCGTCGTTTCCCAAGCGGCGGTCGCGCAGGACCTTCCAGGTCTTCATACGGGCGAAGGCGTGCTCGACGCGGGCGTGAACCCATTTGTGGCTCATGTCGTGGGCCTCCTTCCCGTCGGGCGGTTCCTCGCCCTTGCGCCGGCGGTGCGGCATGATCAGCCCGGTGCCCAGGTAGCCGCCGTCCGCGATCGTCGTCGTGTTGCCGGCCGCCCGCTTGGCACCGGACTCGACCCGGGCCAGGCGGCCCTCCAGGGGCGGCCGAGATCGGAGACTCGCTGGAGAGCCCACGTCCCGGGCCGAACCCGCCGCTCCCGTGTCGAGCTCAGAGATCATTCAACGGACCGCCCCGAGGTCTTACGGGCGAGCAGGTGAATCGCCTGGAACTGGCGGCGGTCGGTGGGCTCGGGCTCTCGAACCATCCGGGCCACCTCTGCCAACCCGGTCTCACGCAGCATGGCGGCGAGGTGGTCGGGCGACCATCGATAGGCCGGAGCGACCGCGTGATCGAAGATCTGTGTCGCATGAGTGGGGCCGTCGGTGGCCCAGAGCCCGATCAGAAGGTGGCCACCGGGTGCGAGTACGCGGTGGAACTCCGTCAAGATCGCGGGCAGGTCCTGCGGCGGGGTGTGGATGATGGACCAGCGGGAGAGCACGCCGCTCAGCGCGCCGTCCGCGGTGTTCAGCGCCGCCATCGAGCCCACCTCGAACTTGATGGCCGGATACGCCTGTCGAGCCAACTCGATCATCGTCGCGGAGGCGTCGACGCCGAACGCCGCCAGCCCCAGCTCGTCCAGATGAGCCGTGATGTGGCCGGGCCCGCAGCCCAGGTCCGCGACCCGACCGTCCCCACTCGCACGTACGACCTCGGCAAAGGCACTCAACATCGCACGGTCCAAGGGAGCGTCACGCAGCTCGTCGCGGAACAGCTGTGCGTACTGAAGGGCGGCCGCGTCATAGGCTCGGCGGGTGGTGCTGAGGGCATCGTGTTCGACCATGCTCGCGACAGTAGTTCCCGGCCCCGAGGCGTGCCGAGCGAATTCCGATCATCCGTCCCACCCCATGCGCGACGACCGGCCGCTCAGGGTGGGGAAATCAGCCACCTTGCATTGTTCTCTCGCTGCTCTTGACGGTTGCTTGGTGGAATGAGTGAGGCATGACGCCAGCAGGCGAAGGATGACGGTGCGGGAAGGTCGGGAACTCCGATTCGGGCCGGTATCGCGGCAGTTCAGCGGGCGCACCCGAGGATTCGAAGAGACTTGTGGGGCTGTGGGTGGGCCGCGTTCGGCCGCGCTGCTGGTGACAGGCCGTCATTGACCGACACCACATCAGGATGAAGGACTGCTCGCTGTGCTGATCTACGCTTTCCGTGACGCCCGAGGCACGTGGCACGGAGACCCTGACACCACCACCCATGGCGTCCAGCCGGCCCGCGGTGCTCTCACCCTCCCGCCCACTGCCCGAGGCGAGGAGCCGGGTCTGTTCGACGGCGAGCGTGTCGAGGTTCTGTACGCGGCATGCGACCTGGAAGCGAGCGAGACGAGCTACCGACTCGACAACGGCGACACCTTCCTGGCTACCTGGCATGTCCACGAATTGCTGTCTCCCGCCTACCGGCAGGTGCCCGCGGCCCCCGCCGCAGAGGCGCGGGAATCGGCGACAGTGAGGTTGGAGATCGGCAGTTCCAGCCGTCGCTACAACCTGCACGCCGACCTCCTTCCAGGAGGGCGCGTCGGGATCACGATCGTCGTCTGCACGCCCGACGGAGTCATTCGAGGTGAACTCACGGGAGAGCTGGAGGCGGGTGACCTCGGGGAGGTCAGCCGCCTTCTTGCCTCAGCGCCCATCGTCGCGGCACCCGTCGCTTCCGCACCCAACGCCGCGGCACCCGTCGCCTCAGCCCCGATCGCTTCTCCTCCGGTCCCCGACGAGTTCGCCCCTTCGGCTCCCGCCGCGTCCGTGAAGGCCATGTCGTCCACGACCACACAGTCCACCGCCGACCCGTCCACGACGCCCGTGGCCTCCGCCCCTGCCAAGGCCGCCCGCCACGGTCAGGCATGGACCGCCGAAGCCCTCGCCCAGCTCAAGGAGCACCACCGGGCGGGCAAGAGCCCGGAACAACTGGCCCAGCAACTCGGGCGCAGCGAGAAGTCCATCCGCTGGAAGCTCTACAGTCTCAAGCTCGCGCCCTACCCCGGCGACCTCGTGCCCGAGCCGCGTCCGCCGGCCGAGCCGGAAGAGCCCAAGGCGTACACCGTGGAGGCGAAGCGGGAGCAACACCCAAACGCTTACAAGCCCTGGGAGCCCGGAGACGAACTGAGGCTGGCCGAGCGCTGCGCCCAGGGGGCCTCGCTGTCGGATCTGTCGCGGGAGTTCGGCCGCAATGAAGGAGCCATCGCCTCTCGACTGCTGAAGATCCAGGCCGAGGGGCCGGCTGTGGAGGCCGCATGGGAGTACGGCGGTTAGACCGGCCGCCTGTCGAATCGAAGCCCCCGTCGAACGTCAGCCCGCGCCGTCGCCGTCGTCGGCTGATGTTCGCCGGCTGACGTTCGACGGGTGCGGGCACCGGATCATCCAGTGGGTGCCGCACGGAGGTTCGACTGCGAGGAGCGGCAGTGCCCCGGCCGAGACGTGTCGTGCCCCGGCGGGGTGGCTGAAAAGGCCAGGCGGCGTGCCGCGTACGCTCAGCGCATGTACGACCGACGAGACCAGGCTCAGGGCCCCGGCAAGGCTGCGCCCAAGCCCGCCGCCTCCGCTACAGAGGGCGCCGCAGAGGCCGAAGCGGTGGTCTTCGTCTGCGCGACATGTGAAGTCCCCCTGACGGGCCCTCTCACTCGACTGCACGCGGTTCCCGAGCTGCCGTACTACGAGTGGTGGAACGCCGAGGAGCCCGGTCCGTCGCCGTCCACTGTCCCGTCAGGCTGCTACGCCATCGAGACGGAGCCGTACGGCGCACCCCTGGTGGTCTCCGAGGTGCCTGCGCAGGTGATGCCGCGCTACGGGACGAAAAGCAACGAGCACGGGCAGTACCTCGTGTCGCAAGGCCCGCGAGGCAACATCGTCATCAACCCGGACGATGCCCGCGGACTGGAGGTTCAGCATGTGTCCTCAGCCTGCTGCGGAGCGACCCCGACCGGCGGAATGAACCAGTTGTGTGCCTGCGGCACCTTCGTCGCCACACTCTGCTCCGACTGCTGTTGTCCGTACGAGCTGCACCTTTCAGCCGACCGCGTCCGCGCCGTCGGCCCCTGAGGGGAGAGCGGGCCACTCACGCTGCTCGCCCGCACATCCCACGTCCGTCAGGCAGCGGATGCGGCCAGTAACCATCGACACCTGCTGCCGGCTCGCGGTCGCACCAGCACAGTCAGTGAGCTCGCAACCGATGCGCAGGGGGGGGGCGTCCGGCCGGGTCTCGCCGGGAGTCCTAGATCCGCGAGTTACGCAGCGACTGCCACACCGCACCGGCCAGCCCGCGCGTCGCCTGGGGGACCGACAACCCTTCGTGCCGGCGGTAGAGCTCCCAGTTGTACTGGACCAGGGACAGCTTGTTCGAGGACAGCGAACCCGCCTGATGCGCTCTGTACACCGCGAGCGGCTCGGTCAGACCCCGGGCGTCGGCGCCGTCCCGCATGATCGACAACCACAGCGCGTAGTCCTGTCGCTTCCGCATCTCCGGCATCAGCCGCGTGCCGAGCACCTTGCGGTCGTACATGGCGGTCAGAGCGCCGATGTAGTCCCGCACCAGCATCGCCCGGTAGTCCACGTGTTCCCGCGCGCGGACCACTCGTCCGTTCGGGACGAAGTCGGTGCTCTCGCCGTCGTAGTCGGCATCCATCTTGTAATAGGAGGTGAACGTCAGGGGCGCATCACCCGCAGCGGCGAACTCGATCTGCCGCTCGGCCTTCTGCGGAAGCCACATGTCGTCGCTGTCGAGGAAGGCGACGTAATCGCCCCGGGCCCGCTCGATGGCGAGGTTGCGTGCCCGGCCGGCACCGCCCTGCTCCGGTGCCGACTCCGGCTTGACGCGCTCGTCCTGCCGGGCGAACTCCATCAGCAGGTCCAAGGAGTCGTCGGAAGACTTGTCGTCGGTGACCAGCAGTTCCACATCGCTGTGGGTCTGCGAGAGCACAGATCGAACCGCCGCGCCGAGCGTCGCTGCCGAGTTGTACACGGGCATTACGACGGACACCAGGGGCACAGTGCTTCTCCTTGCGTGATCAAAGACGATGTTCCATTGAAGCACCGGAATCCTAGTGGGTGTGCCACGCGTGTGTTGTCGCTGGTCAGGGTTACGTGGGGCCGGCGCCGGCTCTACGGCCCGGAGACGGGCCGGTGTGTCCTCGGCTACGACGTGGCGGCGAACGCTCGGCAGGTCACCGTCGGCCAGTCGTACGTCGAGGACGCGGGGTCCGCACGGCCCGCACCACCTGGACTCCTGATCCGCCGCCGTTCCCGTTACCCCGCTGCGACGCGTCCACCCGCCGAGGGGGCGGGATCTCGAGAGGTCGGACAGATTCAGTGCCGCACGAACGGCAGATCCGCAGGCTTCACGTGTTCGCGCGGCCCGGCCGCTCTCAGCACTACGTCGAGCACCCGCGCCGGGTCAGCGGCGTACGCGTGGGAGAACCACGCCATATTGGCCTCCACCACGGCCCACTGGTGGCCCGGGCGGTAGGCGTCGAGCAGCTGCCCGACGTCCACGACGACGGCACTCGGCAGGGCGGGACCGGCGTCGGCGACCAGGCGGTCGATGAATTCGGCGATCTCCGCGGCGAGGGGCCCGTGCCGGTCGAGCGGGTATGGGTCGAGCCGGCCGAAGACCGCGTATCGACTGCCTGTGGCGATCTGTCCGTCGAGCAGGAAGAGCCGGTACTCGGCAGCGAAGGTCACCACGTCGGAGAGCAGCACAGGAGTGAGAGGGTCCAGATCGGCGGGAAGCCGGGAGCCGTCTGCGTAGACGTCCGCGGGGAAGGACTTGTCCCGCGGTGGCTTGACGAACGTCGGCCGCTCGATCGCCCATGCGTCCAGGACGGTTGCCGCACGGACGTCCCGCCCGGTGAACTCCTCAGGCAGGTCGGCGAGCCACTCATCCGCCGGTTCGAGCAACGCGAACCCCAGCCGTCCGGCCCACCGCGCGCCTGCTGCGGGACCCCCGTACCAGTACGACGGTCCACCCGCCGTGGCAGCCTCCTCCGCGGTCAGGACCTCCATGCCCCGCCCCGCCGCCTCCACGGCCAACAGCTCCATCGTCGACGTCCGCCGCCCAGGCATGACAAGCACCGCAATCCTCCTTCGCGACGTACAAAGCCGCCAGGCTAGCCCCGCCCCGCTCTGGCCGCCTTCGGTTCAGACGTCGGTTTGGACGTCGTCTCATTGAAGTCGGAGTCTGCGCTGTGCGGTGATGATCGAGCCCTTGGCCCCGGGGGGTGCGGGGGAGCTGCTCCAGCGGGTGGTCCGGCCGCTCCGGCCCGGCCGCGGCGCGGCGGGCAGCGCCCCGGGCCGGGGACCGGGAAATGCCTGCCCGGCCCCAGGGGCGGTCCGAGACTCACCCGTGACCTGCGGAAAGTTCCACGGCGGACGTTAACGCCGGTTTCGTCGGCACGCGCACAGGATCGTCACCGAACCGACATACCGCGCGGTCGGAACCCCCTTACGCAGGAGCTATACCCATGAGTAACGTACGCGGACCACCAGCGCCACCCGCCCGTTCCCCGGGGCGGCAAGGAGCAAGATCGATGTCATACCACCAGCCTTTCCCCGGCCCACCGCCCGTCCCCCAGCACCAGAATGCCGGGCGGCACCGCCATGAGGCGGCGTCGCAGTCCTGGGAGGGCGGATCGCCGTCCTGGGACACCGATCCACAGGCAGCCTGGGACTCGTCCCCGCGAGCGTGGGACTCCTCGCCGCAGGGCTGGGACGCGCCCCCGCAGCCGCGACCGCCCGCTGCCACCGATGATCGTGATGACTTGCACCGGCTCGGAACGGCGTACCGCAGGCTTCGCCGCGTCGCCACCTTCACCGCGCTCGGCTACTTCGTCGTCTTTCTCTTCCTGTCCGGCTACGCCCCCTGGATGATGACCAGCAAGATCACCGGCGGTCTCACCGCCGGTCTGGTCCTGGGGCTGCTCCAGCTGCCCGTGGCGCTGGCCGCGATCGCGCTGTACGAGCGGATCGCGCGCAACCGCGTCGACCCGCTCGCGGCGGCGATCCGTCAACGCGCCGAGCAGGCGGCCGCGCCCCGGCCGGAGCGCCAGGGCCGCCCCGGACGTCCCGTGTGGCAGCAGCCCGGCGGAGGTGCGCGCGCATGACCAGCTTCAGCTCCGAGGCCCAGACCATGTCGCTGATGGCGTTCATCGCGGTCATCACCGTCACGCTGCTGCTGTGCGTGATGACCGGCCCTGATCGTGACGACCTGGGCGATTTCTACACCGGCTACCGCTCGCTGTCCCCCGTGCAGAGCGGCCTCGCGATCGCCGGCGACTACATCTCGGCCGGCACCGTGCTCGGCACCATCGGCATCATCGCGCTCGTCGGCTACGACGGCGTCACGCTCGCACTGAGCACCGTGCTCTCGCTGGTCCTGATGATGTTCCTGCTCGCCGAACCACTCCGCAACGCCGGGCGGTTCACGATCGGCGACGTCTTCACCCGGCGGCTCCCCGGCCCCGCCGTGCGGATCGCCACGGCCTCGGTCACCCTGACCGCACTGCTGCCGCTGGTGATCTTCCAGCTCGCGGGCGCGGGCGATCTTCTCTCCGTCGTCCTCGGCTTCGACGCCGACGGCTTCAAGACGGGGGCGATCGTGTCCCTGGGCCTGCTGATGATCGCCTACGCGGCGATCGGCGGCATGAAGGGCACCGCCTTCATCCAGATCGTCAAGACCGTCGTCCTGCTCGGCGCGTCCTTCGCGATCGCGGTGCTCATCCTCAACCGCTTCGACTTCAGTTTGCCCTCCCTGCTGGACGCCGCCAAGCGCGGCAGCGGGGCGGGAGACGCCTACCTCGCCGCCGGTCTGCAGTTCGGGGGGAACGAACTCGACATGATCAGCACTCAGCTGACGGTCGTGCTCGGTGCCGCGGTGCTGCCGCAGATCACCATGCGCATGTTCACCGCGCGCAGCGCGGCAGCCGTGCGGCGCTCGATGTCCTGGGCCGTGTCGACCGTCGTCGTGACCTGTCTGCTGATCACCGTCATCGGGTTCGGCGCGGCGGCGATCGTCGGCCACCAGGGGATCGTCGCCGGCGACCCGCAGGGCAAGACGGCGTTCCTCCTGGTGAGCCAGGCCGTCATGGGCGCGGACCAGACGGCCGTCGAGACACTGCTGTTCACGGCCGTGTCGACGGCCATCTTCCTCACCCTGCTGGCCTCGGTCGCCGGGATCACCCTCGCCTGCGCCAACACCCTGGCGCACGACCTCATCACGCACGGGTTGCGCCGCAAGGCGCGACTGAAGGGATCCGCGGAGATGGTCATCGCCCGGACCGCCGCGGCGGGCGTCGGGTTCGTGGCGATCGCGATCGCCGCCGGTGCAAGGCATCTGAACCTTCAGGCACTGCTCACGCTGTCGTTCTGCATCGGCGCATCCGCGGTCGCACCGGCCCTCATCTACAGCCTCTTCTGGCGCCGCTACTCCCGTACGGGACTCCTCCTCACCCTCATCGTGGGCAGCGTCTCCGCGTTCATCCTCATGGCCGGCAGCAAGCTGGTGTCCGGATCGCCCCAGGCGATCTTCCCGGACCAGGACTTCAACTGGTTCCCGTTCACCACGTCGGGCATCCTCTCGGTCCCGCTGGGCTTCCTCGCGGGCTGGCTCGGCACGGTGCTCTACGAACGTGACCCGGCCGACCAGCGCATGCGGTACGAAGCGGTGGAGGAGACGATCCTGGCCGGCACACCCGCGCCGAACAGCGCCTCCGCGTCCTGACGCGCACGCCCCGACGAAAGCAGCGCCCGGCCTGAAGTTCCAGGCCGGGCGCTGCTTTCGGCCGCCCCGAGGTGCCTAGAGCCTCTCTCTCGGCTCTTGCCGAACGAAAGACCCTAGTCGGCGACGCCCCGGTTCCGGCACCATGAGCCGGTTGAGGCCCCTCGGCCGCGCGCATGGTCGGGGGACCGTTGTTCGAGAACCGGGGGAGTGGTCGTGGGCAGGTTCAGGCGGGGTGGGCCGACCATCGAGGCGGATGCTCAACGACGGGTGCGACGAAGCCCGTTGCTCTTCACGGCGCCGATCGTGATGCTGGTCCTGCTGACGGCGGTGCTCGGCTGGGAGGTCGTCCGGGCCAACATGACGGCGGCGGCCAGGATCGAATGGCCGTGGCGGCTGGAGCTGCTCGACATGGAGCCGCTCGGCAGCCTGCTCGCCGTCGCGGTCGGAGCGGTTCTCGCCAGGGCACAGTACGCCCGCACCGTACGGCCGGCCCTGGGCTGGCGCGCCGACTGGACGACCGGGCACCTGCGGGGCGGCGTACCGGAATGGCAGGTCGGACTGCTCAACGGAGGTTCGCACACCGTGGTGGTCGAGGCCTACGAGTGCCGGGCCGTCCTGCGCGGCGAGGACCCGCGGCACGCTGCCCCCTGGACTGACGTCCAGGGCGTGGCGGAGGTGCTGACCGGCGCCGGGCTCACCGTGGGGGAGGACTTCCAGCTGGTCACCATGGGGCACTTTCCCCTGGTGGGCACCGGCTCCTACGAGACGACGATGCTCGGCGCCTTCTCCCAGCGCTTCGTCGACGAGGTCGAAGCGCTCCACCTCAGGGTCCGGGTCGGCGATGTCGTCGGGGACAGCCATGAACGGATCCTCGACGCCTTGAAGGGCGCCCGCTCGACCTCGTATCAGCGCCCGGCGCCCTGACCCTCCATCCAGCGCAGCACATCGGGCAGCGCCAACTGGGCGGCGAAATGACCGGCGTCCGGTACGAGGACGGGATCGGCGCCGGGGATTCGTCCGGCCAGCCAACGCGTGTGCGCCACCGGCGAGAAGGCGTCGTCGAGGCCGTGCCACAGCAGCACGGGTGAAGTGATGGAGGAGACGTCGAAGCCCCACGGGCGGACGAAGGCCAGGCAGTCGTCGAGCCAGCCGTGGTGCGAGACCCGCAGGGCCTCCTGGTAGGTGCGCAGCAGCACCGCGCGCACCCGGGGATCCTCGACGACCGGCAGGTCATGGGGGGACAGGTCGGTACGCAGGTCGTCGAGGAGCCGGACCGGGTCCCGCCGGAGGTCGGCGGCCCGGGCGGCGAGGTCCCGTTCGAGCCCGCCGGGGTCCCGCCCGTCCAGATGGGCGAGGGCCAGTCCGTACTCGTGCACGTTGAACGGGGTCATGCCCGCGTACCAGTCGAGACCGGCCGCGTCCGGCGGCGCGAGCCCGACCAGTACGGCGGCCGCCCGGACGCGGTCCGGCAGCAGCGCCGCGCACGCGAGCGCGTGCGGGCCTCCGCCGGACCGGCCGACCACCGCGAACCTCTCCACTCCGAAGGCATCGGCGACGGCGGCCGCGTCCCGGGCCGCGTCGGCGACGCGGCGGCCCGGGACGCGCCGGGACTCCCCGTAGCCGGGACGGTCGTACGCGAGGAACCGGAAGCCGGGGTGCTGCTCGGCGAGCCCGGGAAGCAGGGTGCCGAGACGGGTGCCGGGCGTCCCGTGGAAGAGGACCACGGGGGCACCCGAAGGATTGCCCCATTCCTCGGCCACGAGGACCCGGCCGTCGTCGGTGCGCACAGGGTGTCCCATGGGAGGGAGCCTAGGCCGGGACGACGGTGTTGCGCATCGCCGGCTGCAACGACATCGATTCCGACGGCGGCGATCCGTCTCCTGGTGTGCCCGTTCGCGTGGGGATCCAGTCGGCGAGATCCTCACGTGCCCCTCTGCACACACCAGGCCGTCCTGCCGATCGCCTCCCGGGCCGGAGAAGTGCGAAAGGGGCGGCCTACAGTGATGAAATGCCCACGTGTGCCGACCCCGACCGGACTGCCCTGGACCTGCTCGACGCACGACTGGAAGCGCTCCGGGACGGAGCGGTTCTCCCGCTGCCGCAGGCGCCGGCTTGTCTCCCGGTGGAGGGTGAGGGAGGGGTGGAAGGTGCCGACGGCGGGGGCGAGCTCCTCCGCTGGGTCCTCGACCGGCTCCGTCGTATCCCCTGTGAGCCGGAAGACGTCTTCGTGCGGCAAGTCGGCAGTTTGCTGGGGGAGTTCCGGCGCCGTCGTAGTCCCTGGAACGCTGCGGCACTGCGGTTGCTCGACGACACGTACACCTTTGCGGCCACCGGCCCCCGGCGGAACGAGAACTGGGCGTACGACGTTCACGCCGTACTGCACCGGACGGTCGCCGACCCCCGGGGCTGGGTTCGACTGGACGGGGACCGCACCAACACCGCCCGCCACACGGTTCCCGCGTACCCTTTCGATCCCCCGGACGTCTCGGAGATCCCCGACCGCCTGTACCCCCTGGACCCGGAGGCGGCGGTTGCCGCGCTCGCGATCATGGCCGAGGAATGGCAGTCGGAGCATGCCCCTGTCCGCTCCCGCCCGGACCGGGACGCCGTGCTGGCGGACGCCCGGATCCTGCTCGACCGGTACGGTCCCACCGCGCGCTACTGGACCAATGCGACGGCCGCCGCCGGAGACCCGGCCCCGGACTTCCTCGCGGCCGGCCTCCAGGGCACGAAATCCCATGGATTCCTCACCTCCGAGTACCTCAACGGCCTCGATCTCTTCGAGGACTTGGGCCTGATCGCGGTGGCCGACGAGGAGGTGGGCGTCTTCTGGTCGTTCGGGGCGTACTGACGACTGCCTTGGCTGGGTCCAGCGCTTGGCAGGCTCCAGAGCTCGGCAGTGTCCAGCGCTTGGTCGGCTCCAGGGCTTGGACTATGGCGCGCGCCAGAGGTTGGCGTAGGCGGAGTTCTCGATGGATCGCCTCTGACGTACGGCTTCGAGTTCCATGACCGCGTCGTGGGTGATGGCCACCACGGTCGTCGCAGCTTCGTCGTCGAGGTTGAGGTCAACGTCGTCGTCGGGCCGGCCACTGTCGATTCCTACGACGGTGGCGAAGGCGACCAGCACGGGTTCCTTGTCCTTCCAGCGTTCGGCCGCCCTGCGGCTGGCGGGCGTGTCGACCTGCTCGACGCGCTCCTGGCCGAAGGGCAACCGGCCGCTTCGCTTCCGAGTGAGCTCCCCGTCCTCTTCGAGGGCGGTCTGGTACGAGGCCGACAGGTCTTGGCCGCGCCGCCACAACCAGTCCTCGATCCGCTCGTAGGGCGCCTGCCGGGTGAGCTGTGCGGCGGCCTCGTCCAGAAGTCGATCGTCCACGCCGATGGGCCCGCCGGGCACGATGCGGTCGCCGTCCACGGCGACGGCCCCCGTACCGATGAGATCGATCAGCTCGGCCCCGGCGAGTGCGAGGGAGAGGTCTCCCTGCCCCACGGGGTGTTCCGCGGCCGGGTTCATGGCGATGATGAACAGGTCCTTCGCCGTGGTCATGAACGACTTCCCTTCGGAGACATCGGCAACGGGTGCGCCGGTGCCCGGTCGGCCCGGGTCCGGGGCGGGTCGCGATGGTGAAACGGCTGTCGTGATCAGTATCGCCCGGGACACCTCCTGACGGAACGGCCGACGCTCCTGACGGAACGGGTGAGGCTGGCGCCGGGAGTGGTTGAACAGTCCGGGATCTCCGAGCAAGCCACCCCGTCGACCAGCGGCCGACGAACCCCCTCAGCCCGCACGGCTGAGGCGTGCTGCCGGTATCGCCCCGTGCGTACGGCCTGACCGACGGGTGACACCGTGACCGCCGACAGCCAGGACCCAGAACAAGAGAGGGAAGGCGGCGACCCGCTCCATACCTCCCATGCCGAGACCGAGGTAGTGGTGGGAGAGGAACAGCCCCAGGGCGGCGATCGCCGTGACTCCCAGCAGTCCGGCTGCCCACCGCAGGGGGA
Source organism: Streptomyces zaomyceticus (assembly GCF_014656215.1). Taxonomy (GTDB): domain Bacteria; phylum Actinomycetota; class Actinomycetes; order Streptomycetales; family Streptomycetaceae; genus Streptomyces; species Streptomyces zaomyceticus. The sequence goes on along the minus strand of NZ_BNBZ01000031.1, from coordinate 72,075 downwards.
TCGGCATCCGTTCCCTCAGACCGAACCCGGCCAGGACGAGACCGATGTTGCCCGCCACCATGATGAGGAGGGCGCCCAGGACATGCTGGTTCTCGTTGACGTCGGCGGGAGCCAGCCCGGCCGTCACGAATCCCGCACCGGCACCGGCGAGCAGCAGACGAGCCATGGCGGCGGTCCGGCCTGTGCGCCACAGGGCACCATCGGTCAGGACCACGCCGAGGACGAGGAGCACCCCGAGGGTGATGAATGAACCGTTCATCAGACCGTGCTCGGGGGAGCAGATGTACCGCGGTTCGGGCTCCGGTTGCACGGCGCAGTGAGCGTTGCCCAGGTCGCTGATGTTGTTCCGCGCCCAGCTGTACGGTCTGGCCCAGGCCGACTCGGCGATCCGATGGACGACGAAGAACTGCGCCACGCCCACGATCCACGCCAAGTACCCGATACGGACTCTCATCTGTCCACCCTCCGTCACGCGAATCCCGTGCGGACAGCCGACCATGCGATGCCGAACCGAGGCACTCCGACAAGCCCCCGGAACAGGGTGGGGCGAACCCGACTGCGGCTGTCCGGGGCGGGTCCGGATCGGCATCCATTCCCTGCAGGTCTCTTGACGGGACACCTGCAACACTGGCTTGATGGCGAATGGGAGCGCTCCCATTCGTCTGCTCCCCTTCGTGGAAGGCCCCCACCCTTGCCTCGTGTCATCCTCCGCGGCGCGTTACGTCGCGCTGCCGCCGTGTTCACCGGTCTCGCCCTGGCCGCCGGCACCCTGACCACCACCGCGCTGGCGGCGGACTTCGTCGGCGCAGACGGCGGTACGGCGCTCGCGGCGCCCTCCGACTTCCCCGTCCGGGTCAACCAGCTCGGCTACCTGCCGGACGGGCCCAAGCGGGCCACCCTGGTCAGCTCGGCCTCCGCTCCGCTCGCCTGGCAGCTGCGCGACGGGTCCGGTGCGCAGGTCGCGTCGGGCGCGACGACGGTGAAGGGTTCCGATCAGGCGTCCGGCCAGTCGACGCACCTGGTGGACTTCGGCGGCCACACCGGTACAGGCTCAGGCTTCACCCTGGTGGTCGGCGGACAGGCCAGCCATCCGTTCGACATCTCCGCCGCGCTGTACGACGGGCTGCGCGCCGACAGCATGTCGTTCTTCTACCAGCAGCGCAGTGGAATCGCGATCGACGCCGGCCTGACGGGCAGCCAGTACGCCCGCCCCGCCGGTCACCTGGGCGTGGCGCCGAACAAGGGTGACACCAGCGTGCCGTGCCAGGCCGGCGTGTGCGACTACCGGCTGGATGTCCGCGGCGGCTGGTACGACGCGGGCGACCAGGGCAAGTACGTGGTCAACGGCGGGATCGCGACCTGGCAGGTCGTCAACTCCTATGAGCGGGCGCGCCGCTCGGGCGGTGACGCCGCTCTCGGCGATTCGACCCTGCGAGTGCCCGAGCGAGGCAACGGGGTGCCCGATGTGCTGGATGAGGCCCGCTGGGAGCTGGAGTTCCTGATGCGGATGCAGGTTCCGGCCGGCAAACCGTCAGCGGGCATGGCGTTCCACAAGATGCATGACACCGAGTGGACCGCTCTCCCCACGCGTCCCGAACTCGACGACAAGCAGCGCGAGTTGCACCGCCCGTCCACGGCCGCCACTCTGAATCTGGCGGCCGTGGCCGCCCAGTGCGCCCGGGTGTACGCGCCGTACGACTCCGCGCTCGCCACCCGCTGCCTGGACGCCGCCCGCCGGGCCTGGACGGCGGCCAAGGCCAACCCGAACGTGCTCGCGTCGGCCACCGACAACGCGGGCGGCGGGGCGTACGAGGACGCGGATGTCTCGGACGAGTTCTACTGGGCCGCGGCCGAACTGCTCGCCACCACCGCCGAGACGCAGTACCGGGACGCGGTGACCTCTTCCCCGCACCACGCGAAGCCCGCGGACGCGTTCTGGTGGGGCGGTACGGCCACGCTCGGGCGGATCACCCTCGCCACCGTCCCCGGGACGGCCCTGCCCGCGGACGACCTGGCCCGTGTACGAGGCCTGCTGACCGCCGCCGCCGACGGACATCTCTCCACCATGGAGGCAGGGGGATACGCGGTACCGATCCCGGCCACGGGCTACGTGTGGGGATCCAACAGCGCCGTCTCCAACAACGCGATCACCTTGGCCGTCGCGTACGAGATCACCGGTGCGCAGCGCTACCGCGCGGGCGCCCTGGAGTCGCTGGACTACCTGTTGGGGCGCAACGCCCTGGACCACTCGTACATCACCGGCTACGGCGAGCGCGCCTCCGAGAACCAACACCACCGCTTCTGGGCCCATCAGAGCGATGCCTCCCTCCCGCACCCGCCGGCCGGCTCCTTCGCGGGCGGGCCGAACGCGGGGCTCGACGACCCGGTGGCGAAGGAACGGCTGAACGGCTGCGCTCCGGCGGCCTGTTACGTGGACGACATCGGTTCCTACTCCACCAACGAGGTGGCGATCAACTGGAACTCCTCGCTGGCATGGCTGGCGGCCTTCGCCGCGGAGCGGCGCGGTGCTCCTGCGGCGCCCGCGGTGCAGGTGACGCCCGCCGCGGTGGCCGTGCCCGAAGGAGGCTCCGCCTCGGTGAACGTACGGCTGTCGGCCGCGCCTTCTCAGAGCGTCACGGTGACCGTCTCCCGAACGGCGGGAGACCAGGACCTCACCGCGACCGCGGGTTCGACCCTTGTCTTCACGCCCGCGAACTGGGCCACTCCGCAGCAGGTGTCGGTCTCCGCCGCACAGGACGGCGACACGGTCGCGGGCAGTGCGACGTTCATCGCCGGGGGACCCGGTGTGTCGGCGGCGACCTTCACGGCGACGGAGGTCGAGGACGACCTCGCGCCGCCCGCGGCGTCCTGTGCGGTGACGTACCGGGTGGAGAGCTCGTGGGGCAACGGCTTCACGGCCACAGTTGCCGTGAAGAACGCCGGCACCACGGCGATCACCGGCTGGACCCTCGGGTGGACCTTCGAGGGTGACCAGAAGATCAGCAGCGCGTGGAACGCGACGGTGAGCCAGTCGGGCAGCGCCGCGACCGCCCGGGACGCGGGGTGGAACGGCGCGCTCGCGGCCGGCGCGAGCGCCTCCTTCGGGTTCCAGGCCACGTACACGGGGGCGAACGCGCTCCCCGCACGGTTCACCCTGAACGGCGCCTCCTGCTCCTGAGCCGGGCCCGACCCTGCCTGCCGTACCGGCTCGGTGCGGCAGGCAGGGTCTGCAAGGCCTCCGGGGGACCGGCCGAACGGCTACTGGTCTCGGCCGCCACCGGCGTGAGGCCTCAGTTGCGGGCGTTGAGCTCCGTGACGATGGAGGCCGGCGTGTGGCCGCTGCTGTCGGATGTCCGGTGGAAGTCGACCGAGACGAAGTTCGGGTCGCGGCCGCCGGCCGCCGGGCGGCACTGTCCGTTGATTCGGTCCCGCAGTTTGGCCCCGTTGTCGAGGGCGGCGTTGATGAGCGTGGGCACGTTCCGATGGTGGCTCATGGTGAAAAGCCGCCGGAAGCCAGTCTCCTGACGGTCCAGCGGTACGTCGGCCCACCGGCTCACGCAGGAGACGTCGTTGCCGAGGTCGCCGAGGCTCCAGAAGTTGCTGACGGTCCAGGCCCTGTCGTACATGACGCCCAGGTGCTCACGGTCAGGCGCGTCGCTGAAGATCAGCAGGCGTTTCCCGGAGCCGACGAGGTCGGTCATCCTCGGCCACCCCTGTTGGCGTACGTTCCACGCGTCGGGCCGGAAGAGCAGCTGCTCGAGGCCGCGTACCCGGCCGAGCGCGCTTCCCAGCTGCTGGGCGCTGACGTAGTCCTCCAGGAAGATGGTCGCCACCTCCTGGGGATTCGCCGCGAGGAAGTCGACCACCGTCTGCATGCTGTTCTGGAAGGACTGCCGAGGCAGCGCGTAGGTGACCCCGGCGAAGGTCTTGCACTCGCCGTGACAGAGGTAGACGTCGCTCGGGTAACAGTCGCTGCCGAAGCTGATGACGCAGAGCCAGGTGCTCCGCTCGTACCAGTGGGTGTCCAGGCTCAGACCGCGCACGCCGTTCTCGAGCTGGTGGCGAATGGATTCGGACTGCGACACCGAACTCCACCGGGAGTCCTCGTAGTTGGTGAACGCGTTGTGGGCGCCGAGGAAGGAGACCTGGTCGAGTCGTCGGTCGCCCCAGCGCGCCTGGGCCTGGGCCACGGGGTCGCCGTTCGCCGTCGCGGCCGTCGCGGCCGTCGCGGCGGAGCGGGCCGGTGGAGGCGGTGCGGCGCCGGCCGGGGACGGTGCCCCGAGGCTCAGCAGACTCAGCAGAAGGAGGAGGGTGAAGGAGAGCCGGACGGGTCTCCTCGAGGACGTGGTCCCGACCGACCGCGGTCCGAACCGCGGGGCCGCGCCGAGGCGGGTGCCCCATAATGACATGTTCACGTTCGGCATGGACGTGAGCGTAGCGTGCCGACAGCCGATTCGACCCTGTTTGATACGACGCGGTCTCCCGCCGCTCCCGGCGGCATCGACGAGCGGAGCCAGGGGCCGCCGCCGGCCCTCGGCGAGTCACCTCCGCGGCCTCCGGCGGCCGAAGGTACTGAACCACCGGTCAGCCGGACGCATCCTGAACGCCTCCCGCCGACGGGCGCAGGACTCCGGGCCGCCGCGTACGGCGTCCGCGGCGCCGGCCGGCACGCGCAGGACGCGCGCGGACCCGTGACCGTACCCGATCCGCGACGAGCAGTGCCGGTCCATCTGCCGTCACCGCCCGCGTGGTGGACCGGTGGACTTCCCGCTCAGGCAACCCGGGTCGATTTCCTGGCGTCCAGCTTGGTGACGGAGGGTTGCCGAGCAAGTGGGAGCGCACGTGGCGAAGAATGACCAGACGGCCGAGGCGGCACGGGAGAAGGACCGCGAGAGGTGGATGGCGCGGTTCCAGGTGCGGCTGGCCATGCAGCCCGGTGTGGACCGGCCGATCGTGCTCCAGGCGGTCAAGGACGTCACGGCGCATTGCGCGGAGACGGGGGAGCACCCGAGGGATGCGTTCGGCGACCCGGATGCCTGCGCGGTGGAGGTGGCTGGACGGTTGGTGCCGCACGACCGGGCCGCGCGCGCGAGGCGGCGCGACGGTGGGCTTGCCGCGCTCGAGGCCGTCGTCCAGAGGATCAGGGACGCCACTGGACTCTGACGGCCGCGGAGGTGGGTGTCAGGGCGTGCGGCCGCTCGCTGCGAGGGCGCGGGCGAAGGCGGGGGCGTCGGATTGCACCGGAACCGGGACGGCGAAGCCCTCGTACGTGCGGTACATCTCGGCATAGCGCTCGACGACGTCGAGGAGGTAGGTGCCGGTGTCCTCCGGCAGGGTGAACGCCTGCCCGGTCGAGCGGGCCAGGTCCCAGCCGTGCAGCGCGAGTTCGGCGACGAGCATGGCGGCGATCTCGCCGGCGGGCATCATGTTGCCGCCACCGAGGTCGATGTCGCCGTCCCACGCCTCGGGCTTCGCCCAGGCCGTGAGCGCCCGGTCGAGCTGAGCCGCGTAACGCTCGGGCCAGTCGGCGTCGGCGGTGAAGTCGCGCGCGACCAGCTCGTCCGGGAGCTGGGTGCGCGAGGCGCGGTGTTCGAGGCCGTGTGCGGTGTAGAGGACGAGGTGGTTCGCGAGCTCGCGAACGGTCCAGCCGGCGCAGACGGAGGGCCGGTCGAGCTGCTCCGGGCTGATGCCACGGGTGGCCCGGGCGGCCTCGGCGGCGGTGCAGGCGAGGTGTGCATGGATCTCGTTCATGCAGCCCACGCTAGGGACTGTGCCCGCGTCGGTCTTGAACTTTCGCGACACGTCATCGGATGGGGCCGCGCCGGCCCGCGTCTTCTGCGACCAGCACTTCGGGCGGTACGCGAAGGGCAGCTCGCGGACCGCTGCCCCGGCCGACAACCACCAAGCCCTGCTCGACGCGCCTTCCCACCCGGCCGACGACGACCAGGTCGTATCTGGTGAATGCCATGTCGGTGTACTGCGAGGGTGTCTCCCACCCGGACCCTTGGGCCGGGGACGTGCCGACGACGACGCGAGGCACGTACGAGCAGCGACGTGCTCCTGCCTTCACAAGTGCGGCAGGCGATGAGAGAAAAGGAGCGGGTCCGAGGGCGTAGCCTGCCCCCGGACCCTGTGGATGCCGCTCACATCACACGTCGGCACACTTGAGAACCCGGGTCATTCGTCATTGCGTCGCGTCCTGCCTTTGGACCACCGCCGATCGAGCTCGGCGGACCAGATTCGAACTGGCATTTCGACGCACCAGGGCCCGGGCCCGGTCGATCCGGCGATGAGCGGCGCATGCTGAGTCTGGAGCAATAGTCTGAGATTGACCGCGGTCTGCCTCTGCCTGGTTGGGCCATCCCGGCAGGAAGTGCCGGGAGGAGGACTCGAACCTCCACTGGAACCGCGGATGTCACGACAAGGCTCAGCTTCAGCTTTGCGCTCCTCGCGCACCCCGACCGCTCTGCGCGACCGGGGAGTCTGTGGTGCCCCGGCTAACCGAACAGGTAGCCGAAGACTGCGTCGCCGACCCGCTGGTCGGTGACCTCGGAGCCGTTCGCCTCCTCACGGGCGAACTTCACCGCCTGCTGGAGCTTCTCCACCCGCTCCAGCAGTTCGTTGACACGCCGGGCGGGCAGCGCGCCCGAGAACTTCACCGTGGTCCAGTAACCGACCGGCACGTCCTCGTAGTACACCTCGACCTGCGCCGGGTGCTTGTCCGTGGCCTCCGCCTTGACGTGGTTGCGCGGCACCTTCTTCGTACGGACCGTACGGACGACCTCGGTCTTCCACGAGTCGGTCGAAGGGTCCTGCGTCCAGGACTCGGCGGCGTCCAGCACCGGAAGCTTGCGGACGAAGGTGTTGATGTCCGTCAGCTGCTTCTCCAGGAAGAGCAGGTAGGCGACGGGCACCCGTTCCACCAGCACCCGTCCGTCGACCATGACGTCGGCGCGCGCCTCGCAGTTCGCCCAGTCCTTGGTGGCCGTCACATCGAAGAGCCGTGTCAGCGCCCGCGCGGTGTCGCGCAGCGCGTCCTCCGCCTTCACCTGCACGAGCGTCGACTCGGGCGGCAGCTGCTCGCCCTCCTCGTCCTTCGGCTGGTACGTACGGGAGATGCCGGCGAGCAACGCGGGCTTCTGCAGGCCGTGGTGGGCCGCCGTCAGGTCCTGGTGCGCCCTGGACTTGACGCCCTTCTCCACTGCGATGATCTGATTGAGTTTCGTTGCCACGTCGCCGACTCTAGAACGAGCAGGGACGACTGATCGAACGATTTTCCACCGCGAGATTCCGGAAGCCGGGCGACCGCCCCGCCGAGATCACCGGATTGCCGGCTCCCCTCCCTAAGCTGGCCCCACGCGTACACGCGGTGGTTCGGCCTGGCCGGTCGCATGGACGGTGGTGGCGTGGGTGACAGTGGAGTGGTGATGCGACTGGGTTCCGGAGGCCCGGAGGAGCCGGGGGACGACGCCGACGGGTTGTTCGGCATGGGCGACCTCGCCGCCGCCGCAACGCCGACCGAAGGTGCGGACGGTCGGCGGTTCCACGACGGGCCGCAGGCGCGCAGGCTGCTCGACGTGGAGGAGATCCACGCCGAGCCGGCCGCCGCGGACTCGTTGCGGGGGCGGCAGATCATCGCGCGTTTTCCCGAGGCGCGTCTCATCGAGACGGCCTCCCACTGGCGCATCCCGCACCTGCACGGAAACGAAGGAAACGTGGAGCGGTGGGTGAGGGTCAAGCGGGAGACCCTCGTCCTGGGTGAGCGGAAGTCCTTCGGCGTCCGGCCCAACGGCCGCTCCGCCGACTGGATCGCCCCGGGACTCTCCAACGGCTGCGCCATGGCCTGCGCGTACTGCTATGTCCCGAGGCGCAAGGGGTTCGCGAACCCCATCACCGTCTTCACCAACGTCGAGCGCGTCCTGAGCGTTCTGGGCCGCCACATCGCGGGGTTGGGACGCAAGGAGGAACCCAACCAATGCGATGAGCACGCCTGGGTGTACGACATCGGGGAGAACGGCGACTGCTCGGTCGACGACCTCATCAGTGACAACACCGCCGACCTGATCCGTACGTTCCGGCGCTGGCCCACGGCCAAGGCCTCGTTCGCCACCAAGTTCGTCAACCCCGACCTGCTGCGACTCGATCCACAGGGCCGTACCCGGATCCGGTTCTCCGTCATGCCGCCCGACGACTCCCGACTCCTCGACATCCGGACCAGTCCGGTACCGGACCGTATCGCCGCCGCGGCGGATTTCCTCGACGCCGGGTACGAGGTGCACTTCAACCTCTCACCGGTGGTGATCCGCCCCGGCTGGGAACAGGCCTGGGGCGATCTGCTCCGGGCCATGGACGACGTACTCCCGCAGCGGGTCAAGGACCAGGCGGCGGCGGAGATCATCCTGCTGACCCACAACCAGGACCTCCACCAGGTCAATCTCGGCTGGCACCCGCGCGCGGAGGGTGCTCTGTGGCGTCCGGACATCCAGCAGCCGAAGCGCTCCGAGAACGGCAGCTGGAACGTGCGCTACCGCAATGCCACCAAGGCGCAGGCCGTCGACGCACTGGCCCGCCTGATCGAGGACCGAGCCCCGTGGATGCGGGTGCGCTACGCCTTCTGACCCTGGCCCCACGATGGGGCGGTAACGGCAGGTTCCGAAGAGAGGGCCCCTGTTTCGCTGGTGTCGGCCGCCCGTCCCCGTGATTCCGGGTCGCGATGTGGGTGGGAGCAGGTCATGGGTCGTACGACCGCGCCGGAGCCGGGATCGGCTCCGGCGCTTCAGGGTCGCTTCATACGACGTCGGCCTCCGAGGCCAACGGAACCTCGCCGGCGGTCTTGCTGAAGCCGAGGGCCTCCGCGATCCGGCCCTCCGTCACGCGCATGACGTTGACGCCGTGCACCCACTGGTCGGTGCCGTCCCCGAAGCGATAGGTCCACACGATCGTCGCGCGGTCACCCGCCACGATCACCTCCTGCGGGGTGAACTGCGTGGCGGGGTCGTCGACGAGGGCCGTCCACCACTCCGTACAGGCTTCTCGTCCGACGACCCGCTCCCCGCTCGGCGCGGGCTGGACGCTCTCCATGACGCAGTCCTCGGCGACCAGATCGGCCAGGAGGGCCGCATCACGCTCGGTGAACGCGCGGTTGAAACGGTCGATGACTTCGGCGGTGCTGCGCACGGACATGACGCCTCCTCGAACGAGATAGACCAGTCGATCTACTGTCTGCAGAAATAGATAGACCGATTGATCTATCGCGTCAAGCGCTGGCACAATCACGCCATGACCGCTTCCGTCAGACCCGGCCCCCGCGAACGCCTGCTGCTCGCAGCCCAGGAGCTGACCTACACACACGGTGTCGGTGTCGGCGTGGACAGCCTGCTCAAGGCGGCGGACGTCGCGCGCCGTTCCCTGTACGAACACTTCGGTGGCAAGGACGGTCTGATCGCCGAGGTCCTGCGCCGCAGCACCGCCGAGGACGTGGCGAAGTACCGCGCCACCATGGACGCCGCAGGCGACGACCCGCGGACGCGGCTTCTCGCGGTCGTCGACCAGCTCGGCCGCATCGCCGCAGGCCCGGACTTCCGCGGCTGCCGCTACCTCGCCGCCGACCTCGCGCTCACCGACCAGGAGCATCCCGGCCACGAGGTGACACGGGCCTACCGGCATACCCTTCACGGTCTGTTCACGGACGAGTTCACCGCCCTCGGGCACCCGCGCCCCGCCTTCGCCGCCGACCAACTGCTCATCCTCGTCGACGGCCTTCTCGCCGCCGGTGCGGCTCGCCCCGAGGACCGCCCGCCCGCCGCCGCGGCCCGCGAACTCGCCGAACACATCGTCGACGCCGGGCTCCCGGCCGCTGCAACCGCGGACCCGGCTACAGCGCCGTGAGGGCGTATCGGAAGCCCCGACCGACGATTTGGCCGGCGGCACCCCGCTCCACAGCCAGGGCCCGACCGGCACGTGCCATGGCGAGCGGCCCGCACCGCGTCAAGAGGGTGCGGGCCGCTCGGCCTCTCGTAGGGCCTCCGGGAAGACGCACGGTTTCTTCGGAGGCAGTCTGCGACGAGTGGATGGCACTGTCGCGAAATGCCTGAGCATGACCGGGCGCTGCCTGAACCTGACCGGGCGCAGGCTGTCCCACTTCGGCAGGAACACCAAGTGATCCGCCTGACGAACGGCGATTGCTGCTCAGACCGACCGGGACCTCGACGCGGTCAGGTGGGCGAAGACGACGACGTTGGCCGAATATCCGCTCTTCTTGTCGAAACGCCCGCCGCAGGTGATGAGTCGCAGTTCCGCTCGGCCCCTGGGCCCGTACACCTCGTTGCTGGGAAATGCTTCCTTGGTGTACGTCTTCACCTCGTCGACGGAGAAGACGGCGACCTGGCGATCGGCACGGGTGACCTCGACCGCGTCCCCTCGCCGTAGCGCCTTGAGGTTGAGGAAGATCGCCGGTCCCGTGAGGGTGTCACGGTGGCCGACGAGCACGGCTGTGCCCACTTCCCCGGGTGCGGGCCCGCGGCGGTGCCAGCCCACCGTCATCGGCTTGCTCAGGGGCGGCGCCCCCAGCCGCCCCTGGGAGTCCAGGCCCAGAGGACGGATGGGAGCCTCGATGAAGATGACGGGTACGGCGACGGTCGTCGGCGGTGAGCGCACCAGGGGCGGCGCCGGCGCGGTCCGCTGCGACGGCGCGGGCGGGGTGCCGCCGCCCGCGCCGTCATCCGCGCGGACAGCGGCAGTCGCCGCCCCGGGCTCGTCGGACGACCCGGAGCAGGCGGACAGGATGCCGCCCAGCACGCCGAAGGTCACCGACAGTGTCATGCTGAGACGGACCATCCGGCTCGGCCCCCGCCGCAGGGGCCGCGGAGGCCGACAGTGAGCGTTATGCCTCGTTACGGGCACGGCGCATCGCGGACCGGCGGACCATGACCAGCGCCGCCACCGCGGCCGTGATACCGGCGGTCACTCCGACGGTGGAGCCGATGCCCGAGTCACCCTCGGCGCTGAGGCTCTCCAGGTCCGGGACGCCGCCACCGCCCGCGGGTACCGCACCGGACGGCTGGCGGGCGTCGGAGCCCGGACCGATTTCCGCTGCCGGGCTGCCGCTCGGGCGCGCCGGGCGCTGGGGGCCCTGACCCGAGGCGCGGGTGGCGCAGTCGACCTTGAAGCTCCGGTGCTTCGGGCCCGCCGGGACCGTCCACACCAGCTGGTACGTGCCCTCGGGGAGCAGATAACGCTCGCTGCGTCCCGCGCCGTTGATCAGCGGCAGCGTGCTGACCAGGGTGTCACCGGGGGGCGTGGTCGGCGGCTGCGCCGTGATCGTCCACGGGACTGCCGGAAGCGACTCGAAGTTGTTGGCGACCAGCGTGAACGCACAGACCTGGACCCCGTCCTGGCCCTGCGAGTGCCATCCCGCCGATCGGACGTTGAGGTCGCCGCTGTCTCCGGGAGCGGCATGGGCGGCCGGCGCCCCGGCCAGGGTGATTCCGGCGACGGCCACTGCGGCAGCCGCGGTGGCACCGGTACGGACGCCGCGCAGGCGGAGCGAGGTGGACAGAGACATGGTGAGCTCCTTCGAGGTGGTCTGATTGTCATACTTATGAGCCTCGGCTCATCAGAAGTCATGAATCGGCGAGAACGACGGAGGCGGCGCCCTGAATCGCCAGAACCACCTGACTGGCGGACAGGCGCGATCAGGGGCCTGACCAGGAGCGGGAGCGGTCCTCCGGTCTCCGGTCGTCGGGCGAGGGGAGGGGGCGGAAGCCGCCTGCCGGTCATGGATGCGGCGAAGGGAACCGGCCGGACCGGGACCACTGGCAGCACCTCTGGTCCCGGACCCCCAGGGCACCCTTCCGTGGCGACGGCGGAACTCCATACCCCTGGAAGGGCCGGCGCGAGCAATGCAGCTGCGGAGTCGTGTAGTTGACACCTTGACCAGAGGAGACGCCCGGGCAGAAGGGCAGGCTGGGAACGCATGAGGACCGAGACCACTCTCACCGCGCTCCGACGGGTCACGGGCCGCCCGCTGCAACACGAGACGCAGGCGCAGGACCGCCTCACCAGTCCAATCGACCCCGCACAGTTGTCAGTTACGCCGTCTGCCGCCGCATGGCAAACGGCGGTCCACGACTTTCCACCGGCGCGATCAGCCGGACGAAACGTCGTACGGCTGCCACGGCCCGGGCGAGCCGTACGTGGACGACCTCAGCCGGAGCAGCGTCGTCAACGGCGCGTCCGCAGGCCGTGGAACGCCTCTCTGGTCAGCGGTTTCGCGGCCGGCGGAAGAAGCGGGAGCGGCGGCGGGGACGGCGTGCCCGCTGTGCGTCGCGAAGCCGGGGGAGGGGCTCCGTGCCGGCCCATGGGCCGTCCGGCGAGAGCACGGGAGCCTTCCGCGCTGTCTGGGTCCTGATCTCGTGGTACGACTCGTGCGCGGTGACGCGGAAGGCCTCGTCGTGCGCCGCCATCGCCGCGCCGATCGCCACGCCGGCCGTTCCCCGGCGGCGCGCCACGGCCGCGAGCCCGGCCAGCAGGCCCGCGGTCCCGGCGAGCCCGGCCGCGACCACGAGCAGCGGGAGGTAGTCGTCCATGGCCCCAGGGTACGAAAGCGCCCCATGTTCGGGGCGAAGAGGGGCGGTGGGGCCTGACGAGTGCCGCGCCGGCCTCGGCGGGCGGGCCCTGGATGCCGCTACCGATGTCTGCCGCTCGGCCCCCGCTTCCGACGGCGCCCCCGCCGCCGCCGACACGTGGCTGTCAGCGTCTTCGAGTAGGTTCTGTCCGTCCGGCCTGGCAGGTGGGTCATTTGAGCTGAGGGATTCGTCGTAGTGAGCATCTACCTGCACTTTCGTGCCGTGGCTGAGTCCGAGATCCGGGAGGACCACACCTGGCTCGCTGCGTTCATGTCTCAGGCTTGGGAAAACGATGAGGCCGAGTACGCAGCGGGCGTCGCGCACTCGATCAACACGAGGCTCATCCTTCGGCAGTGGCTTCCTCGCCACCGACCCTGTCGAGAGCCGTCAGCCCCTCGTTCCAGCGGGCGCGGCGCTCCGGTTCGGGCTGGTCCCACCACGGCGTTCCGCGCTCGCCGAGAGCGACCTTCGCGGTGTGCACACGGGCCCGTGCGGCGCGTTCGGCCTCCGCGTCCTCGGCGCGCCGAGCGGTGGCCACAGCACGACGCGCCGCCATGAGGTGAGAACGCAAGCGTGCGGCGACGTCGTCAGGAACCTCGGGATCCGTTGCCCGCCAGCGCCTGCCGTTGATGATCACGTACCGTCCGTCAGAGGTTCTGCCGGGTTGCCGCTCATCAGCCGTCACCTGTCCCAGCCTGGCACATCGACGGTGCCACGCGACCTGAAGAGGCGGCCGGGAAAAGACGTGGGCGCGGCGGCGTGCACCTGGCGTGCGCCCCGGGCGCCTAGCCTCTGTCGCTGACTGGGGAGCATGGCCACGGACCCGCGGGGCAGACGGGAAACATGCCTGTCCTCAAAACCAGCGTCCTCGTCCTCGACTCCACCGACCCGGAACCCCTCGCGCGCTTCTACGCGGCCCTGCTCGGCGCCACCGTGCAACCTGCGGGAGACGACCACGACCTGCTCCTCGTCTCCGGCCACACCGGAGTGGTGCTCGGCATCCGCCGTGACCTCGGGCAGGCGCCGCCGAGTTGGCCGCGCCCCGAGGACTCCCAGCAGGCTCATCTGCAGATCTTCGTGACCCCGGACGCCCTGGACGAGGCGGAGCGCGAGGCCGTCTCGCTCGGGGCTCGCCCCATCGCCGCCGAGCGCGACGGAACTCGGACCGACCGGCGGACGGACGTGCGCCGGTACACCGACCCCGGTGGTCACGCCTTCGTTCTTGCCACGATGTCCGCCATCGATTCCGGCCCGCCCCGGCAGGGTTCCTGACCTTTGGAAGGGCGCCTGCTGTGCGAGGTCGGCGCCCGGGCCTGGTCCGCGGATCTGTGGATACGAGCCGCGGACCCGCGGCCACTCGGCTTCCGTGCCTACGCCCCTCCTCGACCAGCTCCTGTCCGGTCCCGGCTCCCGGCGCCCCTGGCCCCGCCACCCTGGCAGTCGATTCCGAGCCGCATTGGGGTATCCGCCCCGACCGGCCCCCAGGTACCTCCGGCGATACCGCCATGACCCCGGACGGCCGAGGCCACCGCGACCGCCGACACTCCCCACCCCCGGCAGCTCCTCGTGCCCCTCCACGACGGGGTCGAGACCGGATCCCCTGAGCTCTTCGGCTTCCGGAACTACGAACCGCGCATCGGGCACGCCGGTGGATGGCCGAAGGCGCCTGCCGCCCGCCACAGTGCGCCCCTGGCCATCAGCGGAGTCGTCGTCGAAATGTCAGTCCCACATCGGGAGCGACGCGAGGGCGACAGCCGCTCTGTAGGGCTGGGTGGTCCCGTCACATCGGGTGGCGATGCCTCGTCGCGCTTGAGGCGCCTGAAGCACCGCCGCACGATGTCGTGATGTCAACGGGCCACGGCCTCGATGAGGGAGAACGGTGCGGCTTCCGTGAGCGGGGTGACCGAGGTGAGGGACAGGCCCGCCCTGTGGCACACCTCCTCGAACTCCTTGCGGGTGCGCTCTCTGCCGCCCACGTTCACCAGCATGTTGAGGTCACTCAAGTACGTGACTCCGCCGTCGGTGACATCGGCATCCGTGCCGGTGCCGACGACCTCGGGAAGTACGGGCTCCACGATCAGAACGAGACCGCCGGGCGGCAGGACCTTTCGGCAGTGGCTCAGGATTGTGGCCGCCTGGTCGTCCGTCCAGTCGTGCAGAACGCTCTTCATCAGATAGAGATCCGAGCCCTCGGGGACCGAACGGAAGAAGTCCCCGGCGATCAGCGAGCATCGCCCGTTCAACCCGTGCCGCGCCATGGTCTTCGGCGCCTCGGCCAGCCCCTGCTCCGTGTCGAAGACCACGCCGGTGAGACCCGCGTGGGCGCTCAGCACACCGGCCAGAAGGGTTCCCTCACCGCCACCGACGTCCGTGACGGTGGTGAACCGGCTGAAGTCGAAGGCGTACGGCAGCGCGGCGGCGGTCTCCGAGACGGCTTGGCTCATCGCCGCGTTGAACTGGGCGGACAGAATGGGGTGCTGGGCGAGATGGCTGAAGAAATCCGTGCCGAAGACGGTGTCGAACGCGATGTCGCCGGTGCGGACACTGTCGTCCAGGTGCTCCCAGGCGCGTACGATCGCCGGCTCGGTGAACATCCCCACGAACGACGTGAGCGAGTCGGGGTGGCCGGGGTCCAGGAGCGCGCCCGTGGGGGTCACCGAGAACGAATCGGGGGTGTGTTCCCGCAGCAGGCCGAGCCCGGCGAGGGCGCGCAGCAGCCGCGTCATGGGCTGGGGCTCGGCTCCGGCGTCGACGGCGACATCGGCGGCTCGGCGTGGCGTATCGCCCATCAACTCCACGACCCTCAACCGGACCGCGGCGCGCAGGGTTTGCGCGGCCATGCTCCCGAACGCGAGCCTGACAATCACGTCCCGGTCGGCTGTGCCTGCTGCTCGGACATCGGTGTTCGCCATCTTGTTTCCTTTCTTCGTGGGGTCGTGCGCGTATGAACGGGCGCGGGCGCCGGTGGGTGTAATTGGTCTCTCGGGCGTGGGCACGGTCATCCGACGGACGTGGCCCTGTCGGCCAGTGCGCCCGGCGTGCATCCGGCGAGGGCCAGCACGTCGCGATGGAGATGGGGCTGGTCGGAATATCCGCACGCCAGGGCGACGTCGCTGGGACGCTGGCCCGCGCGGAGCGCTCGGGCAGCGTGGTCGAAGCGGACCAGCATGGCTGCGCGCTTGGGGGTGAGGCCGATCTGAGCATTGAACCTGGACCACAGCCGTTTGCGGCTCCATCCGCAGGACGCGGCGAGGTCATCGACCCGTATCCGGCCCCGCCGGGCCACGATGGTGTCCCAGACCGCGCCGACCTCGGGCGACATCGACGGTGCCCCCGCAGCCCGCTTCGTGAGGAACTCGTCCGTCAGCGCGAGGCGTTCGTGCCATGTCGTGGCGTCGGTCAGCTGTTCGCGGAGGCGTCGCTCGTGTCGCCCCCACAGGTCCTCGAGAGCGGTGACGGACCCGTCCAGTTCACGCGGGGAGACACCCAGCAGCCCATAGGCGGCTCGGGGTGACAAGCACACTTCGACGCACTCGATCCGCTCGCCACGGATGCGGGCCGGGCCGGGGGAGAGCGAGGCGACGAGGCTTCTCATCGGCTGGTGTCCGGTGGCACTCTCCACCGCGACCGGGTTGCCCCCGAGCTCGATCACGACGACCACGGTGGGCTGGGGAAGCACCCGTAGATTCAGTCCAGCGGCGATACGGTCACGGAATCCGGCAATCCGGACGCCGTCGAGGGATGCACCGCCCAACGGATGGGCGACCTCCCAGCCGCTCTCGGCATCGCGATCCTTGAGGGTGGCCCCCTCTTCGTGTCTGCGCATGCCTCTACCGTCGCCGACGTCAAGTGGCCTTGTCTTGTACGAAAGTTCCACGGGTTCGGCAGACAGGTCCCGCCGATTCTGTCGGGCGGAGCCCTGGGCGCACGAGTGAGCAGGGGACGCGCGTACGGCTACGACCGGGGCCGCCGACGAGAGCGGCGTGAACTTGGGGGGTCGCGCCGAGCGGCGCGGCCGTGGTGAGTAGTGACGGGCGACGAAAGGCTCGGGGTCGCAGTGCACAAGAACTGAGCGCCGCCCGCTGGCAGCGTGCCGGGCTTGGCATCACCCTGCGCGAGGCGGCATTCCCGTCCTCCTTGAGAGGGGCGGATTCTGCCTTCGCCTGCCAATGAAGCGTCGGAGGATGTCGCGGGTTGAGCACGCTGGCTCCTGATCAGACGGAGGCCGGCGGTCCGTACACACCGGCCAGCTCAACCGCCAGACGTGCGAGTCGCTCCCTTGCCTCCGGCGGGTCCAGCACCTCGACGCGTGCCCCCAGCCCGGCCAGCTGTGTCGCGACGACCTCCGGCGTCGGCCCGTCGACCCGTATCTCCGTCCACCCGTCGGGGAGCACCGGACCGACGCGCAGGCGTCCGTCGAACAACCGCTCCAGGATCGCCATGGCTCCCGGCTCGGCCCGTGCTCGCACCGTCGCCGCGTACAGCCGCTCCTCCAAGCGCGCGGCGAACGAGCGCCAGACCGTGGGAAGGTCGAAGTCGTGCGGCCGTACGACGGGCTCGCCGGTTGCCTCGACCGAGGCGACCCGGCTGAGCCGGAAGGTCCGAAGTCCTCGCTCCGTCTCGGCGACGAGGTAGTCGCGACCCGCCTTGGCCACGAGCCCGAGCGGATGGACCGTTCGCACGCCCACGGGTTTGCCGGGCCCGGCGTACCCGAGCCGTACTTGGATCCCGTCCACCACGGCCCGCCGGAGAGCGTCGAGGTGTGGCCCGGTGGCCGTGACGTCGGCGCGCGACCAGTCCGTGCCGTCGGTGAGGCCGGCCCGCGACGCGGCCTCGGCGCCCGAACGAAGCGGGGCCGGGAGAGCACGTACCAACTTTCGCAGTGCCGTACGGAGTTCGGGCGTGGTCGACGAAGGGCCCGCGAGCAGGAACAGCGCCCGGATCTCCTCGGCGGTCAGCCCGGTGAGGTCCGTACGGGCGCCGCCGACCAACGGCCAGCCGCCGCCGCGGCCGCGCTGCGAGTAGACGGGGACGCCCGCGGTGGACAGGGCTTCCAGGTCACGGCGTGCGGTCCGCGGCGACACTTCGAGTTCGGCGGCGACCTCGGCCACGGTCACGCGAGTGCGCGTTTGGAGGAACAGCAGGGTGGCCACCAGGCGATCGGCTCTCATGCCGACCATCCTCTTCCGGAAAGTGGCCAGGAGATGACCTATTCGGCTTCCAGGATGAGGTCATGTCGAACACCGAGATCACCCCACAGTCCCCTGTCAGCCCCGACGCCACCGACGACCCTCGCCAGAGCCTGCTGAAGGCGATCGCGCTGGCCGGACGTACCGTCGCCGCCGTCCGGCCCGAGCAGCTCGAAGGACCCACGCCCTGTACCGAATTCACCGTCCGGCGGCTGGCCGGGCACCTCGTCGCTGTGCTGCGTCGGATCGCCCTCGCCGGGCGCGGCGGCGACGTGACGAGCCTTCCCACGGTCGCCGACGACCTCGCGGACACCGAATGGCAAGAGGCGTGGGATGCCGCGGTGCGTGACGTCGAGGCGGCGTGGGCGGATCCAGCGATCCTGGGCCGGACGCTGACACTGCCGTTCGGCAGCATTCCGGGTGCTGCCGCCGCGGCCGTTTGGACCTCGGAGTTCACCGTGCACACCTGGGACGTGGCCACCGCGACCGGCCAGCTCCCGGACTGGGACCCCGAACTCGTGGCGATCTCGTACGCCGCCATGAGGCGCGGGCTGCCCACCGGGCCGCGTGACGGGGCGCCGTTCGGGGCCGCGGTGGACGTCGACGCCGACGCGCCGGCCATCGACCGCCTCGTGGCGTGGTGCGGACGCAAGCCGTAGTCGGCACGGGAAGCAGGGAGGGCGGCCCCGGGCTGGGGTCGCCCTCCCCGCACGTTCGGGCAGGGAGGCGCCACGACGCGGCGGCCGGGCCGCCAACCAGACAAGCTCCTCCCACGGTGTCGGCGTACACGTGAGCACGGCCGGCCGAGTAAGGATGAACATGCCCAACCGCGGGGGCCAGGCGCTTCCTTGACCTGAAGCGTTATTGAGGTTCTAGCGTGTTGCCTACTTGATCATCTGACGACGGGAAACGCCCCCATGATCCTCGTGACCGGAGCCACCGGAAACATAGGCAGCGCCCTGCTGAAGGAACTGCACGCACGCGGTGCCGGGCCGCTGAGAGGCCTCACCTGTGATGCCGCCCGGGCCGTCTTCCCCGAAGAGGTCGAGGCGGTGGAGGGCGACGTCACAGAGCCTGCGTCGTTGAAGCCCGTACTGGAGGGGGTCCGCTCGCTGTTTCTTGTGTCGCGTCTGGGCCCGGACGCCGACATCCTCGAAGCCGCCCGGCCGGCGGGCGTGGAGCACGTCGTGCTGGTGTCGTCCATCACCGTCCAGACCCACCCCCACCTCGGCCCCGCCGGCGAGAACCTGGCGGTGGAACAACTGCTCAAGGCGAGCGGCATGGCCTGGACGATCTTGAGGCCGACACAGTTCGCCTCGAACACCCTGATGTGGGCCGCGTCCATCCGTGACCACGAGACCGTCCACGCGCCGTACGCGGAAACCGCGCTGCCCACCATCCACCCCGCCGACATCGCATCGGTGGCACGCGTGGCACTGACCGAGCCCGGCCACCACGGACGCACGTACGCCTTGACCGGTCCAGAGCGGGTGACCGCCCGGCAGCAGGTCGAGGCCATCGCGGCAGCACTGGGCCGGGAGGTCCCCTTCGCTGAAATCAGCCGCGGGCAGGCCCGCGCACAGATGGCCGCGGTCTTCGGGCCCGAGGCCGCCGACGCGGTGCTCGACGTCACCGGCGGAGACGTGAACGACGAGCTGCTGATGGTGCGCGACACGGTTTCCCAGGTCACCGGAGCGCCGGCCCGCCCGTTCCAGCAGTGGGCCTCGGAGAACGCTCACGCCTTCCGCTGAATCGCCTGTACCTGAGCGCGTTCATCCGTACTCAGGTGCGCACTTTCAGGAGTACGACGACACGCGGGGCTCAGACCTGTTCGTCGTCGCTGTGGCGGCCGAGACTGCGGCCGAAGCGATCGGCGATCGCCGGCATCAGGCTCTCGCCGTCGGCTGGGCGGTCCAGGCCGAAGACGTATCCGGGGAAGTCCAGGGGCTTCTGCACCGCCCAGATCCCCTCGTGGTCGTCCGGGGGGAGGATGCGCACTGGGTCGCCGACCGCGACCCAGCCGATCGGCACCATCGAGTCGGCGGGCAGCACGGTGCGCAGATGCACGATCCCGTTGATCCGCACCTCGGAGCGCGTCCCGATCCGGGCTCCGTTGAAGACGCGGCTGCCGGCGGCCAGGAAGACCTCGTCCTCGACTCGGCAGCCGGTCAGGTAGGAGGTGGGTCCCACCAGGACCTGCCGTCCCAGAATCAGTGGATCCCGTTTGGTGCCACGCAGGACCGCGTTCTCCATCACGATGCTGCTCTCGCCCAACTCCACCGGCCCGCCCTCGGCGGTGAGCACCGCACCGAAGAGCACCCGGCACCCGGCCCCCACGTGCACGTCCCCGCACAGGGTGGCGGTCGGAGCGACATAGGCCGTGGGGTGGACGGTCGGCGAACGACCCTCATGAGTGATCAGCATGACGGCGATCATGCCGCGCCTCGGGCGCCGGCGCACCCCGATCCCTCAGGACACGGCGGCGCGCGGGCGACGGTCCCGGTGAAGTGTTCCGTTGTTCATGAAGGGTTGACCCTGCGCCGGTCAGCCGGCTGCGGGTCCTGCTCTGGGACCGACCACCGACAACGTGGTCGCCTACATGTTCCGCCAAGAGGACCATGTAGGCGACCGCGCTGGAGCTCTGGCCTGAGGAAAACCCGTTCAGCCACTCAGAAGACATTGACGCGGTCTTCGTTGTGGAGATCCCGCCCGTGGAGCCCATCGGCATCCTCGAAGGCATCGTGGCTGCGGTGGAAGCGGGTTGGAGCGAGAGCGGCTCGTGATCCCTCTCGGGCAGGGCGCCTTGAACTACGTAATCGATTACGTAGTTCTACTGGCGCCTCCGGACGGCAGCGATGGGAGGCTCGCCCCGTGAGCTCCCCGACGGAGCCGTGGTGTCATGCCGGGGGAGCTTGCTGCCTCCGGCTGGGCAACCGTCGCCGGCGATCCAACGGGTAGCGGACGCTGTCCAGTCGATAGACCCCAGCTGAACATGGGAGAGTCCTCCATTGGTTTCCAAGATTCGTGTCCTTCTGGGCATGCTCGTGCTCCTGGCCCTGGCCGTCGGCGCCATCGCCCTGCTCGCTGCCATGAAAGCCGACCCCGTCTGGTTCACGATCGTTCCTCTCGGCATCCTCTTCATCGGCGCGTCCGTCATCCGGTCGCTCGGATGGTTCACCAAGAAGACCGGTGACTGACCTGGCGGCTTGCAGTCCGGGATGGATGGGCTCCGAGTGGATGTCCACTCGGGCGCACGCCCGTGCCAGCCAGTCTCGAAGCAAGAGCGTGTGCTGATACCTGCGCGGCCAGGACACTGCCGAGGCACCCAGTGGGGGCCATCGACACCGCGCGGTGCGAAGCGACCAGTGACCTGATCGCTCCCAGATATCCCCCCGACTCCTTCGCCGGCCCCGTCTGCTTCGTGCTCTACGGAGTGGACGGCAAGCTGCGGGCCTGGGAGCTCTTGGCGTTTCGGCAGCCTTGGACGAAGCGCTCGTCATAGAGGTACGGCCTCATGGCGATGTGTTCACCCCGATGGCAGGGGGAACGCTCGATCTCCGTAACCGGCCAGGCCCATGATCGTTACCCGCAGTGGCAGCTCCGAGGGCAGCGGTACAAACGCCCTCTCGCGCCCTGAACGCGTGTCCGACTTCGGGTCGTCGCAGGGAGGAATGACGAGTGGGTGGCTGGATCAGTGTCGGTCTCGGGGCTGCGGCGGCGCTGTGCCCGCTGCCGCACCACGCAGACGTGGCCGTCATCATGGACCACTCCCTCACCCACGGTCATCTGGTGGTGTGCGCCCCGGACGTTTGGGTCGACATGGGCTACGGCGACGCGGAGACGGAGAACCCGCGCCCGACGTGCACTCCGACGACCTCGCCGCCCACGGCGCCTCCTCCTTCTCCCTCGTGGCCGACATCACCGCCTCCTACGTTGCGGCCGTCACCACCGCCTCCGTCCCTGTCGGTCCCCGAGCCGACGTCGCCGAGGCCGCCCGCGCTCTCGCCACCGGAAACCGCTGCGGCACCACCGAAGGCCGCTCCGGAACCTGCCGCCCCGGCACCCCCGGTACCCGGCCCCGAGTGGGCACCACCAGCGCCCCCGGTGCCGAGCATCACCACCCCCTCCCCGGCACAAGCGCCCAAGGGATTCCGGTGGGAGCCGCGCTCGCACTACACGGGAGGCCCGTCCCGTCCCGCTCCGGCAAAGCTCTCGATGACCATGTCCACGGTCGTGGTCACCCTGCCGGCGGTTCTGGCCGCGGCTGCCCTGCGGCCCGGGTCCCGTCGCCGCGGCCGCGGCTGACCCTCTTCACTCTCGGCCGACCGCCGGGCCCCTGACCGGCCCGCCGCGTCCGCCCCCGCATCTCCTACACATCGCCTCGCTCGTCCTGGAGTTCTGCAATGCCGGAATGGCTCGTCTATACCCTGGCCTCGGTCCTGGTCTGCGTTCTCGTCGTCACGGCGACCGTCCTGCGGCATCGTCGCGTGGCCGTCGACGAAGACACCTCCGAGACACCGGACGTGCTGGAGTACATGGTCATGATGGTCGGCGTCGTCTACGCCATCGTGCTCGGACTGGCGATCGCCGGCGTGTGGGAGGCCCGTACCGCGGCCGAGGACACCGTCCAGCGCGAGGCCCAGGCCTTGTACGAGATCGATCAACGCCTGGACGTCTACCCTGCCGCCTTCCGGACACAGATCAAGGAGCACATCGACGCCTACGCCCGGCACGCGGTCACCGCCGAATGGCCCGCCCTGAAGGACGACCTGCCCGTCGACGGCACCGGCGCCGAACTGTTGCGCCGCATCCGGAGCGACATCGCTCACCGCACCCCGGCGGACGAGCTCCAGGCCCAGGCCTACCAGCCGCTCCTGGACCAGGTGGCGGCGGCGGACGACGCCCGTCACCAGCGCCTGGACACCTCCGGCACCACCCTTCCCGCAGCCCTCTGGTTCGGACTCCTCGCCGGTGCCCTGGTCACCCTCGGCCTGCTCTACACCCTGCAGATCCGCCGCTCCGCGCGCGAACTGCTGATGGCCACCACGTTCAGCGCCCTGGTGGTCTTCCTGCTCTTCCTCGTCTGGAGCTTCGACGCGCCCCTCGGCCACTCCGGAACGGACTCCGCCCAGCCCTTGAGCGACCTCCTCACCGCCGCGGTCTGACCAGGGACTGCGAAGGAACGCGAAACAGCACACCGTGCAGCCAGGCCCCTGAGCAGCGGTGGGCTGGTACGGCATGGCGGCGGGTACCGGTCCGGGCGGTGCAGGGCACTGGCGAAGGGCGAAAAGGAACGTCAGCGCGCTGCCGCCCGGCCACGAAGAGCGAGGTGCGGATCTCGTCGGCGGTCGAGGAACGGAGCTCTACACCCAAGAAGCCGTCGAGGCCGACGGTCGCCACGAGCGCGAGTACGGCGAGGCCGACAGCCCCGCCCACGACCGAGTCCGTAACGCCACCGCACTCGCCCCGGGGCGCTCCGGCCGGCTGCAGGGCGGAAGGCCATGGGCTGGTCGACTGTTGGCCACGCACCTCGGAGTGGGTACCCGGCTCGGAAGCGAGGGCCGGTTCGCCAAGTGACACGTCCCCGGCGTCCCAGACGTGAGCGGCCGCCGTCCGCACGTGGAAACGCACGGAGCCGTACTCGCCCGGCAGCAGGTCCGCCCGGCCGGTCGAAGACCTGGAGCGGTGTGCCGGTGACGCCCGAGACGGTTGCTGGCTTCACCTCCGCCGCGTTGGATCCACTCGACGAGATCCTGGGCGATCCTGCGTTACCCGATGCCGAGCATTTCCATGAGCATGCTGGGGCGGCCGCGGAAGCAGCAGCAGAGACCGCACCTGGCGATGTTGAGGGTCCGGGCGAGGGTTTCGGCCCGGACCGTACAGCGGCCGCCGGAGGCAAGCGCGCGCAGCCCTTCCTCGATCCGGCTGCCTCGCAGTGCCCGAGTCGTGTCCGCCGATGTCTCGCCTCACCTGCCCCAACCACCTATACGGGGCCGTATAGATGGGTCTATACTTGATCTATACGCCACCGTATAGACAGGGATTCGTCATGAGTGATCTGCGCCTTCCCGCAACCGACCACACGTCCCGCCCCTGGCGCATTCACGAGATCGCCGGCGACTTCCGGCTCGAGGATCTGTGGGCGCTGCCGACGCCGGGCGGCCCGGACGACCTGCATTTCCTGGTCCAGCAGATCGCGGACGGCAAGGACGGCCCGGACGGCGGCAATCCCGTGGGGCGATTCCTCTTCTCGGTGCGCTGGAAGCTCGGCGCGCTGCTCGGTTGGGACAAGCCCGACTCGGGCGTCGGTGGGCGGGTGGCGACGCTGCGTGACCGGCTGCCGGACGACCTGCGTGAGGGGCCGCAGGGGCCTGACCTCAGCACGGCGCCCTTCACATCGGTCTTCCAGACACATGACGAGTGGGCCGCCGAGTACGCCAACAAGACCATGCACGGGGTGATGCACATCGGCTGGGTCGGTGACGGGAACGGCGGTTACCGCGGCCAGATGGCCGTCCTGGTGAAGCCCAACGGCCGCCTGGGCGCGCTGTACATGCTAGGCATCAAACCCTTCCGGTACCTGGGGGTCTACCCGGCCCTCATGCGATCGATCGGCCGGGAATGGCGAGAGAACACGGCACGCCGAACCACCCACTGAGAGATGCCTTGTGGGCCGTGGCGGTGTGTCCCGATCCAATGGAAGGGCCGGCCGTGGTTCTTGCTCACGGGGCCGGGGCTGTTGGGCGGGATGCGGCAGCCGCAGGTCGAAGCGCTGGCGGATGAGTTCACGCTGGTGGCTAAGACGTCGTATCTGTTGGTGGGTGGGTGCCGGGCATCATGGTTGTCGGTGGGAGCCGATGGCGGCGAGGGGACGGGTGCGGCAAGTGTCTGGGGGCGTACAAACGGCTTTGACCGAGCTGTGGCAGCAGCAGTGGCCCAGCTGTCCTCCGGTCGGGTACAAGCTCCGCGACCCGTACCGGGATCTCTGGGTGCGCTTCCACAGCCTGCCGGAGTCGAAGCGATACGCGCAGGACGAGAGCGAATACGCCGTCCTCCTGGAGCGGTACAACACCGTCCTCGATGAGTTGTTCGCCGGCGGGGATGTCTACGTGATCACCCCGGTGTGGGCGAGCGAAGCCGAGGCCCCACCATCTCAGCCAGACGCTGGCTACTGGCAGAGCCTGCTGGTCAACGACGATCCAGACCCGGAGTTCCGTACCTACTGCCACCTCTTCGCCGGCCGCCGGCCCTGGCGAAACGGCTGCCTCGACGAGCTGCTCCGTGACATCGCCGATGACAAGATGGCGGGAGTCCTCATCACCGACACCCAACTGCGACGCATCTACCACCCCTACGACGGCGGCGCCAATGTCTTCCTCGCTACGCCCCGGGAACGGGATCGGATGCGCGATCGGCATGCCGACTGGCTTTCCAGCCACCCGTTGGGTCTCTGACGGGACGGGCTCACCCACCCCGCCCACGTCGCCTGATTCAGGCAGTCAACCGACGGAAGCAGACGCGGAGGGCCGCTATGCCGACAAAGGCAAGGAAGGCAAGGAAGGCGAGGAAGTGTTCGGCCTTGCGCTCGCAGCGCCTGTGGAGCCGTCCGCAGCCGGCCAGCCAGGACGCAGTCCTCTCAACCACCCATCGGTGGCGGCCGATCCTCTGTGAGGACCCGACGCCTTTGCGGGCGATGCGGTGGCGGATGCCACGGTTGCGAAGCCACCGCCGCAGATGGCCGTAGTCGATCTGTCAAAGGCCCCTTATACAGCCCGGACACGGACCGAGCCGATTGGGCACCGCGACCAGTAAAGCTGACCCCGGGCACCGAGTTCGTCGAGCACGACCCGATACAACCCGGCCCAGACCCGTCCCCGGCTCCGCTGAGCGAAGGGTCGGTAGACCGTGGGCCAGGCTGGCCCGAACACCGGCGTGAGCAAGGTGCGTCAGGTGATTCAGCGTGCTCGCGCCGACCGGCGAGCCGGTCGCGGCGGATGTCGCCCTTTGGCGGAGGCCGGCTGCCCAGCGGGGGCGAAGCCGGACGCTGAAGCCGCTGTCGTCGGGGTCGAGCTTGAGGAACAGTCAGGTATGCCGTCGGTGCTGGGCGTTGAAGGATGTGGGCTGGCGTAGTCCACTGAGGTCCGGTAAGCGTCTTCGTGCGCCGGACCGTGCAGCCACGGGAACACTTCCCCATGGGCGAGGCCCAGCAGGGTGGCGGCGCCGCCTCCAGGAGGTTGGCACCGGCGAGGTTGATGAAGGTGAGCCTGCTGTCCAGCTCGGGCCCTCCCTGCGCCAACTCGCTTCTGAACCCGGTCAGCGGGAGACATTCTCATGGAGGCGTCGGTGCAGTCGCAGAAGCAGTGTGGCGTCGGCGACCCCGGCGACCTGGGTCACCAAGTCCTGGATCGCCGGATCATCGCCGGCCCGGACCGTAGCGACGATCTGGTGGATGAGTATCTCGCCGGCCTCCGGAACGGCCGGCGGTGCAAACGAGGTCCAACCACGGTCGTCTCGACCGCCCAGCCGTTCCGGATTCGTACGTTCTGAAGGCATCGACGCGTTCAACGACCGCGGCGGTCCGGGGTCATCTACCGGGAGAGGAGATGGTCGTGGAGCCTGCCTGCGCCGGGCTGTCGGTGTGCCGGAGCTCGGCAAGGAGTTCATTCTGTCCGGCCAGGAGTTCAGTGAGGATGCGTCGTGCGGCGCGCAGAAGTTCCGCCACGTCGCCGCCGGCAAGGGCGTAGCTGACGGTGGCACCGTCACGAATGGAGATCACGATGCCGGACCGTCTCAGTACCGCAAGTTGCTGGGAGAGGTTCGACGGTTCGATCTCGATCACATTCAGGAGTTCGCGTACGGGTACTGGACCGTTTTGGAGCAGCTCCAGCACACGGATCCGGACGGGATGCCCGAGCATGCGGAAGAACTCTGCCTTGGCCTGATACAGCGGCACCTGCATGCGACAACACTCCAAACCCACGGTTCGACCATTTCAGGGCCGGCGACTGGACCTGCCGGATCCTCGATACCAAGCCCCAGCCATCCTCCCGGCTCCCGGCCCAACCTGCCCTGAACTGAGCACATTCGGATGTGCGGAGTTGAAGACTTCTTCAATTCATGGGCAAGCGGAGCCGGGAAAGGAGACGGCTACAGTTCCAGTTCGGCCTCGATGCGCCTGAGCTGATGCCGGGCCATGGCCAAGTTCGCCCGGCCCTTGTCCAGAACGAGGTAGAGGAACAGGCCGTTGCCCCCGCGGCCCTTGATCAGCCGCATGAGGTGGTACTGGGTACCGAGGGTGATCAGCACATCCTCGATGTCGTCCTTGAGACCCAACATCTCCATCGTGCGGACCTTTGCCCGGATCACATCGGTGTTCGCCGCCGCGGCCACCGTGAGATCGAGCTCCTTGCCCCCGCCCAGCGATCCCAGCGCCATGCCGCTCGTGTAGTCGACCAGCGCGACCGCCACGCTCCCCTCGATCGAGGTCATCGCCTCCTTCAGAGACGTCTCCACAGTCAGCATCGTTTCCCGCTCCTTCTGTTCTGAACAGCGCCGGCCGGAGCCAGATCCCGGCCGAGTGATGACCGCAGACGCTACCCACCCGCCGCCCAGGAGTTCTGGGAAGACCAGGAATATGGCGGGAATCAACCCCTCGTGTCCCACTATTCGGCTGTGAACCCCGTCAGCCCCCGGCCGAGGGCGCACCGGTCGAGAGGACAGCACCACAGCGTTCGGTAGTCAGGCCTAGATCATCGTTTCAGGATGAAGCGCTTGGCCAGAGAGTTGCGCGCTGCGATGATGCGCACTCGACTGGGCGGTGGGGGGGATGGGGACACCAGATGACGAGGTGGCAGCTCTTGCAGGGAGATGTTCTGGTCGGTGAGCTCAGCGAGTACGGCTGTGATCAGCCGTTCTTCCTGGCGCGCTTCACCCCGGGACCTGGCTGGGAGAGTGTGAGGCCGTTGTTCGAGGCATGGGCGGCCTATAGGGGCTCGGACCCGGATGGGCTCAGGTTCGTCGCCCTGGCCAAGCCGTTGCAGGATATGGGGCTCACACTGGCTCCGTTTGACGGCCGGCAGCCTCCGTTGCAGCTCTTCAAGGACTGCATGGTGCGTATTGATGGGGCTGAAGCTCGCCTCCGCTACTGACCGAGCGATTGGGCGTCCGTTGGAGCCGGTGCAGACGTATCAGGCTGCAGGCCAGTTCGAGCGGGCCCTGATGGAGATCGGCGCGTCTTCCGTAGTGGGTTCGGAGCCATTTGAACTGGTGCAGCCAGGCGTCGGGGCTTGTGGCGGGGATGCCCCCGCAGTCCCCGGATCGACGGGATGCTGTCAAGCGGGGGCAGGAGCTGGGTGACGTCGTGCCGGTTACCGCCGGTGAGCGTGGCGGCGAGCGGGGTTCCGTGACGGTCGACGATCAGGTGGTGCTTTTGCGCCAGGACGGGCCCGATCGGCGGGCGAGGGGCCGACGTGAAGCCCCTTTGACAGCTCGTACGTGCGATCCACGCGACCCATTCACCGCATGTGATCAGCGACTGTCCCCGGCTAGAGGGAAAGACTTCACCCGGACGTGGACGACCGCGCCGAGGCCCGGTGGAGCGGGCCGCTGGAAAAGGCCGGGGAAACCTGACCTTCGGCGAGGCCGAGCAGTGCGTGCTTCGCAACGTCGCGCGCACCGAGTTGCACCTTCACCGCGAATCATGGGACCAGGAGTCTCACCGTCCTGCCGGAGTCCGGCGCAGGGCTCCGCTCCCTCGCCATGATCGGTGAGTCGAGCACTCGACTCCCTCCACGGCCCTCCCGGGACGCCTCGTTCCACCTGCCGTGAGTCTCGACGCAACCTGTCAGCCCACAGGTCACCGGCCCTGCATCTGCAGTATCTGCTGAGACGGGACACTTATCATGGGGACATGAGTTCGAACGCGGGTGCTGAGACGCGACCGGAGCTGAGCGCGGCGCTGAGTGGGGACGAGTTGGCCCGCTGGTACTGGACGCTGGCCGAGCTGACCGTGCTTGCCCGGGAGATCGGTGTGTCGCGGAGCGGTGGGAAGGTGGCGCTGACGGAGCGACTGCGGGCCGCGTTGGACGGCGTCGCCCCGGCGGCGGCGGCGTCCCGGACGCGCAGCGCCGGCCGCCAGCTTGGTGCGCCGGTAAACGGCTCCACCGTGCTTCCCGAGGGGCAGCGGTGCAGTCAGGTCCTGCGCGAATACTTCCGCCGGGAGATCGGCCCGAGCTTCCACTTCGACGCGTACATGCGAGCGTTCGTTGCCGAAGGCGCAGGGCGCACCCTGGCCGACGCCGTCGCCCACTGGCACGCCACGCGCCAGACCGCTGCCCAGGTTCAGGAGATCGGCGCGCAGTTCGAGCTCAACCGCTTTCTGCGTGACTGGCATGCCGAGCATCCGGCTGGCAGTCGGACCGAAGCGCTCGCTGCGTGGCGGGCTCACCGCGACCGACCTCGTAGCCCGGCCGAGGGGTGACCGATGCGCAGCGATGACAGGGTGCTGTAACGACGTTCCGGGCATGTCGCGCTGGCCCTCGCTGCTTCGCTGCCACCCGAGCCCTTGCCGCATCCAGCAGTCTCTAGGAGGCGAACGAGGGCTGTTCCTCCATAAATCCAACTACCTGAGAGGCTGCCTCAGCGCTTGCCAGCGACCTTCGGTTCCGGTGTTGAGCAGCGAGTCTGTCTCCGCTGAGCAGCTGAGGCGTCGTTCGTTTGGCGAGATATAGCGGTGAGGCATTGTGCTCGGTTCGTCGGACGCGGCTGTTCTTGTCAGCGGGGCATGCGGTGTCCCAGTTCCCGTGCCTTCTCGCGCAGGCCCCCTGCCCAGGCTGCGCCTCCGCAGGGGCGGACATCCCGGTGACGCTGGAAACCTGCACGTCTTGGAGTGGGGCAGCCAGATGGCGCCGCGAGTTCAGCTGCGGTGTTGAAGTAGACGGGGCGGTCGGCACCGACCGCGTACGCATTGCGTGAGCGTCCACGCTTTCCTCCCAGGTGAGCATCCAGGGCCCTTCAAACTGGCCGAACTCCGTGCTCACGCAGGCTCTCCACGACACACCGACACGAGTTCGGCACGCCGGGAAAGATCACGCAAGGGGCGGGGAGATCACCTGAGCCTGCCGCCGCTCACGCAGAGACGGCCAGTCAGTCGCAGGCGGCGAGCAGTTCTTCGAGCGCGGCTCGGATGGCTTCGTCCTGGGTGAAGCCCCGCCAGCAGCCGTTGCTGCGAAGCCGCTGATCACCAGTCAGCACGCCGCGGAGGAGCTGCGCGGCGGGTCGAGCGGGGCGGCCGACCTGGGTCAGGTATCGAACGGCGGGGAGCATGACGGGGAGATAGACGCCGTTGGTCAGCTCCTGAACGGCACTCGTCATGGCCGGGACGCTGGTCTCGAAATCGCCAGTCGTGGCCCAGAGCGCATGCCCCGCCTCGACGCGGGTCCAGGGGTCGTTGTCGGCAGCCATAACCCGAAGCTGGTCCGCGTAGAAGGCAGCGTGAGGGCCGAGGTCAGCGAGCATGCGCAGGGAAGGACGTCGGATGCTTCCCTCGGCGGCGACGTGTCCAAGCGCTTCCAGGGCCGGTCCAGGCTCGCCGCCAACCTTCCAGTACGCCCAGGCTGCGACTTCTGCGCGTGCTTCGCCGCTGCTCGATCGGGCCAACAACAGGTCTCGTGCCCCGTTCCCCGCCACCCCGATCCGTGCCAGCACCTTCGCTGCCGCTGCCCAGGTCCGATCGTCCTCCAAGAGACCGAGCAGCTGGGGAACCGCTGCCTTCGCGGCGGGCCCCCAACCCGCGAGCACCCGGCAGAGGCTGTTGAGCACACGGTCGTCCGTGACGGCATCAAGCTGCTCGCCGATCGCCGGCAGGAATAGCTCGGCGTGGTCAGGAAGACAGCCCAGAACCTCGTGGACCGAGGGGAGGACAGCATGGTGCAGGCCGTCGGTGACGGGATAGCCAGGGGAGCCTGTAGCGAAGCCCGATCGTGTGTCAGTCATCAGCTTGATCAGGCCCGGCACGCAGCGCGGATCGTTCATCCGGGCCAGCGCCCACAAGGCGGCCTCGGCGGCGGTCTGCCGCTTCCGGGTGTCCCGCGCGGCGGTGTCGTCGAGCAGGACGGCGACCTCGTCGGCGTGGGCCACGGCGGCCGGGCCGAGGCAGGCCAGCAGCTCGGCCGCCCGGAACCGGACCTCAAGGGTGGGATCGTCCAGCCGAGCGGCGAGGGAAGGAAGGAGGTCGGCGGTCACCGAACGCCACTGCGCGAGCAACGCGCCTGCCTGGGCCAGTGCGCCGACCCGCTGGTCGTCGTCGGGATGGTCCTCCAGCAGGCCGAGGGTGAAGGTGGGGGACGGCCCGGTGAACAACGCCGCCGTCCAGTGGTGGACACCTTTGATGCCGGCATCAACCGAGCTTGTGTGGCGCCACAGCTCGACGCTCGGGTCCCGGACTGCTTCCAGCAGGAGGTCGACCCGTTGTACGGGAAGGTTCGGAGCGGCCGGGGCGAGCGCGTGCACCGCCGCCAGGCGGGTCTGCGCCTCCGGGCCGTCGAGCAGCCCGCGGAGTACCTCCAGGACCTCGGTGGCCTGCGGTCCAGCCGGCTCCCGTCCCACCGCCCTGCCGAGCGCGAGGACCACGTCGAGACGAGTCGCCGGATCGACCTCTGCCTGCCAGGCCCGCACAAGCGTCGGCAGGACGAGTTCACCGGGGCTGTCGCAGACAGCGAGTAGGTGGGCCGAGTCCCGCCGAATGCCCGGGGCGGGATCAGTGAGCAGGACGAGCACCTTCGGAAGAGCCCGTTCCCATGCCGACTGCCAGCCAGGATCAAGGAACCTTTCCGCTACCTGCCCGGCCTCGGCCGCCAGTCTCCACACCAGCTCCAGCACCGCGCGGCGACTCGGGAGCGGGACAGCCGGACTCGCGGCCAGGCGCAACAGAAAGGGCAGCGCAGCCGGTGCCGCTGAGCAGATCCAGCCACCCTGGTGGAAGAGCTGGTTGAGCAGATCGAACGCTGCGTCGACGGCGTCGTCCGGATCCGGCCCCGCACATCGACGCAAGAGGTCGGGCACGTCCTCGGCAGACCCGTAGTTGTGCCTCAGCGCCGCCCAGTCAACCGCGTTCAGTCCCTCCTCCATGCCCGCGACCCTATCGCCCGGCTCGACACACAGTCGACGAGTCGGCGCCATGGGCAGCAGCGACGCGACCGCACCACACCAAGGGCCCAGGGAACGGCCCTTCGCCGACCCGCGCATCAACATCGGGTCCCAGGTCTGGCTCACCAAGGCCCGCAAGGCCACCACCAAGAACGGCAGGGGTCCTGCTCATCGAGCGGGGCTGGGCCCCCTTCATAGGCTGCTGGGCGATGTCGGGTGGTCACGTGGAGCCGATGAGACCAGCCGCAAGGCGGCCGCAGGGGAGCTCGCGGACAGGCGGACTGAGCAGGCGGACGCGGTCGTGACTGAGGCTGCCGGTGGGATACAACGGTTGGTATGACGGTCTTCTACTGCGCGAAGTGCGGTGCCGAACTCACCCCGGACCTGCAGGAGCTTCAGAGCATCCCGGACATCTCGGTGCTTGACAGGGACCGGCACGGCAAGACGCGGCTCGCGCCCTCGACAGTCCCGAGAGGCAGTTATGCCTTGGATCCCGAACCCTGGGGCGCCCCTTTCGTGGCCCCAGGTACCCGGGCGCCGTCCGCACTTGTGAGCCGGGCTCTCCTCATGCCGCCCGGGATGACGGACATGGCGCCTGCCGGCCCCCGAAACTCTGCCATCGTGCACCCGGAGGACACGCTGAACCTGCAACTGGCCAGCTCTCCGGGTATGCACCACGGTTGCTGCGGACCTCTTGGAACCGGAGGACCCAACATGACGTGCGTGTGCGGGGCGGGCGTGGCAACCCTTGCCGCGGACTGCATGGGCCCGCATGAGATGCACCTGGATCCGCTTCGGACGTACGCCTTCACGCCCGACACATCCCTGTGATCATGAACTATTCGACGTCTTCGGACCGGTGTCCCTGCCTGTCATGTTGACGGCTTAACTCCATGAGGTGTCCTTCCCACGCGACAGCCATGGGGAAGAGGATCCTCACCGGTCGGGGTCGACGGCGCGTCGCTTCGTTGTCGGTGGCGGCTACCACGCTGATCAGATGAACGGCGATGAGCAGCAGCTGAACGGACGCGTCTACGGCGCGGACCACGACGACCCCAAACGCCGGCCCGCTCCCGCAACGGGACCTACGCCGAACGGGTCGGCGGGCCGCTGGACGGCATGCTGCTGGACATCCATGGCTTGCGGACCGGGGAAGTCGACGACGGCACCGCTCTGACCACCGAGCTGTCGCGGTGACTCGGCCTTGGGTGGCTTCGTCCACGAGAAAGGACGGAAAATGTTCACCACTTCGGGTTCTGGCTCAAGTTCTGCGGGCTGTGACTTTGGGTAACCGATTAGATCTCGAAGAGGGCCTCCTCTTGTGGCGGGATCGGAGGGTCAAGGAGGTCGCGGAGGCGGGTGATCTCCTGACGCCATTTCGACCAGTTCGCAGCTTCGGCCCACTGTTCGGCGAGTTCAGACAGGCCGGAGACCACTTGGTCCAGGGCGTCGGCGGCGAGCATTCGAAGGTCTGCGGGCAACTCCGGCACCGGCTCTGATGGGCCATAGTTCAAACATGCTGGCTCGCAGTCAGGATGCTGGGCGACGACCAGGGCAGCTGCGGCCACTGCCCGCTCGCCGTCGTAGATCCCGAGGAAGTCCACGAGGCTGGCGGCGCGTACGAGCACGCCGCGGATCATGGGTTCGCGTTCTTCCCGCGCTGCCTCGTCCAGATCACCCCCGAAGTCGGCGGCGGTGTCGTTGTCGAAGGGGCCGGTATCCCAGGTGCCCATGTCTCTCCTTGCGTGGCCGTCTGGAGGATCGTCGCACTGGCCACGCCTTGTGCATCTGAATCGGTGACCGCTTGAAGCGGAAGTGGATTCCAGCGATCAGGAGGAGGAAGTGCCTAAAGCCGTACTCGGTTTGTTCGTGGCACTGGCGGCGGCGCTTGCGGTAGTGCCGCTGGTCGGCGCCGACCAGAGTGAGACCGTCGCCTGCTGCGGCCGGCCGCCGGGCCAGACGTAAAGGGCGCTCGCCATTGCATGAGGATCCGTCAGTTCGTGGGCGGACCCTCGTCGGACCGTTCTACGCCGACGAGCGCTTGGAGGCCCGTGCGCCCGGCCGCCTGCTATCCGCACCCGCGGGGCCGGCCCCGGCGCGGCGCAAGCCGGGCGGCCCCCGATGGTCGATGCCTGTCGTACTGGCGCTGCTCAACTGGGCGACGACTCGGCCCGTCGTACGCCTTGCCGAGTGGGGTTGGGCGCCGTGCCCCCGCCGTCACGGATGTCCGTTGACCGGACCACCGGGAACGGGTGGATGCGGAGCAGGCGGCCGCGATGTGGGCTGTGGCCGGTGTTGTCGCTCCGTGTCGGCACCGGTCCTATTGGGGCTGATGCGCGTGTCGTTCAGCCGTACTCCGGCAGCTCGCCGGCTCCCAATCTCAGCGACTGTAGTTGAAAGCGTCTGACGGGTGGTTCCATTCGGCCGCCGGGAGGCAAATCGACGACCTCATCGCGCCAGGTCGGGTCGTTGGCGCTGGTCACAGATCGCAGGAGATCTCAGCCAGCCATTCCGGGGTGTAGCACTCGGCGAACGACCACTTCTGGTCCGAGTAACGATCGTCTGTGCTGTCTGTGTACACCTCAAGCCTGCCTTGCGGCGTCAAACGGTAGTACTCGCGAATCGGGTCACCCTCCACGGTGGGATAGGTCACCTTCAGTTCCGCGCTCTCGCCGTTCTTGAGGGCTCGCTGGAGGCAGGCAATTTCCCGCGCCGCCTGTTTCTGCATCTCCGTACCCTGATCCAGGCTCACCTCGCCGCAACGTGAGAACTCGGTTCTGGACTCCCAGCGTTCCTTGACCGGATCGTTCAGCATGCCGCAACCGGCAGCCAACAAGGACGTTAGCGCCACCGCGACGAGCCGCGCGCGAATCGAAACAACCGCCACGCAGCGACGACGGGCCTTACCTTGAGCTATCACGTCGCCCCCTTCCTGGCCGTCAGACGCGGCTTCGATGAAACCGGTTCCGTGCGCGCGCGTGCCAGATCCGTGCCAGATCGAGCGTTCAGCCACGGTCAACCGGGGGTGTGACGGCGCAGGGGACGTTCTGGTGGTTCAGTCGGTGGTTCAGTCGGTGGGGCTGTCCGGCGGGGGCCACGGCCCGTCGAAGGCCGGCCCGCAGTCGAGGGGCAGGTGGGCCACCACCAGCGCGGCCGCCTCCTTCGGCGTGAGCCCCTCACCCAGGACCGACGAGTACAACGGCCCGTACACCTTGCACGGATCGCTGCCGGCGATGAACGGCAGGTCGTTGCTCCACGGGAACTGCGAGTTCCTGTGAAAGGTGAGGCACCCATGGCTCGGGAACGGGAACAGGACCCGCAGGCGCGGTTCAGCGTAGGCGGCCTCCACCACCGCCGGGTCCCCCTGCCGTACCGCGGGGTCGCCCTCCAGCATCTGCCGCCAGGTCTCCTCGACCGTCGTCTCCTCAATCATCCGGCGATCATGATGCTTTGCGCCCCTGGCGGACAACTTGACCGGCTCTGGCCTGGGCCCCGGCCCTTTGACCGTCGGCGCCCGGGGGTACAGAAGAGCGTCCCCTGCAGCCGGAGCCGGTCAAAGCCAGTGGGCCATCGGTCAAGATCGCATGCCAGAGGTAGTACTTCAGTGTGACTTCGCGATCTACGTGCTCGAGGGGATGGCAAGTCGCTGTCGATAGTGGCTGCGACGTACCGAAGCTTGGTGGTTTCTGCGCCAGCTCGACCAATGTAGGAGCGCGTTCAGGGACGTGACCGGTGGGCTGAGCAGGGCGCCGATGAAGCGGCGGATCTGCGGGACGGTCCGGTGGACCGGCTCTCCGCCCCGGGGGGACGGTTCGGAGCCGCAGGTCTGGTCGGTCTCGCGGCGTCGACGGCCACGGCCAGGAACGCAAGCACGGCCCGAGGTGACCAGCAGAGGCAAAAGGCGAGCTCGTCGGTGGTGGGATTGTGGCGGACCGGCAGATAACGGTGCTCGTCGGTGCCGTTCTGCACCCAGGCCCAGTCGTAGTAGCGGGGCCCTTTGGCCCCAGAACCGGCGCTCTGCCGCTGCCAGGCCGAGGCGGGCAGGCAGTCGGCGGCCGCGTCCGCACGGATCGGGGTGCGGCCCTGGTTGATCTGTACTTTGGTGGCGCAGGAGACCGCCAGCACGTAGCCCACCTCGCGGGCCTCCAACCCGGTCCGCAGGCCGGGGTCCTGGCCCTAGGCCTCATCGCCGGTCACCCACGACGTGCCAACTCCGGCATCCAGAGCCGCCGTAATCATCTGCAGGGCGAGACGGGGCTTGGCCGCAACACATGAGGGCGGGACCCCGTCCGAGACGGGGTCCCACCCACGCATTTCCGCTCGGTGGACGGGCCGCCGGACGGGGGACGCGGTCGGCGGACCGGGCGCCGAGGCCCTCCGGCGCGCAGGCGGCGTCCGTCACGCGCCGCTGGCCCCGGAGGCGGAGAGCCGGCGGGGTGTCGCTGTGCCGTTCTCGTCTCGGGTGGAGTCTCGGGTGTGGCCCGGCGACGGGGGCGGCTGCGCGTCACCCTCAAGGGTGAATTCCGACTGAAGGTCTGACGGTCGGTTTCGCTGAGTACAGCGGAGGACCGCCAGCTGTGACGTGACCAGCAAGGACGGTCCCGAGGAGGCCGTACATCGCCCGAGTCCCTCCCCTTGGCGCCCGGCCTTGTGCGTCCGTCGGACCTCCGCCCCAGTCGAGGTCGCCACGCAGCAAGCCATGGGTTGTACCTGCAGTTATACAGCTGCAGAGGCAATGCCGGTTCGCCCCCCAACCACCCTGAGCCCGTATGTCCCAACCCAAGTGGCTGCCCCAGAGGTGCCAGCTGACGGTGGGCCATGTCGCTGCGCATCCGGAGCCGACGATCAGTCAGCCGGCGCAGCAGACGAAGGGAAGTTTCATCAATGCGCTCTGCCCGCATTCTGATCGCCACGACAGCCGCCGCCGGCACCCTGGCGCTCGCCGCACCCGGCGCCTACGCAAGCACCGCCGGAGACTGGGACAAGGACGGCTCGTCCCACAGCCAGGAACGTGAGCACCACAAGCCGAAGGGCGGCGTCCACACCGGCGCAGGGGCCCTGGCCCTTGTCGACGCCGAGGACTGGTCGAAGGACGAGCACGACAAGAAGGACCACGACAAGAAGAAGCACGACAAGCCGCACGGCGGAGTCCACGCCGGCGGAGGCGCGCTCACGTCCGTGAGCGGTGACGAGTGGTCCAAGGACCACGACAAGAGCGGCAAGCACGTGAAGGACCACGAGAAGCCGAAGGGCGGCGTGCACACCGGTTCCGGTGCCCTGGCCGTCGTGAACGGCGAAGACTGGTCGAAGGACGAACACGGCAAGAAGGACCACGACAAGCCGAAGGGCGGCGTGCACACCGGCTCCGGTGGGCTCTCCCTGGTCAACGCCGACGACTGGTCCAAGGACAAGCAGAAGAAGGAAGAGGACGGCTACAAGCACGAGAAGCCCAAGGGCGGCATGCACACCGGCGGGGGCGGCCTCGCGGGCAACGGCACGAGCCTGACCGGCGCCCTTGTACTGGCCGGCGGAGCGGCCGCGTTCGTCCTCTACCGCCGTAAGAAGGGCGCCGGCGCACCGGCGTGACGAACAGCCGGATGCAGGGGCCGATCATCGGCAGGCCCCTGCATCCGGCCCCCGTCCCGGCTCGCGACCCGACCTCCCGTACGGCTTTCGAAAGGCGCTCACCGTGAAGACCCGACCAGACTCCGCCGGAGTGCAGCCACCCCGCCGTACAGCACGGTGGGTCATCCCCGCGGTGTTCTGGACGCTGGCACTCACGGTGCTCCTCTTCTCCTTCGGCCCTGGGATGTTCACCCCCGACTCGGCCTCATCTCCCGGGCCCACGACCGCCTCCGCCGCCGGGAACGCTCCGGCGGCCGCCCCCGCAGCGTCCGCGGTGCCGGACGCGTCCCCGCGGTCTACGCCGAGCGCTGTCGCGGCCGCCGGGCCCGCCATGCCCCGGTCTGCGCCCACCCGCTTGAGAATCCCCGGGATCGGAGTGGACGCACCGTTCACCGGACTGCAGATCGGCTCTTCGGGAGCGCTGGACCCGCCGCCGGCCGATGACACGAACCTGGTCGGCTGGCACGCGGCCGGCGTTTCGCCCGGTGAGCGGGGGACCGCGCTCGTCGCCGGACACCTCGACACCGCCACCGCACCGGCTGTCTTCGCCCGTCTCAGCGAACTCGACGCGGGTGACACTTTCGAGATCCAGCGTGCCGACGGCACCACCGCCGTCTTCCTGATCGACTCCGTGGAAAGCTTCCACAAGGACGACTTCCCCGACCGGCGGGTCTACGACGACACGCCCGCCGCACTCGTCAGGCTCATCACGTGTGCAGGCTCCTACGACCGCACGGCGAAGGACTACACCGAAAACCTCGTCGTCTTCGCCCACCTGCGGGCCACCGGCTGATCCCGCTCTCGAGTGCAAGGGTCTCCGGTGACCTGCTCGAAGACGCCAGATAGTGGCGAGGGTCGGATAAAGCCCGTATTTCGCTCCCGGATCAGGTTCCGTGGCCCTGCATGAACGTCCCCCACAGGTCGGCAGGTATGAACCGGCCGCATGCGGAGCCGTGGGTGAGCCCGGGCGCACCACGCCCTTCCGCCGCGCGCTGATCGGCCTCACCGGCTCCGGGCCGATGACTCCATGGCGTCGAGCAGGTGGTCGGCTGTCCAGTGCGGCCCACGGCGACGGAGCGCCTCCGACCAGCGCCCCAGACCCGCGGGGGCGTGTGCGAGGAGATCGCGTACGGCGGCACCCGCGGTGTCCTCGGTGAGCGTCGCCGGGTTCAGACACGTGGCCAACCGCGCGCGCTCGGCGTCGTGGGCGATGGAGAACTGGTCGCTGGAGAAGGGCAGGATCAGCGCCGGAGTCCCGGATGCCACACACTCGGTGAACGAGTTGTTGCCTCCGTGGTGCACCATGGCGTCGACCCGCCTCAGCAGCCATCGCTGAGGAACGACCCGTGCGACGTGAACCTTGGGCCCGGCGAACTCCGCCAGCCTCGACGCCCCTTCACCTGCGGCGACGACGACCGCCACGTCCGGACAGCGGGCGAGGATGCCCCGGATCAGCAGCGCCAGCACGTCGTCGCGCG
This sequence comes from Streptomyces zaomyceticus, assembly GCF_014656215.1. Lineage (GTDB taxonomy): Bacteria > Actinomycetota > Actinomycetes > Streptomycetales > Streptomycetaceae > Streptomyces > Streptomyces zaomyceticus. Next base: position 33,012 of record NZ_BNBZ01000031.1, on the reverse strand, counting down.
CGGACAGGAAGGTGCCGAGTGCGATCAGCACCAGCCGCCCTGAACGTGACCTGAGCCGACTGAGTACGCCTTCCCACTCTTCCCCGGGCCCCGTCTCCTCCGGCGACACGCAGTGGCCCCCGTGCAAGAAGCGCACATGGGACGACTGGTGCTTCGGCAACCAGGAGAACCACGGGTAGTTGAAGACGACAGCGTGCCTGGAGGTCAGAGCGAAGGCCCGGCCGGGCGCCGGAGCCTGTGGCGCGTGCCCGCGGGCGACCGCGGCGAACCGCTCGGTGAAGGCGAGGTCGTTCTTCAGGGCGGCCTGCCTCAGCTCGGCGAGCTCCCGGACCGAGGGACGGACAGCCCGGGGCCAGGCGTAGGGGACACCGAACAAGGCCTCCGGGCCGTGTGGCAGGTACGTCGGATGCCCTGGACAGAAGGTGGCGAAAGGGAGCCCGAGGCAGTGCAGGGCAAGGGTCACCGAGTAGCTCAGCTGGTCGACCACGAACCAGTCGGGAGCCAGCCGCTCCTGGAGGGCGCGAACCTCGGCAAGGACCTTCTCCGGGCCGGCGAGCATGTCCTCACCACGGTGACGGGACTGCGTGAGCAGTGCGGCGATCGCACCCTCCCGTGTGGAGCCGAGGAACTCCTCCAGCCGTTCCGACTCCCGTACGCCCTGTCGCGTGCTCCGGGCCACACCGGTGTTCGCGTTGCGTGACACGGTCAGGGGGGCGAAGGCCGTGCGGGCCTCCTCGGCCAGCCGGGCGAAGGGAGGTGAGCACGCGAAGGTGACGTCGGAGCCCGCTCGGGCGAGAGCGCCTGCCAGTACCGACAGGGGCTGGGCATGCGACTGGAAAGGTGGACTGACCACCACGACGCGCGGCATCCGACCTCCTTCGGCGAGAGCACTCGGCCCTCCTGCGGCCGGACACTTCCCCCCGTGCTTCGCCTCGGAACGCGGAAACGGATGCGCTCTCGACACCCATGGGGTTCCGCGGCCGAAGGCCACCGCCATGGCGGTGCGCACCCCACGTGAGCGGCCGTCGGCGCACCCTTCACGCCCGCTCGGACAGATCCACCGCACGCGGCCCGGGACGGATCCCCCGCGCACGGGGTGCATCCGTGCCGGGAGGAGGAGACGAAAGCTAGCTGGTCGGATGTATCCCACCAGGAGTCCACATGGAAAACTCTCTGCCGGACCTGGCGGCGCCGGGTCGCGACGGCTTCTCCGCCACGGATGGCAGGCGTGACGCGTTCACGGCGGCCAGGCGCGCCTTCTGGACCCGGTCCGGGAGTGCGCAGGTGTCGTCGGACCCGGCAGCCCCGCTCCCCTCCACCCGCAGCCTTCTTTCTCAGCTGGTCCAGGAAGAGTACGGAGCAGGCAGCCGGGACCACCACCACGGTCAGCGCTCCCCGGCTACCGCATGGGACGTCGCGGTGGCCCGCATGCGGACCCGGGTAAGGATGGGGCGGCCGCCCGGACCGGAAGAGTGTGTACGGCTCATGGCAGGGGGTGACGGAGCACGCGGAGCGGTCTTCGAGGCCTGGCCCGAGGCGGTGCGACTCCACGGACGATCGCGGGCGACGAGAGCGCTGCGCGCCGGCTTCCGTACCGCTCACGACCCCGACGCGACAGCGATGCTGCTCCACCTCGCGGCCGCCACCGACCTGCGTCCCGTCCCGTTGGAGAGCGTCCTCCCTCGGGCGCGCGGGGGCAGCCGCCGTGTACGGCACGCGGCATGGCTGCTGCTCGCCCGGTACGGGCGTCGAGGGAATGCCTGGCTCCGGACGGTGGAGCCCGCCGACGTCTACGAGCGGCTCCTGCTGGAGACCCTGCACCACGAGCAGCACACCAGAGCCTGGCGGCATTCGCCCCCTCCGGGGCTGCTCGTCGCCCAGTCCATGCTGATGGGGCGGTTCGACCGGCCGGGGGAGGGCTTGAGCGGAGGCCTCAGCGTCCTTCTCGCCTCCGTCGGGGACGCGCTCGCCTCGACCGACGGCATCGCGGGCGTCGTCACGGTGGTCACCGCCTCTCGCCCCGAACTCGAGGACGACCGTGTGCTGTTCCGCCGACGGAGCCCCGGTCACTGGATCCTGCGGCTTCCCGTGGACGCGGATCGCCCGGCCGGACCACATGACATCGGCGAGCACCGTGAGGCCTTGGCCTGGTGGGCCACCACGCTGTTGGCCGCGCTCGGACGGCCGCTGGACGTCCTGCACGCGCGCTACGCCGACGACGGTTCGCTCGCCCTGGCCGAGGCTGCCCGGCGCGTCGGCGCAAGGGTGGTCTTCACCGCGACGCCCGACCCCCACCGCCAGATGAGCGAGCGACTAGATCACCCGGACGCCGATCCCGACCAGGTCCGCCTCGACCTGCACCGTGTGTTCCTCGCGGACCGTCTGGTCGACCGAGCCGATCGCGTGGTGGGAATCGCCGGGCGCGGTGGTACGGCGGAACTGCTGCACCACTTCCCGCAGCTCGCCCATCGGTACGGGGCAAGGCAGCTGAGCGCCCCACCGGAAGGCGTGGCGCCCTACGAGCCGCCGCCCGACGCGGCGAAGCGACGCGCGTTCCTCGTCGACGAGATCCGAGGTCTGGCCGGAGCGGACGAGGAGTCCGGACTCACGGTGTTGTTGAGCGTCGGCCGTCTGCACCCGGTGAAGCAGCAGGACCTCCTGGTCCGCGCGTGGATCGAGTCGGGATGCCACCGAGAGTCGGTCCTGGTGCTCGTCGGAGGGGGCACACACGCGCCGGACCACCAGGAGTCCCTGATACGAGAACGGATCCTGGCGGCAACTCTCGGCAACCCGGAAGCCCGGGAACGCCTGCTCCTCCTTCCCGCGCTCTCCAACGCCGACGTGCGGTTGCTCGAACGCACGCTGGCCGACCCCGCATACCGGTTCACGGCACGCTATGTCTGTCCGAGCGCGAAGGAGGAGTTCGGTCTCGCGGTCCTGGAGGCCATGGAGGCGGGGATGGTCGTGGCCGGGCCCGAGCGTGGCGGCGTACCGCACTATCTGGAGGACGGGGTCAACGGTCTGCTCCTGGACACCTCGACGTCGTACGCGCTGGGCCAAGGCCTCCGGCGCCTTGTGGACCTGGACGATGAGGCCGCCGAGGCCATGGGGCGGCGGGCACAGCATCTCGTTCGCGCCAGGTACTCGGCAGCTGCCATGGCACAGGCTCTCGCGGGCCACTACGCCGACGTCGCATCGCGGGGCCGAGCTGACGTCGCGTCGCGGGGAGGAATCGCGCGACGCGGTACGCCCTCGGAGCGGGGCGGACGCGTGCCTGGCTGACGCGTGCCTGCCTGGCTCCTGCGGGTCTGACGTACGTCTGTCTCATGCGTGCCCGCCCGACGCGGGCCGGGTATCAAGAGCGAACGCCTGAACAGGCGAGCAGGAGGGGCTGCCGACCGAACCCCATCAACACCCGTCGTCGCACCGTCCACGGCGATCTCTCTGCACGTGAAGCACGTCCCCGGCAGGTAGGTCTGCCAGGGGCGTGCGAGGCGAGGGTGCGCGGAGCGTCAGCCGACACCGATGAGGTCCACCGGTGCTTCTTCTTCCTGTTCGTAGTTCGCCAGCGCCAGTCCCAAGGCGAAGAACGTGGGCGCCCACTCACCCACGAAGATGCCCCACCGGTCCGCCCTCTCCAGGTCCTCGTTCCGTCGCGAGGTGAGCCACGAAGCCAGCGACAGACCGATCGAGCCGAAGGCCGCGAGGTAGGCGTGCTCACTGCTCACTCCCGCTTCGTGCAGCTTCTTGACAATCATCATTCTCTCGCTTCCGTCGAACCGGCAGCGCCCTGGTGGCCGAAGGGCCCGCGCGCTGTGAGATGAAGCCAGTAGCCAGTAGCCAGTAGCCAGTAGCCAGTAGCCAGTAGCCAGGTGCCGAGCGCACGGCGCACTTGCCGCTGACGCTCATCTCCTCCTCCATAGTTCGGGTTCTCCGTGCCCCTGGATGCACCGACCGCCCGACGGGCGAGGAGGAGCGGGGACGAGCGGGCGCGAGTCGTTCACGGGCGCGTGCATCCGTCGCCGGCCCGAAGCCCGAATCTGCATACGACGACGGCGTCGGCGCTCACGCGTGGCCTCGTCGTCCCGTAGCAGAGGGGGCCGGATCCACCGGGCCCCGCGGAGCCGGACAACCGTTCCGACCCACCTGCTCGTAAGGCTGCGGAGGTGCCCCCATGAGGCGGAAGGACGAGTTGCCCATCGACCACCATCTCGCGCGGGTCTATCGCACGGGTGCTGCCATCTGTGGGCTGGTTCTCCTGACCTTCGGATGTCTCGGATTCGCGGACGCGCTCGATCCCTTCAGCACGTCGGGCCGCAGCATCGCCGGGTTGACCACGAATGCCACGCTGAGCGTCCTCTCGGTCGTCGTGGGTCTGCTTCTCCTCGCGGGCGCCGTCAAAGGCGGAAACTTCGCGTCCACCCTGAACATGGCGGTCGGATCGCTCTTCCTGCTCAGCGGATTCGTCCACCTGTTCATCCTCGACCGGTCCGCGAACGTCCTCGACTTCGGCATGACCAACGTCGTGTTCAGCTTCGTGATGGGATTGCTGGTTCTCACCTTCGGCATGTACGGGCGCGTCTCCAGCAAGTTGTCCCACGACAACCCCTACTGGAGACAACGCCATCCTCGAGAGGCCGCGCAGGAGTCGCTCGCCAGGCGACGCCGGGAGGCCTCGGCCGGACTGAGCGCCGGAGCGCCCGCCCTCCCGGAATCCGCCGAAGAAGAACGGCCCTGACCCGGCCGACGGCGACATGCGTCGCCGGAGCACGGTCCGACGTTCTGCGAGGGACGGCGAGTGACAGCCCGAAGGGTCAGATCAGACCGGTTCGCCGTGCCACGGTCTCGGACAGCTTCATCCTCTCGTGTCCCTCGCTGCCGATCCTTTCCAGGACACAGGCGACCAAGGACTCGATGAGGGCCAGCGCGGGCGTGAGGCTGTCGTACGGAGACCCCGACGTCACCTGGGTGGTGAGGACGACGTCCGCGTGGGCAGCGGCCGGCGAGAGCCACGGGTCGGTGAAGACGATGACCTTCCCGCCTCGTTCGCGGGCCAGTTCGGCGATGACGGTCTTGTCGGGCTCGTAGCGCCGGTAGTCGAACACCACGGTGACGTCACGCCGTGCGAGCTGCGTGAGGAAGGAGGTCCGTTCCACGTCCCTGTCGGGCAGGAAATGCACCTGGTCACGGAATTGTGTGAGGTGCAGACCCAGGTACTGGGCAAGCAGGTGGGTGAATCTGCCGCCGGCGACGTGCACGCGACGGCGGGGATCGCTCAGCAGCTGCACCGCGTCGTCGAACTCGTGCGGAGCCACTTCCTCGAACGTCTGCGACACAGCCTGCTGCACGAGAGACAGCGCTGCCCCGAGCCGGGGGTCGGACGTCCGCCCGGTTCGCTCCCGCGCGCCGTGCTCCGGTGACCCGGAGTGCTCGTACAGAGTGATGGGGGAGGCCGTGCGGGCGTCGAGTTCGGCGCGCAGAGCTGCCTGCAGATCGGGGAAGCCCTTGAAGCCGAGCCGGGAAGCGCAGCGCAGGACCGTGGGGGCGGAGACCGATGCCCGCTCGGCGATCGTGGCGACCGTCTCGAAGACCGCGGCCGGATATCCGGCCAGGAGGACCCGCGCGACCTTGCGTTCGGCCGGGCTCAGGTCTCCCAGTCGCTTGCGGATCTCGTCGGCCAGCGTGGGGCTCATCGGGTTTCCTCCCAGGTGTGGTCCGATCACGGCGACCTGCCGCTGCCACCAGCCGCGATCAAACCCGGCTCAGTTCATCGCCAATGTACTGCCTGTTACGTGCTCGATGCAGAGGCCTGGGCGGGGCTTCTCAGGCGACGGCGTCTGACGCGCTTCGCCCAGCCCTGTTGCCAGACCTCTGCGGCCTGTGTAACGGACATTCCAGTTCACCCTTGTGGGTTCTAAATGTAATGAGTGATACTCATGCAACGGTCGCGGAGAGCGGCTGTTCGTGATGCGGAAACCGTACGGAGGTGCGCGCCGATGAACGTGCGACGCGAAGAGAGCGACCTGATCGGCACCCTGGACGTGCCCCGAGACGTCTACTACGGCATCCACACCCTGCGGGCCCGGGACAACTTCCCCCTCACCGGTGTCGTGCTTTCCGCCCACCCCGAGCTCGTGACGGCACTGGCGAGTGTCAAGGAGGCGGCTGCCCGTGCCCACGCCGAGCTCGGCACGCTGTCCGAGGAACGGGCCACGGCCATCATCAAGGCCTGCCAGGAGATCCGGGGTGGAGCCCTGCACGACCAATTCGTCGTCGACGTCCTCCAGGGCGGCGCGGGCACGTCCTCGAACATGAACGCCAACGAGGTGATCGCGAACCGGGCCCTCGAACTCCTCGGTCACCCGCGCGGCCACTATGTCTTCCTGCATCCCCATGACGACGTCAACCGCGGGCAGAGCACGAACGACGTCTACCCCACGGCGGTCAAGATCGCGTTGCGGGACGCCGCCGGCCATCTGCTGGACGGGATGGCCGTCCTCGCCAACGCCTTCACGGACCGGGGAGGAGCGTTCGCGAAGACCTACAAGCTCGGCAGGACGCAACTGCAAGACGCTGTGCCGATGAGCCTGGGGCGCGAGTTCGACGCCTTCGCCCTCACCGTTCGTGACGACGCCGCCCACGTCCGGCAGGCGGCGGACGGGCTGTGCGAGGTGAACCTGGGGGGTACGGCGATCGGCACCGGCCTCAATGCCGATCCCGGGTTCGGTCGAGCCGCCATCGCGCACCTGGCCGCGGTGACAGGTGCGCCGGTCCATCAGGCGCGCGACCTCATCGAGAGCACTCAGGCTGTGGGCGCGTTCCTTCGGCTGTCCGCTGCCGTGCGCCAGTTCGCGCTGCGGCTCTCCAAGATATGCAACGATCTGCGGCTGCTGAGTTCGGGTCCGACGGCGGGGCTGGGCGAGATACGGCTCCCCGCCCTCCAGGCGGGGTCGAGCATCATGCCCGGCAAGGTCAACCCGGTGGTGCCGGAAGCCGTCAATCAGGTCTGCTTCGACGTCTTTGGTGCCGACGCTGCAGTGTCCATGGCGGCCCAGGCCGGCCAGCTCCAGCTGAACGCGTTCGAGCCGCTGATCGCCCACCTGCTGCTGAACTCGCTGAACAGGCTCGATGCCGCCTGCCGTGTCCTCGCGGAGCGCTGCGTGCTGGGGATCGAGGCGGACGAGGAGCGTGTGCGGGATCTCGTCGAGCGCTCGGCCGGACTCGCCACGGCCCTGAACCCGGTGCTCGGGTACCGGCGGGCGACCGATCTGGCACGTCGGTCCCTCCTCACAGGCCGCTCGGTGAGGGAGCTGGCCCGCGAGTCGGCACTGCTGACCGACGAGCAGATCGACGTGCTCCTTGATCATGAGCGCTTGGTGCGTCCGGAGCTCTGATCAGCGGTGTCCGGCTCCGGAGCGCCTCGGCCTCCGGAGCCGGACATCATGGATTGCTTTGTCCGTCGCGCGGGACGGGCTTCGGAAGGTCAGTTCTTGGTCAGGGTGCAGGTGTAGGGGGAGGAGCCGGAGCCGCTGTAGGCCTCGATGTCCACGTAGTACGTGCCCGCCCCGGAGGCGGTCCTGGTGAAGGTGAGGGACTCGTCGGTGCCGGCGCCGTTGTTGACGGAGCGCTCGAGGGTGCTGCCGGAGGAGTCGAGCCAGTAGAGGTCGGCGTCGTAGGCGCCGGGGACGGCGCACTGCACGGACGCGTTCTGCCCCGAGGCGAGTGTCACCTTGAAGTAGTCGCGGTCGCTGGTCGACTTCATGGTGCCGCTGACGGTGGCGGGGGAAGTGAGGCCGGTGGCGTCGTTCGCGGTGTCGCGGGTGTCGTTCGGTTCGGACTCCGTCAGGCCACCGCCGGAGGGGGATCCGCAGGTGGTCACCGGGGTGCCGTTGTAGAGGTTGGTGTCCGGCACGCCGTTGGTGACGCTGCGCAGGTAGTAGCCACATGTCGGCCGGCTCTTGAAGTCGAACGTCGATCCCGGCGCGAGGCGCCAGATCTTGAAGTTCGAGTACGTCAGCGGCTTCCGGTCCGCGGCCTGCTCGGGCTGGTGGTCGGCGAGGACGACATAGGCGTCCTTGCCGTACTCGGTCGCCATGCCGTTGCGGTCGATGAACAGCGAGCCTCCGCCTTCCTCGACTCCGACGGCCCAGGCCGCGCCCCCCGTGGTGAGGCCGTCCTTCACCGCGCGGGCGACGAACGCCATGCTGCGGCCCATGCGGTCCCGTGTCACGAAGTGGGAGTCGTTGATCACCCCGCCGTAGTTGGCCCACTGGAACATACCGGTGGTGAAGGTGATGTATCGGTCGTAGGGATTGGCCAGCGCCTCGCTGGTGGTGACGCTGCCGTTGCAGGCGTCGTACACGAGTGGGCTGTTGATGTGATGGCCCGCGCTGCCCCCGCCCGATCCACCGCCCTTGGCCACCACGGACTCCACGGAGTCTTCGAGTGCGGTCCCCTTCCAGGCGGCGTACCGGCACTGGTCGCCGCCGGCGAAGTACACGAACTCGGCGTTGCGTACATCGGTGTTCACCTGGCTGTTGTTGCCGTCGGCGGCTGCGGTGAGCGTCCATGTCGTACAGGAGTTGACGCCCGTCAGGCTCATGACGGTGTCGCATTCGGGTGTCTTGCTGCCCGAGGTGGGTGCCGATCCGGCGAGGACGACGACGTCGATGCTCCCGGTTCCGCCGCGGATCTCCTCGATGGCTCTGTTCATGGAGGCGGGTACGACGGCGCCGGCGCCGTTCATCGTGAAGGCGGGGCCGTTCCAGGCGGTGCGACTGACGTCCGCGGCCGAACCGAGCCGGACGCGGTCGGCGGCCGCGTGGGCGGACTGCTGGGCGGTGAGGGACATCGTCAGGGTCAACAGGGTGACGGCCAGCGCCGGGGTGGATCTGCGGATGGCGGGTGACGCCATGATGCGCTCCATGGGCAGAAGGGTGGTTTCGGTGCGGAGGGCGGCGACTACCGAAGCGACGTCTCGGCACGTGCACGCCTGGCCTCCAAGTTGGTAGCGGAACTTACAGATAGTTCGTCTCGGGTGGAAGATGTACGCCCTGCTTTCTCTCCGCAGTGGTGGACGAGGGCCACGCGTGAGCCTCTGAACTGCAGAGGAAGCCGTGTGGTGGGACCAACCCGTCGGTGTTACATCTGCGTAACGTGCGATACATCTAGTCAATCTTCTGTTTCTTCTGTAACTTCCGTGCTGTGACCGGCGGCTTGGATCCGTCGGCCGAAATCCCTGAGAGGCCCGTCCCCGATGAACGCTCGTGTTACCCGCTGCCTTGCGGCTGCCGCTGTCACGACCACGGCCCTTGCGACGCTCTCCGCGTGCGGAGACGCCGAACCCGCCCCCGCGGCGGGCGGAACGGTCACCGTGAACGGAGTCCAGATCAAGAAGGACCCGGCCCTTCACGCGATGCTGCCGGACAGCATCAAGAAGGCGGGGAAGGTCCGCGTCGCTACGGACGTGCCCTACCCACCCTTCGAGATGTTCGTGAAGGAGGGCGAGAGTGAACTGACCGGTCTCGACTACGACCTGGGCCAGGCCCTCGGCGGAAAGCTCGGCGTGACATTCGTCTTCACGCCGCAGAAGTTCGACGGCATCGTCCCCGCGATCCAGGCCGGAAAGTTCGACGCCGCCATGTCGGCCATCACCGACAACAAGGAGCGCCAGCAGGTCGTCGACTTCGTCGACTACTCCCAGTCGGGATCCGGCATCCTCGTCGGCAACGCCAACCCCGCCGACATCGCCGACCTGGACGACCTGTGCGGCAAGAAGGTCGCGGTCCAAGCCGCGACCAACCAGCTCGACCTCCTCAAGGGCCACCAGGCGACGTGCTCGAAGGCCGGCAAGGGTGCCATCGAGGTCCAGACCTTCCCCAAGGACTCGGACGCCCAGCTCGCCCTGCGTTCCGGCAAGGTCGTGGCCCAGGTCCTGACGAAGCCGGCCGCCGGCTGGGTCGCCAAGACGGCCGACGCGGGCAAGGCCTTCGATCTCGTGGAGGACCCGGCGGCACCCGGCGGTTACAACGCCTCGCCCAACGGCATCGCCGTCAGCAAGCAGCAGCCCGCCCTCACCGACGCGATTCAGAAGGCCCTCCAGGCCCTTATCGACGACGGAACCGTCACCAAGATCTACAGCAAGTACGGTGTCGCCTCGATCGCGGTCAAGGAAGCCACCAAGAACGCGGCGGTCGACTAAAGATGATCGACACCACGAACCCACTCAAGACCACCTTGCCGCCCGAGCAGGCTGCACAGGACCTCGAAGTCGTCCCGGTCCGCAACTACGGACGCTGGATCGCCGCAGTGGCCTCGATCCTGGCACTGGTCGGACTGATCGGCTCCCTGGCGAAGAACGACAACCTGCACTGGGACGTCGTCGCCAAGTACCTCTTCGCCGACCTGATCTTCGAAGGCCTCGCCACAACCCTTTGGCTCACCGCCGCCGCGATGGCCCTCGGTCTCGGCATGGGCACCCTCGTCGCGGTCATGCGGCTGTCCACGAGCCCCGTCCTCTACGGACTCGCCACCGCCTTCGTCTGGGTCTTCCGCGGCACCCCGCTCCTCGTCCAGATCATCTTCTGGGGCTACGCCGCCGCCCTCTACAAGTACGTGAAGGTCGGTGTCCCCTTCACCGACATCACGTTCTTCCAGGCGGAGACGAACGCACTTCTCACCCCCGCCATCGCGGCCCTGCTCGCGCTCGGCCTGAACGAAGCCGCCTACGCCTCCGAGATTGTCCGCGCGGGCATCCAGTCCGTCGACACCGGTCAGGCAGAAGCCGCTCACTCCCTGGGCATGCGGCCCACGCTCACCATGCGACGGATCGTCCTGCCCCAGGCCATGCGCGTCATCATCCCTCCGATGGGCAACGAGACCATCAACATGCTCAAGATGACCGCCCTCGTCTCGGTCATCTCCGCCCACGACCTCATGTCGAACATTCAGGACGTCTACGCGCAGAACTATCAGGTCATTCCCATGCTGGTCGTCGCCAGCCTCTGGTACCTCGCGCTCGTCACCCTCCTCAGCATCCCCCAGGCATGGCTGGAACGCCGGTACGGACGCGGCACCGCCCAGGCCGGCCACATCTCCCCACTGCGGCGGATGCTGGGAGGAGCCGCTGGACTGATCGGCAAGAAGAACAAGGAGACGGGCCGATGAACGCCCCCATGGTGCGCGCCGAAGGCGTGCGCAAGCACTTCGGGAAGCTTGAGGTCCTCCAAGGGATCGACCTCACGGTCGAACGCGGCCAGGTGTGCTGCCTGCTCGGCCCCTCGGGCTCCGGGAAGTCCACCTTCCTGCGGTGCATCAACCACCTGGAGAAGGTCGACGGCGGCAGGCTCACCGTCGACGGCGAGCTCGTCGGCTACCGGCAGCACGGCATCAAGCTCCACGAACTGCGCGAGCGGGAGGTGGCCGAGCGCCGACGCGACATCGGCATGGTCTTCCAGCGGTTCAACCTCTTCCCCCACATGACGGCGCTCGAGAACGTCATCGAGGCCCCGGTCAAGGTGGGCAGAGTACCCAAGGCGGTAGCCCGTGAACAGGCTCAACAACTGTTGGAGCAGGTGGGCCTCGGTGACCGTGCGGGGCACTACCCCGCCCAGTTGTCCGGAGGCCAGCAGCAGCGCGTAGCCATCGCACGAGCCCTGGCGATGAAGCCCAAGCTCATGCTGTTCGACGAGCCCACGTCCGCCCTCGACCCCGAACTCGTCGGCGACGTCCTGGACGTCATGCGCGACCTCGCCGCCGACGGCATGACCATGGTCGTCGTCACCCACGAGATCGGATTCGCCCGCGAAGTCGGCGACACCGCCGTCTTCATGGACCAGGGAGTCGTCGTCGAAGCGGGCGACCCGCGCCAGGTGCTCGCCGAACCGGAGCAGGAGCGGACCCGCGCCTTCCTGTCCAAGGTCCTGTGAACGCGCCCCCCCGACAGCAGCTCAGCGCGGAGCTGCTGACCCTGGCCCGCGCTCGCCACACCCAATACCTGACGGACCTTCGCGAACTCGTCTCGATCGACTCCGGCTCCTACAGCCCGGACGGCGTCAACAAGGTCGCCGACTGGGTGCAGGAACGCCTCCTGCGCATCGGGTTCGACGTCGAGCGCGTCCGCCTCCCGGCCGACCACCGCTACCAAGCCGGTGACGTCGTTATCGGACGCAAGCATGGCCGCCTCGACCCCGCCGCGAGCGGCCGCAGGATCCTCCTCGCGGCACACATGGACACCGTCTTCGAGGACGGCACCGCGGCCGACCGGCCGTTCCACATGAACGGGGACATGGCCTACGGGCCCGGAGTCAGCGACGACAAGGGCGGACTTCTGGCCGGCCTCACCGCCTTGGAGATCCTCCACGAGGCCTCCGTCGAGGACTTCGGCGAGCTGGTGTTCCTCGCCACCCCGGACGAGGAGATCGGCTCCCTGGTCAGCAGGCCGATCATCGAGCAGACCGCGCAGGGCATGCACTACGGCCTCGGCCTCGAGTGTGCCCGAGAGAACGGCGACCTCGTCGTCGCGCGCAAGGGCGTCGCGGACTTCCGGCTGACGGTCTCCGGCCGCGCCGCGCACGCCGGCATCGAGCCGGAGCGCGGGGCCAACGCGGCCCTCGCGGCCGCTCATCTCACGGTGGAACTGCAAGGGCTCAACGGACACTGGGACGACGTCACCGTCAACGTCGGAGTCGTCCGCGCGGGAACCCGCCCCAACATCGTGTGCGCCGAAGCCGAACTGCACATCGAGGTACGCGCCGCCACCAGCGCAGACATGAAGCGTGTGACCGAGGCCATCCACCGTGCCGCGGCCCATCCCGCCGTCCCGGGCACCGCAGTCATCGTCGAGCAGATCGACCTGTGCCCGCCGATGGAGGACACTCCCTCCTCACGGCGCGTCTTCGAAACGGCTCGAAATGCCGCCTCCGAATACGGCGTGCGGCTGGGAGCAGCGGCCACCGGCGGAGTCGGCGACGCCAACCTCATCGCCGGTGCGGGAGTGCCCACGCTCGACGGCCTCGGCCCTGTGGGAGGGTCCGACCACACGCCCGGCGAATGGCTCGACACCTCCAGCGTCCCGCACCGCGTCGCGATGCTGGCCTGTCTGATCGCCTCGCTCGGCAGTGTCGGCAACGACTCCTGACCGTGCGGCGGCCCGGCACGGCACAGCCGTCCGCCCCGCCGCCCCCCGGCAGTTTCTCCCGTCGACCTGCCGGGGCACGACCAGGGCCTCGCAGCCGACGCCGCGGGGCCCTGGTCCTACCATCCACACCACTCACGGAGGCATCATGCGCGCACATTCCGGACCCGCACGCCGCGTCGTCCTCGCCGGTAGCACCGCACTCGTCCTCGGTCTCGTCTCCGCAGCCCCCGCGGCGCAGGCAACCCCCACCGCCCCGCACCACCCGGGCTCGCTGGTGCTCGTGGGAGGCGGCCTCAAAGACGGCAACAGTCAGGTCTACGGCGAGATCATCAAGCGCGCCGGTGGCGCGAAGGCCCGTATCGGCGTCATCACCGCCGCCTCCGTGCCCGAGAGTCAGGACCCGGACGCCGGCGACCCGGAACGGTGCAGCAACTCCGCCTGCAACGGTGCCTACTACGCGAACCTCTTCAAGCAGCACGGCGCCGCCGACGCCCAGTGGGTCCCCATCGACCTCGACCACATCGCGAACGCCGACTCCGACCGCGTCGTCGCCCAGGTCAACCAGATGACCGGCTTCTTCTTCGGCGGCGGAGACCAGTACCGTTACGTCACCACACTGCTCAACGGGGACAGGCACACCGACTCCAGGGTCCTCGCCGCCATCCGCGCCAAGCTCGCCCGGGGCGCCGTCGTCGCCGGATCCTCCGCCGGCGCCCAAATCGCCTCCGGACCCGACATGGTCAGCGGCGGGGAGTCCTACGAAGGCCTCCGGGACGGCAGCAGCGTGGGCTACTTCGACGATGCGACCCGCCTCGGGTACATACCCCGGGGCGGCTTCGGCTTCCTGCGCTCCGGGCTCATCGACACCCACACCGGTGCCTACGGTCGTGAAGGGCGCGCCCTGCGCCTCGCCGCCGACACCCACCACAACCGCGTGTACGCCCTCGAGGAGAACACCGCCCTCGTCGTCGACGACCCCGGCACCACCGACGAGCGCATCTCCGTCCTCGGTCCGAACGGCGTCGCGATCCTGGACCTGCGCCAGGCACACGCCGGCACCACCACGGCCGGCTGGTCCCTCCACAACGCCCGCTACTCCTACCTCACCGACGGGGACCGCTACCTCGCCCGCAGCTGGTCCGCCTTCCCCGCACACGACAAGAAGCGGCTGACCCCGCGCGACACAACCCCCGTGCCGGTCAACAGGGACGTCTTCCACTCGGCCGCCAACCCCGACGGCAGGCCCTACGCGTTCCGGACCACGGCCCGTGAACTCGCGGCCCGCCTCCGGACCCGCGCCACGGCGACGACGTACGAGACCGGGCCCGGCTTCACCGTCACCCTGACCAAGCCCCTCGGATTCACCGCATGGTCCGACACCGCGGGCAGCCCGCAGACCCTGCTCGGACTGCGGGTCGGCATCGCTCCGAACTAGCCGTCGCCGGTGCTCCGTGAGGGCGGGACGACCGTCCTCACGGAGCACCTTCACTCCCAGCCCGGTCGAACGCAGGGTGGCCCGCGTACTCCTGGCCGCCTGTCCTTCGGTCGGCTTAGAGACCGTCGCCGCGATCGCCGATCGCGCAGGCGTCAGCGCCCCCACAGTCCTCCGATTCGTCGCCTGCCTCGGCTTCGCCGGGTTCCCTGACTTCCCTGACTTTCCGACCGCCCACCGGGAGAGCCTGAATGTCCGCCTGCCGCATGCCGTTCGCACTCGTCCTGGCCGCGCTGACACTCAGCGCGTGCTCCGGGGGTGGCGAAGGCGGAACCTCGGGCGCCGTCCCTCCGGCCGAGGCCGGACCCGTCACCGCGATCCCCGGACTCACCATCGAGCCCGAACCCATGCTCCACGTCATGCTGCCCGTGGGCATCCGCTCCGCCGGAACCGTCCGCGTGGCCACTGACGTGCCCTACCCGCCCCTCGAAATGTACGAGAGCGAGGGCCGCAAGCAGGTCATGGGCATCGACTTCGACCTCGGCCAAGCCTCGACGAGGTCACCGCCGGATACGTCGCCGCCAAGGCCGACAATGGATCCACCTTCTCCACCGTCACCGGCCGCGCTGCGGTGGGGGAGTACAGCGCGTCACCCATGCGGATCGGCGTCTCCAAGACCAGACCAGGGCTCAAGGAAGCCACCCAGGCCGCGCTACAGTGCTTCGGCTGAGCAGGGACCGCGGAGGGAGAATCGTTGCTGCGGAGCAGCTTTCCTGCAGCACGGTTCGCGTTCTTGTGATCAGCTGATGCTTCGAACAGGAGCGGGGATCGGCCGTCATCAACCGGACTGCGCGGAAGTCCAGTCGCAGTGACCGCCGCCCCAGAGAGAGAATCGTGTACTCCCCCCATCGTGTCGCGCGGTGGTGCCCGCTCAAGCGATGAGCAAGCGGAGGCCGAGATCCGCTGTGTCGAGGCCGGCGAGGTCGCTGTTGCGTTCGGCCCACCGGCCGGTACGGAGGTCGTCACCGAGGCTTCGTACCGCCCGCTGCTCGGCGTCCGGCCCGACCCTCGTCCACACTGACATCGCACGACGCACGTGATCCTCCAGATACGCCCCGGGGCGGCGCCAGTACGCCTCGAACAGCCCGTCAGCGCAGTCCCAGGGGACGGGCACCGGCTCAGCGCGGGCGCCGATCGCTTCGGCCATCCCCGCAAGTGAGGGAAATTCCGAGAGGACGGCGGCGAACTCGGGCAGGTAATCGCGGGTAAGCCAGAATCGGTCCTGCCGTCCGGGCTCGTCGGTGTCGAACGTCAGCACCACCACGCGGCGGGCCACGCGCCGCATCTCGCGCAGCCCCGCTATCGGGTCACCCCAGTGGTGAACAGTGGAGACGGCCATCGCGACATCGAAGGAGTGGTCCTCGAACGGCAGGCTCTCCGCGGCGGCGGCCACGCACCGAGCCGAGCCGGCAGGCCGCTGCCCCCGCATGACGGCCGATGGCTCCACCGCGGTCACGTCACGATCGCCAGGCTCGTAGGAGCCGGTGCCGGCCCCGACGTTCAGGACGGTCTGCGCATCGCCGAGCGCGTTCCAGATCTGAGCGGCGATGCGCGGCTCGGTACGCCGCGTCGCGGGGTATGCGCCGCCGATCGCGTCGTACAGCCGGACACCGAGCATCTCCAGTTGCTCCTCCGGTGTCACCATCAATCCGTTCGCCCGTGCCTCGATCTCCCTGTCGATGGCCGCCACCATGGCGTCGACGCGACGGCGCCGCTCCAGCAGCAGGCCGCGGAGTCGGTGCAGGTGCGCGACCGCGTCGGTGGACGAGTCGTCGACCAGCTTCGCCACCTCCCGTAGTCCGAAGCCCAGCCGCCGGTAGGCCAGCACCTCCCGCAGCCGCTCCACGTCGTCCGCCGAGTAGGTCCGGTACCCGGCCGCGGTCCGTCCCAAGGGACGCACGAGGCCGATCTCGTCATAGTGATGCAGGGTGCGGACGCTCACCCCGGCCAGCTCGGCCACGCGTCCCACGGTCCAGTGATGCTCCACGGCATCGACTATGCAGCCTGACGTCACGTGAGGGTCAAGGCCGTTACCCGGCCACCGAGTTCGCGCGAGCGGCCGCCCGCCTTCTCGCGAGCTCCTGGGCGGCCGGAGGGTTCACGGGACGGTGCGCGACCGAGCGGATTTCGTCGCACGGGCCTCCGTCTGAGCCGGCGGGGGAGACGGGGCTGTGCGGCTTCTGCGCTTCCCCGACGGGGAACGCGAAGGTCAGTCGCCGTGACCGGTGCCTCCACTGCCGAAACCGCCGCTCGAGATGCCACGCCATTTGCGCTTCTCCTCGCTCTGCGGATCGGTGTCCGCATCACCGGAGCTCTTCAGGTTGTACGGCATGAGCCGGTGCTCCCCGTCCGTCTGGGGGATCTCGGAGGGCTTGCGGTACTCGGAGACCTCCCCGGGCAGCTGGTCGGTCTCGGGCCGGTGCGGCTGGGAGTCGGGCTCGGGCGGGGGAAGCTCCTTCTTCATCACCCGGACCCCGAACACGAAGGCGCCGATCAGGATGGCGACCACGAGCAAGCCACCGACGACCTGAGCCAGCCCGGACTGCCAGACCCCCGCCGAGAGCACGGACATCTCTGGAAACTGTGTGTGCATGGCTACGATCCGTTCGCTCGACTTCCAGGGCGCGTGGCTCGGGCCCGGCAGAAGCCGGGTCCGATGCCTGCCTCATTCCTCACTTGGGCATGAGAACCGTGTCGATGACGTGCACGGTCGCGTTGGAGGTGTGCACTTCACCGCAGACGATGGTGGCGGTGTCATTGACCTTGTACGAGTCCCCGGAGCCGGACGTGGTCAGCGTGCCGCCTTCCAGCGTCTTGAACGAGCCGTCCGCCAGGTCCGCCTTTGTCACCGGCTGATCGACCACGTGATAGGTAAGGATCTTGGTGAGCATGTCCTTGTCGGCGAGGACTTTGTCGAGATCGCTCTTCGGGATCTTGGCGAAGGCGTCGTTCGTCGGGGCGAACACCGTGATGTCCTTCGCGTTGTTCAGTGTGTCCACCAGACCCGCCTTCTTCACGGCGGCGACCAGGGTGGACAGAGCCGGGTTGTTCGACGCGGCTGTCGCGACGGGGTCGTCAGCCATGCCTTCGACCGAACCCGGACCCTCCTTGGGTACCGATGCACAGCCGGGGCCGAACGGAGTGCCGCCTTCATCGGCTGACGCCTGCGGCGCCAGAGCGACTCCCATGGAGACGGAGAGGGCCGCCGCGGCAAGTGCGGCCGCGACGCGACGTCGGGTGTGCGTGGGGTTCATGGAGTGCTCCTTCCACCGGCCGACCACAGTCGAGCGGCGGCCGTGGATCGGTGGTCCTCATCCAGGTATTCGGTGCGGCGGGGGTGGGCGGATGTGTGCGGAGCCGAGTGTTTTCGAAACGGGCTCCGGATCGAGTCCTGAAGGGCCGCCGATCGGGCTGGTTCAGGACTGCTCAGCCCTGGGCGGGCCGAGCGCCACGTCGTTCCTGGGTCACGCAGCACCTCACCCGCACTGCGCGTCCGTGACGCGAGAGCAGGAGGAGTACTCCTCCGGGAACGTATCCAAAGACCGGCCCCGGCTGCGGACCCTCTTCACCGCCGCCGCAGCGGGCGACCACACGGCCGCGGTGGACCTGCTCAACGCCCCGCTCCTGGAGTTCCCGGTCAGCCCGCAGGTCTCCGGCCACGACCACCTCGACGAGGAGGGTCGGCCGGACTGGCACACGCACCCTTGCCGACCACTCCTCGAACGCCACCACCGGCTACGCGGCCCTCTGTGCCATGGGGCTCGCCTTCCACCTCACGAAGTGCGGCCCCGGCCCCGACCTGTGGGGCGCAGTTCGCGTTCGAGGGCGGACAGGGCGAAGGCGTGTGGGGAGGTGTGCTGCCAGCGGGACCGTCCGAACATCACGTCTTCCGAGAGCCCGCTCAGCATGGCCACGGCCCGGATGGTGAACTCGGGGAGCTCTACGTCGGCGAAGTGTCCCAGCTCCCGGCCCTCACGAAGGATGGCTTCCAGGCGTTCGTCCCAGCCGTCCAGCAGCTCGGTGAGGATGCGCCGGCCCGCTTCGTCGTGGCGCTGGGCAAGTACCTGCGTCCACAGCGCGTAGCGTTCGTCGCCCTGGTGGCTGGGCAGGTAGAAGCGGACGAAGAGGTCCAGCTTCTCGGCAGGAGATACGGCCTGGTCGGCAGCCTGCTGGAACCGGGTCCAGAGGTCGGCCTGGCTCCATGCGAGGACTTCGAGCAGGAGCCGGTCCTTCTTGCCGAAGTGGTAGAGGATGTGCCCGGTGCTCATGCCGGCCCGTGCGGCGATGTCCGACATCCGCAGGGCCGCGGTGCCCTTCTCGGCGATGACGCTGATGGCGGCCCGCATGGCCCGCTCCCGTGCCTCGTCCCCGCTGGGCTGACGTTTCCTGTCGATCGGGACCCGGGCCGCGGGCCGCGAGGTGGTTCCGGTCCCGGCACCAGCCGACCCGGTCGCGCCGTCGGGCGGGGTGCGGTCGGGCACCGAGGGCCCGGTCTCTGACGTCGGCATGAGCTCGCTTTCGGTTCCGAAATCCAGGCCCCAAGTCTAGGTTCCAAGAGTTTAGACCGTTAGTCTAGACTGAAAATCTAGTCAATGCGATGGGGAGTGTGACGGCCGGCTGTGTGCGGTCGCCCCGAGGGCCAGCGGCCCGCCTGCCCTACCCACCACCCAGGAGAGACCCACATGACGCGCGGATTCGATGTCGTGGAGACCTGTATCGCCGACCTGCGCATAGCGCTGGAGAAGGGCGAGACGACCGCGGTAGGGCTGCTCGAGGCCTACCTCGCGCGGATCGACGCGTACGACCGGCCCGGTACGGCCACCGCCCTGAACGCGATGGTCGTGATGAACCCGCACGCCCGGGCGGACGCGGAGGCCTCCGACGCCCGGCGCGCCCGCGGCGAGACGCTGGGCCCGCTGGACGGCATCCCGTACACCGCCAAGGACAGCTACCTCGCCGAGGGGCTCACGGCCGCGTCCGGCTCCCCGGCGTTCGAGCACCTCGTGGCCCAGCGCGACGCCTTCGCCATCGAGCGACTGCGCGCGGGGGGCGCGGTCCTCATCGGCCTGACCAACATGCCGCCGATGGCGAACGGCGGCATGCAGCGCGGCGTGTACGGCCGCGCGGAGAGCCCGTACAGCGCCGACTGGCTCACCAGCGCCTATGGCTCCGGTTCCTCCAACGGCTCCGGTACGGCGACGGCGGCGTCCTTCGGCGCGTTCGGTCTCGGCGAGGAGACCTGGTCCTCGGGCCGTGCCCCCGCTTCGAACAACGCGCTGTGTGCCTACACCCCGAGCCGCGGCGTGATCTCGGTCCGCGGCAACTGGCCGCTCGTACCGACCATGGACGTCGTGGTCCCGCACACCCGCACCATGGCCGACCTGCTCGAACTGCTCGACGTCGTCGTCGCCGACGACCCGCAGACGCGTGGGGACCTGTGGCGCGCGCAGCCGTGGGTGCCGCTGCCCTCGCCGTCGCAGGTACGCCCTGCCTCCTACCCGGCCCTCGCCCCCGCCGACGCCAAGGCCGCCTCCGACGCGCTCGCCGGCAAGCGCGTCGGCGTGCCCCGGATGTACATCAACGCCGATGCCGTCGCCGGAACGAACCCCGACGGAGGAATCGGCGGCCAGACCGGGCAGCGCATCGACACGCGGCCCTCGGTGATCGCGCTGTGGGAGGCCGCCCGTCGCGACCTGGAGGCCGCCGGAGCCGAGGTGGTCGAGGTCGACTTCCCCGTCGTGTCGAACTACGAGTCCGACCGCCCCGGCGCGCCCTCGCTGTTCACCCGTGGACTGGTCGGCCGCGAGTACCTCACCTTCGAGATCGAGGACCTGTCCGCCTGGGCGTGGGACGACTTCCTGCGCGCCAACGGCGACCCGGCGCTCTCCACCCTGGCCGACGTCGACAGCGACCGCATCTGGCCCAAGCAGGAGGGCGAACTGCCCGACCGGTACGACGGTTTCGACGACACGATCAGTGACTACCCCCGCCTTGTACGCGAGCGCCCGTATGCCTCCCTCACCGACATGCCGCACCTCGAGCAGGGGCTGCGCGGTCTTGAGGAGACGCGGCGCGTCGACCTGGAGCTGTGGATGGACGGTCTGGGCCTCGACGCGGTGGTCTTCCCCGCAGTGGCCGACGTGGGCCCCGCGGACATGGACGTCGACGCGGCCTCTGCCGACCTCGGCTGGCGCAACGGCGTCTGGGTCGCCAACGGCAACCTGGTCCCCCGCCACCTCGGCATCCCGACCGTGACCGTGCCCATGGGCACCATGGCCGACATCGGCATGCCCGTCGGGCTGACCTTCGCCGGCCGCGCCTACGACGACAATGCCCTGCTCACCCTTGCGGCAGCCTTCGAGAAGACCGGAAGCCGGCGCATGTCCCCGCCGCGCACGCCGCGCCTGTCGGCGGAGTGACCTGACGGAGCGCTCCGGGCTGATCGCGACAGCCGGCAGCCGACCACACTGCGGGGAGGGCGTGGCATGCGGCCACGCCCTCCCCGCGGTCGGATCAGCGGCCGCCGATCACCCGGGGCAGTTGCGTCAGGGTGTCCGCGATGCGATCGGCGGCCAGGCCACTGCCCTGGGTCGGCTCCGGAGGACCGCCGCCACGTCCGCCGAGAGGCTGCAGCGCGGATGGTGGTGGCCTGCTGCTTGAGGCGGGCGTTCTCCCGGGCGGCGGCCTTGAGCCGGTCATGTGGGCCCGCGGTCTTCTCGGGCGGTTCGGCGCGGGGCGTGTTCAGTTGCTCGGCGTCGTGGGTGACGAGGTCACGCGCGGGCCGGGTAGCCGAAGCGCTTCGCTCCGACGGCCGCTTCGAGGCGGCGCATGCCCGCGCCGACCGCGCCCCCGGGGGTTTGGGGGGTTTAGGTGGGTTGGTTGTGTTGGCGGTTGTCGTAGGCGGTGCGGGCTGCGGTGATTTCGTGTTGGTGGTGTTCGGTCCAGTTGACGAGGGTTTGGATGGTGGTGTGGAGGGTGGTGCCGAGGGGGGTGAGGGTGTAGTCGACGCGTGGGGGGATGACGGGGTGGATGGTGCGGGTGATGAGGCCGTCGCGTTCGAGTTGGCGGAGGGTGACGGTGAGCATGCGGTGGCTGATGCCTTGGATGTTGCGGTGGAGTTCGGAGAAGCGGAGGGTGTGGCGTTCGAGGTGGGCGATGGTGAGGAGGGACCATTTGTCGGCGACGCGGTCGAGGATGTGTCGGACTTCGCAGCCTTGTCGGGTGTCCCATTGGAGGACGTCGTAGTCGTGGTCGGTTCCTGTGCAGTGACCTGGTGACTTTAAAGTGCGTTCTTCCATGGTTGTTCCACGGTGCCGCATGATGCGGGTGGTTACAAGTGGGGACCGGGCCTGGTGTGTTGGCGGCCCGGGGCTGCCGGGCGGCCTGTCGTGTCGGGTGTGTTGCCGGTGGTGGGCGGGTGGGTTCTCACGCGGGCTTCAAGGGGTTTTCAAGCGGTCTCGTTTAGGAATGCGGCTGGTTCCCCTTTTTGTTGTTCCCTTCGCGTGCAAGGAGAAATTCTGTGTCCACACTGCCATCCCCCTCGGGCAGCGGTACCGACCGCATGAGCGGGCGCGCGTGGGGCGTGCTGTTCGTGCTGTGTGGCGCGATCTTCCTCGAGGGTATTGATGTGGCGATGCTGAATGTGGCGTTGCCGTCGATCCGTGAGGATCTGGACATGTCGACGGGCATGCTCCAGTGGGTGATGAGCGCCTATGTCCTGGGTTACGGCGGGTTCATGCTGCTGGGCGGGCGGGCGGCGGATCTGTTCGGGCGTCGTCAGATGTTCGTGTTCTGGCTCGTGGTGTTCTTGTTGTTCTCGGGTCTGGGCGGGTTCGCGACCGAGGGCTGGATGCTGATCGTGGCCCGTTTCGTGACGGGTGTGGCGGCGGCGTTCATGACGCCGGCGGGTCTGTCGATCATCACGACGAGTTTCGATGAGGGTCCGCAGCGCAACAAGGCTCTGCTGGTGTATTCGGGTACGGCCGCGGGCGGGTTCTCGATCGGTCTGGTCGTGGGTGGTCTGCTGGCCGCGATCAACTGGCGGTGGGTGTTCTTCGCTCCGGTGATCCTGTCGCTGCTGATCCTGATCGCGGCGGTGGTGCTGATTCCGAAGTCGGCGCGTCCGGACCGTACGGGTCAGGGTGTGGACCTGGCGGGTGCGGTCAGTGTGACCGGCGGCATCCTGCTCCTGGTCTTCGGTGTCGAGCGTGCCACGCACGTGTCGGCGGCGTGGACGGCCGGGACGATCGGGGCGAGTCTGGTGCTGTTCCTGGTGTTCGTCGCGGTCGAGCGGAAGTCGTCCTCGCCGCTGGTGCGTCTGGGGATCTTCCGTAACGGGTCGCTGGTCCGCGCGAATCTGGCGGGCATGCTGTTCGCGGCGGGGTTCTTCGGTTTCCAGTTCATCGCGGTGCTCTACCTGCAGGAGCTGCGTGGCTGGTCGACGCTGCAGACCAGTTTCGCGCTGATCGTCATCGGTGTGGACGCGGTGCTGTCGCCGACGCTGACTCCGAAGCTGGTGGCCAGGTTCGGCAACGCCCGGGTGATCTTCGGCGGTCTGCTGCTGGCCGCGTTGTCCTACGCCCTGTTCCTGCCGGTGGGTGCGGACTGGACGTATCTGGCGATGTTCCCGAGCCTGATCATTCTGGGTCTGGCGTTCTCCCTGGCCTACGGTCCGCTGACGATCGTGGCGACCGACGGGATCGCGGAGGAGGAGCAGGGTGTGGCCGGCGGTCTGCTGTACACGTCCTTCCAGTTCGGTGCGGCGCTGGGTCTGTCCTCGGTGGCCGCGGTGAACATCGCGGCCACCGAGGGGACGTCGCCGGCGGCTCTGCTGGACGGCTACCAGGCCGCTCTGGTCGTGCCGCTGGTCGCCGCGCTGGTCGCCGCGTTCATCAGTGCCTTCGGTCTGCGCAGCCGGGCCGGGGCCGAGGACGCCGGGCCCGTTCCGGCGGAGGTTCCCGGCCCGGCCGAGCGGGTCGAGGCCTCGAGGTGACTCCGGTCGCGCCTGCGGCCGTCCCCGCCGCAGGCGCAACCGCCCCGGGTGCGGTGCGGCCGGCCCGGCCGTTGTACCTGTAGTCCCGTAGTCCCGTAGTCCCGTAGTACCTGTAGTCCCGTAGTACCTGTAGTCCCGTAGTACCTGTAGTCCCGCGCGCGCGTCGCTTCCGCAGGGGTGCGGAATCCTTCCGCACTCTCCGTACTCTCCGCGCGTGTGAGCGGCATTGCCCCGGCGACCGTGCCCCGGTCGGCCGGGGCAATGCCCTTTCCCGGCCTCCCGGCCGGCCCGGTCTCCCGGCCTCCCGGCGAACCCGGTCTCCTGGCGAACCCGGTCTCCTGGCGCACCCGGCCGACCTGGGCTCCCGGCTAACCCGGTCTCCTGGCCGACATGGATTCCCGGTCGGGGGCCGGGTTGTGCTGGTTTCGTGGTGGCTGGGGGCCGGTGGGCCGCCAGGTCGTGCTGTTTCTCTTCCGTGTGGGGGCCTGGCCCGTTCCTTTCCTGTCCTGCCGTTGCTCCGCCCCCGCTCTCCCGGTGCTCCCTCCCTGCTCTCCCGGTCCTCGGTCCCTGTTCTCCCCGGTTTTCCCTGACCGCTGTCCCGTTCTTCTCTTCTCTTCCTGTTCTTCCTGTTCTTTCTGCTGTTACGGTCCGTGCGGTCTTCCCTTCCTTCCCTCCTGGTCTTTTCTCCTGGTCTTCTCTTCTGGTTTTCTCCTTGGTCTTTCCGGGCTTGGCCGGCCTTCTGGTGTTTCTGGGGTTCTCTGTTTTTGTGGTCTGTTTGTGCGGTTGGCCGGGGGTGGGTTTCCGGTGTGGGGCGGTCATTTTTTGGTAACCGGCTGTCCGGGATGGTTTCGGGGTTTTCGGGAGTGCCGGGTTACCTGTGCGTGAGTGTGGTTTTGCGAGAATACGAATGCCCGTCGGCGCAGAGGAAGCGCGCCGTAAAGTTGCTGCGGCAAAGTTTCTGAGGAGTCAGGATGACCACGACCGACAGTGCCGTCACCGCGGTGCTGGACGAGGTGACAGGCCTCGTCGACACGCTTCGCAAGAGCGGGCCCGAGGCCGAGGAGCGTCGCTGGATCCCGGACGAGAACATCGAGCTCCTCGACAAGGCCGGTGTGTACCGTCTGGCGGTCCCGAAGCGTTTCGGTGGCCTTGAGGCCCCGGTCGCCGATCAGGTCAGGATTCTGGGTGAGATAGCCCGGGCGGACACGGCCACGGGCTGGGTGTCGATGATCTGGGTGTCTTCGGCCTGGGTTCCCAGCCTGTTCCCCGACAAGGCGCAGGAGGAGGTGTACGCGGGTGGTGCGGTGCGTGTCTCGACCGGTTTCACGCCTTCGGGGACTCTGACGGCGGCCGAGGACGGCTCGTACACGCTCAGTGGTTCGTGGAAGTGGCTCTCCGGTGCCCGTGGTGCGAACTGGGCGCTGCTGTCGGCGCTGCTCGTCGGTCCGGACGGGACGCCTGCTCCGTTCGCGGCTCTGGTTCCCTTCAGCGAGCTGTCCATCGCCGACGACTGGCACGCCGCGTACGGGGCGGGCACGGGCAGTTCGACGGCGACCGCCGAGAACGTGTCGGTTCCGGCGCACCGGGTGGCCAGCCTGATCGAGATCCTCGGCGGTACCACCGGCTCCCGGGCGAACACCGGTGCCACCGGCCGTAACTACGCCTTCGTGCCGTTCTTCATGGCTCAGGGCGCGTCGGCCTACATCGGGATCGCCAAGGGTGCCTACGAGCTGTTCCTGGACCGGCTCCCGGGCCGGGGTATCACCTACACCTCCTGGACCGACCAGAGTCAGTCCCCGGTCACCCAGATCCAGGTCGCGATCGCCGCGAACAAGATCGCGGCGGCCGAGGCGCTCCAGGACAACTGGCTGCGCCGGCTGCAGGAGCACGCGGACGCCGGGACGGGTCCGTCGGTGGAGGAGCGGGCCGCGGCCCGTGGCACGGCCGCTTTCGCCATCCAGCTGGCGAAGGAGGCGGTCGACGAGCTGTTCGAGGCGAGCGGCGCGTCGGTGATCCTGCGTGATGTGCCGTTCCAGCGCTACCACCGCGACATCCGGGGCCTGGCCCTGCACGCCCTGTTCGCGTTCAACACCAACCAGGAAGTCCACGGACGGGCCATCCTCGGGCTCGCCCCCGACACCCCGTTCCTCTAACCGGTCCCGCCGGCCGGCCCGGACACCCCCTCCTCCGTGTGCCGGCCGGCCGCAGGGCCCGGTGGCCCGCCGTCACGGGTGGCCGCAACGCCTCCGGCCCACCGCGCTACTCCCGCCGGGGCCGGGGCGCTTCGGCCACCGGAGGCTTCCGGAAGGCTTTTGGAGGGCCGCCGGTCTGCCGGAGCTCTCCGGCCGCTGTTCGAACGGCGCCGGTCGGCTGGTGTCCTTGCGGCCACGGGAAGGGCTTCGGCCGGCCGGTGCACTCAGGCCGGCCGCCGTAGCGCTTGGGCTGTCGTGGCGCTGTGGTCCTCGCCGTGGCGTGGTGCTCTGGCCGGAGGGTGTCCTGTTCCTCGCAGCGACTGCGGTGACCGTGACACTCCTACCGGCTCGAACAGTTCCGGCAGAACGGGCACTGCGGCCTCCGGAACGCTCCGGCCATCGCGGTGCTCCGGTCGCCGCCGTGCTCCGGTCACGGGAGCCGCTCCGCTCACCAGGCACCCTGGCCACCCGGGGTGCCCCGGCGGCCGCAACGCCCAGGCGCCCGTGACGCTTCGGCCACCGGGAGGCTCCGTCTGCCGGGGTGCCCCCGGCGGCCGCAACGCCCAGGCATTCGTGATGCTTTGCCCCCCGGGTGGCTCCGCCTGCCCGGGGGTTCCGGTCACCGGGGTGCTTCGTCCCGCGGAACGCCCCTGCTGCCGCAGCGCTTTGCCCACCGGGGCGCTCCGGTCACCATGGGCCGCCGGGCACCGTGGGACTCCGGGCACCGGGGTCCTCCGGTCCCGCCGTGGGACTCCGGTCACCGGCGCGCTGTGGTCACCGGGGGACTTCGGTCACTGTGGTGCTTCGCGGTCCTGGTAGCTCCGGTGCTTGTGGCGTTCCGGTCACCGGGGCGCTTCGGGTAAGTGCTCGTGGCGTTCTGGATACCGGGGTGCTGCGGTTGCCGGGCGCTTGCCCGGGCCGGCCGGAGTGCTGCGGGCCGGCGTGCGTCTTCGGCTGTCGTGCTGCTCCGGCCCGCCGCGGTCCGACCCGCCTCGCCGCGGGTCCTCGCCCTGCCGTGCCGCGGTGGTGCGTGGGGCCCTCGCCCCTGCTGCGCCGCGGGGTCCTCGGCCCGGTGTGTTGTGCCGGGTGGCCGGGTGGCCGGGTGGCCGGGTGTTTGGGCGGTCTTCATGTTCTGGCCGGCTGGGCCGTCCGCGTGTGCGGACGGCCCGGTTTCGTCCATCCCTCTCTGTTCAGGAAGGCTCGATTGCCATGACCGACACCACCGTTCTCGTCCTCGGCGGTACGGGTAAGACCGGCCGCCGTGTCGTGAACCGGCTGAAGGAGCGCGGGGTCACCGTCCGTGCGGCCAGCCGTTCGGGTGACGTCCGTTTCGACTGGGACGATGTGAATACCTGGGAGCCCGCGCTCGCGGGTGTTGATGTCGCTTATCTGGTGGATGCGCAGGACAAGCCCGGTGTCTGGGACGCCGAGGCCGCGCTGCGTGAGCTGTCCGGGCTCGCTGTGGCCCGCAGGGTCCGCCGGCTGGTGCTGTTGCAGGCCCGGGTGAGTGAGCCGGTGGGCGGGAAGTCGCTGATAGCCGGTGAGCGTGCGGTGAAGGAGTCCGGTGCGGAGTGGACGGTGCTGCGGCCGAACTGGTTCTTCCAGAACTTCGACGAGGGCGTGCTGCTGGACGGGGTGCGTTCCGGTGAGCTGTCGCTGCCCGCGGGATCGGGCCGTGAGCCGTTCGTCGACACCGAGGACGTCGCCGCCGTCGCGGTCGAGGCCCTGCTGGGCGACGGTCATGCCGGACAGACCTACGAGCTGAGCGGTGCCCGGGCCCTGACTCTGGACGAGGCGGTGAAGGAGATCGCCCAGGCCACCGGCCGGGACATCCGCTACGTTCCCGTCGAGCACCAGGCCTATGTCGAGGAGCTCGTCGGTTACGACGTGCCCGCCGACTACGCGCTCTTCGTCGCCGATCTCGTCGCGCAGATCCGTGACAACAAGAACGCCACGCCCACCGACACCGTCCGGCGGGTGCTGGGCCGTGAACCCCGCGACTTCTCCGACTTCGTCAAGGACGCCGCCGCGCGCGGCGTGTGGAACGTCTGACCCCACCCCCGGGGTGCCTGGCGCCCCTGGTGTCCGTACGGGTGCCCGTCCGGCTGCTTTCCTGACAGGAACGCGGACGGGCGGGCACCCCCCTTTTTTTTGCGGGCGCCTGCCTGGTGAGGGTCTGCCGGTGCGCGGTGAGGGGCTGCCGGCGTGGTCCGGGCCGCGGCCGGATCGTGGGTGGCGGTGGCGGTGGCGGTGGCGGTGCCGGTGGTGGTGTGGCGGAAGGGTGGGGTGCCGGTCCCGGCGGGGCGGGTCTGGAAGGTGAGGCGCGCCCGGTGTCTGTCCGGCGAAGCCGCCTGCCGGTGAACCTCCGGCCCCGTGGGGTGAACGGCCTGTCGGGAGCGGTCGCGTTCACAGGCCGTTTCTCGTGTTCGGCGAAGAGCTGGCACAGCGGCCGCGCGAGCAGCCCTGCGCGCGGGCGGGCGCCGTGACGGCCGGGCCCGACGCAGGCGCAGACCGCGGAGTGCGGCACCGCGCAGCCACCTGGCCGCCGCGGGTGCGACAGCTGTTTGTGGCGGGGGTATTTCACCGGTGGGGCGGTCGGACTGTCCGGCGGCGCCTGGTTCGGCGAGTTCCGGCACGTCGCAGGACCGGGCGTCGGGGGCCTTGAGCGCACCCTGCTCACGAGAGGTGAACGAGAACCCGGACCAGGGGCAGACCGGACACGGTCCGCCGGGGGCGGGCGATCTGTCGGAACTCCTCATTCCTGCGCGCGTGGAGCGTGACAGCCATCGCGCGCGTTCCCGCTTCTGCGCGCGGTCGGGTCGGCGCACCGGACGGTCACGGCTTGTGGACTATGTTGGGCGGATGACTACCGGGAAGGCCTTGCGCCGCACACGGATGGGTGACCCGGCGCTTCTCTGAGCGCCGTACGGGCCGGTGCGGGCCCGCTGCTCGACCCAGGATCCTTCGCTGCCGCGCGGGCTCCGCCTCGTCGTGTTGATCACAGGCTCCACACATCAACCACGACAGGAGAAGTCATGCACACCACGACGCTGCGGATTCCCACCGCGGACGGGCACGCCGATGCGTTCGCCGCCTTCCCCGGCGACGCCGGGCAGCACCCGGGGGTACTGATGTACGCGGACGGCTTCGGCATCCGTCCCGTGCTGCGGGAGATGGCCCGCGAACTGGCCGGGCACGGGTACTACGTACTCGTCCCCAATCTCTTCTACCGGCACGGCCCGGCACCGGTGGTCGAGCTTCCCGAGCACATCGCAGAAGAGGCCCGGCCCGCGATCTTCGACCAGTTGATGCCCTTGATCGAGGCACACACCGCCGAGCGTGTTCTGAGCGACGCCGACGCCTATCTCAGGTTCCTCTCCCTCCAGCCCGAGGCCGGTGCCGGCCCGGTCGCGGTGACCGGCTACTGCATAGGCGGCCTGCTGGCGATGCGCACCGCCGCTGCCCACCCCGGCCACGTCGCGGCCGTCGCCGCGTTCCACGGCCCCGTGGGCGCCGACGGCCCCGGCCTCTTCTCCGGGCTCACCGCCCAGGTCCACCTCGGTCACGCCGAAGGCGACATGACACCCCAGGCCCTCGGCGAGCTCAACCACGCCCTGGACACCGCGGGCGTCAGCCACACCTCCGAGATCTACCCCGGCACCGTCCACGGCTTCACCATGTCCGACACCGACGCCTTCAGCGCCTTCGGGCTCAAGCGTCACTGGGACCGGCTCCTCCCTCTCCTGGACCGCACCCTGGGCCACAGCTGAGGCTCCGGGCCAGGAACCAGACCTGAGGACCTGACGACCTGACGTACTCGGCTCCGCGCCTGCCGGCCCGTACCGCCCGGCGCCGCACCCGCACCCGCACCCGATCGAGAACGACCGGTGATCCACCACCGCCGCAGGGCCGCCCTCGCCGCCGGCGGGGCGCCCCCGCCGCCACGGGGCCGCCCCCGCCGTCGCAGGACTGTCCCCGTGGTCGCGGGGCCGCCCCCGTCCTCACTGGTGCGGGGGCCGCCCTCGCTCCGGCCGGGCCGGGTGCGGCCCTCGCTCCGGCCGGGCCGGGTGCGGTCCTGTCCGGTTCCGGCGGCAGTGCCGGGACCTGCTGCGGGCAGGCCCTGCTCACGCGGCGGGGTGAAGCCGTGAAGCCGGCGCCGAGGATTGCGGGCCGTCCCCCCCCGGGCCGGATGCCGAGTCCGGTGACACAGGCCAAGGGCGCTGATTTACGGGTGCCTTGGGCGGCCCGGGTCGGGTAGCGTGCGCGCCATGTCGAGTCCTGAGTCAGACAAGGTGGGGGCTTTCGGTCACGCCGTCAGCCCCCTTTAACTCCCGGCCACTGTCGTCGCACCGCGTTCCGCGGTGGGACGAGTGTGCCCTCGGGGCCGGCCGCGGTGACGAGAGACGACTGTCTCGTACCTTCTCCTCACCCCGGAGCCTTCGATGCCTCTCCCGCTCTACCTGCTTGCCGTGGCGGTCTTCGCCATGGGCACCTCGGAATTCATGCTCGCCGGCCTGCTGGCGGACATCGCCGCGGACTTCGGCGTCACCGTCGCCACCGCAGGCATGCTCACCCCGGCCTTCGCCGTCGGCATGATCGCCGGCGCTCCCGTGGTGGCCGCCCTCGCCCGCAACTGGCCCAGGCGCTCCAGCCTTCTCGGATTCGTCCTCGCCTTCGCCGCCGCTCACGCCGTGGGCGCCGTCACCACCAGCTTCACGATCCTGTTCGCCACCCGCGTTCTTGCCGCGCTCGCGAACGCAGGGTTCCTGGCCGTCGCTCTGACGGCCGCCGCCACGCTGGTTCCGGCCGGCAGGAAGGGACGTGCACTGGCCGTGCTGCTGTCAGGAACGACGCTGGCCACGATTGCCGGTGTCCCCGGCGGGTCGCTGCTCGGCACCGTGTTCGGCTGGCGGTCCGCGTTCTGGGCCGTCGCCGCTCTCTGCCTGCCGGCGGCCCTCGGCATTCTGCTGGGCATCTCCGCGAAACGGGTGAAGGCGCAGAGGACGGGCGGGCCCGCCCTGCGAGCGGAACTCGCCCTGCTCACCAGGCCGCGGCTGCTCCTGGCCATGCTGCTCGGCGCGCTCGTGAACGCGGCGACGTTCGCAAGCTTCACCTTCCTCGCCCCCGTCGTGACCGGCGCAGCCGGGCTCGACAAGCTGTGGATCCCTGTGGTTCTGGTCCTCTTCGGCGCCGGCTCCTTCGCGGGCGTCACCCTCGCCGGCCGGCTCTCCGACCGGCACCCCGGCCTGGTCCTCGCAGCCGGCGGCCCGCTGTTGCTCATCGGCTGGCCGGTGCTGGCGGTACTGGCCGACCAGCCGGTCGCCCTGTGCATCCTCGTGTTCGTCCAGGGCGCCCTGTCCTTCGCGCTGGGCAGCACGTTGATCACCCGGGTCCTCTACGAGGCAGCCGAAGCCCCCACCATGAACGGCTCGTATGCGACCGTGGCACTCAACGCCGGCGCCGCCGTCGGACCCCTCGTCGCCGCGGCCACCCTCACCACCCGGGCCGGAGTCCTCGGGCCGCTGTGGGCGAGCGGGCTCATGACCGCCGCCGCGCTGCTCATCGCGTTCCCCCTGCGCACCACGGCCGCGGCCGGGGCCGGGGCCGGAGGAAGCACCGAGGTGCTCCCCGGCTGAACCGGCACCGGGCCGCGCCTGACGACTGGTCACCGAACGGGGACGTGATGCCCGGCGCAGTGTTCTTGCCGCGCCGGCATCGGCCGGAGAGTCTGGGGCGATGCCAGGACAAGCGAAGAGGAAACGGCGGCAGGAGGCGGAGAGTCGGCGGACGGCTGCTCGCACCGCGCCTGACGCAGGGCAGTGGGAAGAAGTCCTTGAGACACAGGACCAGGCAGAGCTGCGCGCGTACGCGCGGCGACTGCGACAGGCGGGGACCGACGCATCACTCATCCGGATCGACACGCTGTGCCGACGTCCGGCGGAGCGGAGCACATACCGGCTGAGCCGGTTCGTGGAGAACACCGCCCGCGAGCCGGACCGAGAGGTCCCTGATCACTGATCCCGTGGCGGGCCGTGGTGAGCCGACGGACACGACGCGGGAGCGGACCGAGCCCCCTGCCTGCCACGCACGCACGCACGCACGTGCGCACGTACGCACGGACGGGCGGGCGGCGGGCGGGCGGGCAGACGTGCGGGCGGGCGGGTGGAAGTTGCTGTGCGTGGCGTGACCATGGCCCGGTGGTCGGCGGTGCGCTGTGGCGGCTGCGGACCGGGACGCCGTGGTGTGATCTCCCGGAGCGGTACGGGCGGGCCCTGGCAAGCGGACGACGAACGGTCCCCCCGGGGAAGCGGACAGGGCCGGGGCGGGCGACGTTGCCGGAGCACGTTCCCGCCCGTGCCGACGCGATGGGCCGGACCGGGTGGACCGCCACCGCCGGCTTCACCTCCAAGGACTCACCTCGCTGCCGACGGCCGGGACCTGCCGCTGCCGATCGTGCTCACTGCGGGCAACGACCACGCCGACGACGCCTCCGGCCAGGCCCTCGGCGAAACCCGCCTCCCGCGCCGCCACGCAGGAGGAACGTTCCCACTTCCTCCGGCAGCCGTACCGGCAGCCACACCTGCAGCTGCGCCCCGGGCTCCGCGAGGTGGCGTCGCCGAGCTTGGTCTTCAAGGCCGGACCGGGCCGGGCCGGTGGCGACATGCGGCAGGGTCACCGACCGCCCCGAGCCAAACCGATGGCACCGACAGCCCTCCGGCGACAAGACTGCGCCGGTGAACACCCTGCCACCGCCGCCCGGCCCGCTCCTCCTGCCGGTACGGGACCCGCGCGCCCGCGACCTCGTACTCGACCATGCGGACATGCACGCCCTGGTTGCCGACCTGGTTCTGCCGGGCGGCGCGTCGATGTACGTCATGAGCGCGATGGAAACCTCCCGCGAGCTCATCCGGCACTCCTGTTTCCGCTACGAGTTCGCCACCGTCGCCGTCACGCATTCCCTGTTCGCCCTGGAGCACGTCCTCGCCGAGCGTCTGGCCACGAACGAGCCGCTCCACGACCTGATCGAGCGGGCCGCCGACGCAGGGCTCATCACGGCCGGACTCGCCGCCGAACTCGACCGCAGCCGACTGCTGCGCGACGGACTCACACAGGGCGCCGAGTCGAGTGCCGCCCTCCGCCCGATCCAGGCCGTCGCCATGGTGCGTGCCGTCTTCGACGCCGTCTCCCTGCTCCTTCG
>NZ_BNBZ01000030.1 GCF_014656215.1 Streptomyces zaomyceticus | reverse complement strand
ACCGCGTCAAGGGCGCCTGACGGCGTCGCTTGCGCGATGGGCAAGCCCACCCTTGACCCGGCAACGGAGACCGCCCATAAACACTCGGAGGGCGGCCCGGGGTGGGCGCCACGCCGGGGCCCGGGCATCGGCGGGGGCGTGGATTGCGGCTGTGGGGCCGGTGGGTGGGGGCTGGGTCGGTTGTCGGGGTGGGTGGGTGTGGTGCGGTGGGCTGGTGGTGCGCGGTTGTTGAATGGGGCAGCCGGGGCGGGCTCAGCGGGTGGCAGTGGCTCTCTGGTGGGGCTTCAGGCCCCGCTGGTCACTCTTGGTGGGTGGGGAGTGGAGTAACTGCACTCTTCTCGGACCAGGCCAGCCAAAGAATGCCCTCAAAGGGGGCACATCACCCACGCAGGGTGGAGTAACTACAAGTAACTCTCACCGCCCGCCGCTCACCACCCACGAACACGGACCAGCGGGGCCTGAAGCCCCACCACGCTCGACCGGCACCCGCTGAACCGAGCCGCGCCACCCCATTCAACAACCGCGCACCCCCCACCGACCGGACCGTGTCCACCCACCCCGGCCACTGGCCCAGCCCCCACCCACCGGCCCGGCAGCCGCATCCCATGCCCCCGCCGATGCCCGGACCGGTTGCGTGGACGTCTCCCCCGGCCGCCCTCCGAGTGTGAAAAGGCGGTCTCCGGCACCGGGTCAAGGGTGGGCTTGCCCATCGCGCAAGCGACGCCGTCAGGCGCCCTTGACGCGGTGACGGAGACCGCCACACTCGGAAAGAGGGCGGCCGCACGTCACACACCCGAACCCGGCCCACCCCCAGCACCCCGCCCGAACTCCGACCGGCCGGCAAGCACGGTCAGGCCTGAATCGCCGCCGCCCCCGCGAGCTCCAGCTCGAAGACGATGTCCGACCCTCCGCTCTCGTTCGCCTTCTCGCTCACCCGCGTGAAGCCAGCGCCCTCGACCGTCGCCAGCGACGCGGTGTTGTCGGAGCGGATCGTGGCCCGCACCAGTCTGACGTCGGGTTCCGCGGTCGCCCTCGCGAGGAGTGCCTTCACCATCGCTCGGGCGTAGCCCTGGCGGCGGTACCGGGGTGCGACCGTGTAGCCGATCTCCAGGACGCCCGCCTCGCTCGGCGGGCCGTGGAAGCCCGCGTCGCCGACGACCGTTCCGTCCGGCTCCGAGACCGCGGCCCGCGCGATCCAGGGTGCCGCCGACGGGTCCCTGGCGATCTGCTCGGCGCGGTAGCCGAAGATGTGGCGCGACCTCTCGGAGACGAAGTACTCGTCGAGCGCGACCCCGGCCTCGGCGCTGCCGCCGGACAGGTCGCCTTCGGCCAGTGCCCGCAGCGTCCTCTCGCCGAGTTCGACGAAGCGGACGTTCTTGGTGGTGGAAGATTCGTTGTTCATCGCGGAGATGCTCACCCAGTGCCCGAGCACTGTCCATCGGATTACGCCCGTCCACGGCCATCTCCGCCCTCTCCGCCCTCTCGGCCCTCTCCGCTCTCTCCGCTCTCCCCCGCGGACGGACACTCGGCTGCGTTGCCGACTCCCGGAAGCCCAGGCCCGTGGGACCGCCGTGATGGCGCAGAATCAGCCGCCTCAGCAAGATCGTCCGAGCGGAGCGGGGAATCACGGTATGCGGGTGCTGTTGTCGACGTACGGGGCGCGTGGAAGCGTCGAGCCGATGGTGGGGCTCGCGGTGCGGCTGCGGGAGTTCGGGGCGGAGGTGCGGGTGTGTGCGCCGCCGGACGAGGAGTTCGTGGAGCTGTTCGCCGGTGCCGGGGTGGAGATGGTGCCGACCGGAGCTCCGGTGCGGCCGCTGGTGACCACGGTGGTTCCGGGTTCGGCGGCGGGCCTGGCGGAGCGGGCGGCGGCGTTGATCGGCGCCCAGTTCGGCACGGTCGCCGCCGCGGCCGAGGGCTGTGACGCGTTGCTCGCGACCGGCCCGTTGCCGGTGACGGCCGGTGCGCGGTCGGTGGCCGAGAAGCTGGGCATCCGGTACGTGCATGTGGGCCACCAGCCCGTCGCTCTGCCCTCGCCCCACCAGCCGCCGCCCGCGCGGCGCGGCCGGCCCCTGCCTCCGGGGGTGACGGACCACCGGGAGCTGTGGGAGGAGGACGCGCGGATCGCCGACGCCATGTTCGGTGCGGAGATCAACGCCCGCCGGGCGGAGATCGGTCTGGCCCCGGTGGCCGGCGTCCGCGACTACGCCTTCACCGACTCTCCCTGGCTGGCGACGGACCCGGTGCTGAGCCCGTGGCAGGGTTCGGGGCTCGCCGTCGTCCAGACCGGCGCGTGGTTCCGGCCGGACGCCCGTCCGCTCCCGGCCGGGCTGACGGCCTTCCTGGACGCGGGGCCGGCCCCGGTGTTCGTGGGCTTCGGCAGCATGCCCGTCGCGCCCGCGGCGGATGTCGCCCGCACGGCCGTCGAGGCGATCCGCGCGCGGGGCCTGCGCGCGGTCGTCTCACGCGGCTACGCCGGGCTCGACCGCATCGACGACAAGGACGACTGTTTCGCCGTCGGCGAGGTCGACCACCGGGCCCTGTTCGCCCGGGTGGCCGCGGTCGTGCACCACGGCAGCGCGGGCACGACGACGACGGCCGCCCGGGCGGGTGTGCCCCAGGTGGTGGTTCCCCAGGGCGCGGACCAGCCGTACTGGGCGGAGCGGGTGACCGCTCTGGGGATCGGCGTCGGTGTCGCGAGCCGTGCGGCGGTGCACGACGGTCCGGTGCTGACGGCGGAGTCCCTCACGGGGGCGCTCGCGGCGGTCTCGCACCCTCGCGTCCGTGCCCGGGCGGCGGCCGTCGCCGCGACGGTCCGTACCGACGGGACGGCGGTGGCGGCGAGGCTGCTGCTCGACGCGGTCGGCTGACCCGCC
The DNA here is from genome assembly GCF_014656215.1 of Streptomyces zaomyceticus. GTDB lineage: Bacteria > Actinomycetota > Actinomycetes > Streptomycetales > Streptomycetaceae > Streptomyces > Streptomyces zaomyceticus. Next base: position 84,889 of record NZ_BNBZ01000030.1, on the reverse strand, counting down.
CCCCTCACCGCCGTACCCCCGGAGACCCCTGGGCCGTCTCTTCCGGATCCTGCCAGGCAAGATCCGGAAGAGACGGCCCAGGCCGGAAGAGACGGCCTAGGCCGGGAACCTCCGGCTCACCCATCCCCACGAGACCTCCAGCAGCACTCCTCCCGCCGCCGCGATCGCCACCGCCGTCCACGGCATCGTCACGCCGACCAGCTTCAGCGCGAAGAAGTCCTGGAGCCAGGGCACGACGAGGACGAGGAGGAAGGCGCCACCCATCGTGGCGACCAGGACGAGGCGCCACCAGGTGTAGGGGCGGGCGATGATCGCCAGGACCCACATCGAGACCAGGAAGAGGGTGAGGGTGGCGGCGCTGGTCTCGGCCGCCAGGGCGTCCGGGCCCGTGTAGTGGTGGCGGGCCAGGAGGTAGGTGGTGAAGGTGGCCGCCGCCGCGATGACGCCGCCGGGGATCGCGTACCGCATGACCCGGCGTACGAAGTTCGGCTTCGCCCGTTCCTTGTTGGGGGCGAGTGCGAGGAAGAACGCCGGGACGCCGATCGTCAGGGTCGAGAGGAGCGTCAGGTGGCGGGGGAGGAAGGGGTACTCGACCTGTGAGCAGACCACCAGGACCGCCAGCAGGACCGAGTACACCGTCTTGGTGAGGAAGAGGGTGGCGACCCGGGTGATGTTGCCGATGACCCGGCGGCCCTCCGCCACGACGGACGGGAGGGTCGCGAAGCTGTTGTTCAGCAGCACGATCTGGGCGACCGCCCTCGTCGCCTCCGAGCCGGAGCCCATCGAGACGCCGATGTCGGCGTCCTTGAGGGCGAGGACGTCGTTCACCCCGTCGCCGGTCATGGCGACGGTGTGTCCGTGCGACTGGAGCGCCGCGACCATGTCGCGCTTCTGCTGCGGTGTGACCCGGCCGAAGACGGCGTTCTCGTCGAGGACCTTCGCCATCTCCTCCCGGTCGGTGGGCAGGTGCCGGGCGTCGACGGTGTGATCGGCGCCGGGCATGTCGAGCTTGCCCGCCACCGCGCCGACCGAGACCGCGTTGTCGCCGGAGATGACCTTGGTGGCGACGTTCTGGTCGGCGAAGTAGGCGAGGGTGTCGGCGGCGTCGGGCCGCAGCCGCTGTTCCAGGACGACGAGTGCGGTCGGGCGGGCGTCGGTGGCGACCGCGGGGTCGTCGAGCTCATGGGTCGTACGGGCGAGGAGGAGGACCCGCAGGCCCTGTTCGTTGAGGTGGTCGATCTCCGTGAGGACGGGGTCTTCCGCGGTGAGAAGGACATCGGGAGCGCCGAGCAGCCAGGTCGAGTTCTCGCCGTCGCCCTCGCTGAAGGCGGCTCCGCTGTACTTGCGGGCCGACGAGAAGGGCAGGGCCTCCGTGCAGCGCCACTCCACGGTTTCCGGGTAGGCGTCGATGATGGCCTGGAGGGAGGCGTTGGGGCGCGGGTCGGATTCGCCGAGGGCGCCGAGCACCTTCCGTACGTAGGTCTCGTCGGAGCCGTTCAGGGGCCGCAGCTCCGTGACGTCCATGCCGCCCTCGGTGAGCGTGCCCGTCTTGTCGAGGCATACGACATCGACGCGGGCGAGGCCCTCGATGGCGGGCAGCTCCTGCACCAGGCACTGTTTGCGGCCCAGCCGTACGACTCCGATCGCGAAGGCGACCGAGGTGAGCAGGACGAGTCCCTCGGGGATCATCGGGACGATGCCGCCGACGGTGCGGGCGACGGCGTCCTTGAAGTTGTCGTCCTTGACGACGAGCTGGCTGATGACGAGCCCGATCGCGGTGGGGATCATCATCCACGTCACGTACTTGAGGATGGTGGAGATGCCGCTGCGCAGCTCGGAGTGGACGAGGGTGAAGCGGGAGGCCTCTTCGGCGAGCTGTGCCGCGTAGGCCTCGCGGCCGACCTTGGTGGCGGTGAAGGCGCCGCCGCCGGCGACGACGAACGAGCCCGACATCATCCGGTCGCCGGGCTTCTTCACGACGGGGTCGGCCTCGCCGGTCAGCAGGGATTCGTCGATCTCCAGGCTGTCGGCCTCGGCGACCTCGCCGTCGACGACGACCTTGTCTCCGGGACCGAGCTCGATGAGATCACCGAGGACGATCTCCGAGGTGGAGAGTTCGGCGGCCACGCCGTCGCGCCGGACGGTCGGTTTCGCCTCGCCGATGACGGCGAGTCCGTCGAGGGTCTTCTTGGCGCGGAGTTCCTGGACGATGCCGATGCCGGTGTTGGCGATGATCACGAAGCCGAAGAGGCTGTCCTGGATCGGTGCGACGCAGAGCATGATCACCCACAGCACGCCGATGATGGCGTTGAAGCGGGTGAAGACGTTGGCGCGGACGATGTCGGTGGTGGAGCGGGAGCTCCGTACCGGTACGTCGTTGACCTCGCCGCGCGCGACGCGTTCGGCGACCTCGGCCGAGGTGAGTCCGGCGGGGCGGTGGACGACGGGCGGGGGTGGTCCGGCTTTCGCCGTCTCGCTGCCATCCGTGTCGATCTTCGCCCGCTGAGTCATGTTTTCGACGGTACGACCGGAATCGAGCGTTCACCTGCCGAGAAGGGCGAAGATCAGACCGCAGGAGGACGGGAACGGTGGGAAATGGTCCCCCGGTGCTACGCGCCGGGGTGTGCCCCTTGCCGCCGGAGGCCGGCTCGGGCCAGGCAAGATCCGGAAGAGACGGCCTAGGCGCCGGGGGTCGGCTCGGAGCCGGGGGTCGCGCCGGCCGTCTCCGCCGCCCGCGCCGCCGCGTGCCGCTTGATCGCCGCGTCGCGCTTCCGTACGTACCAGATGCCGATCAGGCCGAGGCCCGCTCCGGCCAGGCAGGTCCACACCCACCAGGTCAGGTCCCGGTCGTCGAACCAGCCGTAGAACGGGACCTGGACGAGGAAGAGGACGAACCAGAGGATCGTTCCGCCGGTGATGGTGGCGACGACGGGCCCTTCGAGGGGCTCGGGTGCCTCGTGCTTCGGTGTCCACTTCGCCATGGGAGCCAGTCTAGGTGTCGGGAATTCATATCTACGCGCGGAGATAGACGCTCACTCGTTCATGTGTTCATACTGAAACGGTTTGCCTCTGGCGGGTTTCCCTCGTACGAACACACAACGACGTGACATACGAGCACGTGGACCGCCATCGGACGTCTCCCCCATGAGGAACCCCATGAGCACCACGGCCACCGCCAAGGCCATGCCCCCCGAGCCTTCCGCTCCCCAGGAGCCGGCCTCGGGTCTCGACCGCTACTTCAAGATCTCGGAGCGCGGCTCGACCGTCGCCCGCGAGGTCCGCGGCGGCTTCGCCACCTTCTTCGCGATGGCCTACATCATCGTGCTGAACCCGATCATCCTCGGCAGCGCCAAGGACATGCACGGGCACCAGCTCGACAGCGGCCAGCTCGTCACCGCCACCGTCCTCACGGCAGCGTTCTCGACGCTCCTCATGGGAGTCATCGGCAACGTCCCGATCGCCCTCGCCGCCGGCCTCGGCGTCAACACCGTCGTCGCGCTCCAGCTCGCGCCGAAGATGTCCTGGCCCGACGCCATGGGCATGGTCGTCCTCGCCGGTGTCGTCGTGATGCTGCTGGTCGCGACCGGTCTGCGTGAGCGCGTGATGAACGCGGTCCCGGTCGGCCTGCGCAAGGGCATCGCGATCGGCATCGGCCTCTTCATCATGCTGATCGGCCTCGTCGACTCGGGCTTCGTCTCCCGCATCCCCGACGCCGCGCACACCACCGTCCCGCTCCAGCTGGGCGGCGACGGTCACCTCACCGGCTGGCCGGTGCTCGTCTTCGTCCTGGGCACGCTCCTCACCCTGGCCCTGATCATCCGCAAGGTGCCGGGCGCGATCCTCATCTCCATCGTCGTCATGACGATCGTGGCGATGGCGATCAACGCGGTCGCGACCGTCCCCTCCTGGGGTCTGACCACCCCGGAGTGGCCGGGCAACCCGGTCGCCTCCCCCGACTTCGGTCTGGTCGGCGAGGTGAGCCTCTTCGGCGGCTTCGAGAAGGTCGGCTACCTGACCGGCGTCCTCTTCGTCTTCACCGTGCTGCTGTCCTGCTTCTTCGACGCCATGGGCACGATCCTGGGCGTCGGCGACGAGGCCAAGCTGATCGACCGGGACGGAAACTTCCCCGGCATCAACAAGGTCCTGCTCGTGGACGGCCTGGCCGTCGCCTCCGGCGGCGCGACCTCCTCCTCGGCCACCACCTGCTTCGTGGAGTCCACGGCGGGCGTCGGCGAGGGCGCGCGGACGGGTCTGGCCTCGGTCGTGACCGGCGGCCTGTTCTCGGTGGCGCTGTTCCTCACGCCGCTGGCGACGATGGTGCCGTCCCAGGCGGCCACGCCCGCGCTGCTCGCGGTCGGCTTCCTGATCCTGGCCGGTTCGATCAAGGACATCGACTGGAGCGACTACACCATCGCGGTGCCGGCGTTCCTCGCCATGGTGATGATGCCGTTCACCTACTCGATCACGAACGGCATCGGCATCGGCTTCATCGCGTTCAGCGTGCTGCGTCTCGCGGCCGGCCGGGGCCGCGAGGTCCCGGTGGCCATGTACGTGGTGTCGGCGGTCTTCGTCTTCTACTACGCGATGCCGGCGCTCGGCCTCACGTGATCGCAGGGGGCGTCGGCCGCCGTGCCGCCCGTCGCCCCTTCGGCCGCGGCCGCGTCGGCCGCGCCCGCGCCCGCGGCGTCCCCGTAGAACTTCTCCGTCTCGTCGACGGCGGTCTTGAACCGCTCGTCGAAATCCTCGCGAATGAGCGTCCGGACGACATAGTCCTGGACGCTCATTCCTCTTTTCGCGGCGTGACTTCTGAGCCGGTCGAGCAGCTCACCGTCGATGCGCAGGCTGAGCACTGTCGATCCCATGCCGTTCAGGGTCGGGGCACGCGGGGCCTCTTTGCGTCACTTTCCGGATCCGACTCACTCGTTTGGGTGATACATGGATGCCGAAGCGTGATCTGCGCGCATCCGGTTCACGCAGGGGTGCCGCCGTACGGGTGTGACGCGCGCTACGTAGGCGCGTTCCCGTTGGTATTTAGACAGAGTAATGAGTTAGGCTAACAAACATGCCAGACCTGTCCCACGGGACCGCCGATGACGACGCGGCCGTGAACGCGCTCCGCTCCTCCGTCATGCGACTCGGCCGACGCCTCAAGCACCAGCGCGTCGACGAGTCGCTGAGCCCCACCGAGATGTCGGTGCTCGGCACCCTCGCGCTCTGCGGCTCCGCCACACCCGGCGAACTCGCCCGCAAGGAGCACGTGCAGCCGCCGTCGATGACCCGCATCGTCGCGCTGCTCGAAGCCAAGGGACTGGTCCGGCTGGAGCCGCACCCCGACGACCGCCGGCAGAAGGTGGTCAGCCAGACCGAGCAGGCCGAAGCCATGCTCGAAGAGTCCCGCCGCAAGCGGAACGCCTGGCTGGCATCCCTCGCCGAGGGCCTGGCCGAGGACGAGTGGGCCAAGCTGCGCGCGGCCGCTCCCGTCCTGGAGAAGCTCGCCCACCTGTAGTCCACGCGCCAAGGAGGCGACGCACTTTGAGTACGGGACCCGGAGCAGACTCCGCACCCGTCCACAAACCCACCCTCGACACCCGGGGGCGGAGGGAAACCTTCTCTTCGCTCAGGATCCGTAACTACCGGCTGTTCTTCACCGGCGCGATCGTCTCCAACACCGGCACCTGGATGGCCCGCATCACCCAGGACTGGCTGGTGCTGAGCCTCACCGGCTCCGCCGCCGCCGTCGGCATCACGACGGCCCTGCAGTTCCTGCCGATGCTGCTCTTCGGGCTGTACGGCGGCGTCATAGCCGACCGCTACCCCAAGCGGCAGCTCCTCCTCTTCAGCCAGGCCGCCCTCGGACTGTGCGGCATCGCGCTCGCCGTCCTCACCCTCTCCGGCAACATCCAGGTCTGGCACGTCTACCTGATCGCCTTCCTCCTCGGCATGGTGACGGTCGTCGACAACCCGGCCCGGCAGGCCTACGTCTCCGAGATGGTCGGCCCCGACCAGCTCCGCAACGCCGTCTCCCTCAACTCGGCGAACTTCCAGTCCGCGCGGCTCGTCGGCCCCGCCGTCGCCGGTGTCCTCATCGCCGGAGTCGGCAGCGGGTGGGCCTTCCTCCTGAACGGCCTCTCCTTCCTCGCACCCGTCGTGAGCCTCCTGCTCATGCGGACGAGCGAACTCCACAAGGTGGAGCGCGCCCCGCGCGGCAAGGGCCAGCTCCGGGAGGGCCTGCGGTACGTGGCCGGGCGGCCGGACCTGATCTGGCCGATCGTCCTCGTCGGCTTCATCGGCACCTTCGGCTTCAACTTCCCGATCTGGCTCACCGCCTTCTCCGGCGACGTCTTCCACGTCGGCGCGGGCACGTACGGCTTCCTCAACACCCTGATGGCCGCAGGCTCCCTCGTCGGCGCCCTCGCGGCCGCCCGGCGCGGCTCGACCCGACTGCGGATGCTGGTGCTCGCGGCGGGCGTCTTCGGCGTCCTGGAGATCGCGGCGGCCCTGTCGCCGGCGTTCTGGCTCTTCGCGCTGCTGCTCGTACCGATCGGCATGATCGGCCTCACGGTCAACATCACCGCGAACTCCGCCGTCCAGATGGCGACGGACCCGGCCATGCGGGGCCGCGTCATGAGCCTCTACATGATGGTCTTCGCCGGCGGCACGCCGATCGGCGCACCGCTCCTCGGCTGGGTCACCGACACCTACGGCGCCCGCGTCGGCTTCGCCACCGGCGGAGTGATCTCGCTGGCGGCGGCGGTCGTCGTCGGCCTGGTCCTGGCCAGGGTCGGCGGCCTCAAGGTCGCCTGGGCCTGGCGGCACGGACACCCGCAGGTGAGGTTCGTGGCACGCGAGCGCCTGGCCACAGCAGCGTAGCCCTCGGGCGGGCGGCGACCGGGGCACACCTCGGCCGCCGCCGCCCTCGGCCCGATTCCGGGGCCCACCCGAATTCGGCCGGCCCGGAATCGGGCCCGCCTCCCCCCAGCCCGGCCTCGGAGTCGCCGGGACCTCGGGCCGGACCGGAGGTCGCGAGCCGTAGGTCCGGGACTACGGACCAGAGGTCCCGGACCGTAGTCCCGGGCCGGAGGGGCGGCCCGGCTCGGGCGCGGTCCGGGCCGGAGCACCCCGGACCGGGACGCCCCTGACCGGACCGGAGGTCCCTGGCCCCGACCGGAGGTCCCGGCACGTTTCAGACGCGCTCTTCCAGGATCTGGCCCGGCCAGTCGCCGACCGCGAAGGTTTCCGTGCGGGTGAAGCCCCGGGCCTCGTAGTACTCGACGAGCCGGCCCCCGCCGCCCGCGAAGCAGTCCACCCGCAGCAGTGACACCCCCCGCCTCCGGGTCTCCTCCACCGCGTGCGCCAGCAGGGCCGCGCCCACTCCCTGCCCGTGGAAGCGCGCGTCGGTCGCGAGGAGTCGTACGTACACCTCCGGCTCGTCCGCCGGCTCGACGTACTGGCCCGGGTGCGGCGTCAGCGTCATGGTCCCCGCCGGTACGCCGTCGACCTCGGCGAGCCACGGGTCACCCGCGGCCATCGTGTCCTCGACCTGCTTCACCGCCTTCGGCCGTCCGGAGAACGGCTCGGTGCCCCACTGGGCGGTGATCCCTCTGCCGTTGAGCCACACCACGGCGCTGTCGAGCACACCGAGTACCGCGGGGAGGTCCTCCGCCCCGCCCTTCCTGATGGAGATCGTCATCGGGCCAAACTATCCGTACAACCATTCGAAGTGATGGGGGGTCATCAAGGTCGTACCGATCAGGCTGGGGAGGAACACACCTTGCGCACAACTGTCTCTCGTCGTCGTGTCCCGATGTCCGTGGGAGTCGTCCTGGCGGTGGTCGCGGCCGGTCCGGTCCTCGCCCCGGCGGCCTTCGCCGCGGCACCGGCGGCGGTGACGGCACCCGCCGCCCCGACCGCCGCCCCGATCCCGGTCCCGTTCCTGGCCTCCGGCGGAGAGGTGATCGGCGCGGGCACCACCGGCTTCCTCACCCGGGACGCCGACGGGGTCGCGCGCTGGACCCGGTACGCGGACGGCGTCTCCACCGTGGTCGACACGACCGGCGGCAGGGTCTTCGGGTCCGCCTCGGACTCCGTGGTCGTCACATGGCCGAAGCTGCAGCGGTACGGCACCGAGAAGGCCGTCGTGCGCGACATGGCCACCGGCGCCGCCCCCGTCACGTACTCCGCCTTCGACGGGGCGGTCACGGCCGCGGTGGGCTCGGCGGTGTTCGACGACGGCCACGGCGCGCACCCGATCCTCAGCACCCAGCAGGGCGGCGTCACGACCTCCGGCCGGGTGGCCGGCATGACCGACGGCCAGACGACCGAGTTCTCCGTCGCGGACAGCCTGCCGGGTACCGCCCTCGGGTACTACGACGTCCTCGACCCCGTCGGACCGCGCAGGCTGGTGGTCGTCGACATCGCCACCGCCCGCGTCGTCCAGGAGTACACCGCTGCCGAGGGCGCGACGCTCGGCGGCGGCGCCACGATCACGCGGGACCGCGTCGACTGGACGGAGACCCTGAACGGCACGACCTTCCTCGCGTCGGCGAAGCGCGGCTCGGCCGAGGTGACCCGCGTGCCGCTCGCCGGTGACGTTCCGAGCCGACTCATGGGCGCCCTGGGCGGCGACTGGCTGGTGTTCGGAGGCGGGCAGCAGGGCGTCGTGGCCCGCCCCCTGACGGACGGGACCCCCGTCAAGCTCCTCGACCACGCCGAGAGCGTCATGAAGGCCGCCGACGGCACCCTGCTCGCCGTCGGAACGACCGCCGCCCGCGGTACGGGCGTGTACCGGCTCGCGGTCGAGGACGGGAAGCCGACCGCGGTGCTGATCGCCTCCACCGGCGGGCAGCCCGGATCCACCACCCCCCTCACCTACACCGGCCACAGCGTCCCGGCCACCCTCGGCCTCGACGGCGTCGCCAAGACCCGGCTGGGCTGGAAGTTCTCCACCACCGAGGCGGACCTCTCGATCGAGCTCCATCGCAAGGAGGGAGGCCGCTTCACGACGACCGTCCGCCCTCGTGAGACCGGCACCGGAGTCCTCCCCGACGGCTCGCTGGGCTTCGACTGGACCGGGGAACTGGGCCGCGACACCTACCGTTCGTCCGCTCCCGCCGGGGAGTACGAGTGGACGGTGACGGCCAGGCCCTGGAACGGGATGCCGTCGGTCACGGCCTCCGGCACGTTCACGGTGAACCGCACGCCCCAGGCGCACGACTACACGAGCAACGGCTCGCCCGACCTCTTCGCGCGCCGGACGGACGGCAACCTCGACGCGATCGACACGCTCTGGGACGACGCCACAGGGCGGCTGATCGTCGCGGCCACCCTTGGCTCGACGGTGTGGACCGGGGACTGGAACCGCTACGACCGCGTCGAGGCCGTCGGCGACATCGCCGGTTCCACGGCCGTCGACACCGTCGCCCGGGACAAGGCCGGATACCTGTGGCTGCACGTCGCCGACCCGTCGGCCACCGCCCAACCCGTACGGATCGGCGGCGGGTGGAACACGTACACCCAGCTCACCGGCGGCAGCGACCTGACCGGTGACGGCCGGGCCGACCTCGTCGCCGTCGACAAGCTCGGCGACCTCTACCTGTACAAGGCGAACGGCTCCACCACGGCCCCGTTCGAACCGCGCAAGAAGATCGGCCACGGCTGGGGGATCTACCACCAGCTCACCGCCACCGGGAACATCGGCGGCAACCCCACCGGAGACCTCGTCGCCCTCGACAAGGACGGCGTCCTCTGGACGTACCTCGGCAAGGGCGACGGCACGTTCGCGCCGCGCACGAAGATCGGCGGCGGCTGGAACGTGTACGCCGACATCGTCGGCATCGGCGACGGCAACAAGGACGGCCGCCCCGACGTGTACGCCCGGACGCCCGCGGGCACCGGCACCGCCTTCTTCTACGCCGGTACGGGCGACTGGAAGGCCCCGTTCAAGCCGCGCGGCTCCACCGGGGCCGGCGTGGCGTCGCCGCACGACCCGGCGTACAACCAGGTCTCCTGACCCGGCCGTACAACCATTCGACGAGGTGGCGGGTCAGAAGAGGCACGTATATGTGGTCAGGGGAGGAATACGCCTTGCGTGCTGCTTTGTCTCGTCGACGTCTCTCGGTGTCGGTGGCGGTGGTCCTCGCCGCGGTGACCGCCGGGTCCCTCACCGCCCCGGCCGCCGCCGCACCCACGCCGACCGCGGCGGCCGTCACCGCTGTCCAGGCCGCCGCCGAGCCGGTCCCGGCACCCTTCCTGGCGCTGGGGGGCGAGCTCAGGGGAGCGGGGACCACCGGCTTCCTCTCCGAGGGCAGTGACGGCAGGACCCGCTGGACGCGGTACGCGGACGGGGTGTCGACGGTCATCGAGAAGAGCCACTACGGCCGGGTCCTCGGCTCCGGCTCGGACACCGTGGTGGTGGTGAACCAGGAGACGTTCGAGACACCCGCCCGATCGGCGACGGTGTACGACATGGCGACCGGCGCTCCGCCGGTCACCATCAGGATCGACCACCTGCCGGAGGTCGGCGGCGCCGCGGGCGGGACGGTCCTCGCGCAGACCTTCGGAGGGGCCACCCTGAGCCTGGTCGGCTCGGACGGGGGCACGGCGACCACCCGCGAGGTGACGGGCATGACCGTCCCGAAGGGCTGGCTGTCCGGCAGGCTGAACGACGCGGCCCTCGCGCACTACTACGACGCCGACACCAACGGCAGCAGGATCGGTGTCGTGGACTTCGCCACCGCGCGGGTCGTCGACTCCTACGGGCTGGTCGGCCCGACCGTCGAGTACTTCCCGCAGAACACGTACCTCTCGCCGAAGCGTGTCGCGTGGCTGGAGACCGAGCGGGGCAAGCCCGTTCTCGTCACAGCCGTCCGGGGGCGGAAGGAGACCGTGCGGACCCCACTCGGTCTCGAGATGGTCGCGAGCGTCACCGGCGGGCTGGTGGGAGACGACTGGTTCGCCTTCGCCGCCGACCTCTTCGACCCATCCGACGCGAAGGTCCCGACTGCGTTCACCGCCCGCTCCCTGACGGACGGGGCCACGGTCGAGCTGCTCGACCACGCACGGAGCGTCACTGAGGGCCCCGACGGCACCCTGCTCGTCCTCGGCGACACCGCGGCACACGGCGAGGGCGTCTACCGGGTCGCGGTCGGCGCGGACGGGAAGCCGGCCGCCGAACTGGTCGCCTCCACGGCGGAGCCGGACGACGCGACCGTCCCCGTCACCTACGTCGGCGGCGGCGTCCCGGCCCTGCTCGATCTGGACGGACTCAGCCGGACCCGCCTGACCTGGCAGTTCTCCTCGGCCAGGGCGGACTTCTCCGTGGAGCTCACGAGCAGGGCGACGGGCGAGGTCTTCCGGCGGGCCCTCCCGCCCGTCTCCGGTTCCACCGGCACCGGGGTCCTCCCGGACGGCCGTGTCCGTCTGGAATGGGCCGGCGAGGTGGAGGACTCCCGGGAGGAGGCGAGCCCCGCGCCCAACGGCGCCTACGGGTGGAAGGTGACCGCGAAGCCGTGGAACGGGAAGCCGACCGCCACCGCGACCGGCACCTTCACGGTGGTCCGCACCCCCCAGCCGCACGACTACGGCGACAACGGCTCGCCCGACCTGCTCGCCCGCACCACGATCGGTGCCATGCGCTGGATCGACACGCGCTGGGACGACGAGTCCGGCCGGCTCGTCGAGGTGAAGGACGCGGGCGGGTTCTCCGAGAACGGCTGGCAGACCTACGACCGCGTCGAGTCAGTCGGCGACGTCGCGGGTGCGGCGGCTGGCGACGCGATCGCCCGCCAGGCGAACGGCGACCTCTGGCTCCACCAGGGGAGGGGAACGACCGTGGGGCGTTCCTTCGAGCCGCGGGTGCGCGTGGGCGGCGGCTGGCAGATCTACGACCGGCTCACCGGCGGCAGCGATCTGACCGGTGACGGCCGGGCCGACCTGGTCGCCGTCGACAGGGCCGGCGACCTCTACCTGTACGCGGGCACGGGGAAGGCCACCGCTCCCTTCGCGCCCCGGAGGAAGACCGGCCACGGCTGGGGGATCTACAACGAGATCACCGCCGTCGGCGACATCGGCGGGAGCCCGGCGGGGGACCTCGTCGCACGCGACGGGGCGGGCGTGCTGTGGCTGTACCTCGGCAAGGGTGACGGCACGTTCGCGACGCGGACGAGGATCGGCGGCGGCTGGAACGCGTACACGGACATCGTCGGCATCGGCGACGCCGACGAGGACGGCCGGCCCGACCTGTACGCCCGGACGTCGACGAACACGGCCTACCTCTACGCCGGTACGGGCGACCCGAAGGCGCCGTTCAAGCCGCGGTCCGCCAGCCGGGCCGGTGTCCGGGCTGGCACGGGGACGGGGTACGGCCAGGTCTCCTGACCCGGGAGACCCGGCCCGGGCGCGGAGGACCCGGGAGACCCGGCCCGGGCGCGGAGGACCCGAGAGACCCGGCCCGGGTGCCCCGCACCCGGGCCGCCGTCCTGCCAGACTTTCCCCATGAGGCTCTTCGCCGCCGTCGTGCCGCCCTCCGCGCGGCAGGACGAACTCGGACACGTCGTCGACCGTCTGCACCGGCTGCCCGGTGCGGACGGGCTCCGCTGGACCTCGCGGCCCGGCTGGCATCTCACGCTCGCCTTCATGGGGGAGGTCGACGAGGAGCTGCTGCCCGAGCTGCGGGTCCGGCTGGCGCGGGCCGCGCACCGCACACCGCCGCTCGGGCTGCGCTTGCACGGCGGTGGGCACTTCGGGCGTCGCGCCCTGTGGACGGGCGTGGCCGGTGACCTGGACGAGCTGCGGCTGCTCGCCGAGCGCGCGGACGCCGCCGCGCGCCGGGCGGGGGTCCCGATGGACGAGCACCGCCGCTACCAGGCGCACCTGACGGTGGCCCGCGCACGGGGCGGCGACGCGGACCTCCGCCCGTTCCTCGACGGGCTCGGCACCTTCGAGGGCAGCCGCTGGGAGGCGGGCGAGCTCACCCTCGTGCGCTCGAACCTGCCGGTGAGCGGGGTGCGGGGCGAGCAGCCCCGGTACGAGCGGGTCGACGGCTGGCCCCTTGAAGGGACGGCGGGCCGGCCGGGTTAACCTCGACGGGTGGACCCCAAGACTCGTAACCGCATCATGGCCGGCGTGCTCGTAATCATGTTCGCGATCATCGCGGTGGCCTCCGTGACCGGCCAGTAGCCGTCGACCGCCCTCGGCGCCCGGCGTCCGCCACCCCGTGGGAACCCTCTTGCTTCGAGCGCGCTCGAAGCAGTTGGCTTGGCGTTCATGGAGTACACGCAGCTCGGACGCACCGGACTCAAGGTCAGCCGACTCGTCCTCGGGACGATGAACTTCGGACCCCAGACGGACGAAGCCACCAGCCACGCCATCATGGACACGGCGCTGGACGCGGGGCTCAACTTCTTCGACACGGCCAACGTGTACGGGTGGGGTGAGAACAAGGGCCGGACCGAGGAGATCGTCGGCTCCTGGTTCGCCCGGGGCGACGGCCGCCGTGACCGCACCGTCCTCGCCACCAAGGTCTACGGGAACATGGGCGCCGACGGCGAGGCCTGGCCCAACCACGACAAGCTCTCTGCGGTGAACATCCGCCGCGCGGTCGAGGCCAGCCTCAAGCGCCTCGGCACGGACCACATCGACGTCTACCAGTTCCACCACATCGACCGCTCGACGCCCTTCGAGGAGATCTGGCAGGCGGTCGACGTCCTCATCCAGCAGGGCAAGATCCTCTACGCAGGCTCCTCCAACTTCCCCGGCTACAAGATCGCCCAGGCCAACGAGACCGCCGCCCGGCGCGGCGCGGTCGGCCTCGTCAGCGAGCAGTGCCTCTACAACCTCTTCGAGCGGCGCGCGGAGATGGAGGTCATCCCGGCCGCGCAGGAGTACGGCCTCGGGGTCATCCCCTGGTCGCCGCTGCACGGCGGCCTGCTCGGCGGCGTCCTGAAGAAGGAGGCCGAGGGCAAGCGGCGCACGGAGGGACGCGCGGCGGCCACGCTCGCCGATCCGACGTCCCGGGCCCAGCTCCAGGCCTACGAGGACCTGCTCGACAAGCACGGCCTCGAACCGGGCGAGGCGGCCCTCGCGTGGCTGCTCACCCGCCCCGGGGTGACCGGCCCGATCGTCGGCCCGCGTACGCCCGAGCAGCTGACGAGTGCGCTGCGCGCCCTGGAGGTGGAGCTGAGCACGGAGGTCCTCTCCGCCCTGGACGAGATCTTCCCGGGCCCGGGCCCGTCCCCGGAGGCCTTCGCCTGGTGACGTCCCGAACGGGAGCGCCCCGGCTGGGAGTGGGCCGGTCGTAGGGGGCCCGGCGGGGACGGGTCCGGTTGTACGGGGCCCGGTCCTGCCCGGACCCGGCGCGAAGGGTCCCGGGCCGGCCCGGGACCCTTCGCGCCCGACCCCCCGTCGTCAGGGCGCGCCGAGCCAGCTCGTGGCGTCCAGGCGGAAGGCCGTCTCCGCGGGGACGACGTGCCGCAGGGCCGCCTCCATGTCCCGGACGCGGTCCGCGCCGAGGGTCGCGGCCCATTCCGCCCGTAGTTCGTCGAAGATCGCGGCGGAGCGGGCGAGGGCCTCGTACCCCCGTGGGGTGAGGTGGACGAGTTTGCGGCGGGCGTCGGCGGGGTCGTCGGCGCGCTCGGCGTAGCCGAGGGCGAGCAGCCGGTCGACGGTCTTGCCGGCGGCCTGCTTGGAGACTCCGAGGTGCCGGCCGATCTCGCTGGCGGTGGCGCCCCGGGCGCCGACGGCCTGCATGGCGAAGCCGTGGGCGGGACGCAGGTCGGGGTGGCCTTCGGCGGCGAGGCGGGTGTGGAGCCGGTCGATGAGAGTGCGGAAGCCGCCGAAGAGGAGCAGGGGCAGTTCGTAGCCCCGGCCTTCCCCCTTGCCCTTATCGACAACCTGGTTTACGTTTTCTCCCACCTCATGGTCAACCATGTTGTCGATTCTATCCCCATCGGAGACACCGTGCCCGTCGACATGTCCACCCGCACCGCCAACGCCGTCGCCCTCCTCAAGGAGTCCCCCGAAACCCTCGACGCCTTCCTGGAGCTCAGCCGGACCTTCGAGTCCACCACCCTCGACCCGCACTCCCGCGAGACGGTGATCCTGACCGTCGCCGGCCGCAACCAGTGCCACCTCTGCGTCGACATGCACGAGGCCAGGATGGCCGCCCTGGGCCCCGCCCCCGACCCCGAACGGCTCGCCGCCGTCCGCCTCTTCACCCTCCGGGTCCTCGCCTCCTCCGGCGCGGTGAGCGACGAGGAGCTGGCCGCCTTCCACGCGCACGGCTACACCCGCCGCAACGCACTGGAGGTCGTCCTCGGCATCGGCGCGTACACCCTCTCGACCTTCGCCAACCGCCTCACCCGAGCCGCCTGACAGTCGCCCAAAGCCCTTTCAGAGGAGGGCAGTTGAGCCCTACCCTGATCCTCCGCCGCACGGGGGACACAGGGGGGAACCATGGAAGCGGAACGTGTACTGCCGCGTGAGTACCGGATCAGACCCGGCCGGCTGACCGGCGTCTACCTCTCGGTGGGCATCGGCGTACCCGCCGCGGCGCTGCCGATCTGGAGCGACGAGGACATCCCCGGCCGGGTGAAGTGGCTCATCACCCTGCTGCTGCTCGCCTTCCTCGGCTGGCTCGTCCTGGCCGCCCGGAACTGCGCCACCTCCGCCGACCTCAAGGGCATCCGGGTCCGCGGCATGGTCAAGAACCGCCGGCTCGCCTGGGAGGACATCCACGACATCCGGGCCGTGCCCAATCCCTCCGCGGGGATGGGCCAGGGGCAGCCGCGGACCATCTCGTTCATGTACGGGCACGACGGCCGCCGGATCCAGCTCATGTACGTGGACGACAACAACGTCGCCGTCGAACGGGAGATCGCCGCGCTCCGGGCCGCCTGGGAAGGCCTGCGCGGAGCCGACTGGGCCCCCGGCGCCGAGGCCGACCGGCGGATCGCCAGGAAGGCCGGCCGCGAGGGCTCCGTCGTCACGGCGATGTCCTGGGCCCTCATCTCGGTCCTCGCCGCCACCGTCCTCTTCGTCGCCCTGCTGTTCACCGAGGACTCCGCCATGAGCCCCGAGTGGATCCTGATCACCCCCGTGGTGACCTTCTTCGTCGTCTGGATCGGCTCACGCCTGCGCAACGGGAGTCGGTGAGTCAGCCGGTGCCGGGGCCGGGCGACCCGTAGCGGTACGGACCGCCCAGGCCCCACGCCTGGTGCATCGCGCCGGCGAAGGCGGCGGCCAGCTTGTGCTCGCCCGTCGGACCCGGGTGCGTGCCGTCGTAGGTGTCCTCGTCGAGGTCGTACGACTCCGGGACCGTCGCCAGGAGCAGCGGCGAGGCGGCCGTGTCCAGATCGGCGACCGCCTTCGCGAGCAGCACGTTGAAGCGGTCGCACTCCGCCGCGAAGGGCGCGTCGTAGCCGGCGCGCACATTGGGGATGACCGGCAGGAGGACGGCCCGGACGTGCGGGTTCGCGGCGCGGGCCGCCGCGACGAACGCCCGGACGTTCTCCTCGGTCTGCTCGCTGTTCGTGTAGAAGCCCAAGTCGATCAGGCCCAGCGAGATCAGCAGTACGTCGGCCCCGGTCTCCGTGACCGTCCCGCCGATCACCGGCGCCATGTGCAGCCAGCCCTCGCCCCAGCCGGCCAGATGGCGCCGGGCGGGGGCGGGGAACGCCGGGTCGGCGTAGGCCTCCGAGGCGGCCGCGTCGACGGCCGCCTCGTAGAGGGCGGTGCGGGGGCCGACGATCTCGTACCCGCCGGGGAGCGTGGACTCCAGGTGCCGCCACATGCGGTACCGCCAGGTCCAGTCGCCGGCGCGTCCGATGGTCATGCTGTCGCCGACGAACAGAAAACGCATGGTCACATCATCGCGGACGGCCTCCCCGGCCTGCGACGTGATCCGGGACACGGGCCGCGGCGCTCACCGGTCGAGGAAGGCCCCGACCGTCTCCGTGAACCGCTCCGCGTCGTCGTGCCAGGGGAAGTGCCCGGCCCCGTCCAGGACGGCGAAGGCCGACTTCGGGAACAGCTCCGCGTACGCGGCCGCCGTCGGAACCGGGGTGTTCACGTCCCCCTCCCCGGCCACCACGAGCACCGGCCGCGCGAACTCCGCGAACACCGCGCGCGTGCCCGCCGGATCGAAGGCGCCCTCGCCAGCGAAGACACCCGCGCCCTCACGGTTCCGCTGCCCCTCCCCCGCGGCGTACCGCTCCCGCGCCGCCTCGTCCCAGGTCCCGTGGAAGAACGGCGCCACCGCCCCGAAGGACTCCGCCGTGCCGCGCCCCGCCGTGACGTCCTCGAGCGCCGCGTACGCCGGGCCGAACCACGGCTCGTCCTGCCGCAGCCGCGCCGCCGCGAGCCGCTCCTCCGGAGCCGTGTCGAGCCCCACGGCCGCCGTGCCGGGGGTGACGAGCACGAGCCGGTCGACGCGCTCCGGGTGGCGGGTCACGTACAGGGCGGCCAGGTTCGCGCCCGCCGAATGCCCGAGGACGTCGACGGTGTCCAGGCCGAGGTGTGCGCGGAGCGCCTCCACGTCGTCGACGAGCCGGTCGCAGCGGTACGAGGCCGGGTCCTCCGGCACCGCGGACGCGCCCGTGCCCCTGAGGTCGAGCCGGATCACCCGCCGGTGCGCGGTGAGACCGCCGAGGTCGCCGAGATAGGCGGAGTCCTGGAGCGGACCGCCGGGGAGGCAGAGCAGCGGGACGCCGGTACCGGTGCCGGACACGTGGAAGGCGAGGCTCGTGCCGTCGGGCGCGGTGAAGGACCGCGAGGAGGGCGACGGCGGGAAGGGCGCCTGCGGGGAAGGCGTCTGCGGGGCGGAGGACTGCGAGGGGGACGTCCGTGGAACGGGGGTAGCCATGGGCGTGACCCTGACAGTGGCTCAGGGGCAGGTCAAGGAGGTTTCGGGGTCGGCCGACCAGGCCCTCCTCGCCTCGTCGTGGCAGGCTGGGGGACATGCGATCTGCTCTGTGCGCCCTCGGCGCGGCGGCGGCCCTGGTGCTGCTCCCGGCCGGTCCCGCCCTTGCCGAAGGGCAGGAGCCGGACCGGGACTTCACCATCGAGGACTCCCGCATCACCGAGTCCAGCGGCCTCGCGGCGAGCCGGGCCCACCCCGGGATCTACTGGACGCACAACGACCAGGACGCACCCCTGATCTACGGCATCGACTCCCGTACGGGCGAGACGGTCGCGACCCTGACCATGCAGGGTGTCGGCACCCCGCGCGACATGGAGGCGATCGCCGTCGGCCCGGACGGCGACATCTACGTCGGCGACATCGGCGACAACCTCGACGGCTCCTGGGACCACGTCTGGGTCTACCGCTTCCCCGAGCCGAAGGTCCTCAAGGACCAGAAGGTGGCCGCGAAGCAGTACGTCGTGAAGTACGCCGACGGGGCGCGCAACGCCGAGGCCCTGATGGTCCACCCGAAGACCGGCCGGGTGTACATCGCGAGCAAGAACGAGGACGGCGGCGGTCTGTACGCGGGCCCGGAGCGGCTCTCCTCGTCCGGGACGAACGTCTTCCGGCGGATCGACGAGGTCCCGTGGGTGACCGACGGCGCGTTCTCACCGGACGGTGACCGTCTGGTCCTGCGCGGCTACCTCATGGCCCGCGAGTACGTGTGGAAGGACGGGCGCCTCGGCGACGGGGGCACCTCGATCGGCGCCGGGTTCCAGGGCCAGGCGGAATCGGTGACGTACACACGGGACGGCTCGGCGTTCATGCTCGGCTCCGAGGGCGCGAAGAGCCGGGTGGTGCGGCTGGAGCGGCAGGACGCCGGCCGCCCCTCGGAGAAGCCGGGCGGCAGCCCGGACGCGCCGGGCGCCCCGCAGTCGCCGCAGTCCCCGGCCGCCGACGGCGAGAAGGGGAACGTCACCGTCGGCTTCCTGGTCCTCGCGGGCGCCTTCGTCCTCGTCTTCGGCATCAAGCGGCTGCTGCGGCGGGGCTGAACCCCGCGGGCATCACGGCCGACCCCGGAGGGGTCGACCCCGGAGCGGCCGACCGCACACGGTCGTACGACGGAGGGCCCGGCACCGTCCTCGGGACAGGTGCCGGGCCCTCCGTACGGAGCTGGGTCAGAGCTTCTCGATCACGTAGTCGACGCAGGCCGTCAGGGCGCGCACGTCCGCCGGGTCGATCGCCGGGAACATCGCGATCCGCAGCTGGTTGCGGCCCAGCTTGCGGTACGGCTCGGTGTCCACGATCCCGTTGGCGCGCAGCACCTTGGCGACCGCCGCCGCGTCGATCTCGTCCGCGAAGTCGATCGTGCCGATGACCTGCGAGCGCTTCGCCGCGTCCGTGACGAACGGCGTCGCGTACTTGGACTCCTCGGCCCAGCCGTACAGCGCGTCCGAGGACTCCTTCGTCCGGGCCACGGCCCAGTCCAGACCGCCCTGGCCGTTGATCCACTTCAGCTGCTCGTTGAGCAGGAAGAGGGTCGAGAGCGCCGGGGTGTTGTACGTCTGGTTCTTCAGCGAGTTGTCGATCGCCGTCGGCAGCGAGAAGAACTCCGGGATGTGCCGGCCGGACTCGTGGATCTTCTTCGCGCGCTCCAGCGCCGCCGGGGAGAAGGCCGCGAGCCACAGGCCGCCCTCGGCGGCGAAGGACTTCTGCGGGGCGAAGTAGTAGACGTCGGTCTCGGTGATGTCGACCGGGAGACCGCCCGCGCCGGAGGTCGCGTCGACCAGGACCAGCGCGCCCTCGTCGGCGCCCGCGACCCGCTTCAGCGGGGCGGCGACACCGGTGGAGGTCTCGTTGTGCGTGTACGCGTAGACGTCGACGCCCGCCTCGGCCACCGGCTCCGGGTGGGTGCCCGGGTCGGAGGAGATCACGGTCGGCTCCGCCAGCCACGGGGCCAGCTTGGCGGCCTTCGCGAACTTGGAGGAGAACTCGCCGAAGGTGAGGTGCTGCGACTTGTTCTCGATGAGACCGTGGGTCGCGACGTCCCAGAAGGCGGTGGAGCCGCCGTTGCCCAGGATCACCTCGTAGCCCTCGGGGAGCGAGAAGAGGTCACGGATGCCGGTGCGTACCTCGCCGACCAGGTTCTTGACCGGAGCCTGGCGGTGGGACGTGCCGAGGAGAGAGGTGCCGGTGGCGGCCAGGGCGTCCAGCGCCTCCGTACGCACCTTGGAGGGGCCCGCGCCGAAACGGCCGTCGGCGGGCTTGATGTCAGCGGGAATCTGGATATCAGCCACGAGGCGGAGAGTATCGGGTCGGGAAGGGGCCGGTCGCCGGATGTCCGCCCGATGAGACGAGGACTGAGACATCCTGGCCTTGTGGGAACAGACGAGGAACGCTCCGGGGGGTCCGCCGCTCTGGCCGCCGCGCTGCGTGCCGCCGTCGCCGGAGAGGTCGACTTCTCGGCCGCGGCACGGGCCCTGGTGACGATGGACGCCTCCAACTACCGCCGTGTGCCGGTCGGTACGGTCGCGCCGCGGGACGCCGACGACGTGGCGGCGGTCCTGGAGGTGTGCCGGGCGCACGGGACGCCGGTGGTCGCGCGGGGCGGCGGTACGTCCATCGGGGGCCAGGCCACCGGCACGGGTGTCGTGCTCGACTTCACACGGCACATGGCGGGACTGGTGTCCCTGGACCCGGAGGAGCGGACGGCCGTCGTCCGGCCGGGGCTCGTCTTCGACCGGCTGCGGGAGGCGGCGCGGCCGTACGGGCTGACCTTCGGCCCGGATCCGTCGACGCACAGCCGCTGCACGCTCGGCGGCATGATCGGCAACAACGCCTGCGGGGCGCACTCGGTCGCCTGGGGCACCACGGCGGACAACGTGCGCTCGCTGGATGTGGTGAGCTACCGGGGCGCGCGGTTGACGCTCGGCCGGGAGGGGCGGGGGGCGCCGCCCGGACTGCTCGATCTCGTCGGACGGAATCTCGCTCCGCTGCGGACCGGCTATCCGGAGGGTTTGCCGCGCCGGATCTCCGGCTACGCGCTCGACGCGCTGCTGCCGGAGCGGGGCGTGGACGTGGCCCGCTCGTTCTGCGGCAGCGAGGGCACGCTGGGGGTGGTGACGGAGGCGACGGTACGGCTCGTTCCGCTGCCCGCGGAGCCGGTGCTCGTCGTCCTCGGGTACGCCGACGAGAGCGCGGCCGCGGAAGCGGCGGCCGGCCTCCTGCCGTACGGGCCGCTCACCGTGGAGGGGATGGCCGCCGATCTCGTCCGGGGCGCGGAGGGGCTGCCGAAGGGCGGGGCCTGGCTGTTCTGCGAGGCCGACGGGGAGGGCGCCGCCCGGCGCCTCGTACGGGCCGCGGACGCGCTCGACGCGACCGTGGTGAAGGATCCTGCCGGGCAGCGGGCGCTGTGGCGGATCCGGGAGGACGCGGCGGGCACCGCGACCCGGATGCCCGACGGCGTCGAGGCCTGGCCCGGCTGGGAGGACTGTGCGGTTCCGCCGGCCCGGCTGGGCGCGTACCTGCGGGAATTCCGTTCCCTGCTGGCCGAGTTCGGTCTCCGGGGAGTCCCGTACGGGCACTTCGGCGACGGCTGCGTCCACGTCCGGATCGACTTCGACCTGTGGACACAGAAGGGCGTACGGGAGTTCCGGAGGTTCTCGGAGGCGGTGGCGGACCTGGTGGTCGCCCACGGCGGCTCGCTCTCCGGGGAGCACGGCGACGGGCAGGCGCGGGCCGAACTCCTGCCCAGGATGTACGGGGAGGAGCTCGTCGGCCTGTTCGGCGCGGTCAAGGACGTGTGGGACCCCGACGGCGGTCTCAACCCCGGGATGCTCGTCCGCCCGCGCCCGCTCGACGAGGGCCTGCGCTTCACCGGGCTGCCGCTGGTGGGGGTGGGGAGGGAGGCCGCCCGGTGCGTGGGGGTGGCCAAGTGCAGGGTGGCGGGACCGGGTTCGGGGCCGGGTGTGATGTGCCCGTCCTACCGGGTGACGGGCGAGGAGAGGCACTCCACCCGGGGCCGGGCGCGCCTCCTGCACGAGATGGCGCTGGGCGAGGTCGTCACGGACGGCTGGCGTTCGGAGGAGGTGCGGGAGGCGCTCGACCTCTGTCTGTCCTGCAAGGGCTGCCGCAGCGACTGCCCGGTGGGCGTCGACATGGCCGCGTACAAGGCGGAGTTCCTGGACCGGCACTACGCGGGACCGCTCGGCGTCCTGCGCCGGCCCCGCTCGCACTGGACGATGGGCCGGCTGCCGCACTGGCTCGACCTCTTCGGGCGGGCGCTGAACCCGGCGATGGGGCTGCCGTTCGCGGCCCGTCTCGCGGGAGTGACACCGGAGCGGGCGATGCCGCGCGTGGCGGAACGGTCCTTCGTCTCGTGGTTCGCCGACCGGAGCTCGACCCGGTCGGCGGCCCTGACGCTCTGGCCGGACACGTTCACGGACCATCTGGCACCGCAGGTGGGACGGGCGGCGGTGCGGGTCCTGGAGGCGGCGGGACTGGGTGTCGCCCTGCCGCGGGGGCGGGTGTGCTGCGGGCTGACCTATGTGTCGACGGGGCAGCTGGGGGCGGCGCGCAGGGTGATGCGGCGGAGCCTGGACGTCCTGGAGGGGCGGCCGGAGGCGGGGGGCCCGGTCGTGGTCCTCGAACCCTCCTGCGCGGCGACCCTCCGCACCGACCTGCCGGAGCTGCTGCCGGACGATCCGAGGGCGGCCCGGCTCGCCGCGTCCGTCCGCACGTTCGCGGAGGTCCTGGAGTCGCTGGCCCCGGACTGGGAGCCGCCGCGGCTGGACCGCCCGGTCACCGGCCAGACCCACTGCCACCAGCACGCCGTCCTCGGCGACGCCGCCGACCGCCGCCTCCGTGAACGCGCGGGCCTCACGGGCACCCTGGCGGGCGGCTGCTGCGGTCTCGCGGGCAATTTCGGCTTCGAGCCGGGCCACTACGAGGTGTCGGTCGCCTGCGCGGAGGACCAGCTCCTCCCGGCGCTCTCCGCCGCCCCCTCGGCGGAGGTCCTCGCCGACGGCTTCTCCTGCCGGACCCAGATCGGGCACCTGACGGAGCGGCGGGGACGGCACCTGGCGGAGGTGCTGGCGGAGGCGATCGAGGAGGGTGCCGAGGCACCCCGGCTCTCCTGACGCCCGGTCGGGGCCGGTGGCCGGAAGAGCCGGGCCCTCGGTCGGACCTGCGGTCAGGAGAGCCTGACGCTCGCGATCCGGGAGCGGTAGATCCTGCCCTCGTAGCCGTAGTGGTCCAGGCCGCGGCGGTAGGTCGGCTTCCCGGCGGCGTCGAAGAACTGGACGTACTCGTTCCACCAGCCCGTCTCTCCCGGGTTCGTCTGGTCGATCGCCTGCACCCAGAAGGACTCGCCGTCGACGGCGCGCGAGAAGGACTTCACCCCGTAGCTGCCCGGCCGGATGTTCGTGAGCGCGAGGTTCGCCTTGTCGACGGTCCAGACGGCGCCCGCGCCGTTCAGCAGAAGTCGGTCCGGGTCGGTGAAGTCCATGTCGAGGCTGTGGCCCCAGAAAGGCGTGGTGTCGGACCACACGTGCTTCTGGACGAGTTCGAGGCGAGAGGTCCGGAGGCTGCCGGTGACGCGGTACTTGGCCAGCGTCCGCGCGCCCAGGGCGAACAGGTGCGAGCCGTCCCACCAGAGGCCGTGCGCGCCCGTGTAGGTGATGGTGTCGACCGCGGCGAGCGTGCCGGGGTCGTCCGCGTCGGTGGGGGCGTAGATCGTGAGGAAGCCGTCGTAGTCCACGGCGGCGGACTTCTGCGACGAGGCCACGACCACCACGCCGTGGCTGCGGATGTACTCGATCGCGTGCGGGTTGCCGTACGGGGTCGCCGACCACAGCAGGGCATCGTCGTCACCGAAGTTGACCATGCCGACCTTGCCGCCGGACGCGGTGACGAGGCACACCCAGCCGAAGCGGTCGGTCTCGCGGAAGCGCGCGTCGGAGAGCAGGCGCCAGGTGTTCTCGCCGTTCACGACGGACGTGGGCGCCGTCCACGACCAGCCCAGGTTCTTGGGCTCCCACGACTCGATCGCGCGGAACAGCATGACCTTGTTCTTCAGCTGCTCCGTCAGGAGCACGTCGTAGTTGCCCGCGGCATGCGCGGGCGTGGCGTTGGCGACGGACAGGAGCGGCGCCCCCACGGCCATCGCGGCGGCACTCTTCAGCAACGATCGGCGGTTCATGTGATCCCCCCCGGGATTTTTGGCAGGTCGGCCGTCAAATTAACAGGGCGGGCTCAGTCCCCGCTGACGATCTCGCGGGCCATCGTCACCAGGGCCGCCGTCGCCGGGTGCGGGAAGGCGTCCCGCCAGGCCAGGACCACCGGCAGCGGGGGTGCGTCGGGCAGGGGGAGGTAGGTGACGCCCGGATGCGGGTGCAGGGCCGCCGTGGAGGCGGAGGAGACGCCGACTCCCCGGCCGGCGGCGATCGCCGCGAGCCAGTCGTCGGTGTTGGCGACGGTGACGGTGGCGGCAGGGCGGGCGGCGGGGGGCCAGAGCATGAGGGTGGTCGTTCCCGAGACGGTGTTGAGGACGACGGTTCCTCCGGCGAGGTCGTCGAGGGTGAGCCGGGGCCGTTCGGCGAGCGGGCTGTCGGCCGGCACGGCGGCGACCCTGCCTTCGGTGGTGAGCTCCTCGGTGGCCAGCCCGGGCGCGTCGACCGGCCCTCTGAGCAGGGCGGCGTCCACCTCGCCCCGGGTGAGTCCGGCCGTGCGGTCGTCGATGCGGAGGAGTTCGAGCGGGGTCTCGGGGTGCTCGCGCTGCCAGCGGCGGAGCAGGGGCGTGGTGTACGGGCCGAAGGCCGACCAGGCGTGCCCGAGGCGCAGCGGCCGGTGGCGCAGTCTGGCCGGGTCGACGGCGGCCTCGAAGGCGGCGAGCGCGGCGGCGGCCCGGTCCTGGAAGGCGCGGCCCTCGGCGGTGAGGGCGAGGTGGTGGGTGGAGCGGTCGACGAGCCGGGCGCCGAGGTGCTGTTCCAGGGCGGCGAGCGTGCGGGAGACGGCGGGCTGGGTGAGGTGGAGCCGGGCGGCGGCCCTGGTGAGGCTGGATTGCTCGGCGATGGCGAGGAAGCAGCGGAGGTGACGCAGCTCGATGCTCATGCGTCCGGAGCATAACCGCAGCGCAATCGGCATTTCCGGTGCCGCGCGGGGGCTCGTAGCGTGAGAGGCGGACGCGATGGTTCCGGGCACCTGGAGAAGGACTGGTGCACTATCCTGGACCAGGAGTACAGTTCATTAAACCTAGCTGGTGTCGGTGTGGAGGAGCGGTCGGTGGACAGTCCGGTCAAGGAGATGCCCCCGGCGGCGGCCTCGAAGACGGCCCCCGCGGCGGTCGCGATCGGCGCGGGCGCGGCAGGCGCGGAGCCGGCCGGCGGCGCCCCCGCGGCCACCCGCGCGCGCGGCCTGGCGGGACACCGCCTCGCACCCGTGGCGCTCGTCGTCACCGGCGGGCTCTCCGTCCAGTTCGGATCGGCCCTCGCCGTGCTCCTCATGCCCCGCGCGGGCGCCCTCGGCGTCGTCACCCTGCGACTCGTACTCGCCGCCGCCGTCCTGATGATCGTCTGCCGCCCCCGGGTCCGCGGCTACGGCCGCGCGGACTGGGGCACCATCGTCGCCTTCGGCGCGGCCATGGCGGGGATGAACATCCTCTTCTACCAGGCGGCCGACCGGATCCCGCTGGGCGCCGCCGTGACCCTGGAGGTCCTCGGTCCGCTGATCCTCTCCGTGGTCGCCTCCCGCCGCCTGATGAACCTCCTCTGGGCGGGACTCGCCCTCGGCGGAGTCGTCCTGCTCAGCGGCGGCGGATTCGACCGCCTCGACCCGGTGGGCGCCGCGTTCGCGCTCGCGGCGGGCGCGATGTGGGCCGCCTACATCGTCTTCAGCGCCCGGACGGGCCGGCGCTTCCCACAGGCGGACGGGCTCGCGCTCGCGATGGTCTTCGCCGCCGTCCTCAGCCTGCCGCTGGGCATCGCGGAGGCGGGCGACAAGCTCCTCGTCCCGTCGACGATCGGCCTCGGCCTCGCCGTCGCGCTGATGTCCTCGGTCCTCCCGTACACCCTGGAACTCCTCGCCCTGCGCCGCCTGCCCGCACCCACCTTCGCGATCCTGATGAGCCTGGAACCCGCCATCGCGGCCACGGCCGGCTTCCTCGTCCTCAGCCAGGCCCTGTCGGTCACCGACGCCCTCGCGATCGCCCTCGTGATCGCGGCGAGCATGGGCGCGGTCAGGACCCAGGTGCGGGCGACGGCCCGGGACGCGAGAACCCCGAACCCGTAGGGGGCGTCCGGACCGGGCTCCTAGAATCCGCGGCATGATCGCCGAACTGCAGTGCGTCGTCCTCGACTGTTCCGCACCCCGCGAACTCGCCCGGTTCTACCGCGCGGTCCTGGGCGGGGAGGTCGACCGGCCGGACCGCCGCTGGGCCCTGGACGAGGCCTGGTCCACGCTCCACACACCCGGCGGTCTCGTCCTCTGCTTCCAGGGCGTCCCCGACCACCGTCCGCCGACCTGGCCGCACCCGGAACGCCCCCAGCAGTTCCACCTCGACTTCGGCGTCCCGAACCTGGACACGGCACACGAAGAGGTCCTGGCACAGGGCGCGACCCTCCTCGACGCGGGCGAGGACGCCCGCGGCTGGCGCGTCTACGCGGACCCGGCGGGCCACCCGTTCTGCCTGGTCCGGCACTGACGGAACCGGACCCCGGACCCCCGCCCCCTCCGCCGCGTCAGTCGAACCAGCGGTCCCTGGCCAGCTCCGCCGTCCTCGACGGGTCCTCCAGGAGCGCCGCCACCTCGAAGCGGCGGGGCCACTGGCCCGCCGCCCAGGCCAGGCCCGCCGCCACACCCTCCAGGGTGGACGCGTGGACGGTGCCGTCCGGAGTGCGGCGCCAGTCGAGTTCCGTGCCCGCCGCCCGCAGCTCCTCGTGCTCGATGTAGCCGGTGGGCGTCGACGGGCCCAGCAGGATACGGACCGAGTCCGGGACCTCGTGCTCCTCGCCCACCGTCGCGACCTCCGCCTCCACCGCCTCGCTC
The DNA here is from genome assembly GCF_014656215.1 of Streptomyces zaomyceticus. Classification (GTDB taxonomy): domain Bacteria; phylum Actinomycetota; class Actinomycetes; order Streptomycetales; family Streptomycetaceae; genus Streptomyces; species Streptomyces zaomyceticus. Next base: position 57,951 of record NZ_BNBZ01000030.1, on the reverse strand, counting down.
AGCCGCCTGACCTGGAACAGCTCCGCCAGGTCCGCCGCCCGCGCCGGGGACACCGGAAGCAGCGGCAGCCCCGCCGCCAGCGGCAGGAGGTCCGGGGCGTCCGCCACCATCGCCTCCGACGCGTCGACCACGACCACCGTGCCGTCGACCACCGCGCGCAGCTCGTCCGGCAGCGTCACCTGCTCCGGGTCCAGGTCCGCCAGGGCCGTGTAGAGGGCATGCAGCTGCGCGTCCGTGACCTCCCGCTCCGGGTCCGCCAGGCGCGTCAGGAGCTCCGCCGCCCCTCCCGGCTCGTCCAGGAGCGCCGCCACCGAGGTGCGTACGCCCAGGGCCCGGAGGACCTGCTCGTCCTCGAAGCCCGTCGCGTCGGCGGAGTCGTACAGGCCGATCAGGAGCGGGTCCGTGCCCGCCGCGCGCAGCCCGGCCGGCCGCCGGCCGTCCAGGACCGGGTGGTCGCGGAGCCACCAGGCCGTGTACGAGCGGACCGTCTCCGTCGTGCCGTCCGGCAGCAGCACCCGCACGGGCTGGGTCAGGGCGTCCCGCAGCGGCGGCTGCGCCAGGAGCGCGAGGGCCTGCGGCCAGGCGTCGTCGTCGACCAGGTCCAGATCCCGTACGGCCACGATCTCCGTCGCCACCGGCGGCACCGGCGACTCCGGCAGCCGGTCCAGGACGTCCTCGCACCACACGTCGACCGCGTCGAGGAGCCCGGCGTCGTCCGGCTCCGGGTAGTCGCCCTCGCGGGGCTCCACCTCGTCCGGGTCGAGCAGCAGATCGGTCGCGCGGACCAGCGCGAAGGTGGCCAGGACTCCACAGGCGGCGAGCGGCTGTTCGCCCCAGCGGCCGGCCAGGTCGGCGTCGACGAGGGCGAGTTCGTCCTCGCGCATGACGGCGGCGAAGGCCGAGCCCGGCATCACCAGCTCTCCCGCCGGGGAGAGCTCGCCGTCCTCGTCGGGAAGGGCCAGGGCGCCGAGCCAGGGCTCCTCGCCCGGGTCGAGCTCCGCGTCCCGGACCAGACCGAGGACCGTCTCGACCAGCTCGTCCGCGTCCAGCGTCTCCGCGTCCTCGTCCCAGATCTCGCCCGCGTCCAGGGAGGCCGCGACGGCCGCCCGCACCTGCGGCGTCGTCAGGACCGCGCGGGGCGTGGCGGGGAGCGCGCCCAGCTTCTCCAGAAGCGGATGGGCGGCATCGGGGTGGGCCACCTTCAACCCGAGCCGGGTCAGCTCGGCGGGGGTCCGGTCCTGCGGGAGGAGGACCTGCCGGGGGCCGACGGCCGTACGGATACGGCCCCGCCCGCCCGGGCCGGACGCCTGCTCCGCGTCGGACTCCGGCTCCGGCAGCCGCTCCGCCGCCGACTCCGGCACCGCCAGCGGCACCGGAAGGCCGGACAGCCGGTCCGGGTCCACGCCCGCGAGGGAGTCGTACAGGCGCCACCACCACGTCGGCGCCCGGTCCACCCCCGCCAGACGGTCGATGGCCTCGGTCAGGGGCACCCGGCCGACCCCGAGGGTCCGCAGCTCCGGACGCCGCTCGAGACCGGCCGGCAGGAGCGTCGGGAAGACCTCGGCGAGGACGCCGACCGTGTCCGCGCCCGCGCCCTCCGCGACCTCGGCCTCGATCGGGCGGAGCGCCGGAAGTTCCTCCGACGGGGCGGCCGGCGCCAGGAAGGCGACCCTCGGCAGCCGGTCGAGGATCGCCTCGCGCAGCGCCCCGTCGAGCGGGCCCTTGCCGAGCGGGCCGGGGACGAGATCGAGCGTCGCGGTCGTCACCGGCTGCCACTCCGCGAGGAGTTCGGCGTACGCGTCGGCCGCGCGCTGCACCAGGAAGTCGGTGAGCGGGCCCGGCGCCGGATGGCGGCGCGCGGTGTCGAGCGGCAGGGACGCGATGAGCAGGGCGGGGATGCCGAGCGGCTCGTCGGTGGGCGTCGGCGCGTGCACGACCGGGGTCGTACGCGGCCGGCGCGGGGCTCCCTCGGCGTCCACGGGGACGGCCCAGGTGACCGACCAGTGGGGGCGCAGGCGCTCCTCGACGGGGCGGTCCTTGAGCAGTTCGGCGTCGAGCGGGCCGCCGTGGGAGACGGTCCGCCAGCGGTGGGTGCCGGTGGCCGAGTCGACGATCCGCACATAGCCGTCGTCCTCGGAGCAACGGAGCGTCCGTACCCCTTCGGAGGTCTCCACGACGATCTCCGCGAGCCCCGGAAGAGTGAGGAGGAGCGCGTCGTCGACGGAGTCGAGGAGCCGCTCGGCCAGGTCACGGGCGGCGGTGTCGCGCAACGGGAGGACGACGACGGTGTCGTAGCCGTCGGGAGCGGTGCCCTCGGCGGGCAGCGGCAGCCTCAGCAGGGGTACGTGGCCGTCGCGGCGGCGCAGTTCGTCGCCGAGCCCCGGGCTGTACTGGGCGGATTCGGCGGCGAGTTCGCGGGCCTCCGCGAGCGACCAGCGGACACCGCCGTGCCGGCCGAGGACGGCGGGCTCGTCGGTCACCGCGAGGACCGCGGCGAAACCCACGCCGAAGCGTCCCACGGCGCCGTGGGCCTGCTGCTCCCGCTTGGCCGAGGCCCGGAGCGTCGACAGCGACTCGACGCCGGTGGCGTCCAGCGGGGCGCCGGTGTTGGCGGCGGCGAGGAGCGCGGGGCCCTCGTGATCCGCCGGGTGCAGGGTGAGGCGCAGCCGGCCGGTGACACCGGCACGGTGGGCCGCGTCGGCGGCGTTCTGGGCGAGCTCGACGACGAGGCGGTCCCGGTAGCCGCCGAGGGCGAGGTCCTCCTCGGCGTTGGCGTCCTCCCGGAACCGGGCGGGCGAGGCGCCCCAGGCGTCGAGCACACCCCGCCGCAGCCGTGCGGTGCCGAAGGGATCGGTTCCGTCGGTCGTCGTCCGGACGCTGACGCTCACGTCTGACTCCACTCTGCGGGGCGCTGGTACTGCCGGGTCGGCCCGAACCCTGAGGTCCGGCCCGGGCCCATGGGCCCGGGTGCCCGAAGGTACCGCGCTCCGGGCCGCGGCTCTCGCGGGGGCACGATGGGCGCGGGGGCGCGCGGAGGCGTTCGGACGGGGACACGGGCCGGGGGCGACTGCCCTGCCGGCCCGGGTGGTGGGCGGCTGCCCCACGGGACCGGGCGGTGGGCGCCCGCCCCACGGTCCTGGTTGTGCGCGCCCGCCCCACGGGCCTGGTTGTGCGCGCCCGCCCCACGGGCCTGGATGTGGGCGGCTGCCCCACGGGCCTGGTGGTGGGCGCCCGCCCCCACGGGCCTGGTGGTGGGCGGCTGCCCCACCGGGCCTGGTTGTGGGCAGCTGCCCCACGGGCCTGGATGTGGGCGCCCGCCCCACGGACCTGGTGGTGGGCGGCTGCCCCACCGGGCCTGGTTGTGGGCAGGCGTTCCGCGGGGCGGAACGGGTGGGCACAACCACCCGCGGCGCCGCACCCGTCGGCGCACCGTCCGCGCGGCGTTCAGGCGCGAGGGGCCTGGGCCCGGCAAGGGGCACCGTCCCGTGTGCCCACCCGTCCCGCCCCGCGGGACGATTGCCCACACGGCGGGGGGTGGACCAAGGCGTCGGGCACTGCCAGCGCGGACGCGGCGTACGCCGACGCGGCGCGGCGCCCGCTGAAGGAGCGCGGCGTAAACCGGCGCGGCGCAAGCCGACGCGGCGCGCCGCACGGCAGTCGGCGCCCACGGAGGGAGCGCGGCCCGCGCGAACGCGGCGCACGGCGGGAGCGCGGCCCGCGCGAACGCGGTGCGCACCGGTGCTACGAGTGGCCCAGGTCCTCCGACATCGCGTCCGGTTCCGTCGTCGAGCCGGAGTCCTTCGCCGGGCGGAGGGGGAAGGCGTCCGCCCCCATCGAGTCCAGGACCGGCGGCGCCGGCCGCGGGGGCTTCGGCATGATCGCGGCCTCCGAGTGGCCGCCGCAGCCGTAGGAGAGGGAGACGACCCGGCCGTCGGCCGGGGAGAACTCGTTGGCGCAGATGCCGAACGCCTGCTTCAGGGAGCCGGCCACCGGCACCAGGAAGGCGCAGGACTCACAGCTGGCCGGTGCGGCCTGGGCCATCGGCGTACGGGCGCCGAAGGCCTCGTCCCAGCGGTCGGCGGCCGTGTGGAGGCCGTACCGGGACAGGACCCGGGCCCGGCGCATGCCGAGCTCCTCGGCGACCGCGGCGATCGCGCCCCGCGAGGGGGTACGGGTGACGATCTCGGCGTCCTCGGCGTCCAGGTGGTCCGCCAGCTCCTCGGAGACCGCGGAGTTCGGCGGCGGGGCGTCCTCGCCCGAGTAGCCGGGCTCCAGGCGCAGGTCGTCCTGCTCGGTGGGCAGCAGGTCGCCGGGGCCCATGTCGCCGGGGCGCAGCCGCTCGCTCCACGGCACCCACTCGGGGGCGAGGAGGGCGTCGGAGCCGGGCAGCAGGACGGTTTCGTCGAGCGTGACGTTCTTGGCGCGGGAGGCCCTGGTGACCGTCACCGCCCAGCGCCAGCCCCGGTAGCCGGGTTCCTTGGATTCGAAGTAGTGGGTGACGACGCGGTCACCCTCGGCGACCGCCTCGACGTGTGCGCCGACGATCCCGGGGGCGGCCGCCTCCTCGGCGGCCTCCCGCGCGAGGTCTACGGCCTCGACGCACAGGCGGTCGGGGATACGCGTGGCTCGCGGGGTACGCGGGGTACCGCTTCGCGTCGTCGCAGCACTCACAGGTCTCGCTTCTCTCCTACGCCGTCTCACGGGTGCGCCGGCCGAGCGGCGGGAGCGAAGCCACGGGCGGCGGGCGGAGCGGACCTGTGGGCCGCATCGACGTCCGCGCACCCGACTTGTCTCGCGTGTCTCGGGCACACCTATCGCCATCCATTCTGCGGGATGCCGAAGAGGCGCGCGGCCGAGAGCTTCCGCCGGTGACGCGCTACGCACGCTACCCCGTTCGCGGGCCTCAGCCCACCTGCCCGTCCCAAGTGGCCCGGATCGCGGACGGCCGGCGAGGGGTGCCGGGCGGTCCGGAAGGGGAGTCGTGGCGGTCCGGCGGGCGGTCGGGAGGGTGCTCGTGAGGGTGGCCGGAATCGGGCCGCGGGGCGGGCCGGAAGGAGATTTTCGGACGGTCCGGAGGGTCTCCCCCGCCGCGCCACGGTTCGTCGGGCGTGCCGGTGGGGCACTATGACGGAGTGGCAGCCGCACGGTCCCCCGCACGATCCGAAGATCATGCCGGGCCGCTCCGCCGAGCGGGCCGGAGGGTCGGTCGCGCCCTGCACCTGCCGTTCACGGGCACCGCGAAGGGCATTCGCAAGGCCACGCACGCGCACGGCGCGGGCGAGTCCGGGCTCGGGAAACTGATCGAGCTGCACGCCGTGAACGGCGCCGGGGACGTCATGATCACCGTCGCCCTCGCCTCCACCGTCTTCTTCTCCGTGCCCACCGACGAGGCCCGCGGTCGCGTCGCCCTCTACCTGGCCGTCACGATGCTGCCCTTCACCCTGCTCGCCCCGGTGATCGGTCCGCTCCTGGACCGGATCCCGCACGGGCGTCGGGCGGCGATGGCGGGCGCGATGCTGACCCGGGCTGTGCTGGCGATCACGATGTCGACGGCGGTCGCCACCGGCGGCATCCAGCTGTATCCGGCGGCGCTGGGGGTCCTGGTGGCCTCGAAGGCGTACGGGGTGGTGCGCAGCGCGGTCGTGCCCCGGCTCCTGCCACCGGACTTCTCGCTCGTGAAGGCGAACTCGCGGGTGACCCTCGCCGGGCTGCTCGCGACCGGGATCGCCGCGCCCATCGGGGCGGGGCTCCAGGTCATCGGGCCTCCGTACCCGCTGTACGGGGCGTGCGTGCTGTTCCTGCTGGGGGCGTTCTGGGCGCTGCGGATGCCGCCCAAGGTGGACTCGGCGAAGGGTGAGCGGCGGGCGCATCTGCTGACGCACGGCGAGCGGAAGCCGAGTCTGCGGACGGTGGGCCCGTCGGTGCTGCACGGGCTGGAGGCGAACGCGGCGCAGCGGATGCTGTCGGGTTTCCTGATCTTCTTCCTGGCGTTTCTGCTGCGCGAGCACCCGTTGTCGGGGCAGAGCGCCGCCGTCTCCCTGGGGATCGTGGGCGTGGCGGCGGGTGTGGGCAACGCCTGCGGCACGGCGGCCGGCTCACTGCTGCGGGACCGCGGGCACGGCCCCGAAGTGATCATCGCCACCATGATCAGCGTGGTCTGCGCCACCGCGATCTGTACGGCGATCTTCTTCGGCGGGGCGATGGTGGCCGTCCTGGGCGCGGTCGCGGGCCTCACCCAGGCCCTGTCGAAGCTGTCCCTCGACGCCCTGATCCAGCGGGACGTGCCGGAGGTGGTGCGGACCTCCGCGTTCGCGCGCTCCGAGACGGCGCTGCAGGTGGCGTGGGTGGTGGGCGGCGCGATCGGCATCGCGCTGCCGCTGAACGGGACCCTGGGCATGGCGGTGGCGGCCGCGATCCTCGGCCTCGGCGCGCTCCTCTCCGTACGGGGCCTGCTCGCGGCGGCCCGGCGGCGGCCGGGGCCCAAGGGGCGGTCGAAGGCCCGGGTGGCGTAGCCGGGGCGGGGACGAGGGCCCCGGAACGTCCTCCTTCCGGTACCGGAGAGCGGCACGCCGTACCCCCGCGTGGCGCGGGCGCGGCGGCCCGATAGCCTTCGGCTCATGACCGTTGCGTTCTTCTCCGGCTCGCGCCGCCGGGCCGCCGTCGCCCTCGGGGCCGTCTCCGCCGGGCTCCTCGTACTCTCCGCCTGCGACAAGCCGACTCCGATCGCGACCGTCACGGTCGGGTCCGACTCGATCCACTCCGAGGCCGCCTGCTACAACAACGGCGACGCCATCAAGGAGTCGCAGATCCAGCAGTGCCTCAACAAGAAGGCCGAGAAGTCCATCACCGTGGCGATGGACGACAAGATCCGCTTCGGGGTCGACCCCGAGATCGCGGACAACGGCTGGACCATCTTCCTCGGCGGCCAGCAGGCCGAGCCCGAGCCGTACAAGAAGACGTACCGGACCATTCCGGCCAGCGCCTTCTTCTCCAGCCAGACCGGCGAGGCCACCGACAAGACCCAGGTGACCATCGTCGAGAACACCGGCAAGAAGCTGACCGGCATCTGGCACTTCCAGCTGAAGAAGGAATCCTGATCGTCCGGTGGTCCACCGGATCCTGATCGTGACGGCCGTGGCGGCGGAGGCGGACTCCGTCTCCGCCGGCCTCGCCCTCGGCGGCCCCGGCCTCCTCCCGCTGCCGGGGGGCCTCGCCCTGCGCCGCCACACCGGCCCGGACGGCGGGGGCCCGCTCGTCGACGTCCTCGTCGGCGGGGTCGGACCGGCCGCCGTGGCCGCCTCGACCGGGACCGCGCTCGCCCACGCCTCGCTCACGAGCCCGGGCAGCCCCTACGACCTCGTCGTCTCCGCCGGTATCGCCGGTGGATTCCAGCCCCTCGCACCCCTCGGGTCCGTCGTCGTCTCGACGTCGGTCGTCGCCGCCGACCTCGGCGCGGAAACCCCGGACGGGTACCTCACGGTCGAGGAGCTCGGCTTCGGGCGGTCCGCGCACCCCGTGCCGGACGCCCTCACCGGCCGGATCTCCGCCGCCCTGGGCGCCGGAGGCCTGCCGCACGCGGTGGCACCCGTCCTCACCGTCTCCACCGTCACCGGAACAGCGGGGCGCGCCGCCGAGCTGGCCGAGCGCCATCCCGGAGCCGCCGCCGAGGCGATGGAGGGCTTCGGTGTCGCCGAGGCCGCCGCCGCGTACGGCGTGCCCGTCGTCGAGATCCGTGCCGTGTCGAACGCCGTCGGCCCCCGCGACCGTGCCGCCTGGCGCATCGGCGAGGCCCTCGGCGCGCTCCGGCACACCTTCGAGCTGCTCAGTCGGACCGTCTTCCTGGAGCCCTCGCCGTGACCAAGCTGAAGATCGCCTACTCGCCCTGCCCGAACGACACCTTCGTCTTCGACGCCTGGGCCCACGGCCGGGTCGCCGGCGCCCCCCGGCTCGACGTGACCTTCGCCGACATCGACGTCACCAACGGCTGGGCCGAGAGCGGCGCCGACGACCACGACGTCCTGAAGGTGTCGTACGCCGTGCTGCCCTGGATCCTCGACGAGTACGCGCTGCTGCCCTGCGGCGGCGCCCTCGGCCGGGGCTGCGGGCCGCTCGTCCTCACCCGGGACACCGCGACCGGCGCCGACCTCGCGGGGAGGACGGTCGCGGTGCCGAGCGAGCGCTCGACCGCGTACCTGCTGTTCCGGCTGTGGGCGGCGGAGCAGGTGCCGGGCGGGGTCGGGAACGTCGTCGTGATGCCGTTCCACGAGATCATGCCCGCCGTCCGCGACGGCAAGGTCGACGCGGGGCTCGTCATCCACGAGGCCCGCTTCACGTACAGGAACTACGGGCTGCACTGCCTGGCCGACATGGGCGAGCACTGGGAGTCCACGACCGGTCTGCCGATCCCGCTCGGCGCGATCGTCGCCCGCCGCTCCCTCGGCTCCGAGACGCTGCTGCGGCTCGCCGACGCGGCCCGTACCTCGGTACGGATGGCCTGGGACGACCCGGCGGCCTCCCGCCCGTACGTCCTGGAGCACGCGCAGGAGATGGACCCGAAGGTGGCCGACCAGCACATCGGTCTCTACGTGAACGAGTTCACCGCCGACCTCGGCGAGCACGGCTACGCGGCGGTCCGCGGGCTGCTCACCCGCGCCGCGGCCGAGGGACTCGTACCGCCCCTCGGCCCGGACTCGCTCGCATTCCCGTAAGGGGCCCCGGAGGGCGGTCCTACACGTCCAGCTGGTCGGCGACCGCGCGCAGCAGGCCCGCGATCTTGGCGCCCTGCGCCTTGTCGGGGTAGCGGCCGCGCTCCAGCATCGGGGTGATGTTCTCCAGGAGCGTCGTCAGGTCCTGCACGATGGACGCCAGTTCGTCGGGCTTACGGCGCTGCGCCGCGGCGACGGACGGGGTCGGGTCGAGGATCGTGACGGACAGTGCCTGGTCGCCGCGCTGGCCTGCGACAACCCCGAACTCGACCCGCTGCCCCGGCTTCAGGGCGTCGACTCCGGCAGGGAGCACCGACGAGTGGACGAAGACGTCGCCGCCGTCGTCGCGGGAGAGAAAGCCGAAGCCCTTCTCGCTGTTGAACCATTTGACCTTGCCGGTAGGCACGTCTGTCCTCGTCCTCGTCCTCGTCGATGGGGATAGCAAACAGCGGGTCGACCGACCCGCCGCACCAGGCTAATGGTCCGGAGGCCGGTGACAAGACGTCGCCGATGTGTTCCTTCGGCCTGGGAACTACCCTGGCCGGATGCGTAGTGAAACCCCTGCCGCACAGGCGAACGACAGCGCTCCGGGTGACGGCCTCGTCAAGGCCGGTGTCGTCCTCTTCGCGATCGGCGCCGTGGCGACCCTGGTCACCGTGGCTCCGCTGTTCCTCGGCACGGACCCGTTCCCCACGGTGGCGTACACCGTCTCCATGCTGATGGGCGTCGGATTCGCCGTCGCCGCCGCCGGAGTGCTCCGCTCGATCGCGGCCCAGCGACGGCAGGCCCGGAGCGGCGCGGCCGCGCCGGTTCAGGCCAGGTAGCCCTCCCACCAGCGGCGGAAGTCCGTCAGGTCGTTCAGGACCACGTCCGCGCCGGCCTCCTGGAGCTCCTCGGGGGCGCACGGTCCGGTGGCGACGGCCACCGAGACGGCGCCCGCCGTCGCGGCGCCGCGGACGTCACCGACGTGGTCCCCGACGTACACCTGGGCGCCGTGGGCGCTCAGGGCCTCCGCCTTGCCCTCGGCCCACAGGCCGCCGACGACGGCGTCCGGCTCGATGCCGAGGTGCGCGAGGTGCAGCTCGGCGTGCGGGCCGTTCTTCGCGGTGACGACGACGGTGCGGCCGCCCGCCTCACGAACGGCCTGAATCGCATCCCGGGCGCCCGGCATCGGCGCCGAGGGCTCGATCGCGTACGCCGGGTAGAGCGCCCGGTAGCGGGCCACCATCTCCGTGACCCGCTCCTCGGGGACCCAGTGCGCCATCTCGTGCTCCAGCGGCGGGCCGAGACGGCTGACGACGAGGTCCGCGTCGACCGGCACGCCGGTCTCGGCCGAGAAGGCCTGCCAGGCGGCCTTGATGCCGGGGCGGGTGTCGATCAGCGTCAGATCGAGGTCGAAGCCGACGGTCGGCGCGGGCGTGGGCGGGGTCGGGGGCGTGGTCGCGGAGGTCGTCATAAGAGCCATTCTGGGGGACCTCCGGCCCAGGTGTTCGAATATGGGTGCTGCTTACACTGAGCCAAGCCTTACCGAACCCGCACCGTCCGACACCCGTACCGTCCGGCACCCGCGTCGCCCGGCACCCGGCACAGCCCGGTACCCCGCACCGCCGGACACCCCGCACCACTCGATGGGTCCTGATGCCAGCCGCTTTCCGTTCCAGACGGGTCCTCGCGACCTCGGCGGCTCTCGTCGCCCTGCTCCTCGCCGTCCTCCTCAGCCTCGCCGTCGGCGCCCGCGCCATCGCCCCCTCCACGGTCCTCGACGCCCTGCTGCACGGCGGTACGAGCCCCGACGCCGAGGTCGTACGGCAGCTCCGCGTCCCCCGCACCCTCATCGGGCTGATGGTCGGCGCGGCGCTCGCGCTCGCCGGCACCGCCCTCCAGGGCATCACCCGCAACCCGATCGCCGACCCCGGCATCCTCGGCATCAGCCAGGGCTCCTCCGTCGGCGTCGTCCTCGCCATCGCCTTCTTCGGGGTGCACACCCTCACCGGATACGTGTGGTTCGCCTTCGCGGGCGCCGCGCTCGCCGCGGTCGCCGTCCACGCCGTCGCCTCCAGCGGGCGCGGCGGGGCCACCCCCGTGAAGCTGGCGCTCGGCGGTGCCGCGATCAACGCACTGCTGCTCTCCGTCACCACCGGCATCCTCACCACCAAGGCCTCCGCGCTCGACGAGTTCCGGTTCTGGCAGATCGGCTCCCTCGACGGGCGCGACGCCCAGATCGTCGGACAGATCTGGCCCTTCCTGCTGCTCGGCGCGGTCCTCGTGATCTCCGTGGCACGCGGGCTCGACGCGCTCGCGCTCGGCGAGGACGTCGCCAAGGGGCTCGGGCAGCGGGTCGCGACGGTACGGATCGTGGGCGGGATCGGTGCGACCGTCCTCACCGGCGCGGGCGTGGCCGCCGCCGGACCCATCGCCTTCGTCGGCCTCGCCGTCCCGCACATCGCACGGGCCGTCGTCGGCTCCGACCACCGCTGGGTGCTGCCGATGGCCGCGATCACCGGCCCGGTGATGCTGCTCGTCGCGGATGTCGCCGGGCGGATCGTGTTCCCGCCGGGCGAGGTGCCCGCCGGGGTGATGACGGCGCTGATCGGGGTGCCGTTCCTGGTCACTCTCGTACGCCGGAAGGCGGTGCCCGCGTGAGTGCGACCACCGTCCCCCGTCCCGCGAAGGCCGGACCGCGACCCGCCGGGTACGGGCTCGTCCGCGCCCGGGGCGCCAGCTTCCTGGTCCACCGGCGCTCGGCGTTCGTCGCCGCGGGCCTGCTGCTGCTCCTCGCCGCGTCCTCCGTCGCGTACCTCTGCGTCGGCGAGCGCTTCGTCGGCCCCTCCGAGGTCGTACGGATCCTGCTCGGACAGCCCTCGCCCTCGACGTTCGTCGTGGAGGAGCTGCGCGAGCCCCGGCTCGTCGTCGCCCTCGCCGTCGGCGCCGCGTTCGGCGTCGCCGGCGCCCTCATCCAGACCGTCGCCCGCAACCCGCTCGCCAGCCCCGACATCATCGGCATCAGCCAGGGCGCCGGGGCGGTCACCGTCGCCGCGATGACCTTCGGCATCGGCTCGTACGCCGTGCTGCCGTACCTCTCGATCGCCGGCGGTGTCCTCGCCGCCGCACTCGTCTACGTGTTCGCGTGGCGCGGCGGGCTGCACGCGACCCGCTTCGTCCTCATCGGGATCGGCTTCGCGATCGCGCTGCGGTCCCTCACCACCCTCTTCATGACCAAGGGCGACTTCCTCGTCGCCCAGCAGGCCCAGATCTGGATGACCGGCTCGCTCAACGGCCGCGGCTGGGAGGAGTCCGCCCCCCTCCGCTGGACGCTGCTGCTCCTGCTGCCCGCCGTGCTGTGGGCGGCCCGCGCCCAGCGGACCGTCTCCCTCGACGACGACACGGCCACGGCGCTCGGCGCCCGGCTCGGGCGGGTCCGGCTCGGGCTCGTCGCGGTCGGTGTCGTCCTCGCGTCCGTGGCGACCGGAGTCGCGGGCCCGGTCGACTTCGTGGCGCTCCTCGCGCCGCAGATCGCCCGCCGCATGACCCGCACCGCGCAGATCCCGCTGCTCACCTCGGCGCTCACCGGTGCCGCGGTCGTCGTCCTCGCCGATCTGCTCGGCCGGCGGCTCCTCTCCCCCGTCGAACTGCCGGTGGGAGTCCTCACGGCGGCGGTCGGCGCCCCGTATCTGATCTGGCTCATCGTCCGGAGCCGTACGGAAGGCAAGGCATGACCAGCAGGCTGACCGCGCGCGAGCTGACGCTCGCCTACGAGGACCGCACCGTCGTCCACGAGCTGGACCTCGCGATCCCCGACGGCAGGGTGACCGTGATCGTCGGACCCAACGCCTGCGGCAAGTCCACCACCCTCCGGGCGCTCGGCCGGCTCCTCAAGCCGGCGGGCGGCTCCGTCCTGCTCGACGGCGAGGAACTGGCGAAGCTCCCGACCAAGCGGATCGCCCGCTCCGTCGGACTGCTCCCGCAGACCCCCGTCGCGCCCGAGGCGATCACCGTCGCCGACCTGGTCTCCCGGGGCCGCCAGCCGCATCAGGCCTGGTGGAAGCAGTGGTCGGAGGAGGACGAGCGGGCCGTCACCGACGCCATGGAGCGCACGGACGTCGCCGCGCTCGCCGACCGGCCCGTCGACGCGCTCTCCGGCGGCCAGCGGCAGCGGGTGTGGATCGCGATGGCCCTCGCCCAGGAGACGGAACTGCTGCTGCTCGACGAGCCCACCACCTACCTGGACATCTCCCACCAGGTGGAGGTCCTCGACCTGGTCCGCCGCCTCAACCGGCTGCGCGGCCGCACGGTCGTCCTCGTCCTTCACGACCTGAACCAGGCGGCCCGGTACGCCGACCACCTGGTCGCGATGAAGGCGGGCCGGGTGGTGGCGGAGGGCCCGCCGGAGAAGATCGTGACGGAGGAGCTCGTCCGGGACGTCTTCGGGCTGCGGTCGGTGGTCGTGCCCGATCCGGTGACGGGGTCACCGCTGGTGGTGCCGGGGGCACCGTGGCACGCGGGGCGGGAGACGGAGGAGACGGCGGGAGTTTCATCGGTCTGAGGGGACGCCAGTGGCCTGCGGCGGGACTCCAGCGGCCCGAGGCGGAGACTCCCGTGGCCTGGGGCGGGACGGCACTGGGCGACTGCGGGACCCCGCCGGGGGCGACACGGTGCTCGGTGGGTCTGCCGGGCCGCCGGGCCGACACCGGGCTCGGCGCGCCTGCCCAACCGCCGGGCCGACACGAGGCTCGGCCCCTGCCGGAACGGCCGGGCCGACACGGTGTTCGGCGGGCCCGCAGCCGCCGGAGCGAGACCGTGCGCGGTGGGACTGCCGGATCGCGGGGCCGACACCGGGCTCAGCGCGGCTGTCCGACCGCCGGAGCGACACCGTGCTCGGCGCCTGCCGGGCCGCCCGGGCCGACACGGTGTTCGGCGGGCCCGCAGCCGCCGGGGCGACACCGTGCTCAGCGTCTGCGGGAGCGCCAGAGGAGGAACAGGGCCGAGGCGACGGCCGCGCCGCGGAGCACCCAGGGCCAGGTCTCCGAGACCGCCGCGCCCATCGCCTCGCCGCCCGCCGCCACCGGGGCTCCCCAGCGGCCCTCCACCCGGCCCCAGAGCCAGGCGACGCCCGACGCGGCGGCCAGGCCCGGGATCACCAGGACGGCAGCCCTGACCTCACCGGGGGTCAGCCGGCGCGAGGCGTACGCGATGAGCCAGCCCGCGGCCAGGGCGACCAGCGAGCCGAAGGCCGCGCCACCGAGCAGGAGCAGTGCGGCGAGCAGGACGAAGGGGTTCGCGAGGCGGAGGCGGGAGACCGGCGCCGCCTCGGGCTCCGCCTCGGTCCGCGGTGCCGCCTCGGTCGCCCCGGGCCCGCGGCGGAGCAGGACACGGGCGAGGCGGCGGCGCTTCCCGGGGGCGGGGGCCGCATCCTCGGCCCCGTCCTCGGCCCCGGCCTCGTCGGCGACGGGCTCCTTGAACAGGTCCGGGCGCTCGACCCCGCCCACGAACCCCGGCAGGCCCTCGGCGGCGTCCTCCAGCAGCCACCAGTCCGACACGCCGTCGCCGGCCGCGCCGGCGCCCGGCGCGTCGAACCCGGTCGTGTCGGCGACGGCTCCGTCCGTGCGTGAACCCTCGACGCCGCCGGACACCGGCTCGGCCGACGCGGTCCTGTCGCGGGACCGACGGGCGCCCGGCAGCCACCCGACGCCCTTCCGCTCCCGCGTCCGCTCCTTCGACGGCTCCTTCGGCCGCTCCCCCTCACGGGGCTTCGGCACCGGCTTGCCCACCGGCTTCCGCGCCTGCTTCGGCGCAGGTGAGGGCGGAGCCGGGGGTGTCGGCGCCGCGCCCGGGCCCTCCGCCCGTTCCACCACCTCGTCCGGGGTGCCGAGCGCGCCGAGGATGTTCCGTACCGCCGCGGTGCTCTCCTCGCCGTGCGTGGCACGGCGGCGGTCGATCTCGTTCCTGAGGGTCGACACCAGCCGCATCCGGTCGCTCGCCGGCAGCTGCCGTTGCTGTGCCAGATCGCCGACCCGGCTCAGATAGTCGTAGACCAACTGGTCGCTCTCGATCCCCACGATGCCCCTCCACGGCCGGTTCGCCCGGTACGGCCCGACGTTAGCGCCTGCGCAGCGGCTAACGTGGGGCGGATGGGGATCGGTGAGCTCGACCGGGAGGCGCACGTGCCCGAGGTAACTGGCGCCGCCGCGGCGCCCCGCACACTCGCCGAGGCGCTGCGCGCCCGGGGCGACGAGGGGCTCGCCACGCTGTTGCGGGCACGGCCCGACCTGCTGAACCCCGTGCCGAACGACCTGACGCAGCTGGCGACGCGCGCCGGTACGCGAGGTTCGGTGGTGCGCGCCCTGGAGCGGCTCGACCGTTTCGCCCTCCAGACGGCCGAGGCTCTCGCCGTGGCCCCGGACCCCGCCCCGTACCCCGTACTCCTGGCGCTGCTCACCGGCACCGAGGGCGATCCGGAGATCGAGGCGGCGCTGCCGGGCGCGGTGGCGCTGCTGCGCGAGCAGGCGCTCGTGTGGGGCGAGGACGACCGGCTGCGGCTGGTGCGGACGGCGCGGGAGCTGCTCGCGCCTTCGGCGCAGCACCCGTCGCCGACGGGTCTCGGGCCGACGGTGGCCGAGGCGACGTCCGGGATGTCGCCGGGCCGGGTGCAGGAGATCATCGCGGCGGCCGGTCTGTCCGCGACGCACGATCCGGTGTCGGCGGTGGCGGGGCTGACGGGGCTGTTCACGGACCGGTCCCGGATGGACGCGCTCCTCGACATGGCGTCCCCGGACGCGCTGGCCGTGCTCGACCGGCTGGTGTGGGGTCCGCCGTACGGCGAGGTGACGGCGAACCCGGCGCCTCCGGTGCGCTGGCTGCGCGACCGGGGTCTGCTGCTTCCGGTGTCGCCGCGGACGATGGTGCTGCCGCGCGAGGTGGCGCTGCATCTGCGGGGCGGGCGGGCGCACCGGGCGCCGGAGCCGCTGGCGCCGGAGTTGGGGGTGCAGCGCGAGTACCGCCCACAGGTTGTGGACAACGCGGCGGCCGGGCAGGCACAGCTGGCGCTCGCGACGGTCGAGGAGCTGCTGAAGTCCTGGGACCGGGGCGGGCCGCAGGTGCTGCGCGCGGGCGGTCTGGCCGTACGGGACCTCAGACGGACCGCCGCCGCCCTCGACGTCCCCGAGGAGACGGCCGCCTTCTGGCTGGAGCTCTGCTACGCGGCGGGGCTGCTGGCCTCGGACGGCGAGGCGGACGAGCGGTACGCGCCGACGCCCGCCTACGACGACTGGCTGGACCTGCCGCCCGCCGAACGCTGGGCCGTGCTCGTCACGCCCTGGCTCACCGCGACCCGTACACCGGGGCTGGTCGGCGGCCAGGACGCCAAGGGCCGGACGCTCTCGGTCCTCGGCCCCGACCTGGACCGCGCGGCGGCGCCCGAGGTCCGGCACCGGGTCCTCGGCCTCCTCGCGACCCTGCCGCCGGGTTCGGCGGTGGAGCCCGAGTCGCTCTTCGCCCGGCTCCGCTGGGAACGGCCGCTGAGGGGAGCGGCGCAGGCCCGCGCGGAGGACGCGGAGGCGCAGGCCGGGAACGTGCCCGGCGATCTGCGGTCGCGGCTGGCCCGCTGGACTCTCGCCGAGGCGGAACTGCTGGGGCTCACCGGGCGGGGCGCCCTGTCGGGGCCCGCGCGGGCGCTGCTGAACCTCCCGCTCGCGGAGGCGGCGTCCGCCGCCGAACCGGGCGGGGGCGTCGAGCTGACCGTGGCCGCGGGCAGGGCGGCGACGCTGCTGGCACCGCTGCTGCCCGAGGCCGTCGACCACGTACTCCTCCAGGCCGACCTGACGGCGGTCGCGCCGGGGCCGCTGCGCCGCCCGCTGGCCGACGCGCTCGCCGTGCTCGCGGACGTGGAATCGAAGGGTGGCGCGACGGTCTACCGGTTCACGCCCGGATCCGTCCGGCGCGCGCTCGACTCCGGGCAGACGGCCACCGACCTGCACGAGTTCCTCAAGGCGCACTCCCGGACGCCCGTCCCGCAGCCGCTCGCGTACCTCGTCGACGACGTGGCACGGCGCCACGGCCACCTGCGGGTGGGCGCGGCGTCCGCGTATGTGCGCTGCGACGACGACACGGTCCTCGGCGAGATCCTGGCGGACCGCCGCTCCTCGTCCCTGGGCCTCCGCAGGATCGCGCCGACGGTGCTCGCGGCGCAGACGGACCCGGCGTCGCTGCTCGAAGGACTGCGGTCGATGGGGTACGCGCCGGCCGCCGAGTCGGCCGAGGGCGACGTCCTGATCACCCGCGCGGACGCGTACCGCACGGGGGCCCGCACGGCCCCGGTCCCGGTACCGGACGGACCGCCGGCCCCCGACGCGACCCTGCTGGGCGCGGCGGTCCGCGCGATCCGCGCGGGCGACCGGGCGGCGACGGCGGTGCGCAAGGAGCCGGCCGTCCCGACGGCCGCGGGCACGCTGCCGCGCACCTCGGCGGCGGAGACCCTGGCGACGGTCCAGGCGGCCGCGATGACGGGCTCGGCGGTCTGGATCGGCTATGTGAACGCGGAGGGCGCGGCGAGTCAGCGGGTCATCGCCCCGGTCCGTGTGGAGGGCGGTTTCGTGACGGGCTACGACCACACGGCCGACGAGGTCCGCACGTATCCGCTGCACCGCATCACGGGCGTGGCGGAACTCGCGGACGACCAGGTGTAGCGGGGCACGCCCGGGGCGGGCCGTCAGGAGTGGATGTTCCCCGTCAGGAGCATGACGACGAAGATCGCCACGCCGATGCCGCCGATCAGCGCCGGGTACGCCACCGCGAGCAGGCAGGCGAGGGCGGCGAGATTGATCCGCGCCTGGCGGCGTCGGCGCGTCCGGGCGAGGCACCAGCCCGGGACGACCAGCGCGAGGGGCAGGACGAAGCCGCCGATCAGAAAGACGGGGAGGGCGGTGAACAGGTCCGCCCTCACCGCCACCAGGAACGACAGCAGAGGCGCGACCACCGTCGCCGCGAGCGGCGCCACCCACCACCGCGGGTCCGTCTCGTCGCCGGGAGCCGTGACGGCGACGGCCGGCCCGGCAGCGGGGGTGGCGGACGCGGCAGCGGTGGGGGCTCCGGCGGTGACGGCGGGCCGTCGGGTGCTGTTCGGCATGCTTCCATCCCACCTGCCCGGCGGGTCCGGCCCCAGCGCGCCGGTACTCATCCGGCGCGAGCCGGGTACTCAGGCGGGGCGCGTGGAGGGGCGGCCGGGTGCGGTCCGTGCCGCTCAGCCGGCGAGTCGAGCGCCTCGCCCCGTGGCCATCGCGGGGAGCGGCCGCCAGTCGGCGGGCACGTTCCGCATGATCAGGGCGCAGTCCAGGGTCGCGCTCCCCGGCGGGAAGCGGTCCGGGTCGTCGAAGAAGGAGGACGCGGCGGCGCGGACCCGGCCGGCCTCCACGTGCCAGGCGTCGGTGTGGAGCTCCATGCCGTCCAGGTGGCCCGCGCCGGTGGGCGAGAAGCCCTTCGCCCCCGCCCGGAAGAAACGGGAGGCCGCCGCGAGATCGGGGAACAGCTCGCTGCCGTGCAGTTCGTCGGCCGGCTCGACGGTGACGTCCACCCGGATGTCGCCGTCCCGGGTCGCCAGGGCGACCCGCGTCCGGTGGGGCGTCTCGTGCACCTCGAAGTCGGCGCGGCCGTGTTCACCGGGGAAGACGCGGCCTCCGGCCCAGGCGTTGAGCCGCGAGGCCGTGTCACGGCGGGGGATGTAGACGCCGGTCTCGACGCCGTCCGGCCCGTCCCATTCGACGGCGATCCGATGCGCCGCGTTCTCGCTCCTCGGCCCGAGCGCCTCGGGCGCCCAGACCGGCCGGACCTTTCCCAGGCGCAGGAGGCAGATGCCGGCGACCGCGTGTCCGCGCACCACCTGCGGGCGCAGCGGCTCGGGGAGCAGGCGTGCCGCGGCGTCGGGGTCGACCCGGTAGTTCACCAGCAGTCTTCGTTCGATGACGCTGGACAGTCGTGGCTGCCTCATGATCCCTCGCTCTGCGCCCGGGGGCGCCAGGTGGTGTGGCGGAGCACGATCTGCTCGGGGCAGACGGTGCTGAGGAACCGACCGATGCACAGGGCCAGGCGTTCCTCGGCCAGCGTGTAGAGGATCCGGTTGCCGTCACGCCGCTCGGTGACCAGACCGGCGCCCTTGAGCACGCCGAGGTGTCGTGAGATGGAGGGCGCGCTGATGGCGAACCTGGCGGCGATCTCGCCGGCAGCCAGCTCACCGTCCCTGAGGTCCTCGAGGATCTGGCGCCGTGTCGGATCGGCGAGCGCCCGGAAGGCCCCCGCCTCGTCCTGAGCATCTGTCATGGCATGTATTTAGCATTTTAGCTAAGCATCTAACAACCCCCCTTGCGGCAGGCCCCCGTCCCGGACGGGAGGGCTCACGGCGCCGCAGCCGTCTCCCGTGTCAGGCACACTGGAGGATTGGCCGTTACGGGAACGGCACGGTGTCGGAAGGACCTGATCACGTGAATGGACCTCTTATCGTCCAGAGTGACAAGACGCTGCTCCTGGAGGTCGACCACGAGCTCGCCGACGCCTGTCGGCGGGCCATCGCGCCCTTCGCGGAACTGGAGCGGGCGCCCGAGCACATCCACACGTACCGGCTGACGCCGCTCGGCCTGTGGAACGCGCGGGCCGCCGGGCACGACGCCGAGCAGGTCGTCGACGCGCTCGTCGAGTACTCGCGCTATCCCGTCCCGCACGCGCTGCTCGTCGACATCGCCGAGACCATGGCCCGGTACGGGCGGCTGACGCTGTCCAAGCACCCCACCCACGGACTCGTCCTCACCAGCACGGACCGGCCCGTGCTCGAGGAGATCCTGCGGTCGAGGAAGGTTCAGCCGCTCGTCGGGGAGCGGATCGACGCCGACACCGTCGTCGTGCACCCCTCCGAGCGCGGGCAGATCAAGCAGACCCTGCTCAAGCTGGGCTGGCCCGCCGAGGACCTCGCCGGCTACGTCGACGGCGAGGCGCACCGCATCGACCTCGCCGAGGACGGCTGGTCCCTGCGGCCGTACCAGAAGCAGGCCGTCGAGGGGTTCTGGCACGGCGGTTCCGGGGTGGTCGTACTGCCCTGCGGAGCCGGAAAGACACTGGTCGGGGCGGGTGCCATGGCTCAGGCCAAGGCGACCACGCTCATCCTCGTCACCAACACCGTCTCCGCCCGCCAGTGGAAGCACGAGCTGGTGAAGCGGACCTCGCTGACCGAGGACGAGATCGGCGAGTACAGCGGTACGAAGAAGGAGATCCGGCCGGTCACCATCGCCACGTACCAGGTGCTCACCACCAAGCGGAAGGGCATCTACCCGCACCTGGAGCTGTTCGACTCCCGGGACTGGGGGCTGATCGTCTACGACGAGGTGCACCTGCTGCCCGCGCCCGTCTTCAAGTTCACCGCCGACCTGCAGGCCCGGCGGCGCCTCGGGCTCACCGCGACCCTCGTCCGGGAGGACGGGCGCGAGTCCGACGTGTTCTCGCTCATCGGGCCCAAGCGGTTCGACGCGCCGTGGAAGGAGATCGAGGCGCAGGGCTACATCGCGCCCGCCGACTGCGTCGAGGTCCGGGTCAACCTGACCGACTCCGAGCGGCTCGCCTACGCCACCGCCGAGGCCGAGGAGAAGTACCGCTTCTGCGCCACGACCGCGACGAAGCGGAAGGTCACCGAAGCCCTGGTGAAGAAGTTCGAGGGGCAGCAGATCCTCGTCATCGGGCAGTACATCGACCAGCTCGACGAGCTCGGCGAGCACCTGGACGCGCCCGTCATCAAGGGCGAGACCTCGAACGCCCAGCGCGAGAAGCTCTTCGACGCCTTCCGCACCGGCGAGATCAGCGTGCTCGTCGTGTCGAAGGTCGCGAACTTCTCCATCGACCTGCCGGAGGCGACCGTCGCCATCCAGGTGTCGGGCACCTTCGGGTCCCGCCAGGAGGAGGCGCAGCGCCTCGGACGGGTACTGCGGCCGAAGTCCGACGGTCACCAGGCGCACTTCTACTCGGTGGTCGCCCGGGACACCATCGACCAGGACTTCGCCGCGCACCGGCAGCGGTTCCTGGCCGAGCAGGGGTACGCGTACCGGATCGTCGACGCGGACGAGCTGCTCGCGCCGTAGCGCGGTGCCGGAGCACGGTCCCGGGGCGCGGTCCCGGGGCGCCGTCTCCTAGTCCATCAGCGCCACGACCGGGGCCACGATCGCCAGGGCGTACTCGGCGATCACCAGGCCCTTGCGGGGTGCGATCAGGGCCGCCACCCCCGAGAGGGCTCCCAGGAACAGGGTCCAGAACGCCGCGGTGACGAACCCCCTGGCGGCGCCGTCTCCCTCGACGGCGTCGCGGAGCACCACCATGACGGTGGCGACGAAGCACGCCGCGAGCAGGAGGAATCCGCACCCGGCGACGACCCGCAGGGCGCGGCGGCTCGGGGCGTAGGGGTCGGGAGCGTCGGTGGGGTCGAGGGGCGTCGTCGTCATGGGCCGATCACATCAGGGCCGGTCCCGTGACGGCAGACGCTCCCGTACTCAGTCGGGGCCGGGGGCGTACTCAGGGCGGGGGTGCCTGATCCCGGCCTCCGGCGGGCCGTAGTCGCCGAGCAGGACGACGCCGGCCGCGGCGCCGCCGAAGGCACGTATCGCGCGCAGGGCGGTGTTCAGCGGGCGGACACGGGGGCGGGTCACGGTGGTCACGAGGGTGAAGGTCGTCGCGGTCATGCCTCCATCATGGAATCCGGACATTCCGAACACATCGCTCTCGGGGGTGAACCGGGGGCGCGTCCGGGTCCGACGTGAGACGGACCCCGTCCCCTACGGGGTGGACACGGGGGAATCCGCTCGCCCCCGCGTCCGCTCAGGAGTTACACTCGCCAGCTTCCCCGCCTCCCTCCGTGGAGAGCCGCCGCCCGGTCGGTAACCGGCGGCCACCTCGACGTGTCCGTGTATCCACGTAGCCGCGTATCCGCGCATTCGCCCCGGAGGCTCCACCGTGTCCGTGTCCGTGCCCGCGTCCGACGATCCGCTCGCTCGCGAACGCGCCCATCTGACCTCCTCCCGCGCCGCCCTGCGCGCGATGCGCGAGGACGTGGAGGCGCTCGACATCAAGGACGTCACCGCGAACTGGGTCAACGCGGTGGTGCTGGGCCGGCAGATCGAGGACCGCATCAAGGCGCTCGCCGACCTGTCCCACACCCCGCTGTTCTTCGGGCGGCTCGACTATCTGCACACCACGCAGGAGGGGCAGCGCTTCTACATCGGGCGGCGGCACGTGCACGACGCCGGCGGCGACCCGATGGTGATCGACTGGCGCGCACCGGTCTCGCAGCCGTACTACCAGGCGTCGAAGAAGGACCCGCAGGACGTCGGCCTGCGCCGGCGCTTCGGGTACACGGGCGGCGAGCTCACCGCGTACGAGGACGAGCACCTCTCCGACCCCGAGGAGCTCGAACGGACCAGCCGGCTGCTCCAGGCGGAGATCGAACGGCCGCGTGTCGGCCCGATGCGGGACATCGTCGCCACGATCCAGCCGGAGCAGGACGGGATCGTCCGCTCCGATCTCTCCGGGACCGTGTGCGTGCAGGGGGGACCCGGTACCGGTAAGACCGCCGTCGGTCTGCACCGTGTCGCCTACCTGCTGTACGCGCACCGCGAGCGGCTCGCCCGGACCGGAACCCTGGTCATCGGCCCCAACCGGTCCTTCCTGCACTACATCGAGCAGGTCCTGCCCGCACTCGGCGAGCTGGAGGTCAAGCAGGCCACCGTCGACGATCTCGTCGGCGGGCAGGTCGAGGTGCGGGGCGCGGACGAGGCCGCCACCGCCGTCCTCAAGGGCGACGCCCGGATGGCGGAGCTGCTGCGACGGGCGGTGCGTTCGCACGTGGCGCTGCCGAAGGAGTCCCTCATGGTGGTGCGCGGTTCGCGCCGCTGGCGGGTACCCGCGTACGAACTCGAAGAGATCGTCCAGGAGTTGATCGACCGCGACATCCGGTACGGGGCCGCCCGCGAGGCCCTTCCGCAGCGCATCGCGCACGCGGTCCTGGTCCGGATGGAGCAGGCGGGCGAAGCCCCCGACGACCGGGTGCAGAACGCGGTCGCGCGGAACACCGCCGTGAAGGCGGTCGTGAAGGAGTGCTGGCCGCCGGTGGAGCCGGCGAAGCTGGTGCTCCGGCTGCTGAGCGACGCGGAGTTCCTCGCGGAGCACGCCGAGGGACTGTTCACCGAGGACGAGCAGAAGCTGCTGCTCTGGGCGAAGCCCGCCCGGAGCGTGAGGACGGCGAAGTGGTCGGCGGCGGACGCGGTCCTCGTCGACGAGGCACACGACCTGGTGGAGCGGACGCATTCGCTCGGCCACGTCGTCCTCGACGAGGCGCAGGACCTGTCCCCGATGCAGTACCGGGCGGTGGGCAGGCGCTGCACGACCGGCTCGGCGACGATCCTCGGCGACCTCGCGCAGGGGACGACCCCGTGGGCGACGACGAGCTGGGCGGAGGCGCTCGGGCACCTCGGGAAGCCGGAGGCGGTGGTGGAGGAGCTGACCGCCGGTTTCCGCGTGCCGCGCGAGGTGATCGCGTACGCCTCGCGGCTCCTGCCGCACATGTCGCCGGGGCTCGCGGCGGTGGAGTCGGTGCGGGAGAACCCCGGCTCGCTGGAGATCCGGCACACGGACACCCTGGACGGGGACGTCGTCGCGGCCTGCGCCGAGGCACTCGCCCACGAGGGCTCCATCGGGCTGATCGCCGCCGACGCACGGATCGCCCCGCTCGCGGAGGCGCTGACGGCCGCCGGGCTCGCGTACCTCTCCCCCGGCGAGGAGACGACGGCCGAGTCCCGTCTGACCCTGGTCCCGGCCTCGCTCGCGAAGGGTCTGGAGTACGACTACGTGGTCCTGGACGAGCCGGCGGCGGTCGTCGACGGCGAACCCGACGAGCGGACCGGTCTGCGTCGGCTGTACGTGGCGCTGACCCGTGCCGTGTCCGGGCTGACCGTCCTCCACTCCGCCCCCGTTCCACCGCAGTTGGAGCAGGTGTGAGCCGACCCGGCGCGCCGCACCACGTCGAGGTGTGGGTGGGGGATCTCGCCGTGGCCGAGGACAGTTTCGGCTGGCTCCTCGGCGCCCTCGGGTACCGGCCCTTCCAGCGCTGGGAGGGCGGTCGCAGCTGGGCGCTCGACTCCTTCTACCTCGTCGTCGAGCGGTCCCCGGCCCGCACGTCGGACCGGCACGACCGGCTGAGGCCCGGCCTGAACCATCTCGCCTTCCACGCGGGCGACCGGTCCGCCGTCGACGCGCTCGTGGACGCCGCGCCGGCGCACGGCTGGCGGCTGCTGTTCGCCGACCGTCACCCGTACGCGGGAGGCGAGGGCGTCTACGCGGCCTATCTGGAGAACGCCGACGGGTTCGAGGTGGAGCTCGTCGCCGCGCCGGAGGGCGACGCGGACCGATCGGCCGGCGACCGATGAGTTTCTTCGGGAGCGCCGGTCTATAGGTTGTACCCGCTGCTGAGCGTCAGGGCTGAGCAGTCGTCATGAACCTTGCGGGAGACCCCAGATGCGTACTCTGATCAGCTCCGCCTTCGTCTCGCTCGACGGTGTCGTGGAGGCCCCCGGCGGCGAGCCCGGCTACCGGAACTCGGGCTGGACCTTCAAGGAGATGGACTTCGTTCCGGAGGCGTACGCCCTGAAGGGCCAGGAGCAGGAGGAGGCCGGCGCGATGCTGCTCGGCCGGGCCAGCTACGAGGCGTTCAGCGCGGTCTGGCCGGACATGGAGGACTTCGCCCGCTACCGGACGCTGCCGAAGTACGTGGTGTCCACGACGCTCACCGAGGACGACCTGGTGGACAACTGGGGCGAGATCACGATCCTGCGCTCGCTCGACGAGGTCGCCGCGCTGAAGGAGACCGAGGGCGGCCCGATCATCATGCACGGCAGCGCCTCGCTGAACCGCGCGCTGTCGGACGCCGGTCTGATCGACCGGTACCACCTGCTCGTCTTCCCGCTGCTGCTCGGCGCGGGCAAGCGCCTGTTCAGCGAGACGGACAAGGACACGCAGAAGCTGAAGCTCGTCGAGCACGAGGCGTACTCCAACGGGATCCAGAAGAACGTGTTCGACGTCGTCCGCTGAGGCGGGATCGGCCTCGTCCGTCAGGACGTGACCGCTTCCGCGTACTCCGCGAGCGCCTCGGTGCGGGTGCGGCGGGCGACGGCCGCGAGCACCGGGTTCGTGTCGCGGTAGTAGTGCTCGGTCACCAGGCCCCAGGCCAGGGCCCAGCCCCGCCCGCGCGCCCAGGTCGCGTCGTCGACCCGCGCGGCCTCGCGGAAGAGGGGACGGGTGTCGGCGGTGAACAGGGTCCAGGCGGGCATCATGTCGCAGGCCGGGTCGCCCGTACCGACACCGCCGAAGTCGATGACGGCGCTGAGACGGCCCTCGCGGCCGAGCAGATTGCCCGGCAGCAGGTCGCCGTGGATCCAGACGGGCGCTCCCTCCCACCGGGGGAGCCGCAGGACCGCCTCCCAGGAGGCGGTGGCGAGCTCCGCGTCGACCAGGCCCTCGGCCCCGAGGTCGCGGACCGCGCCCGGCAGGTTGCCGTCCTCCCACGACGTGACCGGGCCGCCCCGGAAGGAGGCGGGCCCTTCGCTCGCGTCGAGGGTGCGCAGGACGGCGCCGAATCGGCCCAACTCGACGGCGGCGTGGGCGAGATCGGTGAGCGGGGCGTTGTACGTGTCGTCCCCGTCGAGCCAGCGGTAGACGGACCAGGGCAACGGGAAGTCCGGGCCGGCCGCGGCCCGTCCCACCGGGACGGGGACGTCCAGCGGCAGGTGCGGGCCGAGCAGCGGCAGCCAGCGCTGTTCCTTGTCGATCTGGCGGGCCGCGTACGGGACGCGGGGCAGCCGTACGAC
Source organism: Streptomyces zaomyceticus (assembly GCF_014656215.1). GTDB lineage: Bacteria > Actinomycetota > Actinomycetes > Streptomycetales > Streptomycetaceae > Streptomyces > Streptomyces zaomyceticus. The sequence continues at coordinate 32,366 of NZ_BNBZ01000030.1, read as the reverse complement.
GAGGTCGTCGCCGAGCCGGAACATCGCGTTGTCCGTGCCGGCCGAGGCCACGGCCCGGACCGGCAGGGCCGCCCACGCGGGGAAGCGCTCTGCGACGAGGCCTTCGACGAGCGCGGGGTCGATGTCGAGTTCGCCGGGTTGCATCGGGGTGGCTGCCATACCGGGGAGGCTAACGATCACTCCTCGCCCCGGGCCACGTGTTTTCCCGGCCTCCGCCGCACGCGGCCCCGGAGCGGGCGGCCCTGGAGCGGGCGGCCCCGTGAGGTGACCGCCCGCGCCCGGAAGGCTCTCCGGAAGGGACGACCTACGCGTCCAGCGCCTCGCGCCACGTCCGGACCGCGGACGCCGAGACCGGGGCCGCCCAGCCCTGGGGGCGGGCCGCGCCGCCGATGTGGAAGGCGTCGAGGCCGGCCGCCCGCAGTCCGGGGAGGTGGTCGAGGCGCAGGCCGCCGCCGACGAGGATCTGGGCCTCGTAGCCCGGCTCGCCCGTGCGGGCGGCCTCGGCCGCCAGGGTGGCCAGGCCGTCGTCGACGCCGGTGGCGGCGCCGGCCGTGAGGTAGGTGTCGAGGCCGGGGAGGTCGGCGAGCCGCTTGCGCAGTCCGTCGCGGTCGGCGGTGCGGTCGATCGCCCGGTGGAAGGTCCAGCGGCAGCCGTCGAGGACGGCGATGAGCCGCTCGACGGCCACGAGGTCGGGCTCGCCGTCCGCGGTGAGGAAGCCCAGGACGAACTCGTCGGCGCCCGCCTCCCGGAGTTCGGTGGCGCGGGCCACGAGGGCGTCGACGCCCTGGGGGCCGCCGGCCGCGAATCCGTCGGAGAGGCGGAGCATCACGCGCAGCGGGATGTCGACGGCGGCACGGATGGCGGTGAAGCCGGTCCGGGACGGGGTGAGCCCGTCCGCCGCCATGTCGGTGACGAGTTCGAGCCGGTCGGCGCCGCCGGTCTGGGCAGCGACCGCGTCTTCCTCGTCGAGGGCGATCACCTCAAGGACTGCACGGTTGCTCATCGAGCCCATTCCTCCATGAATACGTCTCTACAGGTCTAGTCCAATGGCCAGCCTATAAGACTCGTCCCGAGCGGAGCCGCGGTCGGAAGGCATCGATCTCTGTTGGTGTGCTGGACGGCAGCCTGGAGTCAACCGCCACCTTCGGCCACGTTCGAAACCAGAGATCTCATTCACCATGCCACAGCCGAACTACTCACGTAGCGTGTTGCCCGTCAGCTAATTCGGTTACGGGGGGTGACAGTGATGCAGACTGCCCAGACGTCGAGGTTTCGGGGGAAGAACAAGGCCCCCAAGTGGACCAAACCCGACCATGGGGCCGTCTCGGTGATGGTGCTCTCGCTGGCCGTCTCCGACCCCTCCGATTTGGCCCGGCTGGAGCGACTGTTCGGGGCGATGTGGTCGATCAAGAGCGCCGTCCAGCGGGACGCTCGCGCCAAGGTCGACGCCTACTGGGCCGCGCACCGCACGCGTGACAAACAGGGCGGGAAGGATGTAAGGCAACGCCTCGGCCTGTCCCGTGAAGCGCTGGAGCGGTGTGCGTACAAGCACCTCGAAGACTCCGGCCACTTGAAGCACCACGCCACCAAGGCCCTCGCGATGCACATCGCCGACGAGGTGTGGAACGGCGTCTCCCGGCATCTGTTCCCCGACGCCACCGGCCACCGCTCCGGACGGCCGAGGGCCGGTCATCGGCACGACTTCACTCGAATTCCGGGCCGCGCCCGCTCACACACCGCCGAGAACAAATGGGAGACCTTCCGCCTCGTCGGCACTGTCCATGGGCACGTCATGGCCTATGCCGACGGCGGTCGGCAAGCGCTGATGCAGCCCCGCCGCATGCCGAAGCCCGCTGTTCCCGAGGGACGTGTCCCCACGGGCAGGCTGACCGCCTCGGGCAAGCCTGGGATGCGGAATGCGAATTGGTGGGACCACACCGGTCCGCTCGCCGTGGTGTTCGCCGGAGGCCCCGGCAGCCGCCGGGGTGACCTTGTTCTCCCCGTCCGCATTGCGCAGGGCGCGGGACAGCGGGAGCGCGTACAGCACTTCCTCGACAACCCCGGCCGCTGGCACAAAGTCGACCTCGTCCGTCGTCGGAAGGCATCCGCGCCAGGCGGCTGGGCATACGAGGCACACCTGATGGTTCTGGGCCTCGGCTACTCCTCTCCGGCCGTACGGGAGATGCGCCACAAGGCCGTCCGGCTCGGCCGGATCGGCGGGGTGGACGGGAACGTCTCCAACCTGTCGATCGTCTCCTTCCCCGCTCAGCTCGACGGGGGCGTCCCCGTATCCACCGAGATCGCGCTCACCGACGCCGAGCGCGCCCGGTTGGAGAAGGAAGCGAAGAAGCGACGGGGCCGGGCGCGGGCTCTGGAGCGCTCCCGCAGGGCAACGAACATCGCGCAGTACGCATGGTCGAAAAAACAGACCGTACGTGCCGAGCGTCGCGCGGCCAAGGGACAGGAGCCCAAGCTGGTGACCGTGCCCGGCGGTGCCAGGGCAGTGCGGTCGGACGGGAAGCCGAAGCAGGCGTTTCGCCGTGACCGGCTGTCCGCCCATTACCGTCAGCAGCGCGGCCGGCAGGCCGAGGCCGCTGCTTCGGCTGCCGAGCGCCGCCGCCACCGTGCCCGTATGGTGGCGCGGGAGATCATTGCCGCTCACGGCCCCGTGCTGGTCGTGGAGGACTGCGACATCCGCACCTGGTACCGGCTGTGGGGCAAACGCCTCTCCCGGACGACACCAGGCATGCTCATCGCCGCCCTGGATGTTGAGTGCAAGGCAGCAGGCGGGCGACTCGTACGGGCATCCACCTGGTCAACGGCCCTGTCGCAGCACTGCCTCTGCGGCCGGCGAGCACGCAAGAGCCTGCGCGACCGCGAGCACAAGTGCACCGGTTGCGGCTTGGTCGGCAAGCGTGACCTCGTATCCGCCGCCCTGGCCGCGTTCGTCCGCTTCAACGACCCGGACGACCCCAGGACCGCGTACCTGGACACCACCGCATCCAGAAACGCCCAGATCACATACTCAGAAGCGCTGGAAGTAGCGCTGCGGGAGTCAACCACACCGAGCCCGAAACCGCCCTGGCGGCCGGGTCGCGTGGCAGTCCCACGGCAACGCCGTGAGACCTCTGCTCCCCGAACCGCGGGACAGCGGAACCGAGCAGCCCCGGATGAGTCACGACCTCGTGGCCACGCCGGAAAGCCCGGGCACCGCACCGCGTGCAGTCCACAACTCACCCTCTGGTGAACTGCGGATCAAGACTTAGCCGTGCGCGTGGTCTCCCGCATCGTGCGTGGCCTCACCGGCCGCGGGGACGGGCGCCTTCGCCGGTGCCGCGGCGCCGCCGGTCGTGACCGTGAAGGCGGCCGTGCGCACCGTGCCCTCGTGCTGGAAGTCGAGGAACAAACGGTACGTGCCCGGGCTGGGTGCCGTCGCCGTGAAGGAGACGTCGGGGCCGGGGCCGCCCTCGTTCGGATGCACATGGAGGTAGGCGAGGTCGCCGTCGCGCAGGGCGACCAGGTGACCGTACGCGCCGAGATAGGGCTCCAGGTCGGTGACGGGCTTCCCGCCCCTGGTGACGGTGAGACGGAGTTCGCCGGCCCTGCCGGGGTTCAGGGTGCCGCCGAGGCGGACCTGGTAGCCGTCGACGGTGGAGGTCGGCGCGATGGCGGGCAGCGGCTTCGGCGTGTACGCCCCCGGTACGGAGAGGTCGACACCGAGGGTGATGCCCTTGGCCCCGGGCGCGGCCGGCTTGAAGTCGGCGAAGGCCTTGTAGCCGCCCGCGGCGGGGAGGTCGACGGGGGTCGTCCAGGTGCCGTCGGCCGCCTTCACCGGGTGCAGATGGCGGAAGGTGTTGAGGTCGCGCGAGGCGACGATGAAGTGCAGTTCCTTGCCGTGCTCGGTGGTGAAGGCGGTGACCTTCCGGCCGCTCGCGTCCTTGATCGAGAACTTCAGGACGCTCTTCCCCGCGGCGGGCACGGGGGTCTCCATGGCCAGGGTGTAGCCGCCCTCGGAGACCTGGAGTCCCCCGGGGAGCTCGGCGGCGGGGGCGCTCCCCTCGGCGGCGCCCTCCCCGTGACCCGCGTGCGCGCCCTCCCCCTTCCTCTCCTTCTCCGGCTGGGCGGCGGCGTGCTCGCCGTGCCCGGCCCGCGCCGGCTCCCCGACGGGGCCGACCCCCTTGCCGACCCCGTACGCGGTCCCGAAGGTCGCGGCGAGCGCGGCGGCAAAGGCAGTGATCTTCACTCCGGTGTTCATGGCTGCTCTCCCGTACGTGTGGGTGGCGCGGGTAACCGTTCGATGCACCTCACCATACCCCTGGGGGGTATCAAGTCAAGTCACCGGAACTGCTTGCGCGAGATACGGGAGGGGGGTATACATGGACTCATAACCGAATACCCCCCGAGGGTATCCGGTCGCCGGAAAACCCGAGTGGAACCGACCGAGGAGGAAGCCATGGGCTCCTGCTGCACCCCCGACAACAGCTGCTCGACCACGGAGACCACCGCCGTCGCGGTCGCCGACAGCACCGTCACGGTCTACGCCGTCTCCGGCATGACCTGCGGACACTGCAAGACCGCGATCACCAAGTCCGTCGGCGCGCTCGACGGCGTCATCTCCGTGGACGTCGACGTCGCCGGCGGCCTGGTGACCGTGACCACGGGCGGCGCGCCCGACGACGCGGCGATCACCGCCGCGGTGGACGACGCGGGCTACGAGCTCACCGGCCGCGCCTGATCCACCGCCGGGCCGACCGCACCCACCGGCGTCCCCCGTCCCGGTACCCGCGGTCCGCCCGGCCCGGCGACCACCGCCCGCACTGCCTCGGCCGCCGGGGCCCGCCCGCGAGACCGGGCCCCGGCCCCCGACCCCGTACTCACGAGGAAGCAGTCTCATGACAACGACGACACCCGGCACGGCCCAGGTCGAGCTCGCCATCGGCGGCATGACCTGCGCCTCGTGTGCGGCGCGCATCGAGAAGAAGCTCAACCGGATGGACGGGGTCGAGGCCACCGTCAACTACGCGACCGAGAAGGCGAAGGTCACCTTCGACGCCGACATCGACGTCGCCGCGCTGATCGCCACCGTCGAGGCCACCGGCTACACCGCAGCCGAGCCCACGCCCCCGGAGTCCGAGACCCCGGGAGCCGAAGGACCCTCCGACGAGGAGAGGGCCGAAGAGGAACTGCGGCCCCTCAAGCAGCGGCTGATCACCGCCGTGTCGCTCGCCGTGCCGGTCATCGCCATGGCGATGGTCCCGGCGCTCCAGATCGAGTACTGGCAGTGGCTGAGCCTCACGCTCGCCGCGCCGGTGGTCGTCTACGCCGCCTGGCCGTTCCACCGGGCCGCCTGGACGAACGCCAGGCACGGCGCCGCCACCATGGACACCCTGATCTCGGTCGGCACGATCGCCGCGTTCCTCTGGTCCCTGTGGGCGCTGTTCTTCGGGACCGCCGGCACGCCCGGCATGACCCACCCCTTCGAGTTCACCATCGCCCGTACCGACGGCGCCGGGAACATCTATCTGGAGGCCGCGGCCGGCGTCACCGCCTTCATCCTCGCGGGCCGCTACTTCGAGGCCCGCTCGAAGCGCAAGGCGGGCGCCGCGCTCAAGGCGCTGATGCAGCTGGGCGCCAAGGAGGTCACCGTCCTGCGCGGAGGCCAGGAGGTCACCGTACCGACCGCCGAACTCCAGGTCGGGACGCGCTTCCTGGTCCGTCCCGGCGAGAAGATCGCCACCGACGGCACCGTCGTCGAGGGCTCCTCCGCCGTCGACGCCTCCATGCTCACCGGCGAGTCCGTCCCGGTCGAGGTCTCCGTCGGCGACTCCGTCACCGGCGCCACCCTGAACGCCGGCGGCCGGCTCGTCGTCGAGGCCACCCGTGTCGGCTCCGACACCCAGCTCGCCCGCATGGCCAAGCTCGTCGAGGACGCGCAGAACGGCAAGGCCGCCGCCCAGCGCCTCGCCGACCGGATCTCGGCCGTCTTCGTACCCGTGGTCATCGCCCTCGCGCTCGGCACCCTCGGCTTCTGGCTCGGCACCGGACAGGGCCTCACCGCCGCGTTCACCGCCGCCGTCGCCGTCCTGATCATCGCCTGCCCCTGCGCCCTCGGCCTGGCCACCCCGACCGCCCTCATGGTCGGCACCGGCCGCGGCGCGCAGCTCGGCATCCTGATCAAGGGCCCCGAGGTCCTGGAGACCACCCGCAAGGTCGACACGATCGTCCTCGACAAGACCGGCACCGTCACCACCGGCCGGATGACCCTCCTCAAGGTCCACACCGCCGAGAACACCGACGAGAGCGACGTCCTGCGGCTCGCCGGCGCCCTGGAGCACTCCTCCGAGCACCCGATCGCGCAGGCCGTCGCCACCGGCGCCGCCGCCAGGGTGGGCACGCTGCCCACCCCCGAGGACTTCGCCAACATCCCCGGCCTGGGCGTCCAGGGCGTCGTCGAGGGCCATGCCGTCCTCGTCGGCCGCGAGAAGCTCCTCGACGAGTGGGCCATGGCGCTCCCGGCGGACCTCAAGGCCGCCAAGGACGCGGCGGAGAAGGCCGGCAGGACCGCGATCGCCGTGGCGTGGGACGGCAAGGCCCGCGCCGTCCTGGAGGTCGCCGACGCGGTGAAGGAGACCAGCGCCGAGGCCATCAGGAGGCTCCGCGGGCTCGGCCTGAACCCGATCCTGCTCACCGGTGACAACAAGGCGGTCGCCGAGGCCGTCGCCGCCGAGGTCGGCATCGACGAGGTCGTCGCGGAGGTCATGCCGCAGGACAAGGTCGACGTCGTCAAGAGGCTCCAGGCCGAGGGCCGTTCGGTGGCCATGGTCGGCGACGGGGTGAACGACGCCGCGGCGCTCGCCCAGGCCGACCTGGGTCTGGCGATGGGCACCGGCACGGACGCCGCCATCGAGGCCGGCGACCTGACCCTCGTCCGCGGGGACCTGCGGGCCGCCGCCGACGCCATCCGGCTCTCCCGCAGGACGCTCGGCACGATCCGCTCGAACCTGTTCTGGGCCTTCGCCTACAACGTGGCGGCGCTGCCGCTGGCCGCGGCCGGACTGCTCAACCCGATGATCGCGGGCGCGGCGATGGCCTTCTCCTCGGTGTTCGTGGTCGGCAACAGCCTGCGGCTGCGGGGCTTCCGGGCCGCCGACCGCTGACCCGCTCTCCCTTCCCCGCCGAATCCCCGAGGAGCCCGTCGTGGCCGGTTACGGACAGCACAAGGAAGACATCATCAGACGCCTGCGCCGGATCGAGGGCCAGGTCAGGGGGGTGCAGCGGATGGTCGACGAGGACGTCTACTGCATCGACGTCCTCACCCAGGTCTCCGCGATCAACGCGGCCCTCCAGTCCTGCGCGGTGGCCCTGCTGGACGAGCACCTGAGCTGCTGCGTCACGGAGGCCATCGCACAGGGCGGGGACCAGGCGAAGGAGAAGGTGGGCGAGGCGTCGAAGGCCATCGCCCGGCTGATCCGGACGTGACCGGGTGAGGTGACGGACTATCGCGGCGGTATCAACCGCCCTTGCGCGAAGAGCAGTCGGCGGACAGCGTGAGACTCAGCCGGAGACAGAGGCCGAGCAGCTGCCGGAGGAGCACCAGCTCCACGGATCCGGGGAGACCGGAGTCGCAGGCCTTCGCGCAGGGGCGGTTGTGCGTGGGCGCCTTCCGGGTGGTGTCCAGGGCGGTCTTCATGAGGGTGGTCATGAGGGTCGACATCCTGCCAGGGTACCCATGGGGGGTATATCTGGGCGAGGGGAGCGGCCCGTACCATGAGCCGCCCGTAGGGGGAGGGGATGCACGTGCGCCGGCTGGGAGAGCTGGAGGCCGAGATCATGGACCGGCTGTGGGCCTGGCAGCGGCCCGCCACGGTCCGCGAGATCGTCGACGACATCAACCGCGGCCGCCGGGTCGCCTACACGACCGTCATGACGGTCGCCGACATCCTGCACCGCAAGGGCTGGCTCCGCCGCGAGAAGGCCGGCCGGGCCTGGCTGTACGAACCCGTCCGCAGCCGCGAGGAGTACACCGCCGGACTCATGCGGGACGCCCTCGGCGACAGCCAGGACCGCCCCGCCGCCCTTCTGCGCTTCGTCGAGGTCATCTCGGACGAGGACATGGACGCCCTCGACGCCGCCCTGCGCGCCGCCCGCGGCGACCAGGACCCGCACCCCGGCGGCGGGGGCGGCGCGTGAACCACCACGTCCTCGTCCCGTCCGGGCTCGTCGCACTCACCGGCTTCCTGGTGCCCTGGCTGGTGGCCCGGGCGCACTGGGCCCAGCAGGTGCCCCGGCTCGCCCTCGGCGTCTGGGCCGCGTGCGGCGCCGTCTTCGCCACCGCGACGGCCCTGCTGCCCGCCCAGATGGTCCTGTCGGGCGAGAGCAGCCACCGTCTGGCCGACATGATGCTCACGCTGCGGCCGCCCACGGTCGAGCAGCTCCTGCACCTCGACGGGCGCGAGCGGTTCGCCCTCGCGCTCTCCCTCGCCGTGCTGTCGCTGCCCGCCGCCGCGTTCGTCCGCCGTCTGGTCGGGGCACGGCGGGCGCGGCTGCGGCACGCGGGGGTGCTGCGGCTCGTCGGGCGGTACGACCCCGCCCTGCGGGCCACCGTCCTCGACGACGAACGCCCCGCCGTCTACTGCCTGCCCGGCCGCTCGCGGCGGGTCGTCGTCTCCTCGGGCGCGGTGCACACCCTCACCCCGGCCCAGCTCGCGGCGGCCCTCGCGCACGAGCGGGCGCACATCGCCGGACGGCACCATCTCCTGGTCGCGGCGGCGGAGGCCTTCTCGGCCGTGTTCCCGCGCCTTCCGCTCGCGCGGCACGGCGGGACCGCCGTACCCCTTCTGCTGGAAATGGCGGCGGACGACCGGGCGTTGCGCCGGTGTACGCGGGACGCGCTGGCCACGGCGCTGTACGCGCTCGCCTCGGGGCGGGCGCCGCGGTCCGCGTTCGCGGCGGGCGGGCCGTCGGCGGCGCTGCGGATGCGCCGCATCCTCACCCCGTACAGCGTGGGGCACCCCGTTCTGCGCGGTCTGCTGACCATCGCGTCCGCGGGACTCGCGATGGCACCCCTGATCGTCGCCTGCTGTTCCTTCCCCGGGTAATTTACTCGCTTCAGCCGACCGGGCTGCCGAACAGCCCTATTTACTAAGCGAATTCGTAGATTTCGCATCGGTCACGCCCCACTGAATTCCCGGCTATTGTGGGTACGTTGGGGGATCGGGCTCGGCACGTCGAAGGGTACAGAACCGATGCAGCTGGCTGGCGTTCGGACGGCCGCGGCCGGCGATGCGACGACGATATCCAGGCTGCTCGCCGACGTCATTCGGAGCAGCTATGCGGGAATCCTGGACGAAATCCCGATGCGTCGACTGATCTCCGCACAATGCGCACTCCCCCGCATACGAGCGGAAATTGAAATTCCGGGAGGCGCGCCCGGCTGGCTCGGCTGGCTCGTCGCGACCGACGCGGAGGGAGCGGTCGTCGGCGCCGCCGCGGGCGGTGTCCCGGTCCCGGGCGAGGGCGAGGTGTACGCCCTGGCCGTGGCGGCCGGCTCCCGGCGCCGGGGCGTGGGTACGGCCCTGGTCGCGGCGGCCACGGACCGGATGCGGAGCTACGGGGCCAGGGACCAGCGGGTGGAACTCCCGGCGGAGAGCGACCCGTCGCTGCCCTTCTACACCCGGCTCGGCTTCACCCCCCTCTCCCCCCGCCGATTCAGCCGAACGGTCGTCTGAGAGCCCTCACTTCGAGGCGTGGCAGATCCACGCCATCGCGTGTTCACGCAGCCCGATCCGGTGGATCGGGGCTCCCTCCCCAGGTCAGGATGGGTCCAGCGGCGCGGTCCCGGCGGCACGGGTACCTCGTCCGGACGGCATGGACCGAGCGAGCCCCTGGAGGAGCGATGCACACACCGAGCGGCACTTCCCTGCCCGTCGTGCCCGCAGCGCTCGCGCCGGTCCTGCCGTCCCGATACGGCCGGGAGCAGGAGCCCGCCCCCGGTGCCGGCGTCCGGGTCACCCCGGACACCCTTCCCGGGCTCGAGTCCGTCTCCCCCGCCGACGCCGGCTCCGTCTGGCTGCACGACGCCCTGCTCGGCCCGCACAGCGCGGACATCGTCCGGTATCTCAGTCTCGCCCGCTCCACCGGCGGACCCGTTCTGGACCTCGGCTCCGGCGCCGGGCGGCTCGCCGTCCCGTTCGCCCGGCACGGCTTCGCCGTGGAAGCCGTGGACCGGGACGCCTCGGCCCTCGAGCGCCTCGAGGACTGGGCCCGCCGGATCGGCCCGCAGGTGGCCGGGCTCGTCGTCACCCACCGGACGGACCTCACCGAGCTGCGGCTCGGGGGCAGCTACCGGCTCGCCCTGCTCGCGGGCGCGATGGTCGCCGCCGTACCCCCGGCACGGCGGCCCGCGCTGCTGCGGGAGGTCGCCTCCCGTCTGGAGACGGGCGGGGCGCTCGCCCTCGACTACACGGCGCACCGGTTGCCGGGGCTGATCGCGGAACCGCGGCGGACCTGGGCGTTCCAGGTGCCCCGCTTCGACGGCGTCGACGAGTGGGTGGTGGCCCGGCAGGTCTTCGACCTGCCGTCGATGAGCGAGCGGATCACCTACTACGCGGCCAGGACCGGCAAGCTCTCCACGGAGCGGGTCGTGCTGACCACCGACAAGTGGATCGTGGACCCGGAGCGACTCGCGGCGGAGCTGCACTCGGCGGGCCTGCACATCGAGGGCCGGCGGCGGCACCGGATCGACGAGCGGACCGAGTCCGTCCTGCTGGTGTGCAGGGCGGACGACTGACGGAGGGCCGCGGAGCACCTGACGAGGTCGACCGGCACACCTGACGAGGTGGAAGAGCAAGAGGTACGATGCCCACAAACGTTTGAGCCGACCAGGTGGCGGGCGGAGAAGATGGCAGTCGTGGAAGAGCTGACGGGCCGCGAGGCGGTGATCCAGCGGCTGCGCGATGTCGGGCTGCGGGTCACGGGCCCGCGCCTCGAGGTGCTCACGGTGCTCGCCACCGGCGGCCATCTCGACGTCGAGGCGATCACCACCACCGCCCGCGAGCGGCTCGGCACGCTGACCAGCCAGGCCGTGTACGAGATGCTGCGGCACTTCCAGGAGACGGGTCTGGTCGGCAAGTTCGACCGGCCGGGCCTGCCCGCCGTATTCGAGATCGCGGGGCCCCCGCACCAGCACGCCCTGTGCACGGTCTGCGGCCGGGTGGAGAACGTCGCGGCCGTCGCGCCGGCGCCGCCGAAGGGCGCCCTGCCGGAGTGGCGGATCGAGGACGCGGAGGTCGTGTTCAAGGGCCTGTGCCCCGACTGCCGGGCCGCCGCACCCACCGTCTGACCACCGTTCAACTCCGTGCGTGCCGTTCGATTTTGTGGCAGGGTCTGGCGGGGCGATTCAACAGGATCCGTGCGGATCCGAGGGGAGTCAGCTGCGCCGTGTCCAGAAACGCCGCCGTGTCCCGTGTCGGCAGCGAGCAGGCTCTCGCCGTCTACCAGGAACTCCGCGCCCGCCCCGACAGCACCTTCGACGAGGTCGCGCACGACCTGCAGCTCTCCGCCGAGGAGCGGGAGCGATGTCGCGAGGAACTCGCCTCCTTAGGACTGACCGCCCCGCGGGACCCCCGTGACCGGCAGGAATCGGACGCGCCCCCCGGCGCCGGGGCCCGGATCGTCGTCGACCCCGATGTCGCCCTGCTGCGGCTGCTGCGCCGGGAACGCGACCGGCTCCAGGACCGGCTCGCCGCGACCAGCCGCGCCCACACCGCCCTCGAAGCCCTCGCCGGACCGTTCCTGCGCGCCGGGGCCGCCCCCCGCTCCGAGGTCGAGGTGGAGATCGTCACCGATCCGCAGCGGGTGCTGCGCGAGCTGACGGAGCTCACGGAGTCCGTCCGCACCGCCGTGCACGTCATGCACACCGGCTCGGTACGGCGCGAGGACATGGCCGCCGAGCTGGAGAGGGACCGTTCCCGGGCCGCCCGCGGGGTGCGGGTCCGCGCCATGTACAGCCGCCGGGTCGGCACCGTGCCCGAGATGACCCAGCACCTGAAGGAGCGGGCCGCGCTCGGGGTGGAGCTGCGGCTCTCCCCCGTCGTCCCGATGAACATGGTCCTCGCCGACGAGAACTTCGCCCTTCTGCCGACGGACCCGCACGACCCGGACTCGCCCACCATCCTGGCCCGCGGCCCCGGCCTGGTCCGTTCGTACCTCGCGCTCTACGAGTACTGCTGGCAGGCGGCCTCCCGGTACGGGGAGGAGCCCGGGGAGGGCGGCGGCGACGGCCTGTCCGACCAGCAGCGGGCCGCGCTCCACATGCTCGCCTCCGGGATCAAGGACGAGCAGATCGCCCGCAGCCTCGGGGTCTCGCTCCGGACCGTCAGCCGACTGCTCTCGGAGGTCATGCAGGAGCTGGGGGCGGCGAGCCGCTTCGAGGCCGGCGTGAAAGCGGCCCGGCTCGGTCTGCTCGACGGCGAGGGATCCGAACACGGGGTCTAGTCCGAGGAGTTCAGGTGCGTCACCGTAGGTGCAGCCACGGGTACGGGTACCGGAACGCTTACGGGTACCCGTACCGGGACGAGGACGGGTACGGGCACTGCACGAAGGACTCCCGCCGAGCCGTATGACAAGGTGAGGGCGGGGCGACTCGGAGAATGAGGGGGGTCACTTCGCCATGGTCACTGCGGGCGACGGCATCGGGGACGGCGCGACCGAGGTCCTGCTGGCCGTGTACCAGGAGCTGCGCCGCCGGGGCGTCTCGGACTTCGAGGAGGTCCGCCGGGACCTCGGGCTCGCGCCGGACGAGTACGAGCGATGTCGCGGCGAACTCCTCACCCTGGGCCTCATCGTGCCGACCGGTCAGGCACACGCCACCATCGCCGCCGTACAGGACGGCAGTTGGCGCTCCGACACGGACACGGTGGCGGCGATCGACCCGGAGATCGCCCTGCTGCGACTGCTGGAGCGGGAGCGGGAGCGGCTGCGGGAGCACCTGGCCGAGGCGGACGAGGCGTACAGCACGCTGGAGATCCTCGCCGGCTCCTATCTGCGGGCCGAGGCGCTGACCCGGGCGGAGGCGCACGTCGAGGCGCTGACCGACTACCGCAGGATCCAGCAGGCCATCGAGGACATCACCGATGTGATGCAGGAGAGTTCGGCGGCGCTGCACCCGGGCACGCCGGGGCGGCAGAACCCGGACCGGATGCTCGACCGCGACCGGCGGCAGATCGCCAACGGCGTGCGGGTGCGCGCCATCTACGGCCGGCAGGAGGCCACCGACCCGGAGATGGAGAAGTTCCTGGGACAGCGGGCGGAGCTGGGGGTGGAGATCCGTCTCGCCCCGGTCGTCCCGATGAACCTGATCATCGCCGACCAGCAGTTCGCCCTGGTGCCGATCCGGCCCGAGGAGCCCGGCGAGGGCGCGATCCTGGCGCGGGGCAGTGCCCTCGTACGGCCGTATCTGAGCCTGTACGAGCACTGCTGGCACACGGCGACCCCGTACGGGAACGAGGGGACGGCGGAGGCGGGCGGTGACGGCCTCTCGGAGCAGCAGCGGGCGGCGCTGCTGATGCTGGCCTCGGGGATGAAGGACGAGCGGATCGCGCGCACGCTCGGGGTCTCGCTGCGGACGGTCAGCCGGATGATCTCGGAGCTGATGCAGGAGCTGGGGGCGACGAGCCGTTTCGAGGCGGGGGCGCGTGCGGTACGGCTCGGCTGGCTGGACTGACCGGCCGGGGGCGATCGGCGCCGCGTGCAGCCGGCGGGGAAATGGAGCGGGCCCCGCAATCGTGGCAGCGATCGAGGGGCCCGGCGAAAGGAATTCCCCGGAGATTTCTCCGGATGAATTTCCCGATGTTTTCGCTCAGTTGGTGGGGGTGGGCTTCGGCGGAACGACCGGCCAGCCGTTGTCCTCGGCGACGCCGGCAATGGTCTGCGGGGTGACCGGCTCGCTGTCGGAGGCGACGGCGAAGGCGGCGCCGCCCGCGACGACCGTACACGCGGCGGCGGCGACCAGGAGCTGACGGACGGCCTTGCGGAAACCGGTGTTCTGCGCAACAGACATGATTCCTCCAGGACTTGGAATGTGAATTCCGCCTTCCGGGGCCCGTGCCGCCGGGCGTTCCCTGAAGACATCTCCATTCTGTCCCGGCACCCGAATCGAATCCAGGGATCGTCTCTGCGTGGACCCGCCATGGCGTGGATGCGTCATTACGCCTTCCCCGCAACGGAATTGACCGATCCGGACCTCTCCATATCTTTGGTCGAACCAAAAGAGGTGCTAGACTTGTGCTACGGCCTTCTCGTTCCTCCAGGAGAGAGGGGCCGCCGGGGCAGGGGCGTGCCGCCGCCCCTGCCCCACCACCCCCGGGAAGACCGGCCGGCGCGTCTCCGCGAGCGCCCCCCGGTAGACCTCGACGGTCCCGGCGGCCGACGCACGCCAGCTCATCCCCTGCGCATGGCGCACCGCCGCCTCCCCCATCGTCGCGACCACCTCCGGGTGCCCCGCGAGCCACCGCAGCCGGCGCGCGTACTCCACCGGGTCGTGCCCGTGCACCAGAAGCCCCGTCACCCCGTCCCACACCGCCGTCGGCAGCCCGCCCACCGCCGCCGCCAGCACCGGCGTCCCGCAGGCCTGCGCCTCCAGGGCCACCAGCCCGAAGGACTCGCTGCGCGAGGGCACCACCAGGACGTCCGCCGCCCGGTACCAGTCCGCGAGCCGTTCCTGCGGCACGGGCGGGCAGGACCGCAGCACATCGGTCACCCCCAGCTCCCCGGCCAGCCGCCACGCCGTCCCCTCACGGGTCGCGCCCGAGTGCCCGCCGACCACCGGCACCAGGAGCCGCCGGCGCAGCTCCGGCGACTCGCGCAGCAGCTCGGCGACGGCCCGCACGAGCACGTCCGGACCCTTCAGCGGCTGGATGCGGCCCGCGTACAGCGGCACGAACGCGTCCGCCGGGAGCCCGAGGCGGGCCCGCGCCGCCGCCCGGCCGTCCCCCGGACGAAAGGTCCGCAGGTCGACACCCGGACGGACGACCTCCGTCCGCGCCCCCTCCGCCCCGTACAGCGCCCGCAACGCCTCCGCCTCGGCGGCCGTGTTGGCGATCAGCCGGTCGGCGGCGCCCACCACCTGGTGCTCGCCCCGCACCCTGAGCTCCGGCTCGGGGGTGTCCCCCGCGGCGAGCGAGGCGTTCTTCACCCGGGCCAGGGTGTGGGCGGTGTGCACCAGCGGGATCCGCCAGCCCACCGAGGCGATCCGGCCGGCCTGCCCGGAGAGCCAGTAGTGGGAGTGGACCAGGTCGTAGCGGCGCTCCTCCTTGAGCAGCGCCAGCGAGAACGGCACGACCAGATCGGGCATGGCCTCCTTGGGCAGTGCCCGGCGCGGCCCCGCGTGCAGATGCCGGACCCGGACACCGGGGGCGAGCTCGACGAGCGGGGGCAGCCCCTCACCCCGGCAGCGGGTGAACAGATCGACCTCCGCGCCCTGTTCGGCCAGGGCGCGGGAGAGCTCGACCATGTAGACGTTCATCCCGCCGGCGTCCCCCGTCCCGGGTTGGTGGAGCGGGGAGGTGTGGACGCTGAGCATGGCGACGCGCAGGGACACGTGGGGCTCCTGAGGAGTGGGGGCCACGTGTCCCTGCGCGTCGCTCGCGCGCACGGTCACGCGGCAGGGCTACTGGGGTACTTAGTTGCTTAGTAGTCGAGGAGGGTCAGAACCCGAAGACCGGTCCCGACGGGGGCGACAGCCGGGTCCCGGGAAGGGGGGCCGACAGCGCGTGCCAGTCGACCGGGCGGCCCGGCGTCGCCCGCAGTGCCGCCGCGAGCCGGTCGGCGCCCTCCGGCATCACCGGCCGCGCCCACGCCGACAGGGCCGAGGCCACCGCCAACTGGGCCGCCAGCGCCGGGAGATGACGACAGGCGGTACTGGGCCGGCAGCGCTCGTGGGCGTTGACATGACCGAAGTCGGCCGCCGAACGGACCATCTCGTCCAGCACGGCCACCGCACGGCGGGGGTCGAAGGCGTCGGGACCGTACGCCTCGCGCAGATCGTCCACGCCCCGGTGCAGCCGCCGCTCCAGGATCTCCCAGCCGGTGCCGCCGGGCAGCGCCTGCGGGGCGAGACCGGCGCACTCCTCCCGTACGGCGGCGAAGAGCCGGGACAGCCAGCTGTTCCAGTTCTCGTCCAGCTCGCGCCGGGCCGCGGCGAGCCGCTCCCGGTGGAAGACCGTACGGCGGCCGAGCGGGCGGGCCTGCAGGACATGGCGGCGCAGGGTGTCGGAGCCGTACTCGGTGAGCAGGTCGAGCGCCCAGACATTGCCCTCCTGGACGCCCTCCTCGATGACGTACGACTCGTTCACGTTGAAGTCCTGCGGCAGCTTGATGTCCTGCGCGAGGAGCAGCACCGGCAGCAGCACGGCGTGGCAGAAGGCGTGCCCGAACCCGCAGAAGTGGATCGCGCGGCGCGGCAGCGGGCCCTGCACGTCGTAACCGAAGAGGTGCATCGCGGCCGCCTCGAAGCAGCCGTCGATCCGGTGGTCGGGGAAGCCCTCGACGGGCACCGGAAGGCCCCACTCGGCGGGATGGCCCACCGCGATGTCCGGCAGTCCGTCCTCCACCAGCGACTCGCACAGCGCCGCCAGCCGCGGCGGCAGGCCCGCCGTCGCCCAGTAGTCGGCGAGCGTCTCCCGGAACGGTTCGAGGGGGACGTAGAGCCGGCGGCAGCGGCGGGCCACCGCCGGGGTGTCGCAGAGCGCGCAGCGGGCGCCGATGAGGTCGCCGCCGTCGTTCGGACGGGCGCACTCGTGGCACATTCCGCCGTCGCTCACCGCGCCGCAGTGCGGGCAGCCGCCGGTCGCGTGCGCCCCGTACAGCCAGCGGTCGCAGGGCTCGCAGTACGGCAGCAGACGGGTCCGCGGGGCGATGACCCCCTGCGCGAAGAGCCGCCCGAACAGGTCCTGCACCCAGCGTCCGTACCCCTTGTCGCGGCGCGGGCGCACGATGTGGTCGAACTCCACGCCCGACCGCAGCCAGTCCGCGGTGATCGCGGCACGGTAGCCCTCCGCGACCTCCTCGGGCTTGCGGTGGTGGCGCAGCGCCCGGACCTCGACCGAGCTGGCGTGATCGGCGGTACCGGTGGTGAACCGGACCGCCTCGCCCTCGGCGCGCAGATAGCGGGTGAGGACGTCGGCGGCGACGTACGGCCCGGCGAGGTGGCCGATGTGGAGTTCGCCGTGGGTGGCGGGAGGGGTCGCGGTGATCCAGACAGGGGTGCTCATGTGGGACCTCCTTGACGCTGTGGTGCGGTGGGCTTCAGCGGTCGCGTACGGCGGAGCGCTGTCGGCGCAGGGCGATCAGCGGGGTCGAAGTGGATGGAGCGGGCGAGAGGGTCGCGGGTCGGCCCGGCGGGTCGGCGGGGGCGGCCGGGTGGTCGACGGGGGCGGCCCTGCGGGCCGACCGCACGAGCCGGCCGGGCGGTCAGCGGGGCTCGAAGTGGAAGGAGCGGATGAAGCAGTCGCGGGGCTGCTCGACGGCGTAGACGATGCATTCGAAGAGCGCCTGGGTGGTCAGCTTCTCGTCGGGTGCCAGGCCGTCGGGATTCGATCCGTCCCATTCCGCGAACCGCGGATCGGAGGTCGAGAAGTCGGGCGGGAAGAGGGAGAAGACCCGCACCCCCGAGGGCCGCAGCCGGCGCGACAGGATGTCGGCGAATCCGGCCTGGGCGCTCTTCGCCGCCCAGAAGGCCTCGTGGGCGGCGCCCGCGGTCGCCGCGGAGGCCCCCTCGGCGTCGCGGACGGCCACCATGTTGACGATGTCGGGCCGCAGCGAGCCGCGCAGCAACGGCAGGAAGTGCTTCACCATGAGGACCGTGCCGCCGGCCGTCGACTCGATCGTCTCCACGATCTCCGCGTCGCTGGCCGACTCCAGGTCCATGCCGTCCAGCCAGCGGGCCCCGTTGTTGACCAACAGGTCGATCCGGTCGGTCCGTTCGCCGACCCGGGCCGCGAACTCCCGTATCTCGGCGGGCCTGCTGAGGTCGCAGCCGAAGGCGTGGATACGGTCCCGGGCCGAGCCCATGACCTCGGTACGGGTGCGTTCGGCCGCCTCGACCGTACGGGCCGAGACATAGACCTCGGCGCCGAGATGGGCGAATCCGACGGCGAGCGCGCGACCGAAATAGCGGGACGCCCCGGTCACGACGACACGCAGATTCTCGAATTTCATGTGTGTCTGCTCTCCCCACGGATACCGGTTGCCGGTCCATTTCAGCGTGGCAGAGGAGAGGGGCTCCGGCCCTGGTGAGCGGGGTGCGCGTTCACGCCGTTGCGTGGACACGCCACGGCAGTTCGAGCCTTTCCAGCACGTCGGCGCGCTTGTGGTGGACGCGGACGCGGTCGGGCGCGGCGGAGACCGTCACCGTACCGCCGGGGGTACGGACCTCGCCGTGCACCGGTGGCACGACGGTCCCGTCGAGCGCTCCGGCGGCGGCGAGGGCCGCGGCGCCGGTGAGGGCGAGGCGGGGGTGCCAGCCGCCGACGGTGAGGGCCCGGACGGCGATCCCGTCGGGGCCGGCGGTGAAGGCGGCGATCTTGGGCAGGGCGGAGCGGGGCGGATGCCCGAGCAGCCGGGCGGCGCGGGCCCGGAGCCCTTCGAGCCGCTCCCGGAGTCCCTCCTCGGGAAGGCGCCGGGCATCGACGAAGACGTACGGGTTGCCGTAGCGGACGAGGGAGACGGGGATGCCGTCGAGGAGGTCCCGGGGGCGGCCGGTGGGGAGCGTCCCGGGGGCGGTCGGGGCCCTGAGGAAGCTGAGCGTGTACGCGCCCGCGTCCGCGCGCGGTTCGGGCCCGGGCCCGTGCTCCGGTTCGCAGAGCACGGTGTCGCCGCTGGTCACGGCGCGGACGGTGACGGGCCCGGGCCCGGTGCGGGGATCGGCGACGACACAGGCGAGGAGGGAGTGCCCGCAGCCGGTACGGAAGTCGAAACCGCCGCCGGGCAGGATCTGGACGAACCGGTAGTCGAGGTCGACGCCGGGGTGGGCCGATCTCCCGTACAGGGCGACCTTGTTGAGCTGCGGATACGGGCTCCGCGCGAGCGCGTGGCGCAGCCGCGCGAGCTCCCCGCCGAGGGCGAGCGCCCCGGGGGGAAGCTGGTCGAGCCGGAGGACGAGGGTGGGACCGGGGGCGTCGTGGGCCCGGACGACGGTGGCGGTCGCCCGTCCGTCCCCCGCCACGGGGCCGGGCGCGGGGGGTGCCGGGAGGTCGGGCCGCCCGGGGTCTCCCGGCCCCGGAGGGTCAGGCCGCACAGCCGACCGGGATGCGCATGCCCTGGACGACCTCCGTCCACAGCTCGTGGACCGCCAGGGCCCAGAGCGCCTGGGCGTCATGGTGGGAGGGGCGTTCCAGATGGCGGGTCAGGAGTTTCCCGACGCGGTCCGCGCGGACCTTTCCGCCGAGGACCAGACGGGCCGGCGAGAGGAGCTCCCGGACCGTCTCCAGGAGCGGGCCGCCCGGTGCGAGCATCGCCGACAGCGGCAGGGTGAAGGGCTGCTTGGGGCGGCGCAGGACCGCCGCGGGCAGCAGCTCCGCGCCCGCCTCGTACAGCGCCCGCTTCCCCGTCCGCGCCGCTGTCGGCAGCGCACGCGCGTGCGTCACCACCGACGGCTGGCAGAACGGCATCCGCGCCTCGACCGCCCACGCCATCGACAGGTGGTCCACGCGCCGCAGGTGGTACGCGGGCAGCCGCCAGCGCGTCTCGAAGGCCGTCATCGCGGTGAGCCGGTCCTCGCCGACCGCCTCGGCCGAGCGCAGCTCCTGCTCGATGCGGTCGGCCGCCGAACCCTGATCGGCGATGTGGGCACGGTAGTCGGCGGTGTAGAGGTGCTCGCGGAGGAGCCGCGGCGCCGCCGAGAGCGCGTCGGCGTACGTCCCCGCCCAGTCCGTGCCCGCCGGCGCGGCGAGCGCGGCGCGCATCCGGTCGTACCCGCCGAAGAGTTCGTCGGCGCCGTCGCCGGTGAGGGCGACGGTGAAGCCGTTCTCACGGACGGCGCGGAAGAGCGCGTAGGTGGAGAGGGCGATGGGGTCGGCGTTGGGCTGGCCGAGGTGGCGGACGGTACGGGTGAGCAGGGAGCTCAGCTCGTCGGGGTCGACGCCGATCTCGTGGTGCACGGTCCGGGTCCTGCGGGCGACGGAACGGGCGTACGCGGCCTCGGATTCGGGCCACCGGCCCCGGTAGGTGAGGTGGAAGGTGTGGAGCGGCGGCGCGTCGGTCTCGCGGGCGTGTTCGGCGGCGAGTGCGGTGACGAGCCCGGAGTCGAGGCCCCCGCTGGTGATGGCGCAGACGGGCACCTCGGCCCGGGCGAGCCGGCGCACCTCGTGGCGCAGGACGTCCTGGGTGTCGCCGACGGGGGTGGTCCGGTGGGGGCCGCGGCGGCGCACGAGGGGTGCGGTGCCGGGCCGTACGAGGGCGGTGGCGCCGGGCGGCAGGACGCTGACGCCGTCGAGCGCGGTGTGGGTGGCGAAGGAGGTGCGGGTGGCGAGGACGGTGTCGAGGGAGTCCTCGCGCGGGGAGATCCGTACGCCCTCGAAGGCGAGGAGGGCGGGGATCTCGGAGGCGAAGCGGGTGGAGCCGTCGAAGGGGTCGTGGTGCAGGTGGATCGGCTTCATGCCCATGTCGTCGACGGCGAGGACGAGTCGGGTGCCGCCGGGGCGCAGGTCGAGGATCGCGACGGCGAACATGCCGTCGAGGTGTTCGGCGAAGGCGGGGCCGTGTTCGGCGTAGAGCGCGGGGAGCAGGGTGCCGTCGCAGCGGTCGGGGAAGCGGTGGCCCCGGGCGGTGAGGGTCCGGCGCAGCTCGGCGTGGTTGTAGAGCTCGCCGTTGAGCACGGCGAGGATGCCGGGGAGGTGCGGCAGCCGGTAGGGCTGCTGTCCGCCGCAGGGGTCGGTCACGGCGAGGCGGTCGCAGCCGAGGGACCAGCCGGGACCGCTGAGGACGTGGTGTTCGTCGGGTCCGCCGTGGCGTTGCCGGGCGGAGACCGCCGCGAGTTGGGCCGGGTCGGGGCGGTCCGCGCCGGTCGCCGCCCCGGCGGCGAAGGAGCCGAAGATCCTGCACATGGCGGTCACCCTCCAAACACGTCACCTGTCACACCCAATGATTTGAATCTACCAAGTTTTTGAATGGCGCGTAAGTGCCATGTCCGGTTCACGCCAGGACATGGCCTTGCGACACCCCTCGCGCCCCAACAGGCTTGCCCCATGGAGGACTTAGACCCCACCGACCGCACCGCCCCCGCGTCACTGCTCGTCGTGGCCGCGCACCCGGACGACATCGAGTTCTGCGTCAGCGGCACCGTCATGCGGTGGATCGAGCGCGGCACCCGCGTCACGTACTGCATCGTCACGGACGGCGGCGCGGGCGGTTACGACGAACGGCTCCCCCGCCAGGCCATGGCGGACCTCCGCCGCGCCGAACAGGTCCACTCCGCCAAACTCAGCGGCGTCGCCGACGTCCGCTTCCTCGGCTACCCCGACAGCTTCGTGGAAGCCTCCGTGGAACTCCGCCGCGACCTGTGCCGGGTCATCCGCGAAGTGCGCCCGCAGCGGGCGATCATCCCCTCCCCCGAGATCAACTGGGCCCGGGTCGCCGACCTCCACCCCGACCACCGCGCGGTCGGCGACGCCTGCCTGCGCGCGGTCTACCCCGAGGCCCGCAACCCCTTCGCCCACGCCTCCCTGCTGAAGGAGGAGGGCCTGGAGCCGTGGATCGTCCACGAACTGTGGCTGATGACGGGACCCACCCCGAACCAGTACGTGGACGTCACCTCCGTCTTCGACCGCAAGGTCGAGGCGCTGCGCATCCACACCTCCCAGACGGCCCACTTCGACGATCTCGCCGGCCTCCTCCGCACCTGGCTCGGCGAACACGCGCGGGCGGGCGGACTGCCGCCGGGACGGATGGCGGAGGCGTTCCAGATCGTGCACATCGACTGAGCGTCGCCCCTTCCGCGGCCGCCCGGCCCGTCGTACCGCGCGACGCACCGGCCCCGGGTGCCTACGATCGACGTATGACCCCTCGGTGCGAAGCGTCGCTGTCCCTCTGGTCGCGGGACTCGTTCCTGTCCGTCGGCTCCGTCGGCTCGATGCTCTCGATCGGCTCGGTCGGTTCGTTCCTCTCCATCGGCTCCGTCGGCTCGTTCCTGTCCGCCGGCTCCGTCGGCTCCGCGCTCTCGGCCGGCTCGGTGGGCTCCTGGGAGAGCGTCGGCTCCCTGTTCTCGGCGCAGTCGTGCTGGTCGGTCCTGTCCTGGCGCTCGCGCCGGAGCGTGCTCGCCGCGGGAGCGGCGCTGGCCGTCACCGGGGCGGTCGTGGGGACGGTCGCCCTGACGACCGGGGTACGACGCGGCCGCTGACATCACCCCCGCGCCACGAGTCGCACCGCGAGCACCACGATCAGCGTGCTCGACGCGAGGGCCGTGACGAGCCTGCCCCGCACCCCTGTCAGGGTCCGGCCGAGCAGCGTCCCGCCCAGGGCGAGAAGGAACTGCCAGCTGGCGGAGGCGACGAGGGCCGCGAGGACGAAGGCGGTGCGGTCGGGGAGCGTCGCGGGGGCGGAGGGGCCCGTCGCGAGGATGAGCGCGGCGAAGTAGATCACCGTCATGGGGTTGAGGATCGTGATCCCCAGGAAGGTGAGGTACGCGCGGGCCGGGGTGAGGGCGGTCCCGTCGTCGCGGGAGGCGAGCCCGCCCGTACGGTACGCGGAGAGGGCCACGTACGCCGCCCGTACGGCGAGGACCACGAGCACGACGGCGGACGCCCACCGCAGCGGGTCCATGACGGGGGCGAGCAGCGGGACGAGGGCCGAGCCGCCCGCCACGGCCAGCAGGGCGTACACCCCGTCCGCCGTGGCGACGCCGAGGGCCGCACCGGCGCCCGTACGCCAGCCGGCCCGGGCCGTGACGGCCACCAGATAGGCGCCGACGGCGCCGACCGGGATCGCGATGCCGTAGCCGGCCAGCAGGCCGGCCACCACCACGGCGGTCACGCGACGGCGGGCGTCGCGCCTCCGGGGAAGCCGGTCCGCCGCTGTCGCCGGTAGGCCGAGCCGTCCTTGGTCCGGGCGAGGAAGCCGCCGATCACGAGATACCGCCGAAGGGCGGAGAAGTCCTCGTGCACGGTGAGCAGGGCCTCGTTGACCTCGGGCTCGCGGTAGTCCCGCCCGCCCTCGAAGAGGGTCTCGGCGAGGTGCGCGAGAAGGTCCTCGCGGCGGGCGGGCCTGCGCGGGATCGCCTTGAGGCGCCCGTCGGCGGAGAAGAGGTCCGCGACGGGGCGGGGAGCGCGCGAGGCCGACGGCGAAGGATGACTGGTCATGGCGGAGAAGCCTGGCGACCACCGGCCCGTCCCGCAAAGGGTTTTCCCCTCACGTACGCGCCGGGACCGGCGGGTCCGGGACCGGCGGCTCCGGCACCGGCGGCTCCGCGACGCCGTCCTCACCCTGCCGGCTTCACGACACCGACCTCACGACGACGGCTTCACCATGACGTTCACGGCCTCCTGCACGGTGGGCAGGATCGGCGGGAGGCCACCCCGTTCGAAGACCGGCCGGGCCTGCTCCACGAAGGCCAGGAAGTCGGCCTCGGAGTCCCAGAAGTCCACCACCCGCCACCCGCCGCTCCCGTCCGGACCGGCGGCGTGCGCGATGAACCCGGCCGGCGGCCACCACTCGGTGGCTTCGAGCAGCCGCGTGGTCTCCTCGTACTGCTCCTGGGTGCCG
The DNA here is from genome assembly GCF_014656215.1 of Streptomyces zaomyceticus. GTDB lineage: Bacteria > Actinomycetota > Actinomycetes > Streptomycetales > Streptomycetaceae > Streptomyces > Streptomyces zaomyceticus. The sequence goes on along the minus strand of NZ_BNBZ01000030.1, from coordinate 8,612 downwards.
CCGGGAATCTCGACGGTGACGATCACAGCCATGACGCCGCTCCTGTACGGGGTGCTGAGGTGCACGTGGTGGGGGCCGGTGCGGGGGATTCCGACCAGCACACCAGCGCGCGGAGGGCCCCGCACGGCGACGGCCCCCGAACGGGCGACGGGCGCACGCGCTCCACGTCCCCCGGCGCCCCACCGCCCGCGCACCCCCGCCGGTGCGGACCGTCCGGTGCGGACCGTCCCGTGCGGGTCAGCGGGCCCTCAGGACCTCCACGCCCCGCCCCGCGAGCTCCTCGATCACCGGATCGTGCGGGTCGGCATCGGTGATCAGCCCGCTGATCTCCTCCCAGGGCAGCACCCGGAAGCGCGAGGCGGTGCCGATCTTCTCCGAGGAGGCGAGGACGTAGGTGTCCGCGGCCCGGGCCGCCAGGGCGCGCTTCATCGCGGCCTCCTCGGCATCGCCCGTGGTCAGTCCCGCGTCCGGGTGCACCCCGGTGACGCCGAGGAAGCAGAGGTCGGCGGAGACGTTCTGCGCGGCCTCGACGGCGGCCGCGCCGCAGGCGACCGCCGAGTGCTTGAAGATCCGGCCGCCGAGCAGATAGATCTCCGCCGACGCGTGGTCGATCAGGGCGGCGGCGATCGTCGGACTGTGGGTGATCACGGTGCAGGGCAGGTCCCGCGGGAGCGCGTGGACGACGGCCAGGGCGGTGGTGCCGCCGTCGAGGATCAGCGCACCGCCCGGCCGCACGAGCCCGGCGGCCACCGCGGCGACCTTCCGCTTGCCGTCCGGGGCGACGGACTGCCGGGCCCGGTAGTTGGCCACGGCCGGCGAGACGGGGAGCGCCCCGCCGTACACGCGCTGGCACAGCCCCTCGCTCGCGAGGTCGCGCAGGTCACGCCGCACGCTGTCCTCGGAGATCCCCAGTTCGGCGGCGACGTCCTTGGCGACGATCTTGCCCTCGCGGGCGAGCAGATCCAGTAGGTGTTCTCGCCGTTCGGCAGCCAGCATCCGCACTCTCTCCTGTTCTTGCACGTTTCTGCATGTATCGTAGCGCGCCATGACGACCGACGAGCCCCTGCTCATCCTCATCGCCGGGCCCTACCGCTCCGGCACCGGCGGCGACCCGCGGGCCATGGCCGACAACCTCGCCCGCCTCGAAGCCGCCGCCTGGCCCGTCTTCGCCGCGGGGCACCTTCCGGTGATCGGCGAATGGGTCGCCCTGCCCGTCCTGCGCTCGGCCGGCGCGGGCCCCACCGACGCCCTCGCCGACCAGGTGCTCTACCCGGCCGCCGAGCGCCTGCTCGCCCGCTGCGACGCGGTCCTGCGCCTGCCGGGCGAGTCCGCGGGAGCCGACGGGGACGTCGCGACCGCCCGCCGGCGCGGACTGCCCGTCTACGACGACATCGCGCAGATCCCGCGCCGCGTCGTACGGGGGGACGCGGAGACCCGCACCGCCCGGGCGGACGCGTGAGCCCCCACCCGGGCGCCGGGACCGCCGACCACGACGGGACGACCGGCGCCGACACCTCCGCCCACCAAGGCCGGCCCGACGTCGACAGCCCCGCCCACCGCGCCCGGCCCGGCGCCGACACCCACCGCGCCCGCCCCGGCGTCGACGTACCGGACCACCGCGGCCGGACCGGTCTCGACCGGGCCGGACGGGACCTGGACCGCAACCCCGACGTCGTGGTCCGGGACGTCGAGCTCACCTCCCAGGGCTGGCACGTCCTGCGCCGGACCACCTTCGACTACCGCCGCCGCGACGGACGCCGGGTCACCGAACAGCGCGAGACCTACGACCGCGGCAACGGCGCGGTCGTCCTCCCCTACGACACCGAACGCCGCGTCGTCCTGCTCACCCGCCAGTTCCGCTACCCGGCCTACGTCAACGACCACCCCGACGGCATGCTCGTCGAAGCCGCCGCGGGACTGCTCGACGCGGACGACCCGGTGACCGCCGTCCGCCGCGAGAGCGCCGAGGAACTCGGCGTCGCCCTCGGCCCGCTCACCCACGTGATGGACGCCTATATGAGCCCCGGCTCCGTCACCGAACGCCTCCACTTCTTCGCCGCGCCGTACACACCGGCCGACCGGACGGGAGCGGGCGGCGGGCTCGAGGAGGACGGCGAGGACATCGAGGTCCTCGAACTCCCCTTCACGGAGGCCCTGGCGATGACCCGGGACGGCCGCATCGCCGACGGCAAGACGATCATGCTCCTCCAATGGGCCGCCCTGGAGGGCCCCTTCGCCTCCGGCGTCCGGACGGAGGCCGTGCGCTGACGCCCGGGGACGCCGGGCGGGCGGCCCGGCCACCCCGTGCCGCGCGCCCCGCTGCGTCTGGGCCGGATGGAGCATCGGGCGGGCAGCTCCCCACGGTGCGTCCGAAGCTGAGGCGGGACGGGGTGTCCGTCCGCCCGGCATCACCGCGAAGGAGACCCCGTGTCGGCACGTCCTGCAGTCCGCTCCCGCTCCCACGTACGCCTGCGCCTGTCCGTCGCCACCCTGGCCGCGTCCGCGGCACTCGCCGCCCTGGTCCAGCCCGCGCAGGCCACGGGCACCACGGGCACACCCCCGCCGCACCCGGACAAGGCCCTGCAGCAGCAGCTGAACGATCTCGTCCGCACGGCAGGCGGTCCGCCCGGAGTGATCACGCTCCTGCGGCGGGGCGACCGTACGGACGTCTACCGGGCGGGCGTCGCCGACACGAGCACCGGTCGCCCTCCCCGTACCACCGACCACATGCGGATCGCGAGCGTCGCCAAGGCCTTCAGCGGAGCGGTGGCCCTGCGCCTGGTGGACCGGAACAAGCTGGACCTCGACACCACGATCGGCGAGCGCCTGCCGTCACTGCCCACCGCGTGGCACGCGGTGACCCTCCGGCAACTGCTCAACCACACCAGCGGACTGCCCGACTTCTCGACGGCCCCGGCGTTCCTCGCGATCCTGCAGGCAGACCCCCGGCACCACTTCGACTCCCGCCGGCTCCTCGACTTCGTCGCCGACAAGGACCTCCTGTTCCCGCCGGGATCGGCGTACGCGTACTCGAACTCCGACAACATCGCCGTCGCGCTGATGGCCGAGGCGGCCACCGGACAGCCCTACGAGCGGCTGCTCGACCGGCTCGTGTACCGGCCCCTCGACCTGCGGCGGACCAGCCTCCCGCAGGGCTACCTGCTGCCGCGGCCGTACATCCACGGCTACGACGTGACGCCGCCCGCACCGCCGGAGGACATCAGCGAGGTCCTCAGCGCCTCGGGCGTCTGGGCCTCCGGCGGCATCGTCTCGACACCGAAGGACCTCAACGCCTTCGTCCGCGCCTGGGCCGGCGGACACGGCTTCCTGTCGAAGGAGACCCGCCGCCAGCAGCGGACCTTCATCACCGGCGCCGCCTCGGAGCCCGCCGGTCCCGGCGTCAACGCGGGCGGTCTGGCGATCTTCCGCTACACGACACGCTGCGGCACCGTCTACGGCCACACCGGCAACTTCCCCGGCTACACCCAGCTCGCGGTCGGCACGGCGGACGGCAGCCGCTCCCTCACGTTCTCGATCAACACCCAGACCAGCAAGGGCCTCAAGCCGGAACTCCTGGCCAAGGTCCGCGCCGTCCAGGAGAACTTCGTCTGCGCCCTGCTGCGGCACTGACCCCGTCCCGGCGGTCGTGCGACGGGCAGGTGTGCGGGTGGAGAACCGGGGCAGACGGGTGACGAGCGCGTGGGACCGCTCATCGCACGGCCTGCGGTCTCCCCCGTCAGCAGGCCGTGGCCCGGCCGGACGGCCCGCACCAGGCAGGGGTGCGGGCCGCCCGGCATGCCGGAGGGGTCCCCCACCGGCATTCCCTCCCCGGGGCCCGGGACCCTCCGTGAGCCCTCAGGCCCGGGACTCGTAGAACGGCCCGTCCGGGGCGTGGTTGCGTGAATGGACCGTGACGTCCTCGCCCTTGAGATAGGCCAGCAACCAGTCGCCGAACGTCATCTCATGGAGCACGAACTCGAAGCTGTCCATCTCCTGTACCCCCACGGCCCATGGCTCCGCCGGCCCGCCCGGCACACGCAGGAAGATCCACTCTCCCGTGACCGCCGACGCGACCGGCAGCAGCTCGCCGGGGCCGGAGCCGGCCCGGCCCGGGAGGATCTCCGCTTCCTCCTCCTCGCGCCAGTCCTCGATCGACTCCCTGATCCGCTCCCCCAGGTTCCCGACCGGATGGCCCGGGTGGTCCAGGTACAGCTGGCTGTTGATCACCACCGGTCCGTAGGCGTCGGTCACGTCCCGGAAGTCGGCAGGGAAGGAGACTCCGAGCTCCTCCTCCAACTGGTCCCAGGGGGCACGGTCCGCCCAGCGGAATCGTGGCTCCCCCAGAAGTGCCTCGATCTCCTCGAGTGCCGCCATCTCTCGCCCCTTCCGCCACCCGCACACGAACGTGCCCGCAGGCTACGGCCCGCCACTGACACCCGGCCCGCTCCGGCGGCCCCGCCCCCGCCGGAGGGGGCCGGGTGGGGGGGGCGGGGCCGAGGCGCTGCGGGGCCGGGTGCGGCCCGGTTCTCAGCGGTAGATCAGGAGCTCGTGCTCCGTGGCGCCGTTCAGTTCGTAGCGGGTCCGCACCAGGGGGCGGCCCGCGTAGATGCGGATCAGGGTCGACGCGTCGCCCTCGAAGGTGGCCGCCGGACGGCCTTCCCTCGCGTTGCCGAGGGACACCTCGGTCCTCGCGCGGTCCTTGAGGACTCCCACCAGGCGGGGGGTCTCCCGTCTGCGGCTCGTCACCGACAGGAGGGGGAGGGCCAGGTCCAGGCTCGGGCCGCAGTAGGCGTGCGGTTCACCGAAGGCCTCCCGTACGTCTCCCGCGTGGACCCACTCGCCCAGGGCCACCGCGTCCAGCCGGCCGTCCTCCCGCCCGGCGATCACCGGGCCCGCCTCCGTCAGGCCGCGTTCCAGTTCGTCGAGGATCCGGCCCAGCGGCCAGTCCTCGCGCTCGGCCACGTCGCAGGCGTTCGCCTCCGGCAGGAACACGCCCTCCTCCAGGCGGTCCTCGACGATCCTGATCAGGGCCGCTCCGCAGTGGGCCAGGACCTGCCTCGCCGTCCACCCCGGGCAGGCGGTGCGGAGCTCGTACGCCTCCTCGGGTGTCCGGCGCAGCAGCGGCATCAGCAGGTCCCGTTCCGTGCGCAGGAGCCGGTCCGGGAGCCATGGGTCGCGCACGTCGCCGAGGCCGTCGGCACATTCCGTACACATTTGTCCTCAGTAGCGGTAGTGGTCCGGCTTGTACGGGCCCTCGACCGGGACCCCGATGTACGACGCCTGCTCGGGGCGCAGGGTCGTCAGCCGGACGCCGAGGGCGTCCAGGTGCAGCCGGGCGACCTTCTCGTCCAGGTGCTTCGGCAGGGTGTGCACGCCCACCGGGTACTCCTCCGGCTTCGTGAACAGCTCGATCTGGGCCAGGGTCTGGTCGGCGAAGGAGTTCGACATGACGAAGGACGGGTGGCCCGTCGCGTTGCCGAGGTTGAGGAGGCGGCCCTCGGAGAGCACGATGACGACCTTGCCGTCCTCGAACGTCCAGGTGTGGACCTGCGGCTTGACCTCGTCCTTCACGATCCCGGGGATCGCCGCGAGGCCCGCCATGTCGATCTCGTTGTCGAAGTGGCCGATGTTGCCGACGATCGCCTGGTGCTTCATGCGGGCGATGTCGGACGCCATGACGATGTCCTTGTTGCCGGTGGTCGTGATGAAGATGTCGGCCGTCTCCACCACGTCCTCCAGGGTGACGACCTGGTAGCCGTCCATCGCCGCCTGGAGCGCGCAGATCGGGTCGATCTCGGTGACGACGACACGGGCGCCCTGGCCTCGCAGCGACTCCGCGGAGCCCTTGCCGACGTCGCCGTAGCCGCAGACGACCACGGTCTTGCCGCCGATGAGGACGTCGGTGGCGCGGTTGATGCCGTCGATGAGGGAGTGCCGGCAGCCGTACTTGTTGTCGAACTTCGACTTCGTCACGGCGTCGTTCACGTTGATCGCCGGGAAGAGCAGCGCGCCTTCGCGGTGCATCTCGTACAGGCGGTGGACGCCCGTCGTGGTCTCCTCCGTCACGCCGCGGATACCGGCGGCGAGAGCCGACCAGTCGAGCCCGCTCTTCTCCAGCAGGGCCCGCATGACGGTCAGTTCCTCGTTGGACGCCTCCGGCAGCGCCCCCGTCTTCCGGTACTCGACACCCAGGTGGACGAGGACGGTGGCGTCGCCGCCGTCGTCGAGGATCATGTTCGGGCCGCGGCACGGGGACGGACCGTCGGACGCGGCGGGGCCGTCGGCGTCCGGCCAGGTCAGCGCCTGTTCCGTGCACCACCAGTACTCCTCCAGCGTTTCGCCCTTCCAGGCGAAGACCGGGATTCCGGCGGCGGCGATCGCGGCGGCCGCGTGGTCCTGCGTCGAGTAGATGTTGCAGGAGACCCAGCGGACCTCGGCGCCGAGCGCGACCAGGGTCTCGATGAGGACGGCCGTCTGGACGGTCATGTGGAGCGAGCCGGTGATCCTGGCACCGGCGAGGGGCTGCGCCTGCGCGTACTCGCGGCGGATGGACATAAGCCCCGGCATCTCGTGCTCCGCCAGGGTGATCTCCTTGCGGCCGAACCCGGCCAGGGAGATGTCGGCGACCTTGTAGTCGGTGAAGCCGGTCGCAGTGGGGTCAGACATGGACAACGCTCCTCGCGCTCATGATGGTCCGGTGGATTTCCAGGGCCGCCGTCGACTTGTTCAGCGTGATGTGGTGCAGGCCCGGCGCGCCCTCGTCGAGCAGTCGCAGGCCCGTCCGTGTCGCGTGCTCGACGCCGATGCGGTACGCCGCCGCCGGGTCGTCCCTGGCCGCCTCCAGGCGGTGCGCCAGGTCCTCGGGGAACGCGGCGTCGCTGAGCTCGGCGAAGCGCCGGATCTGGCGCACGTCGGTGGCCGGCATGATCTCCGGGATGATCGGGGTGTCGCAGCCTGCGGCCGCGACCCGGTCCCGCAGCCGCAGATAGTCCTCGGGGTCGAAGAACATCTGGGTGATGGCGTAGTCGGCGCCCGCCCGGCACTTGGCGACGAAGTGCGCCAGGTCCTCGGCCGGTCCGGGGGACCTCGGGTGGCCCTCCGGGAAGGCCGCGACCCCGATCCGGAAGTCGCCCAGCGAACGGACCAGTTCGACCAGCTCACTGGCGTACGTGAAGCCCTCCGGGTGCGGGGTCCACGGGCCGCGCGGGTCGCCGGGCGGGTCGCCGCGCAGGACGAGCACGTCCCGCACTCCCGCGTCGGCGTACGCGCCGATGATCGCCCGCAGTTCGGCCACCGAGTGCCCGACGGCCGTCAGATGGGCGACCGGCCGCAGGGTCGTCTCGGCCGCGATCCGCTTGGTCACTTCAATGGTCCGGTCGCGGGACGAGCCGCCGGCGCCGTAGGTCACGGAGACGAAGTCCGGGGACAGGGCCTCCACCCGCCGGATCGCGTCCCACAGGGTCCGCTCCCCCTTGTCGGTCTTCGGCGGGAAGAACTCGAACGAGTACGTGGGGCTCACCGGCGGCCTCCCGCGTTGAAGTAGCTCGCCTCCGGGTGGTGGACGACGATCGCGTCCGTCGACTGCTCGGGATGGAGCTGGTACTCCTCCGACAGCTCGACCCCGATCCGCTCCGGGCGCAGGAGGGCGGCGATCTTCGCCCGGTCCTCCAGGTCGGGGCAGGCCGGGTAGCCGAGGGAGTAGCGGCAGCCCCGGTACTCGGTGCGGAGCATGCCGTCGAGGGACGCCGGCTCGGAGGACCCCGCTATGCCCCAATCGGCGCGCACCCGGGCGTGCCAGTACTCGGCCAGGGCCTCCGCCAACTGGACGGAGAGGCCGTGGAGTTCGAGGTAGTCCCGGTAGGCGTCGGCGGCGAAGAGCCTCGCCGTCGCCTCGCCGATCCGGGAGCCGACGGTGACCACCTGGAGGGCGACGACGTCGATCTCGCCGGAGTCCTCGGAGCGGTGGAAGTCGGCCAGGCAGAGGCGGCGGCCCCGCTGCTGGCGGGGGAAGGAGAAGCGGGTCCGCTCGCCTCCGTCCTCGTCCAGGACGATCAGGTCGTCGCCCTTGGACACACAGGGGAACCAGCCGTGGACGACGGCTGCTTCGAGGAGGTGGTCCGTCTGGAGGCGGTCGAGCCAGGCGCGCAGCCGCGGCCGGCCCTCCGCCTCGATGGTCTCGGTGTCCTTGAGGCCCCACTGGCCCTTGAAGAGGGCGGTCTCGTCGAGCCAGGGGGCGTACTCGGCGAGCTGGATGCCCTTGACGACCCTGGTGCCGAGGAAGGGGGGTTCGGGTACGGGGTTGTCGGCGGCGACGTCGGAGCGGCCGGCCGGCTCGGGCTCCCGCACCTCCGCCAGGGGCGTTTCGCGCTTGGGTACGCGGCGCTGCTTGAGCGGCGGAAGTACGGCTCCGGGGACGCCGCGCTTCACGCCCATGAGGGCGTCCATGAGGCGCAGGCCCTCGAAGGCGTCCCGGGCGTAGCGGACCTCGCCCCGGTAGATCTCGTGGAGGTCCTGCTCGACGTACGCCCTGGTCAGGGCCGCTCCGCCGAGGATCACGGGGTACTTGGCGGCCAGCTCGCGCTGGTTCAGCTCCTCCAGGTTCTCCTTCATGA
>NZ_BNBZ01000029.1 GCF_014656215.1 Streptomyces zaomyceticus | reverse complement strand
GCCGGAGCGAATGCGCGGTCCGGCCCTCCGGGTCACTACGGCTGTTGCTGCTGCTCGTCGGTGTCAGGAAGTGCTCGGGGTGACCCATTCGACGAGCTGGACGACGACTCCGTTGGGGTCGGTCAGCTGGAACAGCCGCTCGCCCCAGGGCTCTTCGCGCAGCGGCATCGTGATCGGTGCGCCGGCGGCGCGCAGGCGGGCTTCCTCCGCCGCGAGGTCGGTGACGGTCAGCGCCAGGATCAGGCCGGCGGCCTGCTGCTCGCGCTGCTCGGGCGGGAGGACCTCGGTGCCCCGGGCGAGCAGCACGATGTCGACGGCCGCGTCCTCGCGGGTGAGTGAGGCGAAGCCGTCGGCGGCCATGGCCACCTGGTAGTCGAGGTGGGTGGTGAGGAAGGCCAGGGAGGCGTCCACGTCGGCGACGGTGAGGGAGAGGGTGGAGGCAGAGACGTTCACGGTGGCTCCTCGGCAGCTCGGCACTTCGGTACGGCACGCCACCGCAAATAACTTCAACGGGGCGATTTTTACGACGGACGTAACTTTACGCAGGCCCGGGTGGGTGCGTCAAGGATATTTTTGCGTCGAGGGTAAGATTCGCTCATGGGTACCGAGGGCATGGGACTCCGCGAGTCCAAGAAGCAGGAGACCAGGCAGCTGATCTCCGACCACGCCACCCGCCTCTTCATCGAGCAGGGCTTCGAGCAGACGACCATCGCCGAGATCGCCACGGCTGCCCGCGTCGCCAAGAAGACGGTCACCAACTACTTCCCGCGGAAGGAGGACATGGCCCTCGACCATCACGAGGAGTTCACCGCGACGCTGGCCCGCGCGGTCGCCGGCCGGGCCGCCGGTGAGTCGGCGCTCGCCGTGCTGCGTCGGGAGTTCGCCGCAGCGGTCGAGCGGTGCGACCCCGTCGCCGGCTTCGCCGGTCCGGAGTTCGCCCGCATGATCGCCGACAGTCCCACCCTGACCGCCCGGCTGCGCGAACTGCACGACCGGCGCGAGGAGGCCCTCGCCGAGGCCCTCGCGGCAGCCGCCCCCGCCGACTCGCCGACCATCGCGCCCCGGGCCGCCGCGGCGCTCCTCGGAGCCGCCCACCGTCTGCTGTTCCAGCGCATCCAGGAGCTCACCCTCGCCGGGGAGTCCAACGACCGCATCGCGGCCACGGTGGCCCCGGAGGCCACGTACACCTTCGATCTCCTCGAAGCGGGCCTCGTCGCGTCCGCCGGCCTGGCCTGAACGAGGCTGAACCGCACTGCATGAGAAGCGAATCGAGACGGCGAAGCAGGCCATGTCTTCGCCGCCCTCGCCGAGTCCGTCCGCAAGTCCGATCGCCATCACCTGGGGCACCCGTGAGGGCTTGGGCGCCCCGGGCCCGGGGCCGGGAAGTGGGCCGACCCTCTCGTGGTCAACGCAGGCATCGTCCGTGCCGCCCGCACTCTGACCTGCACCTATCGGGTGAAATCAACCCTTTGGGGATGGTACAGAGCCTTCGGTGTGGATAGCGTCGCAATGGTGGCGGTGGCTTGGCGCCAGCCTGGCCGTGCCACGAGTCGGCCCTCCGTCGGCACCACAACGGCGGGGTCGCTGACCGGCCGGACGTACGGGGCCTCCTGCGCCGATGGGCCGCGCTGCTCCCGGCCTCCTGTGCGGCGTCCGGTGATGCCGCCGCAAACCGACGTTTCCCGAGAGAGATGAGGACGCGCAGTGAGCGAGTTGACCGGTGCCGAGGTTGAAGCCCTGTTCGCGAAGATCGACACAGACGGGGACGGAGAGATCCGCCTGCGGGAGCTGAGGGACTACGGACAGGCCAACGACGCCTCCATCCAGGGCGTCAGGCTCGCCGACTTCGTCCGCGGCGCCGACACGGACGGCGATCGGCGGATCACCCTCGCCGAATTCAGGTCGTACTTCGCCTGACGGGCCACGGCGCAGGCGCCCTCCAGGTCTCGGCACGGAACGCCATGAGGTTCGAGCCGGTGTGCGGGACGGACCCCTGCGCGACGCTCGTCACACGGCCGGGACCGTGACTGTCCTCTCCGCTGATCGGCGTTGCCGACGGATCGTGGACGCGATCATGGGGCGGGGCCGGGAGGGTCGGCATGGACGCGCGCCTGGTACATGCACCTCGCCGGCTCCATGCTCCGGCACAACGTCGAAGGGCCCCACCGCGAACGGTGGGGCCCTTCAACGTATTGCCCGGTGAGAGCAATGGCGGAGGATACGAGATTCGAACTCGTGAGGGGTTGCCCCCAACACGCTTTCCAAGTCTGCTGGCCCTGGTCAAGGACTTGTTCAGGGCCGTTCACCTGTGTTCATGCAGGACCTGCGGACTGTCGGCGCCATGCGTTTGGCCGGTGCCGAACGGTGCTGTACGTCAGTGAATGAGACGGAAACTGAGACGGCCAAGCGGCCCGGTCTCGCGGGGCTGTCGTTAACGTCAGAGCGCCGGTCCCATCCAGACCGCAAACCATATGCTCGGGCCATGGATGCTCTCTGGGTGGCGCTGGTCGCCGCCGGCGCGGCGATCATAGCCAGCGCCACTACTGGCTGGTTCACAACTCGTGCAGCACAAGCGCAGGCAAAGACCAACCTGCTGGTCCAGCAGGAGCAACTCCGTTACGCCCAGGGAGAGGCAAGGCATCAGCAACGTCGACAGGCTTACGCGACGTTCATCAAGGCGGTCGGTACGGTCCAAACTAAGGTGGCTGATCTGACGTCAGTCGCTCACGACGCAGAAGCGTTCGAGGAGATTCTGCCAGGGGCTCGCGAGGATCGAGCCTGCCTAATGAGTGCGACTCATGAGGCGTTTCTCGAAGGGCCAGCTCACGTGGGCGAAAGAGTTCGCGAACTTTACAACGCGGTAGACCGATACTGGGCCGCCGTGATGAGGATGCGCGACGCCCACCGCACTGATGACACCACCCAGGCAAGCGACTGCCGAGCCAGGGTCATCTCATGTCGCAACGCGCTCGGGCCCCTCCGGATCGCCTTTGTTGAGGCGGCGCAAGGTGCCCTGAACCCTGGTGAAGCCACAGCCGCTCAGATGCCTAGCCTTGGCAGCGCCAGCACGTAGCTATGCGCATCGATGACACCTGGCTTATGTGTTCGGGCTTCTACTGGCGAGACCTGAGAGCCAGTTTTCCGGAGCGCAGAAAGTCCGGCCGAGTGATGCTCGGCCGGACTTGGTGCTTATCGTGGCCTGGGTACTGCCTCCCGCTCTGAGCGATCCCTAGCTCCCACAGTCAGTGGCGCCTCTGGACGGCTTAGGACGTGAACCGGGCGCTGCGCCAGCCATCCCGAGAGGCGGTGAGCGGGCGCTTCTGTTCGCACGTGAGTGAACCCGAGACGTTCGTAGTAGGAGTGCAGTCCCGTGTTCGTGCGCCAGGTGTCGATGCGCACCCAGTCCCGCCCTTCCACTGCAGCTAGACGAGACGTCCAGTCCACGATGCGCTCGCCAAGCCGCCGGCCTGCCGCGCGGCGGCTGACAATCAGCTTGTAGAGGTAGAGCGCCGATTCTGGGTGGTCATCGTCCATCCAGAAGTCCCGATCGACAGGACCACGGCTCACGGTTGCAAGAACGGCGCCAGCGTCACCCTCAACGACCCAGGCGCGCCCCTCGTCAATCGAGGCACGCCACTTGGAAATCGCCTTGGTCCCAGTCTCGGGATCGCTCCACTGATCAGTGCCCTTGGTTCCGAGCCAAGACTCGGCCTCGGTCCGCAGCGCCATCAGAGCCGGTACGTCCTCCGCCCTCGCGGGGCGGAGGAACTCAGTCGGTGTCGACTTCATAGAGGATCTTGTGCCTGTCTCCGGGGAGAATGGTGACCATGCAACGCAGCGGCTTGCCGTCTGCGTCATAGCCCGTGCGGGTGTGCTCCGCTACTGGCGTTGCCGCGGGCAGCGCCAGCAGCTCGGCTTCCTGTTTCGTCGGCATGCGAACCGCGATCTCGTCCTTGTACTTGGCCTGGATCAAGCCCACCGACGCGAGCACCCCGCCAGGAGCCGAGACGTCGCGCGGCTCCATCAGGAGAGTGCCCGCAACCAGCTCCTGAGGGAAGTACGAGTCCGCCAACGCGTACGGACGATTGTCGACGTACCGGATCCGCTTCCGGGCGACTGCCAAGCCGCCATCCGGCAGGGCGAGGGAGTCGCGCACGTGCTTTGGCGGCACGACGATGGACACCGTGATCTCTTGCCGTGGCGCCTTGCCCTCTTGAGCTACGGCACTGGCCCACTGGTCCCCAGCCGTTTTGCCCTCGGCCGAGTTCTCGTGTCGGCTGCGGCTCTCTAGCGTCGACCAGTTCCACACCACGGGCGGGTAGTCCTCGCGGACGTACTTGCCCTGCCCCTGCCCGGTGACGACCAGCCCCTCATCGACGAGCACGCGCACGCCGGCGCGGATCGTCTCGCGGCTGTATCCGTATTCCGCCATCATCTTCGATTCGCTGGGCAGCGGGTCGCCAGGGGTCAGCGCCCCCCTCGCGATCTGATCCCGCAGATCAGCGGCAATCTCCTGAGCCTTCGTCATGCCACGTCGCACGATGCCCTTTCCAACGTCGAACCAACTCCTCCGTACAAGTTAGACCAGGGGGCTTGACTCGCCAACCCTGCATCTACAAACTGATGGCACGTCACTCCTCCAGACAAGCTGGACGGGGTGTCAGGTACGTAGCTATGCACGTCAGTTCGGGAGTGCGCGTCGGTCGTCGAGTTGTCGACTGATTCGCCCCGAGCGCTTGGGTCGACTTGAGAACTGAACAGAGGGCGCACCGCAACCCGCACCTGGGGAGAGCGGCCGTCAGAACGACATCCGACTCCGCAGCCCCCGATGGGCTGCGGCCGGTTGCCTCCCCTGCCCGTCCGGGCCCCGTTCGCGGGGTGTCCGTACGGGCGGGGTGGAGGGGAGCCGGAGGAGATTCCCCTGGTTTCAACGGCGGGACCCCCCGGTGGTGGAACACCGGGGGGTCGTTTCGGGCCGTTCCTGGATGAGAGGAACACACCCTATGAAGTCCATCGCTGCACTTCAGGCCGTTGTTACGGCCACCCCGTCCGTCGGTGAGCCGACGGACGCGGAGCTGGACGCGATCGAGACCGAGATTCCGCTGATCCTGGCGGAGGTCGACCTGCTCGACGCGCAGATCATGACCATCGACCGCCCGGTCACCGAGCTGGACACCCAGCGCCTGCGCCGGGCCCGCAACCGGGTGATGGCGGCCCGCCGGGACCTGGCCAACCGCGTCGGCGTCGCACTGTCGGGCGGTGCGGCATGAGCGCGACCGGCAAGCCGCTGAGCAGGCTCCAGAAGATCGTGCTGGGTGCCGCGTTCGTGCCGATGCTCGCCACGGGCGGCGCCGGCGGGTACGGCACCTACAGCAACATCAAGGCCGCGTTCGGGGCAGGGACGGCGGTGGGGGCGGTCGCGGCTGGTGAGGGTGCGACCGCCGTCCTGGCGATCGTGCTGCTCGGCCTGACGCTGCTGGGGCAGTCCTCGCCGAAGCTGATCCGGGCGGGCCTGTGGGCCCTGCCTGCAGCCGCGTCCGCGATGTCCGTCACCGCCGCGAAGAGTCCGGGCGAGATGGTCATCTACGCGATCACCCCGATGGGCATGACCGCATCGGCCGAGGGCGCCGCGTTCCTCGCCCGCCGGATCGTGGTCTACCGCGACGGCCGCGACGCCGAGGCCGAAGCCCATGCGGCCGCGATCGTCCAGGCCCTGGCCTACCACCGGGCCCGCGCCGCGAACCACCCCGATGAGAAGGTCCGGGGAAGGTCCGAGCGGACGTCGTGGAAGTTGGCGCGGAAGGTCGGCGCCGGAGACATCGCGTTGGGCGATCGGCTGCTCGATGTCCAGCGGCAGCGGGTCACCGCCGGAGCCGATGCGGCCCTGGCCGCGATGTTCGGAGCCACCATCGTCGCCCCGAACATCACGTCAGGTGCCGACGTCCCGGTGGTCGAACTGGACGTAGACCGGTCGACCCGATCAATCGACTCCGCAAATGCGCAGGAATCCACACAGAACATGATGGAACGGTCTACCTCTGACCTGCCCGTACCCGCCCTCGCACCGGCCCCGACCGAACCCAGCCCGGACGACCTGTTCAAGCGGGAGGAGCCCGCACCGGGTGCGGCGGAGAAGTCGACCGGACGGGCGTCGGTGATGGCGGCGGACAAGCCCGTACGCCGTCGGGCGACCGGTCGCGTCCCGCAGGTCGCCCGATCGGTCCAGCCACGCCGCACGAAGGAGGAACTGCTCTCCGAGGCGCGGCAGTTGACCGAGTCGTGGTCGGTGGATCAGTTGACCGCCGACGGTATCCGCAAGGCCCTGCGAACGTCGCCGGAGAAGGGCCGTTGGCTGCGCGACACCCTCAAGGGCGAACGTGGTGAAGCGGCATGAGTGCTGTCCCCGTCTACCGCTGGCGTCTTGCGCCTGAGGGGCTGGCGACGTTCCGGCAGCTTCGCGCTTTGGGGCTGCGGCCGGCCGGTCAGCCGGTGGTGGCCCAGCTCGAACGGCCCCGCCGCCGACGCGGCCCGCTGGTCGCCTTCCTCTATCGGATCGACCTGGCCCGCCCGGTCCGGCCCATGACGCCCGCACGGTGGGCGGCCCTGGAGCGGGCGAACGCGGCCCGGCGGGTCTGCCCCGAGTGCGGGCGGGACGCCGGATACCGCATCCCCGCCTCGCTCGGCACGTGCAGCCCCTGTGCCTATCCCGAGGCTGCGGCGGCCTGAGCCGTTAGGCGCTGGCGGCCTCCCCGATTGTTTCGACGATCCGCGCGATCCACTTCCGCACCTGATGCCACCGGTTGCAGTACCGGCGCGAGCGCCACCAAGACCGGTACACGAGCTGTCGCCCGCACCACTTGCACGGCCTCGTACGCCTCTGCTGAGCCCCCATGGCCCGTGACTGTAGCGGCCCCTACTGACCTGGGAGAACCCATGTCGAACCTCCCCGAACCCTCCAGCGTGATCCGGCTCCCGGACGGTACCTACGCCTACGCCGACCACCTCCCCGCCGTCCAGCCGACCGCCCCGCAGGTGGTCCATCAGCACATCCACCAGGCGCCGCCGGACCGCACCGTCCAGCGGATCGCGCTCGGCTCCGGGATCGGCGCCGGCACCGTCGCCTCCGGGGTCTACTTCGGCCCCCTGCTCGTCGGCGCGCTCACCGCGATCGCCGCCAACCTCGCTCTCCTCGCGTTCCTCGCCGCCGTCCTCGCCTGGGGCGTCGTGTCCGTCGTGAAGTCGGTCGGCGGCCCGGACGGCAAGGCCGCCGCGAAGACCCTCGCCAAGACTCGCAAGCGCCGTCGCTGACGACTGCCCGATCCGCCCGTCGACGTACGGGCGGTGAGGGGAGTCGGGACAGCCCCGGCACCAGAAGGGACCGCGTCATGACCAGCAAGAAGAACGCCGAGTACGACCCCAAGCACCCCCCGCTCACCACCGGCGAAAAGGCCAAGTTCGCCTGGTACGTCGGCCGCATGGCCAAGCGGGGAGTCGCGGGCGAGACCGTCTACCAGGGCGACCTGGAGAAGAAGGTCGACCGCCTCCTCGACGGCGCCCGCGAACGCGCCGAGAAGAACGCCACCAAGAAGTAGCTGTGCCCCGGGGCGGCCGACAGCCGCCAAGCATCCCGACCGCCCCGGGCCCTTCCCTCCGCCCCTTCGAGCAGCAGGAGACCCCCAGCATGACCGAGACGCCCACGGCCGCGCACCTGCGGCCCGTGCCCGACATCGACCACGACGACGACACGCCCACCGCGCCGACGATGGTGGACAACCCGTCCCTGCCCGACCCGAAGGTCACCATCGAGAAGCGCAAGCCGGTCCTCGCCGGATGGCTCACCAACCGCCGCGACTTCCTCGCCACCGCCCGCCATACCGGCGCGAACATCGGCTACGCCGCCCTGTTCCACGGCGTCCGCGTCCCCGTGTACGCCGGACGGCTGGCCCTGATGTCGCCGCGGGGAACGTGCCGGTTCATCGCCTCCACCAACCGGTGGGTGTGGGACCGCGAGGCCGCGCCGCTGCGGGACTACGCGGTACGCACCGAGGACGTCGAGGAGTACATGCGCCTGTCCAAGCTGCGCGCCGGCCGTATCCGGCTGCGCGGGCTGGTCACCCTTGTTGCCCTCGTGTTCGGCGCCGGCTTCGCCCTGTGGCTGTACGTCGTCGCCCCCGCCTACCTGTTCGTGTTCGCCACCGGCGGGGTGCTGCTGCTCGGCATGGCCGGGCAGCAGCCCGACTCCCCGGTCGTCGGCCCGGCCGTCCTGAAGACCGAGATCCAGAAGCTCACCGGCTCAATCGTGCTGCGCGGGCTGGACTCGATCGGCAACGCGAAGATCTCCGCCGCCATCAAGAAGGGCGGCGACATGAACGGGCTGCGGTTCACCAGTGAGATCGTCCGTGACGGGCCCGGCTACCGCGCCGACCTCGACCTGCCCTACGGCGTCACCCCGGAGGACATCATGGAGGCCCGCAAGCCCCTCGCCTCCGGCCTGCGCCGCAAGGTCGGCTGCGTCTGGCCCGCCCCGGACCCCACCGAGCACGAGGGACGGCTGACCCTGTGGGTCGGGGACAAGCCGATGAACGAGACCACCAAACCCGCCTGGCCGCTGCTCAAGACCGGGACCGTGGATCTGTTCAAGCCGGTGGTGTTCGGCAACGACCAGCGCATGCGGGACGTGAGCGTCACCTTGATGTTCGCGGCCGTCGTCGTCGGCTCCGTCCCCCGCATGGGCAAGACCTTCCTCATGCGGCTGTTCCTGCTCATCGCCGCACTCGACCCGCGGGCCGAGATCCACGCGTTCGACTTCAAGGGCACCGGCGACTTCGGCGCCCTGGAACCCATCTGCCACCGCTACCGCGCGGGCGAGGAGGACGACGACATCGGCTACGTCGTCCAGTCGCTTCGGGAGCTGAAGGAGGAACTGCGGCGGCGGGCGAAGGTCATCAAGTCCCTGCCGCGCTCGCGCTGCCCGGAGTCGAAGGTCACCCCCGCCCTCGCCGACGACAAGTCGCTGGGGCTGCACCCGATCGTGGTCGGGTTCGACGAGTGCCAGGTTCCCTTCGAGCACGCCGAGCACGGCGCGGAGATCGAGGCGATCTGCACCGACCTGGTCAAGCGCGGGCCCGCGCTGGGGATCGTGACCCTGTTCGGGACCCAGCGCCCGGACGCGAAGTCGCTGCCGACCGGCATCTCGGCGAACGCGATCCTCAGGTTCTGCCTGAAGGTGATGGGGCAGCCCGCCAACGACATGGTGCTGGGGACCTCGATGTACAAGTCGGGCTACCGGGCCACGATGTTCTCCCGGTCCGACCGGGGCATCTGCTGGATGGCAGGCGAGGGCGACGACCCCCGCATCGTCGCCTCCGCGTTCGTCGACGCCGTCGCCGCCGAACAGGTCGTCACCCGCGCCCGCAAGGCCCGCGAGGACTACGGCAACGTCACCGGCCACGCCATCGGCAAGGGCCCCGACAAGACAGGCGGCAACGACATCCTCGCCGACGTCCTGGACGTCATGGCCGAGGGTGAGAAGGCCGTGTGGTGCGAGCGCATCGCCACCCGCCTCGCCTCCCTTCGCCCGGACACGTACGCGGGGTGGAAGGGCGAGAACGTCACCGCCGCACTCAAGCCCTACGGCATCAAGGCGGGACAGGTCTGGGGCACCACGGACGAGGGCAAGGGCGCCAACCGGCGCGGCATCGACCGCACCGACATCACCACCGCCATTACCCGCCGTAACGCCGACCGGGCCGCCGCCTGACCCCAGCACCACCGCTAGACCTAGCAGCCCCGGCCGCTAGGTCTAGCAGCCGCGCTAGCACCCCAAAGAGCTGCTGACCTGCGCACTAGCGCCTAGCAGCCCACCTGCGAAAACCCCGGAAACCCACCCTGGAGAGGAAAAGGCCATCCATGCTCACCGCTAGCGTCCTGCTCCTGCTCGCCACCCTCGCCGGTTACACGCTGTTGTGTGTGGCATCGCCGTTCGGGACCTGCCGCAAATGCCAGGGACTCGGCGGCAAGGTCGTCCTTGACCGCAAGAGCCGCCCGAAGCGGGCCAAGCCCTGCCGTCGCTGCAAGGGCCACGGCAAGCGGCTCCGCATCGGACGCCGCCTGGCCAACCACGGCCGTGCCGTCCACCGCGCCGGCACCCGCTGAACAGAAGTCGTGGGACCGGCGGCCACCCGCCTTCTGGCGGACTCCCGAAGGCGCGTGCTCGCCAGCGCAGCCACCGGTCCATGTCCCCGAGCTTGCGAGCACCCGGGGCCCACGCACCCTACCCAGCCACCCCAGCACGCCGTCAAAGGAGATACCGCCATGGTCGTGACCGTCTCCCTGGTCGCGCTCTTCGGACTCGTCCTGTTCTTCCTCCTGCGCTCCCGCGCCCTCGGCGCCGGAGCCGCGTTCATCGCCGCCGGATTCGGGTTCTTCCTCGCCTCCACCGGCGCCGCCAAGCCCATCAACACCCTGGCCGCCTCGCTCATCGAGACCGTCCAGAAACTCTGACCTCCGACAGCACGAAGGGCGACCCCCCTCACGCCAATGAACCGGGGTCGCCCTGCTCTCCATGACCCTTCCAAGAGACCTGGAGGTCTCCAGCATGACCCATCACCTCCCGATCCGGCGAGATGGCCACCGGCCGTTACTGCTGGACGCGTTCTGCTGCCAGGGCGGCGCCGCCGCCGGGTACGTGACGGCCGGGTTCGACGTCATCGGCGTCGACATCAACCCCCAGCCCCGCTACCCCTACCGGTTCGTCCAGGCCGACGCGGTCGCGTTCATCCGCGAGCACGGCGCCGCCTTCGACTTCATCCACGCCTCCCCGCCCTGCCAGCACGACTCCGAGTGCCAGCGACTGAGGGGTAACACCCACCCCGACCTCATCGCCCCCACCCGCACCGCCCTGGAATCGACCGGGCGGCCGTGGGTCGTCGAGAACGTCGCCGGAGCCGTCCCGAAGCTGCACACGCCGGTCATGCTGTGCGGGGAGATGCTCGGCATCGAGACCTACCGGCACCGCTACTTCGAGACCAGCATCCACTGGACCCTCACCCAGCCGGAACACCCCGCCCACGTGGCGCCTCAGGCGAAGATGGGCCGCCCCATCCCGCCCGGCCACTATGGCCAGTTCGTCGGCAACTTCTCCGGCGTCGACCACGCACGCCGCGTCATGGGCGTCCCCTGGATGAACCGCGACGGGATCCGCGAATGCATCCCCCCGGCCTACACGCAGCACATCGGCAAGGCCTATCTCACCCAGACCCGTGTGGAGGGGGCGGCATGACCCCTGTACGAGACGCTCTCTCCGTGGCCCTCGCGCTCGCCGCCGGCGGACTGCCGGTCATGCCGCTGCGGGCCGACAAGGGCCCGTTCGGCAACTGCCCCAGCTGCACCGGCACCGCGTGCGGCGGACGGCCGAACATGAAGACCCCCGGCCCCTGCCAGTGCCCGCGTCCCTGCCACGCCTGGGCCGCCGCCACCACCGACCCCACCGTCCTCTCCTCCGACTCGTGGACGGCCGCGTGGCGGCGTGCCGGGGCCGTTGCCTACCACCCGGGCGGCGCCGGACTGACCGTTGTGGACCTCGACAGCGCCGCCGCCGTCGACTGGGCCCGCGCCACCCTGCCCCCGACCCGCACCGTCGCCACGACGCGCGGCGAGCACTGGATCTACCAGGGCACCACACGGTCCGTGAACCACGTGCGAGACGGCGTCGACCTGAAGTCCACCCAGTCCTACGTACGGTGGCGCGGGCCCGGCACCGGCACCATGACCACCCTCCCGGACGTCGTGCGCGCGCTGGCCGTGAAAGAGCCCACCGTGGCCCGCCCGGCGGCGCGCGCCGTCACCCTGGCCGCACCCGCCGGTGGTGGACAGTGCCCGCACCGCTCGCCTGCCTACCTGGAGCGAGGCATCGCCATGGCGGAGGACCGCATCACCAACGCGACCAGCACGGTCCACGCCATGGTGTACCGGACGTTCCTGGCAGTGCTGTCCGCCCATGGCCGGTGCGGCTGCCTCACCGAGGCGCACATCGGCCGTCTGTTCACCGCGGCGCAGTCCAAGGGGGAGTCCTCCCGGCACTGCACCGACGCGTGGTCCAACGCCCTCACGGCTCTGGGGATGTGACATGTCCGAGGACGAGAAGAACCCCGCCCGCCAAGTCATCACCGACTACGCGCAGGAGCACTTCCGGTACTTCCGGACCGTTGACGGCACCGTCTACGCGCAGAAGAACGGCCACCCCGTGGCCCGCCCGATCCGCTCGCAGGGGACGACGGGCAGCCACCGGCAGGAACTCATGGTCGGCCTGTTCAGGGACGGCCTCGGCGTATTCAACGGCACGGCCTTGAAGGAGGCACTCGACTTGATCGAAGCGCTCGCGCTCACCGAGGACGTACAGCCCACCCACATTCGCGTCGCCCCCGGATTCGACGGCGCCACCTGGCTCGACCTCGGCCGCGACGACGGCAAGTCCGTCCGCATCCACCCCACCGGCTGGGACATCCTCACCCCCGACCCGCGCGAGGTCTGCTGGCGGCGTACCCAGCTCACCGGGGAGATGCCGCTGCCGGTCAAGGACACCGACGGCAAGGGCATCGACCTGCTGATGCGGCTGTGCAACTTCGCCAGCGCGCAAGGCGAGAGCCTGGCCCTCGCGTGGCTGGTCGGCTGCCTGGGGCCGTCCGCCCCGGTCCCGGCCCCGTTCCTCACCGGCCCCCAGGGCGCGGGGAAGTCGACGGCCGGCCGGATGCTGGTGCGGATCATCGAAGGCATGAGCGGCGACCTCCGGCGGGCCCCGAAGGACGAGGAGAACCTGATCACGGCCGTTGCGGCGGGATGGGTCACCGCGCTGGACAACCTCTCCCACCTCAGCCCGGACCTGTCCGACCTCATGTGCTGCATCGTCACCGGAGCCGAGACCATCAAACGCGCCCTGTTCACCGACGGCGACGTCGTCCGCTCCCGCTACCGCCGGCCGCTGCTGCTGACCGGCATCGACGTCGGCGTCATCCGGCCCGACCTCGCCGAACGGCTCCTTCCGCTGCGTCTGGAGCGTCCCCGGGTGCGGCGGACGGAGGCCGAGTTGTGGGCGGAGTTCGAGGAGGTCCTGCCCGTCATCCTCGGGTCCTTGCTCGACCTCACGGTCAAGGTCCGCGCCACAGACGCGGACATCCCCACCGACCTGCGCATGGCCGACTTCGCCCACCTGTGCGCGCAGCTCGACGCCGCCACCAGCCTGGGCGCGCTGGACGCCTACCGGACGAGTCTGGACGACCTCAACGACGACGTCATCGAGGGGGACCTGCTCGCGCAGACCGTCCTCAAGCACGCCGAGGGCATCGACCCCGGCACGGCAGTCCGCATGACGTCCGCCGAGTGGCTGCACGGCCTCACCCAGCTCTACGGCGGCGAGGACTTCCGCCCCCTGCCCAAGGGGTGGCCCACCACCGGAAAGGTCCTCTCCGACCGTCTCAAGCGCCTTCAGCCCGTCCTTGCCGCACGCGGCGTCGTCGTCGACTGGGGCAGGAACAAGACCGCCCGCTACATCGAGCTGACCCGTCCCGCGCCCTCGGCCGACGAGCAGTCCCCGATGTTCTGAGCCCGCGCCACCGGACCGCTCGCGCACAAGAAAGAGGAGCAAGCCCGGCCCGCGCACGGCTTGCTCCTCTTGTTGTTCCGGCGGCGGCGCCGCCCGATGAACGGCCGCGAACGCGGCTCCTTCTTCACGCGCGAAGGCACACCACATCACAGACACCAGCCTTCTCTTTTTCCTAAGAGGAAAACGCTGCGTCACCTGCGTCACCAACGGCCCCTAAACCGCTCCTGAGCTGCGACGACAAGGGTGACGCAGAGCCCTAAATCCTGCGTCACCCCGCGTCACCCGCGTCACCGACGACAGGCACCTGCGTCACCGGTGACACAGGCCGACAGTCCCTGCGTCACCGAAAACCCGCAGGTCAAGCGGCATAGGTGACGCGGATGACGCGGTGACGCAGAAATCCCGACCTCGGACACATCCGGGCCGCTGAGGGGCCCACCAAGGGGGCAAGGGAGCCCCGCCGCTTCGGCCTAAAGGAGTCAGTCGCATGAACTCGGCACGCCTTGACGCGGCCACTGACCCGAACCTCGCCCTGCTGACCGTGGAGGAGGCCGCCCGCCGCCTCCGGATCGGTAGGACGCTCTGCTACCGCCTCATCGGCTCCGGAGAGCTTGAGTCCGTACCCGTCGGCCGCCTCCGTCGAGTACCGCCGGAGGCCGTACTCGACTACGTCGCTCGTCTCCGTGAAGCCCACCGACCCGCCGTTCCGGCAGCCTAGAAGGACACCTGTGGAAGAGAAGAAGCGCACCCGCCAGCCCAACGGCGCGTCGTCCATCTACCTCGGTAAGGACGGGAAGTGGCACGGCCGCGTGACGGTCGGCGTCCGGCCCGACGGAAAGACGGATCGCCGGCACATCGAGCGCAAGACCCGAGCGGAAGTCACCGAAGCGGTCCGCGAGCTGGAGCGACAGCGCAAGGACGGCACGGTGCGGAAGGCGGGCCAGCAGTGGACCGTCAAGACCTGGCTTGAGCACTGGGTGGAGAACATCGCCAAGAAGTACGTCAGCGAGAACAGCTACGACGGCTACGAGGTCGACGTGCGCGTCCACCTGGTCCCCGGGCTGGGAGCCCACAAGCTGGAGCGGCTGGAGCCGGAGCACCTTGAAGAGTTCTACCAGCGCATGCAGAAGAACGGGAGCTCCGCTGGGACCGCCCACCACGTGCACCGCACGGTGAGGGTTGCCCTGGGAGAGGCCGTCCGGCGCGGGCACGTCGCGAAGAACGTCGCCGAGATCGCGAAGGCCCCGCGGCTCGAAGAGGAGGAGATCGAGCCGTACTCGATCGACGAGATCCAGCGGCTGTTGCTGGAGGCGTCCAAGCTCCGGAACAGTGCCCGCTGGGTGGTCGCGCTCGCTTTGGGGCTCCGCCAGGGTGAAGCGCTGGGCCTCAAGTGGGAGGACGTCTACCTTGACGCCGGGTATCTCCGGATCCGCAAGAACCGACTGCGGCCGAAGTACGAGCATGGCTGCGGTGGCACCTGCGGGCGGATGCCCGGCTACTGCACGGAGCGCAAGCAGATCCGGCGCGAGTTCAAGAACACCAAGTCCCGCGCCGGCCGACGCACCATCGGCCTGCCGGTCCCGCTCATCAAGCTCCTCGCCAAGCATCGGGAGGAGCAGGAGCTGGAACAGAAGGAGGCCGGTGCCGAGTGGGAGGACGGCGGGTACGTCTTCGCGCAGCCGACCGGCAAGCCGCTGATCCCGAACACCGACTACCACCACTGGAAGAAGCTTCTGGAGGACGCCGGCGTGCGGGACGGTCGCCTGCACGACGCCCGGCACACCGCCGGGACCGTCCTCCTCCTGCTCGGCGTCCCCGACGTGATCGTGGACGCGATCATGGGATGGGAGCCGGGAGGGTCGGCGCGGATGCGCGCCCGGTACATGCACATCACCGGCCCGATGCTCCAGAACGTGGCCAAGCAGATCGGTGACGCACTCTGGGGCGGACCCGAAGAGGGGAGCGAGGCTCCCGCCGAGAGCAACTGAGACGGAAACTGAGACGGAGAACGTCGAAGGGCCCCACCGCGAACGGTGGGGCCCTTCAACGTATTGCCCGGTGAGAGCAATGGCGGAGGATACGAGATTCGAACTCGTGAGGGGTTGCCCCCAACACGCTTTCCAAGCGTGCGCCCTAGGCCACTAGGCGAATCCTCCGCGGCAAACAATACAAGACGTTGGGGGGTGCTCGCGAACGTGATCCAGATCGGATTCCCGGATCGACCGCGGGGGCCGAGGCCGGGCCGGGATCGGGTAGTCTGGGCGCAGCCCCTCACGCGGTGCTATCTGACTGAACTCCCCCAGGGCCGGAAGGCAGCAAGGGTAGGTCGGCTCTGGCAGGTGCGTGGGGGGCGCTTGCGTTCCCGTGCCGGGTGGCCGTGTTCCCGTACGAGGTGACTGTCCTCTCGTGCCGGGTGGCCGTGTTCCCCGCACGAGGTGGCTGTGTTCCCGTGCGCGGCGGCCGGAGCGGGGTTGATTCCCTCCGGCTCCCGACGGCTGGCCCGACCGGGTTCGGCTGTCGCCGGCCGAACCCCGGCCCCCGCCGTCCCCGCGGCCGTTTTTCCCGGGTTGTCGGCGGGCGCCTATAACCTCGTACATGTGTCGTCTCTCGCGCTCTACCGCCGCTATCGTCCCGAGTCCTTCGCCGAGGTCATCGGGCAGGAGCATGTCACCGACCCGTTGCAGCAGGCCCTGCGGAACAACCGGGTCAATCACGCGTACCTGTTCAGTGGGCCCCGTGGCTGCGGGAAGACGACCAGTGCGCGGATTCTGGCGCGGTGTCTGAACTGCGAGCAGGGGCCGACGTCGACGCCCTGCGGGGAGTGTCAGTCCTGCCGTGACCTCGCGCGGAACGGGCCGGGGTCGATCGACGTCATCGAGATCGACGCCGCCTCGCACGGTGGTGTGGACGACGCCCGTGACCTGCGCGAGAAGGCTTTCTTCGGGCCCGCCGCCAGCCGGTACAAGATCTACATCATCGACGAGGCCCACATGGTCACCTCGGCGGGCTTCAACGCCCTCCTGAAGGTGGTCGAGGAGCCGCCGGAGCATCTGAAGTTCATCTTCGCCACGACCGAGCCCGAGAAGGTCATCGGGACGATCCGTTCGCGGACCCACCACTACCCCTTCCGGCTCGTGCCCCCCGGCACCCTGCGGGAGTACCTGGGCGAGGTCTGCGGGCGCGAGGGCGCCACCGTCGAGGACGGGGTGCTGCCGCTCGTCGTGCGGGCCGGCGCCGGGTCCGTGCGTGACTCGATGTCCGTCATGGACCAGCTCCTGGCCGGGGCCGCCGACGACGGTGTGACGTACGCCATGGCCACCTCCCTGCTCGGCTACACGGACGGGTCGCTGCTCGACTCGGTCGTCGAGGCCTTCGCGGCCGGGGACGGCGCCGCCGCGTTCGAGGTCGTCGACCGGGTCATCGAGGGCGGCAACGACCCGCGCAGGTTCGTCGCCGACCTCCTCGAGCGCCTGCGTGACCTGGTGATCCTGGCCGCCGTGCCGGACGCCGCCGAGAAGGGGCTCATCGACGCCCCGGTCGACGTGATCGAGCGCATGCAGGCCCAGGCGTCGGTGTTCGGTGCCGCGGAGCTCAGCAGGGCCGCCGATCTCGTCAACACCGGACTGACCGAGATGCGGGGAGCCACCTCGCCCCGGCTCCAGCTGGAGCTGATCTGCGCGCGCGTGCTGCTGCCCGCCGCCTTCGACGACGAGCGTTCGCTCCAGGCGCGCCTCGACCGGCTCGAGCGCGGGGCGGCCGCCGCTCCCGCGCCCGTCTTCACGCCCGGACCCCCCGCGACGGCGATGGGGTACGTCCCCGGGCCCGAGGCCCACACCCCGATGGCCCCGCCCCCGCCGGCCCCGGCGCCGGCCCCCGTACAGGCTCCGCCGCAGGCCGCCCCGGCACCCGTCCACGCCTCCGCCCCCGTGCAGCAGCCCGCCCCCGCGCAGGCTCCCGCCGGGCCCCGGCCCGGTGCCTGGCCGGGTGCCGCCGCCCCTGGCGGTCCCGCGCCCGGCGCCTGGCCCGGGCCTCCCGCCCCGGCTCCGGCCGCTCCCGCTCCCGCGCCGGTGCAGCCGCAGGCGCCGGCCCCCGCTCCGGCGGCCACGGGCGGAGGTGGCGGCGACACCGCCCAGGTGCGCAACCTCTGGCCGCAGATCCTCGACGCCGTGAAGAACCGGCGCCGCTTCACCTGGATCCTGCTCAGCCAGAACGCCCAGGTCGCGGGCTTCGACGGCACGACCCTGCAGCTCGGTTTCCTCAACGCCGGAGCGCGTGACAACTTCGCGAGCAGCGGCAGCGAGGACGTGCTGAAGCAGGCCCTCGCCGAGCAGTTCAACGTGAACTGGAAGGTCGAGGCGATCATCGACCCGTCGGGCGGTGCCGCGCCTCCGCCGGCCGCCACCGGCTTCGGCGGGTCGGGCGGCACGGGAGGCTTCGGTGGTTCGGGCGGTGCCGGAGGCTTCGGCGGCGGCCGCCCGCAGGCGCCCGCCCCCGCCTTCCAGCAGGCCCCGCCGCCCGCTCCCGCGCAGCAGCCGCAGTCCGCCCCCGCGCCCTCCTTCCCGCAGGCGTCCGCGCCGGCGCAGGCCCCCGCGCCCGCGTACACACCGCCCGCGCCGCAGCCCGTGGCGCCCGAGGACGACGTGCCGGAGGAGGACGATCCGGACCTCGTCGACTCGGCCCTCTCGGGCCACGACCTGATCGTGCGCGAGCTCGGAGCGACGGTTGTGGAGGAATACACGAACGAGTAGGGGCGTCTCGCTCGGTGGCCCGCACAAGGGGCAAGCCGGCCGGCGGGCTACCCTGACAGGCGTGAAGGTCCTCGTCATCGGCGGCGGCGCCCGCGAACACGCCCTGTGCCGCTCTCTCTCCCTCGATCCCGACGTCACCGCTCTGCACTGCGCGCCCGGCAACGCCGGAATCGCGGAGGTCGCCGAGCTGCACCCCGTCGACCAGCTGGACGGCGACGCCGTCGCGCGCCTCGCCACCGAGCTCGGCGCCGGCCTGGTCGTCGTCGGCCCGGAGGCCCCGCTGGTCGCCGGTGTCGCCGACGCCGTCCGCGCGATCGGCATCCCCGTCTTCGGCCCGTCGCGGGAAGCGGCAGAGCTGGAGGGCTCCAAGGCGTTCGCCAAGGACGTCATGGCCGGCGCCGGGGTGCCCACCGCCCGCAGCTACGTCTGCACGACCCCCGAGGAGATCGACGAGGCGCTCGACGCCTTCGGCGCTCCCTACGTGGTCAAGGACGACGGCCTCGCCGCCGGCAAGGGCGTCGTCGTGACCGACGACCTCGCCCAGGCCCGGGCCCACGCGCTCGCGTGCGACCGGGTGGTCATCGAGGAGTACCTCGACGGCCCCGAGGTCTCGCTCTTCGCGATCACCGACGGCACCACCGTCCTCCCGCTCCAGCCCGCGCAGGACTTCAAGCGCGCGCTCGACGGCGACGAGGGCCCGAACACCGGCGGCATGGGCGCGTACTCGCCGCTGCCGTGGGCCGACCCGAAACTGGTCGACGAGGTCCTCGCGACCGTCCTCCAGCCGACGGTCGACGAGCTGCGCCGCCGTGGCACGCCGTTCTCGGGCCTGCTGTACGCGGGTCTGGCGATCACCGGCCGCGGTGTGCGGGTCATCGAGTTCAACGCCCGCTTCGGCGACCCCGAGACCCAGGTGGTCCTGGCCCGGCTCCGTACCCCGCTCGCGGGTGTCCTGCTGAACTCCGCCAACGGCACCCTGGACGACCAGGCCCCGCTGAGCTGGAGCGACGACGCCGCGGTCACCGTGGTCGTCGCCTCCCACAACTACCCGGACACCCCGCGCACGGGCGACCCGATCGAGGGCCTCGCCGAGGTCGCCGAGAAGGACCACCCGCACGCGTACGTGCTCCACGCCGGGACGAAGCGGGACGGCGGGTCGGTCGTCAGCGCGGGTGGCCGCGTCCTTTCGGTCACCGCGACCGGAACGGACCTGGCGCAGGCCCGCGAGCGCGCGTACGCGGCGGTCGGCCGCATCCGTCTTGACGGCTCGCAGCACCGTACGGACATCGCGCGCAAGGCCTCCGAGGCCTGATACGCAGCCGGTTTCTCGCGCGGCCGTGCGGTGGATCGTACGGCCGCGCGAAATCCATCACCTTTGCCCAAAGCCATACCTTCGAGTGACGGCTCGGCCATCCGGATGACGTCCGCCAAAGCCCCAACTAGGGTGCGGCGAAGGCGTTCCGGCACTTGGCCCACCGGCATTGCGATGTCGGTGGCGGGTGCCACAGTGGGGGAGTGACCAACACCGCCACAGGCAGTCCCGACATGGGCAGGAGGGGGTGATGTACGGCGTGTCCGGTACCGGTTCCGTTGTCGGCGAGGAGTGGGGTGCGCGCGCCGCGCGCTCCCGGGCCCTCGCCGTCCTCCGGGTCCGAGGCAGGGCGCTGGGCCTCGCGGTCCTCCCCTCCGCCGTGGCCGTCGTCCTGTACGCGGGCGGGGTCACCGGCCACTTCACGGGTTCGGGCTGGGACACGGCCCGCTGGGTCGTGACGGTCCTCGCGCTCCTCGTCCTCGTCGCCGCCACGGCCGTCTCCCTCGTCGTCGCCCGGGCCCGCCCGGCCGCCACGCCGACGGTGGAGCTCGCCGAGACCGCCGCCCCCGACCTCTACCGGCTCGTCCGGGACCTGGCCGACCGGCTGGACGTCCCGGCGCCCGCCGCGATAGCCCTGACCCCGGACTGCGACAGCTGGCTGGAGGACCGGACCCACCGGGCCCACCGGGCGCTGCGCACGTCCGCCGACGGCGACGGCGCTCCCGTCCTCGTCATAGGTTCGCCCTTCCTGTGGTGGATGCGTGTCGGCGAGCTGCGGGCGGTCCTCGCCCCGGTCGTCGCCGGTACGGGCCCCGCGGCCCACCCCGACATAGCAGCGGCCCGCCGCTTCGTCCGGGGCCTGGACGCGGCCGTGGCCGTGCATGCGAATCCCGGCCTCGACCCGCTGCGCCGGTTCGGCGCGGGCGCCGTCGGGCAGGTCGCCCGCCTCCTGCTCCGGGCCTGCCGGGGGCACGCGTCCGAGATGGAGCGCGGCGTGGCCGCCGCCGGCTCGGAGCGCGCCCAGGCCGTGGACTACGGCGTACGGATCGTCGCCCAGGAGCAGGTCGGCCTGGCCTACGCGGGCTGGGACCGCCTCCTGACCCGGGTCGCGCTGCCCGCCTGGCGCATGGGCCGCTGGCCCGCCAAGCTCGACGCGGGCGTGGTCTCCGCCCTGACCGAACTCTCCCGCCGCGACCGGCTCGCGGACGGCTTCTCGTCCCGGCTCGGCGAGCGTCCCGCCTGCGACCTCCTGGAGGAGCCGGGCGCGGTCGACGAGGCCACCTCGCTGCTGGCCGCCCGCCTCTTCCACGGCGGCCCGGCCGAACCGGGCCCCGACTGGTCCCCGGTGGAGTGGAGCCAGTACCCGGAGGAGGTCGTGGACCGGAAGTGGCGCACCGACGCGGCCCGGCTGCATCAGGTTCTCGACGGCCTCGGCCCGGCCGGCTCCGCGGCCGGGAGCGGGAGGGCCCTCGGCGACGGCCCGACCCTGACCCGGGTGATCGCCCATCTGTCCTCGGAGCCGTTCCCGGAGCGGTCCACGGAGCCGTCCGCGGAGCCGTCCACGGAGCCTGAGAAGCCCGCGGACGCGTGCCCGGCCCCCGACGACGCCTCGGCCCCCGCCCGGCACGACGCCATGAGCACCGACGAGGGCTCCGACGTCAGGGCCGAAGAGGGCGCCGACGCGAGCGACGCCGACGACAGCGGCGCCGACGCGAGCGACGCCGACGACAGCGGCGCCGACGCGAGCGACGCCGACGACAGCGACGACGAGGAGTCCTTCAATCCCGCCGCCGAGGAGCTCGCGGGCGCGCTCAGCGCGCTCCTCGCGCGTGAGGAGGCCGCGCGGGAGGCGAGGGTGGCCGCCGTCGCCCTGAGCGCCGAGGCGGCGGCCCGGAGCGCCGAGAAGGACGACCGGGCCGGTGCCGTGCCCGCCGTGGCCGTGAGCGGTCCCGACGGACCCCTGCCGCTCTTCCCGCTCCAGCCGCCCCGTTCCGGCCGCGATCTGCTCGCCGACCATGTGACCGCGATGGTCTGCTGCGCGGCCGTGGACACCGCCGAGGCCGTCCCGGGACTCGACTGGCTCGACGGGCCCACCCTGATGGTCGGCGGCGAGCGGGCGGCGGACCTCGGTCCGCGGGTCCTCGCCCTGGTCGAGGACGGAGACCCGGAGCCGCTGCGCGTCTGGCTGGCGCGCACGGGGGTGCGCCCGGAGAAGCCCGTACGCCTGGTCTGAGGGGCCCGGGGGTACGCCGACGGGGCCGATTTCCCGGAGCCGGGGCTTCCACTCTCGTCAATTCACGACGAACGGTGACGGAGTGCGTGCGTTATGTGATGTGCTGGAGACCGCCACTGACAGAGGCACGAACCACGGGCGGCCTGTCCGGAGCCCCGAACGACGGGCCCGGGCCGACGGCCCGATCCGAAGGCCGGGCCAGGAGCCGATCCAGGAGCCTGATCCAGAGGCACTGACCGACCGACCCGGGGGAGTCGAGGGAGGGGCGCAGCATGGGGGCGGAGCAGATCAGACGGTGGGAGTCCGGCGCGCTCGCGCACGCCGTCACCGATCCCTTCGGCCAGGGCCCGCTGCCCTGGCTGCGCGGTTCCGAGAACTACTTCGACGACACCGGGCAGATGGTCCCCTGGTACGCGGACGAGATCCTGGCCCGGGGCGGCACCGGCGGCCCGCGCACGGCCGACGACGTCCGGCGCCAGATCAAGGGGTTCGCCTCCGACGGGGCCGTGGCGCCGGGCGAGTCGATCGACTTCCACATCACGGTGGACCCGCCGCAGCAGTTCTCGGTCGACATCTACCGGATCGGTCACTACGGCGGCGACGGCGCCGCGAAGATCACCACCAGCCCGCGGCTCTCCGGGATCGTCCAGCCGGCCCCGCTCACCGCCGACCGCACGGTCTCCTGCCATCACTGGTGGCAGTCCTGGCGGTTGCAGGTCCCGTCCTACTGGTCGATCGGCGCGTACGTCGCCGTGCTCACCACCGCCGACGGCTACCGCTCGCACATCCCCTTCACGGTCCGCGACAACCACCCGGCCGATCTGCTGCTCGTCCTCCCGGACGTGACCTGGCAGGCGTACAACCTCTATCCGGAGGACGGTCACACCGGCGCCAGCCTCTACCACGCCTGGGACGAGGAGGGCCGGCTGCTCGGCGAGCAGGATGCGGCCGTCACCGTCTCCTTCGACCGCCCGTACGCGGGCGCGGGCCTGCCGCTCCATGTCGGGCACGCCTACGACTTCATCCGCTGGGCCGAGCGCTACGGCTACGACCTGGCGTACGCCGAGACCCGCGACCTGCACGCGGGCCGGGTCGACCCGAGCCGCTACCGGGGCCTGGTCTTCCCGGGCCACGACGAGTACTGGTCGGCGCCGATGCGCAAGACCGTCGAACTCGCCCGCGACCAGGGCACGTCGCTGGTCTTCCTCTCCGCCAACACCATGTACTGGCAGGTGGAGCTGGGCCCTTCGCCGTCCGGGGTGCCGGACCGGCTCCTCACCTGTCGCAAGCGGCGCGGCCCCGGCCGCCCGGCGCTCTGGCGCGAGGTCGACCGGCCCGAGCAGCAGCTCCTCGGCATCCAGTACGCGGGCCGGGTGCCCGAGCCGCACCCACTGGTCGTACGGAACGCCGAGCACTGGCTCTGGGAGGCGACCGGTGCCGGTGACGGCGACGAGCTCCCGGGGCTGGTGGCGGGCGAGGCGGACCGCTACTTCCCGCGGACGGCGCTGCCCGAGCACCAGGGCCGCATCCTGCTCGCCCACTCTCCCTACCGTGACGGCGACGGGGCGCTGCGGCACCAGGAGACCTCGCTCTACCGGGCGCCCTCGGGTGCCTGGGTCTTCGCGTCCGGCACGTTCGCTTGGTCGCCCGCGCTGGACCGGCCCGGCCATGTCGATGCCAGGGTGCAGCGCGCCACCGCGAACCTCCTCGACCGGATCTGCAAGAGGGACTGAGCGGGGGGTCACAGGGCCTGGCGGCCGGGGCCGCCCGGATGTGCGAGAGAATCGGACACGTTCCTGGATCAACCTACGCGGAGGAACCGTGTCCGGATTCGTAGAAAAGCCCGAGCCCGTTCAGGTCCCGGGCCTGACCCATCTCCACACGGGCAAGGTGCGCGACCTGTACCGCAACGAGGCCGGTGACCTCGTGATGGTGGCGAGCGACCGCATGTCCGCGTTCGACTGGGTCCTGCCCACCGAGATCCCCGACAAGGGCCGGGTCCTCACCCAGCTCTCCCTGTGGTGGTTCGACCAGCTCTCCGACCTGGTCCCCCACCACGTGCTCTCGACCGAGTTGCCGGCCGGCGCCCCCGCCGACTGGGCGGGCCGCACCACGGTCTGCAAGTCGCTGGCCATGGTCCCCGTCGAGTGCGTGGCCCGCGGCTATCTCACCGGCTCCGGCCTCATCGAGTACGACGAGTCCCGCACGGTCTGCGGTCTCGCGCTCCCCGAGGGCCTCAGCGACGGCTCCGAGCTGCCCTCCCCGATCTTCACCCCGGCCACCAAGGCCGCGGTCGGCGACCACGACGAGAACGTCTCGTACGAGGAGGTCGTCCGCCAGGTCGGCGCCGACACGGCGGCGGTACTGCGCCGGACGACCCTCGACGTCTACAGCAGGGCGCGGGACATCGCCCGCGAGCGCGGGATCATCCTCGCCGACACCAAGTTCGAGTTCGGTTTCGACGGGGAGACGCTCATCCTCGCCGACGAGGTCCTCACCCCGGACTCCTCGCGCTTCTGGCCGGCCGACCAGTGGAAGCCGGGCCGCGCCCAGCCCTCGTACGACAAGCAGTTCGTCCGGAACTGGCTGGTCTCCCCGGACTCCGGCTGGGACCGCAAGAGCGAGCAGCCGCCGCCGCCCCTCCCGCAGGAGATCGTGGACGCCACGCGCGCCAAGTACCTGGAGGCGTACGAGCTGCTGACCGGCAAGGCCTGGTCCGACAGCTTCTGAGGCTTCGGCCCCCGGCCCCAGGCCCCAGGCCCCAGGCCCCCGGCACATGTGTCGCGGGGCGGGGGCCGGGGTGTGTGCCGGGGGCCGAGCGCGCACGGGGAAGCCCGCGCCGGAGACTCGCCGAGGGGGCTCGCCGAGGGGGTCCCCCGAGGGGGTCCCCCGAGGGGGCTCGTGGAGGCATGGAGGCACTCCCCGGACGCACGAGAAAGCCCCCGGTCGATTCGACCGGGGGCTTCTTCATGGAGCGGACGACGAGATTCGAACTCGCGACCCTCACCTTGGCAAGGTGATGCTCTACCAACTGAGCCACGTCCGCATGCGCCGTAGCGCGAAGCCAACTATACCCATCCTTTCGCCTGCGCGAGACGCACGGCGGTGTGCCGGTTCTCCGCACCGAGCTTCGCGGCGGCCGAGGAAAGGTAGTTGCGGACCGTGCCGGGGGAGAGCGAGGCACGCCGGGCGATCTCCGCCACGGGCGCCCCGTCGGCGGAGAATTCGAGCACCTCGGCCTCCCGGGCGGTCAGCGGGGAGTCCCCGGCGGCGATGGCGTCGGCCGCCAACTCCGGGTCCACGTAGCGGTTTCCGGCGTGCACGGTGCGGATGATCTCGGCGAGCCGCTGAGCGCTGACGGTCTTCGGCACGAAGCCGCGGACACCGGCGGACAGGGCCCGCTTGAGGTGCCCGGGACGGCCGTGACCGGTCACGATCATGGTGCGGCAGCCGGGCAGTTCGCCCCGCAGGACTGTGGCGACCCTCACACCGTCCGCGCCCGGCATCTGCAGATCGAGCACGGCGACGTCGGGGCGATGAGCGCGGGCCATGGCGATCGCCTCGGGCCCGGTCGCGGCCTCGGCGACGACGACGAGATCGTCCTCGAGACCGAGCAGCGCGGCGAGCGCGCCACGGATCAGATGCTCGTCGTCGGCGAGCAGCACGCGCACGGGTACGGGCCCGGTCACCGGGTCACCCCCGTCCGGGGCACCGGGATCAGGGCCGTCACCCGGAACGTGCCGTCGTCGCCCGGACCCGCGTCGAGGGTTCCGCCGACCGCCGCGAGCCGCTCCCGCAGCCCCACGAGCCCGGTGCCGGCGCGGGCCCGTCCGCCGCCTCCGTCCGCCCGTGGCCCCCCGTCTCCCCGCACGCCGCCCCCGTCCGGCCGTACGCCGTCGTTCTCCACCGTCAGCAGCACCCTGTCCTCCTCCTCCCGCACCACGATGGCGCAGCGCCGTGCGTCCCCGTGGCGCAGTACGTTCGTCGTGGTCTCGCGGACCACCCATCCGAGCGCCGCCTGGATCTCGTCGGGCAGGTCGAGCCCCGGGGACTCGACGGCGCAGTCGATCCCGGCGGCGCCGAGCACCCCCCGCGCGCCCTCCAGCTCCACCCGCAGATCGGCCTCGCGGTAGCCGCGGACGACGTCCCGGACCTCCCGCTGGGACTCCTGGGCGATGCGCTGCACCTCGATCATCTGGTCGACGGCCTCCGGGCGTTCGCGCCGGGCGAGCTGGACGGCGAGCTCGCTCTTGAGGGCGATGACGGACAGGTTCCGGCCGAGGATGTCGTGCAGGTCCCGCCCGAAGCGCAGCCGTTCCTCGGCGACCGCGAGCCGGGCCTGTACGTCGCGTGCCTCGCGCAGTTCGAAGACGACACCGAGCACCCAGAGCGAGAGACGGACGGTGACCGCCAGCCAGCCGGTGAGGAACGCGACGCTCAGCACGCTCGCGAGGGTCTCCCCCATGTCCCGGCCGGTGAGCGGCACGAGGGCCGCGAGGGCGCCGATCAGGAGCGTCTGGTGCAGGGCGACGGTCCGGATCGGAAGGATCAGGCAGTGGCCGGCGAGGAAGGGGATGAGCGCCGGCCCGAGCATCCCCGGCAGCAGCCCGGTCAGATCGGCGGTGGCCGCTTCGAGGAGGACGGCCCCGGTGGTCGCGGCCGTCACCGCTGCCGCGGGCAGCACCTCGCGCGGCGGGAAGACGGTTCCGGGCTTCAGATAGGTGTCCATGGCGCGGCGCAGGAAGCGGTGGCAGAGGATCCCGTTGGCGAGGTTGAGCAGCGGAGCGACGACGACGAGGAGCAGCGGGGCCTCGTGGCGGACCGGCCGGGTGAGGAGCAGCAGCGCGAGGACGAACACGGAGGCCCACAGCAGCATGTACGCGGTGACCCGGGTGTAGAGGTCCACCTTGGCCAGGCCGCTCCGGCCTCTCCAGCTCTTCACGGCTGCGGGTCCCTCTCGGTCGTCACGCACCGGTCGGCGCGTACTGGTCGTCATGCACGGGTCGGCATGTACCGGGCGTCCCGGCACCGGCCGTCCCGGCGCCGGTCGCTCGGCACCGGCCGTCCCGGCACCGCTTCGCTCAGCGCCGGGGGTCCCAGCGGAACCACCGCTGGACAGCAAACACCGAGAGCGCGATCCAGGCCACCGCCGTCGCCGCCGCGCCCAGCAGGTCCCCCGCTTCCGCTCCGCCCGTCCAGCCGGACCGTACGAGCGTCATGACGCCGGTCAGCGGCAGCAGTTCGCACACGGACGCCAGCCTCTCGGGGAGCACGGAGAGGGGGACGAAGAGCCCGGAGCCGATGGAGGAGACCAGGACCAGCGGCAGGGCGGTGAGCTGGGCGCTCTCGGGGGTGCGGGTGACGGCCGAGGTGGCCGCGGCGAGGGTGGTGAGCAGGACGGTGCCGAGGACGGCTCCGGCGAGGAGCAGCTCGGGCCGGGCCGGTGCGGGCAGGTCGAGGACGGCGATGCCGCCGATCGCCAGGACGGCGCACTGGAGGAGGGCGAGCGTGGCGGCCGGCAGCGCGATCCCGGTGAGGATCTCGGGGTCGGTCGGCTCTCCCGTGCGGAGCCGCTTGAGGACGAGGGTCTCGCGGCGGGCGACGAAAGCGGCGACGAGGTTGCTGTAGACGCCGATGAGGAGGGCCATGCCCATGGCGCCGGTGACGGCGACCTCGGCGACGCTCGTGCCGGCCTTGCCGAGGTCGGTGCTCCGGAGGGAGCTGCGGACCGCTTCCACCACGAGGAGAGGGACGAGCAGGGCGCCGAAGAGCGCCGTGCGGTTGCGGACGAGCAGCGTCAGCTCGGCCCGCCCGAGCGCGACGAGCCGCGCCCGGGAAGGGAAGCGGGACGGGATACGGGAAGGGATACGGGAAGGGACCCGGGCGAGCGAACTCATCGAACGGCCTCCGATGCGAGCGATGTGTCCGATGCGGTCGCCGCAGGTGAGGCGGTCGGTGCTGCCGCCGAATCCGGGCCGGTCGGCGCGTGCGAGGAGTCCGGTGCGAGCGGGCGCGGCTCACCGGCTCTCCCCGCCGCGATGTCGAGGAAGGCCTCCTCGAGGGAGGCGGAGCGCGCGTCGAGCGCGTCGAGGCGGATGTCGTTCTCCCCGGCCCAGCGGAGGAGCACGGCCAGGTCGTCCTGGAGGGATCCGGTACGGATCTCCACCCGCCCGTCGTCCTCGGCGGCCCGCAGGTGCAGCGGGAGGCGGGCGGCGGGGACGCCCTCGGGGAGGGTGAAGCGGATGCGGGCGGGCCGGGCGGCGGTGACCTCGGCCGGGGTGCCGGAGAGGACGATCTGCCCGCGGTGCATGATCGCGAGCCGGTCGGCCAGGGTCTCCGCCTCCTCCAGGTAGTGGGTGGTGAGGAGCACGGTGGTGCCGCCGTCCCGGAGGGCGCGGACGAGGTCCCAGGTGTCGCGGCGGCCCTCGGCGTCGAGTCCGGTGGTGGGTTCGTCGAGGAAGAGGACCTCGGGGCGGCCGAGGAGCGCGAGGGCGAGGTCGAGCCGTCGCCGTTCGCCGCCGGACAGCTGCTTGACCCGCACCTGTTCCCGTCCGGCGAGTCCGGTGGCGTCGAGGGCTTCGGCGGTGGGACGGGCGTGGGTGGTGCAGCCCGCCCACATCCGTACGGTTTCGGCCACGGTCAGATCGGAGGGGAAGCCGCCTTCCTGGAGCATCACGCCGATGCGGGGACGCACGGCGGCCCGTTCGCGGTAGGGGTCGTGGCCGAGGACCCGGGCGGTGCCGGCGCTGGGGGCGGCGAGTCCTTCGAGGAGTT
Source organism: Streptomyces zaomyceticus (assembly GCF_014656215.1). Lineage (GTDB taxonomy): Bacteria > Actinomycetota > Actinomycetes > Streptomycetales > Streptomycetaceae > Streptomyces > Streptomyces zaomyceticus. The sequence goes on along the minus strand of NZ_BNBZ01000029.1, from coordinate 63,117 downwards.
CGACGGTGGAGGTCTTGCCGGCGCCGTTGGTGCCGAGGAGGGCGAAGATCTCGCCGCGCGGGACGGTGAAGGAGATGCCGCGTACGGCCTCGAAGTCGCCCGAGTAACTCCGGCGCAGGCCTTCCGCTTCGATCGCGTTGGTCATGTGTCCAGGCTTCCGGCGGCGGGGGCCGTCCGGCAGTGCGCGCTGTCACCACCCGCTTCTGACAAATGTCATGGGGCGGACGGGGGACGGAAGGCGGTGGGGACGGAAGACGGTGGGGGCGGCGGTGCGGGCCGAGGCTCGCTCGATCCGGAGTCGGCCCGGCAGCCGGCGACATGAGGAAGGGCCCGGGACATGACGAAGGCCTCGCGACATGACGAAGGCCCCGGTTCCTGAGAACCGGGGCCTTCGATCTGGAGCGGACGACGAGATTCGAACTCGCGACCCTCACCTTGGCAAGGTGATGCTCTACCAACTGAGCCACGTCCGCATTGCTGCCGCTCGGCTTTCACCGGGCGGTGCGAGCACCACTCTACCTGATGCACCGGAGTGCTTGGTCTTGCGATGCAGAGCGGGTGACAGGAATTGCACACTGCGCCTTCCCCCTGGAAGGGGGCTGTTCTGCTACTGAACTACACCCGCACGCTGCGTGAGGTGGGGCTTTGCGGCCTCGCCCCTCGGCGTGTTCCAGACTTTAGCGGATCATGGGGGGTGCAATGCAAATCGGCTCCCCGTCGACCCCTCGCCGGCTGCCCGTCCGCCCCCGGTCCACGGGGGCCCGGTCCGCCCGGGACCGGGCCGGCCGCGGCTCAACTCGCGGCGCGGAAGGCTTCGTAGACCCGCTTCGGGATGCGGCCGCGGGCGGGCACCTCCATCTTGTTGGACTGCGCCCAGGCGCGGACCGCCGCCGGGTCGGGGGCGAGGGAGGTGTGGGTGTACGTCTCCACCGAGGGGCTCCGGCCGGCCGCCGCCTTGCCCGACTGCTTGCGTCCGGCGGCGAGGTACGGGGCGAGAGCCTTGCGGAGTTTCTTTGCATTGGCAGCATTCAGGTCGATCTCGTACATCTTCCCGTCGAGGCCGAACGCGACCGTTTCAGCCGCTTCTCCGCCGTCCATGTCGTCGGAGAGAGTGACCACCACACGCTGAGCCACGGATATCGGTCCTTTCCTGCGGCCGACGCCGCAGAGCCGGCGCTTGTGACGCCTCTGACGTGCGGCGATGTCGGCCGTACGGCTGTGCCGGGACAATGCTGCTTTCTTCTGGATTCCTTTGTACAGCGGTAGGCGTCGCATTGTGAAGCCCTGGCAATTGTTTCAGCGTGTCCCGGTGCAATGAGGTCCGCAATATTTCACTCGAATTTTGCGTGGCCGTGCTCGGTCCGGGACGTGGGTGGTGTTCCTCGGCGGAGCGCCGCCGGGGCCTGGCTTTTGTAGGATCCTTCAGATCTCTACCCGCGTAGAATTTGGAGACAGGTACGCTGAGGGAACCGCCCACGCAACACACCACCGGGAGTGCCAGTGGCACGCGTCGTAGTCGACGTCATGCTCAAGCCGGAGATCCTCGACCCTCAGGGGCAGGCGGTGCAGCGTGCACTGCCCCGCCTGGGATTCGCCGGAATCGCCGACGTCCGTCAGGGGAAGCGTTTCGAGCTGGAGGTGGAGGGACCGGTCGACGACGCCGCCCTCGCCCGCATCCATGAGATGGCCGAAACCTTCCTCGCCAACACCGTGATCGAAGACTTCGTCGTGAAGGTGGAATCGTGACCGCACGCATCGGCGTCGTCACGTTCCCCGGAACCCTCGACGACCAGGACGCGCTGCGTGCCGCCCGCCTGGCGGGCGCCGAGCCCGTCTCGCTCTGGCACCGCGACAAGGACCTCAAGCAGGTCGACGCCGTGGTCCTGGCCGGCGGCTTCTCCTACGGCGACTACCTGCGGGCCGGAGCCATCTCCCGCTTCTCGCCGGTGATGGAGACGATCATCGAGCAGGCGAAGGCGGGCATGCCCGTCCTCGGTATCTGCAACGGCTTCCAGATCCTCACCGAGGCCCATCTGCTGCCGGGCGCGATGCTGCGCAACAACCACCTCCACTTCATCTGCCGCGACCAGAAGCTGCGGGTGGAGAACACGGGGACCGCCTGGACCTCGGACTACACCGAGGGCCAGGAGATCGAGGTCCCGCTCAAGAACATGGACGGCCGGTACGTCGCCGACGAGCGCGTCCTCGACGAGCTGGAGGCCGAGGGGCGGGTGGCCTTCCGCTACCTGGACGTCAACCCCAACGGCTCGCTGCGTGACATCGCGGGCATCACCAACGCCGCGGGCAACGTGGTCGGCCTCATGCCGCACCCCGAGCACGCCGTCGAGCCGCTGGTCGGCACCGGCAAGACGGACGGCCTCGGTTTCTTCACCTCGATCCTCAAGAAGCTGGTCAACGCCTGATGAGCCTCGACACCGTCAAGCACGCGAGCGAGACGCCGGACAGCGAGCAGCCCTGGAAGGAGCTCGGCCTCAAGGAGGACGAGTACGCGCGCATCCGCGAGATCCTGGGCCGCCGTCCCACCGGCGCCGAGCTCGCCATGTACTCCGTCATGTGGTCCGAGCACTGCTCGTACAAGAGCAGCAAGGTCCACCTGAAGCAGTTCGGCGAGAAGGTCCCCGAGAACGACGCCATGCTCGTCGGCATCGGTGAGAACGCGGGCGTCGTCGACGTCGGCCAGGGGTACGCGGTCACCTTCAAGGTCGAGTCGCACAACCACCCCTCGTACATCGAGCCCTACCAGGGCGCGGCCACCGGCATCGGCGGCATCGTCCGCGACATCCTCGCCATGGGCGCCCGCCCGGTCGCGGTCGTCGACCCGCTGCGCTTCGGCGCGGCCGACCACCCCGACACCAAGCGCGTGCTGCCCGGTGTCGTCGCCGGCATCGGCGGCTACGGCAACTGCCTCGGCCTGCCGAACATCGGCGGCGAGGTCGTCTTCGACGAGTGCTACCAGGGCAACCCGCTGGTCAACGCCGGATGCATCGGCGTGATGAAGCACGAGGACATCCACCTCGCCAAGGCCTCCGGCCCCGGCAACAAGGTGATCCTGTACGGCGCCCGCACGGGCGGCGACGGCATCGGCGGCGTCTCGGTCCTCGCGTCCGAGACCTTCGACGACACCAAGCCGACCAAGCGCCCCGCCGTCCAGGTCGGCGACCCCTTCCAGGAGAAGCTCCTCATCGAGTGCACCCTGGAGATCTTCAAGGAGAAGCTGGTCGCGGGCATCCAGGACCTCGGCGGCGCCGGGCTCTCCTGTGCCACGTCCGAGCTGGCCTCGGCCGGTTCCGGCGGCATGCGCGTCGAGCTCGACCGGGTGCACCTGCGTGACGCGACCCTCTCGCCCGAGGAAATCCTCATGAGCGAGTCGCAGGAGCGCATGTGCGCGATCGTCGAGCCGGAGCACGTCGACCGCTTCCTGGAGATCTGCGAGAAGTGGGACGTCATCGCGGTCGTCATCGGTGAGGTGACCGAGGGCGAGCGTCTGGAGATCTTCTGGCACGGCGAGCAGATCGTCGACGTGCCGCCGCGCTCCGTCGCCCACGAGGGTCCGACCTACCACCGGCCGTACGCGCGTCCGGAGTGGCAGGACGCGCTCCAGGCCGACGACGCCGGCAAGCTGCCCCGGCCGCAGAACGGCGCCGAGCTGAAGGACCAGGTCCTGAAGCTGGTGTCGTCGCCGAACCAGGCGTCGAAGTCCTGGATCACGGACCAGTACGACCGGTTCGTGCAGGGCAACACGGTGCTCGCGCAGCCCGAGGACGCGGGCATGGTCCGGATCGACGAGGAGACCAACCTCGGCGTGGCCATGGCGACCGACGGCAACGGCCGGTACGCCAAGCTCGACCCGTACACGGGTGCGCAGCTGGCGCTGGCGGAGGCGTACCGCAATGTCGCCGCCTCCGGTGCGAAGCCGCTGGCGATCTCGGACTGCCTGAACTTCGGTTCCCCCGAGGACCCGGCCGTGATGTGGCAGTTCGCCGAGGCCACCCGTGGTCTCGCGGACGGCTGCCTCCAGCTCGGCACCCCGGTGACCGGCGGCAACGTCTCGCTGTACAACCAGACCGGTGAGGTCGCCATCCACCCGACGCCGGTCGTGGCCGTGCTCGGTGTGATCGACGACGTCAACCGCCGTACGCCGATCGCCTTCGCGGAAGAGGGCCAGCTCCTCTACCTGCTGGGCGACACGCGTGAGGAGTTCGGCGGCTCCGCCTGGTCCGAGGTCGTCCACAAGCACCTCGGCGGCATGCCGCCGGCCGTGGACCTCGACCGGGAGAAGCTGCTCGGCGAGATCCTGATCTCGGCCTCCCGCGACGGCATGATCGACGCGGCGCACGACCTGTCCGACGGCGGTCTCGTCCAGGCGGTCGTCGAGTCCTGCCTGCGCGGCGGGAACGGCGCGCGGCTGGTCGTCCCGGAGGGCCTGGACGCGTTCACGTTCCTCTTCAGCGAGTCGGCGGGCCGTGCGGTCGTCGCCGTCCCGCGCAGCGAGGAGCTCCGCTTCACCGACATGTGCGGTGCGCGGGGTCTGCCGGCGGCGCGGATCGGTGTCGTCGACGGTGACGCGGTCGACGTCCAGGGCGAGTTCGCGCTCTCCCTGACGGAGCTGCGCGCGGCGCACGAGGCGACCATCCCGGGCCTGCTGGCCTGATCGGCGCCTGACACACAGCGGTACGGGAGCCCCCGTCCGGACCTTCGGGTCCGGGCGGGGGCTCTTTCGTCTGCCGTGCGCCCGCTCTCTTGCGCGTAATTACGTAATTACGTAATCTCGTTCTCATGGAACTGGAAGAGCGGGTCGCCGCGCTGGAACGGCGCCTGGCGGCCCTGGAAGGCGCGGAGCGCCGCGCCCCCGAGGCCGGAGACGGCGCCCTCTGGGCCCTCGAAGGACTCAAGGCGCAGCTCGCGGGCGCGGGGGAGCAGGGGGAGGACGGCGCCGTCGTCTTCACGGGCTCGGTGCGACTGCCGACCCAGGAGCGGTACGAGTGGCAGTTCGGCGCCTTCACCGAGCGGCTGCTCGAAGAGGACTGGGCCGGGACCGCCGAGTCCTTCGCGTCGCTCGGTCATCCCGTACGGCTCCGGCTGCTGCGGGAGATCCTCGGCGGCCGGCGTACGGCCGCCGAGCTGGCGGACCTGGAGGAGATCGGCACGACCGGCCAGATCTACCACCACCTGCGCCAGCTGACCGGCGCCGGCTGGCTCAGGACCGTCGGACGCGGCCGCTACGAGGTCCCGGGGGCCCGGGTCGTCCCGCTCCTGGTGGTCCTCACCGCGGCGCGGCCGTAACCGTCACCACAACCGATCAGGGGGAAGTCCGGATGTCTTCGCGGAAGTTCGCGGTGGTCCTCCACCGCACGCTCTGGCTGGTGTTCGTCGTGCAGGCGATCGCCTCGTGCTTCGTCGAACCGCCGTATCCGTACATGGCCGGGTGGCTGCCAGCGGTCGCCGCCGTGGCGCTCGGGTTCGTGCTCGCCAGGACCGCGGGCAGGCGGGTCGCGAGGGCGCCGCGGGCCACGGTCGAGGTGGATCCGCCGGTCGCCGGGCACTGGTCGGCGCTCAACAGCCCGGCGGACCGGACGCCCAGCCACGGCACCCACCAGCTCGGCCAGACGTACGCCATCGACGTCACCCGGGAGGACGAGGCGAAGCCCCGTCCGGGCTTCGCGTGGCTGTGGCCGGTGATCCGGCGGAACGAGGACTTCCCCGCCTTCGACGCGCCGCTGCTCGCCGTCGCGGACGCCACGGTCGTGCACGCCGAGGACGGACAGCGCGACCACCTCAGCCGCAACTCGCTGCCCGCCCTGCTCTTTCTGATGATGGTCGAGTCCACCGTCCGGGGGCTCGCGGGAGCCCGCCGGGTCACCGGGAACCACCTCGTCCTCGACCTCGGGGACGGTACGTACGCCATGTACGCCCATCTGAAGCGCGGCTCGCTCGCGGTCCGCGCGGGCGACCGGGTACGGGCCGGCCAGGAACTCGCCCGGTGCGGGAACTCGGGCAACTCCACCGAGCCGCACGTCCACTTCCAGCTGATGGACGGCCCGGACCTGGACACGGCGAGCGGGGTGCCGTTCAGCTGGCGCGGGATCGGCGTACCGGGGAACAAGGAGTCGTTCGTGGCACACCCGGACTCCGTCTGCTCGACCTGAGCCCGCCTGATCGGCCCGAGCCCGCCTGCTCGACGCCGAGCCCGCCTGCCCGGCGCCGAGCAGGACCATCCGGCCCGAGCCCGCTACTCGGCCGGACCCCAGAAGTTGTCGGAGACGTCGATGTCCTCGATGCACTCGTCGATGTCGGAGATCTTGCCGCCGATGATCGTGAAGACCAGCGCGCCGTTCATCTCGATGCCCAGACCCTTGTCCTCGCGGGTGGCGAAGAACCGGTTCGCCGCCACGGCGTGGCCGCGGCCGTCGACGGAGATGCTGTGCAGTTCGACCCGCATCTCACCGCCGGTGATCTCGAACATCCGCCGGTACATGTCGAGGACGTTGTCACGGCCCTTGATGTGGCCGGATATCTGGCTCTCACCGGGCGAGTGATGCGTACAGTCGGCCGTCATCAGGGTGCCGACGGTCTCCATGTCACCACTGGTCCATGCCTCGAAGCCCCGGCGGACCAGTGCGGCGTCAGGGTGCTCAGCCATGGCCGATCGACCCCTCTCGTACGGGTAGGTGTGCGGGCTGCCCTCCCTCTCCAGTCTCCGACTACCCTCGCCCCCATGCCACCGGCCAAGAAGCGCACCCGCAGCTACGACTCCGCCAGGACGAGGGCCGCCGTGCTCGCCCAGTTCCGCCACGTACGGGACGCGGTGACGGCGCTCACCCCCGAGCAGCTCGACGGCCCGACCCGGCTGGGGGAGTGGACGGTGCGGGAGCTGGCGGCGCATCTGACGATGGCGCTCGCCACGGTGACCCGGAGGCTCGCGGAGCCCGAGCCGGCCCGCCGGGAACTCGCCCTGCTCGACTGGCCCCTGGCCACGGTGACGGAGGCGGCGAGCATCGACGAGGACACCCGGGCGATCGACACGGCGAACCTGGCGACGCTGTACGGGGAGACGGTGGCGCGGTACGAGGAGGCGGTCGCGGACGTTCCCGACGAGCGGCTGGTCCCGACCCGGTTCGGTGCGATGACCCTCGCCGACTTCCTCGTCACCCGGACCGTCGAACTCGTCGTCCACACCGACGACCTGAACGCGGCGACCGGCGCCGGCGTCCCCTACGACCGGCAGGCCCTGGCCGCCTGCACCCGGCTGCTCGCCGACGCGCTCGCCGCGAAGGCACCGGGCGGGGCGGTCGAGGTGCGGATTCCGCCGTACGCGGTGGTGCAGTGCGTGGAGGGTCCCCGGCACACCCGGGGCACCCCGCCCAATGTGGTCGAGACGGACCCGCTGACCTGGCTCAGGCTGGCGACCGGGCGGGCGGAGTGGGCGACGGAGCTGGACGGTGCCCGGGTCGCCGCGAGCGGCGAACGCGCCGACCTGAAGGACCTCCTGCCCCTGATGGGCTGAGCCGCACGCACCCCTCCACGGACGGCACGGACCTCTCCACGGACCGTCCGGGTCCCTCCACGGAACCGTCCTCCGCCCGCGTCCGTCCCATTCCCATGCAGACGCAGACGCAGACGCCGCGCATCCTCGCATCCGCCGCCCTGGTCCTCCTTCTCGCCGCCTGCGGCACGGAGGGAGGCACGGGATCCGGTCCGGGTTCCGACACCGTCGGCCCCGACCTGCCCGTCGCCGGAACCCACTGGACGATCGGCGCCGTGACGGTCGACGGGCGCAGGTCCGCCGCCCCGGACGGCGCCCGGGTCGCGTTCGGTGCGGACGGCCGGGCCCGGGGGAACAGCGGCTGCAACACCCTCGACGCGGCCGTCTCGGTGAAGGGGGACACCCTGACGGTGTCCGAGAAGTCGATCACCGAGATCGGCTGTCCGGAGGACCTGGCCCGTTTCGAGTCGGAGCTGTTCAAGGCCTTCACCGGCCCGCTCAAGGGGAAGCAGCGGGGCGAGGCCCTCACCCTGACCTCCCCGGACGGCCGCAACGGCCTGGAACTCACCGCCGAGGCGGACCTCCCGCTCCGGGGCACCGCCTGGAAGATCGACGGGCTGCTCACCGGGGACACCGCGTCCTCCCTGCCCGCCGGCAGTGGGGACAAGGCGCGGTTCGTCGTCGGCGCGAACGGCCGGGTCACCGGCAACCTGGGCTGCAACAACTTCTCCGCGACCGCCCGGGTGGAGGGCAGGACCCTCACGATCGAGGGGCCGGCGGCGACCACCCGGATGATGTGCACCGGCCCGCAGATGCAGCTGGAGACGAAGCTGTACGAGCTCCTCGACGGCCCGCTCACCTATCGGCTCGACCACCGGTCGCTGACCCTCACGAACGCTTCGGGCGAGGGGCTCTCGGCGACCGCCGCGGACGGGAAGGCCGCCGGAAACTAGGGGAGGGCCGCCGGAAGGGCGTCGCCGCATCCGTCGTCGGGGTGCACTCCGTCACATCGCGGAGAGCCTTCCGCCCTGGTACGAGCGTCCGCTCGGGAGGGCCCGCGGGGTGGAAACCCTTCCCCCGCCTGCTTTGTAGCCCTCTCCAAGCCGGAGATGATCATTTTGTGGGATCCTACGAGTGGGGTCGGGCCCCAAATCCTCAATTCGGACCAGTGGTCGACCCCGTCTACACTCGGAAACGTGCCACGTGGTGACGGTCGACTCAATCACGACTTGCTCCCCGGAGAGAAAGGCCCCCAGGACGCTTGTGGCGTCTTCGGTGTCTGGGCTCCGGGTGAAGAGGTCGCAAAGCTCACGTACTTCGGGCTCTACGCCCTCCAGCATCGGGGCCAGGAATCCGCGGGTATCGCGGTCAGCAACGGCTCCCAGATCCTCGTCTTCAAGGACATGGGACTTGTGTCCCAGGTCTTCGACGAGACCTCTCTCGGTTCCCTCCAAGGTCATATCGCGGTCGGTCACGCCCGCTACTCGACCACCGGTGCCTCCGTGTGGGAGAACGCGCAGCCGACGTTCCGGGCGACCGCCCAGGGCTCGATCGCGCTCGGCCACAACGGCAACCTGGTGAACACGGCGCAGCTCGCCGAGATGGTCGCCGACCTGCCCAAGAAGGAAGGCCGGACGACTCGCGTCGCCGCCACCAACGACACCGACCTGGTGACCGCGCTCCTCGCGGGCCAGGTGGGCGAGGACGGTACGCCGCTCACCATCGAGCAGGCCGCCGCGAAGGTTCTCCCCGAGGTCCGGGGCGCCTTCTCCCTCGTCTTCATGGACGAGCACACGCTCTACGCGGCCCGTGACCCGCAGGGCATCCGCCCGCTGGTCCTCGGCCGTCTGGAGCGCGGCTGGGTGGTCGCCTCCGAGTCCGCCGCTCTCGACATCTGCGGTGCCAGCTACGTCCGCGAGGTCGAGCCGGGCGAGATGATCGCGATCGACGAGAACGGCATCCGTACCTCGCGATTCGCGGAAGCGAAGCCCAAGGGCTGTGTCTTCGAATATGTGTACCTGGCCCGCCCGGACACCGACATCGCCGGCCGGAACGTGTACCTCTCCCGTGTGGAGATGGGCCGCCGCCTCGCGAAGGAGGCGCCCGTCGAGGCCGACCTGGTCATAGCGACGCCGGAGTCCGGCACCCCGGCCGCGATCGGCTACGCCGAGGCCTCGGGCATCCCCTTCGGCGCGGGCCTGGTGAAGAACGCCTACGTCGGGCGCACCTTCATCCAGCCCTCGCAGACCATCCGCCAGCTCGGCATCCGGCTGAAGCTGAACCCCCTCAAGGACGTCATCAAGGGCAAGCGCCTGGTGGTCGTCGACGACTCGATCGTCCGCGGCAACACCCAGCGCGCCCTGGTCAAGATGCTCCGCGAGGCCGGCGCGGCCGAGATCCACATCCGGATCTCCTCGCCGCCGGTGAAGTGGCCCTGCTTCTTCGGCATCGACTTCGCCACCCGCGCGGAGCTGATCGCCAACGGCATGTCGATCGACGAGATCGGCAAGTCGCTGGGCGCGGACTCGCTCTCGTACATCTCCCTCGACGGGATGATCGAGGCGACCACGATCCAGAAGCCGAACCTCTGCCGTGCCTGCTTCGACGGCGAGTACCCGATGGAGCTGCCGGACCCCGAGCTGCTCGGCAAGCAGCTCCTGGAGAACGAGCTGGCCGCGGGTCCCGCGGCCACCGCGGCCTCCGACGCGCTCCGCCGCCCGTAAGCCCCGCTGCAACCGCAGTACGCGACCGCAGTACGAGCAGTACGACACGAAAGCTCTGAACCCATGTCTCAGACCACCGGTGCCAGCTACGCGTCCGCGGGCGTCGACATCGAAGCGGGTGACCGCGCCGTCGAGCTCATGAAGGAGTGGGTGAAGAAGACGCAGCGCCCCGAGGTCCTCGGTGGCCTCGGGGGCTTCGCCGGCCTCTTCGACGCCTCCGCCCTCAAGCGCTACGAGCGTCCGCTGCTCGCCTCCGCCACCGACGGTGTCGGCACGAAGGTCGACATCGCCCGCCAGATGGGCGTGTACGACACGATCGGCCACGACCTGGTCGCGATGGTCATGGACGACATCGTCGTCTGCGGCGCCGAGCCGCTCTTCATGACCGACTACATCTGCGTCGGCAAGGTCCACCCCGAGCGGGTCGCCGCCATCGTCAAGGGCATCGCCGAGGGCTGTGTCCTGGCCGGCTGCGCCCTGGTCGGCGGCGAGACGGCCGAGCACCCCGGCCTTCTCGGCCCGGACGACTTCGACGTCGCCGGCGCGGGCACGGGTGTCGTGGAGTACGACCGGCTCCTCGGCGCCGATCGCATCCGTACGGGGGACGCGGTCATCGCCATGGCCTCCTCGGGTCTTCACTCCAACGGGTACTCGCTCGTCCGGCACGTGGTCTTCGACCGCGCCGGGATGACCCTCGACCAGCAGGTCGACGAGCTCGGCCGGACGCTCGGCGAGGAGCTCCTGGAGCCCACGAAGATCTACTCGCTGGACTGCCTGGCCCTCACCCGGACCACGGACGTCCACGCCTACAGCCACATCACGGGCGGCGGCCTCGCGGCCAACCTGGCCCGGGTGATCCCGGACGGCCTGCACGCCACGGTCGACCGTTCGACCTGGGCGCCGGGCGCGATCTTCGACCTGGTCGGCAAGGCCGGTCAGGTGGAGCGCCTGGAGCTGGAGAAGACCCTGAACATGGGCGTCGGCATGATGGCCGTCGTGCCGGCCGACTCCGTGGACGTGGCCCTGACGACGCTGGCGGACCGCGGTGTCGAGTCCTGGGTCGCGGGCGAGATCACCGAGCGCGGCGCGCACACCACCGGCGCCGAGCTGGTCGGGGACTACGCGAAGTAGAACGGGCGGAGCAGTACGTGGCGGGGCGCTCCTGAGGGGGCGCCCCGTCCTCGTGAGGGGGCCGTCCGGTTCTCGGACGCCCGCCCGCGAGCAGGGCCGTTCCCGGGAAGGTACCGGGCCGAGGAGCCGCGCCCGGTCGCGGACAGCACAGAAACCCGGCCGGGTGTTCCCGGACCGGGTTTCTGTGAATGCGATTCAGAAGGTCAAGCGCGACGCGGGGACGCACTCGGACCGGACTCGTCGTCCTCGTCCTCGTCGTCCTCGTTGTAGAGATCCGCGTACTGGGCGTACGGGTCGTCTTCCTCGTCGTCGTCCTCGAACGGCTCGCCATTCGGCGGCTGATTCGAAGTCGAAGCGCCCAGCTCATTGGCCAGACGCGTCAGGTCTGTCCCGCCGCTGCTGTACTTCAGCTGGCGGGCGACCTTGGTCTGCTTGGCCTTTGCCCGGCCGCGCCCCATGGCTCGACCCCCTCGGTGACGGGGCTCGATGGCCCCAGAGTCTTGACACGCGTTCATGATTCGGAACGGACTCTCGACAGAGAGACCGGTCCGTAGGGCTTCAACGGTACCTGTTTCCGCGGGTCTACGGTACGCCGCGCGCATCACATACCCCGGTACAGAACCATCGAGGTGCCCTCTCCTCGCTGGTCAATCGCGATTTTAACCTCTTCTTGAGGTCCGACCCGCCGAGGGGCGTGAGGGAAGTCTCTCCGACGGCGGACCGGCCCCGTGTGCCGACCGTGCGGCGGCCCGTGTGCGGCCCGGCGGGGACGCACACGGAAAAGCCGCGGACCGGACGTGCCTCAGGCGCGTCGCGCGTCCGACATCCGCTGCTCGGCGATCCGGTCGGCCGCCGCGGCCGGCGGAATCCCGTCCGCCTTCGCACGTGCGAAGATCTCCAGGGTGGTGTCGAAGATCTTCGTCGCCTTCGTCTTGCAGCGGTCGAAGTCGAAGCCGTGCAGCTCGTCGGCGACCTGGATCACGCCACCGGCGTTGACCACGTAGTCGGGCGCGTAGAGGATCCCGCGCTCCACCAGGTCCTTCTCGATGCCCGGGTGGGCCAGCTGGTTGTTGGCCGCGCCGCAGACGATGCTCGCGGTGATGAAGGGGACGGTCTCCTCGTTCAGGGCGCCGCCGAGCGCGCAGGGCGCGTAGATGTCGAGACCCTCGACGCGGATCAGCGCCTCGGTGTCGGCGACGACGGTGACCTGCGGGTGCTTGTCGGTGATCCGGCGCACCGACTCCTCGCGCACATCGGTGATCACGACCTCGGCGCCGTCCTCCAGGAGGTGCTCGACGAGGTAGTGGCCGACCTTGCCGACACCCGCGACGCCGACCTTGCGGCCGCGCAGGGTCGGGTCGCCCCACAGGGTCTGCGCGGAGGCGCGCATGCCCTGGAAGACGCCGAAGGCGGTGAGGACGGAGGAGTCGCCGGCGCCGCCGTTCTCCGGGGAGCGGCCGGTGGTCCACTTGTTCTCGCGGGCCACGACGTCCATGTCGGCGACGTAGGTGCCGACGTCGCAGGCCGTGACGTACCGGCCGCCGAGGGAGGCGACGAAGCGCCCGTAGGCGAGGAGGAGCTCCTCGCTCTTGATCTTCTCCGGGTCCCCGATGATGACGGCCTTGCCGCCACCGTGGTCGAGACCGGCCATGGCGTTCTTGTACGACATGCCGCGGGCCAGGTTGAGCGCGTCGGCGATCGCCGCGGCCTCGTTGGCGTACGGGTAGAAGCGGGTGCCGCCGAGGGCGGGGCCCAGGGCGGTGGAGTGGAGGGCGATGACGGCCTTGAGGCCGGTGGCGCGGTCCTGGCAGAGCACGACTTGCTCGTGGCCACCCTGCTCCGAGTGGAACAGGGTGTGCAGTACGTCAGCAGGAACGCCGGTCACATCGGTCACGGTGGTGACTCCCAAGTACGAAGCGGCGGTGTGGTCCCTCCCTACGGGTGGGGGAGGGACCGGTTCGGCAAGAGAGTAAGTCCTACCTGGGCGTAGATCAGCGGCAGTGCTCAGGATCACCCCCTCCCGGAGTACCTCCGTGGAAGGATTTGCGACATGTCGGTCGCCTCCTCGGTCCTCATCCCCTACGCGTCCTATCTGCGCGTGTACGAGCCGCTGGCCGCGTTCCCCGAGCCGGAGCGGACCCACTGGGCCCGGTACGCCCGTCGGCCGCTCACTCCGGGGGCCCAGGAGGAGCTGCGTCGTTCGCTCGCGGACCTGTTGCCGACGCCGCCGGTCCCGGTGCCGGTCCACGAGAGCGGGGAGGCCTTCGTCGCCCATGTGGACGGGGTGGTGGTGATCTGTCCGTGGCGGACGAGGCTGCGGGGATGGCTGGCGCTCCAGGAGCTGGACGGCCAGTTCCCCGAGCCGGTGCTCGACGCGATGCTGCCGCCGGTGGTGCGCCTGCAGGTGGCGAGCGACTACGAGCGCTGGCTCAGCAGGAACCCGGACGCGCGGCCGTGGATCCGCACGGCGGTCTGGCATGTGCCGCTGCGCTGGTTCGCGCTCTTCGGGGACGAGGACAGGGAGTACGAGCCGGGGGCGCCGGGCGGCGAGGGGGCCGCGGAGCCGGGCCGGGCGCCGGTGCTGCGCTACCGGACGACGATGGCGCAGGCGCGCCGGCGTCTCGCGCGGGCGCTGCGGGCGCTGCGGGAGTCGATCGACGACGGTCCCATGACGGAGGGGCTGATCGAGGTGGGGCGGTGGCTGGAGGAGTTCCATCCGCGGGCCCTGGTGGAGCTGGACTTCGGCGGGCTCGTGCACGCGGTGACGGAGGAGTGGCTCGCGGAGGACCGGTCGGCGGCACAGATGGCGGAGGGGATCGCGGCGCTGCGGGCCGGCGACGGCGAGGCGGCGAGTGACGCGTACGGGCGGCTCGCGGAGCGCTGGCGGACGGTCAGGGAGCTCCGCTTCGCGAATTGACATCAGTCGGGCATCTTCGTCAGGTCGGTATCGACAAGACATGTACGGCCGGTGTAAATGATCTTCAGGGATGTCCGGATACCGCATGCCCGGTTTTGGCCGGTCGGCGTGTCCGGGCCTTTCGGCACCCGCTGGGCGGGGACGTTGGTCCCGATCCGGGCCTTTGGCTCAAGCGTGACGGACAGCACGTAACGCACCCTTGCGCCCATCACCCACCCTCGTGCCAAAATAGGACAAGGAGTCCGGGGAGGGTTCCTTCCGTCCATCTATGGGCGGAACGCTCAGCATTGCACTCTATGGGGGGTCTGAGGACTCCTGATCGCTCTGTGACTGATCGTCACAGTGGCGTGACTGTCCGTTATGGCATGGTCCATCGACTTCCGCCGCTGATGAACACCTGCGAGGGCAATTCCATCGGTTTGGCCGACGTGGCTGGACGGATGGTGTAGTTGTAGTGCCGAGGACAAGCCGTTCGTCCTATAACCGACTCGGCCCGCTTCTGCCATTTCGGGCAACGCGGGTCAAGGTGCAGAATTTAGAGGAAAGAACCGAGAAGGTTCGGTTCTCCCGAGGAGGCCGCTCATGACCGCTCGCACCCCTGATGCCGAGCCGCTGCTGACCCCTGCCGAGGTTGCCACGATGTTCCGTGTGGACCCGAAGACGGTGACCCGTTGGGCGAAGGCCGGGAAGCTCACGTCCATCCGCACCCTGGGTGGGCACCGCCGCTACCGCGAGGCCGAGGTCCGCGCGCTGCTGGCGGGTATTCCGCAGCAGCGCAGCGAGGCCTGAGGTCGCGCAAACACCCCGTAGTACCCCGCAGTACCCCGTAACACCGGGCCTGTCCGGATCCCCCAATCCGGTCGCCCACCCCTAGCTCTGCCGACGGATTCCTGCCCCAACAGGCCTTCGTCATCGATCGCGCTGGACTCCGCCGGGTCTGGCGCGATCTTCTTTTGTGTCCGGCGCCACTTCTTGGGGAGTGGTGCAATTGCACATATTAAATCGGGCTGGTGTAGGGAGGGTGTAAGTGAAGCGGTTTCTGAAACTGCCTCAGTGACTCCCGTCACACTCGCCATGTCTTGCCAAAGAACAGCCTCCCACTTCGCGGAACGCCCCCAACCCGCCGTTGGTCATGGGTCGGTGGGACTTTCGTCCTCCGTGGCCTCCGCCGGCTCCGGGGCATCCGGAGGCTCCGGACGCTCCCGGGACCCGGCCCCGGGAAAGCCGGGCTCGCGGACGTCGGGCTCGGGAAAGCCGGGCTCACGGAAGTCGGGCTCGGGAAGCTCCATGGAGAGCCGCAGGAGGCGATGGCAGACCACGCAGTGGCGCGTGAGGTGTCCGTAGCGGGACGCGGCCGCCAGATGGGCGCGCAGCAGCGCGCGCGTGTCGTGCCGTGCTGCGGACGCCGCGGCCATGCGCGACCACCTCCGGTGTGGGCCCCCGATTCCCTGATGTCCGGGGTACCGGCGGGCCTGTGGCCCCGTCAAGACACGGGAGCACAAAGAAAGGCCCGCATCTCACGATGCGGGCCTTTCCTCAAAGCGAACCTGACGGGACTTGAACCCGCGACCTCCACCTTGACAGGGTGGCGAGCTAACCAACTGCTCCACAGGTCCTTGCTGGCGGCCCCTCGTAAGTGGCTGCGAGGAACACTGTACAGCAGGTCAGCGGTCCGGTCGAACTCACCGACGGCCCCGCTACGGGGCCGCCGCGTCGATGGCCTTCACGATCCGCTTGTCCGAGACGGGGTGCGCCGTGCCCAGGGCGTGCGCGAAGTAGCTCACCCGCAGCTCCTCGATCATCCAGCGGATGTCGGTGACCTCGGACGGCACCGGACGGCCCTTCGGGAGCTGTTCGAGGAGCCAGGCGTACTCGTCCTGCATCTCCTGGACCTTCTCCATCCGGGTGGTGTCCCGCTGGACCCCGGTCGGCATCTGCTGGAGCCGCCGGTCCACCGCCACCAGATAGCGCATCAGGTCCGGGAGCCGCTTCAGACCCGTACGGGTGACGAATCCGGCCGGCATCAGCCAGGCGAGCTGGGCGCGCACGTCGGTCAGGTTGTTGATCAGCGCCAGGCTGTTCGTCGACTTCAGCCGGCGCTCGCACGCCTGCCAGGCCGCCAGGATCTGCTGGACCTGGCCCACCGTCCGCACGGTCGTGTCCACCAGGTCCGCGCGGACCTTGTCGAACAGCTTCCGGAAGGACTCCTCGTCCCAGGCCGGACCGCCGTGGTCCGCCATCAGCCGGTCGGCCGCGGCGGTCGCGCAGTCGTCGAACAGCGCCTGGATCGAGCCGTGCGGGTTCGAGGACAGGGCCAGCTTCTGCTGGTTGGTCAGCTTGTCCGAGGCGAACTTCGCCGGGTTCACCGGGATGTTCAGCATGATCAGCTTCCGGGTGCCCCGCCACATCGCCTGCGCCTGTTCGGCCTCCGTGTCGAAGAGCCGTACGGCGACGGTCGCGCCCTCGTCCACGAGCGCCGGGTACGCCTTGACCGGCTGACCGGCCCGCTTGGTCTCGAAGACCTTCGTGAGCGTCCCGATCGTCCAGTCCGTGAGCCCCGAGCGCTCCAGGGACGGCCCGGAGCCGTCCGGGCCTCCGGTGGCCGCCGCGGCGGCCTGGGAGAGCGCCTTGCGGGCCTTGGGGCGCAGCCGCAGCCGCAGCGTCTCCAGATCCTTGTCCTCGGCGAGCTTCCTGCGCCGCTCGTCGACGATCCGGAAGGTCACCTTGAGGTGCTCGGGCACCTTCGCCCAGTCGAAGTCCTCGGCCGTGACCGGCACCCCGACCATCCGCTGGAGTTCGCGGGCGAGCGCCCCCGCCAGCGGCTCCTGCACGGGCACGACCGTGTCCAGGAAGCGGGACGCGAAGTTCGGCGCGGGCACGTAATGGCGGCGGATCGGCTTCGGGAGCGAACGGATCAGCTCGGTGACGACCTCGGTGCGCAGTCCCGGGATCTGCCACTCGAAGCCCTCGTCCGTCACCTGGTTCAGCACCTGGAGCGGGACGTGGACCGTCACACCGTCGGCGTCCGCACCCGGCTCGAACTGGTACGTCACCCGGAACTTCAGCGGACCCTGCCGCCAGGAGTCCGGGTAGTCGTCCTTGGTGACGCCGGCGGCCTTCTCGTTGATGAGCATCTCGCGCTCGAAGTCCAGGAACTCCGGCTCGTCGTGGCGCTTGTGCTTCCACCAGGAGTCGAAGTGGGCTCCGGACACGACGTGTTCGGGGACGCGCTTGTCGTAGAAGTCGAAGAGCGTCTCGTCGTCGACCAGGATGTCCCGGCGCCGCGCCCGGTGCTCCAGCTCCTCGACCTCGGTGAGGAGCTTGCGGTTGTCCGCGAAGAACTTGTGGTGCGTGCGCCAGTCGCCCTCGACGAGCGCGTTCCTGATGAACAGGTCGCGGGAGACCTCGGGATCGATCCGGCCGTAGTTGACCTTGCGGTCGGCGATGATCGGGACGCCGTACAGCGTCACCTTCTCGAAGGCCATCACGGCCGCCTGGTCCTTCTCCCAGTGCGGCTCGCTGTACGTCTTCTTCACCAGGTGCTGGGCGAGCGGCTCGATCCACTCGGGCTCCACGCGCGCGTTGACCCGGGCCCAGAGGCGCGAGGTCTCCACCAGCTCGGCGGACATGACGAAACGCGGGGGCTTCTTGAAGAGCGCGGAACCGGGGAAGATCGCGAACTTGGCGCTGCGGGCGCCCAGGTAGTCGTTCTTCGCGCCCTCCTTCACGTCCTTCATGCCGATGTGGCTGAGGAGTCCGGCGAGCAGCGACACGTGGACGGACTGCTCGGGGGCGTCCTCCTCGTTCACCTGGATGCCCAGCTGCTTCGCGACCGTCCGCAGCTGGGCGTAGATGTCCTGCCACTCGCGGATGCGCAGGAAGTTCAGGTACTCCTGCTTGCACATCCGGCGGAAGGAGCTGGAGCCCCGCTCCTTCTGCTGCTCGCGGACGTACCGCCACATGTTCAGGAAGGCGAGGAAGTCGCTCGTCTCGTCCTTGAACCGGGCGTGCTGCTGGTCGGCCTGCGTCTGCTTCTCCGCCGGCCGCTCGCGCGGGTCCTGGATGGAGAGCGCGGCGGCGATGACCATGACCTCGCGGACACAGCCGTTCTTGTCGGCCTCCAGGACCATCCGGGCGAGCCGGGGGTCCACGGGCAGCTGGGCGAGTTTCCGGCCCTGCTGGGTGAGCCGCTTCTTCGGATCCTTCTCCGTCGGGTCGATCGCGCCCAGCTCCTGGAGGAGCTGCACGCCGTCCCGGATGTTCCGGTGGTCCGGCGGGTCGATGAAGGGGAACTTCTCGATGTCGCCGAGGCCGGCGGCGGTCATCTGGAGGATGACGGAGGCGAGGTTCGTACGGAGGATCTCGGCGTCCGTGAACTCCGGACGGGTCAGGAAGTCGTCCTCGGAGTACAGCCGGATGCAGATGCCGTCGGAGGTACGGCCGCAGCGGCCCTTGCGCTGGTTGGCACTGGCCTGGCTGACCGGCTCGATCGGCAGCCGCTGCACCTTGGTCCGGTGCGAGTAGCGGGAGATCCGGGCGGTGCCCGGATCGATCACGTACTTGATGCCGGGGACGGTCAGCGAGGTCTCGGCGACGTTCGTGGCGAGGACGATCCGGCGTCCGGAGTGCGCCTGGAAGACCCGGTGCTGCTCGGCGTGCGAGAGGCGCGCGTAGAGCGGGAGGACCTCGGTGTTGCGGAGCTGCCGCTTGAGCAGGGCGTCCGCGGTGTCCCGGATCTCGCGCTCACCGGAGAGGAAGACCAGGACGTCGCCGGGGCCCTCGGCCTGGAGCTCGTCGACGGCCTCGCAGATCGCGGTGATCTGGTCGCGGTCGGACTCCTCGGAGTCCTCCTCGAGGAGAGGCCGGTAACGGACCTCGACCGGGTACGTACGTCCGCTGACCTCGACGATCGGCGCGTCGCCGAAGTGGCGGGAGAAGCGCTCGGGATCGATGGTCGCGGAGGTGATCACGACCTTGAGGTCGGGGCGCTTGGGGAGCAGCTGGGCCAGATAGCCGAGCAGGAAGTCGATGTTGAGGGACCGCTCGTGGGCCTCGTCGATGATGATCGTGTCGTAGGCGCGCAGCTCGCGGTCCGTCTGGATCTCGGCGAGCAGGATGCCGTCCGTCATCAGCTTCACGAAGGTGGCGTCGGGGTTCACCTGGTCGGTGAAGCGGACCTTCCAGCCGACGGCCTCGCCCAGCGGGGTCCGCAGCTCCTCGGCGACCCGCTCGGCGACCGTGCGGGCCGCGATCCGGCGGGGCTGGGTGTGCCCGATCATGCCCCGGACGCCCCGGCCGAGCTCCAGACAGATCTTCGGGATCTGGGTGGTCTTTCCGGAGCCCGTCTCACCGGCGACGATCACGACCTGGTGGTCACGTATCGCCTCCAGGATCTCGTCCTTCTTCTGCGAGACGGGCAGCTGTTCGGGGTACGTGACCGCGGGCACGCGTGAGGCGCGCCCGTCGACGCGTTCCTTGGCCTTGGCCGCCTCGACGGAGATCTCGTCCAGGACGGCCGCGCGGGCCTCGGGCTTGCGGATGCGGCGGGCGCCTTCGAGACGGCGGCCGAGCCGGTGGGAGTCCCGCAGCGAGACCTCGGCCAGGACGGACTGGAGGGCGGCGAAGGAAGTAGACATACGGAATCCAGGATCGCATCTGCGGCCGAGAAGCGGCGAACCGATTTACGAGTGGCTTGCCCGGGAGGGCACCGGGAGGGGTGCGTACTATTTCGGACACGTCGACCGGACCGGAGAGGTTTCGCATGTTCTGCACCACCCGTGTGCCGGTGGCGTTCGCCGCGCTCGTGGCCCTGGTGCTGGGCCTCCTGGTGTGCGGGGCGGCGGCGGACACGTCCCCGGGGACGGCCCCGGTCGTCCTGGGCGCCGCCGTGCCCGGCTGCGATCCGGGCCACCCCGCCGACGAAGGGGCCGCGGGTCCCGTCGTACCGCCGCGTGCGCACGGTTTCGCGGAGCTGCTGCCCTCCCTCGCCGCCGACCGGACCCCCTGCGGGGCCCGGGAACCGGATCCGGGCGGCCGGGGCGCGGCGCCGGGGCGGGAGCTCCCCGCGCGCGTACCGCTGTCTCCCGTGGAGCTGTCGGTCCTGAGGGTGTAGACGGACGGCCGCCCCCGCCGTCCCTCCCGTCTTCCTTCTCCTCAGGAGCAGTTCCGCATGCCCAAGTCCAAGCCGCTCGTGATCGTCGCCGGGGTGGCGGTCGCCGCCGCCCTGCTCGGGGTTGTCTCGTACACCGCCACCAAGCCCGCGTCCCCCGGTGCGTCCGGCTCCTCGGCCGTCGCCGAGGTCTCCGCCGACCCGTCCGCCGGCGTCTACGCCGAACTGGAGGCCTACGCCCGCCGCGACGCCTCCGACAAGCTCGCCGCCGGCCGGGCCGACGCGCCCGTCGTGCTCATCGAGTACGCCGACTTCAAGTGCGGCTACTGCGGGAAGTTCGCCCGGGACACCGAGCCGGTCCTGATGAAGAAGTACGTCGAGAACGGCACCCTGCGCATCGAATGGCGCAACTTCCCGATCTTCGGCGAGGAGTCCGAGGCGGTCGCCCGCGCCTCCTGGGCGGCCGGGCAGCAGGGCCGGTTCTGGCAGTTCCACAAGGCGGCCTACGCCGAGGGCGCCAAGGAGAAGGGCTTCGGCAAGGACCGGCTCGCCGCCCTCGCCGCGGAGGCGGGTGTTCCCGACGCAGCCCGCTTCGCGAAGGACACCGACGGGACGGCGGCCCGCGAGGCCGTCCGCGCGGACCAGGAGCAGGGGTACTCCCTGGGCGCCACCTCCACCCCGTCCTTCCTGGTCAACGGCCGGCCGATCGCCGGTGCGCAGCCCCTGGAGACCTTCACGGAGGCGATCGAGGCCGCGGCGGAGGCGGCCGAGGAGAAGGGGAAGGGGAAGTCTCCGGAGGCGGGCCACGGCACCGCGAAGCCGGGCGCCGGGCAGTGACCTCCGGCATCGGCTACTTCGCCGCCTTCCTCGGCGGGCTGCTCGCCCTGCTCAGCCCGTGCAGCGCCCTGCTCCTGCCCGCCTTCTTCGCGTACTCGATCGAGACCCGCGCGAAGCTGGTGGCCAGGACCGGCATCCTCTACGCGGGCCTGGCGACCACCCTCGTCCCGCTGGGCGCGGCCGGCTCCTTCGCGGGCCGCCTCTTCTACGGCCACCGGGACCTCCTGGTCACCGCCGGCGGCTGGCTGATCGTCGGGCTCGGTGTGCTCCAGATCCTGGGCCTGGGCTTCGCCTCCCGGCGGATCGCCGAGGCGAGCGGCCGGATCCGGCCCACGTCGGCCCTCTCCGTCTACGCCCTCGGTCTGGTCTACGGCCTCGCGGGCTTCTGCGCGGGCCCGATCCTCGGCAGCGTCCTGACGGTGGCGGCGCTGAGCGGCAGCCCGGCGTACGGGGGGCTCCTCCTCGCGGTGTACGCGCTGGGCATGGCGGTCCCGCTGTTCGTCCTCGCGCTGCTCTGGGAGCGGTACGACCTCGGCCGGCGGTCCTGGCTGCGCGGCCGCCCGCTCAAGGCCGGGCCCCTCACGCTCCATTCGACCTCGCTCCTCTCGGGCCTCTTCTTCGTGGCCCTCGGCACGCTCTTCCTGGTCTTCGACGGGACGACGGCGCTGCCGGGCCTGCTGTCGGTGGACGACTCGTTCGCCGTGGAGCAGCGGGTGGCCTCGCTGGGCCGGGCGGTCCCGGACTGGGCCCTGCTCGTCGCGGTGGTGGCCGTGGTGGCGCTGGTGCTCGCGCTGCGGGGCAGGCGGGGGAGCCGCTCGCGGTCCC
The DNA here is from genome assembly GCF_014656215.1 of Streptomyces zaomyceticus. Classification (GTDB taxonomy): domain Bacteria; phylum Actinomycetota; class Actinomycetes; order Streptomycetales; family Streptomycetaceae; genus Streptomyces; species Streptomyces zaomyceticus. The sequence continues at coordinate 41,071 of NZ_BNBZ01000029.1, read as the reverse complement.
GCGAGGACGTGTGACGGTACGGGGAGGGGGCGCCGGCCTCCTCCCCGTACGCGCCTCTGTGTGCGGATCTCCGCGTACGCGTCTCCGCGTGCGGACACACGAAGAAGGCCCCGTTCTTTCGAACGGGGCCTTCTGTTTGTGGCTGGGGCCGGGGTCGAACCGGCGACCTATCGCTTTTCAGGCGATCGCTCGTACCAACTGAGCTACCCAGCCTGGGGTATCCCCTGCTCGAAGAGCTTGGGGACGAAGCTGTTTCCAGCTTCAGCGACTCTGACGGGACTTGAACCCGCGACCTCCACCTTGACAGGGTGGCGAGCTAACCAACTGCTCCACAGAGCCAAGCTTGTGCACGATCACTAGTCTCGCACACGGTAATACGTACCCCCAACGGGATTCGAACCCGTGCTACCGCCTTGAAAGGGCGGCGTCCTGGGCCACTAGACGATGAGGGCTAGAGACTCACCTGCGCACTTCTCAGTGCGTCGGGGACGTGAGAAGCATATGGGATGGCGGCCGCTATCGCCAAAACGGTTTCCGGCGGGGGGACAATGGGCGCGTGCTGGAGATGACGCGCGAGGAGTTCGAAGAGCTGGTCGCCGAGGCCCTGGACCGGATTCCGCCGGAACTGACGCGGCTGATGGACAACGTCGCGGTGTTCGTGGAGGACGAGCCGGCCCCGGACGACCCCGAGCTGCTCGGGCTCTACGAGGGGACGCCGCTCACCGAGCGCGGTGAGTGGTACGCCGGTGTGCTGCCGGACCGGATCACGATCTACCGGGGGCCGACGCTGCGGATGTGCGAGTCGCGCGAGGACGTGGTCGCGGAGACCGAGATCACCGTGGTGCACGAGATCGCCCACCACTTCGGCATCGACGACGAGCGGCTGCACGCGCTCGGCTACGGCTGAGCGGACCGCCCGGACCGCCCGGACCGCCCGGACCGCCCGGACCGCCCGGACCGGCGTTCGGGCCGCCGTGCCGGCCGGGACCCGGGCCGACGCCCGGAACCGTTCGGGCGTGTCCCTTGTGGCGCCAAGGGAGTTGGGCAGTGCAACGCGTTCCGTTCCTGCCTGTTGTGTCCCTGGAGGTGCCCCCGTGCGCCATTTGCCCACCCCGGTGAGATGGGCCGCCACCGCGCTGGCCGTCGCGGCCTGTGCCGGTATGAGCGGCTGTATGAGTGTGAGCGACGAGGGGGCGAAGCCGTCGCCCGTCGCGTCCGGCGGGAAGCGGGGCGCGGCGACCGAGTCGGACGGCGGCGCCGGGCTCCCCGGCGGTGGGGGCGGCTCGTGGAACGGCCGGCCGGACGGCGGCGGACCGGACGTCGCCGGCGCGGGTACGGAGTCCCCCGTCCCGAGCGGCTCTCCCTCGGGAACGGCGAAGCCGTCCGCGGGCGCGGTGCTGCCGGTGGAGGGTCCGGGCGGCTCCGGCGGCCCGTCCAAGCCGCAGCCGACGGACGGCGGCCAAGGGGGCTCCGGCGGTGACGCGGGAGGCTCGGCCGGGAACGGCGGCGGGAGCGGGGGCGGCGGAAACGGCGGCGCGAACGGCGGCGGGTCCGGCGGCCCCGGAGGCGGCGGGGAGACCCCGACACCCGAGCCGACCGTCCCGAGCCCCGAGCCGACCCCGGAGCCCACGGTCCCGACGCCCGAGCCGACCCCGGAACCGACCTCGAACCCGACCGATCCGCCGGCGCCCGGGGCCGACACCCAGATGGGTGCCATGCGTGCGGCGGACGGGCCGGGCGCGCCTCCGGAGCCGGTGGCATCTCCGCAGGTCGGGCCGGTGTGATGGAGTCCGATTTGCCATAGGTGGGGGAGGGTGCGTATGGTGGTAGATCGTTTGATCCCATTGCCCGGCGCCGACACAGAAGAGCGCCGTGTGGCGCGTACTCTCCCTAGCCGTGGCTGACCGCATTGAGGCGGTCGTTTGCGAAATCACGGAGTTGACGGGCGCGTGCCGAGACTCCGGAAGGTTTCGCATTTCGCATGTCCATTTTCAGTTCTGACCACGCCGTCATGCCCGAGAACGACGAGATCGTCGAGGCCGTAGAGGCCACCGAGATCGTCGAGACGGCCGTCATCGACGCTGCCGACATCCTCGACGCCGACATCGACGCCGACGACTTCGTCGACGCCGTCGACACCGACTCGGACGACTTCGACGAGGAGTCCGCCGAGCCCACCATCACCTTCGGCGACCTCGGTCTGCCGGACGGCGTCGTGCGCAAGCTCGCGCAGAACGGCGTCACCACCCCCTTCCCGATCCAGGCCGCGACCATCCCGGACGCCCTGGCCGGCAAGGACATCCTGGGCCGTGGCCGTACCGGCTCCGGCAAGACCCTCTCCTTCGGTCTGCCGCTCCTGGCCGGTCTGGCCGGCGGCCACACCGACAAGAAGAAGCCCCGCGGCATCATCCTCACGCCGACCCGTGAGCTCGCGATGCAGGTCGCGGACGCCCTCCAGCCCTACGGCGACGTGCTCGGCCTCAAGATGAAGGTCGTCTGCGGCGGTACCTCCATGGGCAACCAGATCTACGCCCTGGAGCGCGGTGTCGACGTCCTCGTCGCCACCCCGGGCCGCCTCCGCGACATCATCAACCGCGGCGCCTGCTCCCTGGAGAACGTGAAGATCGCGGTCCTCGACGAGGCCGACCAGATGGCCGACCTGGGCTTCCTGCCCGAGGTCACCGAGCTGCTCGACCAGATCCCCGGCGGCGGCCAGCGCATGCTCTTCTCCGCCACCATGGAGAACGAGATCGGCACCCTGGTCAAGCGCTACCTGACCGACCCCGTCACGCACGAGGTCGACAGCGCCCAGGGCAACGTCACGACCATGACCCACCACGTCCTCGTCGTGAAGCCGAAGGACAAGGCGCCGGTCACCGCCGCCATCGCCGCCCGCAAGGGCCGCACCATCATCTTCGTCCGCACCCAGCTCGGCGCGGACCGCATCGCGGAGCAGCTGTGCGACGCCGGTGTGAAGGCCGACGCGCTGCACGGCGGCATGACGCAGGGCGCCCGTACCCGCGTCCTGGAGGACTTCAAGAAGGGCTACGTCAACGCGCTCGTCGCGACCGACGTCGCCGCCCGAGGCATCCACGTCGACGGCATCGACCTGGTCCTCAACGTGGACCCGGCCGGCGACCACAAGGACTACCTGCACCGCTCGGGCCGTACCGCCCGTGCCGGCCGCTCCGGTGTCGTGGTCTCCCTGGCCCTGCCGCACCAGCGCCGTCAGATCTTCCGTCTGATGGAGGACGCGGGCGTCGACGCCTCGCGCCACATGGTCGGCGGCGCCGGCGCGTTCGACCCCGAGGTCGCGGAGATCACGGGTGCCCGTTCGCTGACCGAGGTCCAGGCCGACTCGGCGAACAACTCGGCCAAGCAGGCCGAGCGCGAGGTCGTCGACCTGACCAAGCAGCTGGAGCGCCTGCAGCTCCGCGCCGTCGAGCTCCGCGAGGAGGCCGACCGCCTGGTGGCCCGCGCCGCCCGTGAGCGTGGCGAGGACCCGGAGGCCGCTGTCGCCGAGGTGGCCGAGGCCGCCGAGGCCGAGATCGCGGCCGCCGCCGCCGAGGCCGAGCGTGCCGCGCGCGCCGAGGAGCAGCGTCGCGAGGAGCGTCCGGCCCGCGACGAGCGGGGCAACTACGAGCGTCGTGACCGTGGTGGCGACCGCGGTGGCTTCAACCGTGACGACCGCGGTGGCTTCCGTGGCGGTGACCGCGGTGGCGACCGTGGTGGCTTCCGCCGCGACAACGACCGTCCGTCCGGTGGTTTCCGTCGTGACGACCGCCCCTCGGGTGGTTTCAACCGTGACGACCGCGGTGGCGACCGTGGTGGCTTCCGTCGCGACAACGACCGTCCGTCCGGTGGTTTCCGTCGTGACGACCGCCCCTCGGGTGGTTTCAACCGTGACGACCGTGGTGGCTTCCGCCGCGACAACGACCGTCCGTCCGGTGGCTTCCGCCGTGACGACCGCCCCTCGGGTGGCTTCAACCGTGACGACCGCGGTGGCCGTCCCTTCGAGCGTCGCGACAACGACCGTCCGTCCGGTGGTTTCCGCCGTGACGACCGCCCCTCGGGTGGCTTCAACCGTGACGACCGTGGCGGCCGTCCCTTCGAGCGTCGCGACAACGACCGCCCGGCCGGCGGCCACCGCGGCAGCGACCGCCCGTTCAACCGCGACCGTCGTGACGACCGCCCCGCCGGCGGCTTCCGCTCGGGTGGCGGCGACCGCCCGTACGGCCGTCGTGACGACCACCGCGGCACCGGCACCGGCACCGGCACCGGCTCGACCGGTGGCTCGTTCCAGCGCCGCGACGACAAGCCGCGCTGGAAGCGCAACGGCTGAGGTCGACCCGGTCGGCTGAATCGATGGACGAGCAGGGCCCGTACGGCACTTCGGTGGCGTACGGGCCCTGCTCGTTGCGTGCGGCCCCCGGCTCGTACCCGTGTACGACGGGATACGCTCTGCCGGTCGACGTGGGTGAGACGTGCCGGCCGGGGGGCCCGGCGAAGACTTCTCCCCGAATCCGGCACAACAGCGTGAGCAGCGGTCCGGCAGCAGCCGGACTCTCAGGTTTCCCGGGGAGGGGCCTCCTTGTCTCGTTTCGCACCCGTGCGGCGCCCGCGTGCGCGTATCGCCGTCCTGGCCACGGCGTTGCTCGCCTCGGGCGTCGTGCTGTCGCCCGTGGTGACCGCGCAGGCCTCGCCGATCGTCGGCATCGACCAGCTGGACGTCGCGCCGAACTGGCGGGCCCTGCCCCGGCAGCAGACGGTCACCGCCGTCGGCCCCACGGGATACGTGCACGAGACGGAGGACCCCGACCGGCCGACCGGCGGGGAGCTGGAGTGGACGGACTTCACCGACCCCGCGAAGAGCGTCCGGCTCGGACATGACAAAGGATTCCTGCCGTTCGCCGAGTCCGGCACCGGCGGGCGCCATCTGTACGTCCAGCGCGGCGTCGGCGTCCACGCCGTCCGTGACCTGGAGACCGGCACCGAGCGGTCGCTCGACATACCCGGGGACGTGTCCTACCGGGGCCTGGTCGGCGACACCCTGATCTTCCAGCAGTACGCCTCCGCCGAGGACACCGGTACGACCACCGGCTACTACCTGGTGCGCGCCGACGACCCGAACGGGCCCCGTACGCCCGTCACCGGCTGGCCCGCGGGCGCCAACCTGCACCTGGCGCGGCTCGCGGCCGGCGACGGTTCGACGGCCGTCATCCGCTTCGGCCGGTCCGCCGACCCGAACGCGTACGACTACTCCGACCTCGGCCTCGTCGACCTGAGCACCGGGCGGATGACCGTGCTCCCGGCGCCCACCCCGGCCGGCAGCGTGCTCGTCGCCCCGGTGGCCCTGAGCCCCGACCGGCTCGCCTGGGTGGACGGCGCCCGCACCGTCCATGTGCGCGAGCGCAACGCCCCGACCGGCCCCGAGCGGACCCTCGTCCTCCCCGCGGGCCTGAGCACCGCCCGTATCGCCCTGGTCGGGGACTGGATCCTCGCCCTGGGCGAGGCGCCCGGCGTCGGCGGGTCCCTCCAGCGGAAGCTGGTCGCCCTGCACCCCGACCAGCCCGCGCAGACGCTTCTGACCGGGGCCGAGGCGGAGCTCACCCAGATCGCGGGCGGCGGCGCGGCCGTCGTCGGCGGCACGTCCGCCACCGACTGGTCCCTCCTCAAGGCGGTCCCGGGCAAGGGCGGCGGCGCGCCGGTCCTGGAGAAGCTGCGCCGGGTGGAGCCGCTGCCGGCCGAGGTGCGGTCGATCGCCCTCGGCGCGGGCCGGCTCTCCACCCTGGAGCTGAACACGTCGAAGGGCAGCGGCTTCTACGGGCGGACGCTGCCCGTCGGGCCCCTGCACACCGGTGATCCGCAGCCGGTGTGGGCGGGTGCCGAGCCGAAGCGGCTGGAGAGCAGCACTCCCCTCTTCGACAGCGGCGACGGCCGCACGGTCTACCTGTCCCGTGACGACTCCTCCCAGCCGCTGGAGGTCACCTCCCGGACCTCCGCAGGCCTGGTGAAGCGGGTGTCCACCGGCGTGACCAGCGGACGGATCACCGACGCCTTCGGCCGCCGCGCCGTCTTCCAGAGCGGCGCCAGGACACGTGTCGTGGACTTCGATGCGGGGACCGTCGTCGTCCGGGACCAGCCGTCCACGACGGCTGCCCTCTGGGGCGACACCCTCTACACGGCGACGGCCGCGGTGGGCGAGATGGCCCGTACGGACCTGGTCACCGGCAAGGACCTCGGCAAGGTCACGACCGGCACGGCGTGCGCCCCGACGGACGTCCAGGTGGCTGCCGGGCGCTGGGTGTACTGGGCCTGCGGCTCCACCGGCCGGCGGGGCGTGGTCGACCTCAGGACGAACACGAAGCTGCAGTTGTCGACGGGAGCGGCGGACGACGCCCTGCTGGGCGACGGCTACGTCGTCGACCGGGACTCCGCCGGGTACCTCCGGCTCACCGACCTCACCGACCGCCACGCGACGACCGGCGCGCCCGCGGTGCGCACGCTCGTCGACTCCGCACCCGTGGGCGTCCCCCGGCGTGAGGCCTGGACCGTCGACCGCTTCGGCGGGCCCGTCGCGTACCAGGACTCCTCCCACCGCGTCCACGTCGTGTGGCCCGGCGTCCCCACCTCCGACCTCACCACCCCTTCGCCTCGCCCGGCGACCACGATGCGGTCGAAGGACGGCTGGAAGGCGTCCTGGGCGCTCTCCAAGCCGGCGTCGAGCTGGCAGCTGACGGTGCGCAACCTGTACAGCTGGGCCGTGGTCCGCTCCTACGGGGCCGGCGAGACCCGCAACGGCATCACGGTCGCCTGGGACGGGAAGACGGCCGCGGGCAAGGCCGTGCCCAACGGCCAGTACTCCTGGGAGCTGACGGCGACGACGGCCGACGGCAAGGGCGCGGACCTCGTCGTCTCCGGCGTGATCACGGTCTCCGGCGGCACGCCGTCCTGGCGGGACCTCGCCGGGAACGACACGCAGGGCGACCTCCTGGCGATGGACACGGCGGGCGCGGTGTCGATGTACCGGGGCGACGGGTACGGCGGTCTGTCGGCGCGGATCGCCGGTACGGGCACGAAGTTCGCGACGAGCTCCGTCCTGGTGCCCTTCGGCGACGTGAACGGCGACGGGTGCGCGGACGTCCTGGCCCGGGTGGGCGACCAGCTGCGCGCGTACCGGCCGGGCTGCGGGAAGGTGGTCTCGGCCTCCTCGCCGTACACGCCGATCGGGTCGGGCTGGGGGCAGTACGACGTGCTGACCTCGCCCGGCGACGTGAATGGTGACGGTCTCACCGACCTGATCGCCCGCCAGACGACGACCGGTGACATGTACTTCTACGCCGGTACGACCGACCACCGGGTGAAGCCCCGGGTGCGGATCGGCACCAACTGGAAGCTCTACAAGAAGATCGTCGGCGCCGGCGACCTCAACCGCGACGGCCGGGGCGACCTGCTCGGCATCGACGCGGACGGCGGCCTCTGGCGCTACAACGGCCTGACGACCGGCGGTGTGACGGCCCGGGTGAAGATCGGCACGGGCTGGGGCATCTACTCCTCCCTGGTCGGAGCCGGCGACCAGTCGGGCGACGGCTGCCCGGACCTGGTGGCCCGCGACACCTCGGGCAGGCTCTTCGGCTACCAGAACACCTGCGTCGGCACGTACGGCGGGCGCGTCCTCATCGGCACCGGAGGCTGGAACACCTTCAAGGCCCTGTTCTGATCCTGACGCCGCATCGCATCCCCCGACCCGTGTCGGATACCCGATCGGTTCGGGGGATGTCTCGGGCTATGCTGCACGGGAGTGCTTGTCCACGGGCCGTTAGCTCAATTGGCAGAGCAGCGGACTTTTAATCCGTTGGTTGTGGGTTCGAGTCCCACACGGCCTACGTGTGGCGGGCGGGGGTAGTCGCCCCCGAGGCGCCGAGAAGCGCCCCGACCGGTTCCGACCGGGCGGGGCGCTTCGTCGTACCCGGCCCCGGAGCCTCCGGCGCGGGCTTTTTCCGCGAACGGATCTTCCCCGGGCGCGTGGTGCGGCACCGTGGGCGACGCTGGGACGTGCACGTTGAGCATGGAGGTGGGGACCGTGACGGTGAACGGATCGGACGATCCGACGGGGGAGGCCAGACTTCTGGCCCGGTGGGCGCTGGGCACGGCCGCGGCGGCGGTCGTGCTCCTGCTGACCGGGCTCGGTGCCGGCGGGCTGCTGATCCTGTTGATCGGGCTCGGGGGGCTCTCCTTCTCGGCCGTGGGCATCTGGTGGTTCCTCGCCCACCGCGGGTCGCTGCGGGTCTTCGGCGCGGTCGTCGCCGTCGGCGCGCCCCTCGCGGTCCTCGCCCTGTACGTCATCGGGGGGTTGTGGCTGACCGCGCTTCTGGCCCTCGGGCTGTGGAGCATCGCGCTGGTCTGCGCGCGGGCCGCCCTGCGCAGCATCCGGGCCGTGGAGGATGCCCGCCGGGGCGGGCGGACCGACCGGGCGCGCGGCGAGCGGCGGCCCCGGCCGCGGCGGCCCGTGCTGATCATGAACCCGAAGTCCGGGGGCGGGAAGGTCGCCCGGTTCGGCCTCGTGGAGCGGGCCGAGAAGCTCGGCGCCCGGGTCATACTGCTCGACCCGTCCGTCGAGTCCGATGTCGCCGCGCTGGCCCAGGAGGCCGTCGCCGGCGGCGCCGATCTGCTCGGGGTGGCCGGAGGCGACGGCACGCAGGCGCTCGTCGCCGCCGTGGCCGCCGAGCACGACCTGCCGTTCCTGGTCATCTCGGCCGGAACCCGCAACCACTTCGCCCTCGACCTCGGTCTCGACCGGGCCGACCCGGCGACCTGTCTGGAGGCCCTCGTCGACGGCGAGGAGCTCCGGGTCGATCTGGGCTCGGTATCCGGGCGGGCCTTCGTCAACACCGTCTCCTTCGGTGTGTACGCGGATGTCGTCCAGCACCCCGAGTACCGGGACGACAAGGCGGGCACCGCGTTCGAGGTCCTGCCCGATCTGCTCCAGGGCGGTGAGGGCGACCGTCTCGACGCGACCGCCGACAGCCTCCGGCTGCCCGCGCAGCAGGCGCTTCTCGTCAGCAACAACCCGTACGCGGCGCCCGATCCGTTCAATGCCGTCGCCGCCCGCAGACCCCTGCTGGACGGGGGTGAGCTCGGGGTGATCGGCATTCGCGTCGACGGCGCGGCCCAGGCCGCCGAGCTGGCCGTACTGGGCACCCAGTCGACCGGGCTCAACGTTCTGACCGCGGCCCGCGTCGAAGTGATCGGGCAGGCCGTGCGGCCTCCCGGCACCATCTCCGTCGCCGTCGACGGCGAGGCGCTGACCCTTCCCACCCCCGTCGTCTGCACCCTCCGCCCCCGCGCCCTGCGGGTGCTCGTGCCGCGCCACCGGCCCGGCGCCATCGAACCCCAGCCGCCCATGGACTGGCGGCGCATCACCGAACTCGCCTTCCATCCCTCCCCGAGGAGCGGCACATGACCGGCACCACCGAAAGCGCGATCGGGACCACGGACGGGGCGGCGCCCCCGGGTTCCGTCCGCGCCGTTCTCCAGGACCTCCGCGCGATCGACGGCGCGGTGTACGCCGCCGTGGCCGCGACCCCCACTCCCACGCTCGACACGGCCCTCCGCCGGCTCTCGCACGCGGCCGACCACTCCAAGATCTCGTTCGCGGTCGCGGCCGCGCTCGCCCTGGTGCCCGGCCGCCCGCGCCGGGCGGCCCTCGCCGGTGTCGGAGCCGTGGCGGTCGCCTCGGCCACGGCCAACCTGCTCGGCAAGCGCCTGGTCCGCAGGCAGCGGCCGGACCGGGAGGCGGCCCGGGTGGTGGTGGGCCGCCATGTGCCGATGCCGGACTCCGCGTCGTTCCCCTCCGGGCACACCGCGTCGGCGGTGGCCTTCGCCACCGCCGCGGGAGTGGTGCTGCCCCCGGCCGCCGTCCCCCTCCAGATCCTGGCGATGGCCGTGGGCTACTCCCGCGTCCACACCGGGGTGCACTACCCGGGCGACGTCGCCGCGGGCGCCGTGCTCGGCATCGCGAGCGCCGCCGCCTCCCTGGTGGTCGGAGCCTCCCTGACGGCCCCCAAGGAGAAGTGAGCGGCCGTCAGGCCCCTCTCGGCGTATCGCCCGGGCCGGCTCCTCTCGGAGCGCCGCCCGGGCCGGATCCTCCGGCGTACCGCCCGGGCCGGCTCCTCCGGCGTACCGCCCGGGCCGGCTCCCTCGGTATGCCGTCCGCGGCGGCTTCCGCAGTGCGGCGCCAGGGTCGGCTCCTCATCAGTACGCCGTCCGCGGCGGCTTCCTTCAGTACGTCGCCCGGGCCAGGTCCTCCTCCGAGAGGTCGAGCGCGGCGAGCCGCTCCGGGTCGGCCAGGATGTGCAGTTCGACGATCCGGTCCCCGGCGACGGTGAACACCATGAGCGCGCCCGGGCGTCCGTCGCTGACCGACAGCGCGGCGGGCGCGCCGTTGGCGACGACCCACAGCGTTCCCGTACGGAACCTGGCGTAGGTGAGGGCCTGGGCGATGACGGCCTCGGCGCCCCGGACGACCTTGGAGACGGCCGCGAGGGTCCGGCCGCCGTCCGCGCGCAGCACCACGTCCGGGTCGAGGACGGCGAGCAGTCCCTCGAAGTCGCCGCCGTGCGCGGCGGCGAGGAAGGCGTCGGCGATCTCCCGCTGCCGCCGTGCGTCGGGCCCGGCGGCGGGGGTGGCGTCCTGGACCCGGCGGCGGGCGCGGCTGGCGAGCTGCCGGGTGGCGGCCGGGGTGCGGTCCACGATCCGGGCGATCTCGTCGAAGGAGACGGCGAACATGTCGTGGAGGACGAACGCGAGGCGCTCGGCCGGTCCGAGGGTCTCCAGGACGACGAGGAGCGCGAGGCCGACGGACTCGGTGACCTCGGCCGCGTGCTCGGGGTCGGTGCGGTCGGCGACCCGGACGACCGGGTCGGGCACGTAGTACTCCAGCGGGTCCTCGCGGCGCGAGCCGCGGGAGCGCAGCATGTCGAGGCAGACGCGGCCGACGACCGTGGTCAGCCAGCCGCTGAGGTTCTCCACTCCGCTGACGTCGCTGCGGTTGAGCTTGAACCAGGCCTCCTGCACGGCGTCCTCGGCCTCGCCGAGCGAGCCCAGCATCCGGTAGGCGACGGCCCTGAGGTGGCCGCGGTCGGCCTCGAAGCGCCGGGCCAGCAGTTCTCTGTCGTCGCGTTCCTGGTCCACTCGTCGTTCTCCCCGTTCGCGTGCCGTCATGTCCCCATGACGGATGGAACCGCTCCGGTGTGACACCGGGGCGGTGGTGTGGAGGGGTGTCGGCGGCTCTCGCGGTCTTGATGCGTGAGATCCACTCCGTCCCCCGGTAAAGGCCCGGGATTCCCCGGTCGATGCCCCGGACCGCCGTGGATCATCACTTCAGCACGGTGATCACCGTCCGTAGATTGATCACCATGACGACGACAACGACGCAGGTCAACCCCGTACTCCGCACCCCGCCGGCCTCTCCCGCCGCCGCTGCCGCGTACTTCTCCGCCAGCCTCGCCTTCCACGCCGATGTCTCCGACGTGGCCTCGACGCTCGCCGCCGCGGCCGCCGACGGCACCGACCCGGGCTTCGTGGTGATCGACTCGCGGTCGACCGCCTCCTGGGACCAGGGGCACGTCCCCGGCGCGGTCCACCTGCCGACCGCGCTCATCCCCGAGCAGGCGGAGCAGCTGCTGGACCGGTCGGTGCCGGTCGTCACGTACTGCTGGGGCCCCGGCTGCAACGGCGCCACGCGCGCCGCGCTGGCCCTCGCCGAGCGGGGCTTCCAGGTGAAGGAGATGCTCGGCGGCTTCGAGTACTGGGTGCGCGAGGGCTTCGCGTACGAGACCTGGGAGGGCCCCGCGGAGAAGGCCGCGGACCCGCTCACGGCGCCGGTCGACTCCGACGACTGCGGCTGCTGACGAAACCGATTTCGTGATCGCCCCGGTCATGCCGTAGAGTCGTGTTTACCGACGCGGGGTGGAGCAGCTCGGTAGCTCGCTGGGCTCATAACCCAGAGGTCGCAGGTTCAAATCCTGTCCCCGCTACTCAGTAGCAACGAAGGCCCGGATCCATTCACTGGATCCGGGCCTTCGTCGTATGCGCCTCGCCCTCGCTCGCCTTCCGTGTGCCTCTCGCGCACCCCCGGGGCGGCCCCCGTCGGCTTGACCTTCACGCGACGTCAAGATTTAGCGTTCTCGGTATGGAGTGGTCGATCCAAGAGATCGCCAGGAAAGCCGGCACCACCAGCCGCACCCTCCGGCACTACGGAGAACGCGGACTGCTGGAGCCGAGCCGGATCGGCGCGAACGGTTACCGGTACTACGACCAGGCGGCGCTCGTGCGGCTGCAGCGCATCCTGCTGCTGCGCGAGCTCGGGCTCTCCCTGCCCGCCATCGCCGAGGTCCTGGAAGGTCAACGGGACACGCCCGCCGCGCTGCGCACCCATCTACTCCTCCTCGAACAGGAGCGGGAGCGGATCGGGCGGCAGATCGAGGCGGTGCGGACCACTCTCCACAAGACCGAGAACGGAGAGGAACTCATGGCGGAAGAAGTGTTCGACGGATTCGATCACACGCGGTACGAGGAGGAGGTCACCGAGCGCTGGGGCCGCGACGCGTACGAGAAGGGCGACCGCTGGTGGCGCTCGCTCGACGCCGCCGGGAAGAAGGCGTTCATGGACGAGCAGGCCGGCATCGCCCGCGCCTTCGCGCAGGCGCTCAAGGACGGTCTGGCCGCCGACAGCGACGAGGTGCAGGCGATCGCCGGGCGCCAGGTCGCCTGGCTCTCGACCACCACGACCCCGAGCAGGGAATACGTGATCGGTCTCGGCCGCATGTACGTCGACGACCCGCGCTTCACCGAGAACTACGACAAGCACGGCGAGGGCACCGCGGTCCTCGTCCGGGACGCGATGGAGATCTACGCGGAGCGGAACCTGTAGGGGCGACCCGCCCGAAGTAAACGGTGTCCGAAAACGGGCACGCCTCTTTGCGGCCGCGCGCTGCCGCAACGTAACGTCACGCGCACCATGCGTGACGCGACAGTGATCGACGTACGACGGCGGGCGCCCGCCGTCCTCGTCCTGCTCGCGCTCCTCGCCCTCCTCGTGAGCGTCTGCCACGGGACGCACGGGCATCACCCGCTCTCCGCCCGCGACGCCACGACCACCGTCACCGCCCCCGCCCTGCCGCACGGCTGCGAGCGGCCCGGGGACACCTGGTCCTTCGACGTCCATCTCCCCGCCCAGACGGTCCCCCGGCCCACCGCCCCCGACGCCGGCGCGGCCGTGGTCCTCGCCGACGACGAGGTCTTCCCCGCCGATCCGTGTACGCGCCGCGTCCGTGACCGGGCGGGACCCGGACCCGAGCCGGGCCGATTGCTGATCGCCCTCGGAGTGAACCGGAACTGAGCCGGGTCGCACGACACCACCAGGCTCCCTTTCGGCGTACCCACTTCGAGGACGTACCCCTGATGAACAACCTGCTGCCCGTCGCCGCCCTGCCGTCCCTCGCCGCCCAGGCCGTCGGCAACACCCCCGTGCTGTGGACGGACGACGGCTACTGGGCCAAGCTCGAAGGCTTCAACGTCGGCGGCATCAAGGACCGCGCCGCCCTCCACATGGTCGAGCAGGCCCGCCGCCGCGGAGAGCTGAGGCCCGGCGCCCCGATCGTCGAATCGACCTCGGGCACGCTCGGACTCGGTCTCGCACTGGCCGGCGTCCTGCACGGCCACCCCGTCCATGTCGTCACCGACCCCGGCCTCGAACCCATCGTGCGGCGGATGCTCGCCGCCCACGGCGCCCAGGTCCATGTCGTACGGGAGCCCAGCCCGCACGGCGGCTGGCAGCAGGCCCGGATGGACCGGGTCGCCGAGCTGCTCCTGAGCCTCGACGGGTCCTGGTGGCCCAACCAGTACGGGAACCCCGACAACCCCGACGCGTACACGGGGCTCGCCGCCGAACTGTCCGGACAGCTCGACCGGATCGACGTCCTCGTCTGCGCGGTCGGCACCGGGGGCCACTCGGCGGGGATCTCCCGGGCCCTGCGCGCCACCGGCAGCCCCGCCCTCGAACTGGTCGGTGTGGACTCCGTCGGCTCCACCGTCTTCGGCCTGCCCGCCGGGGAGCGGCTGATGCGCGGCCTCGGCTCCTCCATCCACCCGGGCAACGTGGATCACGGGGCCTTCGACGAGATCCACTGGGTGGGCCCCGCGGAGGCGGTACGGGCGGCCCGCCGCCTGGCCTCGCGCCACTTCGCGACGGGCGGCTGGAGCGTGGGCGCGGTCGCGCTGGTCGCCGGGTGGCTGGCCCGCACCCGGCCGCGCGGAACGCGGATCGCGGCCGTCTTCCCCGACGGGCCGCAGCGCTACTTCGACACCGTCTTCAACGACGAGTTCTGCGCCGCGCACGGCCTTCTCTCCGGACCCGTGAGGGAGGACCCGGCCGGATACGAGCCCGGCACACCCGTCGACGGCTGGACCCGCAAGGTCATGGACCGGGCGGGGCGGGCCCGTTGAGCACCACGGCGGCGGCTCCCCGGGGAGGCGTGTGGAAGCAGAGCCGTACCTTCGAACCCGCCGTACGGCTCCTCTTCCTCAACCAGCTCACCATCAACCTCGGCTTCTACATGCTGATGCCGTTCCTGGCCGCGCACCTCGCGGACGGGCTCGGCATGGCCGCCTGGGCGGTGGGGCTGGTGCTCGGCGCCCGGAACCTCTCCCAGCAGGGCATGTTCCTCGTCGGCGGGGCGCTCGCCGACCGGCTCGGCTTCAAACCGCTGATCGTGGCGGGCTGTGCGCTGCGGACGGCCGGCTTCGGGGCGCTGGCCTTCGCGCAGTCGCTGCCGATGCTGATCGTCGCCTCGCTCGCGACCGGTCTCGCGGGGGCGCTGTTCAACCCCGCCGTACGGGCCTGCCTCGCGGCGGAGGCCGGGGAGGAGCGGCGGGTGGAGGCCTTCGCGCTCTTCAACGTCTACTACCAGGCGGGCATACTGCTCGGTCCGCTCCTGGGGGTGGCCCTGACGGGGGTGTCGTTCCGGCTGACGTGCGGGGTGGCGGCGGTGCTGTTCGCCGGGCTGACCCTGGTACAGCTCCGGTACATGCCCGTACGGGGCGGGACGCCGGCGCGGACGGGGGAGGAACGGGGGCAGTTCCGCACGGTGCTCGCCCACCGCACCTTCTGGCTCTTCTCGCTCGCCATGACCGGCTCGTACGTGCTGTCCTTCCAGGTCTATCTGGCGCTGCCGCTCGCGGCCGGCGGTACGGGGCCCACGACGGCGCTCTTCGTCGTCTCCGCCCTCGTCGCGCTCGCCGGGCAGCTGCGGATCGCGGCCTGGTGCAAGCGGCGGCTGAGCCGGGAGCGGTGTCTGGTCCTCGGACTCGCCCTGATGGGCGGGGCCTTCCTGGTCCCGGCGGCCCTGGGGCGGGGCCTGGCGGGGCTGCTGCTGTGCGCGACGGTCCTCGCCGTCGCGAACGCGGTGCTCTACCCCTACGAGATGGACACCGTCGTCGCCCTGTCCCGGGGGCGCTGGGTGGCCACCCACTACGGGCTCTACAACACGGTCTGCGGGATCGGGATCACCCTCGGAAACCTGGGGACGGGCGCGCTGCTCGACGTGACCGGCTGGTCGGCGGTGCCATGGCTCGCGCTGTGCGCGGTGGGCCTGACGTGCGCGGCGGCGATGGCGCTCCTCACGCGCGGGGGCCGGCTCGCGGAGGGCACTTCGGCCGCGGACTGAACCGGCCCCCCGGCCCGTCCCCGGCTCCCGCCGCGCCCCGGTCCGTACGCCAGTCGGCCCCGTGGGAGTCGCCGCCCCGCCCGCCCGCGGCCACCCTGGGAGGGCGCGGGCGGGCCGCGGCCTGGGTCGTCCCTTCCGGAAGAGACGGCCTGGTAGGGACGGGGCAGGAGAGCACAGGTGGGGCACCCCCCAGGAGCGTTCGGCGGACGGCGGGGCGGCGGGGGCCGCCGCCCGTACCGGGGTGCCCGGAAGTTCATCCGGGCCCTGCCGCCGCTGATCATCCTGGGCGGCGTCTTCTTCGATCTGCTGACACCGGCCACCTACACGGCGGCGCCGCTCTTCTCCGCCGCTCCACTGATCGCCGCGCCCTTCTTCTCGACCCTCACGACGCTCCTCACCGGGATCGCGGCCGTCCTCGCCTCCGAGGGGCTGCACCTCTACAACCGCACCGTCACCGACATCCCCTCCCTGACGGAGACCCTGACCGTCCTCACGGTCTCCGCGCTCGCGCTGCTCATCAACCGGGTCGTGCTCCGCAGCGGCGAGCGGCTGGCCTCCGCGCGGGTCATCGCGGAGACCGCGCAGAAGGCGGTGCTGCCGATGCCCGCCGAGCGGATCGGCGGGCTGCAGTGCGCGGCCCGTTACGAGGCGGCGCAGGCGGACGCGTTCATCGGCGGCGACCTGTTCGCCGTCCAGGAGACCCCCTACGGGGTGCGGATGGTGCTCGGGGACGTCCGGGGCAAGGGGCTGGACGCGGTCGAGGCCGTCGCCGTCGTCATCGGGGCCTTCCGGGAGGCGGCCGAGCAGGAGCGCACCCTGGAGGGCGTGGTGCAGCGCCTCGAACGGGCCCTCGCCCGGGAGGGCACCCGCCGGGACGGGCTCGACGCCTTCGAGGGGTTCACCACCGCCGTCCTCGCCGAGATCCCGCACGGGGACGGCGGCAGCACCTTCGGCGGCTTCGTACGCCTCGTCAACCGCGGGCACCCGCCCCCGCTGATGCTGTACGCGGACGGGCGCCTGGACACGCTGGAGCCGGGCGAGCCGGCGCTTCCGCTCGGCATGGGCGATCTGGCGGCGTGGCCGGACCGGGCCGAGGGCCGGCCGTACCCGCCGGGCGCGACGCTGCTCTTCTACACCGACGGCCTCTCGGAGGCGCGGAACGCGGAGGGCGTCTTCTACGACCCGGGGGAACGCCTGGCCGGCCGGATCTTCCCGGGCCCCGAGGAGCTGCTCGACGCGCTCGTGGACGACGTACGGCTGCACACCGGCGGCGGGTCCACGGACGACATGGCGCTGCTCGCGGTGAGCCGGCCGGCGGCGGGGCAGCCGGAGCGCCGCCGGACGATGCCGGTGGTGCCGCCGGGCGGTCCCGGCGAACCCCGGGGCGAGCCCGGCCGGGGGCCGGATCGGCGACCCGGTCAGGGGCCCGGTCACCGGCCGTAGTCACGAGGTGTCGCTGCGATAACAATTGACATAACGTCAGATCGCGAGGGTTTCGCCGCCCAGGACTGAAGGGGGGTCAACTCGGACCATTCCCTCTCAATTCAATGAATGATCAAGAGGAACAGCTTGGAATCGGGAGCCCCTGTCTATTAACGTTCGATAACGCAGCGCGGTCGTCCCAGCCGTCGCAAGAGGCGGCACCGTGCGCACGCGCCGAATCCTGAAAAGGAACCGGGGAACCACTACTTGGGGTGAATCGGGCCTTTCGCACCTGTGCGACCGTGCCCGTAGGAGACCTTCCTGCTCCGAACCCGTCAGCTAACCCGGTAGGCGAGAAGGAAGGAAAGGAGCGCGCCTTCGTGGCGTCCAACACTCCCGCACCCGAAGCACCCTTCGATGCCTTCGGTGGTGGTGCGGCTCCTTCCGCCCCGAACACCGAGTGGAACCCCACCGAGGACTCCCTCCGCGCCCAGAACCGTTCCGGCGGCCGGCACCGCGTCGTCAAGCAGCGCTCCAACTTCGCCCGTTCCTCCACCGTCCTCGGCGTCGGTGTGATCGCGGCGGTCGGCGCGGGCGGCCTCGCCACCGCGCAGGAGAAGCCCCCGGTCGCGATATCGCTCCCGGACCTTCCCGACCTCCCGGACCTCCACCTGCCGGACCCCCACGACCTCCCCGGTGTCGGCGAGCTCCTCCCCGAGGAGTCCTCCGAGACGGTCAGCGCGGCCCGTGCCAACCCGAACCCGCTCACGGTCGCGACCTACGCCACCCTCGACGACACCCAGGACGCCACCACCGAGCAGGCCTCCCACCAGGCCGCGCAGAGTGTGACCGGCGCCGGCGACGCGGGCGAGGCCCTGCGCGCCCGCATCCTCCAGCAGGCCGAGCAGCAGCAGGCCTCCGCCGACGCCGCCGAGAAGGCCGCCGCGGAGAAGGCGGCGGCGGAGAAGGCGGCCGCGGAGGCGCAGGCGAAGGCCGACGCGGCGGAGAAGGCGGCCGCCGAGGCCAAGGCGAAGGCCGAGGCGGAGGCCAAGGCGAAGGCGGAAGCGGCCGCCAAGGCGAAGGCCGAGGCCGAGCGCCTCGCCAAGCTGGCAGCGAGCTACTCGATGCCCCTGTCCTCGTACAGCGTCAGCGCCACCTACATGCAGTCCGGTTCGATGTGGTCCTCCGGCTACCACACCGGCCTCGACTTCGCCGCCCCCACCGGCACCCCGCTCAAGGCGGTCCACGGCGCCACCGTGAAGTCGGCGGGCTGGTCCGGCTCGTACGGCTACCGGATCGTCCTGGAGCTGGAGGACGGCACCGAGGTCTGGTACTGCCACCTGTCCTCGATGACGGTCGGCGCGGGCCAGACCGTGGGCACCGGCGAGACGATCGGCCGCGTCGGGGCCACCGGCAACGTCACCGGCGCCCACCTCCACATGGAGGTGCACACCGCCGGCGGCGACGGCATCGACCCGGCGCAGTGGCTCCGCTCCAAGGGCCTCAGCATCTGACGCACCCCGGAAGGCGCCGGGCCGCTTCGGAGCGGCCCGGCGCCTTCGTGCACTGTCCCGGCCCCGCCTTCGTGCAGTGCCCCGGCTTCCCTGAGCGGCCCCCGCTGCTCCGAGCGGGCCGGGTCTCCCCGAGCGGCCCCGGTCTCCCCGAGCGGGCCGGGTCTCCCCGAGCGGCCCCCGGCTCCCGGAATAGCCCCGGCGGTGCGGAAGGTTGACCGACCCATGACCTCTCTCCGCCCGCTGGGCAGCTCCGATCTGCACGTCTTCCCGCTCGCCCTGGGCGGCAACGTCTTCGGCTGGACCGCCGACGAGGCGCAGTCCTTCGCCGTCCTCGACGCCTACACCGCCGCCGGCGGCAACTTCGTCGACTCCGCCGACGTCTACTCGGCCTGGGCCGAGGGCAACGAGGGCGGCGAGTCCGAGACCGTCATCGGCCGCTGGCTCGCCTCGCGCGGCAACCGCGACGACGTCCTCGTCGCCACCAAGGTCGGCGCCCACCCCCACTTCAAGGGCCTGTCCGCCACCACCATCAAGGCGGGCGCCGAGGAGTCGCTGCGGCGCCTCGGCACCGACCGCATCGACCTCTACTACACGCACTTCGACGACGAGTCGGTCCCCGTCGAGGAGATCGTCACCGCCCTCGACCAGCTGGTGAAGGACGGCAAGGTGCGGGCCGTCGCCGCCTCCAACATCTCCCCGGAGCGGCTGCGCGCCTCGCTCGACTTCGCCGAGGCCGAGGGCCTGGCCCGGTACGTCGCCCTCCAGCCGCACTACAACCTGGTCTCCCGCGACACCTACGAGGGCCCCCTCCTGGAGACCGTCGAGCGGGCCGGGCTCTCCGCCGTCCCGTACTACGGCCTCGCCGCCGGCTTCCTCACCGGCAAGTACCGCCCCGGCGCCACCGTCGACAGCGTCCGCGCCTCCGGGGCCGGCGGACACCTGGACACCGAGCGGGGCCGGGCCGTGCTCTCCGCGCTCGACACGGTCGCCGAGGCGCACGGCGCGGAACTCGCCACCGTCGCCCTCGCCTGGCTCGCCTCCCGCCCGACCGTCGCGGCACCGATCGCCTCGGCGCGCACGGTCGAGCAGGTCCCGGCGCTCGTCGCGGCCGCCGACCTCACCCTCACGGAGGCCGAGCTGACGCTGCTGACCGAGGCCTCGGCCGTCTGACCGGCTACCTGCGGTACGGGTTGTAGCCGTCGTAGTCCAGGTACTGCGGCGGCGCCCACACCCGGCCCGTCGCCCGCGCCGCGTAGGTGAGCGCGGGGGAGGCGACCTCCCGGCGCTGCCACAGATGGTGCAGCAGCTCCTGCTCGCGGGCGGGGAAGTCGGGCCCGGCCGTGCCGCGCCGGGCCCGGTCCCGCAGGAACGCCAGGGTCGTCGCGAAGGACTCGTACTCGCCGACGGCCCGCGCCGCGGCCGGCCCGTACGTGCGGGCGGCGAAGGCGCGGGCCACCTGGCGGGCGCGCATCGAGGAGAGCGCCGTCGGCTCGGCGGGGGAGAGCCAGCCGGCCGCCGCGTAGGCCGGGAGCTCGCCGGATATCGTCCGGAGCTCGCGCTGTCGGCTCCACACCGCGAGCCAGGTCAGCAGGCCGAAGGCCGGGACCATGAGTGCCCCGTACACCGCGTAGAAGGCCAGCGGGCCGCCGAAGGTGGCGGAGCCGTTCCAGGCGGCGTGCAGCCCCATGGCGAGCAGCAGCCCGGCGAGCGGGAGCAGCACCCGGCGGAGCCGCTTCCCACGCGGCGCGAGGGCGGCGAATCCGAAGCCGATGCCGGTGAGCACGGTGAAGAGCGGATGCGCGAACGGGGACATCACGACCCGGACGAAGAAGGTCGCGGCGGTCACCGAGCCGAGGCCGGTGGAGCCGAACTCCTGGTCCTCGCCGAAGGCGTTGCCGAGGTAGAGGATGTTCTCGGTGAAGGCGAAGCCGGTCGCGGTGAACCCGGCGATCACGACCCCGTCGACCAGACCGCCGAAGTGCTTCCTGCGGAAGAGGAAGAGCAGCAGGATCGCGGCGGCCTTCGCGCTCTCCTCCACCACCGGGGCGATCACCGTCGCGCCGAGGGTGTCCGCCGAATCGGGGTCCGCGGTCGCCGTCGCGATCCAGCGGACCGCGAAGGAGTTCGCCAGGATCGCGACCAGCGCGGCGGCGAAGGCGCCCCAGGCGAAGGCGAAGAGCAGGTTCTTCCAGGGGCCGGGCTCGACCCGGTCCAGCCAGCGGAACGCGGCCATCAGCAGCGGTACGGGAAGCACCGCGAGGCCCAGGCCGACGAGGAAGCCCTCGGTGCCGGTCTGCTCGCGGACCAGGCCCAGGATGAACAGGGCGCAGATCGCGAGCACGGTGACGACGGCGACGGCCCGGACCACCCGGCTGCGCCAGAAGGCCCGGCGGGGCCGGTAGCGCCACTGGGACCGGTCGGCGGCGGCCGGGAAGGCCGGCTCCTCGGTGTCCCGGTGGGGGACCGGAGCGGTTCCGGCGCCGGTGGGTGCTTCGGCGGGGGCGGGGTTCGACACGTGAGCGACCCTAACGACCCCCACCGACACGGGGCCAAGGAGTTGTTCCCTCCCGGTCACTTTCTCCGGAAGAGGAGATCGTGCACGACGTGGCCCTTGTCGAGGCCCTGGCCCTCGAAGCGGGTGAGCGGCCGGAAGTCGGGGCGCGGCGAGAACCCGCCGTCGGCCTCCGTGTTCTCGAAGTCCGGGTGCGCGGAGAGCACCTCCAGCATCTGCTCGGCGTACGGCTCCCAGTCGGTGGCGCAGTGGAGCACGCCGCCGGGCTTGAGCCGGGTCGCGAGGAGGCCGAGGAACTCGGGCTGGATGAGCCGCCGCTTGTGGTGGCGGGCCTTGGGCCAGGGGTCCGGGAAGTAGACGCGGCAGCCGTCGAGGGCGTCCTTGTCGAGCATCTCGCGGAGCAGGATGATCGCGTCGCCGTTGGCGACCCGGACGTTGGTCAGGCCGTTGCGGTCGGCCAGGCCGAGCAGATTGCCCTGGCCGGGGGTGTGCACGTCCACGGCGAGGATGCCGGTGCCGGGGTCGGCGGCCGCCATCTGCGCGGTCGCCTCGCCCATGCCGAAGCCGATCTCCATGACGACCGGAAGCCCGTCGAACATCTCGCCCAGGTCGAGGACCCGCTTGCCGTCGATGTCGAGACCCCAGTCGGGCCACCGCTTCAGCAGCGCCTCGGCCTGGCTGGTGGTGACACGGCTGCGCCGCGGCTGGAAGCTGCGGATCCGTCGCTCGTGGTGCGACCCGGCGGGGTCGGGCAGGGGGCCCTCACCGGGCGCGAACCGCTGACTGCCCCGCTGCGTGACGGGCGGTACGGACTCGGCGACGGGCTGCGCGGTGTTCTCTGGCTGCTCAGACACAATGCCCAGATTCTACGGCGCCCCCCGGGCTGCCACCGGTCCCGAACCCCGGACGTCCCCGCCACCCGGCCCGGGGGCGTCGCGGGCCGGGCAGGGCTCTCGCGGGCTACAGCAGGGCCAGGGCCCGGCCCGCCACCTCGCGTCCGATCGGCAGCGACGCCGTCGCGGCGGGCGAGGGGGCGTTCAGCACGTGGACCGTCCGTGAGGCCTCGCGGATGAGGAAGTCGTCGACCAGCGTCCCGTCCCGCAGCACGGCCTGCGCCCGGACCCCCGGCGCCGCCCGCCGCAGGTCCGATTCCTCCACCACCGGAAGGAGCCGTCGCACCGCCTCGGTGAAGGCCCGCTTCGACAGCGACCGCCGCAGCTCGCCGGCCCCGTACCGCCAGTGCTCGCGGGCGATGGCCCAGGAGCCGGGCCAGGCCAGCGTGCCGGCCAGGTCGCGGGGCCGGACGACGGACCAGCCGTATCCCTCGCGGGCGAGCGCCGGGACGGCGTTCGGCCCGATGTGGACGCCGCCGTCGATGCCCCGCGTCAGATGGACCCCGAGGAAGGGGAACGCCGGGTCGGGGACCGGGTAGACCAGGCCCCGCACGAGCGAGGGGTCGGCGAGCTCGTAGTACTCGCCCCGGAAGGGGACGATCCGCATGCCCGGGTCGTCGCCCGCGAGCCGCGCGATCCGGTCGCAGTGCAGCCCCGCGCAGTTCACCAGGACCCGCGCCCGCACCACCCGGCCGTCCGCCGTCCGCACGGCGACGCCCCACGGCCGCCGGTCGACGACGGTGACCTCCGCGCCGTACAGGATCCGGGCCCCGGAGGACTCGGCGAGCCGGGCGGACACCGCCCCGTAGTCGCAGATGCCGGTCGTGCCGACGTGGATCGCCGCCAGGCCCCGCACCCGTGGCTCGTACTCGCTGATCTGCGCGGGGCCGAGCTCGCGCACCGGGATGCCGTTCTCCCTGCCGCGCTGCACGAGCGCGTGCAGCCGGGGCAGTTCCTCGCGTGCGGTGGCGACGACGAGCTTGCCCGTCACCTCGTACGGGATGCCCCACTCCGCGCAGAACTTGACCATTTCGGCCGCGCCCTCGACGGCGAAGCGGGCCTTGAGCGAACCCGGCCGGTAGTAGATCCCGCTGTGGATCACCCCGCTGTTGCGCCCGGTCTGGTGGCGCGCGAGGGCGTGCTCCTTCTCCAGGACCGTGACCCGGGTGCCGGGAGCGGCGCGCGTCAGGGCGTACGCCGTCGACAGACCGACGATCCCGCCGCCGATCACCAGCACGTCACAGTCAAACACCAGCGCCACCTCCCACCCCCGATAGTGCACTGGCCCACTGACAATCCCGTGAAACCTCGCGCGACATCACGAGACGCAGGTCACGCCGTCCGCGCGACCGGGAGCCGTCACCCGGCCCCCCGTCACCCCGCCGCCCGGCCCCCCCCGTCACCCGGTCCCCGTCAGCCGCCTCCCGGTCACACGGGGGCGACGAGCAGGGGCCTCGCCCGCTCCCGCAGTTCCATGACGCGCGGCTCGTCCCCGTACGGCTCCAGCCGGTGCAGCAGGTCCCGTACGTACTCCGTGGTCCGGGCCGAGGAGATCCGTCCCGCCACCTCCACCGCGCGCGTGCCGGCCGCGCAGGCCGCGTCCAGATTGCCGGACTCCAGCTCGGCGACGGCGGAGACCACGAGTCGCAGCCCGTGCGAACGGACGAACTCCTCGGTCGGCCGGGAGAGCGCCTGCTCGGTGAAGCGGCGCACCTCGCGGGGCGCCTTCAGATCGCGGTAGCACTCCGCGGCGTCGGCGCAGAACCGGTCGTACGAGTAGAAGCCCAGCCAGCTCGGGTCGCCGTCGCCCTCCCGGGAGCGCTCCAGCCAGCCCTCGGCGGACTTGAGCGCGGCCGCCGCGGCGACCCCGTCCCCGGCCTTCGCGTGGGCGCGTGCCTCGACGAGCCGGAAGAAGGACATGGTGCGGGCGGTGGCGAGCCCCCGGTTCCGTTCGAGCGCGGCCTGGGCGAGGTCGACGCCCTCGTCGGCGAAGCCGCGGTAGGTGGCCTGGAGGGACATGGAGGCGAGGACGTAGCCGCCGAGGGGCACGTCGGCGGCGGCGCGGGCGAGACGCAGGGCCTGGATGTAGTAGCGCTGGGCGGCCTCCTGCTGCCCGGTGTCGAAGGCCATCCAGCCGGCCAGCCGGGTGAGCTCGGCCGTCGCGCCGAACAGGGCCCGGCCGACCTCGTCCGAGTACGAGGCGAGGAGCAGCGGTGCCGCGTCCACGCGTAAGCACTCGGGGACCATGGACGAGCGCCAGTCCCCGCCGCCGTACTTGGAGTCCCAGCGGCGCGCGTCCTCGGCGGCCTCGCGGAGTTTGGCGACGTCGCTGTGGCCCACGCGCGCGTGCTCGCCGACGGTGGCGGCCGTGATGCCGCTCGCCGGGAGCGGGGCCTCGCGCTCCACCGACGGGTCGGCGGGGGTTATCAGCCAGCGGGACGCGGGCGTCGCGTAGGCGCTCACCGCGAAGGATCCGGCGAGCGACTGCCAGATCCCGCCGCCGGCCCGCCGCCCGGCGAGATCCAGCCGGTACAGGTCCGTGGCGGAGCGCACGGCTTCGCCCACGTCGCGGGGGAAGGCGAGGCCCACCTCGGGTGCGGGGTCGGCGTCGGCGAGGCCGATCTCGTGCAGGGGCACGGGCCGGCCGAGCTTCTGTCCGATCGCGGCGGCGATCAGATGCGGGGCGGCGCCCTGCGGCACCATGCCCTTGGACACCCACCGGGCGACCGAGGTCTTGTCGTATCGAAGCGTCAGTCCCCGTTGTGAACCGAGGTCGTTGACGCGCCGGGCGAGCCCGGCGTTGCTGATTCCCGCGAGGGCGAGAACCGTGCCGAGCTTTTCGTTCGGCCCGCGTTGCTCCCTGGACATGACGCCACCCCTCGACAACCCAGACGGCCGCCACGACGCCGGGCATAGGCGTGCGGCATTCGTAAACACAGCGTAGTTCGCCGCATCCCTACCGTTAAGGGGCGGTGTTCCGTATGGCGAGATTGTTGTGTGAAAGGCCGACGGGAGGGCCCGGTGGCCCGGCTCGTGCTCCCGCCGTGTGGCCGTGCGCCCGGCCGTGCGCTCTCTCGGGGCCGTCGGGGGAGCGCTTCCATGAGTAGCGCGTGGGTCGGCCCGCTCGGCCGGGAACTGTCCCGGACCGGTGGGCTGGGGGATACCGCCGCCCCATTCCCCGCGGGCGGCGGACGGCTCCGGGAGGCGGGAGCGCCTCCCGGACTGCCGACGGCCGGTGAGAGGCGATGCGTGCGGGCGGCTGCCCGGAGGCCCTCCACCCCCGCCGGGGAGGGTCGATATTTGGCCGAATGACGCCGGTGTTCAACTGGCCCATGCCAGGGGCGCATTCGGCTTTGGCGCGCGTGCGCCCGGACTCCGCCCCGTGCGCCGTTGTCGTGGCAGCATGTCTCCCACCGAAACGGATGTGGAGGCGCCGATGCGATGGCTGGTGGGCTGGAGCAGTGTCGCCGCGAACTTCGCAACGACGGCCGGGGCGCGGGCGGGGTCGGTGAGCGGCGCGTACGGGACGGCTTCGGCCTCCGGCGGGTACGGCTCGGCCTCCGACGCGTACGGCCCGGGCTCCGGCGGATACGGCGCGACCTCCGGCTACGGAGACCCGTACCCCGCCGGCTCCGGCCGGGCCGCCACCGAGGGGCGCACGGTGCAACCGGTCGGCGCCCAACTCCTCTGGGGCGACCCCGATCCGCTGTGGGCGGTCGGCGACTGGCGCCCGGACGAGGTGCGCGTGGTGGCCGTCGACGACCACACCCGCCTCGCCGTCCTCGGCTGCTGCGCCGCGAGCGACGAGGAACTGCGCATCGGCCTGCTCACCGCGCGCGGGGGCGCGTTGAGGCATCTCACGGCCTGGCCCGGCAGCTACACGGCGGTCGTCAAGGCGGGCCGCCGGGTCACCGTCACCGGTGACCTCGCGGGCGCCCGGCCGGTGTTCCACACCCCCTGGGCGGGCGGCACCGCCTTCGCCACCGCCGCCCTGCCCCTGGCCGACCTCGTCGAGGCCCAGCTCGACATCGGCCATGTGGCCGCGCTCCTCGCCTGCCCGGAGACCCCGGAGGCACTGCGCGACTCCACCCCGTACGAGGGTGTCCGGCGGGTGCCGCCGGGACACGCGCTGATCCTGCGCGAGGGCTCGCGCGAGATCACCGGGTACGAACAGGTCGCCTCGCTGGCCGTCGCGGCGGCCCAGGCCGATCCCCACCAGGCCGTCGAAGGGGTCAGGGACGCCCTGGTCGAAGCCGTGCGGGCCCGGCTCACCGCCCCCCGGCACGCGCCCGAGTCCCCGCTGCCCGACCCGGGCCCGGTGCCCGGCATGGGGCCCGCCGACCGGCGTGCGGCCCGGGGCGGAGGACCGGCGCCCGGCATCGGCGCCGACCTCTCCGGCGGCAGTGCCTCCGGCACGCTCGCACTGCTCGCGGCGGGCCTCCCGGGAGTACCGGGCACGATCGTCGGGCACGGCACGGGCGCGGGGGAGCGGCTGCTCGCCGTCACCTTCAACGACCTGGCCACCCGCGCGGGGTCGGGCCGTGAGGCCGAGCTGAAGCGGGCCGGGGAGCTCGCGGCCGACCCCCGCCTGCACCACGTGGTCGTCGCGGCGGGCGAGGAGGCGCTCCCGTACGCCACTCTCGACGGGCCGCTGACCGACGAGCCGGGACCTTCGCTCGTCACGGCGGAACGGCACCGGAGGCGGCTCGCGGGCGGCAGCGCCGACCACTTCACCGGGATGGGCGCCAAGCAGGTCCTGGACGCGCACCCGGCCCGCCTCGCCGACCTCCTGATGGACCGCAGGCGCCGCTCGCTGGTCCGCCCGGTGACGGCGCTCGCCAAGGCGTCGGGGCCGTCGGCGGGTTCGCTCCTGGTGCCGCTGACCGTGTACCGGGCGGCGCGGAAGCTCGCGCGCACCCCGTACCGGACGGGCCTCGAGGCGGCGGCCCGGCGGGTCCTGGAGGCGAACCGTACGGCTCAGGACGGCTTCGGCCCCCTGGAGGCGTCCCTCTCGGCGCTCACCTGGTCGCGGCCGGGACCGGCGGCGCGCTGGCTGACGGGGGAGGCCCTGGCCGAAGTATCGGTTCGCCTGAACCGGGCCGCGACCCTGCCGACCTCCGTCCAGCGGCCGGGGGAGGCACGCGCGCGTGCCGCCCTCGCCCGGGCGGCGGCGGACCACCGGGTGCTGGAACAGGCCGCCGAGATCCGCGGCCAGCGCCTGCACGCCCCCTTCCTCGACAACCAGGTGGTACGGGCCTGCCGCGACCTTCCCGAAGCGCTCCGGGTCCAGCCGGACGCCCGCGCGGGCGTCCTGCGCACGGTCCTCTCGGGCGCCGGCATCCACGACCTCCCCCCGGGCTGGGGCGCCCCCCACCCGGCGGTCCCGGCCGCCGCCTCGCGCGCGGGGCTGCGCGCGGCGCTCCCCCACCTCATCGCCCTCTTCGACGCCCCGCTCCTCGCCGACGCGGGCCTGATCGAGGCCCGCGTCGTCCGCGAGGCCCTCCGCGCGGCGGCCGACGGCGCCCCCGTCCCCCTCGACGGCCTCGCCGACCTCGTCTCCACCGAACTCTGGCTCCGCCGGCTCCTCGCCCGCCGGGGTTCCTGCTGGACGGACACGACGTCCCCCCGCCCGCCCCGTGCGGTCCCGGGACCGCTGATCCCCACCTCGCGCTCGCTCTCGGCGTGAGAGCCGCTTCCCGGGCGGAACGTCCCTGCACGCTCGTGCGAGTGAACGCTTCCAGGACCCCGATCGGACCCCCGTCCTAAGCTGAGAGCGTCGCACCGAGCGAAGGAGGTCCGTCATGGCGATGCCGCCGCCGGTTCCGGAGAGCGTGCTCTCCGAGGGGCTGCCCGACCGTGAGGGCGCGAGCGTGCGGGAGACCTTCGAGCTGTTCAGCGCCGTGGCCCCGAAGGGCTGGCGCGTGGAGCTGATCGAAGGGGAGATCTACGTGGTACCTCCGGCCAACGGCGAGCACGAGGAGATCGTGACCGAGGTGGTGGAACAAGTCATCGCCCGACGTGTCGACAGGGAACTGCGCAACTTCACGGGCATCGGCCTCAGTCTGCCGGGGGCCACCGACACCGTCAGGGTCATCCCCGACCTCGTCATCGCCCCCAAGGGCAGCTTCGACGACCAGCGGGAGTGGCACGCTCCCGACCCCGTCCTCCTCGTCACGGAGGTCACCTCCACCTCCACCGCGGGCCGCGACCGCGTCGAGAAGAGCCGGGCCTACGCCCGCGCGGGCATCCCCGTCTACCTGCTGATCGATCGCGAGGCCGGCGAGGCGGTCGTGTGCTCAGGACCCTCCGGTGACGACTTCGGCCACAAGTCCATCCACAAGCTGGGGACGCAGGTCCCGCTCCCCGCCCCCCTCGGCTTCACCCTGGACACCGCGGAGTTCTGACCACCGCGACCCCAGGGTCACCCCCGGGTAAACCCCGAGGCGTACGCCGGTGCCGGCGGACACAATGACCCGGTGCGGTATCTCATCCTCGGCACCACCGAGGCCCTCGGCGCCGGCGGCACTCCCCTCCCGCTCGGCGGAGCCCGGCTGCGGGCACTCCTCGCCGCGCTCGCACTGCGCGGCGGACGGGCCGCCTCCGTCACGGAGCTCGCCGACGACGTCTACGGGGACGACCCGCCGCAGGACGCCCCCGCCGCCCTCCAGGCCCTCGTCGGCAGGCTCCGCCGGACCCTCGGCCGGGAGGCCGTCGCCTCCACCCCCGGCCCCGGCTACCGGCTCGCCGCCACCGCCGAGGACATCGACCTGTACGTCTTCGAGCGCCGCGTCAGGGAGGCGGGCACCCGCCTCGACTCCGGCGACCCCGACACCGCCGCCGCGCTCCTGAGGGAAGCCCTCGGGCTCTTCCGGGGCCCCGCCCTCGCCGACCTGCCCGACCCGGCGGGAGTCCGGCCCGAGGCCCAGCGGCTCGCCGCCCTGCGGCAGCGCGTCGAGGCCGATCTGCGCCGGGGCGCCACCGACGGACTCGTACCGGAGCTGACCGAGCTCACCACCACGTATCCGTACGACGAGGCCTTCCGCGCCCACCTCATCCGCGCCCTGCGGGCCGAGGGCCGTCACGCCGACGCCCTCTCGGCCTACGAGTCGGCCCGCCGCACCCTCGCCGACGCGCTCGGCGCCGACCCGGGCCCCGAACTCACCGCCCTCCACCGGGAACTCCTCACGGCCCCGGCCCCGGCCCCGAACTCCACCGCTCCCCTTACGGACACCCCGTGGGGGACGACGACCGCCGCCGGCCCGCGGCCGACCTCACCGCCGGACCACGCGCACCCCCCGACGCCCCCGACCGCGTCCACCCCCGTCCCCGGCAACATCCGGCCCCGTCTCACCTCCTTCGTCGGCCGGGAGCCCGAGCTGGCCGCGATCCACGCCGAGCTGGACCGCTTCCGGCTCGTCACGCTCACCGGCCCCGGCGGCTCCGGCAAGACCCGGCTCGCCGAAGAAGCCGCCCTCAGGGCCTTCGCCCCCGCCACCGACCCAGCCGGCACACCCGCCACAGCCGCAAACCCCACCGCCTCAACCCCCACCGCCTCAGCCCCCACCAGTCCGGGCCCCACCGGGGCCAACCTCCAGCGGACCGAGCCCGCACCCGCCTCCCCCGCCACCGCCTGGATCGCCGAACTCGCCCCGCTCGACGACCCCGAAGCCGTCCCCGGCGCCGTCCTCTCCGCGCTCGGGCTCCGCGAGATCACCCTGATCACCCGCGAGGGCGCGCCCCTCAAGGACGACCCCACGACCCAGCTCGTCGAGCACCTCGCCCGCCGCCCCTTCCTCCTCGTCCTCGACAACTGCGAGCACGTGATCGACGCGGCCGCCGCCCTCGCCGAGACCCTCCTCACCGACTGCCCCGAGCTCCGCATCCTCGCCACCAGCCGCGAACCCCTCGGTGTCCCGGGAGAGTCGGTCCGCCCCCTCGAACCCCTGCCGCCGGACCCCGCGCACCGCCTCTTCGCCGAGCGCGCCCGCGCCGTACGCCCCGACGTCGACCTCACCCGGGACGGCGGCGCGGCCGCCGACGAGATCTGCCGCCGCCTCGACGGCCTGCCCCTCGCCATCGAACTGGCCGCCGCCCGCCTCCGGCTGCTCACCCCGCGCCAGATCGCCGACCGCCTCGACGACCGCTTCCGTCTCCTCACCTCCGGTTCCCGCACGGTCCTGCCCCGCCAGCAGACCCTCCGCGCGGTCGTCGACTGGTCCTGGGACCTGCTCGACCCCGACGAGCGCACCCTGCTCCGCCAGGTCTCGGTCTTCGCCGGCGGCTGGGACCTCGACGCAGCGGAGGCCCTCTCCCCGCGCGCTGCCGACGCGCTCGGCGCCCTGGTCGACAAGTCCCTCGTCGTCGCCACCCCCGTCGAGGGCGGCGAGATGCGCTATCGGCTCCTGGAGACCATCCACGAGTACGCGGTCGAGCGGGCAGCCGAGGACCCGGAGATCCTCGCCGCCGCCGAGGCCGCGCACACCGCCCACTTCACGGCCCTCACCGAGACCGCCGAGCCCCGACTCCGCTCGGCGGAGCAGCTCCCGTGGATCGAGCGGATCGAGCGCGATCTGGACAACATCCGGGCCGCCCTGCACCGCGCCGTCGGCACCTCCCCCGACGAGGCCGCCGCCCACCGTCTGGTCTTCGCCATGGGCTGGTTCTGGTGGCTGCGCAACTACCGCCCCGAGGGCCTGGCCTGGGTGCACCGCACGGTCGCGCTCGGCGACGACCCGGACGAGCCCGACGACCTCCGGTACTGGCCCCGGATGCGTCTGCGCATGCTGCAGTTCTTCCTGGAGGTCGAGAGCCGCACGCTGGGGGACTTCCAGGAACCGGAGGCGATCGCGCTCGCCCGCCGTGTACGGACGGCGTTCGGCGAGCCGCCCGGCCCCGAGGGCGCCCGGTTCCCCGGCCTGCTCTGGCCGTTCACCGCGTACCTCACCGAGACACCGGCCGTGGTCCGGGAGCTCCTCGACGAGGCCGTCGCCAACTGCCGTCGTCACGGCGGTGACTGGGAGGTCGGCGTCAGCCTCATGTTCCGTACGCACATGGTCGTCGACATGCCCGGCGGCATGCCCGGCATCGACGAGGACCTTGCCGAGCTCCGTCTTCTCGCCCGAAGCGTCGGCGACCGGTGGATGGGCGCCCAGATCGCGAGCGCGGTGGGCGAGGCCCATATGCTGCGCGGCCGGAGCGAGGAGGCCGGGGAGGCGTACGAGGAGGCCCTCCGGCTGGCCCGGGAGGTCGGCGCGCACGCCGAGTCCCCGTTCCTCCTCGCCCGCCTGGCCGAACTCGCTTATCACACGGGCGACATGGAGGCGGCGGGGAAGGGACTCGACGAGGCCGCGCGGGAGGCGGAGCGCTACCGCGTGCGGGACACCGGCGTGTTCATCTGCTTCCTGCGGGCCGCCCTCGCCCTGTACCGCGGAGAGGCCGCGGAGGCCGGCGCCCAGCTGGAGCAGGCGGGCCACACGGTCTCGACCGGGGCGCCCCCGCCGCACTTCGAGGCGGCGCTCGTGGGGCTGTCCGCGCGCGTCGAGGCGGTCGAGGGACGGGCGTCCGCCGTCGCCACGGCCATCGAGGCACTGCGCAGCGCGCGGGACGCGCAGTGCGCGGACTTCATGATCTCGGGCCTGGCGGAGGGCCTCGCGGTCGTCCTGTCCTCGGCGGGCGAACAGAACCTGGCGGTCCTGATCATGTCGGCCGTCGAAGGCTGGCGCGAGGAGCTGCCCCGCTCGGTCCCGGGGCTGCGGGATCTCCAGGCCGTGACCGACCGGGCGCTCGCCGCGCTCGGCCCGTCGGGCGTCGCGGCGGCCCGCGCGGCGGGGGAGGGCCTCGGCCTCGACGAGGTACTGGCCCTCGCGGAGGCCTTCAGGAGCAGCTGATGCGGGACTGGGCCCAGTCGGCGACGGCGGCCCGCCCGAACGGCGTGTGCTCCTCCACCACGAGCCGGATCGTCCTGCGGCCGGAGATGTCGACGTGCACGGGGACCGGGGGGTCGCCCGCCCGGACCACGTCGGAGCGCCAGAGCCGCTCCTCGTCCCCGTAGACGGAGAAGCGGACGCCACCGACACCGAGCAGGGCGCTCAGATCGTCGATCCCGACGATCGCGTCGTAACTCGTGCACTGCCGGTTGAGGTCGATGAGCAGGGACGAGGGCGCGTGGACGCTCACCCCGTGCGCGTACGGGGTGCCGCCGACGGAGAGTCCGTCGCGCTGCCACATCCAACTGCTGTCGGAGAGCGACACCTCGGGCTTGGTGCCGTCGCCGAAGATCCCGTACTCCAGCTCGTTGACCTGGTAGACGGCCGGCGGCGCGGGCGGCGGTGCGGGCTTCTGCGAGGACTTCTCGGGGCTGGGCGTCGGGGTGGGAGTCGGTGTCGGGGCGGGCTTCGGCGGGGGCGTGGGGGCCGGTGACGCCTTCGGCGGGGGCGTGGGCTCCGGCGTGGGCTTCTCGGGGCTGGGTGTCGGGGTGGGTGTCGGTGTCGGGGCGGGCTTCGGCGGCTCGGACCGTACGGGCGCGGGCGGCGGCACGGGCTTCGGCGTCGGCTTCGGCGGGGGCGCGGGCTCCTCCGGTACGACGGGGGTGACGACGGGCTGCGCGGGCCTGGGCGCGGCCACCGGCACCGGGTCCCCGGCCATGGCCCAGACGAGCCCTGCGGCGGCGGCGACGGCCACGGCGGCCGCGATCCCGGCCTTCGCGGGGGCGCCGAGCCCCTCGGCGACGGCGCCTCCGGAGGCCGCGCCTCCCGAGGACCCGGAGGCGGCGGCCGCCGCGCCCGCCGCTCCCGCGCCGACGGCACCGCCGGCGACGACCCCGGCGGCCTTGAGCGAGTACCCGGCGGCGAACCAGCCGATGACGGCGACCGGCAGCAGCGCCGGGATCCCGGCGTTGACATGGGCCAGTTCACCGGCGGCGAGCCGGCATGGGGAACACTCGTCCAGGTGCTTGCGGAGCCCGCGCTCGGCGCGCATCCGCAGTCCGCCGCGCGCGTAGGCGCCGAGCCGGTCCGCGTACCGGGCGCAGTCGCCCCCGGCGGTCAGGGACTGGCTGACATGGGCCTGGAGGTAGGCCTGCTTGAGGCCTTCGCGGGCGCGGCTGGCGAGCACGGCGGTGGCGTTGGCGGTCAGGCCGAAGAGCGGCGCGACCTCGCTCGGGGACTCCTCCTCGACGGTGGTGTGCCAGAGCACGGCCTGCCAGCGCTCGGGCAGTGAGCGGAAGGCCTGCATGGCGAGCGACTGTTCGGCCTCGTGCATGGCCAGGACGTCGGCGCCGAGGTCGAGCCCCGCCCCGAAGGAGGCGTTCTGGTCGGAGACCTCCGAGGCGCGGGCGGCCTCGGCGAAGACGGCGAAGTCCTCGACGAGGTGTTCCCGCTTCTGGGTTCGCGCCCAGTGCGCGGCGACCCGGCGGACGGTGGTCATCAGATAGGCGCGTACGGCCTGTTCGGGCCCGGCCCCGCCCCGGACGGCCTGGAGGGTACGGGCGAAGACCTCGGCGGTCAGGTCGTCGGCGGTGTGGGCGTCCCGGCAGCAGGTCCTG
This sequence comes from Streptomyces zaomyceticus, assembly GCF_014656215.1. Lineage (GTDB taxonomy): Bacteria > Actinomycetota > Actinomycetes > Streptomycetales > Streptomycetaceae > Streptomyces > Streptomyces zaomyceticus. The sequence continues at coordinate 7,460 of NZ_BNBZ01000029.1, read as the reverse complement.
GCGTACCGGCGCACGGCCTCGGAGTGGCGGAGGAACAGTTCCTCGTACGCGGAGTCGTCGCCCTCCCGCATGAGCTGGACGAGCTCGGAGTCGGAGGGGGGCAGCTCGACGGGCGGCGGCAGGACGGTGTCGGGCTCGTCGTCCTCGAAGGCCGTGTCCGGAGCCGTACCGGTGCTGGTACCCGTGACGGAAGGGGTGGCGGAGTCCGCGGAGTCCGCTGGGCCCGGGGAGGCCGTGGAAACAGTCCCCGCGACGATCCCGGTTCCGATGCCCGTGCCCGCTCCCCGTCCGGCGGGCGGGGAGCCGACTGTGCCCTTGCGCTGCGGCGGGACGCTCACGTCGAGTGGTTCGGCCTGCCCCGGCGGGCCGTGGAGGCCGCCCGGACCGCCCTGGCTCGGCACCTGCCGGAAGGACACGTCCCCGGTCTCGGCGGCGCCGCCGTTGTTCAGCTGCTCGTCCCGACTGTCACCGCTCATCGCGGAAGCCCCCGTACGCACGCTCAGACCCGAACACCGGCCAAGCCTGCCACAGAGCGCGAGCACGCCGAAGCGCCGCGTCCATCTACCACTCGTCCGGGGCGACTTCGCGTATCCGGGCGTAACCGCTCACACGTTCGTGTCATGGTCGTTGGTCCGCCCGGACCACGAAGGCGCCGCCGCGCACGAGAACGAAGGCTCCCGGAGCCTCCGCCGAACTCCTACCGCGAGCGCAGGCCTTCGAGCAGGATGTCGAGGAGCCGGCTCGAGGCCGCCGCCTGCTGCACCGCGTCCGGAAGGGCCGGCGCCGCGGTGGCGATGACGAGGAGGACGTCCGCCACGGTCACGTCGGCCCGCAGCTCACCCGCCTCACGCGCCCGGTCGACCAGCCGGCCGACGACCTCGAGCAGCTCCGAGGCACCCGCGTCGTCCCGCTCCTCGGCCGGAACGGCCCTCGGCGCGACCACGCGTGCGTCCGACTGCTCGGCGACACCGCGCTGGTACGGCACCCGTGCCGGGTCGTCCGTGCCGTCACCCAGGGGCAGCACCGTGACGTCGTCCACGCCCACCCGCAGCACCTGCGGCGGAAGGAGCCGGCCCGCGCCCGAGGCCACCGAGGTCCGCAGGAACCGGGAGAGCGCCGACCACGGCTCGTCCTCCTGGCCGAGCGCGGCCCGCGCCTGCTCGGTCAGCCGGGAGGTCTCCTCCTCGGCTATCCGCCTGACCAGCACGTCCTTGCTCGGGAAGCGCCGGTAGACGGTGCCGACACCGACGCGGGCGCGGCGTGCCACGTCCTCCATCGGAGCCCCGTAACCGAGCTCGCCGAAGACCTCGCGCGCGGCGCGCAGGACATGCTCCAGATTGCGCTGGGCGTCCACCCGCAGCGGCGCGGACCTGCTGCCGAGCACCGACGCGCCGTTGCGCTCGGAGGCGCCGGCGCCCGCGTGAAGGCCGTCGTCCACGGTCGCCGTTCCGGCGCCCGTCTGCCAACGTGAATCCTGAATCTGCATAAGCGTTCCCCCGCTCATGATGTCTCCCCCCGGAGACTCCCCGCCCTGACACGGGGCGCTTCCGGTCGGCAAGCGCTTCGGTCCACGCGCTCCCGTCCGACACCCCGACGAAGTACGAACATAGTTGAGTCCGGGTCAATTCAGAAGGGGAAGTTCCGTACGGTGCGCCCCCCGATCGGAGCAAGGACCGGAACACTCCCGATTCCGACCCTCCGGCGGACCCGTCACGCCCACTCTGACCTGCACTGTTCTCCCCACACCCCTGTTGTGCGCCACCCCGCGCCTCCGTACCCCTCCGGTCACACAATTTGCCGGGGCTGTGGACAAACCACGGACGGAGGTGCGTCATGGGACAGTGACCGAACCTGCGCGCATTCTCGTGGTCGGCGGCGGCTACGTCGGCATGTACACCGCGCTGCGCCTGCAGCGGCAGCTCAGGGCCGAGCTGAGAGCCGGCGCGGCCGAGATCGTGGTGGTCACCCCCGAGCCGTACATGACGTACCAGCCGTTCCTGCCCGAGGCCGCCGCCGGCTCGATCTCCCCGCGCCATGTCGTCGTGCCGCTCCGCCGGGTCCTCGACCGCTGCCGGATCGTCATCGGCGAGGTCCGTTCCGTCGACCACGCCAAGCGGACCGCGACCCTCGCCACCCTCGCGACCGCCGAGGAGGGCACCGGCGCCGTCGACCTCACCTACGACGAGCTGGTCCTCGCGCCGGGGTCGGTCTCCCGCACGCTTCCGGTCCCCGGCCTCCTCGACCACGGCATCGGCTTCAAGACCGTCGAGGAGGCCATCGGCCTGCGCAACCACGTCATCGAACAGATGGACATCGCCTCCTCGACCCGCGACCCCGCGATCCGCGACGCCGCCCTGACCTTCGTCTTCGTCGGCGGGGGGTACGCGGGCGTGGAGGCGCTCGCCGAGCTGGAGGACATGGCCCGGTACACGGCGCGGTACTACCACAACCTCAAGCCGGAGGACCTGCGATGGGTCCTCGTCGAGGCCTCGGACCGGATCCTGCCCGAGGTGGGCGCGGAGATGGGCCGGTACGCCATTCGCGAGCTGCGCGGCCGGAACATCGACGTACGCCTGGAGACCCGGCTGGAGTCCTGCGAGGACCGGGTCGCCGTCCTCAGCGACGGCACCCGGCTGCCCACCCGCACCGTCGTCTGGACCGCCGGGGTCAAGCCCGCCCCCGTCCTCGCCGCGACCGACCTGCCGCTGAACGAACGCGGCCGGCTCCGCTGTACGTCCCGGCTCGCCGTCGAGGGCGTCGACCACGCCTGGGCGGCCGGTGACGCCGCCGCCGTCCCCGACGTGACCGCCGAGGAACCCGGCAGGGAGTGCGCGCCCAACGCGCAGCACGCCGTCCGCCAGGCCAAGGTCCTCGCCGAGAACATCACGGCCTCCCTGCGCGGACAGCCGCTCAAGGAGTACGAGCACGCGTACGCCGGTTCCGTCGCCTCCCTGGGCCTCCACAAGGGAGTCGCCCACGTCTACGGACGGAAACTCAAGGGATATCCGGCCTGGCTCATGCACCGCGCCTATCACCTCAGCCGGGTGCCCACCTTCAACCGCAAGGCCCGGGTCCTCGCCGAATGGACCCTGTCCGGCCTGTTCAAACGGGAGATCGTCTCTCTGGGCTCACTGGAACACCCCCGCGCCGAATTCGAACTCGCCGCCGCACCGCCACCCGACCACGGCGACAAGCCGTCGTCCTGACATCACTGTCAGTGCACTCGTCCACACTGGACGTGTGACCATAGGTGGGCTCACACCTGCACAGCGTGACTCTGCACGGCACCGACACCACGAGGCATACAGATCCGTGAACTTCACCCGTTGGAGCGCCCGGCTCCCCGGCACACAGCGCCGCGCGGCGCGGGGGACCGAAGGCTCCGTGCCCGCCGCCCGCGGTGAGTACGCGCAGCAGCTGGGGCAGCTCATCGATGAGGCGGCCAAGGCCGCCGAGGCGACCGAGTCCGCCGACGTCCCCGCCCTCGAGGACTTCTCCGTACGGGAGCTCCTCGGCCGTCTCCCCGGCCTGGTCGCACTCGTGTACGGCCCGGAGCACCGCATCGCGTACGTCAACGACGCCTATGCCGCCGCCTTCGGCCCCCGCCCCGCGGGCGCCACCGTCGCCGACACCTGCCCGGAGGCGGAGGAGCTCGGGCTGCTGCCGCTCATGGACCAGGTCCTGCGCAGCGGCAAGCCCCGTACGGTCAAGTCCCGGCGCACCCAGGACGGCGGCTCCTACACGGTGACGTGCCTGCCCGTGGACAGCCCGCACCTCGACGGCGGCGGGGTCCTCGTCCACGCCGCCGACGTCACCGACCACGCCGAGGCCGCCGAGCGGCTGCGGGCCAGCGAGCGCCGCCACCGCGAAACCGCCGTCACCCTCCAGCGCTCCCTGCTCCCTCAGGACCTCGAACAGCCCGACGACCTGCGGATCGCCGCCACCTACCAGCCCGGCGGCACCGACGCGGCCGTCGGCGGCGACTGGTACGACGTGATCACCCTCGGCGCGGGACGCACCGCGCTCGTCATCGGCGACGTGATGGGCAGGGGGGTGCGCGCCGCCGCCGTCATGGGCCAGCTCCGCACCGCCGTCCGGGCCTACGCGCGCCTCGACCTGCCCCCGCACGAGGTGCTCCAGCTCCTCGACGGCCTCGCCGCCGAGATCGACGCCAGCCAGATCGCCACCTGTGTGTACGCGATCCACGACCCCAGCGAGGGCAAGCTGGTCTACGCCTCGGCCGGCCACCTCCCGATCCTCGTACGGGACGAGGACGGCAGCGTCCGGCGTGCCGAGGACCCGACGGGCCCGCCGCTCGGCACCGGCGGCTGGCTGCACGCCTCCGGCTCCATCGCCCTGCCGCCCGGCTCCACCGCCGTCCTCTACACCGACGGCCTGGTCGAGCGGCGCCGTGAGGACATCGATGAGGGCGTCGCCGCCCTGGCCCGTGCCCTCTCCGGCGCCAGCGGCACCCCGCAGGTGGTCTGCGACCGGCTGCTCCGCTCCCTGGGGGTCACCGCGGAGCACGACGACGACGTGGCCGTCCTGGTCGTCCAGCACCCGTCCCGCAAGGGAGCGGACGCGGAGCTCTTCCACAACGCGGCCCTGGAACTCCTCGGTGGGGTGGAGGCCGCTCCCCGCGCGCGTGCCTTCGCCTCCGGGGTCCTGTCGTCCTGGCGCTTCCCGGTCGAGCTGCGCGACCTGGGGGTCCTCGCGACCAGCGAGCTGGTGGCGAACTCCCTCCAGCACGGCACCCCGCCCATGCGGCTGCGGCTGCGCCGCACCGATCGGCGCCTGATCATCGAGGTCACGGACGGGGACGACCATCTGCCGCGCCGCCGCAGGGCGGAAACGGAGGACGAGGCGGGTCGCGGAATCTCGATCATCGCGACGATCGCCTCGTCCTGGGGGAGCCGCCGCACACCGGGCGGCGGCAAAGCGGTCTGGTGCGAATTCGCCCTGCCGGACCGGTCGGCCTAGGCCGGGGCGGTCTCGCTCTCGCGGACCGGCTCGTGCCGTGCGACCACCTTCGACGGCCTGAGGGCGAGCGAAGGCTGGTTCTGCTCCGGGGTCAGCTGCTTTCCGAGCCGTACGGCGAGGAAGGTGATGCCGAGCGAGAAGAGCACGAAGGTCACGATGTACGGACCGTGCAGCGCGGCCCCCATGGGCCCGCCCACGGCCGGTCCGACGGCCAGCGCCAGCTGCTTGACCAGGGCGAAGGCCGAGTTGTACTGCCCGACCATCGATTCCGGCGCCAGATCGGCGACCAGCGGTGCCACGGTCGGCGACAGCATCGCCTCACCGAGCCCGAAGAGGGCGTACGTGGAGACGAAGGCCGCCGTGGCCATGGCCTGGCTGCCGTGCCCGAGGCCCGCGTACCCGGCGATCAGCCAGGCCACGGTCCAGATCAGACCGACGGCCGCGATCACCCGGCTCCGCCTGCGGCGCTCGACGAACTTCAGCACCAGGAACTGGGCGGCCACGATCACCACGGTGTTGGCGGCGAGCGCCATGCCGAGGGTCGAGGGCTGGATGCCGGCGGCCTCGGTGCCGTACGCGGCGAGACCCGACTCGAACTGTCCGTAGCAGGCGAAGAAGAGGACGAAGCCGAGGACGCAGAGCTGCACCATCGCCTTGTGCCCGAGCAGCGCACGGACGCCGCCCTTGCCGCTCCCGGAGGGACGGGCGCCCTGGAAGGCGGGGGAGCCCGGCATCCGCACGGTCCCGACGATCGCCGCCAGGACGAGGAACATCGCCGCCTCGATCGAGAACAGCAGGATGAAGCTGCCCGGACGGCTCGTGTCGACCAGCAGACCGCCGATCAGACCACCGACACCGAGCCCCAGGTTCTGCAGGAAGAACTGCATGGCGAAGGCCCGGGTGCGGCCGACGGGCGTCGAGCACCAGACGATCATCGTGGCGAGGGCCGGCTGGAGCACGGCCGTACCGGCACCGAGCAGCGCCGCGGCCCCCACGGCCGCGGGCACGCTGGAGGCGAAGCCCATCGCCACCGCACCCACGGCGGCGACGACCGAGGCGACCAGCAGCACCGGCACGGGGCCGCGCCGGTCGATGGCCCGCCCGCTGAACGGCAGCACCACGAGGGCGGCCATGGCGAAGACGGCCAGGACGATGCCCGCCGTGGCGGCACCCAGATCCCGCACCTGCGCCACGTACACATAGAGGTACGGCACGGTGAAGCCGAGTCCGAACGCGCTCAGCGCGCTGCCTGCCTGAATACGGCGCATCGCTGCGCCCCTCGCCTTGGTCACACTCACCCACTTCGGTCGCAGGTTCAGAGGTGTATCCCTGAACCTTGAAGACTTCAACGCTAAAGTTAGAGCCTTAACAGTACACACCGAAGGACTTCAACGCCAACGAGACCCGTGGGATACTCCCCGCATGTCCGACAACCCCGAGCGGTCCGGTCCGCAGGCTCCGCAGGAGCCGAGCCTCGACGAGCAGATCGCCGCCTACCAGCGCGAGTTCCGCGACCTCGACCCCCAGGTCGAGAAGGTCGTCTCCGCCCTCGGCCGGCTGAACCGCCGGATGAACGTGGCGTACGGACGCCAGCTCGCCGACCTCGGCATCAGCAACGCCGAGTGGGAGGTCCTCAAGACCCTGGTCCTCGCCGGAGAGCCCTACCGACTGGGCCCGGGCGAGCTCGCCAAGCGACTGGGACTCACCCCGGCCGCGATGACCCACCGCATCGACCGCATGGCGGGCGAGGGCCTGGTCACCCGCGACCGCGACGAGAACAACCGCGTCCGCGTGATCGTCGAGCTCACCGACGAGGGCCGCTCGAAGTGGCTGGAGGCCATGCGGATGGCCACCGACTTCGAGGAGGAGCTCCTCCAGGACCTCTCGACGGAGGAGAAGGGCGCCCTCGGCGAGATGCTCATCCGTCTGCTGCGCCGCGTGGAGCTCACACAGCCCGACGCCGGCGGCCGTCTGACGGACCTCGACTGAGGTCCTCCGAGGTCTCCCGAGGCCATCCGGGGGAGGGTTGACACGCCCCTCCCGGATGCGTAGTGTTCTCCGAGTTGTCACGGAGCCGGAACGGTTCTTCGACAACCACTCCGCCGCTGATAGCGGCACCTCTACTCCGTACGATCTCCCCACCGGGACGAATTTCGGCATGCCGAAATTCATTTCGAAAGTCTCGATTATGAGGCGCCGGGGAAATCCGCTAGAGTTTGAGACGTCGGAACGGCCCAACAGCCGGAAAGACAAACCCCGCTGACCGGGGATCAGACGCCGAAAGGATCTGATAGAGTCGGAAACACAGGAAGGGCCCGGAGCGAAAGCGAAAGGGACCGGAAAGTACCGAGGAAATCGGGTCGGAAAGATCTGATAGAGTCGGAAACGCAAGACCGAAGGGAAGCCCGGAGGAAAGCCCGAGAGGGTGAGTACAAAGGAAGCGTCCGTTCCTTGAGAACTCAACAGCGTGCCAAAAATCA
>NZ_BNBZ01000028.1 GCF_014656215.1 Streptomyces zaomyceticus | reverse complement strand
CGTCCGCGCCACCTGCTCCGCGAACAACACCGGCAGCGACACGTCCCGCACATCACGGACCTCACCGTTCCACCCCACCAACACCCGCTCCCGCTCCTCCGGAGCCAGAACGTCCACGTCCCCCACCCGTTCGGCGGGGTCGGCGGCTATCCGCTCCAGGACGCGCACCAGGCGGTCCTGGTGGGCCTCGATCTCGCGGGCGTCGTAGAGGGCGGGGTCGGCGTCGAACTCGACGCGGATGCCCCCGCGCGAGGTGGCGGTGCCGTAGAAGTTGATCTTGAGGTCGTTGACGGGACCCGTGGAGAGCGGGTGCACATGGGCGGGGCTGTCGCCGAAGGCGAGTTCGCCGGCGAAGGCCATGACGTTCACGGTGGGGCCGAGACGGGCCTGACGGCCGCCGGACATGCCCAGCTCCCGGACGAGGTCCTCGCCGCGGAAGCGCTGGTGGCGGATGACGCCGGCGAGAGAGCGGGAGACCTCCGCGGTCAGTTCCGCGACCGTGCGGTCCGGGTCCGGCTGGACGCGGATGGGCAGCACATTGACGAGGGCGCTGGGCGTGGTCAGGCCGGTCCGTCCGGTGCGGCCCGCCAGCGGCAGCGCGAACGTGACGTCCGTACGGCCGGTCATGCGGTGGTAGAAGACGGCCGTGGCCGCGATGGCAAGGGCCGGCCACGGGACGCCGAGCCGCTCCGCGAGCGCGGTGAGCCGTTCGGCCAGGTCCTGCGGCAGCGCCCGGATCCGACGCAGGCTGCTGTGGGTGCTGCCGGCGGCGCGGTCCGCGAGGGAGAGAGGCTCCGGAACGTCCTGGAAGAGGTCGAGCCAGTGGGCGCGGTCCCGTTCCCTGCGACGCGAGCCCGCGTAGGAGCTCTCGTCGGCGACCAGTCGGTCGAGGGAGACGAAGGGCGTGGGGGCCGGGGTCTCCCCGGCCAGGAAGGCCCGGTAGAGGGCGGCGACCCTGGCCGTGTAGACGGTGTGGCCGAAACCGTCCAGGACCGCGTGGTGGTAGCGGTGGACGTAGAAGGAGCGGTCGTCGGCGAGGAGCAGCAGGGTCTGGGCGCTGAGCGGGCCCCGGGAGAGGTCGAAGGGCCGGGCCATCTCGGTGGCGGCCCAGCGGTGCGCCTCGGCCTCCGGGTCCGCCGTGCCGCGCAGGTCGACGACGCTCAGCGGCCGGTCCTCGGCCGGGGTGACCACCTGCCAGAGCTCCGGTCCTTCGCCGTCCCCGTCCCCGTCCCCGTCGGCGCCGGTGCCGTGGTCGGCGTCCGCGCCGGTGCCGTGGCCTTCGGCGAAGTACGACCGGAGGGCCTCGGTCTCCTCGACGCCCCGGTGGACCGCGCGGGCGAGGACGTCGACGTCCACGGGGCCGTCGATCTCGTAGTAGCCGCCGCAGTTGTAGAGGGGGCTGTCCGGCTGCAGTTGCTGGGCGACCCAGATGCCCAGCTGGGCGGCGGTGGTGGGTCGACGGAGCGTACGGGCGTCGTCGGACATGGACGAGCGGTCCTCTCGGGTCTGCGGAGTGGCGGCCTGCGGGGGGCGGGGGGGGCGGGGCCGGGCGGGAGATCAGGTGGAGGCTCAGGTGGGGGGGGATCGAGTGACGGGCCGGTGGGGCGCGGCCGGCGGCGGCCGGCGGGGCCCCGCGGCCCGGTCAGGCGTCCTGCACGGCCAGTTCTTCGATCAGTGCCTCGCTCAGCGCGTCGATCGTGGGGTTGTCCCACATGACGGTCGGGTCGAGGGAGATGTCGAGGTAGTCCTCCAGCTCGGCGGCGACGGCGAGCACGTAGAGGGAGTCGAGGCCGTAGTCGGAGAGCTTGACGGCGGGGTCGACGGTGTCGGCGGGCCGCTCCAGGTGGGCGGCGACACAGTCGACGAGCCAGGTGCGGAGGCTGTCGACGGTGTGGGTGTCGATGCCGAGACCGGCGTCGGCGACGTCGGTGGTGGCGGTGGCGATGTCTGTACCGGACATGGGTGCTCCTCGGGGAAGGTCGGAAGGGGGCCGCACAGGGGCGGGCGCGGCTCAGGGGCGGTCGGGGAGGGGCCTGCGCGTGTGGTCGAACGTCGTGCCCGCCTCGTAGCGGGCGACGAGCTCCTCGTACAGGCGTTCCTGTACGGCTCCGCCGGGCTGCGGGACCCGCCGGGAGCTGCCGGTGAGGGCGAGCCCGGGGGCGGCGGCGAGCAGGACCGGGTCGGCGGACCCGACGACGGCCGGGGCCGCGAGGAGCGCGGCGAGCGGGACGGGCTCCGGGTCCAGAACGGGCCGGTCGGCTCCGAAGAGCGCGCGCTGGGTCTCGTACAGGAGCCGCTGGAAGGAGGAGTGGGCGCCCTCGCGGATGTAGAAGCGCGAGCCCATCACGACCGACAGACGGTCCATGGCGCCCTGCAGGGCCCGGGGGGCGAGCGCCTCGGCCGCGTGGGCGAGGGCTCCGGGGCGGTCGGGCAGCGGCTCGGTGCCGCGTACGGCGAGGGTGGTGAGGGTGTCGCAGAGGAGGAGGTCGGCGTAGGCGCCGGCGAGCAGGGTGCGCAGGGCGGGCAGGTCGCTCGCCGGGGCACCGTAGAGGTGACGGCTCCGCAGGTGGCGCAGGGTGATCCGAAGCGCGGAGTCGAGGGCGCCGACGCTCGCGCCGACGACGGTGGCGGCCGGGGCGCCGGCCGGGGGCGCCGGGGCGAGGGCGGGCGAGCGGCGGTGGAGGGCGCGCAGTGCGTGCAGCACGGACTCCGGGTCGCCGTCGGGGAGGTGCCAGGGGGCCGCGTCGAAGGGGCGGCGGCCCTCGGCCGTGTCGACCAGGGCGTGGAAGCCGTGCGGGTTGGTGGCGTCGAAGGGGTCGCCGAGGGTCTCTTCCACGGTGTCGGCGAGGGTGGTGGTGATCACGAGGCGTTCGCCTCCAGGTGGTCGAGCAGCGAGACGAAGGTCCCGGGCGGGCCGTCGAGGAGCAGGTCGGTGAGCTCGTCGAGGACGTCGGTCTCGGCGGCGGTGACGGGTTCGCCGAGGTCGGTGAGGGCCTTGACGAGGCAGCCGCGCAGCCAGGTGGTGTCCGCCGCGGTGGTGGTCGTGCCGTGCAGCCAGAGGTGCAGGGCGCCGGCGGCGGCGAAGCAGAGTTCGTACCGTTCGGCGAGGTCGAAGGCCTCCCCCGGGACGGCCCGGGGGGTGAACCGGACGGTCGCCATGGCCTCGTGGAGGCGGTCGGTGGCGTCGAGGAGCCGTTCGGCGAGGGACAGCAGCGGGGCGAGGCTCCGGGCCGGGACCTCGTCCGCGGCCCGTGCCCGCAGTGCCTCGACGGCCGCCGGGAGGCCCGCGAGGACCGAGCAGCCGCTCGTGGAGAGGAGGCTGAGTCCGGCTGGGCGGAAGGGGCGCGGCGCGGTGTGCGGGGACGCGGCCTCGGCCAGTGCCTCCGCGTCGGCGCGGCCCTTGCGGTAGCCGCGGGCGATGCGCGGGAACTGCTCGATCAGGGCGTTGCGGTTGACCAGGCTGCTGCCGTCGAAGATGCCGATGATGCGGTGGTCGCGTTCGGCCTTGGCGAACTGTCCGTGCGGGTCGCCGGGGCCGAGGAGCCCGTGCGGGCCGAGCAGCTGCAGCAGCCGGGCGACGAGGGCGTCGACCTGGGCGGGGACGTACGCCTTGGCGACGGCGGAGATGACGCTCATCTCGCCGGTGAGGGAGTGCAGGGAGCGTACGGCGATCAGTCCGGTGGCCTCGGCGAGGAGGAGCCCGGCGGTGGCCTCGCCGAGTTCGCGCCGGATGTGCGGCTGTCGGGCGAGCGGGGCGTCGTGAGCACTCCCCGGGGCGTCACCGGGCCCGGCGTCGTGGTGCGTCGCCGCGAAGTCGGCCGCGAGGCGCAGGGCGTGGTCCCCCGCGCCGAGCGACATCGCGGCGCAGCAGGTGCGGGTGATGTGCAGGGCTTTGACGATGATCTCGACGCCCTGTCCGACGGCGCCGATGAGGGCGTCCTCGGGGAGGTGGGCCGCGTCGAAGGAGATGCCGCTGATGTCGGCGCCCCGGATGCCGTACGTGGGCACCTTGGGCAGGGAGGTCCAGGTGCCGGGTTCGAGGCGGGCCTTGTCGACGAGGAAGAGGCTGAAGCCGCGCGGGCCGCCCTCCTCGTCGGTGCGGGCGAGGACGGTCACGAGGCCGGCCCGGGTGACGTTGTTGATGAGCCACTTCTCGCCGTCGAGGAGCCAGCCGCCGCCGGGGGCGGGGCGGGCGGTGACCTCGCCGGAGAGCAGGTCGCTGCCGTGGTCGCGTTCGGTCAGGGCGCAGGAGACCACCTCGCCGTCGGCGATACGGCCGCCGAGCCGCCGGGCGGCCTCGTCGTCCCCGGCGATCCAGGTGGAGACGGCGCCGAGGTAGGTCTTGCCGTGGGCGGCGGCGACGGTGAGGTCGATGCGTGAGACGGCGCGGAGCAACCGCAGGACGACGGTGAAGTCGGCGAGGTCGCCGCCGTGTTCGGCGGGTACGTACGAGCGGGGCAGTCCGGCCTCGTCGAGGGCGCGGCAGGCCGCGGTGGGGAAGGCGTCGGCGGCGTCGAGGGCGGCGAGCTCCTCTGCGCCGAACGGGAGAGCGGGGCCGGTGAGTTCGCGCAGTCGCCGGGTGAACGCGTTCACGGAGCGGGTGGGGAGGTCCTGACCGGCCGCGGGGCCGGTGGCGGGGCCGCGACCGTCCGCGGGGCCGTCGGTGACGCGCTGCCCGTCGGCCGCTCCGGCACCGGCGTCCTGCCCGTCGACCGCTCCGGTCGGGAGTGCCGCGGTGGTCATACCGAGGCCTTTCCGGTGCCGGCGAGGGCCTCCTGGCCGACGGCGGGGGCCGGGCGCAGCAGGTTCTCCTGGTAGTCCGCGTAGGTGGGTTCCAGGGCGCCCGCGCGGAACAGTTCGCGCATCGCGGAGCGCTGGATCTTGCCGCTGGTGGTGCGGCGCACGCCGCCGGGCCGCAGCAGGAGGACGGCGCCGACGGGGGCGCCGAACTCGCGGGCGACGGTGAGGCGCATGTCGGCGGCGAGCGCGCGCAGCCGCTCCTCCTCCTTGATGCCGCGGACCTCGTGGGTGACGACGAGGACGTCCTCGTGGCCCGGGTCCTGTCCGGGGACGGCGAAGCAGGCGCCGACGAGGCTGCCCAGTTCGGTCTGCTGGGCGCGGAGTTCGTGCTCGATGTCCTGGGGGTAGAGGTTGCGGCCGCGGAGGATGAGGACGTCCTTGATGCGGCCGGTGATGAAGAGCTCGCCCTCGTGGAGGGTGCCGAGGTCGCCGGTGCGCAGGTGGCCGGTGATGCCGTCGGCGGTGGTCGCGCCGAACTCGGCGGCGTTGGTGGCCTCGCGGTTCCAGTAGCCGTGGCCGATGACGGGGCCGCGCAGCCAGATCTCGCCGACGCCGCCGTCCGGCAGGACGCGGTGGGTGTGGGGGTCGACGACGCGGAGTTCGGCACCGGTGACGACACCGCAGGAGGCGACGGGGCGGCCGGGCTCGCCGTCGGCGACGGGCCGGAACTCGTTGCGTTCGAGGGCTTCCACGTCGACCCGGCGGGCGCTGTGCGGGACGTCGAGGGCGCCGGAGACGAAGAGGGTGGCCTCGGCCATGCCGTAGCAGGGACTGAGGGTGTCCTGTCGCAGGCCGTACGCGGTGAAGCGCTCGCGGAAGGCGTCGAGGACGGAGGCGCGGACCGGCTCGGAGCCGTCGACGCCGAACCGCCAGCGCGAGAGGTCGAGGCCCGCGATCTGCTCGTCGGTGACGCGGCGGGTGCACAGTTCGTACGCGAAGTCGGGGGCGGCGGAGGTGTGGATGCCGAACCGGTCGATCATGTGCAGCCACAGATGGGGCCGCTTCAGGAAGGTGGAGGGGCTCATCAGGACGGTGCCGGCGCCGCTGAGGACGGGCGGCAGGATGATGCCCATCAGGCCCATGTCGTGGAAGTGCGGGATCCAGCCGCCGAGCGGGGTGTGCTCGTCGAGTCCGAGGACGCCGACGAGGTTCTCGCTGTTGTGCAGCAGGTTGCCGTGGGTGATCACGACACCCTTGGGGTCGCCTGTGGAGCCGGAGGTGTACTGGAGGACGGCGAGGGTGTCGTGGTCGGTGGCCGGCATGGTCCAGCCGTCGGGGGCGGGCCCGGCGCCGTCGTCGGTGACCAGCAGGGGAAGTCGGTCGAGTCCCTCCTCCCGGATCCAGCTCTCGACGTCGCCGCGGGTGACGGTGTCGGTGAGGATCGCGGCCGCGCCGGCGTCGTCGGCGATGCGCACGACCCGGTGCCGCTCGTGGCGGTACCGGCCGGGGAGCGAGGAGGGGACGGCGACGGCGCCGGCGTAGAGGCAGCCGAAGAAGGCGGTCAGGAAGGCGAGTCCGGCGGGGTAGAGCAGGACGACCCGGTCGCCCTGGCCGATGCCGGCGGCTCGCAGCCGCACGGCGATGCTCCGGGCCTCGGCGTCGAGTTCCGCGTAGCTGAGCCGGCTCGCGCCGTCCTCGCGGAGCGGGTCGGTGACGAAGGTCGCGGCGGTCCGGTCCGGGTCGCTCTGCGACCGCCCGACGAGAACTGCCGTGACACTGGGGGCGGTGACGATTGCCGCCATATTCGATGCCCTGCCCTTCGCGTTCGCTGATTCGTGCGCCGAATCGCTTGCCGAATCGCTTGCCGATTCGAAATTCCTGCCGCACCTGTCCGGCACGGCGGGATTCTTTCTAGCGATGTCGGCGAGGTGCGGGGAAGGCGCCTGACAGCAAACTGCACGGTGCGGCCACCGGGTCCGCGGCAGGGCCCGGATTGACCGCCCGGGCTCCGTCACGACCCCTCGCGGGGGTCCAGTACCGGCCATCCGGAGGCCCGTTGGGGCAGGCCCACGGCCAGTAGAGTCGGTGCGCGGGGGTCTGTCCGTGGCTGATCCACCGGACAGGGCCCCGGGCCGGCGGGCCGCTTCGCGGGCGAATTCCCGGGGCCCTGCCGCCGTTTCCCGTATTCCTTCCAATCCGCCGAGCGATCGGCGTACCGGTCCTGACGCCGGAATACGCCGGCGCTCCAGAGACCGGATGTCCCATGAATTCCACACCTGGCCCCATGAATTTCTCACATGCCGGTGCGGCGCCTTCCGTGCTGCTGACCGGAACGTCATCCGACGCCCACACCTGGAATCTGGTCTATCTCCAGCTCGTCCTGGAGGAGATCGGCCACACCGTGGCGAACCTCGGGCCCTGCCCACCGGACGAGCTCGTGGTGCGCTCCTGCCTCGACCTGCGTCCCGGACTCGTGGTGGTGAGCAGTGTCAACGGACACGGCTTCAACGACGGGCTGCGGCTGATCCGCGCGCTGCGGGCGGATCCCGAGCTGGCCGGTACGACCGTCGTCATCGGCGGGAAGCTGGTGACCGACGGTCTGCGCAACGTGGGCATGGTCCGCCGGCTGACCGCCGCCGGATACGACCGGGTCTTCGACGACGGGGAGCTCGCCGACTTCCGGGCGATGGCGGCCCGGTCGCCGTACCGAGCCGTGTCGTGACGACGGCGCCCCCGTCCGCGGGGTCACCCGGCGCCCCGGCCGCAGGCTCCGCGAGTTTCGGCGCGTTCGTCGCCCGGGCGTACGCGCGGGGCGAGCTGGTCGTGCAGCCGAGGATGGGGTTCGGCGACCCCGGGCTCATGCGTGAGGGGCTCGAACGCACCCGGGCCGCCGAGGCCGTGACCGTCGGCACCCTGACCCTCGACAGCTACACCCGGGTCAACGACCTTCCCGCCGCCCGGCGGGCCGTCGCGGAGGGGGTGCCGCTCAACGGCTATCCCCTCTGCACCCACTCCCCCGCCGTGTCCCGGGACCTCCTGGACGGGGTCCACGGCCCCCGCTTCCCCGTGCAGGTCCGGCACGGTTCGCCGAAGCCCGAGCACATCGTGGCGGCCCTGCTGTCGGTGGGGCTCGACGCGACCGAGGGCGGCCCCGTCTCGTACTGCCTGCCCTACGGCCGTACCCGGCTCGACGAGGCGGTCGCCAGCTGGCGCACCGCCTGCGCGATGCTCGCCGCGGCGGGCGGAACGACGCCGGACGGAAGGACGGCCGGCGGAGGGACCGCCGCCGGGAGAGCGGCGGACCGGTGGCGGGCGGACCCGAGGCCGGCGGACGACGAGCCGGCCTCCCCGGGCGACCCGGTCCGGCTGCCGCACCTCGAAAGCTTCGGCGGCTGCATGCTGGGGCAGCTGTGCCCGCCGTCGATGCTGGTGGCGATCAGTGTCCTGGAGGGCGTCTTCTTCGCCCGGCACGGGCTGCGCAGCATCTCCCTGAGCTACGCCCAGCAGACCAGCCCGGCCCAGGACCTGGAGGCGATGGCGGCGCTGCGGGCGCTCTCCGACGAGCTGCTCCCGGACATCGACCGCCATCTCGTCGTCTACGCCTACATGGGCGTGTACCCCACGACCCGCTCCGGGGCGCTGTCGCTCCTGGAGGCCGCCGCGCGGCTGGCGGTGGAGTCGGGCGCGGCACGGCTCATCGTGAAGACGGCCGCCGAGGCGCACCGTATCCCGACGATCGCCGACAACGTCGAGGCCCTGGAGACGGCGGCGCGGGCCGCGCGGTCGGCCGTCCGCAGGCCGCCCGTCGCGTCCGACCTCGACACCGAGGTGTACGCGGAGGCCCGCGCGCTCGTCCACACCGTGCTCGGGCTCCACGAGGACATCGGCGAGGCGCTGTTGCTCGCCTTCCGGCAGGGGCTGCTCGACATCCCGTTCTGTCTGCACCCGGACAACGCCGGCCTGGCCCGGAGCTTCATCGACTCCGACGGGCGGCTGCGCTGGTCGGACACCGGGCGGCTGCCGCTGCCCGTCACGGCGGTGGCGGCCGCCCGGAAGCTGACCTCCGCCGATCTGCTGACCGCGCTGACCCGTGTCCAGAGGACCTACGACCCAGGAGGCATCCGATGACCGTCCCGACCCCGCTGCCGCACCGCCCGGCCGGCGCGCTCTGGCAGGGCAGCAGCGCTCCGGCGCAGCTGTTCATCCTCACCGGCCGTTCGGTGCGCGCGCATCTGACCCATCGCAGGGCGATGGTGCTCAGCATGCTCCAGCCGGTGTTCATGCTGCTGCTGCTCAGCCAGGTCTTCGGCAGCATCGTCGACCGGGGGCATCTTCCGGCGGGCGTGGGCTACATCGACTATCTGCTTCCGGCGCTGCTGGTGACCACCGGCATCGGTCCCGCGGTGGCCTCGGGCATCGGTCTGGTGCGGGACATGGACAACGGGGCGGTGGCCCGGCTGCGTACGCTGCCGATCCACGCCCCGCTGCTGCTCATCGCCCGCAGCTTCGCCGATCTGCTGCGTACGGCCGTCCAGTTGGTGATCCTGCTGGTGGTGGCCGTGGTGCTGCTCGACGCCGATCCGGCGGGCGGGCCGCTCGGTCTGCTGGCGGCGCTGCTGCTCACCTGCGCGGTGGTCTGGGCGATGACGTGGATCTTCCTGGCGCTCGCGGCCTGGCTGCGGAACGCCGAGGCGATGCAGAGCGCCGGGTATCTGGTGACGTTCCCGCTGATGTTCGCGTCCAGCGCGTTCGTGCCGGTGGACCGGCTGCCGGGCTGGCTCCAGCTGCTCGCGCGGCTCAACCCGCTGTCGTACGCGATGGACGCGGCGCGGGCGCTCGCCCTGGATCTGCCGCTGGGCACCCAGGTGTGGGCGGCGCTCGGCACGAGTCTGCTGGTGGCGGTCGTCGGTTCGGCCGCGGCCGTCCGGGCGTTCCAACGCCCGGTGGTCTGACCCGCCCCCGTCCCGGCGGCCGCCCACCCTTCCCCTTCCGTTCCCCCGCATCCGAACCCTTCACGAAACGGAGAGCACACCATGACCGAAGTGCGCACCGACTCCCCCACCCGTCCGGACCTGGCGCCCCCGCCCGGCGCCGACCCCGCCGCATGGGCGGCGGAGCACCGCGGCGAGATCCGGGAGCTGGTGGCCGTGCACGGTTCCGTCCTCGTCCGGGGGCTGGGACTGGACGGGCGCGAGCGGGCCGCCGCGACCGTCGCCGCCGTCCTCGGCGAGGAGGGCATGGCGGAGCGGGAGGGCTTCGCCCCGCGCGACGCCCTCGGGCCGACGGGTGTCTACTCGTCCTCGCACTGGCCGGCGGACCAGCCCATGTGCATGCACCACGAACTGAGTTACGCGGCCCGCGCCCCCCGGCTGCTCGCCTTCGCCTGTGTCACGCCTCCCGCCTCCGGCGGGGTGACGGCTCTCGCGGACGCGCGCGCCGTGCTGGCGGATCTGCCGGCCGAGCTGGTGGAGCGGTTCGAGCGGGAGGGCTGGCGGCTGACCCGTCACTACAACCCGTTCGTCGGCATCGGCTGGCAGGACGCCTTCGGCGGCGCGGACCGCGACGAGGTCGAGCGGTACTGCGCCGAGAACGGCGTCGAGACCCACTGGGACGCGGACGGGGGGCTGCGGACGGTGCAGACCCGGCCGGCGGTCGTCGCCCATCCCGGGACGGGCGAGCGCTGCTGGTTCAACCAGATCGCGTTCCTCAACGAGTGGACGATGGCCCCCGAGGTACGGGAGTTCCTGACGGCCGAGTTCGGGCCCGAGGGGCTGCCGTTCAACACCTTCTACGGCGACGGCACCCCGCTGGACCGGGCGACGGTGGACCTGGTGAACGAGGTGTACGAGCGGCACACGGTCCGTGAGCCGTGGCGGCGCGGTGATCTGCTGGTGGTCGACAACGTGCGTACGGCGCACAGCCGTGAGCCGTACCGCGGCGAGCGGGAGATCGTCGTCGGCCTCGGCGAACCGTTCCGCCCCTGACGCCCGCGGCTCCGCACGAGGAAGGGCCGCACCCGGTGTCCGGGTGCGGCCCTTCCTCGTTGCTGTGCCGGGGACGGTCAGTCGAAGCTCAGCGTGCGGTACACGGTGACGTTGCCGACGAGTTCCTGGCAGGCCTGGGCGGCCGCGGCGAGCTGCGCCGGGCAGTCCGGCGACGCCGTGTCGAGCAGGATGCCGAGCGTGGTGCCGCTGTGGCCGACGACGACGCCGAGCCCGCCGACCTCACGGCAGATGTCCGTCATGCCGTCCAGGGACCACTTGTGGCGCAGGACCTGGTTCATCCGGGCGCTGGCGGTCGCGACCCGGCCGACCTCGGCGAGGTCGCGGCGGGCGATCGCGTCGGTGATCCGGTCGAGGAGCCGGGCGTACTCCCGCTTGTCGGCGACCGTGAACGGCTTGGGGATGCTGTTGAAGGCGACCGTGTCCACGGCGCCGCCCTCGTCGGCGCTCACCACCGCCATGGACGGCAGCGAGCCGAGCACGGCCCGCAGCCGCACGGTGCGGTGGTGGAAGGCGACGATCGAGGAGTAGAGCACCCCGTCCGTCGGTTCGATCCTGGCGAGGTACGCCTCGATCCGGCGCGGCGGCATGGCCTCGTCCAGGGCGTTGGCGACGGCCCGGGCGGTGGCCACGAGGTCGGCCGAGGAGCTGGCGAGGCCCTTGCCCTCGGGCAGGCTGCTGTGGATCTTCAGGAGGCCGCCGGCGGGCAGCCCCGCGTCCTCCATGATCATCGAGGTGAGGGCGAGGGCCTTCTTCTTGTGCGGCGGCCAGACCTGGAGCACGTCGGTGCCGGGGTCGGGTTCGAAGCGGGCCATGGCCCAGCGGGCGACGGGCAGGGTGACGAGGAAGTCCCCGTTCTCCTCGGGGAGGACCCCCTGGAGCAGCTCGCCGAAGGTCCCGAAGGCCGTACTGACCCCGGTGGTGACCGCCCCGCGGCCGAGCCGGGAGCCGATCGCCCCGGGTGCGACGATCGCGGACACGGCCCCGGCGGCTCCGGGGCCCTCCTCCTCGGTGACCGTCGCGGGGTGCGCGGCCGGGGTGAGCAGGTCGGTTGTGGTCGTCACGTGACTCCCTCCTAGTCCTGTCGCCCGGACGGCGTGCAGGCGGCGCGCACCACGTCGGCGGTCTCGGCAGGGCGGGTGCTGATGAAGTAGTGGCCGCCCTGGGCGAGTTCGCGCAGGGTGATCCGGTCGGACACGGCCTTCCAGTCGCCGTGCGTGGCGGCGTACCCGTCGGTGGTGGGGTCGTCGACGGCGACGACGACCTCCACCGGCGCGTCGATCCGGTACCGCTCGCCGTCCTCGCGGATGCGGGCGAGATGGCGGTCGGAGGTGACGACGTCGTGCCGGTAGGCGCGGCCGACGACCTCGGCGCGCTCGGGCTTGAGGGCGTCGAGTTCCACGTACGCGTTGTCGGCGCGCAGCCGGGCGAGCAGCGTGGCGGTGTCGGCCGCCGAGGTCTCGGCGATCTCGGCGCGCAGCTCCTCGGTGTCGGGGAGCAGCAGCGCCCCGAGGAAGACCCGCTCGGCGGGGCGGCCGGCCTCCTCCAGGAGGCGGGCGGTCTCCAGGGCCGCGGCGGCGCCCGCGCAGTGGCCCCAGATGAGGACGGGAGTGTTCACGCGTTCGATGATCTCGTCCGTGATCCGCCGGGCGAGCTCGGGGACGTCCGGCATCTCCTCCGCGGCGCCGCTGAAGTCGTGGCCGGGGAGTTCGACGGCCTCGACGGCGAAGCCGTCCCGTTCCAGTTCGGCGGCGAGGGAACGGTAGTTGACCGCGTTGCCGCCGGCGTAGGGGAAGCAGACGAGGGTGTGGTGGGGGGCGCGGGCGGCGGACAGCGGCTGGAGGAGGCCGGTGGCCGCCGGGGCCGCGCCGCCGCGGCCGCGCTCGTCGAGGGCCGCGGCCAGGTCGGCGAGGGCGGGCCTGGCGACGAGGTCCTTGAGGGACAGGGCACGGTCGAGGCGGACCAGGAGCCGTACGGCGGCGAGGGAGGTGCCGCCGAGGTCGAAGAAGTTGTCGGAGCGCCCGATGCGTTCGAGGGGAACGCCGAGGACCTCGGCCCAGAGCATGGCGAGGCGCTGCTCGGCGGGGGTGACGGGGGCGGTGTACGGGGCGCCGCCGTGGCCGAGGGTCCCGGCGAGCCGGACGAGGGACTTCTTGTCGATCTTGCCGTTCTCGGTGAGCGGCAGGCGCTCCATCTGGTGGAAGTAGGTGGGCACCATGTAGTCGGGGAGCAGGGTGGCGAGGAAGTCCCGGACGCGGCCGGCCGGCAGGTCCTCCTGGCCCGCGAAGAAGGCGACGAGGTTGCGCAGGTCGCCCGCCCCGCCGTCGATGACGACGGCGGCCTCGTGGACCCCGGGCATGCTGAGGAGCTTGTTCTCGATCTCCCCGATCTCGATGCGGAAGCCGCGGATCTTGACCTGCTCGTCCCGGCGGCCCAGGTACTCGATGCGGCCCTCGGGCAGCCAGCGTCCGAAGTCGCCGGTGCGGTACATGCGGGTGTTGGCCCGGAACGGGTCGGCGACGAAGGCCTGGCGGGTGCGTTCCTCGTCGTTGATGTAGCCGCGTCCGACGCAGATGCCGGAGAAGGCGATCTCGCCGGGCGAGCCGAGCGGCACGAGCGCCAGGTTCTCGTCGAGGATGTAGGTGTTGACGTTGCGCAGGGAGCGGCCGACGGTCACGAAGTCCCGTTCGGGCAGCCCGTCGAGGACCTCGTGCATGGTGTCGTCGGAGACCTCGGTGGCACCGTAGGCGTTGACGAGCTTGACGTCCGGGTGGGCGGCGAACCAGCGCTGCACCAGCTCGTACTTGAGCGCCTCGCCGGTGACCGAGATGGTGCGCAGGCCGCCGAGCGGACGCGGGTGGTGCTCCAGATGGGTCAGGAGCACCTCCAGGTAGGAGGGGACGATCTGGACGACGGCGACCGCGCCGTCGGTGATCTCGTCGAGGAAGGCGTCGACGTCGAGCTGGGTGTCGGTGTCGATGATCCGTACCGCGCCGCCGACGAGCAGGGGCGCGGTGAACTGCCACAGGGAGATGTCGAAGCACTGGGAGGCGGTCTGGGTGACGACCTCCCCGGCGGCGATCTCCATGTCCTCGATCTTCATGTACAGGTGGTTGAGCATGCCGACGTGCTCGCACAGGGCGCCCTTGGGGGCGCCGGTGGAGCCGGAGGTGAAGTAGATGTACGCGGCCTGCCCGGGGTCCACGGTGACGGCGACCGGGCCGGTGGCTGCTCCCGGCCGGCTCAGGATCTCCGGTACGGAGAGGGCGACGGGCGCGTCCGTGACGGCGTCGGACGCCTCGCGTACGAGGGTTTCGGCGCCGGGCGCGAGGAGCGCGAAACGGCAGGCGCTGCGCTCGAACTGGGTCGCGACCCGCTCGGTGGGGAAGTCGGGGCGGACCGGCAGGTAGACGGCGCCGGCCTTGAACACGCCCAGGGCGGCGGCGATCCAGTCGAGGGTGCGGTCCATGACGACGGCGACGACGTCCTCGGCGGCGGCGCCCGCCTCGACGAGGGCGTGCGCCACACGGTCGGCGCGCTCGTCGAGCTCCCGGTACGTCCACCGCACCCCGCCGTGCTCGGCGGCGAGCGCGTCGGGGGTGGCCCGCGCCTGCTCCTCGAAGAGCTCGTGGAAGGTGCGGTCGGGCAGCTCCGCGCGGGGTCCCGCGAGGCCGTACAGCTGCTTCTCGGTCTCGCGCTCCGAGAGGAGGCTCTGCCGGTCGTGCCGGTCGGCGGGGTCGGCGGCGAGGTGCCGCAGCGCGGCGAGGTGGTATCCGGCGAGGCGGTGGGCGTGGTACTCGTCGAGCGCGGCCCGGTCGTGGAGGATCCGCAGGGCGAGTCCGTACTCGTCGCGGCTCCAGACGACGCGCAGGACGGTGCCGTCGGCGAACACGGGGGCGGCGCCGGGGTCGTCGGTCCCCTCGGCGGTGCGGGTGCTCGCGCCCTCCGTGGTCCGTGTGCCGTCCGTGTCCTCCGGGGCGTCGGTGAGTCCCGACAGGTCCAGGACGACCTCGGGGCGCGCGTCGGCGGGCGGGGCCGACCGCGTCTCCGGGTCCGCCGGGTTCCGGGTGGCCTCCGGCGCGGCGGCGGCGTGCTCCACCAGTTCCGCCCAGGTCGAGTTCGCCACGTGCAGTCGCAGCGGCAGGACCTCGCCGGTGCCGTCGTGCGCGACGTGGCCGACGAGCAGGTCCCGCTCGGCCGTCACCGTGGCGAGGACCCGGGCGTGGGCGGCGGTCAGGAGGGCCGCCAGGTCCGTGCCGAGCTCGGCGGCCCGGCGGGCGAGGGCCCGGCCGAGGTCCTCGGCGAGCCGCGTGCCGTGCACGTCGGTGCCGGTCTCCCCGGCGGACGGCGCGGTCCACCGCGGAATCCTGGTGTACGCCTGCTGGTTGTTCGCGTGCTCGGTCATCGGCCCCCGACTCCTTCTTCCGGCTCTGCCGGCTCCTCCAGCTCGATCCTGATGAGGCGTGCGGCCGCTGCCGCGCGCTGTGCGGCCTGCGCCGCGTCCGCTCCGGTGGCGACCACACAGGCCAGCCGGTCCTGGAACGAGTGCGTGATGCCGACGGTCCGCCCGGGGGCGGTGGCGACGGTGGCCGCGACCACCCCGTCGGCCGCCCGGGCGTCGGCGAGCCCGTCGACCGCGGTGACCAGTCCTTCGCGTGCGGCGGGCAGGAACCGGATGGCGGCGTGTCCGCCGCGGTCCGTCCGCCCGCCGTCCGTCCGGTCCGTGGCGCCCCCGGCCGGGGGCGCCGCACCGTCCGCCGGGGCCGTGGCACCCACCGTGGTGCGGGGCGGCAGCCCGGCCGCGCGCGCGACGACCGCGTCGACGAGGTCGGTGCCGAGGGCGGCCCGGACGGCGACGGGGATCATGCCGCCGGCCAGCCGCGGGTTGACCTCGATGATCACCGGTCCGGTGTCGGTGAGGCGCAGTTCGGTGTGGGCGGCGCCCCAGCCGAGGCCGAGGGCGGCCAGCGCCCGGAGCGCGACCGCGCCCAGCGCCGCCGTGTCGGCGGCCGGGACCGGCGCCGGTACGTCGTGTCCGGTCTCGACGAAGTACGGCTCGGGTCCGGTGTGTTTGGCGACGACGGTCACCACGGTGTCGTCGAAGGTCTCCACGGAGAACTCGGGGCCCTGGACGGCCGCCTCGACGAGAAGCCGGGCGGTGACGGGGCTGCCGCGCTCGTCGGTGCCCCGGTCGAGCAGCCGCTCGGCCCAGGCCCGGGTCTCGGCGGCGTCCCGGCAGAGCCGTACCCCGATCGATCCGGAGCCGCTGACGGGCTTGAGGACGACGGGGTGACCGATCGCCTCGGCCGCCCGTACGGCCTCCTCCGGCAGGCCGGCGGAGGCGAAGGCGGGCACGGGCACGCCGCCGGCGGCGAGGAGCTCGCGCTGCCGCTCCTTGTCGCGGCAGCGGGCGACGGCGTCGCCGTCGGCCGCGGGGAGTCCGAGCTTGGCGGCGACGCGGGCGGCGGCGGCCACGAAGTACTCGGAGCTGGACGCGATGCCCGCGAGACCGGCCTCGCCGTCGGCGAGTTCGGCGCAGCGGTCGAGGACGGCGACCGGGTCGGCGCTGTCGAGGACCAGGGTGTCGATGCCGTCCTCGACCACATAGGGGTAGCGGTCGGGGTCCCGGGTCAGCAGGACGGGACGGAGTCCGCGGGCGCGAGCCGCCGCACAGAACTCCCGCCCCGTGCCTGTGGTGTTGCTCTCCAGAAAGGCGAACCAAGCCCCGGTCGGGGCCTGTTCGTCATGCCCGTCCGGAGGATCGGGTCTGCGGGTCGCGCTCACGGCGCACTCTCCGTTCTCTCGAATACGGCATGCACATCGGCGGGGACGGAGACGACGGCGGAGAGGGCGCTCTCGGCGGCGGCGTCGCCCGGGACGGCCTCCTCGGCAGCGGCGCCGGTGCCGGCATCCGCCGTGGCGGCGGCGCCCACGGCCCCGCCCGTGGCGACGAGGGCGCCGACGGCCTCGTCGAGGAGCCGGTCCGCCCGGGCCGCCCGGTCGCGGTGGGCCGCGAGCCGCCGACCGTGCGCGGTCAGCCGGTCGGTGAGGACATGGACGGTCCGGTCGCACTCGCCGGGCCCGCCGCCCCGGTCGTGGGAGTCGACGACCTCTCCCAGCGTGGGGAGTTCGGTGGCCGACGGGCCCGCCCCGGCGACCTCGCCGAGATCCGGCGCGGAGATCGTGGTGAGTTCGGTGGCCCCGGATTCGACCGCCACCCGGACGGCCTCGCCGACGACGTGGTGGGCGGTGCGGAACGGTACCCCCTGGGCCACCAGCCGGTTGGCGATGACGGTGGCGGTGACGAAGCCCTCTCTGGCCCGCTGCTCCATGCGCGCCGGAACCGGCCGGGCCCCGCTGACGAGCGGCTGGGTGAGCAGGACGGAGTCCCGTACGGCGGCGAGCGCGGGCCAGCCCGCGCCGACGGCCTCGGTGCCGACCTCGATGGAGTTGGTGAACGGCGTCGACTTCATGGCGGCCGCCGAGGCCGTCCAGGCGCCGACCGCGAGCGCGGCCTTCGCCTTGACGTGCTCCAGGAGGAAGGCGTTGCGCTTCTGCGGCATCGCGGAGCTGCCGCCGACGAGCCGCTCGGGGAACTCCACGAACCCGAACTCCTGGGTGCTCCACAGCTGGAGGTCGGTCGCGAGTCGGCTGAGCGTGAGGGCCGCCGACGCGGCCGCCGCCACGGCCCGCAGCATCGTGTCGCGGGCGGCCACGGCGTCGGTGGCGTGCAGCGGGCCGTGCGGGAAGCCGAGGAGGGCGGCGGTGCGGTCCGGGTCGATGGGCAGGTCGGTGCCGGCCACCGCGCCGGCGCCGAGGGGGCACCGGTCGAGGTGGTCGAGGACGTGCCCGAGGGCGTCGATGTCCCGGTCGAGGGCGGTGGCGATGCCGGCCAGGTAGTAGCCGTAGCTGACGGGCATCGCGGGCTGGAAGTGGGTGTAGACGGGCATGACGACGGAGCGGTGGGCTCGGGCCCGGGAGAGCAGCACCGCCTGGAGCCGCAGCACCTCGCCGAGGAGGTCGGTGAGTTCGGCGCGGAGCCGGAGCGCGGTGATGGTGGCCTTGATGTCGTTGCGGGAGCGGCCGGTGTGGAGCTTTCCGCCGATCTCCGCGCCGAGTTCGGCGACCAGATGGCCCTCGTACATGAGGTAGAGGCCGCGAGGGGCCGGCAGGTCGTGGAGGGCTCCGAAGCCGTCGGCCCGCAGCGCGGTGATGCGGCGCAGCAGGGCGGCGGCCGCCTCGCGGGGCAGCAGTCCGCGTTCGGTGAGCATCACCACGTGGGCCAGGTCGACGGTGGTGGTGGCGCCGAGTTCCTGGCGGATGTCCTCGGGGCCGGACTCGCCGTACACGACCCGCCGGGTGCGGGGGCCGAGGGTGCCGGTGAGGCGTCCGGTGCCGCTCACGAGAGGGCCCGCTCGGGGAGCGCCCTGTCGGTGCGCGGGACGGCGCCGGACACGTCGTCGTAGGCGCGGCGGTCCCAGGCGAAGCGGGCCCAGCGCTCTCCCGCGTCGGCGGGGGAGGTGACGGTGACCGGCTCGGTGGGCGGGCCGTCGAGGCGCAGGCCGTTGTCGGTGAGCCAGGCGTCGTCGTAGACGGTGGCCTGGTAGCGGTAGCCCTCGTCGGGCAGCATCACGACGCACAGCTCGTCGGGGTGCTGATCGGCCCACCACTGGGCGACGAGGTGGGCGGCGCCGCTGGTCGGTCCCTGGAAGAGGGCGTGGCGGGCGTGCAGCGAGCGGGTCTGGGCGTAGGCCTCGGCGGCCGAGCACCAGTGGATCTCGTCGAAGACCCCGTGGTCGAGGTTGGCGGGCCAGAGGCTGTTGCCGAGGCCGCGCAGCCCGCGGGGCCCGTCGGGCTGGCCGAAGAGGACGCTGCGGTGGCTGTCGACGCCGATGGCACGGGTGCCGGGGGTGTGTTCGCGCAACCCGCGGACGGTGCCGCACATGGAGCCGCCGGAGCCGACGGGTCCGACGAGGCAGTCGACGTCCCCGAGGGTGCGGTGGAGCATCTCGGCGACGACGCCGTAGGAGCGCGGGTTGTCGGGGTTGCTGTACTGCTCCGGGCAGAAGGTGTCGGGGAGTTCGGCGCGGATCTCGGCGAGGCGGCGCAGCCGCGCCTCCTGGAAGCCGCCGACGGCCGCGGGCTCGTGGCAGATCTCGACGCGGGCGCCGAGGTCGGTGAGCCGGCGGTACAGGTTGGGGTCGATCGCCGGGTCGCTGACCAGGATCAGCTCCCGTTCCATGAGGGCGCACTGCATCGCGAGGGCGAGGCCGAAGGTGCCGGAGGTGGTCTCGACGACGACGGTGTCGTCGCCGAGTTCACCGCGCCGGTCGGCGCTCTGGAGGATGTAGTGGGCCGGGAGCAGCTTCATCAGGGTGAAGACGGCTCCGTAGAGGTTGGGGCCGAGGCGGACGAGGCGCGGGATCATCTGCGCCTCCGTGATCGAGGGGTACGTCGCGGTGGTCACCGTCGTCATGGGAGCTCCCAGGGGATGTGGCGCGGGCCGGCGTGCCAGGTCCCGAATCCGGGGGCGGGCCGACGTGGCCGGGGGGTCGGGTCGAGATCTGGTAGAGGATCCAGAGGTTCATGGGGCGGCGGCCTCCCGGCCGTGGCGGCGTCAGGAAGGAACGGGGACGCCGGGCCGGGGAGCCGTGGTGTGTTCGGCCAGGGCGAGGTACACGTCGTCGAGGGTCGGCTCGATGAGGGAGATCTCCGTGATGCCGACGCCCGCCTCGTCGAGGGCGCGGACGACCTCGGCGAGGGCGGCGGAGGCCCGTACGGGCACGAGGACCGTGCCGTCGGGTTCGCCGGTACGGCAGTCGAGACCGGCCCGGCGCAGTGCCTCGGTGGCGGCCGCCTGATGTCCGGGGTCGGCGAGCTGGGCGCGGACGCTGGCGCCGCCGAGCCGTGCCTTGAGCTCGGCCACGGTTCCGTCGGCGATGGTCCGGCCCTGCCCGAGCACGATGACCCGGTCGGCGAGCTGTTCGGCCTCCTCCAGGTACTGCGTGGTGAGCAGGACCGTGGTGCCCTCGGCGACCCGGGCGCGGACGAGGTCCCAGAGGGCGCCGCGGCTCACCGGGTCGAGTCCGGTGGTGGGTTCGTCGAGGAAGAGCACCTGGGGGTCGCCGACGAAGCTGCTGGCGAGGTCGAGACGGCGGCGCATGCCTCCGGAGTACGTGCCGGCGGGGCGGCCGCCGGCGGCGGTGAGGCTGAACGCGTCGAGGAGTTCGTCGGCCCGGCGGCGGGCCTCGGCACGGTTGGCGCCGAGGAGCCGGGCGACGAGGATCAGGTTGTCCCGGCCGGTGAGGCCCTCGTCGACGGCGGCGAACTGACCGGTGAGGCCGATGCGCCGGCGTACTTCGCGGGCCTCGCGCACCACGTCGTGCCCGGCGACGCGGGCGGTGCCCGAGGTGGGGGGCAGGGCGGTCGCGAGAATGCTCACCAGGGTGCTCTTTCCCGCGCCGTTGTGCCCGAGGAGACAGAGCACCTCCCCTTTTCCAATACGGAAGCTGACTCCTCCGAGTGCCTGCGTGCTGCCAAAGGACCGGCTGATTTCCATCGCTTCGATCATCACGCTGTTCACCGGATGTCATTCCTCGCAGAGAGCGGTTGGATACGGAATGGAGATGCCTCCGAATTCCTACATTCCCCGGCCTTTGCGCGGCAAGGAGCGTTACAGCAAGCTGCCATTCGGCCCGTGGGTTCAGCCGGCGGCGCGGGCCGGGCGTTCCGCCGTGACGGGCGGCAGCAGTCCGAGTTCGACGGCGCGGGCGCCCGCCTGGAAGCGCGAGTTCGCGCCGAGCTCGCGGGTGATCTCGGCGACGTTCCTCCGGTAGGTGCGCACGGACATGCCGAGCTCCCGGGCGGCGACCTCGTCGGTCCGTCCGGAGCTGAGGGCGAGCAGGATGCGGCGGGCGACGTCACTGCGGGTGCGGTCGCTCAGCCGGCGGTGGTCGGAGAGCGGCGCGCTGCCGTTCCAGGAGGCCGTGAAGAGGGTGCGCAGATTGCGCAGGACGGCCGGGGAACGCATCAGGACGGCCTCGCGGGTCGGCCCGTTGGTGCGCGACCACACCACGCTGACCAGGCCGTCCGAGAGAACGGTGTCCTGGAGGGGCGCGCCGACGAGCCGGACGTCGACCCCGGGCGCGTACTTGTCGAGGCGCTCCAGGAGCAGGCGGTTCTCGAGGATGCTGATCCGGGCGAGGAGTTTGACGTCGACACCGCGGGCGGCGGCCCGGCCGAGGGCGGCGACGAGCCGTGCGGTCTCCTCGTCGTGGTGGCCGGAGAGGGCGACGGCGAGGGACCGGGCGGCGGAGCCGACCACGCGCTCGGCGGTCTCGGTGCCCTCGTCGGGTTCGAGGGCGGTCAGCAGCCGGCCTTCGGTGCGGTGCCGGTCGACGGCGGTCTCGACGAGGCGGCGCGCTTCGAGAAGCATGCGCTCTATCTCACCGTCGGACATTCCGCGGCCGGTGACGTCACCGCCGGGTATCTGGTTGCCGCCGATTCCCCTGGGTGCGGGAATGACAGCCTTGGGATCATTGACAGAAATACTCGGCACAGCTCCCCCTGATGTTTGAGTTCATCCGCAACGAGGGCCACATTAGGAGTGGCTTTCCCGGCGGGTCAAACAGTTGCAGGACGGAGCAAACGACTGGTGCGGGAGGGCGCGGGGCGCCGGGTGTCGTGGCGAGGAGGGGCCGGCGCGGGGCGGGGGGACGTCGCCCGCGCCGACACCGGTCTCAGGAGAGCTGGCCGTCGTAGTTCGGCAGCTTGACGTCGCGCTCGGAGTGCCCGCCCTCGAAGTCCGTGGCGTTGTTCCCGATGTTCGCGATGATCGTGTAGCCCTTGGCCTCGATGTCGGCCCGCTTCGCCGCCTTGTACTCGCCGGTGCTGCCGAACAGGTCGGAGAGCGACCGCTGGTACAGGCCCGTCACCGGGTAGCCGGCGTGGGTGAGGTTCGCCTTGGTGACGAGCTCGATGATCCCGGGCCGGGCGGTGACGAAGAAGACGGCGACACCGCGGTCGTGGGCGTAGCGCGCGAGGTCCAGCACGGGCGCGACGGCCGGGGTCGGCGGGAACGGGTGGAAGTGCGTCTCCAGGGACGTGTTGTCGATGTCCAGGACGATGGCCTGCTTCTGGCCGCCCTGGGCTATGCGGTTCTCGATGTGGGGACGGGCCTCACCGACGACGGCGCGGACATCGGCGTCCCAGGTGGCGTAGTCGACGCCGGCGGCGGCCGTCACGGCCACCGTGCGCTGCTCGGCGCCCGCCGGGGCCTGGGCGACCGCCGTGCCGGTCGCTCCGAGCACCGTCAGTGCCGCCGCCGCCAGAACGGTGCCCAGACGCGTCTTCCGTGTTGCCGCAGTCATGCTTCCTCCGTGTTTCGGGCCACGGCCGGGCGGCCGTGGTCACGGCAGGACGCTAGGACGGGAGCGGCGGGCGGGGCGACGCCCGTGACCACAAGCGGTGACGGTCCGTCGTCCCAAAGGCTGAGATGGTGCGGGCGGGTGTCCGGTTGTGCTCCGGATGGGCGTCCGCTGACAGCTAGCTGCCAGGTGGCGGGGCGCGGTGGCGGGCTCGTCACCGCCACTCGGCGAGGACCTCTTCGGTGTGCTCGCCGGGGAGCGGGGCGCGGCCCGGGGTGCCTGCGGGGGTGCGGCCGAAGCGGGAGGGCGGGGCGGCCTGGCGGGTGCCGCCGATCGTCACGAAGGCCTCACGGTCGGCGAGTTGGTGGTGCTCGGCGGCCTCGGCGGCGCTGAGGACCGGGGCCACTCCGGCGTCCACGGCGTCGAAGAGCTTCACCCAGTGGTCGCGGTCCCGGCTCGCGAACCGGGCGGCGATCAGTGCGCGCAGCGCGGGCCAGGCCGCCGGGTCGGCGCGGTCGGGGAGGGGGTCGCCGTCGGTTCCGGCGTCGGCGCCCGTGTCGGCGCCGGCGAGGCCGAGCTGCTCCAGGAGGTTGCGGTAGAGCCGGGGTTCGATGGCGGCGACCGCGAGGTGGCGGCCGTCGGCGGCCCGGTAGAGCGCGTAGTGCGGGGCGTCGGTGACGGTGTGGTTGCCGGGGACCTCGCGCCACTGGTGGATCAGGGTGGAGATCAGGGCGGCGCCGTCGGCGAGGGCGGTGTCGACGACCTGGCCGCGGCCCGAGCGCTCCCGCTCGTGGAGCGCGGCGAGCAGTCCGTGGACATGGGCGTTGGCACCGCCGGCGAAGCTGGAGAGGTACGCGGTCGGCGGCGGCACCGGGTCTCCGGTTGCCGGGTCGGTGTCGAGGGCTCCGGTGAGGGCGAGTACCGCCAGGTCGTGGGCGGCGCGTCCGGCCCACTCGCCCTGCTGGCCCCAGCCGCTGACCCGTCCGTACACCAGGCGGGGATTGCGGGCGAGAGCGGCCTCGGGGCCGATGCCGAGGCGGTCGGCGACGCCGGGGCGGAAGCCCTCGACCAGGATGTCGGCGTGCTCGGCGAGCGCGAGGGCCTGCTCGACGCCCTCGGGGCTCTTGAGGTCGAGGGCGACGGAGCGACGGCCTCGGGAGAGCGGGTTCTCCGCCGGGCGCGGGTCGTCGGGGCCGGGGGCCGCGCCGGGCGTCCGGTCGATCCGTACGACATCGGCGCCGAGCCCGGACAGGACGGTGCCGACGAACGCGGTGGGCGCCGAGCCCGCGAATTCCAGTACACGCACTCCGGTCAGCGGTCCGGGCATGGCCAACTCCCTTGATCTGCATGGTCTACGACGCGTTCCACGCTATTGCGGGCGCGGGTGGAAGGGACTGCGGAGATCCGTAGCGCCCGGAATTCGGCGGCGCCCGAGACTGGGGGAATTCCCTTTCTCCTTCTCCGATTCCGAAAGGCATGACACATGGCCGTCGTCTACACCGCCGAGGTCACCTCCACCGGAGACGGGCGCAACGGCGCCGTGCGTTCCTCCGACGGGCTGCTCGACCTTCCGCTGTCGAGCCCCAAGGCCGTGGGAGGGTCCGGCACCGCCACCAACCCCGAGCAGCTCTTCGCCGCCGGCTATGCCGCCTGCTTCCACAGCGCGCTCCGGGTCTCCGCGCGCGAGTCGCGGACCGCGCTCACCGACGACACGGTGGTCGCCGAGGTGGCGCTGCACAAGGAGGAGAGCGGATTCCGTCTGTCGGTCGTGCTCACCGTCGGACTTCCCGGTCTCGACGCCGCGGAGGCGCGTCGGCTCGCCGAGGCGGCGCACGGACGGTGCCCGTACTCGAAGGCGATCCGGGGGAATGTGGAGGTGCGGGTGAACCTCGCCGCGTAGTCCTCGCGGAAGAACGCAGAAAAGCCCCCGTGGTCCGGCACGGGGGCTTTTCTGCTTTTCCGTTGTGTACGCCCCGGGGCCGGATCGCGGACCCCGGGCTGCCGGAGAAACGGGTGAGTGTCCCCGGGCCTGGGCCCTGGGCCCCGGGTCGGGACCCAGGGCTCAGGGATCGGGGCTCAGGGATCGGGGCTCAGGGATCGGGGCTCAGGGATCGGGGCTCAGGGATCGGGGCTCAGGGATCGGGGCTCAGGGTGTCGCCGCCGCCGCGGCGGCCGCCGCGGCGGGCAGCGCCTCGACCACCCGGCCGACCGCCCGGTCGTCGTGGGAGGCCGAGACGAACCAGGCCTCGAAGGGCGAGGGCGGCAGATAGACACCGCGGCGCAGCAGCTCGTGGAAGAAGGGCGTGTAGCGGTACGACTCCGTGGCGCGGACCCCGTCGAAGTCGACGACCTCGTCCTCGGTGAAGAAGACCGAGAACATGGTGCCGGAGTACTGGACCCGGTGCGCCACACCCTCCTTGGTCAGGGCGGCCGAGACCTCGCGGCCGAGGGTGGCCGAGACCTCGTCGAGCCGCTCGTACACCTCGGAGGTGCTGTGCCGGAGGGTGGCGAGGCCGGCGGCCGTGGCGACCGGGTTCCCCGAGAGGGTGCCCGCCTGGTAGACGGGTCCGGCGGGGGCGAGGTGCGCCATGACGTCGGCCCGTCCGCCGAAGGCCGCCGCGGGGAAGCCGCCGCCCATCACCTTGCCGAAGGTCAGCAGGTCGGGGGCGACACCGTCCCGCCCGTACCAGCCGGAGCGGGTGGCCCGGAAGCCGGTCATCACCTCGTCGGAGACGAAGAGCGCGCCGTGGCGGGCGGTGATCTCCTTGAGGCCCGCGTTGAAGCCGGGCAGCGGCGGGACGGCGCCCATGTTGCCGGGGGCGGCCTCCGTGATGACGGCGGCGATCTCGTCGCCGATCTCCGCGAAGACCTTCTCGACGGAGGCCAGGTCGTTGTACGGCAGGACGATCGTGTCGCTCGCCTGGGCGCCGGTCACCCCCGGGGTGTCGGGCAGGGCGAAGGTGGCGAGGCCGGAGCCGGCCGAGGCCAGCAGCGCGTCCACATGGCCGTGGTAGCAGCCGGCGAACTTCACGACCTTGCCGCGTCCGGTGAAGCCCCGCGCAAGCCGGATCGCCGACATCGTCGCCTCGGTCCCGGAGCTGACGAGGCGGACCTGCTCGACGGGGGCGACCCGCTCGACGATCTCCTCGGCGAGTTCGACCTCTCCGGTGGACGGCGCCCCGAAGGAGGTGCCGTGCTCCAGGGCCCCGGTGACCGCCTCGACGACGGCCGGGTGGCGGTGGC
Organism: Streptomyces zaomyceticus; assembly: GCF_014656215.1. GTDB lineage: Bacteria > Actinomycetota > Actinomycetes > Streptomycetales > Streptomycetaceae > Streptomyces > Streptomyces zaomyceticus. The sequence continues at coordinate 70,944 of NZ_BNBZ01000028.1, read as the reverse complement.
CGAGGATCATCGGGCCCCAGGAGCAGATCAGGTCGACGTACTCGTTGCCGTCGCTGTCGGTGAGGTACGGGCCCTGGGCGGAGGCCATGAAGGGCGGGGTGCCGCCGACGGCGCCGAAGGCGCGGACCGGGGAGTTGACGCCGCCGGGGGTGACCCGGCGGGCCCGCTCGAAGAGTGCCTTGCTGGCCGTTCCTCCGCCGCTCATCGGCCGGCCTCCTCGGGGGTCTCGAAGCCGAGGGCGGCGTCCAGGACGACGGCGCCGCGCGGCAGGACACGGACCGGGTTGAGGTCGAGGGCGAAGCCCGCGGGCCAGTCCTGGACCAGCTCGCCGACCCTGTGGAGGAGTTCGGCGGCGGCCTCGACGTCCACGGCGGGGCGCCCCCGCGTCCCGGCGAGTATCTTCGCGCCGCGCAGCCCGGCGAGGAGTTCGGCCCCCTCGCCGGGGGCGAGCGGCAGGAGCCGGTGGCCGACGTCGTCCAGGACCTCGGTGAAGATCCCGCCGAGTCCGGCGGTGAGCACGGGGCCGAGGTCGGTGGTGTGGACGCCGACGATCAACTCGACCCCCTCCCGGACCAGTTCCTCGACGAGCACCTGGCCGCCGAGCGCGGCGAGCCGGGCGAACGCCTCGGGCGCGCCGTCGGCGGTGACGCCGATCTCCACGCCACCGGCCTCCGTCTTGTGGAGCAGGCCCGGTACGACGGCCTTGAGCACCGCCGTGCCGCCGGCCTCCGTCACGGCCCGTGCCGCGTCCTCGGCGTCCTCGGCGATCCGCCCCTTCGGCACGGCGATCCCGGCCTCGGCGAGGAGCCGCTTGAGCTCCGGCTCGGTCGTCCCGGCGCCGGGGCCGGGCACGGTCCCGGGACGGGGGGCGTCCGGCAGGGTCCGGGGCCGGCTGACCTCCCAGAGGGCGGCGGCGGCCCGCAGGGCGCGGGCCGGCGTCGGGTATTCGGGGAGTCCGGCCTCGCGCAGGTCGCGCGGGGCGTCGGGGGCGAGGAAGTCGGCGCCGGTCCGGGCGACGAGGATGGGCTTGCCGCCCTTCACGGCGGCCCGGGAGAGGGCGTTGACGGCCTTCTCGACGTCCGGTCCCGCCATGACGCAGAAGGCGGCGACGATGATGTCGACGGTCTCGTCGGCGATGAGGACGTCGAGGGAGCGGTCGAAGAGCGAGGGGTCGCTGAGGACGGTGGCCGTGATGTCGACGGGGTTGTCGATGGCCCCGAAGGCGGGGACGATCTCGGCGAGCGCCTCCTTGCTGCGCGGTTCCAGGGCGCTGAGCTCCAGGCCGTGGGCCTCGACGGCGTCGGCGGCGAGGATGCCGGAGCCGCCGGAGGTGGTGACGACGGCGACACGGTTGCCGGCGGGGCGCCGCTCGGACTCGAAGACCCGTGCCACGTCGAGGAGTTCGTCGATGTCGTCGACCCGGACGATGCCGAGGCCGCGCAGGGCCGCGTCGAGGACGCGGTCGTCGGTGGCGAGGGCGCCGGTGTGCGAGGCGGCGGCCCGGCCGCCCGCCTCCGTACGGCCCGACTTGAGCAGCGCGACGGGCTTGCCCGAGCCGGCCAGCTCACGGAGGGTCCCGATGTCCGGGGTGTCCTCCAGGTAGCCGAGGAGACCGCTGACTTCGGGGACGGCGGCGAGTTCGCGCAGGACCTCCAGCGCGGTGACATCGGCGTCGTTGCCGGTGCTGACCACCCAGCCGGGTCGCAGCCCCCGCTCCAGGGCGAGGCTGGCGGCGCCGAAGCCGAGGGCGCCGCTCTGGCTGACGAAGGCGAGGGTGCCGGGCTCGAAGGGCACGGACTCGGCGCCGAAGAGGGGGCTGAAGGTGGCGAGGACCCGGTTCTCGTAGGCGACGGCGCCGATGCAGTTGGGGCCGATGATCCGCAGGCCCCCGGCGCGGGCCCTGGCGACGACCTCCGCCTGGAGGCGGGCGCCCTCCTCCCCGGTCTCGGCGAAGCCGGAGGAGGCGATGACGGCGAGCTTGACCCCGGCGGCGACGCAGTCGTCGACGGCGCCGGGGACCCGCTCGGCGGAGACCATGATCAGCGCCAGGTCGACGGGGCCGGGGGCGTCCTTCACGCTGGGGTACGCGGGAACGCCGAGGATCTCCGGGGAGCGCGGGTTGACCGGCAGGACGCGGCCCTTGTAGCCGTAGCGGAGCAGGTAGTCGAGCGGCTTGCGGCCCAGGGCGCCGGGGCGCTCGCTGGCGCCGATGACGGCGATGGATCCGGCTTCCCAGAGAGCCGAGATGTCACTCATGCGATGGCCTCGATCTTCTTCTCGTTCGGGTCGTGCTCGTGGGGTTTCTGCGGGGTGTCGCCCTCGGCCTCCGCCGCCGCGAAGAGGCGGGTGAAGGCGGCGATGTGCCGGGCGCCGTCCGGGTCCGCCGCCAGCTCCCGCACCAGGACGGTGGGCTGGTGCAGCGCCTTGTCGACGATGCGCCGTACGCTGCGGTCGATCTCCCGCCGTACCGCGCCGTCGACGCCCTCCAACCGGCGCGCCAGCCGGTCGAGTTCGGCTTCGGCCGCCTCGGTCGCCGCGGTCCGCAGCGCGGTGAGCACCGGCTTGGCCCCGGCGAGGCGCAGTCCGGTGCGGAACTGTTCGACCTCCGCGTCGATCAGCTCGTGCGCGGCCTGGACGCTGGCCGCCGAGATCTCGTCCTCCTGGCCCTCCTCCGCGATCCGGCGCAGGTCGACGAAGGTGACGCCGGGCAGCTCCGCCGCGCCGGGCGCGATGTTGTGCGGCAGCGACAGGTCGAGCAGGAACAGTTCGCGGCCGTTCCGGGCGGCGAGCGCCTCCTCCACCTGCCGGGCGGTGACGAGATGGCCGGTGGCGGCCGTCGCGCCGACCACCACGTCCACCTCGGTGAGCAGCCGGGGCAGATCCGTCAGGTCGTACCCCACTCCCCCGGTGGTCTCGGCGAGCCGCTGCGCCTTCTCCGGCGTGCGGTTGGCGACGTGCACCCGGTCGAGGCCGGAGCGGCGCAGCGCGGCCACGACGACCCCGGCGAAGGCGCCGGCGCCGATGACCAGGGCCGTCTTGCCGTGCAGGGAGCCGACGCGGCGTTCGAAGAAGCCGAGTCCGGCGGTGGCGAGCGAGCGGCCCGCCTCGTTGAGTCCGGTCTCGTTGCGGGCCCGCTTGCCGACCCGCAGGGCGGTCTGCACGGCCTTGGCGAGGACCCGGCCGGTCCGGTCGAGCCGCTGGGAGCGTTCGAGGCCGAGTTTCACCTGCCCGAGGATCTGGTCCTCGCCGACCACGACCGATTCGAGTCCGGAGGCCACGGCGAAGAGGTGGCGCACGGCCCCGTCCGCGTGGTGGCTGTAGAGGTGCGGGGCGATCTCCTCGTGGTCCACGCCGGTGTGCTGGGCGAACAGCTCGCCCAGGCCGGTGAGGCCACCCGGGTCGCCGGCGCCGTCGGGGCCGCCCCGGGTCTCGGCGTAGATCTCCAGTCGGTTGCAGGTGGAGACGACGACGGCGGCGTCGATGCCGTCGACGGAGGTCACGTCGGAGACGAGGTCCTCGGCCGGCCGGTCGGTGCCGGCGAGTCTCTCCAGGAGGTCGAGCGGGGCGCTGGCATGGCTGATGCCGAGGACCAGCATGGTGGAGGAGGGGCTCACCGGGTCACCGGTCCAGCGTCTGGGCGAACTCGGAGGCCCAGTAGGTGATGATCTGGGTGGCGCCCGCCCGGTGGATGGAGGCGAGGCTCTCGCGGACGACCTGGTCGCGGTCGATCCAGCCCTTGGCGGCGGCCGCCTCGACCATCGAGTACTCGCCGGAGACCTGGTAGGCGGAGACGGGCACCTGCACGTGGTCGGCGATCAGCCTCACGATGTCGAGGTAGGCGAGCGCGGGTTTCACCATCACCAGGTCGGCGCCCTCGGCGACGTCCAGCGAGACCTCCAGGAGGGATTCGCGGATGTTGCCGGGGAACTGCTGGTAGCCCTTGCGGTCGCCGCGCAGGGTGGACTCGACGGCGTCCCGGAAGGGGCCGTAGAAATGCGAGGCGTACTTGGCGGAGTAGCCGAGGATGGCGACGTTCTGGTGGCCGGCCCGGTCGAGTGCCTCGCGGATGCGGCGCACCTGGCCGTCCATCATGCCGCTGGGGGCGACGATCTGGGCGCCCGCGTCGGCCTGGACGACGGCGGCCCGGGCGTACAGCTCGATGCTGGCGTCGTTGTCGACGTCGCCGTTCGCGTCGAGGACTCCGGTGTGGCCGTGGTCGGTGTACTCGTCGAGGTTGATGTCGCCGATGATCACGGTGGAGTCGCCGACCTCGGCGACGACGTCGCGCAGGGCGACCTGGAGGATTCCGTCGGGGTCGACGGCGCCGGTGCCGGTGGGGTCCTTGTGCTCGGGGATGCCGAAGAGGATGAGTCCGCCGACCCCGTTCGCGACCGCTTCGGCGGCGGCCTTGCGGAGGGTGTCGCGGGTGTGCTGGAAGACGCCCGGCATGGAGGGGATCTCCCGCGCCTCGGTGAGGCCCTCGCGGAGGAAGAGGGGCTGGACGAGGTTGGCGGGGCCGACGCGGGTCTCGGCGGCGAAGCGGCGCAGCGCGGGCGTGCGGCGCAGCCTGCGGGGGCGGTAGTAGGGGGCGGCGGGGTCGGTGGCGGCGGTGTTGCGGCCGTAGGCGTCGTACGTCATGGGCGTGACTCCTTCGAGGGCGTGGCGGCGTGCGGGCGCGCGTGGGGGTGCGGGTGCGGGACGGCGAGGGCGCACAGGGCGGCGGACACGGCATCTCCTAGAGGGCCTCGCCGAGGAAGACCTGTTCCAGGTGCTTGGCGACGGGCTCCTCGGGGCGGCTGAACCAGTAGCCGTGTCCGCTGCGCTGGAAGAGCTTCAGCTCCCCGAGCTGGACGAGGGTCTCGGCGAGCTTGACGGCGAGCCCGGCCGGGTCGATCACGGGCAGGCCGTGCAGCTCGTGGATGCCGAGGTGCCAGAGGATCTCGTTGGGGATGCCCTCGGCGGGGATGATGACCTCGGCCCCGGCCCGGGCGGCCCGCTCGGCGGCGGCCGAGTACACCTCGACGAACTGGTCGAAGTCCCCCTCCAGGGAGCGGTGCACGGAGTCCCAGCCGCCGGGGACGACCTCGTAGGAGCTGAGCGAGGACTCCAGGCGGTACTGCCGGATGTTGGCCCGGATGGGCTCCTCCAGCGGCGGCATGAAGCCGAGGACGCCGAAGCGCTGCCCGGTGAGCGCCGACAGGAAGAAGGCCGTCTCGCCGTACCCGAGGGTCGGGATGGAGGCGAGGTGACGGGCGTCGCGCAGCCCGGGGTCCTGGCCCGCGGCGATCACCCAGGCGTCGTAGCCCTCCCGCTCGGCGACGAGCGCGGACTCGGAGAAGTGCCGGCTGAAGAGCACCTGGGCGGAGTGGTGGCCGACGAGCCCGAAGGGTGTGGCGTCGGGGTAGGTGTCGGCCGGCAGGGTCTTGATGTCGACGGTGGTGCCGGGTGCGGCGATCGCGTCCAGGTGCGTGCGATACCACTCGTCGAGCAGCGGCAGGCGTCCCTCAACGGTGTGCTTGTGAAACCAGATCCGCATGTGCCTCACCTTTCAGTGGTCGTGGTGCGACGTCGAGAAGTGATGCCTTGAACAGGTAGTCGGCGGCCGCGTGGGGGTCTTCGGCGGTGCGCCGCAAGGAGGCCAGCCGGGACGGGAGTTCGGCCGCCCTGTCCAGTCCGGCCGTACGGGCCTCGCTGCGCGGGATGACGGCCGTCTCCACGACGGAGCGGCGGCGTTCGAGGGCCGCGTCGAGCGCCGTCTCGCCCTGGGCGTCGCCCCGCAGGACGGCGGCGAGCGCCCGGCCGGTCTCCACGGCGTCGTGCAGCCCGCAGTTCATGTTCAGGCCGCCGGCGGTGGAGGTCAGATGGGCCGCGTCCCCGGCGAACAGCACCCGACCCGCCCGGTAGCGGGGCAGCAGGAACCGGGCGAGCCGGTAGGTGTGCGCGTCGGCGACGCGCACGGCGCGCCCCGCCGCGCCCGGCAGCGCCTGCTCGACCCTGGCCCGTACGGCGTCCGGTGCGAGCACGGCGTCACGGTCCGTGCCGCGCGGGATCCGGAAGATCAGCCGCCAGTGGTCGGGCATCCCGAGCGCGCTGAACGAGGCCCGCGCGTCCCGGACGTACGCGAGGGCGGCGAGCCCGGGGACCAGCTCGTCGAGCGGTGTCCCGGTGACCACGCGGAGCGCGTAGTCCGGGTACTCCTCGGCCGTGCCGGGGAGTCCGGCGAGCTCGCGCAGCCTGCTGCGGCTGCCGTCGGCCGCCAGGACGTACGGGTGGCGGGTGACGGTGGTCCGCCCCGCCGCGTCCCGGGTGCGCAGCCGCACCCCGTCTCCGCCGTCCTCGGCCCCGGTGACGGTGGCCCCGAACCGGATGTCGGCGAGACCGGTCGCGTGCAGCTCGGCGAGCAGCAGCGGGGTGAGCCGGGCCTGTTCGACATGGAGCCGGTACGGGTGGCCGGTGTGCCCGGAGAGCACGGAGTAGTCCAGCTCGGCATGGACGAGGCCGTCCAGGTCGCGCCACTGGACGCGGTCGACGGTACGGCCCTGGCGGCGCAGGGCCGCGGCGACGCCGAGTTCGTCGAGGAGGTCGAGGGTGGAGGGGTGGAAGGTGGACGCCCGGGACTCGGTGGCCAGGGTCTCCCGGGACTCCAGGAGGGTCACCGGCACGCCGGTTCTGGCGAGGACGAGCGCGGCGGTCAGTCCCACGGGGCCGGCGCCGACAACGGCGACGGGTCCGCGGGAGGCGGAATCGCCGCTCACGACACGGCCACGGCATCGAGGCCGGAGGCCGGAGCGCCTTCCCGGGCGGCGGCCGGCCCGCCGGTCCGCGTGCCGGCCCGGGCACCGGTGCGCTCGGCCAGCCGGCGCAGCAGCGGGTGGGCGTCCGGGCCCTCGGCCGGCAGACCGAGGGTGTCCCGGGCCCACCAGGCGCTCGCCAGGTTGGAGGTGAGCAGGACACGTCCGCTGTCGCGCCCGAGTTCGGCCAGCGCGTCGAAGGTGAACATCCCGGTGCCGGTGAACAACAGCGTCGCGTCCTCCGGGAGTTCGGCCTCCCGGACCTGCGCGACGAGCTCCTCGGTGGTCACGTCGTACGGGGAGAAGCGGGCACCGGCCCGGATCTTGACCACCCGGTCGACCGTGAGGCCGGCCGACTCCCAGTAGGCCTCGGACAGTTCGGTGAGCCAGGGCTCGTACGGCGAGATCAGGACCAGCCGCTCGGCGCCCACCGCCCGCGCCGTGTCGAGGATGGCCAGCGCCGCCGACCGTACGGGGGCTCCGGCGCGCTCGGAGAGCTCCGCGCAGAGGGCGCGGTCGCCGTCCGGGGTCAGCAGGTAGTGCGATCCGGTGCAGGAGACGACGGCCGCGTCGAGGCGCAGCCCGCCGAAGTTCCCCAGCACCTCGGGGAGCACGTCGTTGTACTTCTCGAGCCGGCCTCGCAGGTCTTCACCGGGAAGTACCGGGAATCGCGAGGTGTGGACATTGAATGCGGGACTGACGAGGCTGCCGATCTCGGGTTCGGCGGCGGCATTTCCCGAAGGAACCACCACACCGAGTCGCGGCGCCGAATGCAGAGCCATGAACGAGTCTCTCCCATCCGTCGGTGCCATTGACATCACCGTATGGCCGGAACGGCTCGCACATCGATACGGGAATCCGCACCCGCGGCCGGATCCCGATCCGGCCGTGGAAATACGAACGGCGTCGCACCGTGAATTACGGTGCGACGCCGTGCGTCCGGAATGGGGAATCCCCGGGAATACCGAAACGAATTCAGTCGGCCTGTACGGCGGCGACCCCGGAGGCTTCGGCGGCCCCGGCAGGCCCGGAGGCCCCGGCAGCCTCGGCGGCCTCGGCGATGAACTCGTCGATCTTCGCGCGGCGGGTGAGGCCTCCGTTCACGGCCCAGTTCCCCTCCGGGATCTCGTTCACGACGAGCCAGACGACGGTGTCGGGACCGGTCGCGTCCCGCACGTGCCGGGTCACCTCGACGGAGAGGGCCTCGTTGCGCTCCGGAGTGAGGAAGCCCTTCAGGGGGGTGACGACGACCAGGACGCCCGGGCCCGTGCCGGCCGCCGCGGTGGTCGCGAGCCCCTTGGCGGCCTCCCGGACGTACACCCAGGTCGCGGCGGCGAAGAAGTCGGTGCGAGGCAGCCCCATGGCCGTCAGTACGGACTCGGCGACCTGCTGCTGCAGGACCTCCGCGGCGGCCTCGGAGAGGGTGCCCTCGGGAACGGTTATCTCGACCAGCGGCATGACGACTCCCCAACATGTGTGCGTACGGATACGGGTGCGCGTGCGGTGTGGGCGCGCGCGAGTGCGGGTGCGGGCGCGGGTGCTGCGGAGAGTCAGCAGGCGAGCGCGGCCTCGAAGCGGTCGATGGCGGCGGCCAGCTGGGCACGCCGGCGGATGTCGAGCTTCCGGTAGATCCGGGTGATGTGCAGCTCCACGGCCCGCGTCGACACCGTGAAGGACTCGGCGATCTGCTTGTTGGTCAGTCCGTCGAGCATCATCGTGGCGATGCGCCGCTCGTGGGCGGTCAGTTCCTCACGGACGGCGGCCTCCTCACGGACGACCGGCGGGGCGGGCGCGGTGACGGCCGGCGGGACGAGGGCCGTGACGCCCCCGCGTATTCGCTCATGGGTCCCGGCCCCTCCGGTGGTCCGCTCCAGGCCGGCGAGCACCACGTGCCCCATGACCGCGTTCCACTCCCGGACCCGTAACTCGCCGAAGACCTGGGCCTGTGCGTACGGGTCGGCGTAGAGGACCCGTAAGAGCGTGCGGCGGTCCGGTGCCTCACAGACCAGGAGTTCCCCGGTGCCGTCCCGCCAGGGGCCGCCACCGAGCAGGATGCCGCGCGCCGCCATCCTTTTCCAGTAGGTCCGGTGAGCCTCTCCGAAACTCAACCGGTCCGTCTCATTGCCACGGAAAACGAGTTCGACCACAAAAGCCACGTACGACTCCCCCATAAAGGCCGGGTGTTTCCACTTCTGACGCTACCATCCACCACCCGTCCCATTAATGAACACAATGTTGCGGGTGGTGGCCCGGTATTTCCTGAGGGAATGACGCCGGCCCGGCCGCCGAGGACGGCCGGGTGGCGCACTGCGCACTGCTGTGCCGGTGTTCGGCGCGGGCCCGCTATTCGGCCGCCGCCGCACTCGATACGGAGGCGGCCCCGGACTTCGACGCGGACCCGTCCCCGGGCGCCGGCCCGGACCCGTCCCCGTGCTCCGCCCCGGCCGCCGGCTCGGGCGTCCGATCGGGCGTCGCCGCGGCCGCCGGCTCGGCCGCCGGCCGCGGCTTGCGTCGCAGCAGACCGGTGGCCGCGAGCACCGCCACCGCCCCGAGCCACACGGTCCAGCCGAGCGGCTCGCTCAGCACCACGGCCCCCAGGACGACGGCGACCGCGGTCATCAGATAGGTGACGGTGGAGGCCACGGTGGGCCCGTCCTTGATGATCAGCTCGAAGTTGAGCAGCGCGGCGAAGCCGGTGCAGACCACACCGAGGACCAGGACGGAGATCACCGAGTCGGTGCGCCAGGTGACGGCCTGGAGCCCCAGGAACGGGAAGGCGACGAGCAGCAGCACGGTGGCCGCGCCGAGCTGTCCGCCCGCGAGCATCAGCGGCGGAATGCCCCTGCCCACCAGGTACTTGCCCATGTACGCGAAACTGGCGCCGAAGCTGATGGAGCCGAGGACGAAGCAGAGGATGCTCCAACCGGTCCCGGCCGAGGTCGAGTTCCACGGTGAGGCGATCAGCGCGGTGCCGCCGAGGCCGAGCAGCACACCGCCCGCCTTGAAGCCGGAGACCTTCTTCTCCTGGCCGAGCAGCAGGGCGGCGGCCAGGGTCCAGATCGGCGCGCTGCCGTTGACCACGGCGGCGACGCTGCTCGATCCGGCGATCTCCCCCTCGGCGTAGAGGGTCCACGGGACGGCGTTGCCGAGCAGCGCGGCGACGGTCAGATGGCCCCAGGTGGCGGCTTCCCTGGGGAGCCGGAGCCCCTTCGCGTAACCGATGGCGAGGATGACGACGGCGCCCAGCGCGAGCCGGATCAGCACCATCTGCACGGGTGAGAAGCCGTACCCGGCGATCTTGATCCACAGGAAGACGGAGCCCCAGATGAGGCTCAAAGCGGCGAGCCGCGTGTAGGTGGCTTTGGACATGGGTGATTCCCGCTCTCCGAAGACAGGGCTCGGCCGGCTCGGCCAGGAGTTGGAAGAAGAAGTGAGGGGACGCGCGGAGCTCTCCGCGGCACGGGAACGAGCCTCGCAGCGGCGGTCGGACGGGTCCAGCAACGTCTGGTGGACGGTACCGTCCACGAGCCGTGGCGGATCGGGGACTCTCCCCCGGCCGCGGGTCAGCCCGCGACGGCCGCCCTGGCCGCCGTGCGGAGCGCGTCCAGGACGGCGGCGATCTCCGGGGAGGTCTGGCTGCCCTCCCGGACGGCCGCGAAGACCGTACGGGAGGGTGCCCGCTCGCTGAACGCGCGGATCGTCACCTCGGGCCGCGGGACCGGCTTGGCCAGCCGCGGCACCAGCGCGACCCCGAGGCCGAGCCGCACCGCCGCGAGCGTGGCGTCCCAGTCGCCGATGGCGTGGGAGGCCTGCGGGGTGAACCCGGCCGCGGTACACGCGGCGACGCCGATGTCGTGACAGAGGCCCGTGGTGGCGAAGATCCAGGTCTCGTCGGCGAGGTCGGCGAGGAGGAGCCGCTCGCTGCCGAGCAGCCGGTGGCCGGCGGGCAGGGCGATGTCGAAGGGGTCGTCGCAGAGCGCGATCCGGTGGAAGCGGCCGTCGGAGCGGCCGTCCTCGCCCGCCGCGCCCGGGGTGCGGGTGGTGTCGGCGGAGATGACCACATCGGTCTCCCCGCGCTGGAGCAGGGAGAAGCTCTCCGGCGGGTCGACCTCGGTCAGTGAGGTCCGCAGCAGCGGCCGGGTCTCCCTCAGCCGGGCCACGGCGGGCAGGATGAGCGCCGACAGGGTGGTGGAGAAGCCGGCGACGGCCACTTCCGCGTGGTCGCCGCTCCGGTGGGCGGCGAGCTCCGCGCGCATCTGCTCGACCTGGGTGAAGACGGCGTCGGCGTGCCGGAGCACGATCCGTGCCGCGCCCGTGAGCCGCAGCCGGCGCCCGGACGGTTCGGTGAGCGGCACGCCCAACTCCCGCCCCAGGGCGCTGATCTGCTGCGAGACGGCCTGCGGGGTGAGGTGGAGTGCCTGGGCGGCCGCGCTGACGGTGCCGCGTTCGCTGAGTTCCCTCAGCACCCGCAGCTTCCTCAGGTCCGGATAGTCGGTCACGCCCGCACCTCCTCCCGCCGCCGCCGTCCGGTCATCGTACGCAGCCGGCGTCCACGTCGATGACCTCCTTGGCCAGTGTCTCCAGGACGTCGAGGTCCCGGGCGGTGCGGCCCGCCTCGCGCCGGTCGCCGGGGTAGGTGGGGTCGAGGACGACGGACCGCGCACCCAGGTCCTGGAGGAGTCCGAGGTCGTCGGCGATCTGTGCCGGGGTGCCCTCGCCGAGGAGCCGTCCGGGGCCGAGGGGCCGGGAGGTGACGCGGAGTTTGATGCGGGGGCAGAGGTCGGGCACGGGCCGCTCGTGTTCCTCGGCGACCTGCCGGAGCGTGGGCAGCCCGACGCCGAGGAGCCAGTCGCCGGAGACGGAGGTGGGGTGCCAGGCGTCGCCGAGGCGGACGGCCCGGCGGAGCGCTCCGTAGCTGTGGCCGCCGACCCAGACGGGCGGCCCGGGTCGTTGCACGGGCAGCGGCCCGGTGTGGACCTCGCGGAAGGAGACATGGGCGCCGTCGAAGGAGGCGACCTCGTCCGCCCAGCAGGCCTTGATGGCGGCGAGGTACTCGTCGCTGATGGCGCCGCGCTTGCGGTAGGGGACGTCGAGGACGGCGAACTCGCGTGCGGCCCAGCCGGCGGCCGCGCCGAAGACGAGGCGCCCGTTGCTGAACCGGTCGATGTTGGCGGCGACGCGGGCGGTGTGCACGGGATGCCGGTACGGGAGGATCGTCACCGTCGTACCGAGGCCCACGGTCCTGGTGATCCCGGCGAGCCAGGCGAGGGTCGCGAAGGGGTCGTAGAACGGGGCGGGGAAGAGGTGCTGCACGTCGGGGGTGAGCGCCACGTGGTCGGAGACCATGGCGTAGTGGTACCCGATCGACTCGACCCGCAGCGCCCAGTCGGCGAGGGCGTCGGGGGTGGCCTCGGGCCCGTAGTTGGGCAGATTGACGCCGAATTTCATGGGGCGTTCCTTTCCGGGGCCCCGGCCGCGGTCGCGCCGCCCGCGGCTCCGGTCCCGTTGGCGTGGTCCGTGGTGCGGCGGCCGGTCCGGGCGTCGCGCCGGGCGGGGCCGCGCACCGCGGTGAGATGGAAGAGGACTCCCGCGAGCGCGACCCCGGCGGCCGGGAGCGGAAGCCAGCGGGCGTCGAGCCCGTGGGCGAGGGCGAGGCCGCCGAGCGCGGAGCCGACGGCGCCGCCGAGGTAGGTGGCGGAGCTGTTGAGGCCGACGGCGGCGGCCCCGTTCCCGCCGTCCCGGGCGAGCAGCCGGTGCTGCTGGGGGACCACGAAGGCCCAGCCGACGGCGCCCCAGACGAGGAGGGGCACCAGGACGAGGCCGGGGACGGATCCGGTCCACGGGAGCAGGGCCAGCGCGCAGCCGAGGGTGCCGAGGAGGGCGACGGCGAGGGCGGCGGGTTTCCCGGTCCGGTCGACGAGGGTTCCGGCGAGGAGGCTGCCGCAGACGCCGCCGATGCCCCAGACCCAGAGGTACGGCACGGCGCTGCCGACGCCGGCGGTCCGGTGCAGGACCGGTTCGAGGTAGGTGTAGAGCCCGAGGCTGGCGACGGTCTGGGTGAAGGTGACGGTGACGACCACGGCGACCCGGGGCCGGGCGAGGGCGCCGAGCCGGGCCCGCAGGGAGGGCGCGGCGGCCCCCTCGACCGGGGGGAGCGCGGCGGCGACGCCGGTCAGGGCGACGACGCCGAGGCCGGTGATCAGCCAGAGGGTCGTCCGCCAGCCGGAGTCGGCGGCGACGAGCAGTCCGAGCGGCACGCCGAGGACGGTGCCGGCGCTCATCCCGCCGAGGACCAGCCCGAGGGCGCGTCCGCGCCGCTCGGGCGGGACGAGGGCGACGGCCGCGGTGGCCGCGGCCGGGACGAACAGTCCCGCTCCGGCTCCGGCCAGGGCGCGGGTGCCGAGGAGTCCGGCGTACGAACCGGTGAGCGCGGTACCGGCGTTGGCGAGGACGAAGACGACGAGTGCGGTGACGAGGACGGTACGGGTCCCCCAGCGGGCGAGAACGGCGGAGAGGAGCGGCGCGGCCAGGGCGTAGCAGAGCGTGAAGGCGGTGACGGACTGGCCGGCGAGGGAGACGGAGACATCGAGGTCGGCGCCCATGCCCGGGAGCAGTCCCGCCATCGCGTAGGCGTCGGTCCCCACGGCGAAGGAGCCGAGTGCGAGCAGGGCCACCCCGCGTGTGCCGCCCATCGCGCCTCTCCTTCTCCGGGTCCGTCCGAGCCGTTCGGAACGCTCCTGGGGACGCTACTGACCGCGCGTCCCGCTCGGGGCGCCCGACGCCGAAGAGGGTTCGGGGTTCCGCAGCCTCGCGTCTCCGCTCCTCTCGAATCGGCCGGTCACGGCCCTACGGTGGATCGATCGAGGAACCCCAGGAGGGAGTCCACCGTGCTCGACCTGTCCGTCATCAACGCGATGTTCCCGCCCGATCTCCCGGAACCGGCCGACTGGGAGCGCCGCTTCGCCCCGCGTGACCTGCCGGCGGGTGCCGAGGTGACGCGCTTCGCCCCGAGCCCCACCGGTCATCTGCACATCGGCGGTCTGTACACGGCGGCCGTCGCGCGCGCCCTGGCCCACCAGTCGGGCGGCGTGCACGTGCTGCGCGTCGAGGACACCGACCGGTCGCGGCGGGTGGCGGGGGCGGCGGAGGCGTTCTCCCGGCTGCTCGGCGCGTTCGGGCTCGCCCCGGACGAGGGCGGGGCCGCCGGGGACGGCGCGTGGGGCCCGTACCTCCAGTCGGAGCGGCGGGACGTCTATCTCAGCCATGTGCGCGAACTGCTGCGGCGGGACCGCGCGTACCCCTGCTTCTGCGACAAGGACCGGCTGGCCCGGAGCGCGGTGGAGCAGCGGGCGGGGCGCTCCCCGCTCGGCTACTACGGCCGGTGGGCGCCGTGCCGGACGCTCGCCCCGGAGGAGGCCGCGCGGCGGCTGGCCGCGGGCGAGCCGTACGTGGTGCGGTTCCGCTGCCCGTACGAGTTCCCCGGGCGGGTCCGTTTCACGGACCGCATCCGTGCCTCGGTGACCATGCAGGACAACGGCAACGACATCGTGCTGCTCAAGTCCTCGCGGGAGGAACTCCCGCTGCCCACCTATCACTTCGCGCATGTCGTGGACGACCGTCTGATGCGGGTGTCACTGGTGGTGCGGGGCGAGGAGTGGCTGTCCTCGACGCCGGTCCATCTCCAGCTGCACGCGGCCCTGGGCTTCGAGCCGCCCGCGTACGCGCATCTCGCGCCGCTGATGAAGGCGGAGGGGCCCTCGCGCCGCAAGCTCAGCAAGCGCAAGGACCCCGAGGCGTCGGTGGACTACTACCTGGCCGCCGGGTATCCGCCGGCCGCCGTCCAGCACTATCTGCGCGGTCTCGCCAACATCCGGCTCATGGACGTGCCCACGGCCGAGGCGCTCGCCGCCACCGTCCGGCTCGACGGCATGCGCCCGTCGGGCCCCCTGCTCGACCTTCCCAAACTGCACTCCCTGAGCCGGGAGTTCATCGCCTCGCTCGGCCCGGACGAGCTGTACGCGCAGCTCCTCGCCTGGGCGGAGACCCACGACCCGGAGCTCGCCTCGGTTCTCGCCCGCCACCGGGCCCTGGCCCTGGCGGCGGTGGCCGTGGGCCGCCCTGAGGGCGCGCCCGCCCGGAAGGACCTGGACCGCTGGTCCTGCTTCCGCGACCGCTACGGCTTCTTCTTCGCCGAGCTCTTCGGCCCGGCGCCGGGCGCCGACGACGACCGTTACGGCGGCCTGGACCCGCGGCTGGTGCGCCGGATCGCCGCCGAGTTCGCCGCGGAGGCGGCCGGGGCGGCCACCCCGCAGGAGTGGTACGGCACGCTCCGGACGCTCGCCGCGCGGCACGGCCACGCCCCGGACACGGCCTCCTGGCGGCGGGACCCCGGGCGCTGGGCGGGACCGCCGAGGGAGATCGCGAACGTGGTGCGGGTCGCGCTCACCGGCGCCACCCGCAGCCCCGACCTGTTCGCGGTGGCCCGCGCCCTGGGCCCGGACGAGGTGCTGCGCCGCCTCACCGCCGTGGCGGGGTGAGGCGGCCGGATCCGCGGGCGCGGGTCGGTCCGGCCTCATGCTCCGGTCCGAGGCGCGGGTCAGTTCAGCGGCATGCTCCGGTCCGAGGAGCGGGCCCCGGGCGCGGCCGGCGCCGGGATCTTGAGGAGCCCCTTGTCGCTGGAGCTCGCGGGCGCGTCCGCGCCCACCGGGGTGGTCGTCATGGGCCGGGCGGCGGCGCAGCGCTGCTTCTCGGCCTCCGACATGGGCCCGGTGCGCTGGAGCAGCCGGTCGGGCACGGCCCGCGAGGGTCCGTCGACGACGGCGTGCAGCCGGTAGTCGTCCTTCTTACTGACGAACCAGCCCTCGACGCGCTCGCGGCTCGGCTGCATCTCGACCCAGCTGACCTCACCGGGCTGGATCTTCTCGACGACGGTCCGCTGGTCGCTGCTGAACCACTGCCAGGGCCGCTGCCAGCCCTTCTCGTACGCGAGGGCGAACTGGGCGGCCATGGGCCGCTCCTTGGCCCGCTTCTCGTCCTCCGTCCGGTCTCCCGAAGTGGGCAGCCTGGCCACCTCGTTGAGCGCGAGGCCCGCGTCGGCGTACGTCTGGGAGATGCTGTCGTGCGCGCGCTCGGAGTACGAGAGGAGCCGGGAGTGCTCCAGGGCGTTGCGGGTGCAGTTGACGAAGGCCTCGCCGACGACCCGGGCCCGGTCGTAGTAGCGGAAGGACATTCGGCTGTCCGGCCGGAAGACGCAGGCGTTCTCGCCGTTGCAGGCGGCGGCCGCGTTGTGGAGGGTGCTCTCGCGGTCGTTGCCCTTGTACGCCTCCGAGGTCCCGAGCGCGGTCTTGCTCACGGTCCTGTCGAGTTCCGGCGGCACCTCGACCGCGCGGACGCGGGCGATCATCGGTGAACAGGTCACATGGGTACGGGAGTCGGTGACCCGGGAGGTGAAGGTGAGCAGCGGCTCGTTCTCGCTCGCGGTGAAGACGTAGGCGCGTCCGGTCCAACGACCCTTGCCCGGCGTGCCCTTCACCCGGTCCGGATCGCCGGCGGTGGTGACCTCCTGGACCGCCCCGCCGGAGGCGACGACGGCGTACGGCTGGCCGGCGACGACCTGTTCGCCGGTGCACTCCTTGGAGACGGCGGGGCTGTCCTCGTATCTCACGGTGACCCTGGCCCCCGCGCGGACTCCGCGCAGCCGCTGCTGAAGGGTGTTGCCGTCCTTCTGGAGGGCGACGCCGTGGGAGGCGTCGGTGCGTCCCGAAGCGGTGGGCGAGTAACGCTGGTTGAGGCCGGTCCAGTGGTCGATCCCGACGGTGGTGGGACCGTCGCCCTTCATGACGGGGTCGGCGAAGTCGCCGTTGAGGACGGGGACGGCCTGCTCGGCGGCGGCGGCCGAGGCGAGGGAGGAGAGGGGGGCGAGGGGGAGCAGTAGCCCGGCGGCGCCGAGGACGGCGAGGGCCGGGAGCACGGTGCGGTTCATGGTGGCGCTTCTCCCGGTTCAGTGGGCGGCGGGCAGGACGACGACGCTCTTCGGCTCGGCGCCCGGGGGCACCGCCCGCGCGGCGGGGACCTCGGCGGCGGAGACCGGGCCGGGGCCGGGAGCGGGAGGGACGCCCGGGCCGGGAGCCGGGGTGGGTGCGGTGTTTCCGGTGGGCCGCGTACCGCCGCAGACGCCGCTGGCCGCGGCGTACGTCTGGGCGATGAACGTGCTGCTGGTGACCGTCGAGGGGCTGTCCACGACGATGCCGATGATCCGTTGCCCGGTGTCGGCGACGAGGCTGCCGGCCACGCGTCGCATGGCGGCGCTCGCGCCGAAGACGAGCATGTCGTGCGGCTTGACGGTGGTCTTGTAGGCGGTCACCTCGGTGGTCTCGACCGTCCACGACTTGGAGTACGTGGCCTTGAAGGCGGCCTGGAAGGCGAGGCGCGCGCTCAGCGAACCCGAGGCCGTGGCGCCGCCGGCGACCGAGGTCTTGGCGGTGTTGGTCGACGTGGGGCCCTTGGAGAGGTCGGGCGTCTTGTTCTCGCTGGAGACCTCGCCCGTGAGGTTGGTGCTGACCGTGCCGGTGGCGCCGACGGTTCCCTCGGCGGTGATCTGACCGGAGATCTCGCCGCCGATGTTGTCGGTGGTGCCGGTCCTGAGGGTGACGGTCCGCTCGACGGCCATGTCGCTCTGGGTGCAGTTGATCACCGCGTTGCCGAGGGACTTCACGGTGGTGACGTACTCGCGGCCCAGCTTGCGGTCGATGGCGAAGGTGCAGGCGTCGCGCTTGGTTCCGCAGTACTTCAGGACGTCGCCGATCTCGGCCGGGCGTCCGTCGGCGGTGAGGGCACGGGGTACGGGGGTCTCGCCGGGCCCCTCCTCGGCGGCACCGGCGGGCGGTGCGAGGGAGACGGCGGCGAGGCCGAGGAGGACGGAGAGGGCGGGCAGCAGGGCGGCGCGGCGATGGCACGCGGGCATGACGGGGAATCCCTTCGGGACGGAGGGGAGGGAGGGGAGAAAGGAGCGGGGACGCGCGCGGGGAGCGGCTCAGTCGCCGAGGAGGCTGCAGAGCTGGTCGACCGGGAAGGGGGACTGTCCCGGGTCGGTGGACCCCTGCGGCAGCGAGCCGGGGAAGGACTCGCAGGTGGAGGTCACGGCCTGGGCCGCGTTGTTCGTCGGCTCGGGCTCGTTCGCGGAGATGGTGTCGGTCATGTCCTTGACGCCCTGCTCCTCGGCGGCGCCCTTGCCGCCGGTCAGCTTGCCCATGCAGGAGGACGAGCCGGGCGGGCACTCCTTGAGCTTCTCCCCGGCCGCCTTGATGTCCTTGTCGGCCTGGCCGGCGGCCTCCTGGGTCTTCTTCTGCTGCTCCTCGATCTCCTTGGCCTCCTTGGCGTTGGCCTCCTTGTCCAGGCAGGCCTGGTCCTCGGGCTTGCACTCCTCCGCGTACGCGAGGGGGGCCAGGGGCAGCGCGAGGGCGGCGACGAGGACTCCGGCGCCCAGCAGTCGGCGCGCGAAGGTCTTCCGTTCGGGCATGGGAACTCCCTTGGGACAGGGGTGATTTGGTGGGCTCGGCAGGGGATGCCAGGGGCGGACAGGGGACTGTCCTCAAGATCACCGAGCGCAACCAGACGCTAGCCGCCGGGGCCCCGGCGCCCCGGCAGGACACACGGTGCGGCGCGCTCCCCGGGGGCCGCTCACCACTTCGGCGGAGCGCACTCGGAGCCGCCCGGACCGGCCCCGGCGGAGGCTTCGCGGGGTGGGCCGCGCCACGCCTCCGTACACCCGTGGGCATGGAATCCGGCGCGGAGCCGAGACGGTCGGCGGCCGTGCGCGGCAGGGTTCCTCACTCCCCCGGCCGCCGCCGTTCGGCGGCCCGCCGCGGGCGCCGTCCGCGGCTCGTCCCGGGGCTTGTGGAGGGGCGAATGCGCCCCTGCGGCGGCGCCCCGAACGGAGGTCCGGCAAACGGGTGTTTCAGTGATTCCGGCTCGCCTCGGTGATCATTCTCGGACAGTCTGCTGATGTGCCCGGCGGCCCGTCCCGGCCGCCGCACCCGGCCGTGGGCGCCCCATGCCCAAGGGCCCGGCACGACGTGTTCGCATGACCCGCGACCGGCCCGTGCACGCCTCCGCGCTCCCCGCGGACGCCACCGGCCGGACGCAGCCCTCCCGTATGTCCCCGTCGAAGGAGAGCAGAGCCATGTCCCGTTCACGACGCAGTCCCTCGCGCACGACGCCGCGCGCCCGGCGCTTCGCCGCCGCCGCCGTCACCGCGGCGGCCCTCACCGCCCTGCCGGCCCTCGCCCCCGCGGCGAACGCCAACGAGGGCAATCCGACCGTGCTGAGCTGGGGTGCCGGCCGCACCGGCCAGCTCGGCAACGGCACCCTCGCCGACAGCCTCAGCCCGTCCTCGGTCACCAGTCTCTTCCGCGGCGACGTCGACCAGCTGTCGGGCGGCGGCACCTCGTCCGCCGACTCGTTCGCCCTGGCCCGTACCGACAAGACGGTGAAGTCCTGGGGCCACAACTCCTCCGGCCAGCTCGGCAACGGAGGCAACACCAACCAGACCGTGCCCACCACCGTCCCCCGCCTCACCAACATCAAGGACATCGCGGCCGGCGGGAAGCACGCCCTCGCCCTCGACACCGGCGGCCAGGTCTACTCCTGGGGCGACAACGCCTACGGCCAGCTCGGCAACAACCGCACCGGCGACAGCCGTACGGTCCCCGACCGCGTCCAGGGCATGCCCAAGGTCAAGCAGATCTCGGCCGGCTGCGACTTCAGCCTCGCGCTCCTGGAGAACGGCAAGGTGTACGCCTGGGGCCGCGGCATCCACGGCCAGCTCGGCAACGGCACCCGCGCCACCAGCTCCGTACCCCGGCAGGTCCTCGGCCTGGAGAACATCGTGGAGATCGACGCCGGCTGCCACCACGCCCTCGCGCTGACCGCCGACGACACGGTCAAGTCCTGGGGCTACAACCTCTACGGCCAGCTCGGCAACTCCTCCACCAAGTCCGCCACCCTCCCCGTCGACGTGGACTGGATCGAAGGCGTCTCCGACATCGAGGCGGGCGCGTTCCACAACTACGTCAAGACGAGCGACAGCCATGTCTGGGGCTGGGGCAACAACCAGTACGGCCAGCTCCTGGAGGGCGACGAGGCCTTCGACTCCAACGTCTCCCGCACCAACCGCACCGCCCCCGTCGAGATCCCCCGCCTCGAAGGCGTCCAGCACCTCGCGGCCGGCGCCCGGCACGGCGTCGCCGTCACGGCTGACGAGGTCTTCACCTGGGGCCACAACGGAGAGGGCCAGCTCGGCAACGGCACCACCGTCGCCCGCTACGAGTCGGTGAAGATCCTCAACGAGGGCTCGGCGATCAAGGCGGTGGCGGTCTCCCTGGGCGGCAACACGACGTACGCGTACTGAGGCCGGTGAACGGCATGTCGCACCTGTCGTACGTACGGGCCGCGGTCGCCGCGGCCCTCGCCCTGACCGCCCTGGCGGCCTCGCACGCACCCGCACACGCCGAACCACGTGATCCGTGGGTACGGGCCTGGGGGCTGAACGTCGGCGCCCAACTGGGCAACGGCACCACCCTCGACCAGACCACCCCGGGCTCCGTCGCCGGGGTCGCCCGAGGCGACGTGCGCGAGCTCTCCGCCGGAGGCTTCAACAGCAACCTCTCCTTCGCCCTCGCCCTTCTCCAGGACGGCACGGTCCTGTCCTGGGGCGGCAACACCTCCGGCCAGCTCGGCAACGGCACCACCACCGGCCAGGGCTTCCCCGCGAAGGTCGCCGGTCTCTCGGGCGTGACCTCGATCTCCGCCGCCGGGGGCCCCTTCGCCCTCGCGGTGCGCGGCGGACGCGTCCTGGCCTGGGGCACCAACGCCTACGGTCAGCTCGGCAACGGCCTCACCACCCCCGACGCCTCCGGCCCCGCGACCCGCCCCGTCGCCGTCCAGAGCCTGAACAGGGTCAAGGACGTCTCGGGCGGCTGCGAGCACTCCGTCGCACTCCGGGAGGACGGCACCGTCTGGACCTGGGGACGCAACCACCTCGGTCAGCTCGGCATCGGCATACGTTCCGATCGGAACACGCCCCAGAAGGTGCCCGGCCTCGAGGACGTGGTGGCCGTCAGCGCCGGCTGCGCCCACTCCCTGGCCCTCACGGCCGAGGGGACCGTCAAGGCCTGGGGCCGCAACAACACGGGCCAGCTCGGCGACGACAGCACCGAGGACAGTCCCGTGCCCGTCGACGTACGGCATCTGGACGGCGTCACCAAGGTCTTCGTGGGCGCCTACCAGAGCTACGCGGTCCTGGACGACGGCACCGTGCGCGCCTGGGGCTGGAACGGCCAGGGCCAGCTCGGCGACGGCAGCACCGCCGACCGGACGACACCCGTTCCCGTCCCCGGCCTGAGCGACGTCCAGGAGTTGGCCGGCGGCTGGCAGCACACCCTCGCCGTCCTCTCCGACCAGTCCGTCCTCGCCTGGGGCAACAACAGCAACGGCCAGCTCGGCAACGGCACCACCGACTCGTCCCCCACCCCGGTCACGGCCCTGCCGGCCGGCAGCGGCGTCACCCGCGTCGCCGCCTCGGTCGCGAACAAGTCCAGCTACGCCTACTGACCCCCACGACTCCCAAGACCCCTCATGAAGCGAAAGGCACGCAGATGACCCCACCCCTGCGTCTCACCCTCCTCGCCGCACTGTCCCTCGCGGCCCTCACCACGTCCGTCCTCCCCGCCGCCGCCGGCACCGACCCCTGGGTCCGCGCCTGGGGCGAGAACGCTCAGGGGCAGCTGGGCAACGGCAGCGTCCTCGCCCAGCAGACCCCCGCCGCCGTCCTCGGCATCACCCGTGACGACGTCCGCGAGCTCTCCGGAGGCGGTGGCGGCGCCGCGGCGGCCGCCAACGGCTTCGCCGTCGCCCTCCTCAAGGACGGCACCGTGAAGAGCTGGGGCAACAACGCCACCGGCCAGCTCGGCAACGGCACCCTCGTCGCCCAGTCCTTCCCCGCGACCGTGGCCGGACTCTCCGGCGTCAGCGAGGTCTCCGCGGGCCTCAACCACGCGCTCGCCGTCAAGGGCGGCCGGGTCCTCGCCTGGGGCGGCAACGCCTCCAAGCAACTGGGCACCGGCCAGGACACCACCAACCCGTACAAGGTTCCGATCCCCGTGCAGAGCCTGGACAAGGTCAAGGACGTCGGGGCGGGCTGCGACTTCAGCGTGGCGCTCCGGCAGGACGGCACGGTCTGGACCTGGGGCAAGGGCGACAACGGACGCCTGGGCACCGGCAACAACTCCACCCGCGAGACCCCGCAGAAGGTCCCCGACCTGGTCGACGTCGAGTCCGTCGCCGTGGGCTGCGACCACGTCCTCGCGCTCACCGCCGACGGCGTCGTCAAGGCCTGGGGCAAGGGCGCCGAGGGCCAGCTCGGCAACGACACCACCACCGACAGCAACAAGCCGGTGGACGTCGCCTACCTCGACGCCGTGGCCAGGATCTTCGCCACCTCCGCGTCCGGCTTCGCCGTCCTCGACGACGGCAGCCTGGCCGGCTGGGGCAAGAACACCGACCGGCAGCTCGGCGACGGCACGAACGCCAACCGCACCACCCCGGTCGTCCTGGACACGCTCAAGGGCGTCCAGAGCATCTCCGGCGGAGCCGACTTCACCGTGGCCGCGCTGGACGACGGCTCGGTGATCGGCTGGGGTGCCAACGCGGCCGCCCAGCTCGGCGACGGTACGACGACCAGCCCCACCGGCACCACGGTGGCGCTGCCGCCCGGCAGTGGCATCACTCACGTCGCCACCACCGTGACGGGCAAGTCCGCGTTCGCCTACTGACCCGGCACGGCCGCGCGGGACCCCTCCCCGGGCCCGCGCGGCCGCACACGGCCCTTCCCGGATCGCGTACCCGCCTCGCGCGGACCTCTCGCCGGGTCCCGCGCGGGACGCCACCCCGGGCCCGCGCGGGACCCCACTCCAGCCCCACTCCAGCCCCACGCGGCGCGCCACCCCGGCCCCGATCCCCGCCCCGGCCCCCTCACTCGATCGAACCTGGCCAGACACGGCCGTGGCCTGGCAGGATCGCGACCATGTTCGCCTCCCTCTCCCGTGCCGTCCGCCGCCGTGTCCTCGCGGTCTCGGCCACGCTGCTCGTGGTGTGCGGGATGCTGGCGTGGTGGCTGGCGCCCTTCGGCGCCCCCGCCCCGAGCGGCTCGGTCACGTTCAGTACGGGTGTCCCCAGCGGCGTCTACCAGCGCTACGGCAAGCTCCTGAAGCAGGCCCTCGCGCAGGACCTGCCCGAGGTGTCGATAACGCTCACGGACAGCGAGGGATCCCAGCAGAACCTGGCCCGGGTGGCTTCGGGCAAGGCGGACTTCACCATCGCGACGGCCGACGCGGTGGCCCAGTACCAGCGGGAGCGCAGGCCCGGCTTCGAGCGGCTGCGCGGCTGCGCGCGGCTCTACGACGACTACGTCCAGCTCGTGGTGCGCAAGGGCTCCGCGATCCAGAAGGTGCAGGACCTGCGCGGTCTGAAGGTCGGCGTCGGCCAGGACGGCTCCGGTGTCCGGCTGATCGCGGACCGTGTCCTCGCGGCGGCGGGCCTCGCCCCCGTACGGGACATCCAACCGGTCTCGATGGGCATCGACACCATGCCGCGGCTCCTGGAGCGCGGCGAGCTGGACGCGTTCTTCTGGTCGGGCGGGCTGCCCACCGCGGCGGTACAGGAGCTGTCGGAGCGCTTCCCGGTCCGGCTGCTCCCCCTCGACACGGCGCTGGTCGACCGGCTCCACGACGTCGGCAGGTCGACCCGCCACTACCGGTCGGCCCTGATCCCTGCGGACGCGTACGCCAAGGCGCAGGACGGCCGGCAGATCGAGACCCTGGCCGTGGCGAACCTCCTGGTCACCACCGCCGAGGCCGACGACGACCTGGTGGAGGGCTTCACCCGTACGGTGATCAGAAGCCGGGACCGGATCGGCAACCAGGTCCACCCGGCGCAGCTGGTGGACCTGCGGACCGCCGTCTACACGGAGCCCCTGCCCCTGCACGACGGCGCCAGCCGCTACTACCGCTCGGTGAAGCCCTGACCGGTGCCGGTCACCCTTCCCCCGACCGCTCCCACCACCCGGTACAGCCCGGCCCCTCCACGACGGCGCCGACCGGTCCTCACGTCCGGTGAGGCCCCGACCGCTGCCGGTCGCCTTCGCCCCCCGCCGGTCCCACCCGACCGCCCCGGGTTGCCTTCGCCCGCCGGTCCCACTGCCCGGCGAAGCCCCGACCGCCCCGGCCGCTCCCACCACCCGGTGAGGGCCGGGCCCTGAACGACAGGACCGCCCGGCCCTACCGCCCGGCGAAGCCCCGACCGCCCTGACCGTCCCGACCGCCCCGGTCCCCCGTCGCCGTCCTGGCGACCGGAGCGTTCCGCGGCACGGTGACCGTCACCCGCAGCCCGTGCGGCGCGTTCGGCGCGAACGCGATGCCGCCCCCGCCCGCCGTCAGCAGGACCCGGGTGATCGAGAGGCCGAGGCCCGACCCCTTGATGTTCTGGTGGCGGCCCGAGCGCCAGAAGCGGTCGCCGACCCTCCCCAGCTCCTCCTGCGTGAGACCGGGCCCGTGGTCGGCGACGACGACCGCGACGCTCTCCCCGCCGGGCCGGGCCTTGGCCGTGACCGAGACCTCCTCCCCGGCCGGGGTGAACTTCAGCGCGTTGTCGATCACCGCGTCGAGCGCGCTGGAGAGCGCCACCGGGTCCGCCCAGGCCGTGACCGCCCCGCACTCCCCGGTCAGCACGACGCCCTTGTCGTCGGCGACCGGCCGCCACGAGGCGACCCGCTCGGCGGTGAGCGCGCCGACGTCGACGAGCCTCAGCTCGGCCGCCGCGTGCTCGGCGAGGGCCAGGTCGAGGAGGTCGTCGAGGACCTGTGAGAGGCGCTTGCCCTCGGTCCGTACGGAAGCGATCTCCTCGTTGCCCTCGGGGAGCTCCATGGCGAGCAGCTCGATCCGCAGGAGCAGCGCGGCCAGCGGGTTGCGCAGCTGGTGGGAGGCGTCGGCGACGAAGGCCCGCTGCTGTTCGAGCGCCTCCTCGACGTTGTCGGCCATCTCGTTGAACGAGAGCGCGAGGCGTCGCAGCTCGGGCGGCCCGCCGGTCGCGGCGACGCGGGAGTTCATGCGCCCGGTGGCGATGTCGTGGGTGACGGAGTCGAGGACGCGGACGGGTCGCAGCACCCAGCCGGTGAGCCGGATGGCGGCGCCGATGGCGAGGAGCATGGCCGCGGCCTCGCCCGCGAAGATCACCAGCCAGCCGCGCAGGATGCGCATGCGGAGCTGTCCGGTGGGCGAGTCGGTGACGACGACGGCGACGACGTCCCCGTCGCGGACGACCGGGGAGGCGATGGTGAGCCGGGCGTGGGGCTGCCAGGGCCACACCTGCGGCGGATCGTGGCTGCGTCGGCCCAGGAGCGCCTCGCGGAAGGCGCGGCGGCCCTCCCCCTCGTACGGGACGACCCAGTCCTCGGGGGCGGCGGCCATGGAGCGGTTGTTCCGGTAGAAGATGCCGGCCCGGATGCCGTACACGTCGTGGTAGCTGGCGAGTTCGCCGCCGAGGGTGGTCCGCCGCTCGTCGATGGAGGGGTTCGTGTCGCTGACGAACTGGGCGAGCGCGGCGAAGCGCGCGGCGTCGTCGAGCCGGTCGACGACGACCCGCTGCTGTTCGGAGGCGGCGAGGCTGGCGGCGAGCGGGAAGCCGAGGGCGAGCAGGACGCCGGCCATCAGGACGATGAGCAGCGGAAGGAGGCGGGTGCGCACGAAGGGGCCGTCCGGCGGTTACGCGGCGGGGGCGACCAGGCGGTAGCCGACGCCCCGCACGGTCTCGATCAGGGCGGGCATCCGCAGTTTGGAGCGCAGGGACGCGACGTGCACCTCCAGGGTGCGGCCGGTCCCCTCCCAACTGGTGCGCCAGACCTCGCTGATGATCTGTTCCCGGCGGAAGACGACTCCGGGCCGCTGGGCGAGGAGGGCGAGCAGGTCGAACTCCTTGCGCGTCAGGGCGACGCTCTCGCCGTCGACGCTGACGCGGCGGGTGGGCAGCTCGATGACGACGGAGCCGAGCTGCAGCTGGGTTCCGTCGGCGTCCGCGCCGGTGCCCGCCGTCTCCTCGGTGCCCGCGTTGCGCCGGCTGACGGCGTGGATGCGGGCGAGGAGCTCGCCGGGGTCGTAGGGCTTGACGACGTAGTCGTCGGCGCCGAGGTTGAGGCCGTGGATCCGGGAGCGTACGTCGCCGCGCGCGGTCACCATGATCACCGGGGTGGTGGTGAGCTTCCGGATGCGGCCGCAGACCTGGTAGCCGTCCTGGTCGGGGAGGCCGAGGTCGAGCAGGATCACCCCGTAGGAGGGGCGCACGCCCTGCGCGGTGGGCAGGACGGCCTGCAGGGCCTCCTCGCCGCTGCGGGCGTGGGTGACCGTGAAGCCGTGCTTGGCGAGGATCGCGGAGAGGGCGGCGGCGACATGATCGTCGTCCTCGACGAGCAGCAGTCGCATACGTACCTCCTCCGGGGTTGTGGCGTGATCGACGGCTCTCTGTGTACCAGGTGGTACCGGGGCATGAACACCGAACATCGGTGGCGATCGGTGTTGCCGTCAAGTGTCGCCCGGTGACACCGGTGTTTCTGTTATGCAGCCGGTACGGCCCGGGGTGTCCCGTTCACACACTGTGTCCGGTTGCGGCCGGATCGTTATCCTCAATTTCCGCTCAGATGTGATGACGGGCATCACATCGGATCTCTAGTGTCCTCCCCAACCGAGGAGGACGGAGCTAGAGCCCGATGAGCGGAGAGTCAGTGTCCAAGGGTCCCGCGGACACCCCGCACGCCACGGACGACCTGGTCGTACTGTCCGGCGTGAACAAGCACTTCGGCGCACTGCATGTCCTCCAGGACATCGATCTGACGATCAGCCGCGGCGAGGTCGTGGTCGTCATCGGACCGTCCGGGTCCGGCAAGTCGACGCTGTGCCGCACGATCAACCGGCTGGAGAGCGTCGACTCCGGCACCATCACCATCGACGGCAAGCCGCTGCCGGCGGAGGGCAAGGAGCTGGCCCGGCTGCGTTCCGACGTCGGCATGGTCTTCCAGTCCTTCAACCTCTTCGCGCACAAGACGGTGCTCGAGAACGTGATGCTGGGCCAGATCAAGGTCCGGAAGACGGAGAAGAAGGCCGCCGAGGAGAAGGCCCGCGCCCTGCTCGACAGGGTCGGGGTCGGCACCCAGGCGGACAAGTACCCCGCGCAGCTCTCCGGTGGTCAGCAGCAGCGTGTGGCGATCGCCCGCGCGCTCGCGATGGGCCCGAAGGTCATGCTGTTCGACGAGCCGACCTCCGCGCTCGACCCCGAGATGATCAACGAGGTCCTCGAGGTCATGCAGCAGCTGGCGCGGGACGGCATGACGATGGTCGTCGTGACCCACGAGATGGGTTTCGCCCGCTCCGCCGCCAACCGGGTCGTCTTCATGGCCGACGGACGCATCGTCGAGCAGGCGGCGCCCGAGGAGTTCTTCAGCAACCCGCGCAGCGACCGGGCCAAGGACTTCCTCTCCAAGATCCTTCACCACTGAGCGAGTTCGGGCCTATCCTTCCCAACTCACTTCTAGACCAAGGGACATTCCACGATGAAGCTTCGTCGCACCCCCGCCGCCGCCGCGGCCGCCGTCGTCCTCGCGCTGACCGCCACCGCCTGTGGCGGCGGCTCCGACTCGGGCAGCAACGGTGACAAGATCAACGTCGGCATCAAGTTCGACCAGCCCGGCCTGGGCCTGAAGACCCCGGACGGCAAGTACGCCGGCTTCGACGTGGATGTCGCCCGTTACGTGGCCAAGGAGCTCGGCTACGCCGAGGACAAGATCAACTTCAAGCAGGCGCCGAGCGCCGAGCGCGAGAACCTGATCAAGAACGGTGACGTGAAGTTCGTCGTCGCCAGCTACTCGATCAACGACAAGCGCAAGAAGGAGGTCGACTTCGCCGGCCCGTACTTCCTGGCCCACCAGGACCTGCTCGTGCGCGCCGACGACAGCTCGATCACCAAGGTCGAGGACCTCAACTCCAAGAAGCTCTGCTCGGTCACCGGCTCGACCTCCGCGCAGAACGTCAAGGACAAGCTCGCCCCGAAGGCCGACCTCCAGCAGCTCGGCGGCTACTCCGAGTGCCTCACCGGTCTGGAGAACAAGGCCGTCGACGCCCTGACCACCGACGACTCCATCCTCGCGGGCTACGCCTCGCAGAAGGAGCACGCGGGCAAGTTCAAGCTCGCCGGTCTCCGGATGAGCGACGAGAAGTACGGCATCGGCGTCAAGAAGGGCGACGACGACCTCCGCGGCAAGATCAACAAGGCGCTGGAGAAGATGGTCTCCGACGGCACGTGGGAGAAGCTCGTCAAGCAGCACTTCGGCCCCTCGGGCTACAAGTACGAGCCCGCGCCCAAGGTCGAGAACTGACCTGACCCGCTCCGGCCGTGACGGCCGCCCCCACCCGGGGCGGCCGTCCGCACCGGCACCGGCCGCTGCCCACGCACCGGCCTTCCAACCGACCGACCACCAGGGGAGAGCGCGGGCATCGTGTTCGACTTTCTTGATTCCGGGCAGTACGACCTGCTCGGCGCCTTCTGGGTGACGGCGAAGCTCGCCCTCTACTCGGCGATCGGCTCGCTGATCTGGGGCACGGCCCTGGTCGGCATGCGGGTCAGCCCGGTCCCCGCGATGCGGGCCTTCGGCACCGCGTACGTGAACCTCGTCCGCAACACCCCGCTGACCGTGGTCCTCGTGGCCTGCTCGTTCGGGCTCAACCAGACCCTCGGCATCACGCTCGGCGGCGGCAGCTTCGAGGACATCGGCTTCCGGCTCGCGGTCCTCGGCCTCAGCGCGTACACCGGCACCTTCGTCTGCGAGGCGCTGCGCTCGGGCATCAACACCGTTCCGCCGGGTCAGGCCGAAGCCGCCCGCGCGCTGGGCCTGAACTTCACCCAGGTCCTCACCCTGGTGGTGTTCCCGCAGGCCTTCCGCGCGGTGGTGACCCCGCTCGCCAACGTGCTCATCGCCCTCACCAAGAACACCACGGTGGCCTCGGCCATCAGCGCCGCGGAGGCGGCCGTCCTGATGAAGGAGATGGTCGAGAACGAGGCCGACGCGCTCTTCGCCGTCTTCGCCGTCTTCGCCTTCGGCTTCATCCTCCTCACCCTCCCCACCGGCCTGCTCCTCGGCTGGGCGGCCAAGCGTCTGGCGGTGAAGCGATGAGTTCCGTCCTGTACGACACTCCCGGCCCCCGCGCCAAGCGGCGGAACGTCGTCTACACGATCGGCTTTCTCGCCGTCCTCGGACTGGCGGCGTGGTGGATGCTCTCGGCCATGGCCGACAAGAACCAGCTGGCCGTCGAGAAGTGGAGTCCGTTCGTCACCGACTCCCGCGTCTGGACGACGTATCTGCTGCCCGGCCTCACGGAGACCCTCAAGGCCGCCGTGCTGTCGATCCTGATCGCGCTGCCGCTCGGCGCCCTCCTCGGCATCGGCCGGCTCTCCGACCACCGCTGGGTGCGGGTGCCCGTCGGTACCGTCGTGGAGTTCTTCCGCGCCATCCCGGTGCTGCTCCTGATGATGTTCGCGAGCGGCATCTACCGCGAGTACACGACGATCAGCTCCGACTTCCGCCCGCTGTACGCGGTCGTCACCGGCCTGGTGCTCTACAACGCCTCCGTGATCGCCGAGGTCGTTCGCGCCGGTGTGCTCTCGCTGCCCCGCGGCCAGGGCGACGCCGCCGAGGCGCTCGGCATGCGCAAGGGCCAGACCATGATGTACGTCCTGCTGCCGCAGGCCGTGACCGTCATGCTCCCCGCCCTGGTCAGCCAGCTCGTCGTGATCGTCAAGGACACGGCGCTCGGCGGCGCCATGCTCGGATTCACCGAGCTGCTCAGCCAGAACCGGCAGATCACGGCCAACTACGGCGCCAACACGATCGCCACCTTCACGGTCATCGCACTGATCTTCATCGTCATCAACGCGCTCCTCACCCACCTCGCCGGCCGCCTGGAGCGGCGCCTGCGCCAGGGCAAGAAGTCCGCGGCGGTGAACATCCCGGCCCAGCCCGGAGCGACCGAGGTGAAGAGCGACGCCATCAGCGGCGCCTGACTCCCGGACAGGTCCCACCACGGTGAACGGTGGGGCCCGACGGGGTCCGTGGGACCACAGGGGTGGGCCGGAGCGGCACCGACTTCAGGTCGGCCGCACCGCGCCCACCCCGTCGCTTGACGCAAGCACCCTCAGTGGGTTGCATACGGTCTGTGATCAAGCACCGGGCTCGTGCCACACTCAGATGTGCTGCCCCCATGACCGTCCGGCCTTCAGGAGCCGCGCCGTGGACCCGGTGATCATCGTGGGCGCGGGGCCCGTCGGCCTCGCGCTCTCCCTCGCGCTCGCCGCGCAGGGCGTGCCCAGCGTCGTCCTCGACGAGGGCTCGGGCAAGGAGGAGTCACGCCCCGCCCGCAGTGTCGTGCTGCGCGCCGACACGGCCGCGATGGTCGAGCGGCTCGGCTGCACCACCCTCCGTGACGAGGGTGTCCGCTGGGTCGGCTGGCGTGGCATGCGCCGCCGCCAGGTGGCCCGCCACCTGGCCCTCGACCTGGGACTCGGCGGTACGGAGGAGTGGTCCGAGGACCCCGACGCGCCCTCCGCCCCGGCCGCGCCGCTGCACATCCCCCAGCACGCCCTGGCGCGCGGACTGCGCGACGCCATCGCCCACCAGAAGCTGATCCGGCTCGTCACCGAGGCCCGGCTCGACACCATCGAGCAGGACCCGGACGGCGTCATCGCCCATACCCGCGGCCCGGCGGGCACCTGGTGGCGCGGGAGTCATCTCGTCGGCTGCGACGGCGCCCGCTCGACCGTGCGCAAGCTGCTCGGGATCCGCTTCCCCGGCCGGACCGCGGTGGAACGGCACGCGGTCGCCGCGCTGCGCACCGAACTCCCCTGGCCCGGCGAAGCCCTGTTGCACCGTCAGCCGCCGTGGCGGGGCGCCGCCGAGGAGATCACCGCCCGTCCGCTGCCCGACGGGGTGTGGCGGATCGACTGGCTGCTGCCGCCCCGGGGCGACCTGGTCACCCCGGACGCGCTGGTCGCCCGGATCCGCGAGACCCTGGCCGGCTGGTGCGACGGGGTGACGCCCCCGTACGAACTCATCGACACCGGCGTCCACACCCTGCACCACCGGCTCGCCCGGCGCTGGCGGGTCGGCCGGGTCCTCCTCGCCGGGGACGCGGCCCATCTGCTGGGCGCTGTCGGCACCCAGGGCCTCGACGAGGGGTTCAGGGACGTCGACAACCTCGCCTGGAAGCTCGCCCACACCTGGCACCACGGCGCCTCCGAGCGGCTCCTCGACAGCTACCAGAGCGAGCGGCGGGCGGCCGTCGCCTCCCGGCTCCGCGCGGCGGACCAGTCGCTGCCGGCCCTGCGCGGCGGCGGAGGCCTGCGGACGTACCTCCCGGGAGCCATGCGCGGTCACGACGCCCTGCTGGCCGACGGTCATGTGGGGCGCGGCCCGCTGGGCGCGCCCCCCGCGTACCCGCACTCCCCCCTCGCACCTCAGTACAGCGGCGGCCGGACCCCCGTCGGCACCCCCGAGGGCGCCCCGGTCGAGGACGTCCGCGTGACGGCCCCCGACGGCACGACCGTCCGGCTCCGGGACCGGCTCGGTCAGGGCCGCCTCCTGGTCCTCCTGGTCGCCCCCGGCACCGGGGTCTGGGACCCGCGCCACTGGCGCGGCGCGGGTGTCATGCCGCGACTCGAAGAGGCGGTCGACGCGCTCCCCGCGAAGGCGGAGGTCCTGGTGACGGAGGCCTACCCGGGCGCCCCCGCCCACGCCGTCCTGCTCGTGCGCCCCGACGGGCACCTCGTCGCCGCCTTCGCCGGAGTCCACCCCGAGGAGCTGTACGCGGCGGCCGACGCGGCGCGCGGCGGCTCCCCGACCGAGGAGACCGACGGGACGGACGGGACCGACGGGGCCGCCCGAACCGCCCGTGCCGGCGCCGAGGTGTCCGCGGAGAGTGACCGCACAGCGGACATCCATTGATTCCCACAGGCGCACATGGTGTACTCCGGAGCGTGACCGACACCGATGTGCGCCTGTGGCGGAGGGTCCATATGGACCTCGTCCGCTACGCGGGCTGCGTGTGTCGCCCGTCCTGCTGATCTCGCCCTTCCCCCGCGCGCGCCCCGCCACCGACGTTCGTCGGTGAGCCGTGCTGCCGTCGCGCGCTCTCAGCGAACCAGGACGGACACCCGTGTCTCACCCCACCCCCGCGCACCCTCTGAACGCCCCCACCGCCCCCGTCCCCCCGGCCGGCTCCCCGGCCGCCGCCCGGACCGCTCCGTCCGGCGCGCCGACGGCGGCGGCCCTGCTCGACTTCGTCCGGCGCACGGCGGCGGACCGGGCCCTGGTGGATTCCCTGCCGCTGGACCCCGAGGGCCGCACCTGGGTCCGGCTCGAAGGCCCCGGCGGCAGCGAGGCCTGGCTCATCGGCTGGCCGCCCGGCACGGGCACGGGCTGGCACGACCACGCCGATTCGCTCGGCGCCTTCGCCACGGCACGCGGCACGCTGACCGAGAACGCGCTGGCGGTCCGGCTGCCGGCGAGCGGCTGGAAGACCCTGGAACTGGCCGACGGCCTCGACCGCTCCCGCCGTCTCGGCGAGGGCGGCAGCCGCGCTTTCGGCCGCCATCATGTGCACGAGGTGCTCAACGAGTCCCCGGACACCCACGCGGTGTCGGTGCACGCCTACTATCCGCCGCTCCCGCTGATCCGGCGGTTCAGCCGGACGGGCGCGGTACTCCGCCTTGAGCAGGTCGAGCGCCCGGAGGACTGGCAGTGAGCGAGCGACACGAGAGCACGACGAGCACCACGGAGGGTGCGGGCGGTACGGCACCGGCGGAAGCCGGCCGGATCGGGATCGACGACCTCCTGGAGCAGGTCCGGTCGGGCCTCGACAGGATCGGGCCCCGGGCCGCCCACGAGGCGTACGAGGCGGGCGACGCGCTCCTGGTGGACACGCGCTACGCGGCCCTGCGCGAACGGGACGGGCTGATCCCGGGCGCGCTGGTGGTGGAACGCAACGAGCTGGAGTGGCGGCTCGACCCCCTGGGCAGCCATCGGGCGGCGGAGGCGGACAGCCATGATCTGCGGGTGGTGGTCCTCTGCAACGAGGGCTACGCCTCCTCCCTCGCCGCCGAGTCCCTGCGCCGCCTGGGCCTGCACCGGGCGACCGACGTGATCGGCGGCTTCCAGGCGTGGAAGGCGGCGGGCCTCCCGGTCCTGCTCCCGACGCCGCGCGGCTGACGCGACGAGGTCAGCACCACCCGCTGGCGCGGACGGCCACGCCGGGACTCGGACGGAGTCCTTCTGATCTCCCCCGGGGATCAGAAGGACTCGTCGAGCCCGTCCGTGTCCTCGCCCTCGGCCTCCAGCGCCTGACGGACGACGCGGAGGGCCATCCCCTCGGGATATCCCTTGCGGGCGAGCATCCCGGCGAGCCGTCTCAGACGCCGGTCACGGTCGAGACCTCGGGTGGAGCGCAGCTTGCGCGCCACGAGCTCGCGCGCGGTGGCCTCCTCCTGGTCGGAGTCGAGCTGCTCCACCGCCTCCTGGATGAGGCTCGGCTCGACGCCCTTGGTCCGCAGCTCGCGGGCGAGCGCCCGGCGGGCGAGGCCCCGGCCGTGGTGGCGGGACTCCACCCAGGCCCCCGCGAAGGCGGCGTCGTCGATGAGCCCGACGTCCTCGAAGCGGGAGAGGACCTCCTCCGCCACCTCGTCGGGGATCTCCCGCTTGCGCAGCGCGTCGGCGAGCTGCTTGCGCGTGCGGGGGTTCCCGGTGAGCAGGCGCAGACAGATCGCCCGCGCCCGCTCAGCCGGATCCTGGGGTGACAGCTCCTTCTCGGCCCTCGACGAGTCGGGGCTGTCACCCGGCCATTCGGTGCGACCGGTCACCGGTTCAGCTCTTGACCGCGGTGGCCTTGGTCGCCTTCGCGGTCTTGCTCGCGGGTGCCGGGACGCTCTTGGCTGCGTCGTCCGTGCCGGCCGCGTCCGAGGCGCTCGCCCCGTCCGTCGCCGTCTCGGCCTTCGCGGCCTCGGGCCGGACGCCGACGCCCAGCTTCTCCTTGATCTTCTTCTCGATCTCGTCGGCGAGGTCGGGGTTGTCCTTCAGGAAGTTGCGGGCGTTCTCCTTGCCCTGGCCGAGCTGGTCGCCCTCGTACGTGTACCAGGCACCGGCCTTGCGGACGAAGCCGTGCTCCACGCCCATGTCGATCAGGCCGCCCTCGCGGCTGATGCCCTGGCCGTAGAGGATGTCGAACTCGGCCTGCTTGAAGGGGGGCGCGACCTTGTTCTTGACGACCTTGACGCGGGTGCGGTTGCCGACCGCGTCCGTGCCGTCCTTGAGGGTCTCTTCAGGGCGCGGCCACCGGTCGTGGTCTCCGGCGAGCCGAACATCACGCCGATCTTCTCGCGGAGCTGGTTGATGAAGATCGCGGTGGTCTTGGACTGGTTGAGCGCGCTGGTGATCTTCCGGAGGGCCTGGCTCATCAGTCGGGCCTGGAGACCGACGTGCGAGTCACCCATCTCGCCCTCGATCTCCGCACGCGGGACGAGCGCGGCGACGGAGTCGATGACGATCAGGTCGAGGGCGCCGGAGCGGACCAGCATGTCGACGATCTCGAGGGCCTGCTCGCCGTTGTCCGGCTGGGACAGGATGAGGTTGTCGATGTCGACGCCGAGCTTCTTGGCGTACTCGGGGTCGAGGGCGTGCTCGGCGTCCACGAAGGCCACCTGGCCGCCGGCCTTCTGGGCGTTGGCCACGGCGTGCAGGGTCAGGGTCGTCTTACCGGAGGACTCCGGTCCGTAGACCTCCACGACACGGCCGCGCGGCAGGCCGCCGACGCCGAGGGCGATGTCGAGGGCGGTCGATCCGGTGGAGATCACCTCGATCGGCTCCTGGACGCGGTCACCCATGCGCATCACTGCGCCCTTGCCGAATTGGCGTTCAATCTGTGCGAGCGCGGCGTCGAGCGCCTTCTCGCGGTCGGTTCCTGCCATGGGTTCCACCCGGTTTGCTTGAGTCGATCGCTTCATGTGAAAGACGCTAACCCCTGCCACTGACAATGGGCCCCGACGTCCCCTCCGGCCTGTGGACAACTCGGCGACAACCCCGAGATTCCAAGGGCCGGGCTTCCATGAGAATGGATGTTCGATTTCAGTGTCAAGCGCACCACGCCGCCGACACAGGGCGACATCGTCACCGAACGTGACGGACCAACGACCGAACGCCTCGATCGACGGGCGAGCGCGCCGGTAGGCCGTTCCTTCCCCGGCGGCCTCCGCTGTCACAGGCTCCGCGTACCGTCGGCGCATGTTTGAGCAGCAGTGGAGCGGTGTTCGCCGGCGCCTGGCCGAGCTGGGTACCCGGCCGTCGAGCGACCAGGTGTTCGGCTCGCACGGGCACAGGTGGGCCCTGGAGGACCCGCTGTCCGATGACGGGCTCGCCGAGCTCGAAGCGCAGCTGGGCGTGAGGCTGCCGGAGGACTACCGGAACTTCCTCACCCGCGTGGGCGCCGGCGGCGCGGGTCCCGCCTACGGCGTCTTCCCCGTGCGCCGCGTACAGGGCCGCTGGCGCTGGGAAGGGGACGGGGCCGACCTGGCCGACCCGACCATGCTCGCCCGCCCCTTCCCCGAGCACGGCCCGGACCCCGAAGTCCTCGACGCGCTTCTCGCCGAACGCCCCGAAGAAGAGGACTTCGACGAGATCGAGGACTTCGACGACGCCGCCGAAGCATGGGACGAACGCTGGGGAGCCCTGATGTTCGCCCCCGAGCGCACCGCCGGT
The DNA here is from genome assembly GCF_014656215.1 of Streptomyces zaomyceticus. GTDB lineage: Bacteria > Actinomycetota > Actinomycetes > Streptomycetales > Streptomycetaceae > Streptomyces > Streptomyces zaomyceticus. Next base: position 35,259 of record NZ_BNBZ01000028.1, on the reverse strand, counting down.
GCCATCGTCATCTCCCACCTCGGCTGCGCCCAGCGGGAGTGGCTGATCATCAGCGGTGCCCACCGCGGCACGGTCTGGTCCGACTGCCGGGTGGACGACACCGACCTCGCCCCGCTCCTCGATGACACGGGGACACCGGTCACCTTCGCCCGCTGGTACCTCGACTGGCTGGAGAAGGCGGAGCTCACCGCACACCAGCCACGCACGAAGGCGTGACGCCGGGCACCTTCCCGGGATCGGCGGAAGGCGGTTCGCGGCCACTCAGTCCTGGCGGGTGCAGCGGTCGATCCGGCCGACACCGAGATCAGGGGCCGGCCCCGGCAGGAGCCGGTGCTCGCGGGCGTACGCGTGGACCGCAGTCGACCGGAAAGGCCAAGGAGAGCGAGCGGGGTGGAGTCAGCCGGTCGGCGCGCCGGAGAGTGCGGTGTCGACCGAGGCGTACGAGACGCCGTGGTCGGCCAGCACCTCCGCGACGACCCCGCCGGTGCTGGTGAGCGCCAGGAGGATGTGCTCGTCGCCGATCTCCCGGTCCTTGCGGGCCAGCGCCATCCGGAGCGACTTCTCCAGGATGCCCTTGGCCTCCCGCGAGAAGGGCCGGCGGCCCGAGCGCCGCCCGGTGTCCCTGCGGTCGCCCGCGAGCGCGCCCGCGCCGTGCGTCTCCTCCACCCGTGCCACGATCGCGCCGACGTCGATGCCGAGGTCCGCCAGGGCCTCCGCGTCCGCCCGGGACAGCCCCGCCCGGCGCCGGGCGTCCGCCAGGTCCGCGGCCAGGGAGGGGCGACGTTCGGTCGGACAGAGCGTGCGCAGCGCCTCCGCCGCCCGGCTCTCCTCCCGGTCGAGCAGGGCCAGGAGCAGATGCTCCTCGGTGACGGCCGTCGCGCAGCCCCGCTCGGCGTGCTCGACCGCCCCCTTCACCACGGCGCGTGCGGATTTCGTGAACCGCTCGAACATCACTGCCTCCCGTACTTCTTGTGGACGGCCTGACGGCTGACTCCCAGTTCGGTCGCGATCTCCTGCCACGACCACCCCTGGTTGCGCGCACTGCGCACCTGGACGGCTTCCAGCTGTTCCAGCAGTCGCCTCAGGGCGGAAACGGCCCGCAGCCCGATTCGGGGGTCGCGGTCACCCGCCCGCACGGCGAGATCGGTCGCATCGCTCATGGTGTCAACTTACGTTGACACTCACCCTCTCGTCAACCTTGGTTGACAAGAGGGTCGCGGCAGGGGCGCACGCACCGAAGGTCGCCGAAGGGGCCCGCAGCACGCGTACATAAGCGCGCTACGGCTCCGTGGGGCCCCGCTCCCCCTCCGGCCCCGGCCCCGGCCCCGGCTCCGCACGGGTCTCCGACTCCGGCTCCCGACGGCCCCTCACCGCCCGCACCGCCCTCGTGATGCCGTATCCGAGCACCCACGGCAGCACGGTGATGCCCAGCACGTACACGAGGACATAGCCCAGGAGGTCCTCGGTGTGGCCGGACTGGTCCCAGCTCTCCAGGGGCATGGTCATGGCGACGGCGGAGACCGCGACCGGCACCAGCGGCAGCAGCACGGACCAGAGCCGCGGCCACCGCCCGGGCCGCCGGGCACACCACACCCCCATGCCCGCCATGAGGAAGGGCCCGAACGGCACCCACAGGACCACCGGCACGAACAGCAGGACCCACCACTCGTCCGAGTACCCGTACATCATCGAAGCCCCCCGAGGCCGCCCGATCCGACGTTCCCACCCACCCAAGCCGTACGAGGACGACCCGACCGTACGAGGGCGACCCCGGCCGTACGAGGACGACCCGCCCGCGGGACCGCGACCCCTGCCCCCGCGCTCACCCCCGCCGCCCCACGAGGCCACACGCACACCCCGTCGCCGTCCCCCGCCTATCCTTCGACGCATGTCCCTCCCCCTCCGTTCCCCCGGCGGCGGGCGTCTGTCGTCGCGGGCCTCCGACGCTCTCGTGGCGGGTGTCGTCCTGGTCGTCGTCGCCGTCTGGACACTCGTCTCCGCGCGGTACGCGACCGAGCCCGTCGCCCGTACGGTGATCGGCTGGGCGCTCATCCTGGTCGGGTGCGGGGCGCTGTACTTCCGGCGGCGCCAGCCGGTCGCCGTCGCCGTCGTCACGCTGCTGGCCTGCGTCGTCTACTACCCGCTGTCCTCCCAGGACGGCCCGCTCATGATCGCTTTCGCGCTCGCGCTGTACACGACCGCCGCCGAGGGCCGCTTCGCCGCCTCCGTCGCCCTCGCCTCTGTCACCCTGCTCGCGGTCGGGTTCGGCGAGTTCCGGCAGCGGCCGGGGCACCGGCAGATCGACGACACCTCGCTCGTGATGCTGGCCGGGTGGCTGATCAGCCTCGTCGCGGTGGGCCGGGCCCAGCGCACCCGGATCGCCTACCTCCACGAGGTGGAGCAGCGGGCGCTCGCCGCCGAACGGGAGCAGGAGGCCCGCGCCCGTCAGAGCGCCACCGAGGAGCGGCTGCGGATCGCCCGTGAGGTGCACGACGTCCTCGGCCACAGCATCTCCCTGATCAACGTCCAGTCCGGCGCCGCCCTGCACCGACTCGGGAAGGGGCCCGCCCCCGAGGCCGGGCTCGTCACGGCCACCGAGGCGCTGGAGGCGGTGAAGGCCACCAGCAAGGACGCGCTGCGCGAGCTGCGGGCGACCCTCGGGGTCCTGCGGAGCGCCGACGAGCCCACGCCGACCGCCCCGTCCCCCTCCGGTCTCGCGCTCCTCGGCGATCTCGTCGATCGCGCCCGGAGCGCCGGTCTCGACGTACGAACGGAGACGTCGGGCACTCCCGTGCCGCTGCCGCCTCCCGTGGACCTCGCCGCGTACCGGATCGTCCAGGAGGCGTTGACGAACGTGACCCGCCATTCGGGCGCGCGGACGGTCCGCGTCTCCCTCGACTGGGGCACGGACGCGGTGCGGCTGGTGATCGCGGACGACGGCGGGGGCGCTCCGGAGGGCCGGCCGCCGGGCAGCGGTATCCGGGGCATGGCGGAGCGGGCACGCGCCTTCGGCGGTGAGCTGACCGCCGAGAATGGTGAGGCCGGCGGTTTCCTGGTGGACGCCCGGCTGCCGCTCCCGGAACCGCGCACGTCCACACCCGCCACATCCACCGCACCCACCACATCCACCACACCCACGGCGCCCACCCCACCCACGCCCACCACCCCGTCCGAGAGGGACCCCCGATGATCCGCGTCGTGCTCGCCGACGACCAGACCCTGGTCCGGGCCGGCTTCCGTTCGATCCTCTCCGACGAGGAGGACATCGAGGTCGTCGGAGAGGCAGGGGACGGGGAACAGGCGATCGGGCTCGCCCGCGAACTGCGCCCGGACGTCGTCCTGATGGACATCCGCATGCCGGTGCTCGACGGTCTCGAAGCCACCCGCCGCATCACCGCCGACGAGCGGCTCGAAGGGGTGCGGGTGGTCATCCTCACCACCTTCGACGCCGACGACCATGTGTACGGGGCGCTGCGTTCGGGCGCGTCGGGCTTCCTCGTGAAGGACACCGAGCCGATGGAACTGCTGCACGCGGTAAGGGTCGTGGCGCGCGGCGACGCCCTGATCGCCCCGGCGGTGACCCGCCGTCTGATCGCCGAGTTCGCGGGACGGGCCGACCGGCAGCCGGATCCGAGCCCCCGGCTGAACGCCCTCACCGAACGGGAGCGCGAGGTCCTCGGCCTGGTGGGGGCGGGGCTCTCCAACGACGAGATCGCCGGCCGTCTCGTCCTCTCCCCCGCGACGGCGAAGACCCATGTCAGCCGGATCATGACCAAACTGGCCGTACGGGACCGGGCCCAGCTGGTGATCCTGGCGTACGAGTCCGGAATGATCACGCCCGGCTGGCTGGCCTGACGCCCCCGAGGCCCGGTGCCCGGGACCGTCCCCTAGGGGACGGGGGCCGGACGGCACAACCCACGGGGTACGCGCGCGTGGACCGGCGCAACCGCCGGGGTACGACCGGTGTCCACCCGGGGGTGACGCCGGACCCCTGACCGTACGCCGACGCTGATCGGGTGAACCAGGACGTACTCGATCTCGCGCGGCTTCAGTTCGCCCTCACCGCGGGCGGCCACTTCCTCTTCGTCGCCCTCACCCTGGGGCTCGCCACCGTCGTGGCCGTGCTCCAGACCAAGGCGACGTTCGGCCGGAAGCCGCTGGACGCGCGCATGGTGCGTTTCTGGGGCCAGCTGTACGTGATCAACTACGCGGTCGGCATCGTCACGGGCCTCGTGATGGAGTTCCAGTTCGGCATGGCGTGGAGCGGGCTCACCCACGAGGCGGGCAACGTCCTCGGGGCCTCGCTCGCCGTCGAGACGATCGTGGCGTTCTTCGTCGAGTCGACCTTCCTCGGACTGTGGATCTTCGGCTGGAACCGGCTCAACCGCTGGGCCCATCTGGCCGCGATCTGGATCGTCGTCCTGACCGCCTACCTGTCGGCGTACTGGATCCTCGTCTCCAACGGCTTCCTCAACCACCCCGTGGGATACGGCTCCGAGAACGGCGAGCTCGTCCTCGACGACCCGATCGCGGTCCTGACCAACCCCTCCGCGCTGCTCGCCTTCGGCCACATCGTCGCCGGGGCGCTGCTGACGGCCGGCTTCTTCATGGCCGGGGTCAGCGCCTACCACCTGTTCCGGCGCAGCCCGGAGTGGGAGTTCTTCGGCCGGAGCCTGCGGATCGGGGTGTTCCTCTCGGCGCCCGCGCTGATGGCGGCCGCCGTGTTCGGCGGTGTGCAGTTCGCCGTCCTCGACAGCTTCCAGCCGATGAAGTCGGCCGTGTTCAGCGGGAAGGCGGCCGAGATCGCGCGGGTCCAGGCGGAGCTGACGGAGCGCTTCGGCCCCGGCGACTACGTGCCCTCGGAGGCCTGGACCCGGGGCGGTGCGCTGCTGATGCTGATCAGCTTCGCGCTGATGATGTACCTGTGCTTCGCCGGGGTGATCCTGGCCGCCTTCAAAAAGGCCGTCTTCCGGTTCCGGTTGTGGCACCTCGTGCTGATGGCGGCCGTGCCCCTGCCGTACATCGCGATGATCAGCGGCTGGGTCTTCCGGGAGTCCGGACGGCAGCCCTGGGTCGTCTACGGGCTGCTGAGGACGGAGGACGCGGTCTCGGACCTCTCCCCCGGCACGATGCGTCTCTCGCTCACCGTCTTCACCACGGTCTTCGTCCTGCTCGCCGTCCTCAACGCCTGGCTTCTCACCCGGCACGCCCGCCGGGGCCCGGTGGAGTCGGGCCTCGGCCACGACGACCGCCCCGCCGAGGCGCGGGACACGGCACCCGACCCGGCGGACACCCTCCCGGCCCCCCGCTACTGACCCCCACCGCACGCCGCACACCCGACCCCAACGCACGCCGCCCACCGCACACCCGAGCCCACCTCGCGCCGCCCACCCCCCGCACACCCGACCCGCCGTACTCGGAAGCCCACCCGACGCCGAGCGCCCTTCCGCCCGCACCACCGAGAAAAGCCCGAGGAGCCCCCCGTGGAGACCCTGGCCATCGCCCTGCTCGCCTTCTTCGCGGCAGGCTGGTTCGTCCTCGCGGGGGCGGACATCGGCACCGGCATGCTCACGCCCTGGCTGGGCCGGAGCGACCCCGAGCGGCGCCTCGTCCTCACCTCCTTCGCCCCCTTCTTCCTGGGCAACGAGGTCTGGCTCGTCGCCACCGTCGGGGTCCTCGTCGGCTGCTTCCCCGCCCTCGAAGGGGAGCTCCTGAGCGACCAGTTCCCGGTCCTCGTGGCGCTGCTGACCGGCTGGATCGTCCGGGACGCCGGGCTCTGGTCACGCGGCCGCGGTCCGGGCCCCCGCTGGCGCGCCGGCTGCGACGCGGCCGTCACCTGCGGAAGCTGGACCGTCGCGCTGTCCTGGGGGTGGCTGCTCGCGGCCCTGCTGACCGGACGGCCGTACACCCCGGCGACCGGTCTCACGAGCGTCCTGACCGCGCTCGCCGTGGCCGCGCTGTTCTGCGCGCACGGACTGGGGTTCGCCACGCTCCGGCTCACCGGACTCCCCTACGAGCGGGCCCGCCGGCTCGTGGGACGCGCCGGGCGCCCGTGGCAGCCGTTCGCGCTCACGGCGGTCCTGATGGGCGGGCTGCCGCTCTGGGCGGGGACCGCGCTCCCGCTCGCCGGGCGGACGGCCGACCCCGCCACGCTCGGTCTGCTCGTACCCGCCCTGCTGGTCGTCACCCCGCTGCTCGTGACCGTCCAGGCGTGGATCTGGCACACCTTCCGCCACCGGGTCTCAGGACCTTCGTACGTCTGAGCGGGTCCTCTGAGCGGGCCTTCGGAGCGAGGCCCGGTCTCCGCCGGGCGTCGGCGCCGCCGGTTCAGGACTCCCCGGGCGGCCGGGGGCCCTCCGGCTCCGAGCCCTCGTCGGGCTCCTCCGAGGCGGCCTCCTTCTTGTGGTGGAGGGCCTTCTGCAGCCGGGCCACCACCGCCTCGCCGTACCGCCGGTGGCCGTGCACCCGCGGGTCGTCCGTCACGTCGTACCGCTTCACATAGGCGCCGAGGAAGGCCTGGAGGGTGGCGACGGCCGGGATGGCGATCAGCGCGCCGACGACGCCGAGCAGCGCCGTCCCCGCGATGACCGAGCCGAAGGCCACCGCCGGATGGATGTCCACCGTCTTCGACGTGAGCTTCGGCTGGAGCAGGTAGTTCTCGAACTGCTGGTAGATCACGACGAAGCAGAGCACCCACAGCGCGTACCAGGGGTTCACGGTGAAGGCGATCAGCATCGGCAGCGCGCCGGCGAGATAGGTGCCGATGGTGGGGATGAACTGCGAGACCAGGCCGACCCAGACCGCGAGCGCGGGCGCGTAGGGCACATGGAGGATCTCGAAGAGCACGAAGTGCGCGACACCCGAGATGAGGGCCATGAGACCGCGCGAGTAGAGGTAGCCGCCGGTCTTGTCGACCGCGATCTCCCAGGCGCGCAGCACCTCGGTCTGCCGGGCGGGGGGCAGGACGGAGCAGAGCGCGCGCCGCAGCCGGGGCCCGTCGGCCGCGAAGTAGAACGAGAACAGGAAGATCGTCAGAAGCCGGAACAGACCGCCGAGGACGGTGGCGGAGACGTCGAGCACGCCGGAGGCGCTGTTCTGTACGTACTTCTGCAGCCAGTCGGAGCTCAGGACGCTGTCCTGCACCTCGACGCGGGAGAGTTCCGTGTCGAAGGTCTCGTTGATCCAGTTGATCACCGAGTCCAGGTACTGGGGGAAGTTCTCGACCATGTCGACGATCTGGCCGGCGAGCATCGAGCCCAGGAGGACGACGAAGCCGACGCTGAAGATCAGGACGGCGATGAAGACGAGGAAGGTGGCGAGGCCCCTGCGCATCCCGCGCGCCGCCATGCGCCCGACCGCCGGTTCGATGGCGAGGGCGAGGAAGAAGGCGAGCAGGATGTTGACGAGGAGGCCGACGAGCTGGTGGAAGGCCCAGCTGCCGAGCAGGAAGCAGGAGTAGAGCGCGAGGGCCAGGACGAGCGCGCGGGGCAGCCAGCGCGGCATCCGGGCGGCCGGAGCGGCGGAGGCCTGAGCGGCGGGGGGCGCCGGCGTGCCGCCGCCCCCTCTGCCGGACGACGCCGGGGAGGCGGTCGGTCCGGTCGAATCGGTCGATGCGGTCAGGTCGGTCGCGTCGGTGTCGTCAGTCGGGGCCACCCCGCCAGTCTCGCGTACCGCACGGACATTCCACCCGGGACCCCACACATCCTCTCCGGGCACCCCACCGCCGGCGGTGCACCGCCCGTGCGCTCCGGGTGGTGCCTTCCGGTCACCGTCGGCCGGTACGCGGAAAGAACTCACCGCTCGTCCGCCGATACCCGGGAGCCACTCAGCGCTCGTCGACCGGTACGCGGAAAGAGCTCACCGCCCGTCGGCCGGTACGCGGGAGGCAGTCACCGCTTGTCGGCCGGTACGTCGACGGCCGCGCAGACGGCCCGCCAGACGTCCTTCGCCTCCCAGCCGGCGTCCAGCGCCTCGCGCACCGTCCGCCCTCCGAGCTCGGTCATCACATGGTCCCGCGCGAAGGACTCGGCGTAGGACACACCGAAGTGGTCCTCCATCCGCTCCCAGAAAATCGTCAACCGCATGACTTCAGTATCCCGCTCCCAAGAGTGCAGCCCGCTCCGTAGGCCTTGTCACCGCGACTTTCCGCCCTACCGTCGGAGCATGGCCGAAAAACCCCTCTCCTCACCGCCCGCGACCCCCCTGGCCCGAGCCGAGCGTTTCGTCTGGCTGACGGCCCGTGTCCTCGAACAGCGCCGGTTCGCCTACCACTTCCTGCGCGGTGGCGCGGATCAGGTGGAGACCGCCCTCGCCGCCTACCTCGACGAGGACGGCGGCTACGGCCACGCGCTCGAACCCGATCTCCGCGGACCGGTCAGCCAGCCGCTGCACACGGCGCACGGGCTGCGGGTCCTGGACTCCATCGGCCGCTGCGGCGGGCTGCGCGTGGAGCGGATCTGCCGCTACCTGACGGACGTGTCCACCCACGACGGCGCGCTCCCGGCGATCCATCCGTCCCAGCGCGGCTACCCGTCCGCGCCGTTCGTCCCCGTCGTGGACTCGCCGCCGAGCGCGCTGCTGACGACGGGCCCGGTGGTCGGGGTGCTGCACCGCAACCAGGTGTGGCACGCGTGGCTGTTCCGGGCCACCGAGTTCTGCTGGTCGGCGGTGGAATCGCTCGAGACGTCGCATCCGTACGAGATCGAGGCCGCCGTCGCGTTCCTGGACGGGGCGCCGGACCGCTCGCGCGCGGAGGCGGCCGCCTACCGGCTCGGGTGTCTGGTCCGTGAGCAGCGGCTCGCCGTCCTGGACCCGGACGAGGAGGGGGACTACCCCGTCGCCGAGGGGTACGCGCCCGGGGAGCTCCACTTCCCGCACGACTACGCGCGCGTGCCGGACTCGCTGGCCGCCCGCTGGTTCACGGACAAGGAGATGGCCCGTTCCCTGGACCGGCTCGCGGCCGACCAGCAGGAGGACGGCGGCTGGCCGATCCGCTGGCGCTCCTGGGCCCCCGGCTCAGCCCTGGAGTGGCGGCCGATCGTCACGATCGAGGCCCTGCGCACCCTGCGCGCCCACGGTCGCCCCGTCGGCTGACCCGGGCGGTCACCAGCCCAGGGCCCGTACCCCCGCCGTGACGGCGACGGCCGCGCCCACGACGACCAGGAAGGGGGCCCGCAGGACGAGCGCGACGGCGGCCGCGGCGAGTCCCGCGGCGCGGGCGTCCAGGACGACGGCGTCGCCCGCGCCGAACGTCTGCTGTGCGGTGAGCGCGGCGAGCAGCGCGACGGGGAGCAACGCCGCGAGCCGCTGGACGAGCGGCCGCTCCAGCGCTCCGGCGGGTACGAGCAGGCCGACCAGCTTCACCAGGTAGCAACCGGCGGCGGTCAAGGCGATCGCGATCCAGATGTTCATCGGGAGTCCTTCTCTCGTCCGGCGGGAGTCGTCCGGCGGCCCCGGAACCAGAGCACGAGGGGCGCGGCGAGGGCCGCCGCGAGGACCGGGACGCCGGCGGGCAGCACGGGGAGCAGCCCGAGGCCGAGCAGGACGGCGATCCCGGCGGTGGCCCGCTCGGTCGCGGACTTCAGCATGGGGGCGAGCAGGGCGAGGAAGACGGCGGGGCCCGCCGCGTCGAGCCCCCAGGCCTCGGTGTCGCCGATCGCCTCGGCGCCGAGCGCCCCGAGCAGGGTGGTCGCGTTCCACAGGACGTACAGGGTGAGTCCGGTGACGGTGAAGCCGATCCTGGCGGCCCGCCGGGACGGCTGGGCGAGGGCGACGGCCGTGGTCTCGTCGATCACCCAGTGCGCGGCGAGCGGCCTGACGGCCTTGGGCACGGCGAGGAGCTGGGAGAGCCGCAGGCCGTAGAAGGCGTTGCGGGTGCCGAGGAAGAAGGCGCCCGCGGCGGCCGTGAAGGGGTTGCCGCCCGCGGCGAGCGCTCCGACCAGGGCGAACTGTGAGGCGCCGGTGAAGACGAGCAGGCTGAGGAGGCAGGTCTGGAGGACGCTGAGTCCGGCGCCGGCCGAGGTCACGCCGAAGGCGAAGCCGGAGAGGCCGACGGCGATGCCGACGCCGAGGGCGTCGCGGACGACGGCCGCGTCGGGTTTGGCCGGGGCCGCGGGCGGTGAGTTCTCGCGTATGACGGGAGGTGCTGTCTGTTCTGCCACGTCAGGGACGTTACGGCAGCTCCGGCGGCCCGGTCTTGTACGTTCTTGCGGCGGGCCCCGCGCTGCCCCGCGCGCGCTGGTAGGCCCCCGGAGGCACCCCGACGCTGCGGGTGAAGTGCCGGTTGAGGTGCGACTGGTCGGTGAAGCCGACGACCGCCGCCGCCTCCGCCGGAGGCGTCCCCGCGTCGAGCAGCTGTCTGGCCCGGCGCACGCGCGCGTCGGTGAGCCAGGTGTGCGGCGGCATCCCGTACGCGTCACGGAAGGCCCGGAGCAGGGCGAACGGGCTGGTGCCGAGATCGGCGGCGAGCCGTTCCAGGGTCGGCGGCTCGACCATGCGGTCCTCCAGGAGCGCACGCGCGCGTGCCGCGTTCCTCGCGCCCGCGGAGCGGGGCGGGAGCGGGGCGACGATCCCGCCGTGGCTGCGCAGCATCCGGGCGGTGACCAACCGGAGCAGGCTGTCGGCCGCGAGCGCGTTGCCCTCCTCGGCGGCCCGGTGGACGCCGACGACGAGCCGGGCGGCGTACGGGTCGTCCACGACGGGCGAGGTGAAGCCGACCGAGCCGCGCAGGGCGAGGGTGTCGGCGGCGATGGAACGGACGATCTCCGCGTCGGGGTAGATCGTGCGGTAGGTCCAGCCCTCGGGCACGCCCGCGTGTCCGGTGTGCGGGGTGTCGGGGTTCACCAGGGCGATCTGGCCGGGGCCCGCGTGGACGAGGTCGTCGCGGTAGTGGAAGGCCTCGACGCCCTCGGTGATCGCGGCGAAGACGAAGGTCTCGTGGGTGTGCCGGGCGAAGGCCTTGCGGATGTAGTGGGCGTGCAGCAGGTCGACCCCGGGCAGCTCGGCGTACTGCCAGTACCGTGCCCGCTCCCCGCTCGCCATGCCTCCATTCTGCGACAGGCACCCGGGCAGCGCCGTGGGGCCGGGCACGCCGAGGCCAGGCACCGGTCCGGGGCCGCACCGCCCACACCATCGCCGCCCGTACCGCCCACGCCGCCCGCCCCATCCTCGCCCTCCGCACCGGACGCGGCTCCGGCCGCCGCCGAATATCCCCAGGTCCCGGCGGTTGTCAGTGCTCGGGTGCACGATGGGGGACATGGTCAGGTCCGCGCTCGACTCGTTCTCCCCCGCGACCCGTGGTTGGTTCACCGGGGCCTTCACCGCGCCCACGGCGGCGCAGGAGGGCGCCTGGAAGGCCATCGGGGCGGGTTCCGACGTGCTCGTCGTCGCTCCGACCGGCTCGGGCAAGACACTGGCCGCGTTCCTCGCCTCGCTGGACGGGCTGGCCTCCTCGCCCCCGCCGGCCGAGCCGAAGAAGCGCTGCCGGGTGCTGTACGTGTCGCCGCTGAAGGCCCTCGCCGTGGACGTCGAGCGGAACCTGCGCTCGCCGCTGACCGGTATCCGCCAGGAATCGGTGCGTCTCGGTCTGCCCGAGCCGGACATCCGGGTCGGCATCCGGTCCGGAGACACCCCGCCCGCCGAGCGCCGGTCGCTGGCGACCCGGCCGCCGGACATCCTGATCACCACTCCCGAGTCGCTGTTCCTGATGCTGACCTCCGCCACCCGTGAGGCACTCGCGGGCGTGGAGACGGTCATCCTGGACGAGGTCCACGCGGTCGCGAGCACGAAGCGGGGCGCGCACCTGGCCCTCTCCCTGGAGCGGCTCGACGAGCTGCTGCCGCGTCCCGCGCGCCGGATCGGCCTGTCGGCCACGGTCCGCCCGGTGGACGAGGTGGCCCGCTATCTGTCGCCGGGGCGTGCGGTGGAGATCGTCCAGCCGCCGTCGGGGAAGGAGTTCGACCTCTCCGTCGTCGTCCCCGTCGAGGACATGGGGGAGCTGGGCGGCTCCCCCGCCTCCGAGGGCAAGGACGGCGGCGACAAGCCGTCGATCTGGCCGCATGTCGAGGAGCGGATCGCCGACCTCGTCCAGGCCCACCGTTCCACGATCGTCTTCGCCAACTCCCGCCGTCTCGCCGAGCGTCTCTGCAACCGGCTGAACGAGATCGCTTTCGAGCGGGCGACCGGCGAACCCCTCCCCGAAGGGACTCCCCCGGCCGAGATCATGGCCCAGTCGGGGGCGGCCCTGGGCGCCCCGGCGCTGCTCGCCCGCGCCCACCACGGTTCGGTGTCGAAGGAGCAGCGCGCCCAGGTGGAGGAGGACCTGAAGGCGGGCCGACTGCCCGCCGTGGTGGCCACCTCCAGCCTGGAGCTGGGCATCGACATGGGCGCGGTCGACCTGGTCGTGCAGGTCGAGTCCCCGCCGTCGGTGGCCTCCGGGCTGCAGCGCGTCGGCCGCGCCGGGCACCAGGTCGGCGCGGTGTCGACCGGCGTGGTGTTCCCCAAGTACCGGGGCGACCTGGTGCAGGCGGCCGTGGTCACCGAGCGGATGCGAGCGGGCGCGATCGAGTCGATGCGGATCCCCGCCAATCCGCTGGACGTCCTGGCCCAGCAATTGGTCGCCGTCGTCGCCCTCGACACATGGCAGGTGGACGACCTGCTGGCGCTGGTGCGCCGGGCGGCCCCCTTCGCCTCGCTGCCCGAGTCGGCGTTCACCGGTGTGCTCGACATGCTCGCGGGCCGCTATCCGTCGGACGCCTTCGCCGAGCTGCGCCCGCGCGTGGTCTGGGACCGGGTCGCCGGGACGGTCACGGGGCGGCCGGGCGCGCAGCGCCTCGCCGTCACCTCGGGCGGCACCATCCCCGACCGGGGCCTGTTCGGGGTGTTCCTCGCGGGCTCGGACCCCAAGAAGGGCGGGGGCAGGGTCGGGGAGCTCGACGAGGAGATGGTGTACGAGTCGCGCGTCGGCGACGTGTTCACCCTGGGCACCACCTCCTGGCGGATCCAGGACATCACCCGGGACCGCGTCCTCGTCACCCCCGCGCCCGGCGTTCCGGGCCGGCTGCCGTTCTGGAAGGGCGACCAGCTGGGCCGTCCGCTCGAACTGGGGCGGGCGGTGGGCGCGTTCCTCCGCGAGGTCGGCGCACTCCCGGACGAGGACGCCCGGCTGCGACTGCTCGCCGCGGGACTGGACGCCTGGGCCGCGGAGAACGTCCTGGCGTATCTCAAGGAGCAGCGCGAGGCCTGCGGTCATGTGCCGGACGACCGCACGATCCTGGTCGAGCGCTTCCGGGACGAGCTGGGCGACTGGCGGGTCGTCATCCACTCGCCGTTCGGGGCGCAGGTCCACGCGCCGTGGGCGCTGGCGCTCGGCGCCCGGCTGGCCGAGCGGTACGGCATGGACGCGCAGGTGATGCACGCGGACGACGGCATCGTGCTGCGCCTGCCGGACGCCGATCTGATGGGCCTGGACATGGGCCTCGACCTGCTGGACCACGAACCGGTCGACCCGGGCCGACATCTCGACACGACGTACGACGCCGACAAGGCGCCCGTCGGCGCGGCCGACGCCCTCTTCGACAAGGGCGAGATCGAGCAGATCGTCACCGACCAGGTGGGCGGCTCCGCGCTGTTCGCGTCCCGCTTCCGCGAGTGCGCCGCGCGGGCCCTGCTGCTGCCCAAGCGCAACCCGGGCAAGCGCACCCCCCTCTGGCAGCAGCGGCAGCGGGCGGCCCAGCTCCTCCAGGTGGCGAGCGAGTTCGGCTCGTTCCCGATCGTCCTGGAGGCGGTCCGCGAGTGCCTCCAGGACGTCTTCGACCTCCCCGGTCTGAAGGAGCTGATGGGGGACATCGAGGCCCGCAGGGTCCGCCTGGTCGAGGTCACCACCCCCGAGCCGTCCCCGTTCGCCCGTTCCCTGCTCTTCGGCTACGTGGCGCAGTTCCTGTACGAGGGCGACTCCCCGCTCGCCGAGCGGCGGGCGGCCGCCCTCTCCCTGGACTCCCGTCTGCTCGCCGAGCTGCTCGGCCAGGCGGAGCTGCGGGAGCTGCTCGACGCGGACGTCCTGGCCGAGCTGGAGCGGGAGCTCCAGTGGCTGACGGACGACCGGCGGATCAAGGACGTGGAGGGCGTCGCCGACCTGCTGCGGGTCCTGGGCCCGCTCACCGACGCGGAGCTGGGCGAGCGCGGCGCCGACGCGGGCTGGGCGTCCGAGCTCGGGACGGCCCGCCGGGCGATCCGGGTGCGGATCGGGGGTCGGGAGCACTGGGCGGCCGTCGAGGACGCCGGACGGCTCCGGGACGCCCTGGGCACGGCCCTGCCGGTCGGCGTGCCGGAGGCCTTCACCGAGCCGGTGAAGGACCCGCTGGGCGACCTCCTCGCGCGGTACGCACGCACCCACGGCCCGTTCACCTCCTCCGAGGCCGCCGACCGCTTCGGTCTGGGCGCGGCCGTCACCGGCGGCGCCCTTCAGCGGCTCGCCGCGTCGGGGCGGGTCGTCCAGGGCGAGTTCCACCCGTCCGGCATCGGCCAGGAGTGGTGCGACGCGACCGTGCTGCGCCGGCTGCGCCGCCGCTCCCTCGCGGCCCTGCGCCACGAGCTGGAGCCGGTGCCCCCGGCGGCCCTCGCCACGTTCCTGCCGCAGTGGCAGCACCTGGGAGGCAACAGCCTGCGCGGGATCGACGGTCTTGCCCGCGCGCTCGAGCAGCTCCAGGGCGCGCCCGTCCCCGCCTCGGCCCTGGAGAAGCTGATCCTGCCGTCGAGGGTCCGGGACTACTCCCCGGCCCTCCTCGACGAGCTGACGACCACCGGCGAGGTGGTCTGGGCGGGAGCCGGGGCCCTGCCCGGCAAGGACGGCTGGGTGTCGCTGTACCTCGCGGACGCGGCGCCGCTCCTCCTCCCGCCACCGCATCCGCTGGAGCTGTCGGCCCTCCACGAGTCGGTGCTCACCACCCTCTCCGGCGGGTACGGCCTGTTCTTCCGCCAGATCGCCGACCAGGTCCGGGCCACCACCCACCCGGACGCCACCGACCCGCAGCTCGCCGACGCCCTCTGGGACCTGGCGTGGTCGGGCCGGCTCACCAACGACACCCTGGCCCCGCTGCGCGCGCTCCTCGGCTCGGGCCGCACCGCCGGATCCACCGCCCACCGGGCGCGCCGCACGGTCCCGCGGGGCCGGTACGGCACGCTGACGGCCGCCGCCCGCCCCGCCTCCCGCACGGGCCCGCCCACGGTCTCCGGCCGCTGGTCGCTGCTGCCCGCACTCGAACCGGAGCCGACCCACCGGGCGCACGCCCTCGCCCGTACCCTCCTGGACCGGCACGGTGTGGTGACCCGGGGCGCGGTGGCCACCGAGGGCGTGGAGGGCGGCTTCTCGGCCGTGTACCGGATCCTGGCCGCCTTCGAGGACAGCGGACAGGCCCGGCGGGGCTATGTGGTCGAGGGACTGGGCGCGGCCCAGTTCGCGATGGACGGGGCGGTGGACCGGCTGCGGGCCGCGTCGACCGCCCGGGACCGGGGCGTGGAGTCGGCGGCGGGTCCGCGCGCGCTGGTGCTGGCGGCGGCGGACCCGGCGAACGCGTACGGGGCGGCCCTGTCCTGGCCCGAGCCGCCGACCGGCGCCGGGCACAAGCCGGGACGGAAGGCGGGCTCCCTGGTGGTCCTGGTGGACGGCGAACTCGCGCTCTACATGGAGCGGGGCGGCAAGACGCTGCTGTCCTGGCCCTCGGACCCGGACGACCCGACGCTGACGGCGGCGGCCGAGGCCCTGGCCGCGTCGGCCCGGGCCGGCACTCTCGGCACGGTGACGGTGGAACGGATCAACGGCGCGACGTCCCTCACCTCCCCCCTGGCCCGCCCCCTGGAAGCAGCGGGCTTCCTGGCCACCCCCCGGGGCCTCCGCCTCCGCGCCTGAGGCCCTGCCGACCCGAGCACCCGCCCCCGCCCGCACCCACCCGCCCCGAGCGCCTCCTCCACCCGCACGCGCACCCCACCGAGCAGAATGGAACCGTGCCCGAAGGAGACACCGTCTGGCAGGCCGCCCACCGCCTGCACACCGCCCTGGCCGGGCGGGTCCTCACGCGCGCGGACCTGAGGGTGCCCCGGTTCGCCACCGCCGACCTCACCGGCCGGACGCTCCTCGACGTCACCCCGCGCGGCAAACACCTCCTCGCCCGGATCGAGGGCGGTCTCACCCTCCACTCCCATCTGCGGATGGACGGCGCCTGGCGGGTGTACGCCACAGGGGAACGTCCCCGCGGCGGCCCCGCCCACCAGATCCGGGCGATCCTCGGAAACGCGGAATCCACGGCGTACGGCTACCGGCTCCCGGTCCTGGAGCTCATCCGCACCGCGGACGAGCCGGGCGCCGTGGGCCACCTCGGCCCGGATCTGCTGGGACCGGGCTGGGACGCCGAGGAGGCGGCCCGACGGCTGACCGCGGACCCCGCCCGGTCGCTCGGCGAGGCCCTGCTCGACCAGCGGAACCTGGCCGGCATCGGCAACGTGTACAAGTCGGAGCTGGCCTTCCTTGCCGGTGTGACGCCCTGGCTCCCGGTCGGCGATCTGGACCCCGAGGTCCCCGCCCGTCTGGTGGCGACCGCCCACCGCCTCCTGGACGCGAACAAGGCCCGCCCCGACCGGCGCACGACCACCACGCGCCGACCGGGCGTCCCCCTCCACGTCTACGGCCGGGCGGGACACCCGTGCCTCCGCTGCGGCACCCCGATCCGCAGGGCGGAGCTCGGCGACCGGGTCACGTACTGGTGCCCCGGTTGCCAGCGGGGCCCCGACGACAGCACCCCGACCTCCGCGCATCCGCCCACTAATTGACGGACCGTCAGATCCGGTCGTACGGTCCGACCATGACGAACACGACGGGCACGACGAACACGACGGGCGCGGCGGTCACACCGGACGGGACAGGCCCGACGAACACCACGGGCACGAACACCACGGGCACGAGCGACACGACGACCCACCCCGTCGAGGCCCGCACCACAACACCGCTCCCCGCATACGACCTCACCGGCCGCACCGCGTTCGTCACCGGCGCCGCCGGCGGCATAGGCCGCGCGACGGCGCTCCTCCTCGCCCGGGCCGGCGCCACCGTGCACGGCGCGGACCGCGACGAGCAGGGCCTCGCGGAGACCGCGCGCCTGATCGCCCTCGACGGCGGCACCGCGCACGCGCACCCCCTCGACGTCACCGACCGGCCCGCCCTCGCCGCCGCCGTCCGCGCGGCGGGCCCGCTCCACGTCATGGCCGCGGTCGCCGGGATCATGCACACCAGCTCGGTCCTGGAGACCCGCGACGAGGATCTCGACCGTGTTCTCGCCGTCAACTTCAAGGGCGTGCTCTACGCGTGCCAGGAGGCGGCCCGTTCGATGATCGCCGCCGGCGTCCCCGGTTCGATCGTCACGATGGCGTCGGGTGCGATGGACACCGCGAGCCCGGGGCTGCTCTGCTACAGCGTCACCAAGGCGGCCGTGGTCCAGCTGACGAAGACGCTGGCGACGGAGGCGGGCCGACACGGCATCCGGGTGAACGCGGTGGCTCCGGGCTGGGTCCGCACCCCCATGACGGACCGGCACGAGCCGGCCGCCCAGCAGCAGGCGGAGGCCGCGATGATCCGCCACTCACCGTTGGGCCGGGTCGGGGAGGCCGAGGACATCGCGCACGCCGTCCTGCACCTCGCGTCCGACGCCTCCGCGTTCACGACAGGCCAGATCCTGCGCCCCAACGGCGGCGTCGCGATGCCCTGGTGACGTGCCGGGCGAGCAGGCCCGGCCGCCCCGACGAGGCGGCCACGTGCACCGGCAGCAGACTCAGCCCCCAGCCGCCCGCGGCGACCGCTCCCTCGATCGGCCCGGTCTCCCCCGGGGCGAGCAGCAGGCGCAGCACCGCCCACCACCAGAGCCCCCCGGCCGCCAGCCCGATCGCGACCAGCGCGAGCGTTGCCGGCGGCAACCGTCGCCGTACCATGGCCGCCTCCTGCCGTCGACGCTAGACCGGCAGGATCACCCTGCGGGAGGGCGCACCGGAGGCAAGCCCGGCGCACACGGCCCAGTCGTACGTTCCCCACCATGGCACGGCACACCGGAACCCGGCATCTCAGACAAATCGCCGCCCGCTCGGGAGAAAAGCGAAAAGCCCCGGTCAGCGCCTCACCTGGAGGCACCGACCGGGGCTCTTCCCCGCTTCGGTTCGGGCAGCGACGGATCAGGCGGCAACGACGTTGACCGCTTCCGCGGGCGCCTTGATGGTCACCCGCCCGGTGGTGGACACACCTGCCACCGATGTCACCGACACCGAATTGAGCATCGGGCGTACCGGCGTCGGCACCGGTTCGCTCGCCGCTGCCGACTCGGCCAGTTCGGCCAGTGACAGCTCGTCGCTCACTTCACGCATGAGCTCGGACATCCGTACGTCCAGCGCGTCGCAGATCGCGGAGAGCAGTTCGGAGGAAGCCTCCTTCTGCCCCCGCTCCACCTCGGAGAGATAGCCGAGCGAGACTCGGGCGGACGAGGAGACTTCGCGCAGAGTACGGCCTTGGCGCTGGCGCTGCCGACGCAGCACGTCACCCAACAGGCGACGGAGCAGAATCATCGGTGGCTCCCTCCTCGGACCGCGTAGCCGCATCCTTCACGCCCCACCGTACCGCCTCGCGCTGCGGCCGTGCGGGGAGCGATGTCGTGTTCACTCAGGGCTGCAAACATCAATTCCCCCCGTTGTGTTCCGTATCCTGTGCCCGCGCATTTCCCGAGAGTTCCTCATGGAGCAGCTCCAGCACGCTCCGTACGCTCTCTCTACGGATGTCCGCACGGTCGCCGTTCAACCTCAACGAGACCACTTTCCCGGCGCGGGCGCCCGTCTCGACCGGTCCCGCGACGGCCACGTAGACGGTTCCGACGGGCTGACCGTCCTGCGGTTCGGGGCCCGCGACGCCGGTGGTCGAGATCCCCCAGTCGGCGCCGAGCGCGGCCCGTACACCGGCCGCCATCTGCAGTGCGACCTCGGGATCCACCGCTCCGCGCTCCGCGAGCAGGGCCGCGTCGACACCGAGCAGATCCTGCTTGAGGGCCGTGGCATAGGCCGTGACGGACCCGCGGAAGGAGGCCGAGGCACCGGGCACGCCGGTGAGCTCCGCGGCCACCAGACCACCCGTGAGCGACTCCGCCGCGGCCAGCGTGTGACCACGCTCCGCGAGCAGCGCCAGCACCCGGGCGGCCCCGTTCATCGCGTCGCCGCCTCCGACCGCGCGGCGGCCCGCTCGTCGGCGAGGCCCTTGCGGCGGAGCACGACCGCCTGGCGTACGTAGTCGAGTCCGGTGACGACCGTCAGCACGACGGCCAGCGCCATCACCCAGAAGCGCAGGGTGGCCAGCGGTCCGGTGAGCATCAGCACGTACATGCCGACCGCCGTGCCCTGGGCCAGCGTCTTCATCTTCCCGCCCCGGCTGGCGGGGATGATCCCGTGCCTGATCACCCAGAACCGCATCAGGGTGATCCCCAGCTCACGGGCGAGGATGACCCCGGTGACCCACCAGGGGAGATCCCCGAGCAGGGAGAGCGAGACGAGTCCGGCCGCCATGATCGCCTTGTCGGCGATCGGGTCGGCGATCTTCCCGAAGTCCGTCACCAGGTTGTACGTCCGGGCGAGGTGTCCGTCGAAGACGTCCGTGATCATGGCGACGGCGAACGCCGCCCACGCCCAGGCGCGCCACGCGGGGTCGTGACCGCCGTCCTGGAAGAGGAGCAGGACGAAGCCCGGCACGAGCACCAGCCGGATCATGGTCAGGATGTTGGCGATGTTCCACAGGCTGGCCTGATTGACGGCCGCCGAGCCCAGCTTGCCGCGGGGCGCCGGCCTACCGGTCCCGTTCGTCGCGGATGCCGGGACTCCGGTCATCTGGCTGCCTCCTCGAAAAGACACTCGGCCACCAGGTCGACGCCTTCCGTGCCGACGACCTTCGCCATGACCATACGGCCCGGGGTCAGGTCGGGGCTCGCGCCGCCGGCCGTGGTGAGGACCACCTGGCCGTCGGTCTCGGGCGCCTGGTGGGCGGCCCGGCCGATCACGCCGTCCTCCTCGTCCACGGATTCGACCAGTACCTCAAGGGTCTCTCCGATCCGCTCCTCCGCGCGCTGGGCGGTGAGCTCCTCGGCGAGCCGGGAGAGGTGGGCGAGGCGTGCGTCGACGACGTCCTGGTCGAGCTTGTGCTCGTACCCGGCGGCCTCGGTGCCGTCCTCGTCGGAGTAGCCGAAGACGCCGATGGCGTCGAGCCGCGCGTGGGTGATGAAGCGTTCCAGCTCGGCGAAGTCCGCCTCGGTCTCGCCGGGGAAGCCGACGATGAAGTTGGAGCGGGCACCGGCCGTCGGGGCCTTGGAGCGGATGGTCTCCAGGAGCTCCAGGAAGCGGTCGGTGTCACCGAAGCGGCGCATGGCCCGCAGCACGTCGGGGGCGCTGTGCTGGAAGGACAGGTCGAAGTACGGCACGACCTTCTCGGTCGACGTGAGGACGTCGATCAGGCCGGGGCGCATCTCGGCGGGCTGGAGGTAGCTGACGCGGACGCGCTCGATGCCGTCCACGGCGGCCAGCTCGGGCAGCAGGCTCTCCAGGAGCCGGATGTCGCCGAGGTCCTTGCCGTAGGAGGTGTTGTTCTCGGAGACCAGCATGACCTCCTTGACCCCCTGCTCGGCGAGCCAGCGCGTCTCGTTGAGCACGTCGGAGGGACGGCGCGAGACGAAGGAGCCGCGGAAGGAGGGGATGGCGCAGAAGGAGCAGCGCCGGTCGCAGCCGGAGGCGAGCTTCACGGAGGCGACGGGGCTGGCGTCCAGCCGGCGGCGGAGCGGCGCACGCGGCCCGGAGGCGGGCGCGAGACCGTCCGGCAGGTCGCTCGGCACGTTCTCGGGGGCGTCCACGATGCCGTGTCCCGGGAGGGCCACCGCGGCGGCGGCCTCCTGGCGCTCCACGGGCGAGAGCGGCAGCAGCTTGCGCCGGTCACGCGGGGTGTGCGCCTCGACACTGCCACCGCTGAGGATGGTCTGGAGGCGGTTGGAGATGTCGGAGTAGTCGTCGAAGCCGAGGACGCCGTCGGCCTCCGGGAGGGCTTCGGCGAGCTCCTTGCCGTATCGCTCGGCCATACAGCCGACGGCGACCACGGCCTGGGTTCTGCCGTGGTCCTTCAGATCATTGGCTTCGAGGAGGGCGTCGACGGAGTCCTTCTTGGCGGCCTCGACGAATCCACAGGTGTTGACGACGGCTACATCCGCGTCCTCGGCGTTCTCGACGAGCTCCCAGCCGTCCGCTGCCAAGCGGCCTGCGAGCTCCTCCGAGTCCACCTCGTTACGGGCGCAGCCAAGAGTGACAAGGGCGACGGTACGGCGTTCGGGCATGGACTCAAGACTACTTCGTCCCGGCCGTTCCCCCGTCGCGCAGGGTTCACCTGCGCGACAGAGGTCACATCACGGGCCGCGGCGGCCTTCGCTCCGACCGCCGCGCCGCGGGGCTCAGCCGGCCTCGGGGTCGCCCTTGCTGTACGAGAGCCGCTCTACCTGGCCGGATTCGAAGGTGTCGGCGACCTTCTTGCCGTTGACGTAGAGCTCGATCGCGCCGGCGTTGCCGAGGACGAGGTCGACCCGCTCGTCGTCCTGGAAGGTCTTGGACTCACCGTCCAGGAGCAGCCCGTCGAAGAGGAGCTTGCCGTTCGCGGCCTTGGCCGAGATCCAGCTCTTGCCCTCGGTGGCGGTGAGCTTCACCGTGACCTTGTCCTGCGGGACCGCGGCGATCGCGCTCTCGGTGGGCTTCGGTGCGACGGGCTTGACCGGCTTCGGCTTGGCGGCGGACGTCGCCTTCTCGGGCGCGGGCGCCGGACCGCCTTCGGCGGTGGCGGTGCCCTTCGTCGCCTCGTTGCCGTCGAACATCGTGAAGCCGACGAAACCGACGACGGCGACGATGGCCGCGACCATCGCGGCGGTCCAGTTGGGCCGACGCGGCTCGGGGCGGATACGTTCCGCCTCGAACAGCGGGGCGGCGGGGGTGGGCGCGGGACGACCGCCGTGCTCGGCGTCGTACTGCTCGATCAGCGGAGCGGGATCGAGGCCGACGGCGCGCGCGAGGGTACGGATGTGCCCGCGGGCGTAGACGTCTCCGCCGCAGCGCGAGAAGTCGTCCTCCTCGATCGCGTGCACGATCGGGATCCGGACACGGGTGGAGGCACTGACCTCTTCGACGGTGAGACCGGCGGCGATGCGGGTCTGCTGGAGAGCGCGACCGATCGAGTCCCGGTCGTCTGCCGGGAAGATCCGGTCGTCTTCGGGGGAGTTGCCGATGGACACGAGAGCGCCTTTCGAGCGTGTAGCCACCTGCTGGACGTTCAGTCTATGGGTGGTACGAAAGGGTGGGGCAACCGGGCGGGTGCTGTTTGTACGCCATGAGGCTGGGACATCCTTCTGTCCCACCGCTCAACTTGACGTACGGCCAGGGGAAACGGTTGCCCTCCGTTCCCTTACGAGTGAGTCTCGGCCAGGTCTCGATCGGGTACCCCGCTCCCCGGCCCCTACTCCCACCGCCGCCCGGGTCGCCTCTTCCGGACCTCGCGGGTCGGGCGAGATCCGGGAGAGACGGCCTAGGGGGTGTCCGACTCCCCGCGGATGACGGCGAGGACCGCGTCCAACTCGTCGGGCTTCACGAGCACGTCCCGCGCCTTGGAGCCCTCGCTCGGCCCGACGATGTTCCGCGACTCCATGAGGTCCATCAGACGTCCGGCCTTCGCGAAGCCGACGCGCAGCTTCCGCTGGAGCATCGACGTGGAGCCGAACTGTGTGGAGACGACCAGTTCGGCGGCCTGGCACAGCAGATCGAGGTCGTCGCCGATGTCCTCGTCGATCTCCTTCTTCTGCCGGGTCCCGACGGTGACGTCCTCCCGGAAGACCGGGGTCATCTGGTCCTTGCAGTGCTGCACGACGGCCGCGACCTCGTGCTCGGTGACGAAGGCGCCCTGCATGCGGACGGGCTTGTTGGCACCCATCGGCAGGAACAGACCGTCACCCTTTCCGATGAGCTTCTCCGCGCCCGGCTGGTCGAGGATGACCCGGCTGTCGGCGAGCGAGGAGGTCGCGAAGGCGAGCCTGGAGGGCACGTTGGCCTTGATGAGGCCGGTGACGACGTCGACGGACGGCCGCTGGGTCGCGAGCACGAGGTGGATGCCGGCGGCGCGCGCGAGCTGCGTGATGCGGACGATCGAGTCCTCGACGTCCCGGGGCGCCACCATCATCAGGTCGGCGAGCTCGTCGACGATGACGAGCAGGTACGGGTACGGGTTGAGCTCCCGCTCGCTGCCCTCGGGCAGCTTGATCTTCCCGTCCCGGATCGCCTGGTTGAAGTCGTCGATGTGCCGGTAGCCGAAGGCCGCCAGATCGTCGTAGCGGAGGTCCATCTCCTTCACCACCCACTGGAGGGCCTCGGCGGCCCGCTTGGGGTTGGTGATGATCGGGGTGATCAGGTGCGGGATGCCCTCGTACGCCGTGAGCTCGACCCGCTTGGGGTCGACGAGGACCATCCGGACGTCCTCCGGAGTCGCTCTTATCATGATCGAAGTGATCAGGCAGTTGATGCACGAGGACTTGCCGGAGCCGGTGGCACCGGCCACCAGGACGTGCGGCATCTTCGCCAGGTTGGCCATCTCGTAGCCGCCCTCGACGTTCTTGCCGAGCGCCACCAGCATCGGATGGTCGTCCTCGGCCGCGGCGGCGAGCCGCAGCACGTCGCCGAGGTTGACCATCTCCCGGTCACTGTTCGGGATCTCGATGCCGACCGCGGACTTGCCGGGGATCGGCGAGATGATCCGTACGTCCGGGGAGGCCACGGCGTACGCGATGTTCTTGGTCAGCGCCGTGATCTTCTCGACCTTCACGGCGGGGCCGAGCTCGACCTCGTACCGCGTGACCGTCGGCCCCCGGGTGAAGCCGGTGACGGCCGCGTCGACCTTGAACTCGGTGAAGACATTGGACAGGGAGTCCACGACGGCGTCGTTGGCGGCGCTGCGCGTCTTGCCGGGCCCTCCCCGCTCCAGGAGGTCGAGCGACGGCAGGGAGTAGGTGATGTCGCCGGACAGCTGGAGCTGCTCGGCCCGGGACGGCAGATCGGTCGGCTCGGGCGCCGGCTTGGTCAGATCCGGTACGCCTCCGCCGGGCCGCCGCTCTCCCCCGCGGGCCGGCGGTACGGGAGCGGCCGGCGCCGCCGTCTCCGCCGCCGTCTCCGCGGCCTCGGCGGCGGCCTTCGCGGCGGCGGCCACGGCGGCCTTCCGGTCGGCGGTGACGTCCCTGGTCAGGTCGGCGACGATCGGGGAGGGCGGCATGCCGTTGAGCACCGCTCCGTCGAGCGCGGCGGCCGCGGCCGCCGCGACGTCCACCGGGTCCAGGCCGTGGTCCACGTCGGAGCGTTCGGCCGTTCGGCGTGCCGAACGGCTCCGCCGGTCGAGCATCTCGGCCTCGGCCCGGTCCACGTCGTACGGCTCCGCCGGACCGCGGCGCCGTACGGGCCGGGGCTGCGGCCGGGCGTCCCGCCACTCCTCGTCGTACCCCTCGTGGTCCTCGTGGCCCTCGTAGGCCTCGGCTCCGGCCGGGTCCTGGGCGGGTTCGACGAGACCGAGCTTCGCGCCGAGGGCGCGCAGCCGCTGCGGGATCGCGTTGACCGGGGTGGCGGTGACGACGAGCAGCCCGAAGACGGTGAGCAGCACCAGCATCGGTACGGCGAGGACCTCGCCCATCATGAAGACGAGGGGCTGGGACGCGGCCCAGCCGACGAGGCCGCCCGCGTCCTGCATGGCCTCGCTGCCGTCACCGCGGCCCGGTGAGCCGCAGGCGATGTGCACCTGTCCGAGGACGCCGATGACGAGGGCGGAGAGGCCGATGCTGATCCGGCCGTTGGCCTCGGGCTTCTCCGGGTAGAGGATCAGCCGGATGCCGATCGCGCCGAGGAGCAGCGGCACGAGCAGGTCGAGGCGGCCGAAGGAGCCGGTGACCAGCATCTCGACGAGGTCGCCGACCGGGCCGCGGAGGTTGGACCAGGTGCCCGCCGCGACGATGAGCGCGAGGCCGAGCAGGAGCAGCGCGAGCCCGTCCTTGCGATGGGCCGGGTCGAGGCCCTTGGCGCCACGCCCTATCCCCCGGAACATCGCCCCGACCGCGTGGGCGAGGCCGAGCCAGGCGCCGCGCGCGAGCCGGTAGATGCCCCCGGTCGGGGACGGTGCGGGCCGGGGCGCGGCCTTCTTCGCGGTCGTCTTCCGCGCGGGCGCCCGCTTGGCGGGCGCGGCCTTCTTGGCCGGCACCTTCTTCGCGGGCGGCTTGGCGGGGGACTTCGCGGGTGCCGCTTTCTTCGCGGCGCCCGCCGTACGGCCGGCGCGCGGCTTGGCGGTGCCCGCCGTGCCCTGGGAACCCTTGCCGGACGTACGTGAAGCCATGATGCCGAGGTTACCGGTGTGGGGAGCGGCTGTCCGCCTCACCCGTTCGTGTCGCCCCTGCCGGGGCGCAGGGCTGACGCCGTATCACGCGGTTTCCACCGGATCAGGACGGCCCCGAACCGTCGGTGACGAAACGTCAGCCCTGGGCGGGCAGGGTGGGCGCGGCGCCGGTACCCGGCTCCAGGGCGTCCAGGGCGCGTCGCAGCCCGGTCAGCTTGCGCTCCAGATGCGCGGCGGTGGCGACGGCCGCCGCGTCGGCGGAGTCGTCGTCGAGCTGCTTGGACAGCGCCTCCGCCTGCTCCTCGACCGCCGCGAGCCGCGCCGAGAGTTCGGCGAGCAGACCGGCGGACTCCTTGCCCTGGCCGCCCTCGCCGCCGCCCTCCAACTGCAGTCGCAGCAGCGCGGCCTGCTCGCGCAGCTTGCAGTTCTTCATGTACAGCTCAACGAAGACGGAGACCTTGGCGCGCAGCACCCACGGGTCGAACGGCTTCGAGATGTAGTCGACCGCCCCGGCCGCGTACCCACGGAAGGTGTGGTGGGGACCATGGTTGATGGCGGTCAGGAAGATGATCGGAATGTCCCGGGTCCGCTCGCGCCGCTTGATGTGCGCGGCGGTCTCGAATCCGTCCATCCCCGGCATCTGGACGTCCAGCAGGATGACCGCGAAGTCGTCCGTCAACAGCGCCTTGAGCGCTTCCTCCCCGGACGATGCCCGCACCAGCGTCTGATCGAGCGCGGAGAGAATGGCCTCCAGCGCCAGCAGATTCTCCGGCCGGTCATCGACCAGGAGGATCTTGGCCTTCTGCACCATGCCCCGTCCTCCTCGCCCCGGCAACGGTTCTCCCCGGCTGTCGAAACCGGGGGTGGCACCGGGCGCCGCCCCAGAAGACGACTCCCTGACGCCGTCCGTCCTTGTGCCGGTCATCGTAGCCGCACCCCGCCCGTCGCCACACCCTGTCACCGCGATGTCACTGTGCACGTACCGGAAACGCGGTGGGAGACCAGAAGGTTCCCCGTATCCCGCCCTCTCACACCCCCCTGGCGACAGCCCGTCAGAGAGGGCCCCGGGCCCGTGGAACACCCCGGGACGGGCCCGTGGAGCTGAGTCACCCCCTCGCCACGGGCCCGCCGAACGGTCACTCCCCCCGCATCCACTGCTCCATGACGGACAGCAGGTGATCGGGGTCGACCGGCTTGGTCACATAGTCCGAGGCACCGGACTCGATGGCCTTCTCCCGGTCGCCCTTCATCGCCTTCGCCGTCAGAGCGATGATCGGCAGCCCCGCGAACTGCGGCATGCGCCGGATCGCGGTCGTCGTCGCGTAACCGTCCATCTCCGGCATCATGATATCCATCAGGACGATCGTCACATCGTCGTGCTGCTCCAGGACTTCGATGCCCTCCCGCCCGTTCTCCGCGTACAGCACCGCGAGCCCGTGCTGCTCCAGGACGCTGGTGAGGGCGAAGACGTTACGGATGTCGTCGTCGACGATCAGCACCTTCTCGCCGGAGAAGCCGAAGGTACGGCGCGGCGCGGGCTCCGCCTCCGGCTCGACCCGGTCCGCCGCGACCTGCTGGCCCGGCTGCCCCGGCGCAGCGGTCCGCGCCCCGGTCGACTCCGCCGCGGCCTTCCGCCGGTGCCTGAACAGCGCCCCGGCCCCGGACCGCGCCTCCGTCCGCACGGGCGGCGGCGGGAAGTGCGGGAAGGGGTGGACGGCCGCGGCCGACCCCTCGATGCCCTGCTGCGGGTCGTCGACGTCCTGCGACTCCTGCCCGTAGGCGCCCACCGGAAGCTCGGTCGGGCTCAGCGGCAGATAGAGGGTGAACGTGGAACCACGGCCCGGCTCGCTCGCCGCGAAGATCTCGCCGCCGAGCAGCCGCGCGATCTCCCGGCTGATCGAAAGACCCAGACCCGTACCCCCGTACTTCCGGCTGGTCGTGCCGTCGGCCTGCTTGAACGCCTCGAAGATGACCCGCATCTTGCTCGCCGCGATCCCGATCCCGGTGTCGGTGACCGAGAACGCGATCAGATCGGCCTCCGGATCGCGCAGCGAACCGGCCTCAAGGAGCTGCTCCCGGATCGACTGCGGCACATCCGCGCCGGAGGGCCGGATCACCAGCTCGACCGCGCCCGTGTCGGTGAACTTCACCGCGTTGGACAGAAGGTTGCGCAGCACCTGGAGCAGTCGCTGCTCGTCGGTGTGGAGCGTGGCCGGCAGCTCGGGCGAGACCCGCACCGAGAAGTCGAGCCCCTTCTCCGCCGTGAGCGGCCGGAAGGTCGCCTCCACGTAGTCGACGAGCTGGACGAGCGCGATCCTGGTCGGCGAGACGTCCATCTTGCCCGCCTCGACCTTGGACAGGTCGAGGATGTCGTTGATCAGCTGGAGCAGGTCCGAACCCGCGCCGTGGATGGTCTCCGCGAACTCGACCTGCTTGGGCGTCAAGTTGGTCTCGGCGTTGTCGGCGAGCAACTTGGCCAGGATCAGCAGGGAGTTGAGCGGGGTCCGCAGCTCGTGCGACATGTTGGCGAGGAACTCGGACTTGTAGCGCATGGAGACGGCGAGCTGTTCGGCCCGCTCCTCCAGCACCTGCCGGGCCTCCTCGATCTCGGTGTTCTTCACCTCGATGTCGCGGTTCTGCCGGGCGAGCAGCTCGGCCTTCTCCTCCAGCTCCAGGTTGGAGCCCTGGAGCTCCTTCTGCCGGTGTTCCAGCTCGGCCGAGCGCTCCTTGAGCTGCTCGGTGAGTTCCTGCGACTGCTGGAGCAGAACCTCGGTCTTGGTGTTGACGCTGATCGTGTTCACCGTGGTGGCGATCAGCTCGGCGAGCTGGTTGAGGAAGTCCCGCTGGATCTGCGTGAACGGCTGGAACGACGCCAGCTCGATCACACCGAGGACCTTGCCCTCGAAGAGCACCGGAAGCACGATCACATGCGCGGGCGCGGCCTCGCCGAGCCCGGAGGAGATCTTCAGATAGCCCGGCGGCACATTGAGCTGGATGGTCCGCTTCTCGTCGGCCGCCGTCCCGATGAGGGTCTCGCCGGGACGGAACGAGGTCGGCATGGAACCGGCGGAGTACCCGTAACTCCCGCGCATCCGCAGCTCGTACGAGCCGTCGCCCTCACCGACGAGTTCGGCGTCGCTGTGGGCGGAGCCGGTCGGCATCGCCACGAAGAACGCGCCGTGCTGGGCCGAGACCACCGGCGTCAGCTCGCTCATGATGAGCGAGGCGACGTCGTCCAGGTCCCGCCGGCCCTGCATGAGGCCGGAGATCCGGGCCAGGTTGCCCTTGAGCCAGTCCTGCTCCTCATTGGCCAGGGTGGTGTCGCGCAGGTTGGCGATCATCGTGTTGATGTTGTCCTGGAGGGCCTGGATCTCGCCCGCCGCGTCGACACCGTCGATCTTGAGGTTGAGGTCGCCCCGGGTGACCGCCGTGGCGACGGCCGCGATGGCCCGCACCTGGCGGGTCAGGTTCCCGGCCATCTCGTTCACGGACTCGGTCAGGTCCCGCCAGGTGCCGTCGACGTCCCGGACGCGGGCCTGGCCGCCGAGGATGCCCTCCGTACCCACCTCGCGGGCCACCCGCGTGACCTCCTCGGCGAAGTTGGAGAGCTGGTCGACCATCGTGTTGATGGTGTTCTTCAGCTCCTGGATCTCACCCCGCGCGTCGATGTCGATCTTCTTGGTGAGATCGCCCTTGGCGATGGCGGTGGTGACGGCCGCGATCTGACGCACCTGACCGGTCAGGTTGGAGGCCATCGAGTTCACCGACTCGGTGAGGTCCTTCCAGGTGCCCGAGACTCCCGGCACCCGGGCCTGGCCGCCCAGTTCGCCCTCCGTACCCACCTCGCGGGCCACCCGCGTGACCTCGTCCGCGAAGGACGACAGGGTCGTCACCATCGTGTTGACGGTCTCGGCGAGCTCGGCGACCTCGCCGCGCGCCTCGACCGTCACCTTCTTCGTCAGATCGCCGTTGGCCACCGCCGCGGAGACCCGGGAGATGTTCCGCACCTGACTGGTCAGGTTGTTGGCCATCAAGTTGACGTTGTCGCTGAGGTCCTTCCAGGTGCCGGTGACGCCCCGCACCCGGGCCTGGCCGCCAAGGATGCCCTCCGTACCCACCTCGCGGGCCACCCGCGTGACCTCGTCCGCGAAGTTCGACAGCTGGTCGACCATCGTGTTGACGGTCGTCACCAGCTCCAGGATCTCGCCCCGGGCGTCGACGGTGATCTTCTTCGACAGGTCACCCTTGGCGACGGCCGTCGTGACCTCGGCGATGTTCCGCACCTGGATGGTGAGGTTGTTCGCCATGAAGTTCACGGACTGGGTGAGGTCCTTCCAGGTGCCGGAGACACCCTGCACCTCGGCCTGACCGCCGAGGATGCCCTCGGTGCCCACCTCGCGGGCCACCCGGGTCACCTGCTCGGCGAAGTTGGAGAGCTGGTCCACCATCGTGTTGAGGGTGTTCTTCAGCTCCAGGATCTCGCCCCGCGCGTCCACGTCGATCTTCTGCGACAGGTCACCCCGGGCGACCGCCGTGGCGACCTGCGCGATGTTACGCACCTGAGTGGTCAGGTTCCCGGCCATGCCGTTCACCGAATCCGTCAGATCACGCCACACGCCGGCCACACCCGGCACCTGCGCCTGACCGCCGAGCCGCCCGTCGGTGCCCACCTCGCGGGCCACCCGGGTCACCTGGTCGGCGAAGGCGGAGAGCTGGTCGACCATCGTGTTGATGGTGTTCTTCAGCTCCAGGATCTCGCCCCGCGCGTCCACGTCGATCTTCTGCGACAGATCGCCCCGGGCCACGGCCGTCGTCACCTGCGCGATCTGCCGCACCTGCGAGGTCAGGTTGCCGGCCATGAAGTTCACCGAGTCGGTGAGCTCCCGCCAGCGCCCCGAGACACCGTCCACCCGCGCCTGACCGCCGAGGCGGCCCTCCGTGCCCACGTCCCGGGCCATCCGGGTCACCTGGTCCGCGAACGACGACAGCTGCGACACCATCGTGTTGACGGTGTTCTTCAGCTCCAGCATCTCGCCGGCCACGTCGACCGTGACCTTCTGCGACAGATCGCCGTTGGCGACCGCCGTCGTCACCTGCGCGATGTCCCGCACCTGGCCGGTCAGGTTGCGGAAGGCCGTGTTCACCGAGTCGGTGAGGTCCTTCCACGTTCCCGCGGCCCCCGGCACCTCGGCCTGACCGCCGAGGAGACCCTCGACACCGACCTCCCGGGCCACCCGGGTCACCTCGGAACCGAAGGCCGACAGCTGGTCGACCATCGTGTTGACGGTGTTCTTCAGCTCCAGCATCTCGCCGGCCACGTCGACCGTGACCTTCTGCGACAGGTCACCGTTGGCGACCGCCGTCGTCACCTGCGCGATGTCCCGCACCTGCGTGGTGATGTTCCGGAAGACGGTGTTGACGGAGTCGGTGAGGTCCTTCCAGGTCCCCGCCGCCCCCGGCACCTGCGCCTGACCACCGAGCAGACCCTCCGCGCCGACCTCGCCGGACACCCGGGTCACCTCGTCGGCGAAGATCCGCAGCGTCTTCGTCATCTGGTTGATGGTGTCCGCCAGCTGCGCGATCTCACCGCGCGCCGACACCCGTACCTTCTGCGACAGATCACCGTTGGCGACCGCCGTCGTGACCTCGGCGATGCCCCGCACCTGGTTCGTCAGGTTGCCGGCCATCGTGTTGACGGAGTCGGTGAGGTCCTTCCACACACCGGCGACGCCGGCCACCTCGGCCTGGCCGCCGAGCTCGCCCTCGGTACCCACCTCGCGGGCGACCCGGGTCACCTCGGAGGAGAACGACGACAGCTGGTCCACCATCCGGTTGACGGTGTTCTTCAGCTCCAGCATCTCGCCGGCGACGTTCGCCGTGACCTTCTGCGACAGATCACCGTCCGCGACCGCCGTCGTCACCAGCGCGATGTCCCGCACCTGGGCCGTCAGCCGGTTCGCCATCGTGTTGACGGAGTCGGTGAGGTCCTTCCACGAACCGGAGACCCCGCGCACCTGCGCCTGCCCGCCCAGCTTGCCGTCCGTACCCACCTCGACGGCGACCCTGGTCACCTCGGAGGCGAACACCGACAGCTGGTCCACGAGGTTGTTGGCGGTACGCGCGACCTTCAGGAACTCCCCGCGCAGCGGCCGCACCGCCCCGTCGGCACCCTCCGAACGCAGATCCATCCGCTGGTCCAGATCGCCCTCGGCCACCGCCGACAGCACCCGGCCCACCTCGGACACGGGCCGCGCCAGATCGTCGACGAGCGCGTTCGCGGCTTCGATCGCCGCCGCCCACGCTCCTTCGACGGCCCCCGCCTCCAGACGCTCGGACAGCTTGCCCTCACGCCCCACCACCCGGCGGACCCGCGACAGCTCCCCCGTCACATGCATCTGCCGGTCGGCGACCTCGTTGAACACGGCGGAGATCTCCGCCATGACCCCGTCACCGGACACCGTCAGCCG
This sequence comes from Streptomyces zaomyceticus, assembly GCF_014656215.1. Lineage (GTDB taxonomy): Bacteria > Actinomycetota > Actinomycetes > Streptomycetales > Streptomycetaceae > Streptomyces > Streptomyces zaomyceticus. Next base: position 3,339 of record NZ_BNBZ01000028.1, on the reverse strand, counting down.
CCTGCGGAGGTTTCCGTCCCGCATCGACACCAGCGCACCCAGCAGACGCTCCAGCGCCGCCGAGTCCACCTGCACCGTCCCCCCACGGGAACGCCCGCCCCTCGTGCGCGTACCGCTGCCTCCGCCGCGACGCGCCGCCGTGCCAGGTTCCACCGTGTCCCTCCCGAAAGGGGTCGACCGTACCGCTCCGGCTTCCGCCGGTAGCCTGCCCAGTGTTTCACCGCGACCGAACCAGGCGATAACAGTTCGGCAGCTTCGTACAGCGTCCCTACCCCCTGGGGACGGATTCAGCGATGACCGGCATCCGCTCGGACAGCGAAGGTAAGTAACCTGGCTTCCGGCTGTCCAACCGCCCCGGTCCGCCCGGCGGGGGCGGTGTGGTGCGCGCACGACCACCGGGCAGTGGGAGGGACAGACCGAGCATGGCAGAGCCGGGCGTCGAGACGCGTACGAGGAGTGCTGTGATCACCGCGCGGGCGACTGCCAGCTTCGAGCCCGTCGGGCGGTCCGTCGCGGCCGCCCGCGCCTTCGTCCGGGACACCCTCCAGGGCTGGGGACACCCCGAACTCGTCGACGACGCCGTCGTCCTCACCAGCGAGCTCGTCACCAACGCCGTCATCCACGCCGGCACCTCCGCAGAGGTCCTCTGCCTCCGTGCCGAGGACAGCATCCGCGTCGAGGTCGCCGACCGCTACCCCGAGCGCGAGATCCCCGTCCAGAGCGGCCGCACCCTCGGCAGCCCGGACCGCGAGAACGGCCGCGGGCTCCTGCTCTGCGCCGCTCTCGCCCACCGCTGGGGAGTCGACTACTCCCCCACCCGCAAGCATGTCTGGTTCCACCTCGACCTCGCCCAGCGCCCGGTCGGCACCCGCTCCGCGGGCCCCGTCCTCCCCGACGCGCTCCTCCCGGTCACCGACAGCCGCGTCCGCGTGGCCGTCGTCCAGATCGACCGCGGCGGAGCCATCTCCGCCTGGAACGAGGACGCCGAGGAACTCTTCGGGTACGACTCCGAGCAGGTCACCGGCAAACCCCTCGGCGACCTCGCCGCCTGGCCCCACACTCCCGGCATCGGCACCGGCCTCGCGGAGGCCCTCCGCCTCTCCCGCTGGGAGGGCAGTTACGGCATCCGCTGCGCCGACGGCCGCGTCATCCCCGTCTACGCCGCGCACCTCCGGGTCCGCGACGCCCAGGGCGAACCCTCCACCGTCTGCCTCCTGGTGCGCGAGCACGAGCGGGCCGTCCTCCAGACCCCGCAGCGCCCCGCCGCCGAACCGGGCTCCGAGAGCCGCAGCGTCGACCCCTTCGAGGTCTTCATCGGCTCCCCGGCCCCCGACGACCTCGACGGCCTCCTCCAGCGCACGGTGGAACGCGCCCGCGACATGCTCGACGGCGACGCCGCCTTCCTGCTCCTCGCCACCGACGACGAGACGGAACTGGAGGTACGGGCGACCACCGGCCTCCCCGCCGCCCGCCAGCGCTTCGCCCGGGTCCCCGTCGAGACCGGCGCCAGCCGCTACGGCTCCGCCCGGATGCCCGCGGTCCACGAGGACCTGGCGGCCGTCCCCGGCGCCGTCCCGCTCCTCGAAGCCACCGGCATGCGCTCGGTGGTCACCGTCCCGCTCAAGGTCGAGGGCCGCCTCACCGGCTCCCTGGGCGTGGCCGCCGAGACCGCGAACCGCTACTCCAACGAAGAGGCCCTCCGCCTCCAGTTCGCCGCCGACCGCATCGCCCTGGCCGTGGAGTCCGCCCGCCTCGGCGAACTCGAACGTCTGCGCCGCGGTTCCCTCAGCTTCCTCGTCGAGGCCTCCGACCTCCTGGCCGGCACCCTCGACCGCGACCAGACCCTCGCCCTGATGGCCCAGATGACGGTCCCGACCCTCGCGACCTGGTGCGCGGTCTACACGATCGCCGACCAGACGTCCGACCCGTACCTCTCGTACGTGCTCCACGAGGACGAGGACCGCATCGACGGCCTCAAGGAACTGCTCTCGTCCATCGCCCCGCCGGACCCGGTGCCGACCCCCGGCGCCCGGGTCTGGACCGCGCCGGGTGACGCCGCCCACCGGGCGGCGCTCAGCGCCTCGGTCCGCGCCCTCGGCCACCCCACGAGCCCGCTGTCCTCCGGCATCGACACCACCCTGGCCACCGCGAGCGCGGTCGCCGGCGAGACGGTCGTCCTGCCGCTGGTCGCCCGCAACCGGGTCATCGGCATGCTGACCCTCGGCAGGCCCTCGGAGGACCACTTCCGCCAGGAGATCCTGGAGCTCGCCGAGGACCTCTCGCGCCGGGCCGCCCTCGCCCTGGACAACGCCCGTCTGTACTCGGAGCGCATGGCGATCAGCCAGTCCCTCCAGCGCAGTCTCCTCCCGCCCGGCCTCCCCGAGATCCCCGGCGTCGAGGTGGACGTCATCTACCGCGCGGCCGGCGAGGGCAACGAGGTCGGAGGCGACTTCTACGACCTCTTCCCGATCCGCGACGGCGCCTACGGCTTCGCCATCGGCGACGTGTGCGGTACGGGTCCCGAGGCCGCCGCCGTCACCGGCCTGGCCCGCCACGCGCTGCGCCTGCTGGCCCGCGAGGGCTTCGGCGGCCCCGCCGTCCTGGAGCGCCTCAACGCCGCGATCCTCGACGAGGGCGCCCGCAGCCGGTTCCTCACTCTCCTCTACGGCGAGATGCGCCCGCAGGAGGACGGCTCCGCGATCCTCAAGGTCGTCTGCGCCGGCCATCCCCTCCCGCTCCGCCTCCGCCCGGACGGCTCGGTCAGCTCTGCGGCCGAACCCCAGCCGCTCCTCGGCGTCATGGAGGACCTGGAGCTGTACGAGGAGACCATCACGCTCGACCCCGGGGACGTCCTCCTCTGTGTCACGGACGGCGTGACGGAACGCCGTGAGGGCACCCGTATGCTGGGCGACGACGGCCTGGCCGAGGTCCTCAAGACCTGTACGGGCCTGACGGCCGGTGCGGTGGCCGCCCGGGTGCTCCGCGCGGTGGAGCGCTTCGCCCAGGCTCCGGCCTCCGACGACATGGCGATCCTCGCGATGCGCCTCCGCGAGCCGGACAACCGCTGACGATCCCGGCGGTCCCCGAAAGGGGACCGCCGGCCGTTGCCCGGCCGTCCGGGAACGCAAAAAGGCCCCCGCCACAAGGCGGGGGCCTTCTTACTTGGAGCCCTTTAACGGAATCGAACCGTTGACCTTCTCCTTACCATGGAGACGCTCTACCGACTGAGCTAAAAGGGCGGGTGTTCGGCGGCGTCCTACTCTCCCACAGGGTCCCCCCTGCAGTACCATCGGCGCTGAAAGGCTTAGCTTCCGGGTTCGGAATGTAACCGGGCGTTTC
>NZ_BNBZ01000027.1 GCF_014656215.1 Streptomyces zaomyceticus | reverse complement strand
GTACGGTGCCGGCGGCCCCGTCCGAGCAGCGCCGCCTCCGCCGCGGTCGGGTCGTGCGACTCGGCACCGGGGTCGGAGGCCGGGGAGGCCGCGGCGGGCCGCGCCTCGGCGCCGCCGGTGAGCATCGCGGCGGCACCGGTGCCGAGCAGTGCGGCGAGCACGAGGAGCAGCACGGTCCACCAGCGCCGCCGGGGGCCCGGGCGCGGCCGACGGCCCGCCGGGGTGGCGGGCACGCGGGTCGTCCGGTGCACGGGGCTCACGGTGAACCGTCCTGCCCCGCGAGGACCCCGGAGAGGCCCACCGGGCCGGAGATCCGCCCGAGCGGCGTAAGGCCCGTCGTCCGGGAGGTCCGTCCTCCGGGGGGCCCGTCTCCCCCGGGCCTCGGGCCATGGTCCGGTGGGGACGAACAGGCGCCCGAATCAGTGGTTCTTGTCCTGCGCGACCGGTCGATCAACCGGAAGCATCGGCTGCGCTTCCTCCGTGGACGGCGAGATCTCCAGCGGCACCTGCGGGCCCGAGCACTCGCGCAGCCAGCGCCGCAGCACCCGGTGCACCTGCTCCGCGCCGATCAGCTCCTCCCCCGCGCCGACGGGAGGCGACAGCTCCGGCGGCGAGAGCAGGAAGGGGTGCGACTGCTCCCCGCCGAGCCCGCCGTGCGAGCCGATCTGCTCCTCGAAGGCGTGCACGGTACCGGTCGCCGGGTCGTACATCGAATTGACCATGATGTCCGCGACGTGCGGGAAGCCGTCCGTGCGCCGGACCGCCCGCGCCGCGCCCGGCCCGAAGACCGCGAGCGGTCCCCCGTCGTCGAGCTCGGCCACGGGCACCTCCACCCCGCCCCTGGCGAGCACCACCGAACCGTGCTCGGCGCTGGCCACCAGCACGAAGCCGACGCCCGGATGGTGGGCGAGGGTGCGGAGCAGCGCCGGATGGCGCCGGTCGATCTCCTCCCGGGTCATCCGGTGCGGCACGTCGGGGAAGGAGACGAGGCCCAGGTTGCCCGAGGCGAGGACGAGCGGTTCGGAGGACCGGGCGGACAGTTCCCGCGCCGTCTCCCCGGTCTCGTCCACCGGCCGGTGCAGCGCGAGCCGCAGTGCGTCGCGCGCCGCGTCCCGCGCCTCCGAGCCGCTGCGGGTCCGGCGCACCCGACGCGGCACCGGAAGCCCGCACCCCGCCCTGACGAGCTCCTTGAGCGTCAGCCCGTACGCCCCTTCGAAGGTCTCGCCGGCGCTCTGACCGTGGTCGGAGAGGAGCACGATCCGGTACGGGCGGGGAGCGTGCTCGGCGACGGTGGCGATGAGCGCGATCGAGCGGTCCAGCCGGCGGAGGACCTGGTCGGTGTCCCGGCCGTGGGGACCCGAGTGGTGCGCCACCTCGTCGTACGCGACGAGGTCGGCGTAGACCGCGGTCCGCCCGCCGAGCATGTCGCCCATCACCGCGGAGACCACGACGTCCCGCTCCAGGACCGTCGCGAAGGCGCGGACGAAGGGGTACGTGCCGCCTCGCGAGACCCTCGGGGTGTCACGGCGGAGCAGGGCCCGGGTGGACTGGAAGATCTCGCGGCCGCATTCGGCGACGAACGATCCGGCGGTGCGGACGGCGTTGGCCGGGTCGGAGAAGTACGCGAAGTAGCCGGCGCGCGAGCGGTTGCGCGGGCCGCGGCGGGCGGCCATCGAGAGGACCAGCGCGAGCTGGTCGGCGCCGCCGCTGAAGAGGTTGCCCCGGGAGGCCCCGTCGACGGTGAGCAGGCCGCCGTCGCCGGTGCGGCGGACGGCCCGGCGCTGGAGCTCCACGGCACTGGCCGGGCGGTTCGACACCATCAGCCGGCCGGTGTCCTTCTCGTACCAGCGGAAGGCGGGCACGTCCTCGTTGGAGCCGTGCAGGATGCCGAGCTGGCTCGCGCCGGTCTGGCTCGACCAGTCGGTGCGCCAGGGGGTGAGCCGGTGGCCGTCCGCGATCCAGGCCGCGACGGTCGGCATGAGCCCGTCGGCGACGGCGTCGCGCAGGACGTGGTGGCCGACGCCGTCGAGCTGGAGGAAGACCGTGCCGGGGACCTGCTCGGGGGCGTCGACCGACGCGCGGGGCCGGGTGCGGCCGGTGAGCCGGTAGAGGCGGCGGCGGTAGGCGTCGTCGTCCCGTACGGCGAGACCGGTGGAGGTCGCGGAGGCCACCGCGGACATGACGGCGGCGACCACGACGGCGGTCTCCGGGTTGGCGGCGCCGCGCCCGTCCGGGATGACCCAGAGCGCGACGAGCAGCATCGACCCGTTGAGGAAGAACACGAGGAGGCCGAGGACGAGCGCCGGGACGAGCAGCAGGGCGCGCACGATCAGCGGCCAGACGAGCGCGCCGAGCAGACCGAACGCCCCGGCCGCGGCGGCCGCGGTGAGCGCCGTTCTCGTGAAGCTGTCGCCGTCGGCGGACTGGAGCTCGAAGTCGGGGAGCAGCCCGGCGAGGATCAGCATGGTGAGGGTGGACACGGCCCACACCACGATCACCCGCCCCAGCGTCCCGCCCGCGGACCGCCAGCGCTCGGCGCCACCCCATCGCCCGTCACCCACGCCCGCTTCACCTTTCGCCCGTTTCCTGTCTCAAGCGTGGCACAACGCCCACGGTCGGCGGGGGAAACGGGTGACCGGGACCGGACCGGGTGTGTCAGGTCGTACCTCGGGCCGGGCCGGCTCGCGGTGCCGGGTCAGGAGCCGTCGTACCCCGCGGTCGGCATGGAGAGCCGCCGGTGGACCCCCGCCTTGGCCGCCGCGTCGTACTCCGGTTCGCACGCCGGTTCGTCGGGACAGGCGGTCTCCACCCGCACTCCGCGCCGCGCGCACTCGTCGCGGAATCCGGAGACGGAGGTCACCGCGCGCGCGAGCACCCGCTCGTTGGCCGCGACGAAGAGGTCGACCGCGCCCGCCTCCACGTCCGCCCACAGCGCCGCGTGATCGGGCCGCATTCCGTAGAACAGCAACTTGCGGGCGACCACGTACCCCTTGTCGTCGGCCCAGCGGGCACACAGCGCGTGCTGACCGCGCGTGTCGACAAGGAAGGGGTCGCTGTCCAGCTCTTCGAGCGGGGTGAGGCTGGCGATCGCCGCCACCCGAACGTCGTCCATGCGCCGACCCTACTGCGGGACGGGACGGCCGAACATCCTCCGGCGCCCGCTCCGGACATTTACCCTCGTCAAGGAGTTACGGAACGGCCGTGGACATCGCGCGCGGCGACCGCGGCCCCGACGACGGAAGGCGGCATGCCGGTGGAGGTCACCTGGTGGGGTCACGCGACCTGCACGGTCGAGGACTCCGGGGTCCGCTTTCTCACCGATCCGCTGTTCGCGCGGCGCCTCGCGCATCTGCGGCGGCGGCGCGGAGCCCTGCCGCCGCCCGAGGCCGCGGTCGCCGAGGCCGTCCTCGTGTCGCACCTGCACTCCGACCATCTGCATCTTCCGTCGCTGGCCCGGCTCGCGCCCGGGACGCGTCTGATCGTGCCGCGCGGGGCCCCCGCCGCCGTGCCGGGGCTGCGGAGGCTCGACGGGAACGGGATACGGCTGACCGAGGTGGAACCGGGCGACACGTTGACGGTGGAGGGTGTGACGGTACGGGCCGTGCCGGCGCGTCACGACGGGCGGCGGCTGCCGGTCGGACCGCACCGCGCCCCCGCGCTCGGTTATGTCGTCGAGGGCGAGGCGCGGACGTACTTCGCCGGGGACACCGGGCTGTTCGACGGGATGGCGGAGGCGGTGGGGCCGGTGGACGTGGCTCTGCTGCCGGTCGGCGGCTGGGGCCCGTATCTCGGGCAAGGCCATCTCGACGCGGGCCGGGCCGCCGAGGCTCTCGCCGCGCTGTCGCCCGCGGCGGCGGTCCCGGTGCACTTCGGCACGTACTGGCCGATCGGGCTGGACGGGATCCGGCCGCACGAGTTCCACGCGCCGGGGGACGAGTTCGTCCGGCACGCGGCACGGCTGGCGCCGAAGGTGACGGTGCACCTCCTCGCCCACGGCGAACGGGTCCGGCCCGAGGTCGCCAGGTGATCCACGCTCTCGGCGGGATGGCCGCGGCGGTGCGGGAGCTGCCGCCGGAGTCGACGCAGCAGGCGGTCGGCTATCCCTCACTGTTCCTGCTGGTGGCGCTCGGCGCGCTCGTTCCGGTGGTGCCGACGGGGGCGCTCGTCAGTTCGGCGGCGGTCGTCGCCTTCCACCAGTCCTCGCCGCTCGCGCTGCTCCACGTCTTCCTGCTGTCGGCCCTCGCCGCCTGGCTCGGCGACACCGCCCTCTACTGGCTCGGACAGCGCGGAGTCCGGTCCCGCAACGGCTCGCGGTGGCTCTCCGCCCTGCGCGGCCGGGTGACCCCTGAGCGGCTCGCCCACGCGCAGGAGCGGCTCGACACCCATCAGGTGTCGGTGCTCGTGCTGTCCCGGCTCGTGCCGGCGGGGCGGATCCCGGTGATGCTGGCCTGTCTGCTGTCGGAGATGCCGCTGCGGCGCTTCGCCCGGGGCGACGCGGCCGCCTGTCTGGCCTGGGCGGCGACGTACCAGCTGATCGGGATCCTGGGCGGCTCGCTCTTCCCGGAGCCGTGGCAGGGGGTCGTCGCCGCGGTGGGCCTCACGGTGCTGATCAGCGCCGTCCCGTCGCTGTGGCGGCGGGTCCGGGGAAGGACGGACGTCGACGGGGTGTCAGGGCGCGAGCACCCGTGAGCCGCCGACGGGCAGGTCCCACAGGTCCTCGCGGGGCAGCCCGGCCTGCTCCCAGGCGGTCCTGACCCGGGTGAGGGGTTCGAGGACGGGCTCCGAGGACAGCACGAAGGTCGCCCAGTGCATGGGCGCCATCCGCCGTGCCCCCAGGTCCTGGTGGGCGCGGACCGCCTCCTCCGGGTCGGTGTGGACGTCGCTGAGCCACCAGCGGGGGGCGTAGGCGCCGATGGGGAGCAGCGCGAGGTCGATCCCGGGGAAGCGGCGGCCGATCTCGGCGAACCAGTGGCCGTAGCCGGTGTCCCCGGCGAAGTGGACGCGCCGCCCGGACCGGTCGGTCAGCACCCAGCCGCCCCACAGGGAGCGGCAGGTGTCCAGGAGGGTGCGCTTGGACCAGTGGTGGGCGGGGACGAAGTCGAAGCGCACGCCGTCGAGTTCGGCCGCCTCCCACCAGTCGAGCTCGGTGACGCGGCTGAAGCGGCGGCGGGCGAACCAGCGGCCGAGGCCGGCGGGAACGAAGACCGGAGTGTGCCGGGGCAGCCGCTTCAGGGTGGGGGCGTCGAGGTGGTCGAAGTGGTTGTGGCTGATGACGACGGCGTCGACGCGCGGCAGGTCCTCCCAGCGGACGCCGACCGGGGTGAGCCGGGCGGGGGTGCCGAAGATGCGGCGGGACCAGACGGGGTCGGTGAGGACGGTGAGTCCGCCGACCCGCAGCACCCAACTGGCGTGCCCCGCCCAGGTGACGGCCAGGGTGTCGGGTCCCGCCGGGGGCAGCGGTCCCGGTTCGAACGGGAGCAGCGGGATGTCGCGGAGCCCCTCGGGCCGGGGGCGTACGGCCCCTTCGCGGGCGAGGCGCGCCAGCGCCCCCACGCCCGGAAGGGGGGCGGTGAGCCGGTCGGCGAACGTGCGGGGCCAGTCCGGGCGCAGCCGCCCGACGGGCTGGAGCACGGGAGTGGGGGCGGGGGCCGTGGCAGGGTCGGGGGGACACGGGGCCTGGGCGGCCCGCGCGGGGTCCGCCGTCCGTTCCGTCATCTGCGGGCTCCGTTCTGCGCGGCTCGTACGGGTGGTGCCGGTGGTCGCCGGCGCGAGGGGCTTCGGCCGTGCCGCGTGCCGCACCCGGGCGCGGTACGGGGCGGCGGTCGCCGTCGGCACCGCGTACCGCACCCGGGCGCGGAACAGGACGGCTGTCGCCGTCGGCGGCCGACGACGCTCCCTGTCACCGGAGTTCCTCCAGGGCTCCTCCGAACTCCGCGAGCCTCCGGGCCACATGGGGCAGCTCCTCCGGATCCCGCGCCCCGAGCGTCTCGGCGCGTTCCTCCTCCGTACCGCCCAGGAACATGTCGGTGCCGAACCTGACGCGCAGGGCGCCGAGTTCGTCGCCGAAGCGGTGGCCGCCGGTGGCCGGCGCGCCGAGCCGGGCGGTCAGGTGACTCTCCAGCTCCAGGGAGTCGGTGACACCGCGGGCGGCGAGACCGGCGCGCAGCGGTCCGAGGTCGGCGTAGAGGTGGCGGCCGGCCTGCGGGGGCCGGGCGAGGACACCGGCGGCGAGCGCGGTGCGGTGCGCGGCCGCGGCCAGACGGCCGTGGACGGTGGCCGCGCGCCGGGCCCGTACGGAGACGTCCTCGGGTTCGTCGAGGGCGTGCGCGACGGCGGGGGCCACCGGCCCGGGGACGACGGCCCCGAGGGCGGTCAGCACGTCGAGGACGCGGGCCCTGCGGTCGGTCCAGCGGTCGGCGCGGGACGGGTCGGTGGGCGGGAAGCGGGCGACGGCGCAGGGCCAGGCGGCCGGGGCGAGCGCGCCGGCGAGGTCGCAGAGGACGGTCACGTCGTCCGGGCACATCTCGGCGGGGCTGAGGAGCACGGTGTCCTCGGGGTGGTGGCGGGTGTCGCGCCAGGTCTCGTCGCTGATGACGTGGAGGCCCTCGGCGACGGCGGCCTCGCAGGCCTCGCGGACGAGTTCGGGCGGGGCGACGGTGGCCGTGGGGTCGTCGGCGACCGAGAGCAGGAGGACGCGCGGGGTGCCGCCCTCGGCGCGGACCCGCCGGACGGTCTCCAGGAGCGCGTACGGGTCCGGAATGCCGCCGCACTCGGCGGGGGTCGGCACGTGGTAGGCCGGGCGGCCGAGGAGGCGGGCCTGCGGGGTCCACCAGGCGGGGCAGGGCCGGGGCAGCAGCAGGTCGCCGCCGTGGGCGGCGATCAGGGCGAGCAGCAGGGCGGGGGCGCCGGGGCCCGCCACCACGTCCTCGGGGTGGGTGCGCAGGCCGCGGCGCCACCAGTAGCCGGAGGCCGCCTCGCGCAGGACGGGGCCGCCGCCGGGCGGCTCGGGGGTGGTCCGTCCCGCGGCGGCGGCGAGGAGTCCGGCGAGCCCCGGCAGGACGGGCAGGCCGGTGTCGGGGGCGGGAGGGCCGTAGCGCACCGGGCCGCGGCCGTCCGGAGCCGTCTGGCGCATGTCCCGTACCTCCTGAGCGCACGGGGGCGCCGGCACGGCACCCCCGTGCCCTTTATACGAAGGTTCGACCGGTTTCGCCGCTCCAGGCGTCGCTTCAGGCGACGGTCGGGGTGACGGACGGGGTGGTCGGGGCGTGCGGGGAGCGGGGCGGAAACGGGTCAGACGACGGTCACCGGGTGCCGGACGACCGCGTTGAAGAGATATCCCTGGGTGTTGTGGACGGCCCGCTCGGGCTGGACGTTGCCCGCGGTGTCGGTGGTCCGGGAGAGCAGGGTGACCGGACCGGTGGTCCGCGGTCGCCACGGCACGCTCCAGCGGACCCAGCCGTCCCGCCGGGGTGTGTCGCGGAGCTCGGCCCGTCGCCAGTGGGCGCCGCCGTCGGTGGAGACCTCGACCTTCCGGACGGGCGCCAGGGCGGACCAGGCACGGCCGGTGAGCCGGTGGACGCGGCCGGCCTCCAGGGTGGCGCCGAAGGGCAGCTGGTAGGCGGACTTGAGCGTCTGCCGGCTGATCGGGGCGGAGCCGCCCTCGGGGTGGGCGGGGCCGAAGAGGCGGTACCAGTCGGTGGACCAGGGCGAGGTGAGCGGGCGGGTGGAGACCTCGATGTCGCCGAGCCACTTGATCGAGGCGATGCCGACCCAGGAGGGCACGACGAGCCGGACCGGGTGGCCGTGGTCGTACGGGAGGGGCTCGCCGTTCATCTCGTAGGCGAGGATCACGTCGTCGAAGGCCTTCGCGACCGGCAGCGGGCGGCGGACCCGGCCGTGGTCGAGGCCGCCGGAGACGTACGGGTCGTCGAGACCGCGCGGCAGGAGATCGACGGCGTCCCGGGCGATCCCGGCACGTCGGAGCACGTCGGAGAGGCGCACCCCGCGCCAGCGGGCGGCTCCGACGGCGCCGAGGGTCCAGGCGGTCCCGGTGGCCGGCTCGCCCTGCTGGCTCGCGTAGAGACTGCGGCCGTTTCCGGCGCACTCGATCAGGGCCGTACGGGTGACGGAGGGCAGGTCGCGGAGCTGCCCGTACGTGAAGTGGACCGGGGCGCGGCCGTGCAGTCCGTCGCCCCAGAGGGTCAGACGCCAGTCGGCGGCGTCGAGGACGGGGGTGGAGGTGTGGTTGCGGACGAAGAAGCGGTCCGCGGGGGTGAGCGCGCCGGTGTCGCCGAATCCGTCGAAGCGCGCCTCGGCGTTGGTGCCGCGGACGGTGAAGTACTCGGCCGGAAGGGCCTTGACGATGCCGGGCGCGGCGAGGAGCCCGGGGGCGGTGGACGCGGGTGCGGCAGCGCCGCCGGCGACCACGGGCGCGGGTGCGGCGTGCGCGGGTGCGGCGGTGACGGCACCCCCGATGACGGAGACCGCGGGGGCCGCCGCGAGGACCTTCAGCAGGGAGCGGCGGGCGGGCGCGGGCGGGTTCTGCACGGGACTCCTCGGCAGGGGGAGAGGCGCACCACCGGTCGGCGGCGCGGCCGATCCTAGGGGCGCGGAGGCGGTCCGGGCGGTCCGTTCACGCGGCTGTCACAGTGGGTTCGTCAGGTACGTTCGGCAGCGGGCCCGAGAGGCCGGCGACGGCACGCCCCGCATCGCGGTCGACCGCCCGGCAACCGACGCCGGACACCCGGAACTCGGGGGCGGACGCCCTGAAGCGACTCTGCACGGACGGGAATTGCGGAGGCGGCCGCGGGGCTCACCTGCCGACAATGCCGCATGCCGATGCGTGAAGCACATCCCGAGGACGCGGCCGAGATCGCCGCCGTGCACGTCCTGTCCTGGCGGGCCGCCTACCGCGACCTGCTCCCCGGCCCCTTTCTGGACGCCCTGGACATCGAGGAGCGTTCCGCCGAGTGGCGGGCCCGTCTCACGGTGCCGGACCGGCCCGCGGTCCTGGTCGCGACCTGCTCCGGCGGACGGGTGCGGGCGTTCTCCTGTTTCCGGGCCTGGCGGGGCGAGGAGTTCGATCCCGGGACCACGGCCGAGCTCGCGGCGCTCTACTCCCTGCCGGAGGTGTGGGGCACCGGAGTCGGGAGAGCGCTGCTCGCGGAGTCCACACAGGCGCTCGCGACGGCCGGGTTCCGCACGGCGGCGCTGTGGGTGTTCGCGGGGAACGCGCGGGCTCGCCGTTTCTACGAGGCGGCCGGCTGGCGACCGGACGGGGAGGCCGTGCGCGAGGAGACGGGCGGCCGCGTCCTGGAGGAACTCCGGTACCGGCGCGATCTGTTCAGCTGACAGGCCGTCCATATTTCAAGACACGGGTCTCATCATTCGACATCCGTGCGTACGGTGGTGAGCACGCACCCACACCGAGGGAGACGCTCCGATGACGCATGCCTCCACCCCTTCCGCGCACCCCGCGGCCCAAGAGACCGCCGTCTACACCCACGGCCACCACGAGTCGGTCCTGCGCTCGCACAGCTGGCGGACCGCCGCCAACTCGGCGGCCTATCTGCTGCCCTCGCTCTCCGCCGGCCTGGACGTCCTGGACGTGGGCTGCGGACCCGGCACCATCACCGCCGACCTGGCCGCCCTGGTCGCCCCCGGCCGGGTGACGGCCGTCGACGCGGCCGAGGGCGTCCTGGTGAAGGCCCGCGCCGTGGCGGCCGAACGCGGCCTGGAGAACGTCGGGTTCGCCGTCGCCGACGTCCACGCCCTGGACTTCCCCGACGACTCCTTCGACGTCGTCCACGCCCACCAGGTGCTCCAGCACGTCGGCGACCCGGTGCAGGCACTGCGCGAGATGCGCCGGGTGTGCCGGCCCGGCGGTGTCGTCGCCGCCCGCGACAGCGACTACGGGGCCTTCGCCTGGTACCCCGAGCGGCCCGCCCTGGACGGCTGGCTGGACCTGTACCACCGCGTCGCCCGAGCCAACGGCGGCGAACCGGACGCGGGCCGAAGGCTGTTCGCCTGGGCCCGCGAGGCCGGCTTCACCGAGATCACGACGACCGCCGCCACCTGGTGCTTCGCCACTCCGGAGGAGCGCGCCTGGTGGAGCGGCCTGTGGGCGGACCGCACGACCGACTCCGGCTACGCGGACCTGGCCGTGTCCGGCGGCCACGCGACCGGCGCCGAGCTGACGTCGATCGCGGAGGCGTGGCGGGAGTGGGGCACCCGGGAGGACGCCTGGTTCATGGTCCCGCACGGCGAGATCCTCTGCCGGGTGTCCTGACCGGCGGACCCAGGGCTCGGAGACCGGAAGAACACGCTTCAAGCGACGTCGGCGGCCTCGGGCAGCCGGTCGTCGAGGTGGTCCGCGCCGAACCCGAGGTGTGCGGCGATCGCCCGGTAGCGGTCGCGCCGGTCGCCGGTGACGGGCACGTCGTACGTGGCGAGGACGTGGACGAGGAGCCGGAAGCCGAGGTCCGGGTCGACCGACGTGACGACGTCCTCCAGGACCCGAGCCGCTCCCCGTACCGGCTCCGCGTCGGCGTGGGCCGCCTCGCGCACCTCCCTCAGCACCGGCTCCGTCAGATCCGTCCTGGCCGGGGCCAGAAAGGGCGCGTACGCCGGATCGACCTCCGCCAGATGCGCGTGGCACACCTCGGAGACCTGCTCCAGCCAGGCCCTTCCGTCGACGTCGAACTCCTCCTCGCCCACGACGTACAGACGTCCGGAGGCGGTGCGCCAGAGCAGGCCGATCGCCTCGTCCGGAAGGGCGGAGTCGAGGAGCCGCCAGACGTCGTCGAGGAGCACGGCGGCGTAGGCGCCCGGAGCCCGCCCGAGGCCGTCGGCGGCGACCTGCCGGATCGCCTCGTGCGCGACTCCCGCGTAATGCCGGTCCGTGCCGTGGAGAGCCGCCGCGAGCATCGGCAGGCCGAAGCGGCCCGACACGAGGTCGCGACGGCCGGGATCGAGGGGCCGCCAGCGCACGCTCAGCCCTTCCTGGACGGCGGCCCATGGGTAGGCCAGCAGATCGCCGATGGCGAGCAGCCGGTCGAACGTGTCAGCCTCGACGGGCACGGAATAGGCCTTGAGGGCCCGCAGGAACAGCCGGAAGCCGAGGTCGGCGTCCACCTCCCGCACGACCCGGTGGAGGGCCGGCCCGACTCCCGGCACGGCGACACGGAGTTCGAGACCGGCCGAGGCCGCCTCGATCTCCGCCGCCACCGCCGTCCTCAGCTCCTCCTCCGGCACCACCGGCCGCGACGCTTCCAGGGACTTCTCCTCGAACGGGTCGCGCTCCGGTGCGCGCGGCGGGCACAGCTCCGCGATCCGGTCCAGCCAGGCCCGGGTGTCCGTGCCCTCCTCCGCCGGGTCGAAGCAGCGGCGTACGGCCGCCAGCCACACGGTGTGCAGCACCTCCTCCGGAAGCGCGGAGTCCAGGAGGAGCCGTACGTCCGCACCGAGCCGGTAGTCGTCGTCCTCCGCCTCGGATTCGGCGACGCAGAGCACCACCGGCTCGTCGAGACGGAGCGTCGCACGGGCGCAGAGCGTGCCGGCGAGACCACTGAGTCCAAAGTCGGCCGCGTAGTCGTACAGGTAGACCTCGCGCGTGGGCGCCATTCACGTACCTCCTGTGCGGGAAACGGGCACCCCCCGGCCGGGATGCCCCTTCCCATGGTCGCCGCTGTACCCGTTCACGAGCGGGTACGACGTGACGACGGCGCGCTGCTCCGGATCCTCGGAAGAAGTCCTGAGGAGATGTCCTGAGGAGAAGTCCTCAGAAGAGGTCCTCAGGAGAGGTCCTCAGGAGAAGTCGTGCACCCCGAGGCAGTCCGGGTCCTGGAGAGGGCAGCTCGGATGGGGGGTGCGGTCCGGCTCGGGCGGCGGGGGCGGGCCCTGGACGTCCGGAGCAGGCGGCGGCATCTCGAAGAATCCGCAGAGGCAGCCGCCGCAGGTGCCCGAGAAGCGGGGCTCCCCGTGGCGGAAACGAGGATGTCCGCACCGGCACTCCTGTGTCGCCCAGGCCGCCATCTCCGGACCTCCGTCCCCTCACGGTCTCCGTGCCCTTCAGGGTAGCGACCGCACCCCCGAATCGACCCGGGCGCAGCTCGGGCGCATCCTGAACTCGTAGGCGTCCGGGAGGGGTTCGTCGGTGAGGCGCGCCCAGAGCTCGCCCAGGATCTCGGCGCCCTCGCGCAGGTCGGCGACCTCGAAGCCCTCGTCGAAGACGGCCCGCGCCGCGTCCCTCCGGCCCTCGGCGAGCAGCAGCCGGGCTTCGATCAGCCGGAAGGCACCGCCGCGGCGGTCGTGTTCCGTCAGCCGGCCCCAGAGGTCCCGGGCCCGGCCGGACAGACCGGCGGCGAGCAGGGCGAGGAGGGCCTCGCGACCGAGGGCGGCGGACGTGGCGGCGCCTTCGGTGGCGGTGGTGGGGTTCCTCTCGTCTCCCCCGTGGTCGGCGAAGGCCTCCGCGAAGCGTTCGGCGGCCCGGTCGGGGTGTCCGTCCTCACGGTCGGCGACGGCCAGGCAGTACAGCAGGGGCCACCGCACGACCGCCTCCTTGAGGCCCCGCTCCCAGCTCCGCACCGCCTGCGCCCGGTCACCGGCGTGCCACTGGGCGATACCGAGGTGGTACTCGGTGGACGGGTCGGCGGGGGCGGTCTCCAGCATGTCCCGCCAGGGTCCGGAGACCAGCGGCGCACCGGGCCCCGCCCCCTTCGCCGGGGGCGGCAGGACGCCGGTGCGCAGCAGCTCCCGCCAGGGGTACTGCTCCGGGCCGAGCGTCGCCTCGGGGAAGGGAGTGCCGGGCAACGTGTGACCGCCGCGCAGCACTTCGAGCGCACCCCAGCCGGAGCCGGCCGCGAGGACCTCGTCCGGCTCGGCGTCGGCGGCGCTCTCCCGCCAGGCCGTGTACGCCGTGTCGACGACGGTGCGGGGCAACGCGCCGGCCAGGCTCCGTTCGACGTCGGCGCGGGCCGAGGGCCAGTCGTCGCCGAGGGCCGCGGCGGGATCGGCGGCGAGAGGGCCGTAGGCCTCCAGCCAGCTGAACTCCTCGCCGCCCGTGAGCTCCAGGTGTTCCAGCTGGGTGCGGGCGAGTCCGGCCTGGATCTCGGCGTAGCCGGGGGTGCCGGGTTCCGTCAGCCACTCCTGCCAGCGGCGCCCGCCGCGTCCGGTGCCCCACACGAAGAGCTTGCGGCCGCGCAGCGGGTCGGTGGAGGTCTGGACGAGTCCGGTGCCGTCCGCGTCGAGGGCGGCGATCCAGCGGCGCTGCTCCTCGGCCAGGTCGTAGAACCAGTCGGCGGCGTGCGTGCTGTTCAGCGGGTAGGTGCGGTCGGTGCCGTCCTCGGTGACCGGTACCGGGACGCGGCGCAGGCCCCGCTCGTAGCCGTGGTGCCAGGCCGCGTCGGCGGGTGCGAGGATCCTGCGGTCCTCGGGGACGGCGATGTTGGACCACCAGTAGACGGGGGCGGGGTGCTCGTGGGGGTTGCGGATCCTGACCCCGACGTACAGGAAGTCGGATCCCTCCGGGAGCCAGAGGTCGACCTGGAAGGGCAGATCGCGCAGCCGCTCCCATTCCCAGAGGCGGAGCATCGGCCCGCCGTCGGGCGCGCGGACGGTCGCGGCGTGGAGGGGCGAGCAGGACAGGGTGGTGTGGCCGGTGGCGCCGATGTTCCACTCGACGCCGCCGGAGAACCAGGCGCCGTTGAGCGCGAAGGCGGCGGGCTGGAACACCGGGTTGCGGTAGAGGAGTTCGCGTCCGGTGGGCTTGTGGTGGAGGGAGTGGATCCGGCCGCCGAGGCCGGGGAGCACGGTGACCCGGAGTCGCTCGTTCTCGATCACGATCGTGTCGAGGCCCGCGGGGGTGCGCGCACGGCCGTAGCCGTCGCGTACGGGGGCGGGCAGCAGGCTGCGCAGGGGCGCCCGTCCGATACCCCGGGCCATGTCGCGCGGGAGTTCCGCGAGGGTCCGGGCGTCGACCGCGTGGGCCCCGGGTCCGGCGGGGGCCCGCAGTGCGGGAAGAGGGTTGTCCGGGCCCAACGGGGCCGCGGGCAGCGTCAGTACGGCACGTCGTACGGTCGTCATGGCCCCATGGAACACGCCGAAGCCTGTCCTGACCAGGGGTTCTCCACGTCAGGCTTCGGTAAAGGGCAGGGCCGGGGCCGGCCGGATATTCCCGGCGGAGCGGACGGCCGCCGCCGTAGTGTGAAGGGTCGGCCCGCCGCCCGGCGGCCGGGGTTCAGGGCACAGGGAGTACGAGGAATGGGCACGCAGCACACCTACCGGGTCATCGTGCGCGGCACGTTCGACGGTCTGTCGGAGGAGAGCCGCACCCGGCTGCTCGCCGAGGTGGACGCGCACGGGCTGACGGCGATGCAGTTCACCGAGGAGGGCTCGCTGGCCTACGACCGGACGCTGAAGCACTTCTCGTACCGCCTGGTCGTCGTCTCCGACGCCGAGGACGGCGAGGAGATGGCGGGCGCGCTCGCGGAGGACCGGGTGGAGACGGCGCTGAGGGGACTCGGCCACGGGTTCAAGGGGCTGCGCTCGACCGTGACCGACCTCGACACGATGAAGATCAACTACAAGCGCTGAGCGCACCGCCGGGACACGAGACGCCTCGCCGCCTCGCCGCGCGGGTCCTCGGCGGGAGAGGCCGGCGCCGCTCCGCCCAGGAGCCGGACCGCCGGCCTTGAGCCGTACGTACACGCGCGCGAGCGGGACCGCCGGCCCCGCGCCGTACGCCCACGCGCGAGCCGGACCGTCAGCGCCGCGCCGTGCGGACGCGCGGCGGGCAGGTCTCGCCCTTCCGTACGACTCCGATCGTGACGGTGGTCCGGCGGTCGAGGTCCGTGCCCGCCGCCGGGTACTGCGTGCAGACCTCCCAGCTCGGCGGCCACAGCACCCGCCGGTCACGTCCGCTCACGTCGTGGACGGCGAGCCGGGTACGGCGGTCCAGCCGGGTGAAGACGCTCCACAGACCGCGGTCGAGGAAGTCGGGCATCGGGCGGGTCCCGGCGTCGTCGGCCGCCGCGCTCTCCTCCGTCGAGCTGACGGCGACGGCCGCGAGGGCGAGGACCGCGCCGGCGCCGACGACGGCGCGCCGCTTCACTTCCGCCCCCGGGCGGCGGTGTCGGCGCCGAGGAGCGCGGTCGCGGGCAGGGCCGGACCGAGCGGCATCGAGACCTCGGGGCTCAGGAGGCGGATGCGGACCTCGCGGGTGTTCTCGAAGACGCGGGCCAGGGCGACGACGGCGAGCACCACCATCCCGATCCGGCTCGGGGTGAAGGCCTCGGCGAGCCGGGACCTGCCCCCGCCCGCTGTCCATGACGTCTCGTTGGGACTCATTGCCCGGCCCTCTCCTCCGTCGTGCCGTCGGTCGTACCCGGCCACCGCCGTGGGACCAGAATGGGGTGAGTGGAGCCACACCGTGACGGCGAGGAAGGCCGTACGGGTGACTTGTCAGACAACGTGGGCCGACTACCGTGGTGCAGAACACCGGCGAGGACGAGACGAGGAGCGGCCGTGGCGGTCAGCGGACAGCGGCGGCGACCGGTCGTGGCGCTCTACGAGCGGATCGCGGACGCCGTCCACGACGGCACCTATCCGCCGGGTTCGACGCTCCCCTCGGAGCCGAGGCTCGCCACCGAGCTGGGCGTCAGCCGGCCCGCCCTGCGCGAGGCGCTGCTGCTGCTCCAGGAGGACGGCGTGCTGACCGTACGGCGCGGGGTGGGCCGTACCGTCAACGACCGGCCGCCGCGGCGCGGCTTCGAGCACGTCCAGCCGCTCGAGGAGCTGATCGGGGCGGGGACGCCGCTGCGGGTGACGTCGCTGCTGAGGACGGTCGAGGAACCGACCGACTTCACCACCCAGCACCTGCTCGCCCCGGCCCGGGCCGAGCTGAGGTTCTGGGAGTCGGTGCTGGCCGGAGAGGGTGCGGCGGCGGCCCTGAGCCACGAGTGGGCCGCCGCCGACGCGCTGCTCGACCGGGTGCACCCCGAGTTCGCGCGGGCCCTGCGGGCGACGGAGGCGGAGGCCGGCGGCTCCGCGCGCGGAGCCGCCGTCTCCATGCTGTCGGTCCTGGTCGGGGCCTCGCGCGAGACGGCGCTGAGCGCGCACAGCGGCATCACGGCGACGCTGCTGGGCCGGCGGCGCGGGGAGCAGCTGGGCCGCCCGGCGGACACCCCCGCCGTGCTGGTCACCCAGGTGGTGAGGGTCGGCGAGACGCCGGTCCTGGCCGCCAAGCACATGCTGCCGACGGGTGCTCCCGCACTGCCGGTGCTGCAGTCCCACTAGGGGGTGTCCGGGGCCCGCACGAGTGGCGGAACACCCCCGGGACCGCCCTCCGGCGACCCCACGGCCCCGCGCCTCCACACCCCTGCGCCGGTCCTTCCGCGGCCGCCCTCCCGACGCCGCGACAACTCGGCCGCGACCCCGCCGGCGCCCGCTCGCGCCCATCGGCCGGCGTGGCCGCCCCGCGACCCGCCGGGGCCGCCCGTCCCGCCCCGGTCAGAGCCCTCGCAGCACCGCCCTCTCCCGTGGCGTACACTTCCCCGCCATGCACTTGTCTGACAACCCTGCCACGCCTGCCGCCGCCACCGTCTCCGAGTGGATCCGCCGGGCCCCCAAGGCCGTCCTCCACGACCACCTCGACGGTGGGCTGCGCGCCGCGACCGTCGTCGAGCTGGCACGGGAGTGCGGCTACTCCGCGCTGCCGACCGAGGACCCGGCCGCGCTCGCGGTCTGGTTCCGGGACGCCGCCGACTCCGGTTCGCTGGAGCGTTACCTGGAGACCTTCGCCCACACCTGCGCGGTGATGCAGACCCGCGAGGCGCTCACGCGCATCGCGGCCGAGTGCGCCGAGGACCTGGCGGCGGACGGTGTCGTGTACGCCGAGATCCGTTACGCCCCCGAGCAGCACCTGGAGGGCGGACTGACCCTCGACGAGGTCGTCGAGGCCGTCAACGACGGCTTCCGCGAGGGCGAGCTCCGCTCCGGCGGCCGCATCACCGTCCGCGCGCTGCTGACCGGTATGCGCCACACGGACCGTTCGCTGGAGATCGCGCAGCTCACCGTCGCCCACCGGGACAAGGGCGTGGCGGGCTTCGACATCGCCGGCGGCGAGATCGGCAACCCGCCGGCCCGCCACCTCCCCGCCTTCCAGCACCTGAAGCGGGAGAACTGCCACTTCACCATCCACGCGGGCGAGGCCGTCGGCGCGGAGTCGATCCACGAGGCCGTGCAGGTCTGCGGCACCGAGCGGATCGGCCACGGCGTGCGGATCAC
This sequence comes from Streptomyces zaomyceticus, assembly GCF_014656215.1. Taxonomy (GTDB): domain Bacteria; phylum Actinomycetota; class Actinomycetes; order Streptomycetales; family Streptomycetaceae; genus Streptomyces; species Streptomyces zaomyceticus. Next base: position 80,364 of record NZ_BNBZ01000027.1, on the reverse strand, counting down.
GGACGACATCGCCGAGGACGGCACCCTGGGCCGGCTCGCCTCGTACGTCCGGGACAACCGCATCGCCCTGGAGGTCTGCCCGACCTCCAACCTCCAGACCGGTGCCGCGAAGGACTACGCCTCGCACCCGATCGACGAGCTGCGCCGACTGGGCTTCCGGATCACGCTCAACACGGACAACCGGCTGGTCTCCGGCACCACCATGAGCGAGGAGTTCCAGCACATGGTGGACGCGTTCGGGTACGGCCCGGAGGTCTTCGAGGAGTTCACGGTCGCCGCGCTCGACGCCGCCTTCCTCCCGCTTCCGGAGCGGCGGCGGCTGATCGACGAGGTCGTCCGCCCGGGGTACGCCGAGCTGCGGACCGTCTAGTCACCTCTTCCGGATCCGGCGCGGGCCGGGCAGGATCCGGAAGAGACGTCCGGGGCCGGTCCGCCCGTCCCTGAGGCAGGCCGGCCGGTGAGGGTGCGGGTGACGCCCGGCACCCTCACGCTCGACGTACCGGCGCGACGAGCCGGCCGGCCGGAGTCGTCCTGCCGTCCGGTCTCAGCGCAGCGCCGGTGCGTCGAGCGTGAGGGTGCCCCTCTCCGCGTCGAGCACGCCGGACACCCCGAGCGGCATGGTCAGCGCCGTCGCGCTGTGGCCGAAGCCCATCTCCTCCACGACCGGCACCCCCAGCCCGCCGAGCCGGTCGGCGAGCACCGCCCGCACCTCCTCGTACGGGCCGCACTCGGACCAGGAGCCGAGCCCGATGCCGGCCACTCCGTCGAGCCGTCCGGACCGCAGGAGCTGGGTGAGGATGCGGTCGAGCCGGTACGGCTCCTCCCCCACGTCCTCCAGGAGCAGCAGCCCGCCACGGGCCGAGGGCCGGCCGTACGGGGTGCCGAGGTCGGCGGCGAAGAGACTGACGCAGCCGCCGAGCGTCACCCCCCGGGCCCGGCCCGGTGCCAGCGCCCGCGCCGTCTCCAGTCCGAGCGTCCGCACCGACTCGGGCTCGAACAGCGTCGCCCTCAGGGACTCCTGGGTGCGCGGGTCCGAGAGGAAGGTGCCCGCGGCGACCATGGGGCCGTGCAGGGTGGCGTAACCGGCCCGGAGGGCGAAGGCCTCGTGCAGGGCGGTGATGTCGCTGTAGCCGACGAACACCTTGGGCCCGGCCTCCCGGATCGCCCTCCAGTCGACGAGGTCGACCATCCGTTGTGCCCCGAAACCGCCGCGCGCGCAGATGACCGCGGCGACCGCGGGGTCGCACCAGGCCTCGGTCAGGTCCCGGGCACGGGCCCGGTCGGCGCCCGCGAGGTGTCCGAGGGTGGGGTGGGTGTCCAGGACGTGCGGGGCGACCACGGGGTCGAGGTCCCAGCCCCGCAGGATGTCGAGACCCGCCCGGAGTCTCTCCTCGGGGACGGGGCCGCTGGGGGCGACGACGGCGACCCGTGCCCCCGGCCGCAGCCGGTGGGGCCGGGTGAGCGGTTCGACGTGCGGCCGGGTCGCCGCCGCCCCGTCGAGGCCGGCGGCGGGATCGGGCGTGGTCATGGCGTCGACCCCGGTTCGGGCGTGGTCATGTCCGGTACTCCGGTTCGGGCGTGGTCATGTCCGGTACTCCAGGTCGGGAACGTCGGTCCGGTGCACGCCGAAGGTCTTGGCGTACAGGGAGAGTTCGGCCTCCAGGGCGCGCACCATCGTGTCGGCTCTGCGGAAGCCGTGCCCCTCCCCCTCGAAGGCGAGGTAGGCGTGCGGAATCCCCCGGCCGGCCGTGCGGTCGAGGAAGCGCTCGGCCTGGGCGGGCGGGCAGATGACGTCGTCGAGGCCCTGGAGCAGCAGGAACGGCACGGTGACACGGTCGACGTGCTCGATCGGCGAGCGTTCCTTGTACCGGGCGGGCACGTCGTCGAGCGGTCCGACGAGGCCCCGGAGGTACTGGGACTCGAAGTCGTGGGTCTCGTCGGTGGCCCAGCCGCGCAGGTCGAGGATGGGGTAGATGATCGTGCCGCAGGCGTACACGTCGGTGCCGACGAGGGAGGCCGCGGTCGTCCAGCCGCCGGCGCTGCCGCCGCGCACGGCGAGCCGGGCCGGGTCGGCGGTTCCCTCGGCGGCGAGGGCCGCGGCGACGGCGGCGCAGTCCTCGACGTCGACGACGCCCCACTGCTCGCGGAGCCGCTCCCGGTACTCCCGGCCGTAGCCCGTCGAGCCTCCGTAGTTGACCTCGGCGACGCCGATGCCCCGGGAGGTGAAGTACGTGATCTCCAGGTCGAGGACGAGCGGGGCGTGGCCGGTGGGCCCGCCGTGGGCCCAGATCACATAGGGCGGCAGTTCGTCGTCCGGCCCGGTGAACCCGGGGTGGTGCGGCGGGTGGACCTGGGCGTGGATCTCCCGTCCGCCGGGCCCGGTGAAGGTACGGACGCGGGGCTCGGGGTGGTGGGACGGGTCGACGGCGTCGGTGTGCGCGGCGCCGACCACCCGGGTGCGGCCCGTGCGGGTGTCGAGTTCGACGAGCTCGTAGGAGCTGTGCGGGGAGGCGGCGACACCGACGACGCGGGTGCCGTGGGCGGCGAGGGTCGAGGCCCACTCGGTCCAGGGTCCCGCGGCGTCGACGAGTGCGCCGCGCTCGGGGTCGAGGATGCCGAGGGCGGTGGTGCCCTTGCCGTGGACGACGGCGATCAGCCCGTTCTCCAGGGGGGTGAACCAGTTCAGCCCGATCTTCCAGAGCGGTCCGCCGAACTCCTCGGCACGCGGGCAGAGCGCGGCCGGTTCTCCCGGGCGGCCGTCCTCGTCGAGCTCCGTCCGGTAGAGGTTCCACCAGCCGGTGCGGTCGCTGACGAGGAGCAGTCGGCCGGCCGCGTCCCAGTCGACCTGCGGGATCGACTCGGCGGGCCCGCCCGCGACGGTCCTGGCTCCGCGGAAGGTGCCGTCGGGGGCGACCTCGGCCAGTCGGAGCTCGGTGCCGTCCCAGGGCATCCGGGGGTGGTCCCAGGCGATCCAGGCCGCCCGCCGTCCGTCCGGCGAGAGCCGTGGGCCGGTGACGAACCGGTGGCTTGCGTCGGTGAGTTCACGTACCGCCGTACGGTCCTCGGCGGCCGAGCCGTCGAGGGGCACGGCGGCGAGCACCCGGCGCACATCGGTGGGTGCCGGTCCGGTGAACTCCTCCAGGACGCACCACACCTCGCCCCGGTCCGGGTGGATCACCGGGTCCACCCAGCGCAGGCCGCCGCCGATCCCGGAGACGGGGGTGAGCGGCCGGGGCTCGGCGCCGGGAGCGGCGTCGGGCTCGTAGGCGTACAGCCGCTGGTCCGGGAAGTGGCAGAACACCGTCAGGGGTCCGCCCGCCGGGCGGGCGACCGCCGCCCAGGGGAGGCCGCCGTATTCGATCACCCGGCTGCGGACGTTCCACGGCGCGGGCAGCAGGCTCTCCTCGGTGCCGTCGGCGCGCCGCCTGACGAGGGCGCGCCGGCCGCCCTCGGCGGGGCGTGGCGCGGTCCACCACAGCTCGTCGCCGACGACGCCGAGGTACTCGGGCCGCCCGTCGTGGGCGGCGGCGAGCGCCGCGTCGACCGGTGAGGGCCAGCTGCCGTAGGCGGCCGTGGTCGTGGCCATGTCGACTCCCCCTGTTGCGCGGACCGGCACGGTCCTAGGCCGTCTTCAGATAGTGGTCGAGCACCCGGACACCGAAGTGCAGGGCCTCCACGGGAACACGTTCGTCGACGCCGTGGAAGAGGGCCGCGTAGTCGAGGTCCGGGGGCAGCCGGAGCGGCGAGAAGCCGTAGCCGGTGATGCCGAGCCGGGAGAACTGCTTGGCGTCGGTACCGCCGGACATGGTGAACGGCACGACGTGTCCGGCCGGGTCGAAGCGCTCGACGGCGGCCCGCAGTTTCGCGAAGGTCGGCGAGTCGACGGGGGCCTCCAGGGCGACCTCGCGGTGGTGGAACTCCCACTCCACGTGCGGGCCGGTGAGCCGGTCCATGGTCGCCGCGAACTCCTCCTCGGTGCCCGGCAGGGTGCGTCCGTCGATGTAGGCGACGGCCTGGCCCGGGATGACGTTGACCTTGTAACCGGCCTCCAGCATCGTCGGGTTGCTGCTGTTGCGGACGGTCGGCGCGACGAGGGCCGCGGCGGGTCCGAGCTTGTCGAGGAGGAGGTCCACGTCGAGATCGGGGGCGGCGGTGTCGATGTCCAGGGCGTACAGCGCGGCCAGTTCGGCGAGGGCGGCGCGGACGGTCGCGGTGAGGCGGACCGGCCAGGTGTGCGCGCCGATCCGGGCGACGGCGTCGGCGAGACGGGTGACGGCGTTCGCCGTGTTCACCTTGGAGCCGTGGCCCGCGCGGCCCTGGGCGGTCAGTTTGATCCAGGCCGTGCCCCGCTCCCCCGCGGCGATCGGGTAGAGCGTGGTGCCGGGGTGCGGGTGGAAGCTGAACGCCCCGGACTCGCTGATGCCCTCGGTGCAGCCTTCGAAGAGCCCGGCGTGCCGGTCGGCGAGGAAGCCGGAGCCGTCCTCGGCGCTGGCCTCCTCGTCGGCGGTGTAGGCGAGGACGATGTCGCGGCGCGGCCGGACGCCCTGCCGGGCCCAGGCGCGGACGACGGCCAGCACCATCGCGTCCATGTTCTTCATGTCGACCGCGCCGCGTCCCCACACGACCCCGTCGCGGACCTCTCCGGAGAAGGGGTGGACGGTCCACTCGGCGGGGTCGGCGGGCACGACGTCCAGATGGCCGTGGACGAGGAGCGCCTCGGCCGAGGGGTCGGTGCCGGGAATGCGCGCCACCACGTTGGTGCGGCCGGGGGTCCGCTCCAGGAGGGTGGGTTCGACGCCGGCGGCGGCGAGCCGCTCGGCGACGTACTCGGCGGCGGGGCGCTCGCGGCAGTCGCCGCCGCCCCGGTTGGTGGTGTCGATGCGGATGAGCTCGGAGGTGAAGGTGACCACCTCGTCGAGCGCCGTCGTGTCCGGGCCCCGGACCTCCTCAGCCATACTGCTCCTCCACTGCGGCCGAGACGATGGTCGTGACCGCCTTGAACGTGCGAATTGCCTCGTACATGGTCCCGCTGGTGTACGTGACGCGCCGCTCTCCGCTCCGCGCCACGCCGGGAACCACCGTGGCGGAGGCGCCCAGGTGGTCGGCGTCGAACTCCAGCTCCACCGTGAAGGGGCCGCCCCGGACCGGTTCGTGGCGCACGGCGAGCGCCGCGCCGGTCTTCGCCGCCGCCCGGATGTCGGCCGCCGTCCTGGCCGGGGTGCGGCACACCGCCGCGTACCGCGAGACATGGTCCTTGACGGCGACCTTGGGTGCCCCGGGCGCGTATCCGAGGGCGTCCTCGCAGGTGAGGTCGTCGCCGGTGACGAGGACGACGGGGACGCCGTACTCCGCGACCACATGGGCGTTGAGCAGGCCCTCGCTCGCCCGCTCGCCGTTGAGCCAGACCCCGGTGATGGAGTTGGCGAGATAGGTGTGGGCGAGGACCCCCTCGGTGCCCGCGCCGGTGTGGTAGCCGACGAAGGCGATGCCGTCGACGTCCCCGTGCTGCACGCCCTCGACCATGGAGAGGGTCTTGTGGCGGCCGGTGATCATCTCGGCCCGCTCGTCGAGCCGCTCCAGGAGCAGGTTCCGCATGGACCAGTGCGCCTCGTTGATGAGGACCTCGTCCGCGCCGCCGTCGAAGAAGCCGAGCACGGCGGCGTTCACGTCGGACGTGAACATCGAGCGGCACCGCTCCCACTGGGGCGTGCCGGGCAGCACGTCGGCGGGCCAGGTCACACCGGTCGCGCCCTCCATGTCGGCGCTGATGAGGATCTTCATGTCTGGCACCGTACGCGCCGCCCGGCGGGCTCACCACCCCTGTGGAAAACCGTCGTTGGAGTGGACCAATGGCACTCACCGGGACGGCGGTACGGATCAGCCGGGGGGTTCCGCATAGCCCCTGGGGTTCTCCTCGGCGAGGCGGCGCAGGGCGGCCGCCGCCCGCTGTTCGGGCGGGGCTCCGTCGTCCGGGAGGTACCAGAGGAACTGCTGCACCGGCTGCTCCGTGTCGGGTGTGCCGTCGGCCGCCAGGGGCGGGCCGTTGAAGGTGACGACGGTGGTGTCGGGTGTGTGGAAGTCCGTGGAGATCCATCCTCGCCCGAGCCCCCAGCGGGCGAGGATCTCGGGCCGCTCGCGGAGGCCCGCGCTGATCAGCCAGGCGGTCCGGCGGGCCGGCCAGGTCCAGCCGCGGTCCTGCTCGGCGCGGGCGATCTCGCGGTCGTACGCGTCAGCGTCGAAGCGGTGGGCGGGGAGGTCCGGGAATCCTCGGGGCGCGTAGGGCCTGCGCCAGCCGTCCCAGACGACGTGGGCGCCCTCGCGCCGCACGGTGACGTAGAGGGCGCCGCAGCAGCCCTCGGTGCAGTACGCCTCGGCGAGCCGCACCTCGTGCGGTTCGGGTCCGGCCCGCAGTGCTCCGCCCTCGAGGAGCGCTTCGGGCGGTTCACCGGGCCCCTGGCCGAAGGCCTCGGGGAGGAGGGGGCGTCCGTCGACGAGGAAGCGTGTCTCGACGACGTCCACGTCACCGGGGTCGGGGACGGCGATCTCGATCCGGAGTACGGGGGTGTCGGCGGGTTCCTCGGGCCTGGCGGCGCGGAGGTGCCGTGCGGTACGGCGGATCCATTCGGCGCGCCGTCGCCCTTCGAGGTCCGGAGGGGTCTCGGGCTCGCCCGCGGCGTCCAGGAGGAGGGTGATCAGCTCGCGCCTGCGGCCCTCCGGCCAGGGCAGGAGGTGCGAGGTGCCGCTGTGCAGGCCGAGGGCGAGGCTGACGAGGCGGGCCCGGTGGTCCTGTTCCGGGGGCAGTAGACGGGCGTGGGCGGCCACCGCCTCGTACAGCGCGACGGCCTCGCCGTACGCGCGGATCTCGGCTGTGTAGTTCCGGCCGCTGCACATGCGGGTGAGGAGGCGCAGCGCCTGGGCGAGGAGCCCGGGGCGGTGCGGTTCCCGCCGGAGGACCCCCGGCAGGCCGACGGCCTCCGCGACGCGCCGCGCGTCGTGGGGGGCCGGCTCGCGGGGTGTGCCCGTGAGCCGGGTCAGTCGGTCGAGCGCGGCCGTCTCGTTCCCCGCGGCCAGGGCGGCGGCGAAGGCGCGCAGCTCCTCGTCGTCGGCCTGATGGAGGAGCCACACCAGGGCGGCGGCCTTCCGGTCCAGGGGGTCGAGGGTCGCGACGACGTGGATGCCGAGCCGGTCGAGAAGGCCGAGGGTGCGCAGGTGGGGTACGTCCTCGGGCTCGCCGAGGCGGGAGAGGAGGCCGAGGCCGGCGGCCACGGCGCGGACGATCGTTCCCCGCCGGGTCAGGCACCGTGCGAGGGCTCGGGCCCGGCTCCGGGCGTCGGGATCCCCGGGGAGCGGCAGGGCGGCCGCGGCGGCGAAGACGGCCCGGTCGCGGACGTTGATCGCGGCGAGCGCGCGCTCCAGCTCCACGGCGGCCCGCTCGGGCTCCGGGTCGGCCAGGAAGGGGAGAAGGAGCCCGGGGAGGGCGAGCCGGGTCTCGCGGGCGGTGCGGGCGTCGGCCGGGTCACGCGGTGGGTACGCGCTGTCGGGCAGCGGAAGGCCGCCGGCGAGCGGAGGTGCGTCGGGGGCGGCGTCGCGCAGGCCCTCGGCGTACGCGAGCAGGGAGGGTGCGAGCGTCGGGCGCTCGTACGGCGCGCTCATCGCGCGGGGTGGGACTCGATTCCGTAGGTCATGGCGGCATCCTGTCCGCCGGTCGGCCGCCGCGCCACCGATTTTCCGGAAGCCCGCTCTCCGAATCGGGCGAAACGTCGCCAAGGGGTGCGTATAGGCTGTCTGCCGCAGTTCTCGTACCCGACCTTCCGGAGTGCTCTCGGTGACCATCGCCCTCGACCCGTCCGACATCTCCCCCGCCGTCCCCGCGCCCGCCGAATCCGAGCCCCCGACCGCGGGGCGGACGGACTCGTCGGAGGAGTTCTGGGTCCAGCAGCCGGAGCCGGAGGCCGCGGAGGCTTCCGCGCACGAGCCCGCCGACGAGGCCGCCCAAGAGCCCTCTTCGGAGGGGACCGCCGGCGAGCCCTCGGCGCAGGAGAGCACCGGCGAGCCCTCCGCGCAGGAGAGCGTCGCCGACGCCGACCCCGTCGTCGTCCGTGACGCCGAGGATTTCGGCGTGTACGCGCGGACCGGCGGCTGGGCCTTCGCGCTCAAGGTGGCGCGGAGCGTCCGCCCCGGCGGCCAGCCCGCCGAGGGGACGGCCGCGACGAAGGTCTCGGCGAAGGCCTTCGCCGAGCTCGCGGGCTGCTCCCCGGAGCGGGTCATGCGCTACTACAAGGCCTGGGACATGGCGGCCGACGACGGTGTCGTGCCGCAGTTCGAGGTGCTCGTGCCGGGCGAGGACATCGAACTGCCGGACGCGGACGTCTGGCTCTCGTACTACACCTCCCGCAACAGCGCCTCGTCGGTGCGCGGTCAGGCGATCAGCGCGGCGGCCGAGGCGGAGGGCATCCGGCCGACGAAGGCGCTGGAGGTCGCCGAGAACCCGACGGCGCTGCGGGCCGCGATCCTGGCCGACCCGGGGACGGCGGAGGCGGCGCGCGGCGCGCTCCTCGACCGGATGAAGGAGGACCCGGCCCTGCAGACCGAGATGGCCCGTGCCATCGCGCGGACCGACGACCTGAAGAAGGCGGTGGCGAGCGAGGCGAAGGCGGCCGACCGCATCGGCTATGTGCGCCAGATCGTCGAGAACGGCCGGATCAAGACCCCCGCCGGGCAGACCGTGGAGGCGCCGGCCGAGCTGCGGGCCGAGGCCGAGCGGCATCTGTCGCTCCTCGACGAGCTCGACGACTCCGAGGAGGCGGGCGAGTGGGCCGGTGAGGCGTACGACGCGGTGAAGGGCCTGGTCGCCAAGGCCGTCGAGGAGGACCCGGCGCTCCGTGTGCAGGAGCGGCGGACGAAGTTCTACAACAGCCTGCAGAAGGCGACGAAGGTCTTCGAGGAGCTGACGCTGGACGAGGTGATGGAGGAGGACATCTACGAGGCGGACATGCTCCAGCGTCTCGAATCCCTCCAGGAGGCGATCGGCACCTGCATCAGCGCGCTGCGCAGGGCGACGACCACCTCCTGAGAGGGCCGGGTCAGTCCTGGTGGCCGAGCTGGAGGTCGCGTTCGGTGCGGCCTCCACCGGCCATGTGCAGGACGGTGGCGACGGGCGGGTAACCGGCGGCGATGACCGTGTACTCGCCGGAGGACAGGTCCACGAAGCGGAAGGTGCCGTCGGCCCCGGTGGTGAGGGTGTCGACGACGTTGCCGGCGGCGTCGAGCAGGGTGACCCGGGCGTCCTCGACGGGCCGCCCGCCCCCTGCCCGTACGGTGCCGCGCAGCACCGCGCCGCCGGCCAGCTCGATGTCCTGACGGGTCTCGCGGGAGGCCTGGACGCTCACCGGGAGCGCGGCGGGCCGGAAGGCGGGCGCACCGGCGGAGAGCGTGTACTCGCCCGCGACCAGGTCGGAGATGACGTATCCGCCCTCGCGGCCGCTGCGGGTGGAGGCGACGACCTCGCCGCGTACGTCGGTGAGGGTGACGGCCGCGTCCCGTACGGGTGTTCCGTCGGCGGTGACGACGCTGCCCGCGAGCCGCCCGGCGCCGCCGAGGACCACGTCGATCTCGATGGGCCGGTCGCCGACGGTCACGGAGACGGCCTGGGGCTGGTGTCCGCCGGCCGCCGCGATGAGGACGTACGCGCCACCGCCGGGGACGCTGAGCGCGTACCGGCCGTCCTCGCCGCTGGCGCCCCGGCCGACCTGCCGGCCCTGGACGTCGATGAGGGTGAGGGCGGCGCGGGGGACCCGGCTGCCGTCGTGGTGCTGGACGGTGCCGCAGACGGGGAGCCCGGAGTGCGCCGGGGCGAGGGGGACGGCGGCGGACGCGGGGGCCGCGTGGCGGGCGCCCGGGACGGCCCGGGCGCTGCCGAACTCGTCGGCTCCGGTGGCCTCGGTGGTGGGGCTGTGATGGGTCACCAGCGGTTTCTCCTTGAGGAAGAAGGCGAGGACGAGGCCGAGCACGAGGACCGGCACGAGGTAGAGGAAGATCCGCGGCATCGCGTCGGCGTACGCCTGGATGTAGGCGTCGCGCACGGCGGGCGGCAGGGTGTGCACCGTCTGCGGGGTGATCGACTCGGCGGGCGGCAGGGCGGTCGGGCCGCCGGAGAGCACACCGGCGAGCCGGTCACCGAGGGCGTCGTCGAGCCGGGAGGCGAAGAGGGTGCCGAAGACGGCGGCGCCGATGCTGCCGCCGATCTGGCGGAAGTAGTTGTGGGCGCTGGTGGCGGTGCCGAGGTCGGCGGGACGTACGGAGTTCTGCACGGCGAGGACGAGCACCGGCATGACGAGGCCGATGCCGGTGCCGAGGACCGCCTGCCAGAGGCTGTGCTGGAGGCGGGGGGTGTCGGCGTCCATCCGGGAGAGCAGCCACATGCCGAGGACGGAGACGGCACTGCCGGCCACCGGGTAGATCTTGTAGTGGCCGGTGCGGCTGATGAGCTGTCCGGAGACGACGGAGGCGATGACGATGCCGCCCATGAGGGGCAGCATCAGGAGGCCGGACTCGGTGGCGCTGGCTCCCTCGACCATCTGCAGGAAGCTGGGGAGGTAGCTGGCGGCGCCGAAGAGCGCGATGCCGACGACGGCGCCGACGAGCGCGGTGACGGTGAAGACCGGGTCGCGGAACAGCCGGAGCGGGATGAGGGGTTCGGGCGCGAGGTGCTCGACGACCAGGAAGAGCAGGGTGGTTCCCGCGGCGCCACAGGCGAGGGCGAGGACGACCCGGGAGTCCCAGGCGTACTCGGTGCCGCCCCAGCTGGTGAGCAGGACCAGGCAGGTGGACGCGGCGGCGAGGAGGAGCGCGCCGAGGACGTCGAAGCGGGCGCGCGCCCTGGGCTTGGGGAGTTTGAGGACGACGGCGACGACGGCGAGGGTGACGAGGCCGAAGGGCACGTTGAAGTAGAAGCACCAGCGCCAGGAGACATGGTCGGTGAAGAAGCCGCCGAGGAGGGGTCCGGCGACGGAGGCGAGGCCGAAGGCGGCGCCGATCAGGCCCATGTAGCGGCCGCGTTCCCGGGCGGGGACGATGTCGGCGATGATCGCCTGGACGCCGATCATCAGGCCGCCGGCGCCGATGCCCTGGATCGCGCGGAAGGCGATGAGCTCGTCCATGCTGCGGGACCAGCCCGCGAGTCCGGAGCCGATGACGAAGACGACGATGGCGAAGAGGAAGACGCCCTTGCGGCCGAGGAGGTCGCCGAGTTTTCCGTAGATCGGCAGGCCGATGGTGGAGGTCAGCAGGTAGGCGGTGATCGCCCAGGACATCCGGTCGAGGCCCTGGAGTTCGCCGACGATCTTCGGCAGTGCGGTGGCGACGATCATCTGCTCGAGCGCGGCGAGGAGCAGCGCGAGCATGAGGCCGCAGAAGACGAGCCGGACGCGGCGGGGGTCCAGGGAGCCGGCGGGTCCGGGGTCGGGCGGTGCGTCGGTGCGGGTGGGCGGGCCGCCCGCGGGGAGCGGTTCCGTGCCCGTCCCGCCCTCGGTGTCCTCGGTGGATTTCGCCATCGCGATCGAACCCACGTGCCTGCTCCCGTCGTCACGGCGTCTGCGCCGCGCCATTCTTCACATTGGGCACGAAGGGGGAGCAAGTCGGGCGGTACGGGAGGACAGTGGCACCCGGGGAGGTGAACGACCGTGCGTCACGGCGCACTTGGGTCGCTCATCAGCGCGTTTACGAGGGAGCCCGCGCCCCCCGGTGCGCGGGGGCGCCGGTTGCGGGGGTGCGGGCGATCCACTCGAATCGGTGAACGCTCCGAGCGTTACTTCTCGACCTCGTCCGCCAGCTTGGCGAGGACGGCGTCGTAGATACGGCCGAGGCCCTTGGGCGCGAAGGTCCGCTCGAAGAAGCCGCCGACACCGGTGGCGCCGTCCCAGACGGTGGTGACGACGGCCTTGGACTTGCCCTCGCCGGCCGGGGTCACGATCCAGGTGGTGACCATGGAGGAGTTGCGGTCCTTCTCGACGAGCTGCCCGTCGGTGGGCTCGGTGACCTCCAGGAGGCAGTCGCGGACGCGCTTGCTGGTGGCCTGGAGCTTCCAGTGGACGAGGGTGCCCTCGCCGTCGCCGCCCTCGCGCACCTCGTACTCGCTGAAGTGCTCGGGGAGCAGCTTCGCGCGCGTGCCGCTGTAGTCGGCCAGCGCGTCGAACACCGTCTCCGCGTCCGCGGCGATGATCCGTTCCGTGGTGGCCTCGACCTGCGCCATTGACTTCCTCCAGCTCGTGGTTCCTCAGGGATGTGGGCCAAGCGAACCACGTGGGCTCCGGGGCGCGAAATCCGGGTTGCGGCGATCAAGGGAACAGATGTTCTATTCTGGCCGAACGGTCGGGCCGGAGTCGCGTCGGACCCCGAGCGGAGCCGAGGCAACCGTCGAGGCAGAGCCACCGAGGAGGCGTCCATGCGCTGGGACAATCTGGGCGACACCCCTGCCGCTCCCGCCGACATCGCCCTGTTCGGCACGGACGCGGTGACCACCCGCACCTTCGACACCCCCGAGTTCCGGGGCATCACCTTCCACGAGGTGCGGGCCCGCTCGATCCTCAACCGGGTGCCGGGGGCCTCCCGGATGCCGTTCGAATGGACGGTCAACCCGTACCGGGGCTGCACGCACGCGTGCGTGTACTGCTTCGCCCGCAAGACCCACAGCTATCTCGACCTCGACACCGGGCTGGGCTTCGACTCCCAGATCGTCGTCAAGATCAACGCCCCCGAGGTGCTGGCCCGGCAGCTCGGCTCCGCCCGCTGGCAGGGCGCGCACATCGCGATGGGCACCAATGTCGACTGCTACCAGCGGGCCGAGGGCAGGTACGGCCTGATGCCGGGCATCCTCACGGCCCTGCGCGACCGGGCCAACCCCTTCTCGATCCTCACCAAGGGCACGCTGATCCTGCGCGATCTGGAGCTCCTCACCCAGGCCTCCCGGGTCACCGAGGTCGGCATCTCCGTCTCCGTCGGCTTCACCGACCGGGAACTGTGGCGCACGATCGAACCCGGCACCCCCTCCCCGCAGCGCCGCCTCGACGTGGTCCGCACGCTCGGTGAGCACGGCATCGACTGCGGGGTCCTGATGGCCCCCGTGGTGCCCTTCCTCGGCGACCGGCCCGAGCAGCTGCGCGAGACGGTCCGCGCGATCGCCGAGGCCGGGGCGAGCTCGGTCACCCCGCTCGTGCTGCATCTGCGCCCGGGCGCCCGCGAGTGGTTCACGCAGTGGCTGCGGCGCCACCACCCCGGTCTGGTGGGACGGTACGAGCGGATGTACGGGGACGGGGCCTACGCGCCGACCTGGTACCAGCGCCGGATCACCCGTCAGGTCCACGAGCTGGCCGCCGAGTTCGGCATAGGTCCCGCGCAGCGCGGAGCGGCGCGCCGGATCCCCGCGAGGGAGGAGCCGTCCCCGGGGGCCGTCCCCGAGCAGCTCACCCTGCTCTGAGCGCCTCCCCCGAGCGACCCACCCCGCTCCGAGCGCCTCCGCCGAGCAGCTCACCCTGCTCCGAGCGCCTCCCCGAGCACCTCCTCGGATCATCGGACCGGTCACCTGACACGCCGTCGGATCACCCTCCGTTCGGGTCAACTCTCGGCGAAACAGGTCCTCTCCACGCCCGTTCGGGACACAAACGCCCTATGACCCCTCGCGCAGGAATGCTGATCGCCGCAGGAGCGCTGGTCGCCGGGACGGTCACCGTCCTGCCCGCCACCCCCGCGGACGCCGGTGAACCGACCCCCCGCCCGCTCCCCCCGCTCGCCTGGACCGACTGCGCCACGAAGGCGTACCCCGAGCTCCAGTGCGCCACCCTCGAGGTGCCCCTCAACCACGACGACCCGGCCGGCCGGACCGTCACGCTCGCCCTCACCCGGGTCCAGCACACCGCGAAGACCTTCCAGGGGCCGCTCCTCGTCAATCCGGGCGGTCCCGGCGGCAGCGGGCGCGGCATGGCCGGGTACGTGGCCGCCTCACTGCCCCCGAAGGTGGCCGCCGAATACGACGTGATCGGCTTCGACCCGCGCGGGGTCGGCAAGAGCGAGCCCGCGCTCGACTGCAAGCCCGGCCACTTCGCGCCGGTCCGCCCGGACTCGGTGCCGTCCGGCGCGGCGAGCGAGCGGACCGCGGTCGAGCGGGCGCAGTCCTTCGCCGAGGCCTGCGGCAAGAAGTACGCGGACGTGCTGCCGTACATCGACACCGTGAGCACCGCCCGGGACATGGACCTCATCCGGCGGGCGCTCGGCGCCGAGAAGATCAACTACCTCGGCTACTCGTACGGCACCTACCTGGGCGCCGTGTACGCGCGGCTCCACCCGGACCGGGTGCGGCGGATGGCGCTGGACTCCGTCGTGAATCCGCACGGCGTCTGGTACGAGGACAACATCGCGCAGGACTACGCCTTCGACACCCGTCACAAGGACTTCATGGCCTGGGTGGCCGAGCACGACGCCGCGTACGGGCTGGGCACCGATCCGGCGGCGGTCGAGGCGGCCTGGTACCGGATGCGCGACGCGCTGCGCGCGGCCCCGGCCGGCGGGAAGGTCGGACCGGGCGAGCTGGAGGACACCTTCCTTCCCGGCGGGTACTACAACGGCTACTGGCCCCGCCTCGCGAAGGCGTTCTCCGCCTACGTCAACGACGCCGACGCGGTGCCGCTGACGGAGGCGTACGAGCGGTACGGGGAGGCCGACTCGGCCGCGGACAACGGCTACTCGGTCTACACGAGCGTGCAGTGCCGGGACGCGGCCTGGCCCCGCGACTGGAACGTCTGGCGCAAGGACAGCTGGGACGTGCACGCCAAGGCGCCCTTCTCCACCTGGAACAACGCCTGGTACAACGCTCCGTGCGCCTTCTGGCCGGTGGAGTCGCTGACCCCGCCGGAGGTCGCGAACGACCAGGTGCCGCCGGTCCTCATCCTGCAGGCGACGGACGACGCGGCGACCCCGTACGAGGGAGGTGTCGCCCTGCACCGGCTGATGCGCGGCTCCAGCCTCGTCGTCGAGGAGGGGGGCGGGAACCACGGGGTGAGCCTGGGCGGGAACGACTGCCTGGACGAGCACCTGGCCACCTATCTCGCCGACGGGAAGGTCCCGCGCGCCGAGGGCGATTCCGAGGTGGACGCGGTCTGCGCCGCGCTCCCGGAGCCGACGCCCGAGCCGTCGGCGCCGCCGGCCGGGAAGAAGTCCGCGGCCCGGACCCTCCCGGCCCCGGCGAACTCCGCCGGGGCCGGGCCGGCCGGCGACACCCTGCACGGGTTCCTCGGCCACGTGCGCTGACGGCGGCCGCTCCCCCGGCAGTGCCCGCGCCCCAAGGGGCGCGGGCACTGTCAGTGGTGTGCGCGAGGATGTGGGGCATGACGAGCCACCTCACCCACGTGCCCGCTCCCGACGGCGTCGCCGCCAGCCCCCAGTACAGCCATGTCGTGTGGGGGACGGGTCGCTTCGTCGCGATATCCGGCCAGTGCGCCCTCGACGCCTCGGGCGCGGTCGTCGGCGAGGGGGACGCGGTGGCCCAGGCCCGTCAGGTCTTCGCGAACCTGGACCGCTGCCTCGCCGCGGCGGGCGCCGGGTTCCGGGACGTGGTGAAGCTGACGTACTTCGTCACGGACGTGGCCCACCTTCCCGCGATCCGCGACGCGCGGGACGCCCACTTCGCGGGGGCGCCGCTGCCGGCGAGTTCCGCGGTGCAGGTGTCGGCGCTGGTCCGCCCGGAACTGCTGGTGGAGATCGAGGCGTTCGCACTCGTCCCCGAGCCGGCGACGGAGTCCGGGGTGGTGGGCGGCGCCGCCCGCCCGTATCTGCGGTCAGTCGGCGGTGCCGAGCCGGCCGAGTGACCACCGCGCCGCGGCGCCGAGCCGCGGGTGCGGGAGCGCGGCCTCCAGAGCCGGCCGGGCCCGGGGGTCGGCGAGAGTGCCGAGGCCCTCGACACAGGCGAGGCCGACCCGCCAGTGCGGGTCGTCTGCGGGAAGGCGCCGTTCGAGCACGGTGATCAGGGCGGGCACGGACTCGGGGGCGCGGAGTTCGGCGAGCAGCCGGACCGGCAGCAGGGCGTACGCGGCCCGGAGTTCATTGGTGGCCAGGGCGGCGGCCGCGCGGGCGGTGCGGGGGTCGCCGAGCCGGGTCAGGGCGTGGGCCGCGGTGACACAGCGCTCGGAGTCCCGGTGGTTGAGGAGGAGGACGAGCGCCTCGAAGGCGCGCGGGTCGCCCGCGACGCCGAGGGCGTAGGCCGCGATCTCGCGGGCCCAGAGGGGCTGCCCGGGGGCGGTGAGGACGTGGTGCAGTTCCTCCCGGTCGACGGTTTCCGCGAGGCGTTCGAATGCCGCCGGGACCTCTCCGGTGTCATTCTCGATCTCGTCGCGCAATCGATCGATCATCGAGCAGAATTCCGGATCCTCGGCGTATTCCATGAATCCGAGCCTATCCGCGATCCAGATCACATTTTCCTCAACTTCCCGGGACTGGCGCGCTCGTTACCCGCCGGTTAGTCTCAGGTGAGCGGGACACCCCCCGCTTCTCACAATGGCCTGGTGACGCAGCCGTTGTGGGTGTTTGTCGGTTCGGCAGTTTCGACGGCTCCGGGACAGAGTCCGTCGCCCTTTCACCGGGCACCGCCCTTTCTCCGGGCCTTCTCCCGTGTGATCTCCCGCGACTTCTCCTCGCGCCCTCTCTTCGCGCAATTCAGCGGCACCACCCGCACGTACTGCCCTCGCACGTACTGCCCTCAGTCGTCACTCTTCCTCTCTGGAGTCCCCTGATGGACACCCCTCTCTCCACCATCGCCGTCGTCGGTCTCGGCACCATGGGCACCGGTATCGCCGATGTCCTCGCCCGCGCCGGCCGCGAGGTCATCGGCATCGACATCAGCGACACCGCCGCCGCCCAGGCCGTCGCCGCCCTGGAGGCCTCCACCGCCCGTGCGGTGGCCCGCGAGCGGATCACCGAGGAGGAGCGGCAGGACGTCCTGGCCCGCTTCCGTACCTTCTCCGACCTGCACGCGGCCGCCGAGGCGGACCTCGTGATCGAGGTCGTGCCCGAGTCGTACGAGGCGAAGCAGGAGGTCTTCCGGGCCCTCGACGGGATCGTCCGGCCCGGCACCATCCTGGCCACCGGCACCAACGCGCTCTCCGTCACCCGGCTCGCCGCCGACTCGGCGCACCCCGAGCGGGTCCTCGGCCTGCACTTCTTCACCCCGGTCCAGGCCATGAAGCTGGTCGAGGTGGTCTCCTCCGTGCTGACCGACCCCCGGGCCGTCGACGCCGTCACCCGGCTCGCCCAGGACCTCGGCAAGGAGCCGGTGGCGGTCGGCGACCGGGCCGGATTCATCGCGGACGGCCTGCTCTTCGGGTACCTGAACCAGGCCGCGGCCATGTACGAGGCCAAGTACGCCTCCCGCGAGGACATCGACGCGGCGATGAAGCTGGGCTGCGGTCTGCCGATGGGTCCGCTGGCCCTGCTCGACCTGATCGGCGTCGACACGGCCCGTACGGTCCTGGAGGCCATGTACGCGGACTCGCACGACCGGCTGCACGCCCCCGCCCCGATCCTCAAGCAGCTCAGCGAGGCCGGTCTGACCGGCCGCAAGTCGGGCCGCGGCTTCTACACCTACGAGGCGCCGGGCTCCGGCGAGGTCGTGCGGGACGCGCTGACCCCGCTCGGTTCCGCGGCCGCCGCCGGCGGCCGAGAGGTCCGTTCGGTCGGCGTCGCCGGCTCGGGCACCATGGCCTCCGGCATCGCCGAGGTCTTCGCCAAGGCCGGGTACTCGGTCGTCCTCGCCGCCCGCTCCCAGGAGAAGGCGGACACGGCCAAGGCCCGGATCGCGAAGTCGCTGGCCCGCTCGGTCGACAAGGGCCGGATGACGGGCGAGGCCCGCGACGCGACGCTGGCCCTGATCACCCCGGCCGGCACGCTCGACGCCTTCGCCGACGTCGATCTGGCCCTGGAGGCCGTCGCCGAGGACCTGGAGATCAAGCAGGAACTGTTCGCGCGGCTCGACAAGATCTGCAAGCCGGGTGCGGTGCTCGCCACCACGACCTCCTCGCTGCCGGTCGTGGCCTGTGCCCGCGCCACCTCGCGTCCGCAGGACGTCATCGGGATGCACTTCTTCAACCCGGCCCCGGCGATGAAGCTGGTCGAGATCGTCCGTACGGTGCTGACCGGCGACGACGTCCACGCCACCGTCCGCGAGGTCACCACGAAGATCCGCAAGCACCCGGTGGACTGCGGCGACCGGGCCGGTTTCATCGTGAACGCGCTGCTCTTCCCGTACCTGAACAACGCGATCAAGATGGTCCAGGAGCACTACGCGACCCTGGACGACATCGACGCGGCCATGAAGCTGGGCGGCGGCTACCCGATGGGCCCGTTCGAGCTGCTGGACGTGGTCGGTCTGGACGTCTCGCTCGCGATCGAGCAGGTGCTGCACCGCGAGTTCCGCGACCCGGGTCTCGCCCCGGCCCCGCTCCTGGAGCACCTGGTGGCGGCGGGCTGCCTCGGCCGCAAGACGGGGCGCGGCTTCCGCGAATATGCCCGACGCTGAGCCGGGAGCGACCGGCTGGGGCGGTCTGCTGAGTCCCCCGGGCACCGTCGGTGCGCCGGGGGTCTCCCTGCCCCCACCTGGGCACACTCCCCCTCCGATGCAGTACGTTCGGACCATGCCCAAGGCCGCGAAGACACCCCGTGCCACCTCCCCGTCCGACGCTCCGGAGAGCGCGGCGGGCACTCGTGCCGCCGCCCAGCGGCTCAAGATGCGCCGGGAGCTGGCCAACGCGGCGATGGAGCTCTTCGCCACCAAGGGGTACGAGGCCACGACGGTCGACGAGATCGCGGCCACGGCCGGGGTCGCGCGGCGGACGTTCTTCCGTCACTTCCGCTCCAAGGAAGAGGCGATCTTCCCCGACCACGACGACACCCTGGTGCGGGCGGAGGCGGTGCTCAACGCGGCCCCGCCGCACGAGCACCCGCTCGACACGGTGTGCCGGGGCATCAAGGAAGTCATGAAGATGTACGCGGGCTCCCCCGCGGTCTCCGTGGCGCGCTACCGGCTCACCCGTGAGGTGCCGACCCTGCGGGAGCGGGAGATCGCGTCGGTGGCCCGCTACGAGCGGCTGTTCACCCGCTATCTGCTCGGGCACTTCGACGAGCGGGACCACCACGACGGCAACGACGACCCGCTGCTCGCCGAGGTGGCCGCCTCCGCGGTCGTCACGGCCCACAACCACGTCCTGCGCCGCTGGCTGCGGGCGGGCGGCCAGGGCGATGTGGAGACCCAGCTGGACCACGCCTTCGCGATCGTCCGGGAGACCTTCGGCTCGGGCATAGGCGCGGGCCGTCCGGCCCCCTCCTCGTCCTCCCCGCAGGCCGATCCCGCGCCGGCGGTCCGGGCCTCCACCACCGGTGACGTGGTGGTCGCGGTGGCCAGGACGGACGCACCGCTCGACGAGGTCATGCGCACGATCCAGCAGGCGCTGACGAAGAACTGACACCCTCCGCACGACGAAGGCCGCTCCCCCCAGGGGCGGCCTTCACCCGTTTTGACCTGCAGTTCGATCGATCATCGCTCATCTGTGACCAGCAGATTGCATCTGAGTGAAATTGTTGGCACGCAGTGCCTTGTCACGTGACACGCGGTGCCATACGTTGATGTTGTCCGGGCGGTCGGCGCGCAGAGATCTCCTCGTGCGCCGGCTGTCCCCACAAGCGATCGTGATTGTGCGCCCGGACGCCTGCGTCACAGGCACCCACCGCGCCCACCCGGCGCAGCCACCGCACCACCCGCCGAACCGACGGCACACCTCCACAGCAGCACTCCAAGACGTAACCCTCAGCGCGTCCTCCCCTCGGACGCCGCACCGCCGGAGGCAACCCCGTGAAGGACATCCTGGACGCGATCCAGTCCCCGGACTCCACGTCCGCCGACTTCGCGAACATCCCGCTCCCCGAGTCGTACCGCGCCATCACCGTCCACAAGGACGAGGCCGAGATGTTCGCCGGGCTCGCCAGCCGTGACAAGGACCCGCGCAAGTCGCTGCACCTCGACGACGTGGCCCTCCCCGAGCTCGGCCCGGGCGAGGCCCTGGTCGCCGTCATGGCCAGCTCCGTGAACTACAACTCGGTCTGGACCTCGATCTTCGAGCCCGTCTCGACCTTCGGCTTCCTGGAGCGCTACGGCCGGCTCAGCGAGCTCAGCAAGCGTCACGACCTGCCGTACCACGTCATCGGCTCCGACCTCGCGGGCGTCGTGCTGCGCACCGGCCCCGGCGTGAACTCGTGGAAGCCCGGCGACGAGGTCGTCGCGCACTGCCTCTCGGTCGAGCTGGAGTCCTCGGACGGCCACAACGACACGATGCTCGACCCCGAGCAGCGCATCTGGGGCTTCGAGACCAACTTCGGCGGCCTGGCGGAGATCGCCCTGGTCAAGTCGAACCAGCTGATGCCGAAGCCCGGCCACCTGAGCTGGGAGGAGGCGGCCTCCCCCGGTCTCGTCAACTCCACCGCGTACCGCCAGCTGGTCTCCCGCAACGGCGCCGGCATGAAGCAGGGCGACAACGTCCTCATCTGGGGCGCGAGCGGCGGCCTCGGCTCGTACGCCACGCAGTTCGCCCTGGCCGGCGGCGCCAACCCGATCTGTGTCGTCTCCTCCCCCGAGAAGGCCGACATCTGCCGGTCGATGGGCGCCGAGGCGGTCATCGACCGCAACGCCGAGGGCTACAAGTTCTGGAAGGACGAGCACACCCAGGACCCGAAGGAGTGGAAGCGCTTCGGCAAGCGCATCCGCGAGCTCACCGGCGGCGAGGACATCGACATCGTCTTCGAGCACCCGGGCCGCGAGACCTTCGGTGCGAGCGTCTACGTCACCCGCAAGGGCGGCACCATCACCACCTGCGCCTCCACCTCGGGCTACATGCACGAGTACGACAACCGCTACCTGTGGATGTCGCTCAAGCGGATCATCGGCTCGCACTTCGCCAACTACCGCGAGGCGTGGGAGGCCAACCGCCTGATCGCCAAGGGCAAGATCCACCCGACGCTCTCCAAGGTGTACTCCCTCGAGGAGACCGGCCAGGCCGCCTACGACGTGCACCGCAACCTCCACCAGGGCAAGGTCGGCGTCCTCGCGCTCGCCCCCCGGGAGGGCCTGGGCGTGCGCGACCCGGAGATGCGTGCCCAGCACATCGACGCCATCAACCGTTTCCGCAACATCTGAGCCCGGGACCATAGATGACTGAGCGCCAGAAGGACCGGCCGTGGCTCATGCGGACGTACGCCGGTCACTCGACCGCCGAGGCGTCCAACGAGCTGTACCGGCGCAACCTCGCCAAGGGTCAGACCGGCCTCTCGGTCGCGTTCGACCTGCCGACGCAGACCGGATACGACCCCGACCACATCCTCGCCCGCGGCGAGGTCGGCCGGGTCGGGGTCCCCGTCTCGCACCTCGGTGACATGCGGCGGCTGTTCCAGGACATTCCCCTGGACCGGATGAACACCTCGATGACCATCAACGCCACGGCGATGTGGCTCCTGGCGCTCTACCAGGTGGTCGCGGAGGAGCAGGGTGCGGACGTCACCCGGCTCCAGGGCACCACCCAGAACGACATCGTGAAGGAGTACCTGTCGCGCGGGACGCACGTCTTCCCACCCGGCCCCTCCCTCCGCCTCACGACGGACATGATCACCTACACGGTGAACAGCATCCCGAAGTGGAATCCGATCAACATCTGCAGCTATCACCTGCAGGAGGCCGGGGCCACTCCGGTCCAGGAGATCTCGTACGCGATGTCCACCGCGATCGCGGTGCTCGACGCGGTGCGCGACTCCGGACAGGTCCCGGCCGACCGCTTCGGCGAGGTCGTCGCCCGCATCTCCTTCTTCGTGAACGCGGGCGTCCGCTTCATCGAGGAGATGTGCAAGATGCGCGCCTTCGGCCGCATCTGGGACAAGATCACCCTCGAGCGGTACGGCATCCGGAACGAGAAGCAGCGCCGGTTCCGCTACGGCGTGCAGGTCAACTCGCTCGGTCTGACCGAGGCCCAGCCGGAGAACAACGTCCAGCGGATCGTCCTGGAGATGCTGGCCGTCACCCTCTCCAAGGACGCCCGCGCGCGGGCCGTCCAGCTGCCGGCCTGGAACGAGGCGCTCGGGCTGCCCCGCCCGTGGGACCAGCAGTGGTCGCTCCGCATCCAGCAGGTCCTCGCCCTCGAGTCCGACCTGCTGGAGTACGAGGACATCTTCGCCGGCTCGCACGTCATCGAGGCCAAGGTCGACTCGCTCGTCGAGGAGTGCCTGGCCGAGATCGAGCGGATCCAGGAGATGGGCGGCGCGATGGCCGCCGTCGAGTCCGGCTACCTCAAGTCGCAGCTCGTCTCCTCGCACGCCGAGCGGCGCGCCCGGATCGAGGCCGGTGACGAGAAGATCATCGGCGTCAACATCTTCCAGGCGACCGAGGAGAACCCCCTCACCGCCGACCTGGACACCGCGATCATGACGGTGGACCCGGCGAACGAGGCGCGGGTGGTCGCGGCCCTCCACGAGTGGCGCGACAACCGCGACGAGACCCGCGCCCAGGAATCCCTGGCGACGCTGAAGGCGACGGCTGCCGGTGACGGCAACCTCTTCGCCGCCACCCTGGAGTGCGCGCGTGCGGGCGTCACGACCGGGGAGTGGTCCTGGGCGCTGCGGGACGTCTTCGGCGAGTTCCGCGCCCCCACGGGCGTGTCCTCCGCCCCGGTCGCGGTGACGGCCGAGGCGGGCACCCCGCTGGCTCTCGTACGGGAGAAGGTGGCGCGGACCGCCGAGGAGCTCGGCGCCGGGCGGCTGCGGCTGCTCGTCGGCAAGCCGGGCCTCGACGGACACTCCAACGGGGCCGAGCAGATCGCCGTACGCGCGCGCGACGCCGGTTTCGAGGTGGTCTACCAGGGCATCCGGCTGACCCCGGAGCAGATCGTGAACGCGGCCCTCGCCGAGGACGTGCACTGCGTGGGTCTGTCGATCCTCTCCGGCTCGCACGCCGAGCTGGTCCCGGACGTCCTGGAGCGCCTCCGCGAGGCGGGCGCGACCGATGTGCCGGTCATCGTCGGCGGGATCATCCCGAACGCCGACGCCGCAGAACTGAAGCGCGCGGGTGTGGCCGCCGTCTTCACACCGAAGGACTTCGGTATCACGGAGATCATCGGACGTATCGTCGACGAGATCCGGACAGCGAACAAGCTCCACCCCCTTGAAAGTACGGAGGTCCCCGCATGACCAGCCCCGTGAACCGCCTGCGTCCGCGCCGCTCCTGCCTGGCGGTCCCCGGTTCCAACCCGCGCTTCCTGGAGAAGGCCCAGGGCCTCGCGGCCGACCAGGTCTTCCTGGACCTGGAGGACGCGTGCGCCCCGCTGGCCAAGCCCGAGGCCCGGCACACCATCGTGAAGTTCCTGAACGAGGGCGACTGGACCGGCAAGACCCGTGTCGTCCGCGTCAACGACTGGACGACCCACTGGACGTACCGTGACGTCGTCACCGTCGTCGAGGGCGCCGGCCAGAACCTCGACTGCATCATGCTGCCGAAGGTCCAGGACGCCCAGCAGATCGTGGCGCTCGACCTCCTGCTGACCCAGATCGAGAAGACGATGGGCTTCGAGGTCGGCAAGATCGGCATCGAGGCGCAGATCGAGAACGCCCAGGGCCTCACCAACGTCAACGCGATCGCGCAGGCCTCCCAGCGCGTCGAGACGATCATCTTCGGCCCGGCCGACTTCATGGCCTCCATCAACATGAAGTCGCTGGTCGTGGGCGAGCAGCCGCCCGGCTACCCGGCGGACGCGTACCACCACATCCTGATGAGCATCCTGATGGCCGCCCGCGCCAACAACCTCCAGGCGATCGACGGCCCCTACCTGCAGATCCGCAACCAGGAGGGCTACAA
This sequence comes from Streptomyces zaomyceticus, assembly GCF_014656215.1. Taxonomy (GTDB): domain Bacteria; phylum Actinomycetota; class Actinomycetes; order Streptomycetales; family Streptomycetaceae; genus Streptomyces; species Streptomyces zaomyceticus. Next base: position 56,438 of record NZ_BNBZ01000027.1, on the reverse strand, counting down.
GGCCGTCGCGCAGCGCGCCGCCGCCCTCGGTTTCGACGGCAAGTGGGTGCTGCACCCGGACCAGGTCGCCGCCGCGAACGAGATCTTCTCGCCGTCGCAGGAGGACTACGACCACGCCGAGCTGATCCTCGACGCGTACGACTACTACACGTCCGAGGCCGGCGGGAAGAAGGGCTCCGCGATGCTCGGCGACGAGATGATCGACGAGGCCTCCCGCAAGATGGCCCTGGTCATCTCCGGCAAGGGCCGCGCCGCCGGTATGCAGCGCACCGGCAAGTTCGAGATCCCGGAGGCCTGATCCCCATGCAGTTCGGTCGTACCTACGAAGAGTTCGAAGTCGGTGCCGTCTACAAGCACTGGCCCGGGAAGACGGTCACCGAGTACGACGACCACCTCTTCTGTCTGCTGACGATGAACCACCATCCACTGCACATGGATGTGAACTACGCCGAGAACACGACGGATTTCGGCAAGAACGTCGTCGTCGGCAACTACATCTACTCGCTGCTGCTCGGCATGTCCGTGCCGGACGTCTCCGGGAAGGCCATCGCCAACCTGGAGATCGAGTCGCTGCGGCACGTGGCGCCGACCTTCCACGGCGACACGATCTACGGCGAGACGACGGTCCTCGACAAGACCCCGTCGAAGTCGAAGAACGACCGCGGGATCGTCTACGTCGAGACCAAGGGCTACAAGCAGGACGGCACCCTCGTGTGCGTCTTCCGCCGCAAGGTGATGGTCCCCACCGAGACGTACATCAAGGAGCGCGGCGGCGAGCAGCCCGGCCGCCCCGAGCTCATCGAGCCCGCCAAGAAGACGGAGAAGTAGCCATGGCACGACTCGCCCAGACCGCCGGGCTCACGGACGTCCAGCAGGAGATCCTCAAGACCGTCCGGGAGTTCGTCGACAAGGAGATCATCCCGGTCGCCACCGAGCTGGAGCACCGCGACGAGTACCCCCAGCAGATCGTCGACGGGCTCAAGGAGCTCGGTCTCTTCGGTCTGATGATCCCCGAGGAGTACGGGGGTCTGGGTGAGTCGCTGCTCACCTACGCGCTGTGCGTGGAGGAGATCGCCCGTGGCTGGATGTCGGTCTCCGGCATCATCAACACGCACTTCATCGTGGCGTACATGCTGAAGCAGCACGGCACCCAGGAGCAGAAGGACTACTTCCTTCCGCGGATGGCTGCCGGCGAGACGCGTGGCGCGTTCTCGATGTCGGAGCCGGGCCTCGGCTCGGACGTGTCGGCCATCACCTCCAAGGCGGTCAAGGACGGCGACGAGTACGTCCTCAACGGTCAGAAGATGTGGCTGACGAACGGCGGAACGTCAACGCTGGTCGCCGTTCTCGTCCGAAGTGACGAAGGACACCCGGAGGGCACCGCCCCCCACAAGTCGATGACGACCTTCCTCGTCGAGAAGGAGTCCGGCTTCGGAGAGGTCCGCCCCGGCCTCACCATCCCGGGGAAGATCGACAAGATGGGTTACAAGGGCGTCGACACGACCGAACTCATCATGGACGGACTGCGCATTCCGGCCAATCGGGTCCTCGGCGGGGTCACCGGCCGAGGGTTTTACCAAATGATGGACGGCGTCGAGGTCGGTCGCGTGAACGTGGCGGCCCGTGGCTGCGGCGTCGCTCAGCGTGCATTCGAGCTCGGTGTCTCGTATGCCCAGCAACGTCACACTTTCGGCAAGGCGATCGCCCAGCACCAGGCGATTCAGTTCAAGCTGGCCGAGATGGCTACCAAGGTCGAGGCCGCTCATGCCATGATGGTGAATGCAGCACGCAAAAAGGACTCCGGGGAACGAAACGACCTCGAAGCAGGGATGGCGAAGTACCTCGCCTCCGAATACTGCAAGGAGGTCGTCGAGGATGCCTTCCGCATTCACGGCGGCTACGGGTTCTCGAAGGAGTACGAGATCGAGCGCCTCTACCGCGAGGCGCCGATGCTGCTCATCGGTGAAGGTACCGCCGAGATCCAGAAAATGATCATTGGTCGTCGGCTGCTCGAGGAGTACCGATTCCAGGGTTGATTGTCGGTTTTGAGTCGTTTCGGCCGCGAAGAAGATCACACCCTGTGTTCGCCTTCCGGCCGTCGACTCGGTTCCTGGCTTACCCAGTTGCGCCCCGCAACCGATAGCATCGAGGGAAAGCCGCCGTCCCCCGTTGCCAGTGCGGCATCATCCGCTACGAAGGTCATCCATGCCCCACAGCCAAACCTCTGCACACCGCGACAGCCTCACGGGCGTACGCCTCGCGCGCGGAGCATCGCCGTGGCTTCTGCCGACCGTCGCCACCGCGGCGCTCAGCCTCGTGCGCGCGCGCAAGTCGAAGCGTGCCGCGGCCATCGCCGTGCCGGTCACCGCGCTCGCGGCCGGCATGCTGTGGTTCTTCCGCGACCCCGAGCGCGAGATCGCTCAGGGCCGGGTCATCTCCCCCGCCGACGGTGTGGTGCAGAGCATCATGCCGTGGAAGGACGGACGCACCCGGGTCGCCATCTTCATGAGCCCGCTGAACGTCCACGTCAACCGCGCGCCGCTGGCCGGCACCGTGACGTCCGTGGAGCACGTTCCCGGCGGGTTCGTCCCGGCGTTCAACAAGGAGAGCGAGAACAACGAGCGCGTTGTCTGGCACTTCGACACCGAGCTCGGTGACATCGAGATGGTGCAGATCGCCGGCGCCGTCGCCCGGCGCATCGTGCCGTACATCCCGCAGGGGACCAAGGTCGAGCAGGGTGACCGTATCGGTCTGATCCGCTTCGGCTCGCGCGTCGACATCTACCTCCCCGAGGGTGTCGAGGTCGCCGTCGAGGTCGGCCAGGCCACCACAGCGGGGGTGACTCGCATTGACCGTGATTGATCCCGACACACGGGCCGCCGACTGGGTCGCCGGCACCGATGAGGAAGCGGCCGAAGAGGCCGAGGAGATGCCGCTGTCGTTGAGGCTGTCCATAGCGGACGCCCTCACGCTCGGTAACGCCACGTGTGGATTCATGGCGGTGTACTTCACCACCACCGGAATCCTCATCCCGCACCTGACGGGCAGCACCGAGACCGGCATGGCGCGCAACAGCGCCGCCACCGCCGTGATCCTGATGCTGTGCGCGGCGATCTTCGACCTCTTCGACGGGATCGTGGCACGCAAGCTGCGCTCGTCGCCGATGGGCGCCGAGCTCGACAACCTCTCGGACCTGATCAGCTTCGGTCTGGCCCCGGCCTACTTCGTCCTCGTGTACGGGATGGTCGCGGACGACGCGCAGCAGAAGGTCTCGGCGGTGGCCGCGATCGTGGTGCTCCTCGCGGTGGTGCTGCGGCTGGCGAGATTCTCGTGCGTGACCATGAAGGACGGCATGTTCCAGGGCATGCCGAGCCCCTTCGGCGCGCTGACCGTCGTCTCGATCGTGCTCCTCGAGCTGCCGTTCATCCCGACGCTGCTCGCGATCATCGGGGTCGCCTGGCTGATGGTGAGCCGGGTCGAGTACCCCAAGCCGCGGGGAATCCTCGCGGTGGCGATGCTCAGCTGGATCGTCGGTGCGATGGGCATGCTGGCGGCCTGGGCGTTCGACGCCCCGGGCGGGCAGTTCCTGCTCCAGACCGGCTGCGCGCTCCAGGTCGTGATGGGCGCCGTGATCCCCCTCTTCGCGACGGCCCGTCGGGTGAACACCTTCCGCGGCAACCGGCGTGAGAGCCGGGAGGCGCGGGCGGCACAGCTGCCGTAGGCGGACGAACGACGTACGGAAGGGCCCCGGAGGCGCATCGCCTCCGGGGCCCTTCCGCGTGCCCGGGGTCGGTCCGGGATCTCCGGGTTCCGCCCGGGCCCGTCCGGAGTCCGTCCGGGACCTACCCGAGGCGCTTGTAGTAGAGCGTGGTCGCGCGCGGGACGCCCGCCGGGTCGGCGGCGTACTCCGGGATCGTGCCGGCGGCCGTCCAGCCCGCTCCCCGGTAGAGACGCTCCGCCGGGCTGTCCGTCTGGGTGTCCAGGACGAGAAGGGTGAGGCCCGTGGCCGCGGCGTGGGCCTCGGCCGTGGCGAGCAGCCGGTACCCGAGGCCCCGGCCCCGGGCGGAGCGGTGCACCAGGAGCCGGGCGATCTCGCCGCGGTGCCTGCCGTTGGCCGTGGTCGCTCGGACCAGGGTGACGACTCCGGTGAGGTCCCCGTCGGGGCCGTGGGCCGCCCAGACGTCCCGTACGCCCTCGGCCGCCTCGTCGGCGACGCGGGACCACCAGGCGGCCGCCTCCCGGACCGCCAGGGGCGCCAGGAAGCCCACGGAGGCCCCGCCGTCCACGGCGTCGACGAGGAGGGCGGCGAGGCCGGCGGAGGCGTGGGCGCGCACCTCGCCGGGGGTGAGTCGCTCGACGCGGTCGGGACCCGTGGGCCCCGCGGTCTTCGCCCGTGCCGTGTCCCGGCCCTTCTCCAGCGTCTTCTCCAGGCACAGGAGGTCGGGGCGCTCGTCCCAGGAGGCGACGGTCTCGAAGCCGAGGCTCCGGTAGAGGGCCAGCGGCTCCTCCCGCCAGTTCCACACCGTGAGCCGTACGGCGGCGGCACCCGAGGCCGCCGCTCTGCGCAGGGCCTCGGCCATGAGGGCCTTCGCGATCCCCCTGCGGCGTGCCTCGGGGGCGACCCACAGTCGCTTGATCTCCGGCGCCCGGCCCTCGCGCGGTGCCTTGAGGACGACACAGCCGGCCGGGAGCTCGTCTCCGGCCGGGGTGGCGAGCAGGACCGTGTCGGCGGTGAAGACGGCGGCCGGGTCCTCGGCCTCGCCCCGGTATACGGCCGGAAGCTCGGCGACCGCCGTCACGGCGTTCCCCTTCTCGGCCTGGTTGACCAGGTGGTACGCGCCGAGCAGGTCAGGGAGACAGGGGTGGGAGCGGTTCTCCTCGATCGTCACGTTCATGGGGTCGAGCTTCACACCACGGTGTTTCGCGCGTGTGACGATCTTCTAGGCTGCGGTCCATGGGGATGCGTGTGTTGGTAGCGGGCGCCACGGGCGCCGTGGGTCGTCGGCTCGTGCCTCGCCTGGAGGCGGCCGGCCATGAGGTCGTGGGCATCTCCCGGCGCGGTCCACGCCCCGTGGACGTCCTGGACGCCGGGGCGGTGCGCCGTGCGGTGGCCGAGGCCATGCCGGACGCGGTCGTCCACCAGCTCACGGACCTCGGGGCGGCGGACGGGGCCGCGAACAACCGGATACGGGTCGAGGGCACCCGGAACCTCGTGGACGCGGCTCTCGCGGCCGGTGTCGGCCGGATCGTCGCGCAGTCGATCAGCTGGGCGTACGCCCCCGGGGACGGGCCCGCCGACGAGTCCGTACCGCTCGATTCCACGGAGGAGGTGCCCCGGTCGCGGATCGTCGCCGGGGTGCGCGCCCTGGAGTCCGCCGTGGCGGAGCTCCCGGAGGCGGTCGTGCTGCGGTACGGGATCCTGTACGGCCCCGGTACCTGGTACGCCCCGGGTGGCGCCGTGGCCGCCGCGCTGGCCGGGGACCCGGGGGCGCGGTTCCTGGGCAGCACGGCGGCCGACGATTCGGTGAGCTCCCTCGTGCACGTCGACGACGCCGCCGAGGCCGCCGTACGGGCGCTGGAGTGGCCCTCGGGCGCGTACAACGTCGTGGACGACGAGCCGGCGCCCGGCCGTGTCTGGCTGCCGGTGCTCGCGGCGGCCCTGGGTGTCCCCGCCCCGGTGCGGAGCGAGGGCCGGGCGCCCTGGGCCCGGGGCGCGGTGAACGCCCGGGCCCGTGCGCTGGGCTGGTCCCCGGCCCACCCGTCCTGGCGGACGGGCTTCGCGGACCGGGGTTACGGGCCGTCCGGTCAGGGCGTGTAGGACTTCGCCGCGTCCGAGACGAAGGGCTGCCGGACCGTGCGCATGCCGCCGGGGACGGACTTGTCGGGCTGGATGACGACGGACTCGCGGGACGACGGGGCCTTGGGGTCGCCGAGGTTGTGGCTCATCCCGAAGCCGGCGTCGTGGGACGTCATCGTGAGGAGCGCCTTGTCGACGCCGTCGCGGGTGAGGTCCTTGTTCGCGCAGGCCTTCTTCAGGGCCTCGCCGAAGACGCTCGCCGCGGTCCAGCCGGCGACGATGCCGTTGTCCAGGGTGTCGCTCGGGTAGGCGGCCTTGTAGTCGGCGACGAGCTTCTTCGCGGTCGGGGTGTCCGCGCCGATGGGGAGGCTCGGGGAGGCGAACCAGTACATCTTCTCCAGGGCGGGTCCGGCCTGGGTGCCGAGCAGCTGCGGGGCGAAGGCCGAGTTGTTGCCGACGACCGGCACCTTCATGCCGGTGGCTGCGGCGACCCCGACGAGGGAGGCCGCCTGGCGCGGGCCCGCGCTGATGACGACGGCTTTGACCCCGGCCTGCTTGAGCGCCGCGACCTGCGCCGACATGTCGTTGTCGGTGGGCTTGATCTTCTGCTCGACGACGGTCAGGCCCGCCTTCTCGGCGGCGTACTTCGAGCCCTTGAGGGCGTTCTCTCCGTAGTCGCCCTCGAAGTAGACGTGGCCGAGCTTGTCGCCCGACTTCAGGCCCTTCTCCTTCAGGAGGAAGTCGACGGCGTTGATCGTCTCGACGTCGTACGTGGCGCCGAGGACGCGGATGTACGGGGAGCCGAGCAGCGAGGCCGACCAGGCCTGCGGGAGGACGAGGCCCTTGTCGAGTCCGTCGACCTTGGGCTTGACGGACGCGACGAACGGGGAGCCGATGAACTGGGCGTAGCCGACGACCTTCGGCTCCAGTTCGGTGTAGGCGGCGAGGGCCTTCTGCGGGTCGTAGCCGTGGTCGCGGACCGTGAGCTCCAGCTGCCGGCCGCAGATCCCGCCGGCGGCGTTGACCTGCTTCACGTACAGCTGCTGGGACTGGGTGACGCTCTTGCCGAGGGTGGCGTACACGCCGGTCATGTCGGTGAGCGCGCCGAGCGAGATCGTCTTGTCGGTGACGCCCTTGCCGGTCTTCACCCCGCCCGCGCCGGTCTGCTTGCCGTCGTCGGTCTTGGCCTTGGAGCTGCATCCGGCGGCGGTGAGGGCGACCAGTGCGGCGAGCGCGGCGGCCAGGCCCCGCACGGCCTGTCGTCTGTGGGTCATCGTGCCTCCCCTGAGGGTTCGTTGTTCGAGGGTGCGTGGGACGGGATGTCGGTGGACGGGGGTTCGGAGGGTGGGGGTTCGGAGGGTGGGTGGGCGGTGGGTGTGGGGGCGGTGGGCGGCGGGTTCTCGGGCCGGCCGGGCCTTCGGGCCGCCAGCCTGGCCAGACCGCCGGGCAGGAAGAGCACCACCGCGACGACGGCGGCGCCGTACAGGTAGCGCGAGGCCTCCCCCGGCGCGATGCCGCCCGTCCCCGGGGCGGAGACCAGGGGAAGCGCGTCGCTGTACCGGTTGAGGATCTGCGGCAGCAGGGAGACGAAGACGCCTCCGGCCACCGCGCCCGCGACCGAGCCCAGACCGCCGATGACGATCATGGCCAGGTACTCCAGGGAGAGCGCCATGCCGAAGTACTCCGGCACCGTGCGCTGGAAGACCAGGGCGAGCAGGACCCCGGCGAGGCCCGCGTACATGGAGGACAGGACGAAGACGGCGGCGCGGTAGCGGGCCACCGGGATGCCCATGACACCGGCGGCGATCCGGTGGTCCCGGATGGCGTTCATCGCGCGGCCGGGGCGGCCCCGGAGGACACCCCGGGCGAAGAGCACCCCGCCGAGGAGCAGGATCAGTCCGAGGTACCAGAGCTTCTCCACCGCACCGAACGGCACCTGGGCGACCAGGAGTTCGGTGTCGTCGAAGGTGAGGCCCAAGAGGGAGAGCGGTGGCACGGCGCGGCCGTTGTAACCGCCGGTGAGGTCGTGGGCGTTGAACAGCACGTGCTGGCCGATGAAGATCAGCGCGAGGGTGGCGATGCCCAGGTACGCGCCCCGCAGCCGTCCGGCGATGGGGCTGAACACCCCGCCCGCCAGGCCGGAGAGGGCGACCGCGAGGACGGCGGCGAGCCAGCCGGGCAGGCCAAGCCCGGCGAGTCCGTCGGTGCCGTCCCCGGCGAAGGCGCAGTAGCCGTAGGCTCCGACGGCGAGGAAGAAGGCGTGCCCCATGGAGAGCTGTCCGGTGGCGCCGGTCAGCAGGTTGATGCCGATCGCGCCGAGGGCGGCGGCCATCGCGAACAGGCCCGCCTGGAGCCAGAACCGGTCGAGGTAGAACGGCAGGGCGACCAGGACGAGGCCGGCGGCGGCCCACCCGTAGACCGAGGGGGTGCGGACCCGCAGGCCGCTCCGGGCGAGGGTCTCAGACACGGGCGAGCTCCTTCGTGCCGAAGAGTCCGGCCGGGCGGATCAGGAGCACCGCGACCATGACGAGATAGGGGGCGAGGTCGCCGATCCCCCGGCCGAGGAACGCCAGGTCGCCCTGGTAGCCGGTGGCGAGCGACTCGGTGACGCCGACCAGGAGACCGCCGACGAGGGCGCCGGTGGTGGAGTCGAGGCCGCCGAGGATGGCGGCGGGGAAGGCCTTGAGCGCGGCGAGCGAGGTGGCCCGTTCCAGGCCCGGGGTGGGGAACACGGTCAGGAAGAGGGCGGCGACGGCGGCGAGCCCGCCGGCGACCGCCCAGGCCCCGAGCGAGACCCGGCCGAGCCGGATGCCCATGAGGGCGGCGGTCTCCTGGTTCTCGGCCGCGGCCCGCATGGCGACGCCCCAGGAGGTGTACCGGAAGGCGAGCAGGAACGCGGTGATGAGGAGGCCCGCGGCGAGCAGGGCGGCGATCCGGGTCTCCGCGACGGTGACCCCTCCGACGGAGACGACCGCGTCGCCCCACGGGTCGCCGAGGGCGAGGATGTCGGTGCCGATCCGGCGGGTCAGCTCGGTGGCGAGGAGGATGTCGACGCCGATGGTGACGATGGCGAGGACGCTGTGGTCGCCGCCCCGGTGGCGGCGCATCACGAAGAACTCCACGGCCGCGCCGACCACCGCGGCGCCCGCGATGCCGGCGAGCAGGGCGGGCCAGAAGCCGATCTCGTCGTGGAGCACGGCGGTGACGTAGCCGCCGGCCAGGAGCAGTGAGGCGTGGGCGAAGTTGACGACCTCGGTGGCGCGGAAGATGACCACGAAGCCGAGGGCGATGAGGGCGTAGATCGAGCCCAGGGAGATGCCGTTGATCAGGAACTCGGCGAAGGTGCTCACGCGGCGGACTCCTCTCCGAGGTAGGCGCGGACGACCGCCGGGTCGTTCTGGACGTCGCCGGGGGCGCCGTCGGCGATGCGGCGGCCGAAGTCGAGGACGGTGACGGAGTCGGCGAGCCGCATCACCAGGCCCATGTCGTGCTCGACGAGGAGGACCGAGATGCCGAGGCTGTCGCGGACCCCCGCGATGACCGAGGCGGTACGGCGCCGCTCGTCGGCGGTCATCCCGGCGACGGGCTCGTCGAGCAGCAGGAGCTTCGGCTCCATGCAGAGGGCGCGGGCCAGTTCGGCGAGCTTCTGCTGCCCGTACGGGAGGGAGCCCGCCGGTCGGTCGAGCTGCGGCTCCAGTCCGACGAAGGCGGCGATCTCCCGGACCCTGGCCCGGTGACGGGCCTCCTCGCGGGCGGCGGAGGGCAGCCGGAGCCCGGCGGCGACGAAGCCGGTACGGGTCAGCCGGTGCCTGCCGAGCATCAGACTGTCCTCGACGGTGGCGCGGGGCGGCAGGGCGAGGTTCTGGAAGATCCGGCCGACCCCGAGGTCCGCGATCCGGTGCGGGGGCAGGGCGGTCAGTTCGTGGGTGCCGAGGCGGACGGAGCCCTCGGTGGCCCGGTAGACGCCGGACAGCACGTTGAAGCAGGTGGACTTCCCGGCGCCGTTGGGGCCGATGAGGGCGTGCACGGTGCCGGGCCGGACGGTGAAACCGACTCCGTCGAGGGCGGTGAGGCCGGCGAAGCGGACCGTGAGGTCACGGACCTCGAGGGCGGGGATGTGCTCGCCGGGCGGCGGGGGCGGGGCCGTCATGTCGTCTCCTCCCAGCGGGACAGGACCGGGTGCGTGGCGCGGGCGCGGGCCGCGTCGGCCGCGGCGTCCTCGTCGACGACGCCCAGATAGCGGCGGCGCACCTCGTCGGAGGCCGCGAGTTCGGCGGCCGGACCGGAGAGCGTGACCTCGCCGACCTCCAGGACGTACGCACGGGAGGCGAGCCGCAGCGCGAGCGCCGCGTTCTGCTCGACGAGCAGTACCGCCGTGCCCTGGGCGTTGATCTCACGGATCGCGTCGGCGATCCGGGCCGCCATCAGCGGGGCGAGGCCGAGCGAGGGCTCGTCGAGGAGGAGCAGGCCCGGTGCGGCCATCAGGGCGCGGCCGACGGCCAGCATCTGCTGCTCGCCGCCGGAGAGCAGCCCCGCCTGCTGGCGGGCCCGGTCGGCGAGGACCGGGAAGAGCTCGTGGACCCGGCGGAGCGAGGCGGCCTTCGCCGCCCGGCCGCCGCGCCTGCCGAGCGCGCCCGCCCGCAGGTTGTCCTCGACCGTCATCCGGGCGAAGACCTGGCGGCCCTCGGGCACCTGGGAGACGCCGGCCGCGACGACCCGGTCGGGCGGCAGTCCGTCGAGCGGCCGGCCGTCGCGGCGCACCGTGCCGGAGACCACGGCGCCGCCGTGGAACCGCAGGGTGCGCGAGACCGCCCGCAGCAGTGTCGACTTGCCGGCTCCGTTGCCGCCGAGGACGGTGACGACCTCACCCGCCGGCACGGTCAGCGACACCTGCCGCAGTGCGCGTACCGGCCCGTATCCCGCCGTCAGGTCCGTCACCTCGAGGGCGGGTGCGGTACCTCCCATGGTTCCCCTTTTTCCGGTGTCCCGGCCGTTTCTTGTTACTCGGCCGTTCGATGGCGCTCACCCCAACACCGCGCCGGACCGCGCGTCCACGCTCCGCGGCCGAATCGCTGCCGGTGACCAGCGGGTGCGCCGACGGGCTGTGCATGCGCACAACAGTGCGCGTCAGGGCTGTGCGGCGGGGGCCGGAGCAGTGGATCCTCCGGGCATGGGACGGCGCAGACGGCGGACCGGTGACGACTGGAAGGTGCTCGCTCAGGCGTGCACGGCGCTTCTGGAGCGGGTGCCGGAACTGGTGGACGAGCATCTGAGGGAACTCCACGCGTACGAGCCCGCCTACGGGCGGATCCTGCCGTACGACCAGCACTGGCAGGAGGCCCAGGAGGCGATACGCATCGGGATCGAGATGATCTCGGCGCCGCGGAGCTCGCCCCGGCGGGATCTGGAGCACGCCGACCGGATGGGCCGGCGGCGGGCCGCGCAGGGCATGCCGCTGGAGCTGGTCGTCCACGCCTACCGGCATGCCGGGCATCTGGTCTGGGACGCGCTGATCGAGGGCGCGGGGACGGACACGGCGCAGCTGGCGGCGTTGATGCAGTCGGCGACGACGGTGTGGTCGGCGGTGGACGCGCAGGCGGACACGGCGTCGGAGGCGTACCGGACGACGGAGCTCGAACTGCGCCGCCGTACGGACGAGCAGTTGCAGGCGCTCCTGGACGCGCTGCTGCAGGGCCGGCGGTCGCCCGAGCTGGTCTCGCGGGCGGCGGCAGGGCTGGATCTGCCGGAGCAGGGCCGGTACGCGGTGGTGGTGCTCCGCTACGACCGACGGGAGGAACGGGAGCCGTTCCACCGTCAGGTGCAGGGCGAGGGGGTGCGGTTCCTGTGGCGGATGGGCGCCGACTGCGAGCTGGGCGTGGTGGCGCTGGCCGGGGAGACGGGTCTGGACGCGCTGTCGGAGCTCCTCGACGGGCGGTGCCCGGGGCCCGGTGGGATCAGCCCGGTGGTGGTCGGCCTCACCGAGCTGGGCCGGGCGCGGCGGCTCGCGGAGCTGGCGCTGCGGACCTGTCCGCCGGGGAGCCGCGAGATCGTGCGGCTCGACCGGCGGATGACGGGCGCGCTGGTGGTGGGGCAGCCCGAGATGGCCGGTCTGCTGGTCTCGGACGTCCTGGGCGGCCTGCTCGAACTCGACCCGGCGGACCGGGCGGTGCTTCTGGAGACGCTGGACGCGTGGCTGGAGTGCGAGGGATCGGCGGGCCGGGCGGCAGGGCGTCTCTACTGCCACCGGAACACGGTCTTCAACCGGCTGCGGAGGCTGGAGCAGTTGACGTCCCGGTCGCTGTCCCGGCCGCGGGACCTGACGGAGATGACGCTGGCGCTGGACGCGTTCCGGCTGACGGCGGCGGGGGGCTCGGTCTGAGCCCGCCGGACCGGCCGCGCGGCCACCGGTGCTCGCGCCCCGGGCGGTCGAACGGGCCTGTCAGGATGGGCCCGTGACGATCACTGCGGACATACGTACGGACCGCCCGCGGCACCGGACCCTCGGGCGGGTGCTGTTGGGCGGCGGGGTGGCGGCCGGAGTCGGCTGTCTGGCGGGGCCCCGGCTCGCCGAGTCGACGGGGCTGCTCGTCCTGACCGGCGCCTTCGAGTACCGCTGGCCCAGCTTCCTGGTGGCGGTCACGCTGTTCGGCGCGGCGGTCCGGCTGCTGGCCCGGGGGCCGCTCCGGAGGCGGGTGCTCGCGGTGTGCGTGGTCGCGGCCGTGGCCGCCGTCTGGTTCCGGACGGTCCTCTTCCCGATGCTGGGCGCCGACTGGCAGGAGACGGGCCGGACGGCCGCGCCGGAGGGCGCGGACCGGTACGTCGTGGTGGAGGAGGGTTCGCTCATGATCGACCCGCTGTGGCGGGTGTCGGTCGTGGACGGGTCGGGGCTCACCGCGCGCCACTGGACCGTCGGCACCTTCAACGGTGACTCCGCCGACGGCGTAGTGACGAAGGTGGCCTGGTCGGGGCCCGACGCCCTGGTCCTCACGACCGGGGAGGGCGGGGTGATGACCGTGCGTCTCGATGCGCGCACCGGGGAGCCGGAGCGGCGGCTCTCGGTCCGCTAGGGGGTGTCCGGAAAGTCCCTGGAGCCCGGTCCGCCGCCCGTGCGGGCGGCGGTCCCGGGGTTCTACCGCAGGAAGTCCTCGGCGATGCGGGCCGCCGTGTCCTCCAGGAGCGGGCCCGCGTTCGCGATGCACGTGGCCGTGTCGGGTTCCAGGTCCGTGAGGGGGTAGGCGCGGCGGATGCCGGCCCTGCCGAGGGCCTCGGGCGGCAGGGCGAGACGACCGCAGACCGCGACGACCTCCTTGCCCGCCGCGCGGGCGGCGGCGGCGACGCCCGCCGGCGCCTTGCCGTGGAGGGTCTGCTCGTCGAGGGAGCCCTCGCCGGTGACGACCAGGGTGGCGCGCTCCAGGGCGGGGGCGAAGCCCAGCACCTCCAGCATCAGCTCGATGCCGGGGCGGAAGCTCGCACCCAGGATGAGCGCGCCGTAGCCGATGCCTCCCGCGCCCCCGGCGCCGGGGGCGGCCGCCGCCTCGGCGGCCTTGGGGCCGATGGCCTTCTCCAGCACGGTGGCGAAGTGGGCGAGGGCCGCGTCGAGGGTGCGGACGTCGTCCGGGGTGGCCCCCTTCTGCGGGCCGTAGACGGCGGGGGCGCCCTTGGGGCCGGTGAGCGGGTTGTCGACGTCGCTCGCGAGGATCAGGTCGACCGAGGCGAAGCGGGGGTCGAGGCCTCCGAGGTCCGCCGTGGCCAGCTCCGCGAGGGGCGCGCCGCCGGGGCCCACCGGGGCACCGGACGCGTCCAGGAAGCGGGCGCCGAGCGCGGCGAGCATGCCGGCGCCGCCGTCGGTGGTGGCGCTGCCGCCGACGCCGAAGACGACGGTGGTCGCACCGGCGTCCAGGGCCGCGCGGAGCAGTTCGCCGGAGCCGTACGTGGTCGCGGTCAGCGGGGCGAACACCCCGGGCGGGAGGAGCTGGAGGCCCGAGGCCTCGGCCATCTCGACGACCGCGGTGGTGCCGCGCAGCGCGAAGGCCGCCGTGACCTCCTCACCGAGCGGTCCCGTGACCCGTACCTCGCGGCGTTCGAATCCGGCCGCGACGGCCGCGGCGACGGTGCCGTCGCCGCCGTCCGCGACGGGCAGTGTCTCCACCGTGAGCTCCGGGACGACCCGTCGCAGTCCTGCTGTGACCCGCTCCGCGACCTGTACGGCCGTGAGCGAGCCCTTGAACTTGTCGGCCGCCACGAGCACGTGAGCGACCTGAGTTGCTGCCCCGTCCGTCACCTTGCATCCCTTGCTTTCGAACGTGCAGTCGCGCCGTCGCCGACCCTATCCGTACCGCCGGACGGCGTGCCACCCCCGGATCGGCTGATATTTCGCACCATAGTGGGGTCACATGAGTACGGAACCCCGTGAACAGGCAGCTCAGGAGCGCCACGCTCCCGACCTCGAGGTCATCGGCATCGGGATGGCGGCCGTCGTCGCGGTCGTCGCCTGGGCGGCCCTCGGCGAGGATTCCTTCGACAGCGCCTCGTCCACGGCCCTGCGGTGGGTGCTCGACAACTTCGCCTGGCTGTTCGTGGTCGCCGCGGACACCTTCCTGGTGCTGTGCGTGGTGATCGCGCTGAGCCGGTTCGGCCGGATCAGGCTGGGCGCGGACGACTCGGAGCCCGAGTTCACGAATGTGGCGTGGATCGCGATGATGTTCAGCGCGGGCATGGGCATCGGCCTGATGTTCTACGGGGTCGGGGAGCCGCTCACCCACTTCCTGTTCCCTCCCCCGGCGACCGGTGTCCCGGCGGGTACCGGCCCGGCGGCCCGTACCGCCCTGGAGTACTCGTTCTTCCACTGGACGCTGACCCCGTGGGCGATCTACGGCATCGCCGGGCTCGCCCTGGCGTACGCGGGCTTCCGCAAGGGCCGCGGCAACCGGCTGAGCTCGGCGTTCGTGCCGCTGATCGGGGCGCGCCGGGCGGCTTCGTGGCCGGGCCGGGCGATCGATCTGCTCGCGGTGTTCGCGACGGTGTTCGGCACGGCGACGAGCCTGGGCCTGGGCGCCCTCCAGGTCGCCGAGGGGCTGAATCTGACCATGGACGTGGAGAACTCCACCTCCACCCAGCTGATCATCATCGTGTCGCTGTCCGCGGCCTTCGTCCTGTCGGCCTTCTCGGGCCTGCACAAGGGCGTGAAGTGGCTGTCCACGATGAACATCGTCCTCGCGGGCTGTCTGATGCTGTTCGTGTTCCTGCTGGGCCCGACCGTCTACATCCTCGACACGATCCCGGCCTCCGTCGGCGGATATCTGCACCAGCTGCTGCCGATGGCGAGCCGTACGGGCGCGTTCACCGACCGCGAGTGGCTCGGGGCGTGGACGATCTTCTACTGGGCGTGGTGGCTGTCCTGGGCGCCGTTCGTCGGCACCTTCATCGCCCGGATCTCACGGGGCCGCACGATCCGGGAGTTCCTGGTGGGCGTGCTGCTCGTGCCGTCGGGGGCGACGGTGGTGTGGTTCTGCGTGATGGGCGGTACGGCGATCCGGCTGCAGTCCACCGGCGCGGCGGACCTGGCGACGGCGCTGAAGGACGGGGCGGAGGCCTCGCTCTTCGCGATGCTGGAGGCACTGCCGATCGGCACGGTCACCTCGGTCGTCGCGATGCTCCTGGTGATGACGTACTTCATCACCAGCGCGGACTCGGCCTCGCTGGTGATGGGCTCGCTGACGAGCGGGGGCTCGCTCCATCCGCCGACCTGGCTCGTGGTGGCCTGGGGCGTCCTGATGGCCGCCGTGGCGGCGGTGCTGCTCGTGGTGGGCGGTCTGAAATCGCTGCAGACGGCGACGATCCTGGTGGCGCTGCCGTTCGTGGTGGTGATGCTGGTGCTGTGCTGGGCGCTGCTGAGGGAGCTCCGGGACGACCCGGGCGCGGGCCCGGCGCGGCACCACGCCCTGCACGGGCTGGGGGACGCGGTACGGGCCCTGGTCGGCGAGGCGATCACCGAGCAGGGCGGGTCCCGCCACCACCGGCTGCGCCGGGCGGCGAAGGCGCGCACGGACACGGAGCCGCCGGAGGACGGTCCGCGGAGCTGACCGGGGGGTTCGGCGAACGCCCGGCCGTCCGGCCGCCCCGTTCGGTACACCGGAGGCAGGGCCTCGCGCCCGGGGAACGGGCGGCCGATCGGACGGTGCGGCAGGCCGGGTGCTCCCGACCTCCGTCAGCCCTGGGGCGGTTCCGGCTGGGCGACCTCGCCCGTGCGCACGGCCTCGTCGCGGCTGACGGCCCGGGCCTCCGTCCGGTGCCCTCGGGCGATGTAGTCGCGGACCACCGCCTCGACGGCGTCCTGGGGGTTGCCGATTCCGGCCAGGACCATGACTTCCACGACGAGTTCGGCGTCGAGTCCCACGTTCACCTTGGCCATGCCGGGAAACTAGCACCCGTTCGCCGGCCGCGTCAGAAAAGGGTGGAGTCGCGGCCCGACTCGAAGGCGAGCAGCCGCTGTTTGCGGTCGAGCCCGCCCCCGTAACCCGTGAGTCCGCCGCCCGCGCCGACCACCCGGTGGCAGGGGACGATGACGCTCACCGGGTTCTTGCCGTTGGCGAGGCCCACGGCGCGGGAGGCGCCGGGGTTGCCGAGGAGCTCGGCGAGTTCGCCGTACGTACGGGTCTCCCCGTACGGGATGCGGCGGAGCTCCTCCCAGACCCGCAGCTGGAACTCCGTGCCGACCAGGCGCAGGGGCAGGTCGAACTCGGTCAGTTCGCCGGCGAAGTAGGCGTCGAGCTGACGGATCGCCTCGCCGAAGGGCCGCGGGTCGGGCTCGCCGAAGGTCTCCTCGGGCGGGCGGTGCCGCTGACCGGTCATGTGGACGCGGCTGAGGACGCCGTCGAGGGCGACGAGGGTCAGCGGCTCGTACGGGCTGTCCACGACGGTGTGCCGAACGATCGGGGTCATGGGGGTTCAGTGTCCTTCGCCGGGCAGGTGGTTGATCGGGTGGTCGTCGGTCGCCCAGAGGTACTGGACGGCGTACGCGCGCCAGGGGCGCCAGTGGGCGGCGCGGGCGGTGAGGGCGGCCGGGGTGCCGGGCAGACCGAGTCCTTCGGCGGCGCGCCGGACGCCGAGGTCCCCGGGGAGGAAGGCGTCGGGGTCGCCGAGGGCCCGCATGGCGATGATCTCGGTGGTCCAGGGGCCGAAGCCGGGCAGGGCGAGCAGCCGGGCGCGGGCCTCCTCGCGGTCGTCGGCGGGACCGAGGGTGAGCGAGCCGTCGGCGAGCGCCCGGACCAGGGTGAGGAGCGTGGTGCGGCGGCTCCGGGGCAGGGCGAGGGTCTCGGGGTCGAGGGCGGCGAGTGCCTCGGGGCGCGGGAAGAGATGGGTGAGGCCGCCCTCGGGGTCGTCGACCGGGGTGCCGTGCGCGGTGACCAGCCGGGCCGCGTGGGTGCGGGCGGCGGCGGTGGAGACCTGCTGGCCGAGGACGGCCCGTACCGCGAACTCGGCGGGGTCGACGCTCCCAGGCACCCGGCGGCCGGGGGCCGCGTCGACGAGCGGGGCCAGCAGCGGGTCGGCGCGCAGCCGCTCGTCGACGGCGACGGGGTCGGCGTCGAGGTCGAGGAGCCGACGGCAGCGGCTGATGGCGTGGGTGAGGTCGCGGGGGTCGGTGAGGGAGAGCCGGCAGGCGATGTGGTCGGCGCGGGGCGCGAGCGCGACGATTCCGTGTCCGTACGGCAGGTCGAGGGTCCGCCGGTAGGCGCCGTCGCGCCACTCCTCGACGCCGGGGACGGCGGTCGCGGCGAGGTGGCCGAAGAGGTTGGAGGGTTCCAGGGGGGTGCGGAACGGCAGTCGGAGGCTGATCACGCCGGGTGTCGGGGAGCGGTCCTGGGCCGGGCGGGCGGCGCGGGCCCGGAGCTCGCCCGGAGTGAGGGCGAAGACCTCGCGGACGGTGTCGTTGAAGGTGCGGATCGAGGAGAAGCCGGCCGCGAAGGCGATCTCTCCCAGGGGCATCGGGGTCGTCTCGATGAGGACCCGGGCGGTCTGGGCGCGCTGGGCGCGGGCCAGGGCGAGCGGTCCGGCACCGAGCTCGGCGAGGAGCTGGCGTTCGATCTGGCGGGTGGACCAGCCGAGCCGCTTGGCGAGCCCGGGGACGCCCTCCCGGTCGACGACCCCGTCCTGGATGAGCCGTACGGCCCGGGCGACGGCGTCGGCGCGGACGTTCCACTCGGGCGAGCCGGGGCTGGTGTCGGGCCGGCAGCGCTTGCACGCCCGGAATCCGGCGCGCTGGCAGGAGGCGGAGCTGGCGTGGAACTCCATGTTCTCGGGCTTGGGCGGGACGACGGGGCAGCTGGGCCGGCAGTAGATCCGGGTGGTGCGGACGGCGGTGAAGAACACGCCGTCGAAGCGGGCGTCCTTCGACTGGACGGCCCGTACGCAGCGCTCGGTGTCGGTGTGCATGAGTCCAGGATCGGGGACGGACGGCTCGCGGGCTGGCGAGAAAACGACATGGTGGTCGGAGGGCCGTCGTCGTGGCCGGGCGCCGGTCACCGGTCGCCGGGCGCCGGGCGCCGGTCGTCGGCGTGCTTCACGGTCGGGCACAGTCGGACCGCCGTCCTCATGGTCGGGCGCGGTCCGCCGCGGCCGGGCGCCGCCGGGCGTGCTCAGACCGTGACGGTCCGGTAGTGGGTGGTGACCCTGCCGTCCCCGCCGAGGACGTGGAAGGCGAGCGCGGGCGGCTGGTCGAGGTGGACGTGCGGATGCGTCCCCGGGCGCTCCCAGGGCAGCCGGATCGTGGAGACGACCCCGGGGGCGACGAGCAGCGGGCGTCCGGCGAAGGTCGTGGCGGCGGCCGTGTGGGCGTGGCCCGCGAGAAAGGCGGTGAGGTGGGGGTGGCGGTCGGCGAGCGCGGACAGCCGCTCCTCGCCGAACTGCCGGATCCCGTCCACGTACGGGATGTGCAGCGGGACGGGCGGGTGGTGGAAGCCGACGAGGACGGGCACGTCGCGCGGGGTGGCGTCGAGGACCCCGTCGAGCCAGCCGATCGTCTCGTCCTCCAGGTGGCCCTCGTCCTTGCCGGGGACGGAGGAGTCGCAGAGGGCGATCACGAAGCCCTCGCCCCGGAACACCTGGTTGACGGGTGCGTACGGGTGCGTTCCGGTCTCCTCGGAGAGGAGGACCTTCCGCAGGACGGCGCGGTCGTCGTGGTTCCCCGGGCAGACGAGCAGCGGATGGCGGGAGGTCAGCAGCTCCCGCACGACGGCGTACTCGTCCGGGCTCGCGTGGTCGGCGATGTCCCCGGTGACGAGCACGGCCGCCAGGTCGTACGGCAGGTCCTCCAGATGGCGCATGACCGCGCGGGTGCGGTCGGCGCTGCGCCGCTCCAGGTCGACGTGGATGTCGCTGACATGGGCGATGACGATCACGTGCCTCGGTCCTCCGTCGGTCGGGCGGGTCCCCACCCGACCGTACGGTGGCCGCGGTCCGTGCCGTAAGGGCCGCTTCACGAGCCGTGGCCCGCTGCGGCGCGTCCGCTACTCGAAGCGGGCGGTGTCCCCCGCGCCCCGGCGCAGGATCTCGGGTTCGCCGCTGGAGAAGTCGACGACGGTGGTGGGTTCGGTGCCGCAGTCGCCGGAGTCGACCACCGCGTCCACCTGGTGGTCGAGCCGCTCCTTGATCTCCCAGCCCACCGTCAGCGGCTCCGCCTCCTCGGGCAGCAGCAGGGTGCTGGAGAGCAGCGGTTCGCCCAGTTCGGCGAGGAGGGCCTGGGTGACGACGTGGTCGGGGATGCGGACGCCGACCGTCTTCTTCTTGGGGTGGAGCATCGCGCGCGGCACCTCCTTCGTCGCCGGGAGGATGAAGGTGTACGCGCCGGGGGTGGCGGCCTTGACCGCGCGGAAGACGTCGTTGTCGATGTGCACGAGCTGGCCCAGCTGGGCGAAGTTCTGGCACATGAGGGTGAAGTGATGCCGGTCGTCGAGGTCGCGGATCGCGCGGATGCGGCTGATGCCGTCCCGGCTTCCGAGTCGGCTGCCCAGCGCGTAGCAGGAATCGGTCGGGTACGCGACGAGCGCACCGTTCCGGATGCTGTCGGCCACCGCGCCGATGGTGCGGGGCTGGGGGTTGTCGGGGTGCACGTCGAAGTACTTCGCCATGGGGGCAGTCTAATTTTTGTGGGCGGAGGCGCGCAGCCGACGCCAGACGGCCTTCGCCGCGTTGTGCCCGGACATGCCGTGCACGCCGGGGCCGGGCGGGGTGGCGGAGGAGCAGAGGAAGACCGCCGGGTGCGGGGTGGCGTAGGGGCGCAGCGAGAGCGTGGGGCGCAGCAGGAGCTGGAGGCCGCGGGCGGCGCCGCAGGCGATGTCGCCACCGACGTAGTTGGCGTTGCGGGCGGCGAGTTCGGGCGGTCCCGCGGTGGCGCGGGCCAGGACGCGATCGCGGAAGCCGGGGGCGAAGCGCTCGATCTGACGCTCGATCGCCTCGGTGAGATCGCCCCGCCAGCCGTTCGGCACATGGCCGTACGCCCAGAAGACGTGCTTGCCCTCGGGGGCGCGGGAGGGGTCGACGAGGCTGGGCTGGGCGGTGATGAGGAAGGGCGTGTCGGGGGCGGTTCCGGAGGAGGCCTGACGCAGCGCGGTGTCGATCTCCCGCGCGGTGGGGCCGACCTGGACGGTTCCGGCGCGCCGCGCCTCCTCGGCGGTCCACGGCACGGGGCCGTCGAGGGCGTAGTCGATCTTGAAGGCGGCGGCGCCGTACCGGTAGTGGTCGTAGTGCCCGCCGAAACCGGCGATCCGGGCGAGGGCCGTCGGCGAGGTGTCGAAGACATAGGCACGGGCGGGCGGCAGGTCGTCGAGCCGCTTGACCTCGAAGTCGGTGTGGACGGCGCCGCCGAGGTCCTTGAGGTACGCGGTGAGGGCGTCGGAGATGGACTGCGAGCCGCCCCGGGGCATCGGCCAGCCCTCGGCGTGGGCGGCGAGCGCGAAGACCAGACCGACGGCGCCGGTGGCGAAGCCGCCGAGCGGGGCGATGACATGACCCACGAGCCCGGCGAGGAGCGCGCGGGCCTTCTCGTCCTGGAAGCGGCGCATCAGCCAGGTGGACGGCGGCAGTCCGGTGAGGCCGAAGCGGGCGAGGGTGACCGGGTCGCGGGGCAGCGCGGTGAGCGGCAGCTGCATGAAGTCCCGGGCGAGCGTGTCCCACTTGCCCGCGTACGGCGCGACGAGTCTGCGGTACGCGCCCGCGTCGCGCGGCCCGAGGGAGGCGGCGGTCTCGGCGACGGAGCGGGCGAGGACGGCGGCGGTGCCGTCGTCCCAGGGATGGGCCATGGGCAGTTCGGGGTGGAGCCACTCAAGTCCGTACCGCTTCAACGGCATCGTCTTGAAGACCGGCGAGCCGGCCCCGAGCGGGTGGACGGCGGAGCAGGGGTCGTGGCGGAAGCCGGGGAGGGTGAGCTCCTCGGTCCTGGCTCCCCCGCCGACGGTGGACCTGGCCTCGAAGACGGCCACGGAGAAGCCGCGGCGGGCCAGTTCGACGGCGGCGGTGAGACCGTTGGGTCCCGCCCCCACGACGACCGCATCGAGCATCGACGTCCCCTTCGACACCTTCGGACTCCTTCGTCTGCCGATGGCCAGGACTCCCAGGATAGGCCGGTGGTTCCGGGGCCCCCACCGGCCCCTGTCGAGGGTCCCTCAGCGGCCTCCGAGGAGGCTCCGGATCCGCTTCGCGGTCTCGGCGTCCCGGGCCGTCGTGAACGGCAGGGCGTTGCCCCCGGTGATCCGGTACGGCTCCCCCGCGAGGGTCAGGTGCGTGCCGCCCGCCTCGGTGACGAGGAGCAGCCCGGCCGCGTGGTCCCAGGCGTACTCCCAGGAGAAGGCGGTGCCGTCGAGGGCGCCGCGCGCCACGGCCAGGTACTCGAGTCCGGCGGATCCGCAGGGGCGGGGGCTCACGCCCTCGGTGACCAGACCGAGCAGGGCCCGCTTCTGGTCCGGGCTGCTGTAGTCGGGGTGGGAGGTGGCGACGTGGAGGACGGCACCGGGGGCGGGGGAACCGGAGCGCAGGGGCTGCCCGTTGAGGGTCGCGCCCCTGCCGCGCACGGCGACGGCGAACTCGTCGAGGGCGGGTGCGTAGGTCCAGGAGGCGAGCAGCTCGCCGTGCCGCGCCAGGGCGACCAGGGTGCAGAAGCCGGGGTCGCCGTGGACGAACTGACGGGTGCCGTCCACGGGGTCGACGATCCAGACGGGCGCGTCGCCGTGCAGCGCCTCGTAGACGGCGGGGTCGGCGTGGACCGCCTCCTCGCCGACGACGACCGAGCCGGGCAGCAGGGCGGTCAGGGACGCCGTGAGATGGGCCTCGGCGGCCCGGTCCGCGACGGTGACCAGGTCGTGCGGCCCGTTCTTCTCGACGATGTCGTCGGCCGTGAGCTGCCGGAAACGGGGCATGATCTCGGCGGCGGCCGCCTTGCGGACCGCCTCCTCCACCTCGGCCGTCCGGCCGCCGAGGACGTGGTCAAGGAACTCATCGCTCATGTGTCCAGCTAAGCACGGGTCGCCGACATCGAGACCGGCCCTCGTGTCACCCTCCGTTTCCCCGGGCGGCACCCGTCGGCCGGATTCGCCCCGCCCGGTCACGGCTGACCCTGCGGCGCGCAGGAGGCGACCGCCCGCAGTGCGACGGCGGTCGACAGCTCGACGGTTCTCTCGCCCGTCTCCGTCTTGAGCCGGAGCCGCCCGCCGGCCGTGCTCAGCGGCTCCCCGCAGAGGGTGCCGGCCGGGGTGGTGACGGCGATCCGGGGACCCTCCTTGGCAGGGCCGTACCAGGTCAGGGCCACGGCGGCGGTCAGCAGCACGGCGCAGCCGACGGTGGCCACCACACCGCGGGTCAGGGCCCGTGCCGCGCGCAGCGCCTCCGCGTGCCCGGCGGTGACCGGCCCTGCGGGCAGCGTCCCCGGGACGGGATCGGGCACGGTGGAGGCGGCCGGGCGGCCGTGCGCGGCGCGCAGCAGCAGGATCCCGCCGGCCGCCCCGCAGAGCAGCGCGCCCAGCAGCAGCGCACCGACCAGTGGACCGTAGGGCGGTGCGAGCGCACCCACGTCCGTACGCCCCTTGAGCAGGCCGAAGCCGATCAGCCCCAGGAGCAGGGCGCCGAGGCCGTTGCGCCAGGCCAGCGCCGCCTCCCGGACCCGTGGCAGCTCCTCGCGCAGCAGCCGGCGCCCGCGCCGGGCGGCCGCCAGGTCGGCGGGCGTCCCGGCCGGGCCGGGGCCGGCCCGCCAGGTCATCGAGCCGTCCTCTCCAGCAGGACGTTCCAGTACGCGCCACAGCCCTCCTCGTCGGCGGGCCTCCCCTCGTGCGCGGTCTCGCACACGCACAGGACGGGCACGGTGACGGTGTGCGGGGACCGGCCGGCGACGGGCCGATGGCGGTATACACGGCGGGTGTACGTGAAGTCGAAGGGACAGGCGCAGCGGGGACACGTGCCGCTGAGCACGGCACCGTCCGGGGTGCCGGTCACCAGCAGCCCGGCGGTGTACGAGGCGGCGTAGGACGCGGCGGTGACTTCGAGGTAGGGGAGCACGGTCAAGGGCGGCCGCCTTCCGGAGCGGTGGACCGGGGCGGGGGCCGGGCCGGTCGGCGGGCCCCCTCGTCCCGATCGTGCCACGCGGACCGCCGGCCGATCCGGCTCGTCCGGCCGTAGTCCGGCCGTTGCCCGGTCGGGTTCCGCGGGCCTGCGCGACCACTCCCCCCGCACCGGGCGAACGGTCCATGATGATCCGTATCCGCTGACGGAGGAGGGGCGTTGGAGACAGGGAATCAGGGGTCGGAACGACGTGCCGGAGAACTCGCCCGAGCAGCCCGGGAGATGGTGCGGCGCTCCGAGGGGGCCAGGGTCCTGCCGAGGGGCACGGTCCCGGTTCCGGGGCCTTCGGCCGACGAACGGGACATCCTCATCGAGGAGTTACGGCTGCTCATCCCGCGCCTGACCGAGTCGCCGCCGGACGACGAGGCCCTGCTGCCCACCTGCCTGGGCAGGCTCGGCGCGCTGGTCGGCGCCCGCTGGACCGAGCACGGCGACCCGGCCGACCGCGAGGAGGGCATGGCCCTGCTGCGCCGGGCACGCGAGGACGGCCTGCTGGACGTCCGGCCGCACACCGCGGCGGCCCGGGACCTGCTCCTCCTGATGGTGGGACCGATCACCGCGCGGGAGTCGACGGGACTCGGCGGCGTGCAGAACATCCTGGACGCCTCGGTTCCCGAACAGAACGGCGGTCCCGGCCTCATCGAGGCCGCCCCCGAGATCGAGCGGCTCGTCCACGAGATCGGCGCCGCCACGCCCGGAGGGCTGCCGCCGGCCATGGCGGAGTTCCTCACCTTCCAGACGGATCTGCAGGCGGCGCTCGTCTCCGGGGACGGCGCCGGTGTGCTGGGGCTGATGGACCGGCTGGACACCCTGGACCAGAGCGTGCTGGGTCCGATGGCGCCGATGGTCGCGATGCTGCGGAACATGCTGCCGACGGGGGCGAACCAGCCGTCCGCCGCCGATGTACGGCTCCCCACCGCGGAGGAACAGCAGGGACTGCGGTCGCTGCTCGGCCTGATGACCGAGACCGCCCGGCCGGGCGCCCTCTCGGCCGAGCAGATCTCCGGCCTGATCGAGGAGGCCGAGGACCCCGGGAAGCAGGCGGGACACCTGGTCTCCGATCCCCTGCTCGCGATCGCGCACGCGCTCCTCGGCGGCCGCACCGGCGACGCCGGCCAGTTCGAGCAGGCCCTGCAGCTGTTGCGCCGGGCCGCCGAGGGACAGCCCGAGGACGAGGACTTCCCCTGGTTCGTACGCGGGGTGCTGCCGGGGCTGCTCGCCGGCTCCGCGCTGACCGGCGGCAGCAAGGCGGACCTCGCCGCGGCCGAGAAGCTGCTCATGGAATCGCTCGCCCCCGGGACCGGTCCGCTGATCGCCCGGCAGCCCCCCGACCGGCCCGGGGCCGACGAACTGCTCCGGATGAACCGGAACATGCTGCTGCTGTCGGAGCTGACGCGGGCCGCCGACGCGCACGACGTACCGGCCCTGGAGAAGTCGATCGGGGACATCCTCGACCTGCTGGACGAACTGGAGGACGTGGACGCGCCCGAGGCACCCGGCGTGGCCGGCCCTCCCGACGCGGCCGGCTCGTCCGGCCCGTCCGGCTCATCCGGCCCGTCCGACGCGGCCGAATCGTCCGGCTCGTCCGACGCGGCCGAATCGTCCGGCTCGTCCGAGGGGCGGGCCGCCCACGGTCGGCCGGCCCGTCCCGACGACCCCGACGCCCGGGACGCCCGGCGGTTCATGCCGCTGTTCCTCCTGGGCTACGCCCAGCTGGCCCTCGCGCGGAGCACCTCCGACGCCGGCGTCCTGCGCGGTGCCGTCCACCACCTGGACCAGGCCTACGCGGCCGCGCGGCCCAACCCGTTCGCGCAGAAACTCATGGACGCCCTGTGGGCGCCCCTGCTGGCCCTCACCTCGTTCCTGGACCCCGAGCCCGAACGGGTCGCCGCCGCGGTGGCCCGCGCCAGGGCGTCCCTCGAGGACAACCCCGTCTTCGCCGACCAGCGGACCCGCACCCGGATGGGCATCGCCATGGCCCTCGCCCTCCAGTACCGGTCGACCGGGGATCCGGCGGTCCTCGACGAGGCGATCACCGAGCTGGAGCACGCCCGGGCCGAGTCGCCCACCGACACCGCGCAGGCCACCTCCGCGCTGCACTGGGACCTGGCCGAGGCCTACGCCATGCGAGCCCGCCTCGGCCCCGACCCCGTCCCCGACCTCGCCCGGGCCGTCGCCGACACCCGCGACTCCTTGCGCGCGACCGCCGCGGACGTCCTGCTCCAGGAGGGCGTCCAGCACGGTCTGGAGGTCGCCCGCGGCGGCGCCGCACGCGGACTGCTCGCCGCGTCCTGGGCCGTTCGGGCGGACCGTCCCGAGGAGGCGGTGGCCTGTCTGGAGGCCGGGCGCGCCCTGGTGCTCGCCGCCGCGGCCGTCTCGGCCACCGTGCCGGAACGGCTCGCCGCGCTCGGCGAGGAGGAACTGGCCCGTCAGTGGCGGGAGGCCCGGTCCGGCGCCTCGGACACCGGGGCGGAGGGGGGCTCGGCCCGCTTGCTGACGGCCCTGCTCGACAGCCCGCTCGACCAGCCCCGGCTGCCCAGCGGACTGCGCCGCCGGGCGCTGGAACTGCTGCGCGGCCGGGGCGACGGGCAGGACGGCCGGGTGCCCGGGGTCGCCGAACTGCGGGACGCCGTCGGCCGGTCGGGCACGGACGCCCTCGTCTACCTGCTGCCGGGCGCGGACGAGACGGCCGAGGAGGGCTGGGCGCTGTTCGTGGTGCCGGACCGGCCGCCCTGGGCGCTGCCCCTGCCGGCCCTGTCCGGGCCGGGCCGCGCCCCGGTCGCCGCCTATCTGGAGGCCACCGGCGCCCAGTCCTCAGCCCGCCGCGGCGCGGAGCGCTGGGAGGCCGCCCTCGACGCGCTCTGCGACTGGGCCGGCACCGGGATCATGGGGCCGGTCCTCGACGAACTCGGTCTGTGGGAGCGGGGACTTCGGGAGGCGGGACTGCTCGCCGGAGCGGACTCCGCGGCGGCGGCCGATCCGGTGCGACTGACCCTCGTCGCCTGCGGGAACCTGGGTGTGGTGCCGTGGCAGGCGGCCCGGGTCACCGTCCCTGACCGGTGGCGGGTCGCGGGTGCTCCCGAGACGGTACGGGCCTGCGAGCCGGCCGTACTGACCTACGCCGCCTCCGGCCGCGAGTTCCTGCGGGCGGTGCTGACCCGGCGCCTCCCGCTCGTCCAGGGGCAGGCCCTGGTCTGCGTACCGGCCGATCTGGACATGGCCGAGGACGAAGTGCTGGCGGTGCGCGACGCGTACTACCCGGGGGCCTCCCTGTACGGCGAGTTCGACACACTCGGTTCCGAGCCGTCGCTGCCCCGCGGCACCCCGGCCGAGGTGCTGGGGCTGCTCGGAGCTCCGGAGCCCGGAGCGCGGCCGGTCGCCGTCGTCCATCTGGTCTGCCACGGCAGGGCCGGCGCGGACCCCGGCTCGTCGGTGCTCGAACTGGGGCGTCCCGTCGGCGCGGATCCCGAGGCCGGATGGCTCTCGGTGACCCGCCTGCTGGACACCCCGGCGGGACCGGAGGGCGCGGGCCGGCCGCTCGTCGTCCTCAGCGCCTGCGAGACCGACCTCAGCACCCGTGACCACGACGAGGCGCTGACCGTGACCACCGCCTTCGTGCACGGCCTCGCGGCCGACGCCGTCGGCTCGCGCTGGCAGGTCGGCGACGACGCCTCGGCCGTCCTGATGACCGTCTTCCACCACCATGTGGCCGCCGGTCTCGCCCCGCCCGACGCCCTCCGGGCGGCCCAGCGGTGGATGCTGGCGCCCGCCTCGCACCGGCCCCGGGTGACGGGCCTGACCCCGCCCCTGCTGCGAACCGCGGCCCTGCCGGAACTGACCGGACCCGCCTTCTGGGGCGCCTTCATCCACCAGGGCAACCCCACGCCCCTACCGGGTGGGGCACCCCTGCCCGCGCCCGGGACCCGGCGGCACCACGGGGAAGGAGAACCGACCGCATGACACCCGACGAACTCGTCGCACTGCTCCGCGAGCACTGGCCCCAGACGCTCACGGCGCTCGACCCGGCCACCCGCGAGGAGCTGGCGACACTCCTGCGGAGCCTGGCGGACACCACGGAGCCCCAGGCCGTACAGGCGGTACTGCGACGTCTGCGGCGGCTGCTGCGCGTCCTGCCCGACGAGCACCCGGTCGCCCTGGCGCTGCGGGGCACCGTCCGCTTCGCGGGCGCCGCGGACACCCCGGTGACCGACCGGGCCCCGCTGCTCGCCCTGCTGGCGACGCTGCACGGTCCGCCGCCGGCCGACCCGGCGCGCGCCCGACTGCTGGCGGCGCCCTCGGTGGCCGACGCCGACGTCGAGGCCGCCCCGGGCGACCCCGGTCTCATCCGCCTCCGCCAGCCCGAAGGGGGCTACCGCTACCCGCTGTTCCAGTTCGCGGCGGGCACCGCCCGGCCCCTGCCGGTGGTCAGCCGCATCAACCGCCTGCTCATGGCCGGCCGGGACCCCTGGGGCGCGGCCGGCTGGTGGCTGGGCGGCAACCGATGGCTGGGCGGCGTACCGGCGGAACTCCTCGGCTCGGTACCCGACGAGGACCTGACGCGGGCCGCTCGCGAACTGGTGGAGGGCGACTGATGGCACGCCAGATCCCGCCCGCCGGCGTACCGATGACGCCTCTGACGCACACCGTGCCGGCCGGCACCCGGCTGTGGCGACTGCACCTGCACCGCTACGAGGCGGCCGAGTTCAACCCGCGGCTCGCCCACGAGTTCTTCCGGGGCAGCCGGTTCGACGCCACCGAGAAGGACCCGTACCCCTATCTGTACGCCGCCCTGGACCCGGTCACGGCGCTCTCCGAAGTCCTGCTGCGCTCGGTCGAGTTCGACGATGCCACGGGGGTCCGGCTGGTGCCCTGGGCGCAGGCCTCCCGCTACCGCCTCTCGGTGCTGCGCACCACGGCGGAGCTGCGGCTGGTCGACCTCACGACCGCGGAGGGCCTGGCCGCGGTCTGGCAGGACAGCTGGCTGGTGGACTGCGAGGAGGAGGACTACGCCAAGACCCGTTACTGGGCACGGCTGATCCGTGAGCAGTGCGCCGGGGCGGAGGGCCTGCTGTGGCAGTCCAAGCGCTGCCGTCCCCGCCCTGCCCTCCAGCTGTTCGGCGACCGCTGCGGCGGGGGGCCGCTGCTCCCCGAGCCCTCCGCGACCCTGTGCCTGGACGACGAAGCCGGCGTGGAGGAGGCGAACGCCCTGCTGGAGCCGCTGCGGGCCCGGATCTCGCTCCCGGAGGAGGCCCTCTGAGACCTGGCGCGGCGGCGGGCCCACCGTTTCGGGCCGTCTCTTCCGGATCTTGCCCGACCCGGAAGCGACGGTCCAGGTCGTCTCTTCCTTGTCCTGCCAGGCAGGGACGACCTAGCCGCCGCCCGGTCCCCCGGGCCGGCGGCCCAGGGTGACCACGCAGCTGATCCGGGCACCGAGCCACAGCCGGTCCCCGTCGGTCAGCGGGTAGGCCCGGCCGGGGACCAGGTCGATGCCGTTCAGGCGGGTGCGGTTGACGGCTCCCGGCAGTTCCTCGGTGACGGTCGCGGAGCCGTCCGCCGCGACCGTCACCGTGGCGTGCCGGGACGAGACGGTGGGGTGAGGGGCGAGCGCGGCGGCGGTGCCGGGCGCCCAGTCCGGGTCGCGGCCCAGCCCTGTCGTCGTTCCGGGCGGGACGGTCAGCGTCAGCGCGACCTCGCCGAACCGCAGCCGGGCCGGGGCCGCCGAGGCGTCCGGCGGCGACGGCCGCGGCGCGAGCTCCGGGGCGGGGTCGTGCCTCGGATCCACCGCGTCCAGGTCGTCCCAGTCGTCGTCCGGCGTACTCATCACTCTCCCGGCAGTGTCTCGATGTCGATCTCCACCTGCCCGTCCTCCGTCTCGCGGAGGGCCCGCACCAGGACGGTGTCACCCGGACCGACCCCGGGCCGGTCGAACAGCTCGCAGGCCAGCGGGTTGAGCAGATGCGTCTCGAGGATCATCCCGACGCCCCGGCCGCCGTTCCACAGGTCCCGGGTGCAGTACGTGGCGAGCCGGCTGCGCGCTTCGGGGGACAGCTCCAGGCGGAGCCGGTGCTCGGCGGCCAGCTGGCGTCCGATGTTGCCGATCTGGAGGTCCAGGATCCGGCCGGCCGTCTCCTCGGTCATGAACCCGAAGACCACGACGTTGCCGCCGATGCGGTTCATCAGCTCGGGCCGGCCCACGACCGCCTCGAAGTGGTACTTGACGTTGCGCTTCACCTGCTGCGCCAGTTCCCGGTAGGGGGTGCCGGGCTCGACGATCCACTGGCGCTCCTCGGTCACCGGATCCGTGCGCTGGACGCCGAGGTTCGAGGTGAAGATCAGGACGCATTCGCTGAAGTACGTGGTGACCCCCTGGCCGTCGGTCAGCCGTCCGTCCTCCAGCACCTGGAGGAACTTGTCCAGGACCCCCTTGTCCGCCTTGTCGATCTCGTCGAAGAGGATCACCCGGAACGGGTTGGCCCGCACCGCCGTGGTCAGCTCACCGCCCGCCTCGAAGCCGACGTAGCCGGGCGGAGCGCCGACGAGGCGGTCGGCGGAGTGCGCGGCGGAGAACTCGCTCATGTCGAAGCGCAGATAGGCCTGGTCGCTGTCGAAGAGCACCGAGGCGACCGCCTTGGCCAGTTCGGTCTTGCCCGTGCCGGTGGGTCCGGCGAAGAACAGGGTGCCGCGGGGCCGGTGGCCGGGGCTGCTCGCCTGCGCTCCGGACAGGCCGAGGGCCGCCCGTTTGAGGATGGCGAGGGTCATCGACACGGCCGCGTCCTGGCCGAGGACCCGGGCGGGGATCTGCTTCTCGCCCTCGGTGATCCGCCGCCGGATCTCCTCCCGCCGCCATGGGTTCTTCTCCACTCCGAGGCGGTAGACGCGCACCGCGTCGGGCATCGCGGCGAACGGCATGCGGCGGGCCACGGCCAGGGTGACGCTCTCCCGCATCGCCCGCAGGGTCATGCCCGTGGCCGCCCGCGCGAAGACCTCCGCCCGGTCGGTCCCGCCCTCCGCCGCGGGCCGGGCACCGGAACCGGTTCCGCCGGGCCGGCGCGCGCGACCCGACTCGTCGGCGTGCTCGTCCTCCAGCAGCCGTGCCATCCGGCGTCGTTCGTCGGCATCGGGCTCGGGGACGGCGATCGTGCGGATCCGGTCGCTGCCGGAGACGAGCCAGTGCGGCAGGTCCCGTTCTCCGTCCGTGAGCCAGATGATCGGGTTGAACAGCTTGGGCGGGGTGTGGTGGTCGGGCAGGGTCAGGGCGACCGCCGGACTCGGGGCGAGCGGGACGGCCGAATCGGCCAGTTTGAGGCAGGCGAGGAAGAAGTCCCGCTCGGCCTCGGTGAGTCGGCTCGGATCGGCCGGCAGCCGGCCGGCGTGGTCGATGAGCAGGGCGACCCGCAGCGGCTCGGCCTCGCGTCCACCGGGCGGGGCCGCCGTGCGCCGCCGGGCCCAGCCCTCCACGAGCTCCTCCAGCTGCGGTACGACGTCCAGGAGCTGCGACGGGCGGGGGCCGCGGCCGGCCCTGGGGAGCGCGGCCGGCCCGCTCTCCGTCAGCAGGTGCTGGACCGTGTCGCGCTCCGGGCCGCGGGGAGCGGCCACGCTGAACCCGGCGATCTGG
The DNA here is from genome assembly GCF_014656215.1 of Streptomyces zaomyceticus. Lineage (GTDB taxonomy): Bacteria > Actinomycetota > Actinomycetes > Streptomycetales > Streptomycetaceae > Streptomyces > Streptomyces zaomyceticus. The sequence continues at coordinate 25,422 of NZ_BNBZ01000027.1, read as the reverse complement.
TCGTACCGCACGAGTGCCTGGTAGCCCTGCGCGCGGAGGGAGTTCCACAGCACGGTGACCAGTTCGTGGTGGCGGTCCCCGCCGGAGCGCCGCACCAGGTGCAGATCGTGGATGTTGCCGTACAGGACGTACTGCGCGTGGACACTGAGCGTTCCGGTGAGTTCCTCGACGAACAGGGGGACACGCCGGTCCGCGGCGGGGTCCGGGGAGGGCCCCGGGGTCCCCGCGGTCACGGGGGCCTTGATCATCCGGTCGTCGACACTCATCGGCCCGCACTCCTTCGGTCGTCGACACTCATCGGCCCGTACCCCTTCGGTCGTCAGCACTCATCGGCCCGTACCCCTCCGGTCGTCGGCACTCATCGGCCGGCACTCCTCCGGTCCTCGTCCACGCGTCGTGCCCGGGGAGGTTCGGACCGGCGGGCCTCGCTCGCGCCGACGGTCCCGCCCCGCGTCCGGCGGGCCTCCGCGTCGGCCGCGTCCGCCACGTCGGCCATGTCCAGGACGATCGCGCCGTCCCCGCCCCGCACCCCGGGGACGGCCGATCCGCTCTCCTCGAAGTGCACCGGAAGGTCGATCCCCAGCCGGAGCCCGGCCTCCCGCAGTTCCTCCAGGTGCCCGCGCGCCTCGTGGCAACGGCGGGCGTCGAGGGCCAGCTCCGCCGTGCCGCGCGGCCCGGGGCGCTCCGCGTGCATGGTGACCATCTCGGTGACGTTGTCGCGGACGGTGATCCGCAGCCAGTGGTCGGGCCACCAGCCGGCCGGTGTCAGGTCGAGGCACAGCGGTCCGTCGGCGCCTCCGTGGGCCGCGGCGTCGGCGTCCGCCGGTACGGCACCGCCGGCGGTCGGGTCGGCGAACCGTGCGACGGCCAGCCCGATCAGCTCCCTGGTGTAGCGGCTCTCCAGGTCCGCGAGTCGCTCCCCCACCCGCTGGTCCACGCTGCGCTGCTCGTCGGCGTCCAGCGTCCGGTCCTTCTCCAGCACACCGCGCAGCAGGGCGATCTCCTCGGTGGCCGGGGCGAGCGGCGGCTCGCCGGGCGGCGCCTCGGTGAGGAGGAAGTCGAGCTGGACGGCGGCCTTCTCCTGGGCCGCGAGCCGGGTGCGTACCGCCCGGTTGGCGTCCGTGACGAAGCGGCGGGCCTCCCGGAGGTGGTTGCGGGCCTTGGCCGGCCGCTCCGCGGCGCATGCGACGGCATGCCGGACGGCGCCGACGGCGAGTTCGGCGTCCTTGGGGTCGGCGCCGGCCTCCAGCAGGGCGAGGAGTTCGGCACCCGACTCCTCCGTCCGACTCCGGTCGAGCAGGTCCGCGGCGGGCGGCTGGGGCGGGACGGCGGGTGCGGACGGTGCCGGCTCCTCCTGCTGGGCCCGTACGGCGGCCTCGCGGCGGGCCAGCAGTCGCCGCCGCCAGTCCTCGTCCTCCGGGCCGTCGGCGGTGCCGAGCGCCTGCTCCATCGTCCACCTGTCCTGGACCGACTCCGCGTGCCGCAAGGCCGTCTCCATCTCGGCCAGTTCCCGGCGCAGCGCGTCCAGCCGGGTTCCGACGAGGGTGAGCGGCGGCGGCAGGTCGGGCATCGGGGGCGGAGGGGTGTCCGGCACGGTGCGGAAGGCCGCCCGGCGCACCCGGGCGACGAGGGCGGCGCGGCGCGCGTTCGCTCGGACGGCCGCGAAGGCCGCCGCCTCCCACTGGGCGGTGGCGGCCGCGGCGACCTGCTGGACGTGTTCGAGGCAGCGCTGTTCGTCGGCGGCGCGGACGGCCGCCGCTGCGAGGGCCTGGGTGGTGACCATCGCGGCGCGGCCCACGAGCAGGGCGCCGCTGAGTGCGCCGAGTGCGACGGCGGCGGGTTCGAGGAGTTCCTGGAGGGCGTGGCCGGCGGCGTCCATGGCGTGCGAGGCCGTGGCCTGCACGCCGTCGACGGCGTGCCCGACGCTCTGGCCGGCACCGTCGGCCAGCGAGGCGAGGTCGGCCGTGCCGGTCGAGGCGGAGGTCGGATAGCCAACCGTCGGCACGATCTCGGAGATCGAGGGGTAGGCCATGCCGTAGCTCATGTGTTCCTCCTGGTGGGTGCCGACGCACGCGGTCCGCCGTGCCGTGGGTGCGGGAGGCCCCGGACCGGAGCCTGCGCCGGGTCCCCGGGTGCCGGTCCGGGTGCGCGGGTCCGGCCGGCCCGGTGGGCGGCCCGGTCGAGCCGGGCGTCCCGGGCGGTCCTCCGCCACGCCCACCACCGTCGGACGGTCCACGCCGTGAGGGCGACGACGGTCGCGGCCGGCCAGGCCCAGGGGGCGAGGACGACGGCCCAGAGGCCCAGTGCCCCGACCGCGACCAGGGCCGCCGCGGCCACCGCGGTGCCGAGCCGGCCGCGGGAGCGGGTGGCACGGGCGGGCCCCTCACCGGTGCGGATCAGCAGTCCGGCGAGGGATCGCGCCGGATGGTAGACGGGGGGACCGATGTAGACCGCGATCCACAGTTCCAGCGCGAACACGACCGCCGCGGCGGGCAGCGCGAGCATCCAGGCCACGACGACCTCGCTCTGCTCGGCGCGGCCGAGCAGGTCGGCGAGGCCGATGACGAAGGTCCACGGCGCGGTGGTCACAGTGGCACCGAGGAGGGCCCAGCCCAGGGTGGGCGGCCGGTCGAAGCGGCGCAGGAGGTGGAAGCGGGCGTCGGTCTCCTGGGCGAACAGCCTGTCCCACTCGCGGACTTGCGCATCGGCCTGCTGCCGCTCGGCCTCCTGGTGGGCGAGTCCGGCGAGCAGCGAGGCGGCGAGGAGCCGCAGCGGGTTGTCCTCGTCGGCGCGCAGCGCGCGGTACCACGGGGGCGGGGCGCCGCGGCCCGGGTCCCAGGCGGTGCGGTGCAGCAGCCGGAGGGTCGTGCGGTCCGGTTCGCGGGCGAGACGCAGCAGCCGGGCGTCCAGGTCGACGCCGTGGCGGAGCAGCCGGCCCGCGGACCGCCGGTCGGTCGGGCCGCCGCGGGAGAACAGGTCCGGGGTGGCCTCTCGCCAGCTCTCCCGATAGCCCTCCCAGCGGCGCTGCACCTCGTCGAGGCCTTCGCCGCCGGGCCGGGCGCCGAGCAGGGGGAGCAGTTCGTGGCGGGCCAGGGCGGCCACGAGCTCCCGGCTCCGGTCGTCGCCCCGTACCGCCGCCTGCTCCAGTTCCGCGATGCCCAGGGTGTCCAGGGGCACCCCGTGCCAGGACGCGGGCAGCCGGGGGCCCATCCAGTTGAGCAGGCGCAGCCGGTCCTGAGGGGTCAGGGGCTGGGCGAGCAGGTCGCGCAGCGCGTCGAGGGTCCTGGCGTCCTCCGGGGAGCGGCCGGGCCGGTCGGTGAACTGGCCGAGCCAGGCCGCCAGTCGCTCGCGCCCGCCGCGGCGGTCCAGCAGGTCGTCGGCGGCCCGCCACTGGACGTCGAACTGGCGGGCCAGCTCTTCCGTGCTGGTGATGGCGCGGCCCAGGAAGGCGAAGGGTTCGGTCGTGGCACGTGGCGGCAGGTTCTCGGGGGCCGCGCCGGTGGTGCGCGGTGCGACCGGCGGGGAGTCGCCGGCGAGCCAGCGGCCCACCTGTTCGGCGCCCCAGCGGTGTTCGGGGGCCCGGGTCAGCAGGCCGTGGCAGAGCATCAGCAGGCGCGGGTCGGTCACGAGCGGGAGCTCGGGGTCGTGGGTGGCGATCTCGACGAGGACCTCCTCGTCGCCGCGGTAGTCGATGGGGTGCCGCCCGCCGGCGAGTTCGGCCACGACCATGCCGACGGACCACCAGTCGGCGGCGGGGGTGACGCTCTGCCGGTGGATGCTCGCCTCGGGGGCGAGGTAGAGGGGCTTTCCCTGCCAGTCCCGGCGGCGGGGGGAGTCCTCGTCCCGGCCGGTGTGCACGGCGGCGCCGCAGTCGACGAGGACCAGGTCGAGCCGGTCCGCGTTCTGGGTGCTCACGACGATGTTGTCGGGCGTGACGTCCCGGTGGACGAGCTCCTGGTCGTGGAGGGCGGTCAGGGCCCGGTGCAGATGGGCGACGGTCGTGCGCACGAGCGGAGCGGGCAGGGCGCCGGGGTTGCGGGCGTGGTACTGGGCGAGGGTGGTCTCGCCGTACGAGGGCAGCAGTTCGTACGGATGCCCGTCGGCGATCCCGCGTTCCAGGACGCGTACGACGTGCTCGCCGAGGTCGCCGGTGAGCACCCGGCTCGCCTCCGGGTCGGGCGCGAAGGCGCGGTGGTACCACTTGAGGACCAGCGGTACCGCGGCGTCCCGGTGGCGGGCCTCGCGGTCCTTCACCCTCAGCACGACCGCCTGGGCGGGCCGGCGGACGTCGCCGAGGACCTCGGTGAGGTCCAGTCGGTCACTGAGCGAGGCGGGGACGCGGTCGAGTCCGCGGCGGGTTTCCTCGGGGCCGCCGTCGAAATGACCGGCGAATCCCTCGGGGTCCCATTCCGTGGGCGGCAGTGTCGTCATGACGTCCTCCTCCCTCCGAACTGGAGCACGAACAAGGGGATGGAATTTTCGGGAGCACTCATGCCGCCCGCCCCCGGCGAAGGGGACTCGCATATCCCTTTCGCGCGAAGGACCGCGCACCGTCGGAAAAGATCATTCCGGTCGCTTCCCCCACCGCTCGGTGCCGGAATCCCACCGGCGGGATTATCGTGTCGCCCATGAGCCAGCAGATTCCCCCGTCCCTGCCGGAGCAGCGGTCCGCCGCGGATCCGGCCGAGGCCGAACTGCCCTCCCACGCCTGCCTGGAGGAGGAACTGCACGCCTTGCGCCGACCCGGCCTCGCCGGTCTCAGACGCCTGCGGCCCGAAGCCCTGGCACAGGTCGCCCGGATCACCGGACACACGTCCGACGGCACGGACGAGGCAGCCGGCATCGAGGCGCTGCTGGAGGCCGCCGCACGACGTCTCGCCGCGACCCCCGGCCCGCCCGGGGGGTCCGTCCCGCCCGACGGCGCTGCGGACGACCGGCGGGGTGATCCGCTGGGCCGGGCCGCCGCGCACACCTTCGGCCTCCTCTTCCCCGGCCGGCGGGGCGCCCCGGCCCCGGAGCGCCGCAAGGCGGCCGCCGCCGTGTACGGCGTCACGTCCGAACGGTTCCGCAGGGGCCAGGAGCAGGAGGTCATCGCCGAACTCGCGGGCTCCGTACTCGCGTTGGCCCGCGCGACCACGGCCGCCCCGGCACGGATCGAGGCCCCCGACGAGCTGCCCGATCCCCCCAGCCGCGCGGCCGGCCCGGCGCTGCCGCCGGCGACCCTGCGCCGTATCACCGTGCACTTCTCCTCCGTAGAACTGCTGCGGGACATCGACATCCTGGTGTCCTCGGAGAACACGCACATGGAGATGTCAAAGACCTTCCGCCCCACCGTCTCGGGCGCTCTGCGCCGGGCCGCCGCGATACGCGACACCGGCGGCGGGATCACGGACGACGTCCTCGCTCGGGAACTCGCCGACTGGATGCGCTCCCACCGCCGCACCGGACTGCCCGTGCGGCCCGGGACCGTCGTCCCCACCTCCCCGGGCGCCCTCGCCGGGCGGGGGGTGCGCCGCATCTACCACGCGGCCGTCGCCCTGCCCGACGCCGACGGCGGCGGCTACCACGTCGCCCCCCAGACGCTGGCCGAGGCCGTGGCGGCCGTCTTCGCCCTGGCGAACGAGGAACGGGACAGATACGACCCTCCCCTGGCGTCCCTCTGCTTCCCCCTGCTCGGATCCGGCCGGGGCGGCCTTCCTCCCGTCAAGGCCGCCCGCTGGTTGCGCTGGGCCGTTCAGGAGGAGTTGAGCCGGCACCCGGACTGGGCGGTGCACTTCGTGACCCGCGATCCCGAGCTGGCCGAGCTCCTCACGGACGCCAGCTCCGCTCCCTGAGTCGCAGCCCACGATCCCCCAACCACCTTTCATAGAAAGCCATTTCCCCCCGTGCCGGAATTCCGAGGAGCCGGGCGGCCGGAGCCTCACCGGGATTCCGTCCCGCCTCCACCACCACCTGGACCGTCGGGCCCGTCGCCCGCCGGTCCTGATGGGGTGCGTAACGGGCCCGGCCCAGTTCGGTGCGGGCCAGCAGCCGCTGGTTCGCCGAACCACGCCACACCAGCGTGGTGGGCTCGGCGACTTCGAACCTCCCCGCGACCACCGCGTCCGCGTGCCGCAGGGACCGGAGCCGGTCCGGATCCCACTCGTCCTGCTCGTAACCGGTGTAGACGAGGAGGTCGGCGCGCCCTTCCGGCCGCACCCCGCTCCCCCCGGCCCCCTCCACCGTGTCGCGCAGCAGCGCCGCTCCCGCCAGGAACTCGGCCAGGGCCGAAGCCTGTTCGAGCGGCTCCCCGCCACTGACCGTCAGTCCCTGCGCGCCGTCCTCCAGCGCGTCCCGCCACAGGTCGAGCAGTTCACCGACCGATGATTCCCGGCCGCCTTCCGGCGCCCAGGTGTGCCGGGACATGCACCCGGCACAGGCCAGCGGGCAGCCCTGGAACCACACTCCGAGGCGACGGCCCGGACCGAGCGTCTCCAGCGGGAAATGCGTCCCGCCGATCCTGATGCGCACCATGCCCTCCCCCGATGGACCGGAATCGAGTATCAACGCAATTGGCCTCGGGTCGCAAACACTTCCGGAGATTGTTCCGGTCGTTTTCCGGGCGCCGTCCGGACGAATTCGAACAGCGGTCTCGGCAAGCCCAGAACCTCTCGAATTACGGGCGCCTTTCTGCTTTCCTTCGGCTACCGTCCTCCATCTGGACGAGGGCAGCGGAGAAGGGGGAATCCGTCATCATGATCGCCACGGACCAGATCAGGGGACCCGCGCGCCGGGCCCGGCTCGGGCGGGTGACCGCGCTCCGGGCCCGTCGGCGCGGCCGGCTCGACGCCCCCGGTCTGCGCCCCCTGCTGGACCCGCCGCAGCCGGAGCCCGGAGCGCTCCTGGAACTCCCGGACATCGTGACGCCGTTCGTGATGGAGACCCGCGCGGGCGCGCTGCGCGCGGTGGGCCAGCTGCGTTCCCGCCTGCTGCGGGACGAACGGCGGGCGATCATCGGCATCCACGCGGAGTCGGTGCGCGTGGTGACCCAGTACGACGTGCGGAACGTGCCGTCACCGGCCGCGCTCGCCCGCTACGGCGCGACGGTCGGAGCCTGGCGGGCCGACGCCGAGGTGTGCCGTGCCCGCGCGTCCGCGCTCACGCACGAGGCCAACCAGCGGCTGGCCTGCTACTGGGACGCGGTCTGGCTGACCGTCCAGTCTGCCCGGGCCGAGGAACACCGGCGGGCGGCGGAGGCACTCGACGCACACCGGCGGAACGGGCTCGCGCCGGAGACCGGGACCTCGGAAACCTGGCCGCCGGGGAGCGGAGTGCCGGGGGCCCGGAGGCACGGGACCGATGCTCAGGAGACCTGGGTCGCGCAGGCGCGGACGACGGGGGCGCACGAGCCGTGGGGCGCCCGGGGACCTGTGCCGGATGCCTCCGCGGCGGCCACGTCGATCGCGTCGCCCGTCGCGCCCGTCGCGCCGGACCGGACGCCCCCGGCCTACCCGCCGTTCACCGCCCGGCCCGAGCACTGGCTGCCCGGGCGCGTCACGCTCGATGCCAGCTGGGACGACATCGACGCCTGGCTGCTCGTCGAGGGCCTCTCCGAGCGGTCCCCGCGGGACCGGGACCGCATACCCGCCGTCGCCCGGGCACTGGAGATCCTCGACACGCAGGGGCGCCGGGGCCGGGCCGGCGGCGGCTCGGAACGGCCGCCCGGGGCCGCAGACCACCACGGGAGGGGAACCCGATGAGACACCGCAGCACCGATCCACGCCCACACCCGCTCCGGTTCCGGAGGCTGGCCCGCCCGCTCACCGTCCTTCCGCTCGCCGCCGCCCTGCTGGCCTCGGCCGGCTGCGTCACCGACGACAAGCCCGAGGCCCTCGACACCGCCTGCGCGGTCGTCGTGGACGGTTCTGGATCCGGCTCGGCGAACAAGGGGTTCGACGCGAAGGCCAAACTCAACGCGTCGATCGTCCCGTTCATGCAGGACCAGCACTGCGGCTCGCTGGCCTACGCGCCGATCACCGCCTCCTCCAAGGCCTCCCCGTGCCACATCAGCGACGTGGACCTCGACCCGCCGTCCGAGAGCACCGACGATGTGGCGGCGATCCGCCAGAACGCCCGGGTCAAGGCCGTGGCGGGTGCCCACGCGATGCTCGCCTGCGCGCACGACACCAATGGCGGTTCCGACGTCCTCGGCGGGATCGCGCGCGCCGCGGAGGCGCTGCCCTCGGAAGCGGGCCGCACGGCGCTGCTGGTGGTCAGCGACTTCGAGCAGTTCGACCCCGAGTTCGCGCTCACCGGCAAGTCCATCGCCACGCCCGAGGCCCGCAGGAAGTCGATCGACAAGCTGATCGCCTCCCGCGGGGTACCGCCGCTCTCCGGTATGGACGTCTACCCGGTGGGCTACGGCATGAGCCGTCAGGCCAAGCCGAGCGCGTTCGAGCCGTTCGACGCCTTCTGGACGGAGCTCATGGTGAGGAGGGGCAAGGCCCGTGTCCACGACGACTACCGGCGCTGACCCCGGACGGACGCCCCGTCGCGCCAGGCTCCGCCTGCCCTTCCGGCGGGGCACCGGTGCCGCGGCGGGTGGCACCCGCCGCACCGCGGACCCGGCCGGGGAACGCCGGGTGCCGCTGGTCACCGAGAGCCGGCGCGAGGAGCGTGTGCGCCGCACCGCCCGCCGCCGGGGGCGCGCGGTGGCCAAGGGCCGCGTCCTGGACCCCTGGGTCCTGGGCAGTGGGGACCGCGTGCCCTACTTCGCCGAACTGGCCTCCGTACGGGACCTCCTGCACGCCCGGATGTCCGAGGAGGCGTTGCGGGAGGAGGCCCGGCTGCGCGCCGCGGGCAGCCGGGCCGCCAGGGCCGCCGCCGCCGCGGAGGCGGACGTCCGACGGCTGGAGGACCGGCTGGCCGACAACCGGAAGTGGCTGGACACCAACCGCCGGCAGCTGGACCGGCTCGCGGCCCGGTCCGTGCGCTGGGAGCGGTTCCGGGACGGTGTGCGGGAGCGGGTGGAGGAACGCTGGCTGCGCGCCCGGTTCGGCGATCTGGCCCTGGACGAGGGGCCGGACGGACGCGGCCGCGAGGGCGCGGGCACGGAGGGAGGTGCGGACGACCTCGCGGGCCGGTCCGGCGACGTCCACGGCACCGACGCTCCCGGCCGCCCCTCCGCGGACGGCGACCGCGACCGCTCCGACGACGACGCCCCGGGCGGTCCCGACGCGACACCGCATCGGCTGCCCGACGACGACGAGGACTACCAGAGCCTGGACCGGGATCCGGTGGACCGGGACACGACGTCCCCCGGTCCGGCCCGTCCCGCCCTCCACCGGCTGTCGGACCGGCCCTCGTCGGCGGAGAACCACGCCGCGCGTGCCCAGGCGGACGCCACCGAGTGGGAGGGCCTGCCCGGCCGTCCCGGCCTGCCGCGGTGGATGGTGTGGAGCCTGCTGCTGGTCATCGCGGCGGTGGAGGTGCCGATCTACTGGATCGCCTTCCAGCCCTTCCACGGGTCCGGCAACGCCGAGTCGGACACCCTGTCGGGCACTCTCGCCGTCTCGGCGGCGATCGTCATGGTCGTCGTCCCGCACCTCGCCGGACGCGCCCTGCGCGGCGGATCCGGCACCGGCTCGCTGAAGTGGGCGAACCTGCCCGCGCTGACGCTGATCGGTGTCTGGGGCTTCTCCACCTGGGCCCTGGGCCATCTGCGGTCCAAGCTCGTCTTCCGGCACCGCGAGCCGGAGCGGGTCCCCGCGGAATACGGCGACGTGGCCGGGCTGGGGGATCCGCAGCCGACGCTGATCGACAGCCTGCATCTCGAACAGACGACCGTGACCTGGATGTTCGTGGCGCTTCTGGTGCTGTCGGGCGGCATCGGCCTCCTGCTGGGGCTGCTGCGGGAGCACCCGTACCTCGACTCCTACCGTTCCCATCTGGAGCGGGGCACGCGGCTGGAGCGGCAGCGGGAGGACGCCGTCTTCGCCGCCCAGCGGGCGCGGGCGGTGGAGGCGTCGGCCACCGACGACACCGAGCTGCGGGCGGAGGCGACCAGGGCCCGTCAGCGGGCGACGACGGAGTTGTACGAGGCCTCGGCGCACGCGTTCCTCATGGGGGTGGCCGAGCGCTCCTCGGACCCGGCGGTCACGGAGGCCGCCATGCGTCTGTCGAACACCTGGCCCCTGCTTCCCTTCCCTCACACGGCCCCCGGAGGGTGACCGCGGTCCGCCCGGTTCGTTGATGCCCATATGGGCCGGGCGGTTCAGAGGAAACGTCTCCGCACGCCCTCGGCCCCGGGAACACGGCGCCGAGGGTACGGAGATCTGGTGGGACGGGCGAGAAGGCTCATGGCCGCGGTCGCGGGCGCGGTGCTCACGGTGGTCCCCCTCGGCATCGCGCCACCCGCGCGGGCGGTGGTCGGCGGCGAGGAGGCACGGCCCCACCAGTACCCCTTCATGGCGGGACTCGTGGATGTCGTCGAACGGCGGGTGATGTGCGGCGGAGCGCTGATCGGCGACCGGTACGTCCTCACCGCCGCCCACTGTCTGACCGGCTCGTACAGCAGCCCCACGCGGGTGGGGGTGCTGCTCGGCGACCACGACCTGACGACCGGGGCCGACAGCCCGCACGCGGTCATGGCGACACCGGCCCGGTTCGTCCCGCACCCGGAGTACCACCCGGACACCCAGCTGAACGACATCGCCGTGATCGAACTGGCCGAGCCGGTCGCCCTCAACCGCGATGTGCGACCGATCGGGCTGCCCGCCCCGTCCGTCCACGGCGGCACCGAGGACACCCGGGTCGAGGTTCCGGGCTGGGGCACCACCTCGTTCGGCGGGCGCACCTCCGACGTCCTGCGGACCGTGGCCCTCGGCACCATCAGCAACGCGGCCTGCGCGAGCCGGGGCATGGCGCAGGTCGCCCCCACCCAGATCTGCACCTACGCCCCCGGGCGCGACACCTGCCAGTACGACTCCGGCGGCCCCCTGGTCCGGACGGTCGGGGGGCGGCCGTACGTCGTCGGGCTGGTGTCCTACGGCAAGGCCTGCGCCACCGACACCCCCGCCGTGAACACCCGGGTGCGCTCGTATCTCAGCTGGATCGAGCGGACGACCGGGAGGCTCCCCCGCGTCTCATGAGGGCGGTGTAGAGCAGCAGTGAGGCCGCGAGGCCGACGGCCCAGCCGTAGTCGGCGAGGGGTTTCAGGAAGGGGATGAGCCCGTCCTCGGGGAAGGGCCCGGTGCCCGGGGCGGAGTGGGAGCCGCCGACGGCGAGGACACCGCCGACCAGGAAGGCGAGCACGGCCGCCGGATTCCAGCCGCCCCGGTACCAGTAGGGGCCGTCGGCCCGGTAGAGCCCCTCCAGGTCGAGGACGGTCCGGCGGACGAGCCAGTAGTCGGCGATGAGGATGCCGGCGACCGTACCGAGGAGACCACCGACGAGACCGAGCCAGGTGAAGATGTACAGCTCGGGGGTGGCGGTCAGCTTCCAGGGCATGATGAGGACGCCGACGACCCCGGTGATCAGCGCCCCCCTGCGGAAGTTCACCAGCTTCGGGGCGAGGTTGGCGAGGTCGTACGCGGGCGAGACGACGTTCGCGGCGATGTTCACCGACAGGGTGGCGACGAGGACGGTCACCAGGGCGAAGAGCAGTCCGAAGACGTTGTCGGTCTTGGCGGCGAGTGCCACCGGGTCCCAGACGGGCGCCCCGTACACGGCCTGCGATCCCGAGGTGACGAGCACCGAGAGCAACGCGAACAGCGTCATGGTGGTGGGGAGTCCGAGGGTCTGCCCCCACACCTGGGCGCGCTGTCCGGCGCCGAAGCGGGTGAAGTCGGGGATGTTCAGGCTGAGTGTCGCCCAGAAGGCGATCATCCCCATGAGGGCGGGGAAGAAGACCGGCCAGAAGTCGGCGCCCCAGCCGAGCTTCGACGGCTGGTCGAGGAGCGGTCCGAGACCGCCCGCCTTGGCCGCGATCCAGCCGAGGAGGACGAGCGCGCCGACGATGACGAAGGGCGCGGCCCAGTTCTCGAAGCGGCGCAGGGCCTCCATCCCCCGGTAGATGATGGCGAGTTCGAGGGCCCAGAAGAGGACGAAGCAGAGCCAGAGCGTCCACGGCTGACCGCCGATCCTCGACGCGTCCGCCCAGCCTCCGCCGAAGACCTTGTCGAGGAGGACGAAGACGCCCTGGCCTCCGATCCAGGTCTGGATGCCGAACCAGGCGCACGCGACCCCGGCGCGGACGAGGGCGGGCAGGTTCGCGCCGCGCAGCCCGAAGGAGGCGCGGGCGAGAACGGGGAAGGGGATGCCGTACTTGGGTCCGGCGTGCCCGGTGAGCAGCATCGGCAGCAGGACGACGACGTTGGCGAGGCCGATGGTGAGAACCGCCTGTTTCCAGTCCATGCCGAGGGCGACCAGACCGGAGGCGAGCAGCCACGAGGGGATGTTGTGGGCCATGCCGACCCAGAGGGCAGCGAAGTTGTAGGTGGTCCAGCGACGTCGGGCGACGGGGACGGGAAGCAGGTCCTCGTTGACGAAGCGGGGATCGGCGGGGGTGGCGCCGGGGGCGAGTTCGATCCGGCTGTCGCCGGCGGCGGGTCCGGAAGCTCTTCCCGGGGGGACGGTCGCGGTCATACGGAGGAACCCTTCGTTCGACGGGGAGGACGGAACGAGGTGTCGCCCGGGGAGGGGCGAGGGGTGCCATGCCGGATCGGCTCCATCGTGGCCTGTCAAGAACCACTTGTGGCCATGGAGTTGGGGTCCGATTCTGCCACTCGGCGCGCGACGCGGGTAGACCCGCGCGTCACGTCGCCGTACGCGGGACGCCTACGCCCGCCCCCGCACGTGGAGATGGCCGTCCAGCGGGAACTCGGGAGGCATCGCGGGAAGGAGCCTGCCGAACGCGTAGCCGCACTTCTCCGCCACCCGGCAGGAGGCCGGGTTGTCGACCTGGTGGAGGAGTTCGATGCGCTCCAGTCCATCGGCCTCGAAGTTGTCGAAGGCCCAGCCGGTGAGAGCCTCCAGGGCGCGGGGCGCCACACCGCGCCCCCGGGACGCCGCCGCCGTCCAGTACCCGACCTCGGCGCCCGGCTTGCCGGACGCGACCTCCTTGAGCACCACACTGCCCGCGAGCCGCTGCGGCTCCGAGCCGAAGGACTCCTCGACGACGGCGAAGCAGAACCGCGCACCCGTCGCCCAGCCCTTCCGCTGGGCCTCCACCCAGGCGAGTCCGTCGGCCTCGTTCTCCATCGGCACCCTCACCCGCCGACGCAGATCGGGATCCCGGTAAGCCTCGACCAACTCCGCCACGTCGTCGACATGCCGGGGACGCACGAGAAGGGCGGGAGCGGTCGGCGTCGCGGGGGCCGTGAGCAGGAGGGTGGAGTTCATCGGGTGATCGTAACGAGCCTTGCGCGCCCTGCTCGAACGGTTCGAGCCGCGGAAGACCGTCGAGGCAGGTTCAGTGCGGGAACGTCCGCGGCGGACGCTGACGGGGCAGCGTGTCGCGGAACTCCTCGATCACGGAACTCACCTGCCGCATCAGCACCGTCCGTTCCAGCAGACCGAGGTAGAGATTGCGGCGGGCCAGTCCGGGCAGGTCCACACAGAAGTACAGGGCCATCAGCGGGTTGATGAACAACTCGCTGTCCTTGGTCCGCTCCGTGAACCGGACGTTGCCGAAGTCACCGCGCACAGCGCCGGCGATGGATCCGTGCACGATGCTCGGGTGGCTCGCCGTGTGACGCTGCGCGTGCTCCACCGCGTCGAGATACAGCGCGCCCTCCCGAGCCGCCCCCAGCAGCGAGAACGCGCCGAGATAGGCGCCGTCCCGGTCGAGGGCGGCCAGGTTCTCCAGCACGAGCGAGTGGTTCACGCCGTGATACGCGTCCACCCCGAAGCCGAGGCAGGCCACCAGCCGGTGCGGGACCTCGTCGAGCCCGCTCACGGCGGCCAGGCTGGCCATGTCCTCCTCCGGGGTGCCGAGACCGTGCTCGTCGCCGCGCATCAGGATGTCGGTACCGCCGTCCACCAGCACCACCGCGTCGACACCGCCGAGATGGGCGATCAGTGCCCGGTAGGCCGCCCGCAGCGGACCGACCCCGATGCTCGGGAACGCGTACACGGTCGACGGCAGGTCCTGCGTGACCAGCCACTGGGCGAGCGTCCGTTCAGGGAAGTAGTCGCCGCGCAGGGGAGTGTCGGGTCCGACGGCCGCGACGTCCCGGGCCACCCACACATCGAGACCCAGGCCGTACAGGTCGGCGAAGGACAGGTTGGCGAGGTGCACCTCCTTGCCCGCCGACGACAGGGCGAGAGCGAGCGGCAGCCCCGCGTACACGTCGAATCCGCCGCCCGCACCGGCGATGAGCACCCGTCGCGCGTCACGCAGGCGACTGAAGAACACGGGTTCCCCCAGAGAGATCACCACATGACGCTAACAGGAGGGCGATCCGTCACCGGTCCGATCAAACTCGAGGGAGATCGATCAGGTTCGGTGTTCAGGAACCGTGCTGGTCGGATGCTTCGGGCGGTGTGCCAGAGGGTAGCGATACTGGACGATACCGGGCGGTTCGTAAACGAACTGGGGGAGCGTCATGAGTCCTGGGGTTCAGCGCGTGGTGGGGGCTGTCGGGACCGTGGCGGTCGCGGCCCTGGTGAACATCGCCACCGGCTGGTTCACCGACGGCGCGGTGGTGTGGTGGGTATCGGGTGGCGTCCTCCTGGTGGTCGGGATCGCCGTCCAGTGGTGGCTCACACCCTCGCGGGGCGACGAGGACCCGGTGTCGGCCTCGGGTGAGGGAGCCGTCGCCACCGGAGGATCGGCTCGTGACGTGGAGATCGAAGTGACCCATCGCGGCGGGTGGTTGCCTCGACTGATGGCCCGCCGTGGCGTGTCCGCCTCGGGCCGCGGCTCGCTGGCCGCCCGTCAGGACGTGGACGGGGCACGCACGAAGGTCACGGACCAGGGCCCGTGAAGATGCCGTGGCGGGCCAAGCGGAAGAAGCCCGTCCCAGTCGAAGCGTCGGCGCCGGGGTCGATGTCCGCCGGCGGAAACATCAGCAATTCTCACACCGAAGTCCACTATCACGTCCACCAACCCGCGGATGCGATCGTCTCCGGAAGTGGAGACATCACGCCGACTGTGATCTTCGAAGCTCGGCCCGGTTTCCCGAAGCTGGATTTCTCCATCGTCAACAGGGGGCGGACGCCGATCCAGATAACGGCGATTCGCGTCCTCAAGGCGGCCTCCATCAAATCCACCATCAATGGCGAATGGGCGGAGTATCTTCGAGGGCGCCGTCTGCAACTGGACTTCAACCTCCAGACCGCGGGACAGGGCAGCTGGGTTTCGGCGTTCCCCGGAGAGGTGTCGAACCTCGGACCGTACGAGGCGGAGCCCTTCACCCTGGATCTCTCTGTCACGGGCACGCTCAACCTCGTCGACATCGAGTTCGAGTACATCAGCGCGGCAACGCCGCACGTCCTGATGGCGAGACCGTCAGAGATCATCTACGTGGACAGTCCTCTGATGAGGATCGGCTACCCCGGGTCCATACAATTGATCTCGCGCGAGGCCGCATTGTCCTCACTGTTGGACGGAACGCCCGTCCCGATTCACGGTCCAGCCATCGAGCACGATCCCGAAGATGCGAAAATACTCTTCCTCAGGGGCGTGGCACATCTGCGCCACGACGATGTTGCCGATGTGTGGACCCGCGTGGCGGCGAAGTTCGGCGACTCTCCCGACTTCGGGCCGGCCGTCGCCTCCTTCGCGGAATTCGGCCGGACCTGCGGCCTGCCGGATTCCGTGAGCGAAGGGCTCGAAGCCTGGCTCGGCGATCCCGCAGCCATACGCAGGGCGCCGAACTGGGACAACGAGTCACACTCCCGGATCGTCCACGAGTTCCTCATCCCGGAGCTCCCTCCCCAGCTCGGCCTGCCGGAGTTCTCGATCCCCCGAAGCGCGGCTCGATGCCTCAAAATGCTCGACTCGACGCTCTCCCTGCCTCCGAGCGGGCATCGGACTACCGATGACATGGAGTTCGTTTCGTTCGTCCTGAGGGAATCGACTCTTTCCTTGGTCCGGGAGGACGCCCTGCGGCGACTCGTCGACTGCTACGGCGTGGGAGCGATCGAGTACGTCGTGGTCAATCTGCGACTTTCGTCGATGGCGGCGATCCATCTCGATCGCCTCCTCGGGGAAACCCTCGGAGATGACGCCCCTTCCCGGGATTCCTCACTCGACGGTGATGCGATCCAGGATCGATGGCGGTCCTGGTGGGATTCGCACGAGAATTCATCGGTCTACACGAAACTCGCATGGCGCCCGCTGTCGCCGCGTATCGCGAGAGCGGCCCGCGCTCTTTGCGCCCGCATCCCTGGCGATGTCCCTGCCGACATGGATGAACTCGTCATGATGGCGATCGCACGTAACCCGTACGTCATCGATCACTTCGCTGAACATCTCGCAAGAGAAGCCGGCGATCAAGTCCGAAGGGAAATGGCCGCCGGCCCTCATGCCTCTCCGAAGACATTGGAGATCCTGGCGCGGGATCCATCACCGATGGTCCGGCGATGGGTTGCCGTCAACGGAAATACCAGCGAGGAGACACTGGCCGCTCTTCAGGACGATGAATCCGAAGAGGTGCGCTCGGCGCTGCTCGAGAATCCACGCTTCTCGAGCGAGTAGGGCCGGCACCATGTCGTGCCGGCCGGTGGAGCCTCGGCGGTGCCGCCTCAGGCGTTGATCGCGGGGATGATCTCCGAGCCGTAGGCGTCGATCGTGCCCTCCCGGTTGTCGTGCATGTCGTAGACGGCGAACTGGTCGACGCCCAGGCTCTTCAGGTGGCGGAGCTTCTCGATGTGGGCGTCGACGGGGCCGAGGAGGCAGAAGCGGTCGACGATCTCGTCGGGGACGAAGGCGGTGTCGGGATTGTCGGCGCGGCCGTGGTGGGAGTAGTCGTAGCCCTGGCGGTCCTTGATGTACGCGGTGAGCTCCTCGGGGACCATCGAGGAGTGCTCGCCGTACTTGGACACCAGGTCGGCGACGTGGTTGCCGACCATGCCGCCGAACCAGCGGCACTGGTCGCGGGCGTGCGCCAGGGCCTGCGGGGAGTCGTCGGCGGTGACGTAGGCGGGGGCCGCGACGCAGATCGTCAGGGCGTCGGGGTCGCGGCCCGCGTCGACGGCCGCCTGGCGGACCGCCTTGACCATCCACTCGGTGAGGAACGGGTCGGCGAGCTGGAGGATGAAGCCGTCGGCCTTCTGCCCGGCGAGGGCGAGGGCTCTGGGGCCGTACGCCGCCATCCAGACGGGCAGCTTTCCGTTCTTGATCCACGGGATGTGGACCGGGCTGCCGTCCACCTCCGCCTCGCGGCCCTCAGCGAGGTCGCGGATGACGTCGATGGCCTCGCCGAGGCGCGCGAGGGTGTTGGGCCTGCGGCCCGCGACGCGCATCGCGGAGTCGCCGCGGCCGATGCCGCAGACGGTCCGGTTGCCGTACATGTCGTTGAGGGTCGCGAAGGTGGAGGCGGTGACCTCCCACGTACGGGTGCCCGGGTTGGTCACCATCGGGCCGACGTGCAGCTTGGTGGTGTTGGCGAGGATCTGGCTGTAGATGACGAAGGGTTCCTGCCAGAGCACGGCGGAGTCGAAGGTCCAGCCGTAGCGGAAGCCGTTGCGTTCCGCCCGGCGCATGAGGCCGACGACCTGCGAGGCGGGCGGGTCGGTCTGCAGGACGAGTCCGAAGTCCACGCGGGACCTCCTGGTTCGTTCGGTGCGGCTCGGTTCGGTTCAGTTCAGGTACTGGGAGGTGGACCGGGGGGTGAACGTGCCGTGGCCGGCGTGACCGACGTACTTGCGCTGGTCGATGACGAGTTCACCGCGCGAGAGGACCGTCTCCACCTGACCGGTGATCCTCTTCCCCTCGTACGCGGAGTAGTCGACGTTCATGTGGTGGGTGTCCGCCGACAGGGTCTGGACGGCGTGCGGGTCGTAGATCACGATGTCGGCGTCGGCTCCGGGGGCGATCGTGCCCTTCTGCGGATACAGCCCGAACATCCGGGCCGGGGACGCACAGGCGATCTCGATCCAGCGGCGGCGGGAGATGTGCCCGTCGACAACGGCCTGGTGGAGGAGGTCCATACGGTTCTCCACCCCGGGAAGCCCGTTGGGGATCTTGGAGAAGTCGCCGAGCCCGAGGTCCTTCTGGCCCGTGAAGCAGAACGGGCAGTGGTCGGTGGAGACCACCTGGAGGTCGTTGGTGCGCAGTCCGCGCCAGAGCGCCGCCTGGTGCTCCTTCGGCCGGAGCGGGGTGCTGCACACGTACTTCGCACCCTCGAAGCCCGGCTCCGCGAGGTTGTCGGTGGAGAGGAAGAGGTACTGGGGACAGGTCTCGCCGAAGACGGGCAGTCCCTTGTCGCGGGCGGTCGCGATCTCGGCGACGGCCTCCTCCGCCGAGACGTGCACGACGTAGAGGGGCGCGCCCGCCACCCGGGCGAGCTGGATCGCCCGGTGGGTGGCCTCCGCCTCCAGGAGTGCCTTGCGCACCTCCCCGTGGTAGCGGGGATCGGTCTCGCCGCGGGCGAGGGCCTGCTCCACGAGGACGTCGATGGCGATGCCGTTCTCGGCGTGCATCATGATCAGCCCGCCGTTGTCGGCGGAGCGCTGCATGGCGCGCAGGATCTTGCCGTCGTCGCTGTAGAAGACGCCGGGGTAGGCCATGAAGAGCTTGAAGGAGGTGATGCCCTCCTGGACGAGCCGGTCCATCTCCTTGAGCGAGTGCTCGTTGACGTCGGAGAGGATCATGTGGAAGGCGTAGTCGATCGCGCAGTTGCCGTCGGCCTTGGCGTACCAGGTGTCGAGTCCCTCGCGCAGGCTCCGGCCGACGCTCTGGACGGCGAAGTCGACGATGGTGGTGGTGCCGCCCCAGGCGGCGGCGCGGGTGCCGGTCTCGAAGGTGTCGGAGGCGGCGGTGCCGCCGAAGGGCAGCTCCATGTGGGTGTGGGCGTCGACGCCGCCGGGCAGCACGTAGCGGTCGGTGGCGTCGACGGTCCGGTCGGCGGTCCAGGCGGCCGCCGCGTCGGAGCCGTGGGCCGCGAGGGCGACCACGCGGCCGTCCTCGATCAGTACGTCTGCGTGGAGTTCGTCGGCGGCGGTGACGACGAGGCCGCCCCGGATAACGGTACGGGTGCTCACGGGGACTCTCCCTGCTCGATACGGCGGGACGGTGTGGCCAGGGGGCTGTTCCGTCGACCGGGCGGGCCCGATGGGGCCCGGCCGGTCGACGGACGCTCCTCTACAGCTCTCGCAGGGCCGCTTCGAGCATCGCCGCGCCCTCCTCGGCCTCGGCGACGGTGAGCGAGAGCGGCGGGGCGATGCGCAGTGTGCTGGTGTTGTGGCCGCCGCCCTTGCCGATCAGCAGCCCGTGTTCGCGGGCGGCCTCCAGGACGGCGCCGGCCGCGTCCGGGGCGGCCCGGTCGGTGCCCGGTTCGGTGAGCTCGATCCCGATCATGAGTCCGCGGCCGCGGACCTCCCGTACGGCCGCCACTCCGGCGCAGGCGGCCCTGATCCGTTCGATGAGCAGGCCGCCGACACGGCGGGCGTTGCCCTGGAGGTCGTGCTCCAGGAGGTACGAGAGGTTGGCGAGCCCGGCGGCCATGGTGACCGGCGAACCGCCGAAGGTGGAGATCGAGTTGGCGTCCAGACAGTTCATGATCTCGGCGCGGGCGACGACCCCGCCGACGGACATGCCGTTGCCGATGCCCTTGGCGAAGGTGAGGATGTCGGGCGGGCCGGCCTGGCCGTGCGCCTGCCAGCCCCAGAAGTTGTCGCCGGTGCGGCCCCAGCCGGTCTGCACCTCGTCGGAGATCCACAGGATGCCGTGCCGGTCGAGGACGCGGCGGAAGGCGGCGTACAGACCGTCGGGCGGGGAGGTGAAGCCGCCGACGCCCTGGACGGGTTCGGCGATGAGCGCGGCGACGTCCCTGGTGTGGCCGAGGAGGTCCTCGAGGTCGGCGACGCAGGCCTCGGTGAACCGCTCGTCGGTGAACTCGGCGTACGGGCCCCGGGTGCGGACGCCGCCGTGCACGTACAGGGTCTGCAGCGGGGAGAGGCCGGTGGGCGTCCAGGCGCGGTTGCCGGTGATGCCGACGGTGGAGAAGGAGCGGCCGTGGTAGCTGTTCCGCATGGCCAGGATCTGGTTCGACCGGCGGTACGCGGTCGCGAGGAGGAGCGCCGTGTCGTTGGCCTCGGTACCGGAGGTGGTGAAGAAGACGCGGGCGTCGGGGATGCCGGAGAGACCGGCGATCCGCTCGGCGAGTTCCACCATCGGGCGGTTGAGGTAGAGCGTGGAGGAGTGGATGATCCGGCCGGCCTGCTCGGCGACGGCCTTGGTGACCTCGGGCAGGGCGTGGGCGGTCATCGTGGTGAGGATGCCGCCGAAGAAGTCGAGGTACCTGCGCCCCTCGACGTCCCAGACGTGACGGCCCTCGCCGTGGGTGATCTCGATGGGGTCCCGGTAGTAGAGGGCGACCCAGTCGGGGATGACGGCGCGGTGGCGGTCGTAGAGGTCGTTCACGGCTGCACCAGCCCGTCGTACGCGTCGGGGCGCCGGTCCCGGTAGAACGCCCACTGCTGGCGCACCTCCTCGATCAGCCCGAAGTCGAGGTCGCGGACGAGGAGTTCCTCGGTCTTGTCGGAGGCGACGTCGCCGACGAACCTTCCGCGGGGGTCGACGAAGTAGCTGGTCCCGTAGAAGTCGTTGTCGCCGTACTCCTCGACGCCGACGCGGTTGATGGCGGCGACGAAGTACTCGTTGGCGACGGCCGCGGCGGGCTGTTCCAGCTGCCAGAGGTAGGAGGAGAGTCCGCGGTGGGTGGCCGAGGGGTTGTAGACCAACTGCGCTCCGTTGAGGCCGAGTTGGCGCCACCCCTCGGGGAAGTGCCGGTCGTAGCAGATGTAGACCCCGACCCGTCCGACGGCGGTGTCGAAGACCGGCCAGCCGGCGTTGCCCGGGCGGAAGTAGTACTTCTCCCAGAATCCCTTGACCTGCGGGATGTGGTGCTTGCGGTACTTGCCGAGGTAGCTGCCGTCGGCGTCGATCACGGCGGCGGTGTTGTAGTAGAAGCCCTCGCTCTCGACCTCGAAGACGGGGACCACGATCACCATTCCGGTCTCCCGGGCCAGCTCCCGCATCCGGCTGACGGTGGGGCCGTCGGGTACGGGCTCGGCCCAGCGGTAGTGCTCGGGCTCCTGGACCTGGCAGAAGTAGGGGGCGTTGAACACCTCCTGGAAGCCGATCACCTTGGCGCCCTGCCGGGCGGCCTCCCGGGCGTACTCCTCGTGTTTGGCGATCATGGATTCGGTGTCGCCCGTCCAGGTCGCCTGGACGAGCGCGGCGCGTACGACGTCGGTCATGAGCTGCTCCTTCGGCACGGCGTCAGAGAGCCTCTACGCACGTAGACGCGATGCGTAGGAGGAGAACGTAAGCCCCGTCACACCTCGGAGCAAGACCGCCGCCGTGATGCGGCGGGGTCGATCATGTTTCATACCCGAGTGGTCCACGTCGGACACGTACCGACACGTACCGGCATGCCCGACACGCACAAAACGAGACCGGCCGAGAGAGGTGTGCCGCACCCCCGGCGCGACCGGCGGACGAGCGGGTGGCGCACCTGTCAGGACCGGCCGACGAGCGGGGGCCGCACCCGGCGGGACCGGCCGGCGCATGGGCGCCCGCTCCGCCCCGGCACCCCCGCCGGGCCGGTCAGGTGCCCGCGATTCCCGCCACCCGCAGGGCGTGCAGCAGGTCGCGCTCGCGGGCCGCGGATACCGCGCGGGCCGCTTCGAGGAGTTGGGGGACGAGGCCGCGCGGGTCCTCGGCCGCGAGGCGGGCCGCGTCCTCGGGGGCGCGGACGCGGAGGAACGCGGTGAGCAGCGCCCGGGCCTCGCGGTGGTGGCCCTCGGCGCGCAGGGCGCCGCACGCCCCGGCGAGTTCCTCGACGGGACGCGACACCCCCTGACGGAGGAGCTGCTCGCAGTCGGCGGCCCGGCCCTCGTCGGCGAGCACCCCGGCGACGGCGGCCAGGTGCCCCGGCGGCAGCGAGGCCGCCTCCCAGAGCAGGATCGACCAGTCGGCGCCGAGCCCGGCGCGGTGCAGCTCCCCCGCGAGGGCCGGCAGCCGGGCGGGCGGTCCGTTGAGCGCCTCGCAGAGCAGGGCGTGGGCCTCGCCGCTGCGTCCCTGGGCGCGGAGTCGTCGCAGGGCGTAGACCGCGTTGGCGGCGGCGCGGGCGGCCTCGGCGGAGTCGGCCTCGGGGACGGCGGCACTCGCGCCGGGCGAGGTGGAGGAGGCCGCGGAGGCACCGAACCGGGCCCCCCGGGGTGCCTCCGCTCCCCCGACCGGAAGGCCGGGCACGGCTTCGGGCGCGACCACGGGCCCCTGGTCGTCGCCGTCCTCCAGCCAGGCGTACCGCGCGCCGCGGGGCCGCCGCCCGGCCCTGGCCGGACGGGAGGAGGGCCCGGCCGTGGGTGCGGGCGGCGGCGCGAGCCGCGCGAGCCGCGCCGTCAGGTCCGCCACGCGGGCGACCGCACGGGCGTGGTCGTCGCGGGTCCACGCCAGGTCGTGTTCCAGCCGGGCGGTCTCCGCGGGGTCCGGGGCCGGTACGGCGCGGAGCCGGCCGAGCAGCTCATGGGCGCGGGACTCGGCGTACCGGCGTTCGTGGTCCATCCGGCCGCGGAGCTCGGTGAGCGCCGCCGCCCCGCCGGGGCGGCGGTCGTGGACGCCGGCGGCTGCCAGGTACAGGGTCCTGCCCCGGAGGGCGAGCGGCCCGTCGGCCGGCTCCCCGGCGTCCTGGAGCAGGGATTCGACGACGTCCCAGGGAAGGATCTCGGCCCCGTCGAAGCAGGCGCGCAGCCCCTCCGGGTCCCGCTCGGCGAATACCCCGTACCAGCCGCCGCCGGTCGGGAAGCGGTCCGCGAGCTCCGCCAGCCACAGCGTGAACGTGGATACTTCCACCGGAAGTTGATACACCGTCATGCGTTACGCACCTGCCCCGCAGTCGACTGGAACCTTCCGGTCCGCGGGTATTGGACCGCAGTCGTGTTACGGGACGACTACGGACCGTTTTCCTGCGTGTGCGTCACGGCCCCCGTCACCCGAATCGCACGACGATCCCGGTGTGCGGGCGCTTCCCGAGCCGGACGATCATGGCGGGGACATCGGTCAGCCAGTACTGCCAGGTGTACTTGCGCGAGAGCAGCCGCCGGATCCGGCGCAGCTCCTCCCCCTCCACGAGCCGGCCCTCGCCGGTGAAGCGCTCGGCGCCCTCGGCGATGTTCCCGCGCAGGTCGCACACGGCGACCTCGACCCTCGGGTCGTTCCGCAGGCGCTTGACCTTCCAGGAGTCGGTGCGGGTCCAGGCGTACAGCTCGGAGCCCTCGACCGCGTACCAGACGGGTGTGGCGACCCCCGTGCCGTTCTTCCGGTACGTGGTCAGGCTGATGTAGCGGCCGCGCCGCAGCTCTTCGGGCATCATGCCCGGGAGCCTATGCCGGGGCCGGACCGGAGGCGCGGGTCAGGGTCGCGCGGGCGGGCTCGCGGCGGCCGGGGCGCCCCCGGCCGACGCGCCCCCGGTCGGGGCGCCTCCCCGGTCGGGCTCTCGCCGATCATCGGCCCGGACCCTCTCCGGGCCCCCCACGTGCTACTGGCCGACCCTGCCGTCGACGCACTCACGCAGCAGGTCGGCGTGACCGCAGTGACGGGCGTACTCGTCGATCCGGTGCACCATCAGCTCCCGGATCGCGATCCCGTCCTTCCCGACCCGCGCGCCCAGGTCCGTGTGCTCGGCCAGTTCGGCGTCGAGCGCCGCCTGCTCGCGCTCCAGATCGGCGAACGCGGCCTCGACCACGGCCTGTTCGGCGACGGCCCCGTGGAAGTCCGCGTCCTTCACGCCGTACAGCTTCGACAGCGGCTCACCGTCGCTGATCCAGTTGCGCCAGTCCCGCTCCACCTCGGCGAGGTGCCGCACCAGACCGAGCAGCGACATGGTCGACGGCGGGACCGACCGGCGGGCCAGCTGCTCCGCGTCCAGCCCCTCGCACTTCATCCGCAGGGTCAGGCGGTAGTCCCGCAGGCTGTCCCGCAGCGTCGCGGCCTCGCCCTCCGGAGTGTCCCCTCCGTTGTTGTTGCGGGGGTCGTCGTCCGGGTCGGCCCACATGTCCGGGTAGACGGTCGCGGTGGTCCATCGCACGGGTTCGTCGCTCATGCTCCGCATGATCGTCCGCGACGGCCCGGTGCGCCACCGAATTCCCGCTCCGGCGCTCGCTCCCGGGCCCGGTCCGTCAGACGGGCACCGGCGCGCACCGGACGATCAGCTCGTCCATGGAGAGGTCGAGGACCCCGGCGAGGGCCGCGACGGTGAAGAACGCCGGGGTCGGGGCCCGGCCGGTCTCGATCTTGCGGAGGGTCTCGGCGGACAGGCCGGCTGCCGCGGCGATCTCGACCATGGACCGGTCGCCGCGTGCCGCTCGGAGGAACAGGCCGAGCCGCTCGCCGCGCTCGCGCTCTTCGGGGGTCAGGGGTGTGCGCACCATGCCGCCATTCTAATACCGGTATAGTAATTGGAATGGTGGAGATCAAGACGAACGAGAACCTGGCCGCTATGCGTGAGGCGGGCCGGGTGGTGGCCCGCGCCCTCGCGGCCGTGCGGGAGGCGGCGGCGCCCGGTGTCCCGCTGACCGAGCTCGACCGGGCGGCGCGGGAGGTGCTGGCCGGGGCGGGTGCCGGATCGCCCTTCCTCGACTACCACCCGGAGTGGGCGCCGGTGCCGTTCCCGGCGGTCGTGTGCGTCTCCGTGAACGACGCCATCGTCCACGGCATCCCGGACGGCACCCGGCTGGCCCCCGGCGACCTCGTCTCCGCGGACTGCGGGGCGCTGCTCGGGGGCTGGGCGGGCGACGCGGCCGTCAGCTTCACGGTCGGCCCGGCCAGGCCGGAGGACACCCGGCTGATCGCCGCGGCGGAGGAGGCCCTGGAGGCGGGCATCGCGGCGGCCGTCGTGGGGAACCGGATCGGTGACATCGCGCACGCGATCGGCCGCGTCTGCCGTGCCGCCGGATACGGGGTCCCGGACGGTTTCGGCGGTCACGGCATCGGCCGCACCATGCACGAGGACCCGGGCGTCCCCAACGAGGGACGGCCGGGCCGGGGCATGAAGCTGCGCCACGGGATGGTGCTCGCGATCGAGCCGATGCTCATCGGGGGCGGTACGGACGACCACTACACGGCGCGCGACGGCTGGACGATCCGGACGCTCGACGGTTCGCGCGCCTCCCACGCGGAGCACACGGTGGCGATCACCGACGAGGGCCCGCGGGTGCTGACGGCGCTGTAGTAGACGGCGACCGCCGCCGAGCGAGCCCCGTGCGCCCCTA
>NZ_BNBZ01000026.1 GCF_014656215.1 Streptomyces zaomyceticus | reverse complement strand
GCCCGGCCGCGGCGCCCGCGCCGGGGGACGCGCCGGCACCGGGCGACGTGCTCGCACCGGGCGAGGCGCTGCGGGTGGAGGCGGGCTCCTTCGCCGGTGAGGTCTCGACGGCTTCCCGGCCGCAGCCGACGAGGACGGCACCCAGAAGACCGAGCGCCGCCAAGTTTCGTACAGAATTGTTCACGATCGGAAGTTATCCGATCAAAGTGTCAAACGCTCGCGACTCCACAGCGGCAGCACCCGCGTCCACGCGGTGAGCTGACGCACCATCGCGTGGGCGGCGGCCCGCTCAGGTGGCCAGCAGCCGCCGCCGGCACTCGTCCACGTCGAAGTCCCCCGGCGGGTAGGCCGGGTCCAGCGCCTCCAGGGCGATCTCGTACGCCTCCCGGTACGCCGGCCACAGCGCCCGTTCCTCGATGTCGCCCACGTTGAACTTCCAGTGCTTCTCCGGGTTGTCCAGGCGCTCCAGGAGACGGCCGCGCTGCTCCTCGTACGAGATGTGGAGGAAGACCTTGACGATCGTCACGCCGTCCTCGGCGAGGGACTGCTCGAAGCGGTTGATCTGGCCGTAGCGGGGGTCGAGCTGCGAGCGCGGGACCAGTTCCCGTACGCGGGCGATGAGGACGTCCTCGTAGTGCGAGCGGTCGAAGATGCCGATCTCGCCCGGCCGGGGGAGCGCCTGCATGATCCGCCACAGGAAGGGGTGGCTCTGTTCCTCGGGGGTCGGCGCCTTGAAGGCGCGGATACGGCAGCCGGACGGATTGAAGAGACCGATGACGTGCTTGACCGTGCCGCCCTTGCCGCTGGTGTCCATGCCCTGGAGGACCAGCAGGATCCGCCGGCGGTCACCGGCCGTGCTCGCCGCGTACAGGCGTTCCTGGAGGTCCGCGAGGCGGGGCGCGAGGGCGGCGGTGGCGGCCAGTCCGGCCGCCTTGTCGGCGGGGCCGGCCGGGACCGCCGAGGCGTCGTACGCGGTGAGGTCGATCCGCCGGCCCCCGGGGACGCGGAGCACGTCCCGCAGTGCCGGGGACTTCTCCCGGGACCTCCGGCGCGCGGACTTCTTCCCGCCGTCCTTCGCCCGGTCCTTCCCGCCGCCCCTCTTTCCGTCCTTCTCCCCGTCCTTCTTCGCCACCTCGTACCCCTTCCGCCGCGCCGCTCGTCCTTCCCGATCCTGCGACGGAACCCGGTCGCCCGCGAGTGCGGGCGACCGGGGGAGGGTCAGCTCAGCACCACGGACCCGTCACCGCGAACGTCGTCCCCGGTGTGTAGCAGTTGACGTACATGGTTCCCCGGTCGGGCGAGAAGGTGACGCCCGCGAACTCGCCCCACTCCGGGTTCTCGGGGGTGCCGATGTTCTGCGCGCCCCGGGCGACCGCGTACACCTCGCCCTTCTCGCTCACCCCGAAGACGTGCTGCGCCCCGTTGCCGTCCTCGCTGACCATCAGGCCTCCGGTCGGCGCCAGGCAGATGTTGTCGGGCGACTCGCCCGGGAGCCGGATGTCGGTGTCCGGGCCGAAGACGACGACCAGGGTGAGCCGGCGCCGGTGCGGCTCGTACTTCCAGACCTGGCCGAAGTGGGTGCCGCCCGAGCCGTCCGTCACGCGCGCGAAGGACGACACGAAGTACACGGCCCGGCCACCCCAGTAGCAGCCCTCCAGCTTCTGGGCGTGCGTGATGCCCCGGGGGCCGAAGTCCTGGTGCCGGATCGGCGTCCCGGCCGCCTGCGGATCGGGTACGGGGACCCACTCGACGCCCTCGAACCGGGCGCCGGTCTCCTGGACGACGGAGAGGTCGGGCACGCCCGGCACCCGCATGGCCTCCAGGTCGCCGCCCGCGCGCAGCGAGCCGGTGCCGCCGAGCGGCTTGCGGGGGAGGAAGCGGTAGAAGAGCCCGAAGGGTTGTTCGAAGGCGTCCTCCGTCTCGTAGACGATCCCGCTCGCCGGGTCGACGGCGATCGCCTCGTGCTGGAACCGGCCCATCGCGGTGAGCGGGACGGCTCCGGTGCGGTGCGGGTCGGCCCCGTCGACCTCGAAGATGAAGCCGTGGTCCTTGGTGTAGCCGTTCGTCCCGGCCTTGTCCTCGGTCTCCTCGCAGGTCAGCCAGGTACGCCAGGGAGTGGGCCCGCCGGCGCAGTTGACGGCCGTGCCGGCGATGGCGACCCGCTCGCCGAGGACGTTGTTCCGGCCGTCGAGTTCCAGGGCCGTACAGCCGCCCTTGGCGGCCGGGTCGTACGTCAGGCCGGGCACGGTCGGGACGCCGATCTTCCCGCTGACCCGGTTCTCGTGGTTGCGGACGAGGTGCACCCGGCCCCGGCGGCCGGCGAAGGCGGCCATGCCGTCGTGGTTGCTGGGCACCGGGCCCTCACCGGAGCGGAGCGGATCGCCCTGCCGGGAGAGGACCTTGTAGCGGAAGCCGGCCGGGAGGTCGAGGAGTCCGGCGGGGTCGGGGACGAGAGGGCCGTAGCCGGCCCGTCCCGTGTGGCCGCCGGGCGCGGCGCCCGCGGTGCCGGCGAAGAGTTCGGAGAGGGCGCCGGTGAAGGCGATCCCGGCGGCGGTGGCGCCGGTACGGGACAGGATCTGACGTCGTGTCGCGGAGGACATGAGGCAACAACTCCTGTTGGCGGACAGGTAGGTGTGTGACGCGTGACCCGCATGTGTGTACCACGCACTGTGGTGACACGTGAACCATGCGGGCCACAACTGCCTCATGTGGCGCGTGTTCTGACTCGGGGTCAGGAACCGATGAGCTCGGCCGTGAGGGTGATCTTCGTGCCCGTGAGCGCCTGGCTGACCGGGCAGTTCTTCTTGGCGTCCTCGGCGAGCTCCTGGAACTTGTCCGCGTCCACACCCGGGACCTCGCCGCGCACGGTGAGGTGGATTCCGGTGATGCCCTCACCCGGCTGGAAGGTGACGTCGGCCTTGGTCTCCAGGCGGGTCGGCGCGTGGCCGGCGCCGGCCAGGGCGTGCGAGAACGCCATGGAGTAGCAGGAGGAGTGCGCGGCCGCGATGAGCTCCTCGGGGCTCGTCTTCCCGTTGGGCTCCTCGGAGCGGGCCGGCCAGGAGACGTCGTACGAGCCGAGGCCCGAGGAGTCGAGCGAGACGACGCCGGAACCCTTGAGGAGGTCGCCCTGCCAGACGGTGTGGGCGTGACGCACGGTGGCCATGGTGGATCCCTTTCGATCGGGTACGGCCTCCAACCTACTGCGCCACAAGCCCCTTGGCGTCGCGGGCGAGTGCGGTGAGCCGGGAGATCGCCCGGAAGTACTTCTTGCGGTACCCGCCGTTCAGCATCTCGTCGCTGAAGAGCCGGTCGAAGGGGAGTCCGGAGGCGAGCACGGGTATCTCACGGTCGTACAGCCGGTCGGCGAGGACGACGAGCCGGAGCGCGGTCGACTGGTCGGGGACGGGCTGGACGTCGGTGAGGCAGACGGCGGCGAGGTCGTCGGTGAGGGCGCCGTACCGGCTCGGGTGGACCTTGGCCAGGTGTTCGAGCAGATGCGGGAAGTCGTCGAGGGAGGCACCCGCCGTCGCGTACGCGGTCTCCGTGACGACCTGGTCGGAGTAGGGGGCCGGGGCCTCGGGGAGACCGCGGTGGCGGTAGTCCTCCCCGTCGATCCGCAGCGGCCGGAAGTGGGCGGAGAGGCCCTGGATCTCGCGGAGGAAGTCGACGGCGGCGAAGCGGCCCTCGCCGAGCTTGCCGGGGAGGGTGTTGGAGGTGGCGGCGAGCGCCACGCCCGATTCGACCAGCTTGCCGAGCAGGCTGGAGACGAGGACGGTGTCGCCCGGGTCGTCGAGCTCGAACTCGTCGATGCAGAGGAGCCGGTGCTCGCCGAGGGTCTTCACCGTCTGCTGGAAGCCGAGCGCGCCGACCAGATTGGTCAGCTCGACGAAGGTGCCGAAGGCCTTCAGGGCGGGCTCGGCGGGGGTGGCGTGCCAGAGCGAGGCCAGCAGGTGGGTCTTGCCGACGCCGTAGCCGCCGTCCAGATAGACCCCGCGCGGCCCGGTGGGGGCGGCCGGCTTCCGGGCGAACCAGCGGCGCTTCCCGGCGCCGGAGGCATGGGCTCCGCCCAGGCCCTCGGCGAAGGTGCTCAGTGCCTTGACGGCGTCCGTCTGGCTGGGCTGGTTCGGGTCCGGGAGGTACGTGTCGAACCGTACGGAGTCGAAGCGCGGCGGCGGCACCATCTCCGCGACGAGGCGGTCGGCGGGGACGTGGGGCTCTCGGGAGCAGAGCGAGAGCGGGGCCGCGGGGGCGGAAGCGGCTTCGGTGAGGGCACGGGTCGACACAGTTCCCCACTGTAAGCGCCATGTCAGACTCACAGGATGCGACGACTGCTCCCTGTGACGGACATGACAGCTGCCGAGACCGAGGGCGGGACCGCCGCCGGACCGGCCGCCGCCGGGCCGGGCGCCGGGGGACGGGCTTCCGCCGGACCGGCCGCCGCCGGGCCGGGCGCCGGGGGACGGGCTTCCGCCGGACCGGCCGCCGCCGCGTCGGCCGCCGCATCCGGCCCCGGGTCCTCCGCCTCCGGTCGCGAGTGGTCCCTCGACGAGCTGGCCGACGCCTACGCGTACCCCGCCCTTCCCGCCGGGGAGGGCGCGTGGCTGCGGGCCAACATGGTCTCCTCGCTCGACGGGGCGGGTCAGCACGACGGGCGCTCCCAGCCGCTCTCCTCCGACGCGGACATGCGGATCTTCGGCACCCTGCGGGGTCTCGCCGATGTGGTCGTCGTCGGTGCGGAAACGGTACGCCTGGAGGGATACCGCCCCGCCCGCGCGCGTGAGGCCTTCGCCGCCCGCCGCGCCGCCGCGGGACAGGGCCCCGCCCCCGTGATCGCCGTGGTCAGCGCCTCGCTGAACCTCGACTTCTCCCTTCCGCTCTTCACCGAGCCGCTGGTGCCGACCCTGATCCTCACGGGGGCCGCCGCGCCCCCGGACCGGGTGCGGGCCGCCCGCGCGGCGGGCGCCGAGGTGCTGACGG
Organism: Streptomyces zaomyceticus; assembly: GCF_014656215.1. Taxonomy (GTDB): domain Bacteria; phylum Actinomycetota; class Actinomycetes; order Streptomycetales; family Streptomycetaceae; genus Streptomyces; species Streptomyces zaomyceticus. The sequence goes on along the minus strand of NZ_BNBZ01000026.1, from coordinate 93,391 downwards.
CGGGCGACGGCGCCGGAGTGGAGCCGGCCCGTGCGAAGGCGGCGCTGGCGGAGCGCGGGCTCCGGCGCCAGCTGACCGAGGGCGGTCCCCGGCTGCTCGGCCAGTTCGTGGCGGCGGAGGCCCTCGACGAGCTGTGTCTCACGGTCTCGCCGACGATGACGGCGGGGAGCGCCCAGCGGATCGCCGGAGGCCCTTCGGTGGCCGTCCCGACACGCTTCGCGGTGGCTTCCGTGCTGGAGCAGGACGGCTTCCTCTTCACCCGCTACCTTCGGATCTGACAATCAGCGGAATTTGTCGTTCCGCTTAGCGTCCGCTGGGCACACTTACTTCGCAGACCCCGTGCGGGCACGGGGAAGGATGGTTTCCGCAGAAGGGCTCCTGAGGTGTTCACAAGCGTTCTGATGATCGAGAAGCCCCTGACGTCCGTCGACGTGGAATTCGTCACCACGCTGCACGGCGACGAGGGCGTGTCCTTCATCGTTCTGATGCAGCCGCGTGGTGACCAGGCCGATCTACTGCTGCGTGCCATCGACGACGTCGCCATGGGCGAACTGAAGGAAGCCGCCCGGGAGGGCGACGAACCCGAGGGCAAGGAGGCCCGCGGTCCGGCCGAGCTGGCCCTGGAGCACTCGCTCCGGGCCCTGAGAGACGCCGGCTGCGAAGCGGTCGGCCAGGTCGTCGAGGACCACCCGCTCAACAAGATGAAGGCGGTGGTCGACGAGTCGGCGGCGGACGAGGTGATCGTGCTCACCGCCCCGCACTACGTGGAGGAGTTCTTCCACCGGGACTGGGCCTCCCGGGCCCGCCACAAGGTGGGCGTCCCCGTCCTCAAGCTCTTCGCCCACAGCGAGGAAGCGGCCGAGTAGGCGGTCGACCGGGTCCGCGCCCCGTGCAGGGGGCGCGGACCCGGCACCCGCACGGGACCCACGCACACACGACCCGCCCCCCGGTGGCTCCCGCCGGGTCCATCCGGCGGGAGCCACTAGGCTGGGGGCTTCCACGCACGACGCACCCCGGGGAGAGATCCGCATGGCACCCGCCATCCCTGCCGCCATGGAACGGCCGCACTTCATCGGCATCGGCGGTGCCGGAATGTCGGGCATCGCGAAGATCCTCGCCCAGCGCGGCGCCAAGGTCGCCGGCAGTGACGCCAAGGAGTCCGCGACCGCCCAGTCGCTGCGCGCCCTCGGCGCCACCGTGCACATCGGCCACGCCGCCGAGCACCTCGCCGACGACGCCTCCGCCGTCGTCGTCTCCAGCGCCATCCGCGCCGACAACCCCGAGCTGGCCCGCGCCGCCGAGCTCGGCATCCCCGTCGTCCACCGGTCCGACGCGCTCGCCTCCCTGATGGACGGCCTGCGCGCGATCGCCGTCGCCGGCACGCACGGCAAGACGACGACCACCTCCATGCTGGCCGTCGCCCTCACCGAGCTCGGTCTCGACCCCTCGTACGCCATCGGCGGCGACCTCGCGGGCCCCGGCACCAACGCGCTGCACGGCGCGGGCGAGGTCTTCGTCGCCGAGGCCGACGAGAGCGACCGCAGCTTCCAGAAGTACGACCCCGAGGTCGCGATCGTCCTCAACGTCGAGCTGGACCACCACGCGAACTACGCCTCCATGGACGAGATCTACGAGTCCTTCGAGGCCTTCACCGCCAAGATCCGCCCCGGCGGCACCCTGGTCGTCGGCGAGCACGCGGGCGCCCGCGAGCTGGCCCGCCGGGTCGCGGACCGCGAGGGTCTGAACATCGTCACGGTCGGCGAGACCGAGGGCTCCGACGCCCACATCCTGAAGATCGTCCCGAACGGGATGAAGAGCGAGGTGTCGGTCGCCCTCGACGGCACCGAGTACACCTTCACCGTCTCCGTCCCCGGCCGTCACTACGCCCACAACGCCGCCGCGGCCCTCGCCGCCGGCGCCCGTGTCGGCATCGACCCGGCCGAGCTCGCCCAGGCCCTCACCGCCTACACCGGTGTCGGCCGCCGCCTCCAGCTCAAGGGCGAGGCCAAGGGCGTCCAGGTCATCGACTCGTACGCGCACCACCCCACCGAGATGACCGCCGACCTGGAGGCCATGCGCGGCGCCGCCGGAGCCTCCCGCCTCCTCGTCGTCTTCCAGCCCCACCTCTTCTCCCGCACCCAGGAGCTGGGCAAGGAGATGGGCGACGCGCTGGCCCTCGCCGACGCGTCGGTCGTCCTCGACATCTACCCGGCCCGCGAGGACCCGATCCCCGGCATCACCAGCGAGCTGATCATCGCCGCCGCGCGGCGGGCGGGCGCCGACGTGACGCCCGTCCACGACAAGGCGACGGTGCCGCAGGTCGTGGCAGGAATGGCGGGCCCCGGCGATCTCGTTCTCACCATGGGCGCGGGCGACGTCACGGACCTCGGCCCGCTGATCCTGGATCACCTGTCGAAGTAGCGGGAAGCAGTCCTTCCCCCAGCAGCAGAGGGAGCGAGCTCATGGCGTACGACGTCGAGAAGCCGGACGAGCAGTGGCGTGCGGAGCTGACCCCGGCGGAGTACCAGGTGCTGCGCCAGGCGGGCACCGAGCCCGCGTTCCGGGGTGAGTACACCGACACCACGACCAAGGGCGTGTACTCCTGCCGGGCCTGTGGCGCGGAGCTGTTCACGTCGAACGAGAAGTTCGAGTCGCACTGCGGCTGGCCGTCCTTCTTCGACCCGAAGGACAGCTCCGCCGTCGAGCTGATCTCGGACACCTCCCACGGCATGGTCCGCACCGAGGTCCGCTGCTCCCGCTGCGGCTCCCACCTGGGCCATGTCTTCGAGGGGGAGGGCTACCCGACTCCGACGGACCAGCGGTACTGCATCAACTCGATCTCGCTGCGGCTGGAGCCCGGCGAGGGCTGACCCGAGGAGCGACGGCGGCAGGGGAAGGTTCCCCTGCCGCCGTCGCGCTGTACCGGGAACCCTCCCGCGCGACAGCCACGGACACGGCCGGTGTCACCGCGTACGCCGGACAAGGAGCACGCATGCCGCACGTGAACACCCCGGAGGACGTCGACGCCTGGTTCCGGGACCACGGATGGTTCCCGGGGCGGGACGTGACCGGCACCGTGCCGGCGATGGTGGACGAGATCACCGGGCAGTACCGGGAGGCGGGGTTCCCGGTGGAGCCCTTCGAGGCCGCGACCGCCTTCCTCGCCGAGCACGGCGGACTGCGTCTCACCATCGACGCCGCGCGGGAGGACCACCTCTACCTCACCCCCCACCTCGGCTTCCGGTCCGCCCCGGCGGAGGTCGCCGAACTGAGCGGCGCACTCGGCGTCCGGCTCTTCCCGGTCGGCCTCGACGGCTCCGAGAGCTCGCCCGTGCTCATCGACGAGCGGGGCAGGTTCTTCCTCGTGCACCACACCGGCGCCTACTTCATGGGTGCCGACAAGTACGGGGCGATGATCGGTTTCGCCCACGCCCCCATGCGGGACGCGGAGGACTTCTTTGTCTGAGACGACCCCCGGTCCGGCGGCCGCGCCGCCGCCGGTGCGTGGCACGATCCTCGGCCAGGAGTTCTGATGCCCTTTCTCCGCACCCCGGCGGACGTCGACGCCTGGTTCGCCGAGTACGGCTGGTATCCCGGCCGGAACGCCGCCGAGCAGGCATCGGCGTTCGTGGCGGAGGCCGTCGAGGAGAGCCGGAAGCGCGGGTTCCCGGTCGAGCCGTTCCCCGCGGCGACCGACTTCCTCACCGAGCACGCCGGACTCCGCGTGATGCACGACGTCCGGCGCGACGACTACATCGACCTCACGCCCGTTCCCGACTGGTGCAATCTCTTCGAGGACATGGCGGAGCTGAGCCGCCGACTGGAAGTGCGACTCTTCCCGATCGGCTGGGACTCCACGGACGGCGAGGTGTACGTCGTCGACGAGCGGGGCCGGTTCTTCTGCATGCACCACACCGGCGACTACTACCTGGGCACCGGCAGGCACGAGGCGATGATGGGCCTCTACCGGTGTCCGATGCGGGACGCGGAGGACTTCTACGTCTGACGCGCGGCGGCGGGTGCGGCCCGCCGGTACCGCGCTCAGTGGACGGAGAAGCCGCCGTCCACGAAGAGCGACTGCCCCGTGACGTACGCCGAGGAAGTGCTCGCCAGGAAGACCGCCGCACCCGCGAAGTCCTCGGCGAGGCCGTTGCGGCCGGTCATCGTGCGGGCGGCCAGCGCGGCCACCTTCTCCGGGTCGGACGACAGGCGCTGGTTCAGCGGGGTCATCACGAAGCCGGGCACCAGGGTGTTGGCCGTGACGCCGTACGGGGACCAGGCCTCCGCCTGCGAACGGGCCAGCGACTCCAGCGCGCCCTTGGACACCCCGTACGCACCGCTCTGCACGAAGGCGCGGTGCGCCTGCTGGGAGGTGATGTGGATGATCCTGCCGAAGCCGCGCTCGGCCATCCCGGGGCCGAAGCGCCGGCCGAGGAGGAACGGCGCCTCCAGATTCACCGTCATCGTGGTGTCCCAGACGTCGTCGTCCAGCTCGCCGAAGGGCGGACGGAGGTTGATGCCGGCCGAGTTGACCAGGATGTCGGGCTCGCCGAAGACGGCCGCGGCCTCCTCCGCCCCTGCCTTGATCCCGTCACGGGTGGACAGGTCGGCACTCACCCAGGCCACCTCACAGCCGTCGGCCGTCAGCTCCCCGGCCGTCGCGACGAGTTCGGCCTCCTTGCGGGCCACGATCACCACCCGCGCCCCGGCCCGGGCCAGCGCACCGGTGATGGCCCGGCCGATGCCGGAGCTGCCGCCCGTGACCAGGGCCGTACGCCCTTCCAGGGAGAAGAGCCCGGAGAGGTAACCGCCGGGTGTGGTGCTCATGGTGTCGCTCCTCGTCTCGTACGGCACCTGCCGCACCGGTGCGGATGGCGGGCAGGTACACGCATCCTGGCACACGCGGGCGGGACGGGGACCGTCCAGGACGACCGGGCACCCGCCGCGGGCACCCCCACGGGCGGGCGTCAGAACCAGTGAAGGCAGTGCGGCGGACGATCGGCACGGAAGAGCGTGTCGGCGACCGCCGCCGCCTCCGGGCGGTGCGCCAGGACGTGCCCGGCGCGCACCAGCCGGCTCGGCTCCGTGCCGCCCAGATAGATCGCCCCCAAGTCGCTGACGTCCAGCGACAGATCGGGCTCCCGGTCCGTCGCGACGCACTCCGCCTTCCCGTCCCGGACGGTCAGCAGCCACCGGTCGCGCTCGCCGAGGAACGGGTCGTCCACGTCGAGGACCAGCTCCCCGTCCGCGAACCAGCCCCGGGACGTCAGCGCGCGCGGGACGTCCAGCAGTCGCACCCACAGCCCGTCGGTGTCACCGGTCACCTCGCCGCCCCGGAAGTCCTCCAGCTGCCAGCGCAGCGGGTGGTCGGTCGGCACGTGCTTCAGTACGACCCGCTCGACCAGGTCGTGCCCGATCAGGAACCGCACCAGCGCCGTGTACACCGCGTCGTCGGCGGTGATGATCTCGTCGACGGTCATGACCCCCGAGTCGACCGCGTAGCTGGCGTACCCGTCCGCGACCCCTTCGGCGTCCCGGTGAAGCGCGATGTACCGCGGCGCCTCGGCGACCGGCGGCTGACCCGCCCGCAACGCCCACCAGCGGTGCGGCCGCGACACCGCCCCCGGCTGCGCCCGCCGGTACCGGTCGTAGACCTCCTCAAGGGCCTCGACGCACCGCGACCGCCGCACCACCTCGACCGAACCGGACGCCGCCGCCCCGGCCGCGCCTCGCGCCCGGGGAGCCGCCAGCGCGCCCCGGTGCCGAGGAACCGTCAACCGAGCCGTGTACGTCGCCGGCCCGTAACCGAACCTGCGGTAGATCACCGCCTCGGCGGCCAGCAGCACCGCCAGACACTCCCCGCGCTCCCGGAACGAGGTCAACTGCTCCCGCATCAGCGCGGTCAGCGCCCCACGCCGACGGTGCGACGGCAGGACACCGACGGCCGTCACCCCGGAGGCCGGCACGATCGCCCCACCCGGCAGCGTCAGCTCGAAGGAGTACGCCCCCGCCGTCCCGACGGCCCTCCCGTCCTCCGCCGTCGCCAGCAGATTCCGGTCCATCTCGTACGCCGCCCAGAACACCCCGCCACCGTCCTCCGCCGGGGTCGGCGGGTGCATCGCGAACGCGGCGTGGATCGTGTCGACGAAGACCTCTCGGTCCTGCTCGGTCGTGTGACGGATCTCCATTGCTGCCGCTGCCTCCCTGGATGAAGGGACGCCACGGCCCGTGAAGTCCCGCCACAGTCCAGCCCCACCACGGCTCCGGAGCAACCGGATTACGACGCGGGGCGCTTGGGGGCGGGACCCCGTCAGGCCAGCCGGGAGAGGAACTCCGTCCAGGCGGCGGGGTCCAGGGCGAGCTGAGGGCCGGTGGGGTTCTTGGAGTCGCGGACGTGGACGGTGGAGGGGCAGGCGGCGACTTCGACGCAGTTGTCGCCGTCACCGCTGCTGTAGCTGCTCTTGAACCAGGCCAGTTCAGTGGTGCTCATAGTGCTCCTCGGATCTCCCGCATCAGGCCCACGGTCGCCTCTACAGACAGAGCCTGTGTCCGCATCCTGGCATACCGCTGCTGGAGGATGCTGACCACTTTGGGGTCGGAGATGAGCTGGCCGGTGCCCTGGCCCTCGCTGTACGCGTACCAGGCGTTCTCCTCGGTCTCCAGGAGGCACAGGGGGCCTCCGAGACCTGCGTGGTACCCACGCGACTGCGGCATGATCTGGACGTCGATGTTGCGTCGCTTGCTGAGTTCGATGATGTGGTCGAGCTGTGCGTCCATAACCTCCCGGGCGGCCACCTGACGGCGCAGTGCGTGCTCCTCGATGATGAAGCTGTAGATCGTCTCCGGGCGCTCGGTGAGGATGCTCGCCCGCTCCACGCGCGTGACCAGGTTCGACGCGATCTTGTCATCGCTCATCGCCGGGATCTGTTCCTCGAAGAGCGTCCTGGCATACGAGGGTGTCTGTAGCAGGCCTGGCACCAGCCGGTTCTCGAAGATGTACAGCGTCACCGCCAGCGGCTCCAGCTCCGCCCACCCCTCGAACCACTTCGCGAGGCCCGCCTTGCGCGTCAGGTGCTTCGCCGCCGCCCTGATGACGCCGAACGCGTCCAGCACCTCCTCCGCCCGGTCCACGAACTCCTTCGAGGGCAGACGTCGGCCCTGCTCGATCGAGGCGATCATGGGGACCGAGTAGCCCACCGGCGGTGCGAACTGTTCCTGCGTCAGCCCCGCCCGTCTGCGGAAGGCCTTGACCACTTCCCCGAAAGCCTTCAGGCTCTCCGACGTCTCCGGTTCGGTTCCCTTCGGGACCCCGTCCGTCACCCCGCCACCTCCCGTACCTGTGTGCTCGCGCCGAACGCATCCAGGTTCACTGGTAGTCACCGGTACAGTCCAGAGCGTGAACCCGTACGCTGTGCAGCGTACGGGTTCCTGAGCTGGCAACTCCGTCCGGCCGACGCCACATTGGCCCCATGACCACCCCCACGGCCCGCCAAGCCCCCGTCACCGTACGTATGTTCACCCAGCGCTTCAGCTCGACCCCGCGCGGCGCCCGGCTCGCCCGGCGTCTCGCTCTGCATCAGCTCGACCGCTGGGGCATCCCGTACGGCTCCGAAGTCTCCGACTCTGTCGGGCTGCTCGTCGCCGAGCTCGCCGCCAACGCCGTCACCCACGGCCGTGTCCCCGGGCGGGACTTCGAGCTGGCGCTCACGTACACGCCCGGTGTGCGGCTGAGGGTCGACGTGTCCGACACCCGGGGCGAGCGCCGCCCGGCCTCCGTCGCCACGGGCCCCCTCGACGAGGGCGGCCGCGGTCTGCTCCTCGTCGAGGCGCTCGCCTCCCAGTGGTCGGTGCTCGACCGCGTACCGGTCGGGAAGACCGTACGAGCCGACCTCGACCTCGGCCCCTGACGTACCTTGATCGGGAAGGAACAGGCGTAGGGGGTGGACGACTTGGACGCCGAGACGAATGCGGTCAAGGGATTTCTGGGACCACGCGCGGCGGTCGTGTTCGGGCTGGTGATCACACTGCTGCTGGCGGCTCTGTCGGGGCTCGTGATGCTTCCGGCGGCCCAGCACCTGCGCTCCCTCCAGGACGGCCGACAGGCCGAGGCGACGATGGTCGCGGCCGGCTCGGGATGCTTCCTCGGGGGATGCGAGGTCAGGTTCGAGGCCGAGGGGCGGACCGTGGTGGCGAACCTTCCGGTGGGGAGCGGTCACGGGGACGACGAGGCCGGTGATCGTCTGACCGTCCGGTTCAGGGAGGACGATCCGCAGGTGGTCGCCGCTCAGGACGATGTCGGTGGCGGTGGGGCGGCCGTGGGCGCCGTCCTGTTCGGTGCCGGTGCCGTGTTCTTCGCGCTGTTGCTCGTGTGGTCGACGGTCCACCTGAGGCGGCAGCGGCGCGCGGAGGGCGTCCACGCTCCGATGCCCGGGGCCGGGGCGACGAAGAGCGGCGCCTGAGCGGGTGTCCGGTCCGTGGGGTCGCCACGGACCGGACACCCTTCCCTCAGTCGACCTGCCCCCGTGGCGCCGGGGCATAGCCCGCCGGGCGGGTCGTGAAGGTGCCCCGGCCCTGGGTGCGGCCGCGCAGGCGGGACGCGTAGCCGAAGAGTTCGGCCAGCGGCACCGTCGCCTCCACCACCGCCGTACCGGAGCGGGTCGTCTGGTCCGTCACCCGGCCGCGGCGGGCCGCGAGGTCGCCGAGGACCGAACCGACGGACTCCGCGGGGGCGGTGACCGTCACGTCGGTCACCGGCTCCAGGAGCGTCATGGCACTCGCGCGGAGCGCCTCGCGCAGCGCGAACCTGCCCGCCGTGCGGAACGCCATCTCCGAGGAGTCCTTCGGATGCGTCGCGCCGTCCGTGAGCGTGACCCGGACACCCGTCACCGGGTGGCCGCCGAGCGGGCCCTCGACGAGGGCGTCCCGGCAGCCGGCCTCGACCGCGCGGACGTACTCCTGCGGGACCCGGCCGCCCGTGACGGCCGACGTGAACGCGAACTCCTCTCCCTCGTCGAGCGGTGCGACGTCGATGACGACATGGGCGAACTGGCCCGCGCCGCCGTCCTGTTTGACATGGCGGTACAGCAGGCCGGTGACGCCCTTCGCCACCGTCTCCCGGTACGCGACCTGCGGACGGCCCACCGTGACCTCAAGGCCCCGGTCGCGCCGCAGCTTCTCCACCGCGACCTCCAGGTGCAGTTCGCCCAGGCCCGACAGGACGGTCTGGCCCGTCTCCGGGTCCGACCGCACGACGAGCGACGGGTCCTCCTCGGAGAGCCGGGCGAGGGCCGTCGCCAGCCGACCGGTGTCCGTGCTCCGGCGCGCCTCGACGGCGACCGAGACCACGGGGTCGGCGGTCGTCGGCGGTTCGAGGACGATCGGCGCGCCCGGGGCGCACAGGGTCGCCCCCGCGCGGACGCCCTTCGGGCCCACGACGGCGACGATGTCCCCGGCGCGCGCCACGTCGACCTCGGTCGCCCGGTCGGCCTGCACCCGCAGGATGCGGGCGATCCGTTCGGTGCGGCCGCTGACGGCGTCGAGCACGGTGTCCCCCTTTCCGATCGTGCCCGCGTAGACGCGGACGTACGTCATGCGGCCGGTGGCGGTCGCGCTCACCTTGAACGCGAGGGCGGTGAACGGCGCCTCCGGGTCCGCCGGGACCTCCCCGCGGACCGGAGGCATGTCCGACGGCGCCGGGAGGTACGAGACGACCGCGTCGAGCAGCGGCTCGACACCCCGGTTGCGGTACGCCGAACCGCAGAGCACGACCACGGCCTCGCCGGTGAGGGTGAGGTCGCGGAGCGCGCCCGTGAGGGTCTCCGCCGAGAGCGCGCCCTCGCCGCAGAACTCCTCCAGGGCACCCGGGTGGAGCTCCGCCACCGATTCCTCCAGGCGTCGCCTGCGGTGCCGGGCCTCCTCCAGGAGGTCGTCGGGGACCGGCCGGTCGGTGTACGTGTCGGCCCCGTCGGCCCATACGTACGCCCGCATCCCGACCAGGTCCACGAGGCCCGTGAAGCCGTCCTCGCGCCCGATGGGGAGCTGGACGGGCAGCGGGACGGTGCCGAGACGCGTACGGATCGACTCCACGGCGGTGTCGAGCTCCGCGCCCGCGCGGTCCAGCTTGTTGACGAACGCGATGCGCGGGACGCCGTGCCGGTCGGCCTGGCGCCACACCGTCTCGCTCTGCGGCTCGACGCCCGCGACGGCGTCGAAGACGGCGACGGCGCCGTCGAGGACGCGCAGGGAGCGTTCGACCTCGTCGGAGAAGTCGACGTGCCCCGGGGTGTCGATCAGGTTGATCCGGTGCCCGGCCCAGTCGCAGCTGACGGCCGCGGCGAAGATCGTGATGCCCCGGTCCCGCTCCTGCGGGTCGAAGTCGGTGACGGTGGTGCCGTCGTGGACCTCGCCGCGCTTGTGGGTGGCTCCGGTGAGGTACAGGAACCGCTCGGTGACGGTGGTCTTGCCGGCGTCGACGTGGGCGAGGATGCCGAGGTTGCGGACGCGGTCGGTGAGGTGAGTACGCACGGTGTCGTGCCTTTCGCTGCTGCGTGGAGACAGGGCAGCGCGATGTCCCGTACGAGGGCCGTCAGAGGGACGGCGGAAGCGTCACGGGTCGGCGATGGCGGGCGCGCAGCCGCCACCGGCCGGAGGGAGAGGCGAGGATCACGTCGTACCGGGCACGGGGGGACGACGCGGCGACGGCGTTGTGGCAACGCACGGTCGTCTCCCCTCGGTCGGACGTCGGACGGCACACCGGTCGGCGCGCCGTGACGTGAGTGTAGGGAGTGGGGCGGCCCGGGGGACAGCGGTTTTGGCGTACGGCACGTCGGCCGTGCCCGCACCGGCACAAGAAGGGATGTAGGGCAAAGTACCGGCCAGAAAGGCGAGTTGGCTGTTTCTCTCCTGCCTCACGACCCTCTTCGGGCGCTTAATGGTGACCCCGCGCGCGGGGTGGAAGCGACCGACCGGACATCGGGGGGAACACATGGACGCCACGGGACCCGCAGGACCGCCGCCGCCCGAGCCGCCGCGGGCGCCTTCGGTGCCACCGACACCGTCCGAGCGGCCATGGGCGTCTTCGGTGCCGCCGGCATCGCCCGCACCGCAGGTGCCCCGCCGGGACGGCACCCTGGTCCTCAAGGTGAGTCGCCGGATCCTGTGGGTGGGCTCCGCGGCCCTCCCGCTGCACAACATCACCCGCGTCGAGGCCTTCATGATCAAGGCCGACCGGGGTGCGGCCTTCGTCCGCTTCCTGAGGTGGCTCCTCGTCGCCGCCCTGATCTACGCCGCGATCAACTACGCGAGCGACGGCGAGATCGAGGGCAACCCCGTTCTCCTCGTCGTCGGGATCGCCCTGTTCCTGTTCCTCCTCAAGGAGCTGTTCCAGTCGCCGACGCCTGTGCTGGTCGTGGAAACGGCCGGCGGCTCCACGGTGGTCGTGACCCTGCCGACCGTGAACGAACTGCTGGACATCGCCGGACGGATCGCGCACGCCATCGACAACCCGGAGGCCGAGTTCACCGCGGTCGTGCAGCAGTACAACCACACGAACAACTTCGGCCCTGTCGTCCACATGAACGGCGGCCGGAACAACAGGGGGATCAACCTGTGAGCGACGACACGACGAACAACTACGGGCCCGTGGTCCACATGAACGACGGCCAGGGCAACGTCGGCATCAACTACGGCACCGTCGGCGGCACACCGGACGACCGGCTCCGCGCCGCCGTCGAGGAGCTCACCCGCCTCCTTCAGGACCTGCGGCCCCACCTCGGCCCGGAGCAGGCACAGACCGTCGACGAGGCCCTGCCCGAACTCATCCCCGACCGGGCGGCCCTGCGGCAGCGCGGCCTCGTCCTGGCCTCCGTCGCGCAGATCGCCGCCGCCGTCGGCGCCGTCGGCCAGCCGGTCGTGGAGGCGGTGGGACGGCTCCTCCCGCTCCTGGGCTGAGTTGTCGCCTCCGGGTGACACGAAAAGGAAACGGCCCGCCGATCTCATCGGCGGGCCGTCGTGCGTAGTGCGCGTGAGCGGGACTACGGAATTACTGGGAGATCTGCCACACCTGCGCGTAGTTCCACGTGGGGTTGCAGGTCCACAGGGTCAGCCAGGTGCCGTTGGCCAGCGAGTTGCCCTTGTTGGTGATGCACTTCGTGCCGTTGAGGGTCCGGATGCGGTCGGAGTACTGGTCGAAGTCCTCGTCGAACCGCTGCGGGCTGTTCAGCGAGTTGAAGTCACAGGTCCACAGGGTCAGGACGGCGCCGTTGGTGCCCGAGGCGTTGCCGCGCGGCGTCAGACACTTACCGCTCACGTCGTGGACGAGGAACATGCCGTTCCAGTGCCACCGCTGCAGCGGGCTGCCGGTGCAGTCCCACACGGTGACGACGGCGCCGTTGGCGGTGCTGTTGCCCTCGGGGGTGGCGCAGTTGCCCATGTTCCACAGCTTGGTCTCGCCGGCGGCCGAAGCCGGGCTCGCGGCGAGGAAGCTCACGCCGACCATGGTCATGAGCGCTATGAGCGCCGACATTGCCTTGCGAATCATCTTCAGTTCCTTCTTGGTCTTCGGCCCACAGGGCCGACCCATGCCCGCACTTGCCCTGAGTCGTCATGAACCACTGGTCTTCCAGGGCTGGTTGCGGGCAGTTCCCCCGGGTCAATCAAAGCGATACGACACGGAGCGTTTCCGCTGTTGATCAAGGTGCCAGTGATCCACTTGACTGTCAAAACGCTTCGTAGCGTTGGGTCTTGGGGTAGGGTCGGACGCATGTCCACGGCCCCGTCCCGCCGCAGCGAGAAGGCCCGGCAGGCGATCCTCGAAGCCGCCTTCGACCTCTGTGCCGAGCGCGGACTCGCGGCGACCACGATCGAGGCGATCGCGGCCCGGGCGGGCGTCGCCAAGACGACGATCTACCGATGGTGGCCCTCGAAGGCGGCGATCCTCCTGGAAGTCGTGGAGGTCCGGCGCAGCGCCGACGGCGGCTACCCCGACACCGGTGACATCATGGCCGACCTGGCCACCCAGACCGCCAATGTGACGCGCCTGTTCGAGACGGAGCTCGGGGCGATCTGGCGCGGTCTGATCGCCGCCGCGCAGACCGAGGACGTCGCCGCCGAAGGGGTGCGCCGCATCCTGCGAGGCGCCATCGACGAGTGCGTCGCACGCCTGGCCAAGGCCCGCGACGCGGGCCAGATCCGCGAGGACCTCGACCTCGAACTCGCCGTCGAGCTCGTCTACGGGCCGATCTACCACACCTGGCTTCTCGGCATCCGGGCCGTGAGCCCGCCCTTCATGGCGTCCGTCCTCGACGCCCTCAGGCCCAGCCTGCAGCCGCCGCCGTCCTGTGGGGTCGGCCCGCCCCTGGGCACGGGGTAGGCGGAACCCCGGGAGACGGCGGGTCCGACGCCCGGGTGCACGGCCGTACCCGGCGATGCCGAGGTGCCGCGTCCCGCCCGGGGCGGAAGCGCTCCCGGCGTCCGGGGCGCTACGCGGCCGGGTCCGCCGGCTGGAGCAGGTCCCAGCGGTTGCCGTAGAGGTCCTCGAAGACGGCGACCGAGCCGTACGGCTCGTGGCGCGGCTCCTCCAGGAACTTCACCCCCGCCTCCGACATCCGCGTGTGGTCGCGGGCGAAGTCGTCGGTGTGGAGGAAGAAGCCGACCCGGCCACCCGTCTGGTTGCCGACGGAGGCCTCCTCGGCGTCGTTCTTGGCGCGGGCCAGGAGCAGGCCCACGTTCCCGAGGCCGCCGACCCCGGCCGCGCCGGGCGGGCGGACCACGACCCAGCGGTTGCCGCCGCCCCGGTCGGTGTCCTCGACCAGGTCGAATCCGAGGGCGTCGGTGTAGAAGGCGATGGCCTCGTCGTAGTCACGGACAACGAGGGTCACAAGTGCGATGGACGGCATTACCCCAACGTAATACGGGCAAGCGGCAGGAATCTATCCGCGTCGACCCGTGTCGTTCCCGGCGCGACCCTTGTCGATAGCAGGGTGCGAACGAGGGTCCGAAGGAGGGCCGGGGGAGGGTCGGGACGGGGGGACGGGGCCGCGGACGGAGCGGGCCGTGCCGGCCGCGGCGGTGCGAGAATGCCCCGCATGGACGCGCAGCAGTTCGACCGCCTCGCCGCCCGGGCGGAGGCCCTCGCCGAGCGCCCCGGGGACGGCCGCCCGCCCCGCCGCATCCTGGGGCTGGCCGGCGCGCCCGGCGCCGGGAAGTCCACCCTCGCCGCGCGGCTCGTCGCCCGGCTCGGCGGGCTCGCCGCCCTCGTCCCCATGGACGGCTTCCACCTCGCCCGGGCCGAACTGGAACGCCTCGGCCGGGCGGAGCGGAAGGGCGCCCCCGACACCTTCGACGCCGCCGGATACACCGCGCTCCTCGCCCGGCTGCGGACCCCGGCCCCCGGCACCACCGTCTACGCGCCCGCGTTCGACCGTTCCCTGGAGGAGCCGATCGCCGGGGCGATACCCGTCGGACCCGAGGTGCCGCTCGTCGTCACCGAGGGCAACTACCTGCTGCACGACGAGGGCGGCTGGGCCGGGGTCCTGCCCCTCCTCGACGAGGTCTGGTACCTCGACCTGGACGACCGGCGCCGCGTCCCCCGGCTCGTCGCACGCCATGTCCGCTTCGGCAAGGACCGGGCCCACGCCGAACGCTGGGTCCACGACTCGGACGAGGCCAACGCCCGCCTGGTGGCCCGCGGCCGCGACCGGGCGCACCTCGTGGTGCCGATGTCCTGATCCCCGGGGCTCCGAGCCCCGGGCCCCGGGCAGGCGAAAGGACGGACTCCCGCGGCGACGCCGCTCTATGGTGGCGCTTCCGGTCTCGAAACCAACGGGAGGGCCGACGGATGACCGTCGACGGTTTCAAACTGCTCGCGGAGGCACACGACTACCTGCTCGCCGCCGCGCGTGGCGTCCCCGCCGGGGCGTGGGGGGACGCGACGCCGTGTACGGAGTGGACGGTGCGCCAGGTGCTGAACCACGCGCGCCTGGACCAGCAGGCGCTGGTCATGCAGATCACGGGTGTCACGCCGCCGAGCGACCCGTTCGAGCCCGTGGACGCGGTGGCGGACGACCCGATCGCGGAACTGGCGGGGGTGCTGGAGGCGGCCGCCGTGGCGTGGGAGTCGGGGAGGGGCTCCGAGAGCGTGGCCACCCCGATGGGGCCGATGCCGGCCGGGACGGGTGCCGCCGCCGCGGCCCTCGACGCCGGCCTCCACGCCTGGGACATCGCCAGGGCCACCGGGCAGGACCTGCCCCTGACCGAGGAGATGGCTGAGGGTCTGGAGGACATCGCGTCGAAGCTCGTCGACTTCGTCCGCGACTCGTTCGGGAAGTACGCGCCGCCCGTGGTCGTCCCGGAGGGGGCGAGCCGCGCGGAGCGGCTCCTCGCGTTCACCGGACGCGACCCGCACTGGTCCCGCTGACCGCACGCCGAACCCCCGCCGGCCACGCGCCGGGCGCGGAACCCGGCGCCCTGCCCAGGGACGCGTCCCTAGGCAGGGCGTTCGGCCGCGTGCTTCGCCGCCGCGGCCGCGAGCGCCCGGATCAGCGCGTGCGGGCGGGTGCCGTCGCCCGCGAGCTCCGGCTGGAAGAGCGTCGCCAGGAAGAAGGGGTGCGAGGGGAGTTCCGCGATACGGATCCCGCCCTCCTCGTCCGCGCCCGTGAACCGCATCCCGTGCGCCCGCAGGGTGTCCAGGTGGCGGCTGTCGGGGCCGTATTCGCAGTGGTAGCGCTCGGTCGTCCGCTCCGCGCCCAGGGCCCGCTCGGCGCGTGAGCCCGGGGTGACCCGTACGACTCCCTCGTGGCCCACCAGCGAACAGGCCAGCGGGGCGATGAGGAGGTCGCCCTCGTCCGCCGCCGGGTCGTTCTCGGCGTGCGCCGCCCCGGTCAGGCCGCAGACGTCCCGCGCGTATTCCAGGAGGGCGTGCTGGAATCCGCCGCAGGTGCCGAGGAACGGGATGCCGTCCTCGCGGGCCGTACGGATCGCGGCCAGCGCCCCCGCCTCGCTCGCGTACGGACTCCCCGGCAGCACCCACACCGCGTCGAAGCCCTTCACAGCGCCGGGCGCCGCCGCGTCCCCGGTCGGGATCCAGTACGCGTCGAGGGCGAGGCCGTCGCGCTCGGCGAGGGCGTCGAGGAGGACAGGGACCCGGACGTGGGAGCGGACGTGCGGGGAGCGGTCGCCGACCAGGGCGATACGGGGGGTACGGGCGTGGGGATGCGTGGTGTTCATGGGGATCATCCTCGACAGCGGCCGCGGTTCACGTCCAACGATGATCTCTGCACCTCGCATCACGAATGCTTATGACGGGCTGGATAGGGTGCACGCATGACGAACGATCAGGACCCGAACGGCTGGGAAGACCGCGTCGCCGCGCTCTGGGAGCGGATCGACAGCCACGAGCCCGCCGACTTCCGCGCCCGCGTCGCCGCGCTCGCCGCCGAGCGCCCCGCCGACGACGCCCCCGCCCTCTTCGAACAGGGCGCCGCGCACGACTCCACCGGCCTGCCCGAGGAAGCCGTCGGGTTCTACCGGCGCGCCCTCGACAGCGGTCTCACCGGGCTGCGCCGCCGCCGCGCCGTCATCCAGCTCGCCAGCAGCCTGCGCAACCTCGGCCGGCCCGACCGCAGCGTCGAACTCCTCACCGCCGAGCGGGCCGTCCCCGCCGACCGGCTCGACGCCGAGGAGATCGCGCTCGCCGGAGCCGTCGACGCCTTCCTCGCCCTCGCCCTGGCCGACACCGGCCGCGACCGCGAGGCCGCCTCCCTCGCCCTCGGCGCCCTCGCCCCGCTGCTGCCCCGCTACAACCGCTCCCTCGCCCACTACGCGCAGGCCCTCCTCACCGCCCCCGACGGGTCCTGAGGGGCCCGGCGCACGCCATGGACCCGCACCTCCTCCGTACCTACGTCACCGTCGTCCGCCTCGGGTCCTTCTCCGAGGCCGCGCGCGAGCTGGGCTACACCCAGTCCGCCGTCTCCCAGCACATCGCCGCCCTGGAGACCGACCTCGCGCTGTCGCTGCTCACCCGCAGGCCCGTCGCCCCCACCCCGGCCGGCGAGCGGCTCCTCGAACACGCGGGGGCGCTGCTGCTCCGCCTCGACGCGGCCCGCGCCGACCTCGACCGGTTCGCGGCGGCGCCCCGCGCGACGCTGGACGTCGCCGCCTCCCCGCTCGCCCTGCACGCCCGTACCCTCGCCGCGCTGCCCGCCACCGGCGTCACCCTGCGCGCGGTGCCCCGCGAGCGGGTTCCCGTCGCCGTCGCCACCGGCGAGGCCGACGCCGGGCTCGTCGACGGAGTCGCCGCCCCCAGCGACCCCCTGCGCCTGCCCGACGTCGCCCCGCTGACCGCGACCGGGGTCGCGGAGGAACCGCTCGCCGTCGTCCTGCCCACGACCCATCCGCTCGCCGGCCGCACCGGGCTCCGCCTCGACGACCTCGTCGACGCCCGCTGGCTGGAGGCGCCCACCGCGGGCATCCCGCTCGACCGGCTGCGGGCGGTCCACGGCGGGCCCGCAGGGCGGGGCTTCCGCACCGCCCTGCGCTACGAGGGCGGCGACCCCCGCACCCTCGCCGCCCTGGCCGCCGCCGGGCACGGCCTCGCGCTGCTGCCGCTGCCGCTGGCGACGGACGTCCCCGGAGCCACCGCCGTACCGCTGGTCGCTCCCCGGCTCGTCCACCGCACCGAACTCCTGCTGCCGGCCGGTGCGGACGCCGAACCCACCGGTCCGGTGGCCGAGTTCACCGGACGGCTCAAGAGCTGACACCCGCAGTCGCTACCCTGTGCGCAACGGCGACGGAAGGCGGGCAGGCGTGGGGTGGCTGCGACGAGGACCCAGGCGGGACGGCGACGACGCACCGAGGGACCCCGAGTTCGCGTACTTCTCCCAGCGCGAGGCCGGGCTCTTCCGCGGCCGGGTCCGGGAGACCTTCGCCGAACTCGGCCTCGAGGTCACCGTCTACGCCGACCACGTCATCGACGACAAGGGGCGCCGCTTCGGCCTCGGCAACCTCGCCGCCGTCTGCCACCAGGACCGGCGCGGCCCGCGCGTCTGGCCGGGCATGATCAACCGGCACATCGGCCTGGTCGTCCGTGCCATGGACGGTCCGTCCGCGCTCGACACCCTGCCGCCCGAGCAGATCCGCTCCCAGCTCTACCCCCGGGTGGTCAGCGGCGACGGCATCGACGCCGCCGCCTTCGGCTATGCCAGGACCGTCGGCCCGGGGCTGTACGAGATCCTCGCGCTCGACCTGCCGGAGAGCGTCATGATGCTCACCGACGAGGCGCTCGAACGGCTCGGCGACCACGCCCAGCTGCGCGACCGGGCCCTGCGCAACCTGCGGGGGCTGCCCGTCGAGGAGCACGAGACCGTCCGCGACGCCGACGGCATGTGCTTCGAGATCATCCTGGGCGACTCCTTCTACACCGCGAGCCGGGTCCTGGACCTGGACGGCGTGGCCCGCCGGGTCACCGGCCTGCCGCTCGGCGAGCACGGCGCCCTCGTCGCGATGCCGTTCCGGCACCAGCTCGCGTTCCACCCCATCCGCGACACCTCGATCATCCCGGCCCTCGGCGCGATGGCCTCGTTCGCCGCCTCCGGGTACGAGGACACCCCGGGCGCCATCAGCCCGTACGTCTTCTGGTGGCGCGGCGGCACGCTCACCCAGCTCAGCGAGCACGACGAGGAGCGGGGGGACCTGCGGATCGTCGTCGGCGACGACTTCCAGGAACTCCTGGAACGGCTCATCGCACAGGGCCCCGACCGCCGCTGACCGGTCGCGGCCGGGGGCCCGTCCCGGCAGGATGCTGTACGTCGAGGACGCAGCGGAGCCGAGAAGGAGACCCCATGTCGAGCACTCCCGCCCCCGAAGCGGCCGAGGACCGGGGCGACACCCCCGTTCCCTTCACCGCCGACGACTACCGGGCCCGGATGACCCGCGCCACCGAGTCCGCCGCCGACGCCGGACTCGCGGGCGTGATCGTCGCCCCGGGCCCCGACCTCGTCTATCTCACGGGCTACCGGCCGACCGCGATCACCGAGCGGCTCACCTTCCTCGTCCTCGCCGTCGGACAGGAGCCGGTCCTCGTCGTCCCGACCCTGGAGGCCCCGGACGCCGAGAAGGCGGTGGGAGCCGCCGCGCTCACCCTGCGGGACTGGACCGACGGCAAGGACCCGTACGCCGTCACCGCGCCCCTGCTCGACGTCGACGGCCGCTTCGGCATCAGCGACAACGCCTGGGCCATGCACCTCCTCGGTCTCCAGAAGGCCCTGCCGGAGACCTCGTACGTGTCCCTCACCGAGGCCCTGCCGATGCTCCGCGGCGTCAAGGACGCCCACGAGCTGGCCCGGATCGCGGCCGCGGGGGCCGCCGCCGACCGGGCGTACGGCGAGATCCTCAAGGTCCGTTTCGCCGGCCGCAGGGAGACCGAAGTGGCCGCCGACCTCGCCGCGCTGCTGATCCGCTTCGGGCACTCGCAGGTCGACTTCACCGTCGTCGGCTCGGGCCCCAACGGCGCCAACCCGCACCACGAGGCCGGCGACCGGGTCATCGAGCACGGCGACATGGTGGTCCTCGACTTCGGCGGCCTGAAGCACGGCTACGGCTCCGACACCACCCGTACCGTCCACGTCGGCGAGCCCACCGACGAGGAGCGGCGCGTCCACGACCTCGTCCGGGAGGCCCAGCAGGCCGGCTTCGAGGCGGTACGGCCCGGGGTGGCCTGCCAGGACGTCGACCGGGCGGCCCGCAAGGTCATCACGGACGCCGGCTACGGCGAGTACTTCATCCACCGCACCGGCCACGGCATCGGCGTCACCACCCACGAGCCGCCGTACATGATCGAGGGCGAGGAACTCCCGATCGTGCCGGGCATGTGCTTCTCCATCGAGCCCGGCGTCTACCTGCCGGGCCGCTTCGGCGTCCGGATCGAGGACATCGTGACGGCGACGGAGGACGGGGCGGGGCGCCGGTTCAACAACACCCCGCACGAGATGGCCGTCGTGGAGTAGCCGGGCGGGACGGCCGTCCTTCGTACAACGGGACGGCCGTCCGCGGAACAGGCGGGCAGGTCCGCCGTCAGCCGTCCGCGAGGACGACCGCCGACTCGCCGGGCAGCCGCAGGACCCCGTCCGCCGCGGGGGTCTCGACCGGGTCCCAAGCCGCCAGGACCTGGTCGCGGCCGTTGGAGCCGAGCGGGATCACGGCCGGCTCCTTGCCCAGGTTGACGGCCACCCGCAGCACCCCGCGCCGGAAGACCAGCCAGCGGGCCTCCTCGTCGAAGGCCACCTTCACCCCCGCCAGGTCCGGGTCCGTCAGGTCCGGCAGGGTGCGGCGCAGCGCGATGAGCTGCCGGTACCAGGCGAGCAGCCGCTTGTGCGGGTCCCGCTCGCGCTCGGCCCGGTCGAGTACGGAGCGGTCGCGGGTGGCGGGCTCCTGCGGGTCGGGGACCTCGTTCTCGTCCCAGCCGTGCTCGGCGAACTCCCGCCGCCTGCCCCGCCGTACGGCCTCGGCCAGCTCCGGGTCGGTGTGGTCGGTGAAGTACTGCCAGGGTGTCTTCGCCCCCCACTCCTCGCCCATGAAGAGCATCGGCACCGAGGGCCCGGTCAGGACGAGGGTCGCCGCGCAGGCGAGGAGGCCGGGGGAGAGGGAGGCCGAGAGACGGTCGCCCAGGGCCCGGTTGCCGATCTGGTCGTGGGTCTGGGCGTAGCCGAGGAAACGGTGGGCGGGGGTGCGCTCCCGGTCCACCGGCCGTCCGTGCCGGCGGCCCCGGAAGGCCGAGTACGTGCCGTCGTGGAAGAAGACATGGGTGAGCGTCTTCGAGAGCGCGGCCATCGGGGCGCGGGCGAAGTCCGCGTAGTAGCCCTGGGACTCGCCGGTGAGGGCGGTGTGCAGGGAGTGGTGGAAGTCATCGTTCCACTGGGCGTGGATCCCGAGCCCGCCGAGCGCGCGCGGGGTGGTGGTGCGGGGGTCGGCGAGGTCGGACTCGGCGATCAGGAAGTGCGGGCGGCCCTGCTCCTTCGCCAGCTCGTCGACGGCCGCCGACAGCTCCTCCAGGAAGGTCAGGGCCCGGGTGTCGGCGAGCGCGTGCACGGCGTCCAGCCGCAGCCCGTCGATCCGGTAGTCCCGCAGCCAGGCGAGCGCGCTGCCCCGGAAGTACGCCCGGACCTCGTCCGAGCCGGGCGCGTCCAGGTTCACCGCGGCGCCCCACGGGGTGTGGTGGGTCTCCGTGAAGTACGGCCCGAAGAAAGGGAGATGGTTGCCGTCGGGCCCCAGGTGGTTGTGCACCACGTCCAGGACCACGCCCATGCCGAGCCCGTGCGCCGCGTCCACGAACCGCTTCAGCGCCTCGGGTCCGCCGTAGGGTTCGTGCACCGCCCACGGCGCCACACCGTCGTACCCCCAGCCCCGCACCCCGGGGAACGGACACAGCGGCATCAGCTCCACATGGGTGACGCCGAGGCCCGCGAGCTCCCCGAGGCGCGCGGCCGCCCCGTCCAGGGTCCCCTCCGGGGTGAAGGTGCCGAGGTGCAGCTCGTACAGGACGGCGCTGCGGAGCCGCAGCCTCGGGGACTCGTTCCGCCAGACGTACGCGGAGTGGTCGACGACCGCGCTCAGGCCGTCCGGCCCGTCGGGGAGCCGGCGGGAGCGCGGGTCGGGCAGCAGGTGCCCGCCGTCCAGCGAGAAGCCGTACCGGTCGCCGTCCTCGGCGGGTACGACCCCCGTCCACCAGCCGTCCCGCTCGGCGTCCCGTTCCAGGGGATGGGCGGAGCCGTTCAGCTCCAGCGTCACGCGGTCACGGGCGTTCGGCGCCCACACCTCGAAGAGCACGGAAATCCCCTCGTCGACGGTCCAGTCAGTCAGCGAATCAACGCATGACTACCGTGCCCATCCTGGCAGTCAGGACACCGCCACGCCCGGCGCGTCCCACAGGTAGTTGATCGCGCGCTCGAAGGTGATGTAGCCCGTACGGGCGAACGAGGCCGCCATCGGCACGTTCCCCAGGTCCGTCGCGGCCCGGATGCGGGGCACGTCGTGGGCGGCCAGGATCCGCGTCCCCTCGACCAGGATGTCGTCGATGTAGCCGTGGCCGCGGTGGGCGGGCAGCACGCCGATGTACGCGATCGTGTGGTGGTAGTTGTTGCGCGCGGGGACGACGAAGCCGACCGGCTCGCCGCTCTCCGGCAGCTGGGCCACCTGCCACCACTCCTGAGGCGAGGAGTAGTGCGTGAACTCCTCGTCGTAGTGCAGCTCCGCGGCCTCCCGCACCGAAAGGCCGGAGGCCAGGTCGGCCTGCCCGTGGGCGTCGAGGGTGCCCTCCATGACGAGCGTCATCAGGGAGACCAGGTCCTCCCGGTCCCGCACCGGACGGAACTCCAGACGGCCCTTCGGCTCCGGTACGGGGGTGCCGGACCGCCATTCCAGGCGCAGCCGTTCGACGAGCGGACGGGCCCCCGTGGCCACCAGGGCGCCGAAGACGGACTCCAGGAGGGACCGGGTCTCCGGCACCTCGCGCCAGTCGGCCGGCATGAAGCGGCCGAACTCGGGGCGCTGCGTGCCCGCCGGGATCACGGCGGCCGTGGCGGTCTCCAGGAGCCGCAGACCGATCGTGGCGCGCTCCTCCTCCGACAGCTCCGGGGCGAGGTCGAAGAAGTCGAGGGCCTGCGGGGCGCGGCCGGCCGTGTTGGTCCACCAGGCGATCCGGCCGAGAAGCCGGTCGCCGTCGACGGCGACCCACATCCACTCCGGCAGACGGCGGCCGGTGGCGAGGTCGTCGGCGAGCTCGTGGTCGAGCGAGTAGGTGAGACGGAGGAACAGGTCGAGTTCCTCGGGTCCGGCGAGCGGACGTATGACGAGGTCGTGCGCCTCTGTGGTGCCGGTGGTGCTGGGCGTGCTGGTGGTGGTGCCGGGCGTGCTCGAAGAAGACGCGGTCACGTCGTGTTTCCCCCTGGGGATCCGTGCTGTGGAGACGGCAGACCGTAGCAGCGATCATGGACGAGGGGGTACGGGGTTTCCCGGGCCGAGGGCCCTTCTGGACACTGCGGGCCCGACGGACCGACAATCACAGATGTGACGACCCCTTTCGAGCTTCCGGCGAACACCCCTCGGCTGACCGACGCCGAGCGGGACCGCGCGCTGGTGCTGCTCCGTGAGGGCGCCGCCCAGGGCCGCCTCTCGCACGACACGTTCATCTACCGGATGGAGCGCGCGCTCCAGGCCAGGCGCTCCGACGAACTCGCCCTGCTCACCGCCGACCTGAGGACCGAGGGCACCTGGACCCGCCGGGTGGTGGGCGCGGTCGAGCGGATGTCCGCGTTCACGGCCAGGCTGGGACGCGCCTGGTCCGCGGAGCGCCTGCCGAAACTCCTGCTGCCCCTGCCGGGCCCGCACCCCCTGCGCATCGGCCGCGACCCGGTCAACGGCCTCCGCCTCAGCCACGAGACGACCTCCCGGCTGCACGCCGAACTGTCGATGCAGAGCGGGATGTGGATCCTCCGCGACCTCGGCTCGACGAACGGCACGACGGTCAACGGCCGCCGGGTCACGGGCGCGGTGGTCGTGCGCGAGGGGGACGTCGTCGGCTTCGGTCAGATGACGTTCCGGCTCTCGCACGGGTAGGCACGCCAGGAAGGCCCGAGCGCCCGAACGTCTACGCTCTCGGGATGCAGCGGAACGACGTCACGCGGAACGACGGCACATGGATGGGCCTGTCACTCGACGCCCGGGACGGCCGTCAGCCCGGGCTGCGCGTGTTCAGCGCCGGGCAGAAGCTTTTGGTCTCCCAGCAGTCGCGGCCCGTGCTGCTCGCCGTCGTCGACGAACACCTCGAGGGCGTGGACTTCTGGCGCACCGACGCGTACCGCTCCCCCGTCCCGCCGCTCCGCGCCGATACGGGGCGCGCGCTGGCGGGCGGTCCGGAGCGGTGGGCCCACCGCTTTGCACGGCACCTCGTCGACTCGCCGGACAGCCCGCTGCACGAGGGCCGCTGGCTGCTCTCGTGCGACAGTCCGCTCCGGCGCTGGAGCCACGCCGACACCTCGCACGCCGAGTACTGGAGCTCGCTGCTCGTCGACGGCCATCCGGACGGCTCCATCGACTGGTTCCTCCATTCCCACTCGTGGGAGGTCCTTCCGCTGCGGCCGATGCCCGATGCCGAGGACAGCAGGGTCAAGGCGTACCGCAAGCAGGCCCGTGAAGGGACGCTCCCGCCCGTCCTGCTGTGGTGGGTCAGCGGTCTGGACTGCCATCTGATCCTGGACGGCCACGCGCGGCTCGCCGCGGCGATCGCCGAATCCGTCGACCCTCCACTCCTGCAGCTGCAGCGCACGGTGTCGCGCGACGACCTGGCCGCACGTACCCGTGAGGCCGTGGGCTTCTACGAGGACGAACTGGCGCGCTTCGCCGAACTCCGAGCCGTCCACGGTCCCACCGTCCCCGACGGCGCCGCCACCGCGGGCCCACAGCTGGCCCGCCTCCTCCAGGACCTCACCACCAAGGAGCAACTCACCTGGGCCTGGCCGCTGCCCGGTGGGGAAGCCGAGTGGGCTCGCATCAGCCGCGAGGTGACCGCCGACCGAGAATGGCCCGTGGTCTGAGCCCGGGGGAATCGCTCCCGGACCCGTGGAGCCGTGCCCCCTCCCGACCGCCGCGGCCGTTCACCCCTGAACCGCTTCACCCGTTCGGCGGTATGCGGCGGGCGGTCGGGGTCGGGCGGTGATGGGCTGTGGGGACGCGCGCCACGATCGCCGGCCGCGGCACCCACCGCCGATCGACAGGGGGCGCGATGAGCGACGAGCCGAACCGCGAGCCGGGCCGAGGCATAGGCGACACCCGACCGGAGGTTCCTGCCGGGGACCCCTGGACGAGGCTTCCGTCGATGGCGCCGACGACGCCGATGGCCGACGGAGAGGCCGGTGTCCTGCTGCGGGCCGGGCTCGCGTCGCCCGTGCCGGGCCGGGGGCGGGCCGCATCCGGCCCGGCCGCCTCAGGGTCCCCTGCCGGAGCCGGGGTGCCGGCCGGCCCCGTCGCGTCCGGGACCAGGACCGTCGCGCCGAGCCCCCTCGACCCCGGCGCCTCCCGCGACCCGCACGGGATCCACCGGACCCTGCGCGAGAAGTTCCCGCTCACCTATGACCCGCTGCTGCGAGCCTGGGTGCTCAGCCGGTACGCGGACGTGGCGACCGCGCTCACCGACAGCCGCTTCACCCATGGGCACCGGCCCGGCGACCCGCCGTGCGTCCGGGCCCATGTCGACGTCGACGTGGCGGCCCTCCGGTCGGTCACCGAACGCACCGCGTACGTCCTCGCCCGCCGGATCGCCGAACGCCCGCAGGCAGACCTGGTCGCCGACTTCTGCCACTGGCTGCCGGCCGGGACGGTCGCCGCCGCCGTCGGGGTGCCCTACCGCGACATGATGCGGCTCGTGCGCGGCCGGGCCGCCGGGGTGCTGGCGGGGGAGTGCGGTGGTCAGATCGCCGTACGGGAGAAGGCCCTGGCCTCCTTCCTCGGCAACGTCCTCTCGGACCCGGACCAGGTCGCCGCCCTCCGTGACGCACCCGCCGGACTCGTCGCCCGCGCCTGGGCCGAATCGCTGCGCCGGGACCCGCCGGTGCAGATCGCCGTGCGCCGTACCAGCGCCGAGGTGCCGGTCGGGGGCGGAGTCGTCCCGGCGGGCGCGTCCGTCGCCCTGCTCGTCGGCTCGGCGGGCCGGGATCCGGAGCGGTTCCGCGAGCCCGACCGCTTCGACCCGCTCCGGGACGACCCGGGCCAGCTCACCTACGGCGGCGGCTTCTGTCCGGCGGTGGTGCTGGCCGGTCTGGAGGCCGAGTACGCCCTGAGGGCCTTGTTCACGGCCATGCCCCGGCTCCGTCTGGCCGACGGCTTCCGCCCGGTGTGGGCGGGCCTCATCACGCGGTCGCCGCGAAGTCTGATCGTCCGGCCAGGGGGCTGATCTTCCGGCCCGGTGGGCGATCCCCGAACGGGCGGGGACACGGCCCGCCCGCTGCTAGGGTGACGTGCGCTCGTCAAGAAGCGCCATCATCAGTACCACTTTCAACGGGGATTCAAACGTGAAGATGCGTCATGTTCGTGCGATCGCTGTCTTCGGCATCGCGGTCGTCGCCCTCACCGGTGCCCGCGGCTCGCACGGCGGCAGCTGTGGCGGAAGCAGCAGCTCCGGCAGTTCGAGCAGCAACCACAACAGCGACAACGACAGCACCTCCGGTGGCACCTCCGGCGGCTCCCTGCCCGGCGGCTCCAGCAGCGCCGACAAGGCGATCCGCGACGTGACCATCGACGAGTGCAAGTACGACCCGGCGACCAAGAACCTCGTCGCCCGGATCACCGTCAAGAACGACGGCGCGCTCGACTACGACTACAGCGTCACCATGAAGTTCAAGGGCGACGCGAGCGGCACCGCGATCCCGGCCACCGCCACCAAGACCGCCATCGCGGTCGCGGCGGGCGCCTCGGCGAGCGCCGAACTCACCACCTCCTACCCGGGGTCCGGCGACGGCTCCGAGTACACCAAGTGCGAGGTCTCGCGAGCCTCCCGCTCCTGACGGCCGGCCGGCCGAAGGGGCGGCCGACAGCCCGGTGGGCCGGTGGCCCGGCCGGAGCGGAACGGGACGCCCCACGGGGCGTCCCGTTCTTCGTGCCGTTTCCGCTCCTCGTGCTCCCCGAGGAGTCGTGGCGCCTCACTCCATTCGCGCGAGCAGCGCCACCGGCCGCTCCGCGAACAGCTCGGCCACCTTCAGTTCCGTCGCCGGGCCGCCGATGAACTCCCGTACACCGTCCAGGACATCGGCCCACCTGCCCTCCGGCAGAACCAGTTCCGTGTCCTGCCAGCCGCCCGACTCCCAGAGCCGCAGGGGCAGCCGGGTGACAGCGGTGATCACCTCGTCGGAGCGGCTGAAGGCCAGGCAGTGGGCGGCCGTCGGGCCCTCGGCGGTCAGGGGGGTGTACGCACCCCGGGCGCCGAAGGCCGAGGGGCGCTCGCGCCGCAGCCGCAGCGCCGCCCGCACCAGGGCCGTACGGTCGTCGTCCTCGCCGACCGTGAACAGCGCCCGGTTGTCCGGGTCGACCAGGGCCCGGTACTCCCGCTCCGTGTTCTGGTACAGCTCCGGCACCCCCGGCATCGTCAGCTGCGTCAGGAGCGCGCCCAGCGCGTGCGCCCGGATGTGCGGTTCCAGGGCGAAGGCCGCCTCCGAGGCGGCGCGGAGCGGGATGCGGCCGGGCCCGGCCGCCGCGAACTCCGCCACCGCCCGCTCGTAGTCCGGGTCGGGCTCCGTCCAGCTGGTCCGCAGGCCCGCCTCCCGTACGGACTTGAGGATCGCCGGACCGAGCCGGTCGGGGTCCGGGGTGCCGAAGCCGAACGCGGTCTGCCAGGCCGTCCAGGAGACGTGCGCGTCGGGTGCCGGCACCCCCGCGACCTCGGCGAGGAGCTCCGCCCACACCTGCGGACACTGGGAGAGGACCGCGATCGCGGCCCGGACGTCCGCACTGCGCTTGGTGTCGTGCGTGGACAGGACGGTGCCGGTGCCCGGCCAGTCCCGGGCGACCCGCCGGCAGTACGCGTGGAACTCCTCCACCGACACCGCCGGCCGTCCCGCGTCCCCGCCGACCTCGTTCGCCGACAGCAGCGGCGTGTACCGGTAGAAGGCCGTGTCCTCCACGGACTTGGCCCGCAGTGCCGACGAGGTCTGCGCGAACCGCGCCCGGAACGCCCGGTGCTCGGGCCCGTCGCCGAGCGTCCCGAGTGCGAGATCCCGTACGACGTCGACCGCCGCGGCCTCCTCCGGCACCGCGAAGGCGGCCTTCGCGCCGCGCGCCGCCTCCGGGGTCAGCACCTCCTCGCCGCCGGTCCGGTAGGGGCGGTAGACCGGCACCCGGACGAGAAGCTCGCGGACCGCGGTGCGCAGCGCCCAGGGCGCGTGGTCCCGCAGGGCGGGGTCGGCGGCGCAGATCCGCTCCGCGATCCGGGTCAGTACGGCCGTCTCGGCGGCCAGGTCGTGGCCGGCGACCTCGTACGCGGCGCGCCGCGCCGTCGCCTCCCAGCGGCCGCCCCTGTCCCCGGCCTTGCCGACGAACTCCCGGTACAGATCGGTCAGTTCGTCGGCACCCACCGGGTCGGTGAAGACTCCGTCGACGTGGCGGAGGGCGTCGTACCCGGTGGTCCCCGCGACCGGCCAGGCGGCGGGCAGGACCTCCGGCCCGGTGAGGATCTTCTCGACGACCGTCCAGCAGCGCCCGCCGGTCGCCGCCGCCAGGTCCTCCAGGTAGCCCTGCGGATCGGCGAGCCCGTCCGGGTGGTCGATCCGCAGCCCCTCGATCACCCCGTCCCGGACCAGCTCGACGACCTTCGCATGGGTCGCCGTGAACACCTCGGGATCCTCCACCCGTACCCCGATGAGCTCCGAAATGGTGAAGAAGCGACGGTAGTTGAGCTCGGTGCGGGCCAGCCTCCACCAGCCGAGCCGGTACCACTGGGCGTCCAGCAGCTCGTCGAGCGGCAGCCCCTCCGTGCCGGGCCGCAGCGGGAACTCCTGACCGTCCAGGTGCAGCGCCCCGCCGGAGACCCGCAGCCGGTCCCGTACCTCCGGGAGCCGCGCCGGCAGCACCGGAAGGAGCAGCCGGCCGTCCCCGGCGGACCGGTCGACGTCGAACCAGCGGGCGTACGGCGACCCGGGGCCGTCACGGAGCACGGCGCGCAGCGCGTGGTTGTGCCGCGGCGAGGCCGCCATGTGGTTCGGCACGAGGTCGACGACGAGGCCGAGCCCATGGGCCCGCGCGGTCGCGGCGAGGGCCCGCAGCCCTTCCTCGCCGCCGAGTTCGGCCCGTACGGAGCCGTGGTCGGTGACGTCGTATCCATGGGTCGAGCCGGGGACCGCCTCCAGGACCGGGGAGAGATGGAGGTGCGAGACCCCGAGCCCCGCGAGGTGCGGCACGGCCCGCTCGGCCGCCGCGAAGGGGAACTCCGGCTGGAGCTGGAGCCGATAGGTGGCGGTGGGAAGGACGGCTGCGGGACCGGACGGGAGGGAGGTCATGCGAACGTACGTACCCCGCGCGAGGGCTTCTGTGTCATCGCCTCATGCACCCGTTCGTGTGCATCGCGTTACGTTCGCCCGATGCTCCGCATGTATCGCGACACATGGTCCCTGCTCGGCCCCGTCCTGCCGGTCGTCTCCTTCCTCGGCCGGCTGCCCACCGCCATGTGCCAGCTCGGCAGTCTGCTCCTGGTCGCCGAGACCAGCGGTTCCCTCGCCACGGCCGGGCTCACGGGCGGTGCGCTCGCGGCGGGCCAGACCGTCGCCGGGCCCGTCATCGGCCGGCTCGCGGACCGGCACGGCCAGCGCGGAGTCGTCCTCGCGGCCTCCCTCGCCAACGCGGTCGCCGTCGCCGCCCTGGTGCTCGCCGCGCTCGCCGGGGTGCCCGTCGCCTGGCTGATGGTCCTCGGAGCGCTCGCCGGGGCCACCGTCCCCCAGATCGGACCGCTCGCCAGGACCCGCTCGGTGGCCCTCGCCCGCCGCGGCGGCGCGGACGACCGGACCGTCGGCACGGTGCTCTCCTTCGAGGGAACCCTCGACGAGGTGTCCTTCGTGCTCGGTCCCGCGTTGGTCGGCCTGGCCGCCGCCCTCGCCCACCCGGCGGCCGCGCTCCTCCTGGCGGCCCTGCTGCTCGTCGTCTGCGGCACCGCCTTCGCGCTCCATCCGACCGGCCGGGCCACCGCCCCGGAGCCGTCCGGTTCCACCCGATCGGGTGCCGCCGAACGGACGCGACTGCCGGGATCGGCGTACGCCCTGCGCGGCACGATGGTCCTCCAGGGCGCCATGTTCGGCGCCTCGCAGGCCGGGATCACCGCCCTCACCGAGAAGCTCGGCGCGCCCGCCCAGGCCGGGCTCGTCTATGCGGCGATGGGGGTGATGAGCGCCGCCGTCGGACTCTCCATGGCGGCCGTGCCCGCCCGGATCGGGCTCATGACCCGCTGGCGCACCGCGACCGTCGCGCTCGTCGTCCTCTCGGTCCCGCTGCTGTTCGCCGACTCGCTCGTCGCGCTCTACGCGGTCGTGGTCGTCCTGGGAGCCGCGTACGCCCCGCACCTCATCACCGTCTTCGGGCTCACCGAGAGGTCCGTGCCCGCCACCCGGCTCGCCGAGTCGATGGCCTTCCTGACCAGCGGGATCGTCGGAGGCCAGGCCCTCGCCCTGGCCGTCTCCGGCCGGCTCGCCGAGGGCCACGGAGCCCCCGCCGCCTTCGCGGTGGCGGTGGGGGCGGCCGCGGCCTGCGCCCTGCTGTCCTGGACGGTACGGGTGGCGCCCGCACCGCCCGCCACGGAGGAAGCCGCTGCGAAGGAGGCGGCTCCGGGGGATCCCGCCGTCAGACGGGCCTCCGCAGAACGGTCAGGCTGAGCGGCGCGAGGGTCACCCGCTCGCCGCCCGCGAGCTCCGGGCCCTCCTGCGGCGGCATGCCCTCCGGGTCAGAGGTGTCCACGACCATGCGCCAGCACGCGCCGTGACTGTCGGGGACCGCGAACTCCAGCTCCTTCGCAGAGGCGTTGAACATCAGCAGGAAGGAGTCGTCGGCGATCCGCTCGCCCTGGGTGCCCGGTTCCGAGATCGCGTTGCCGTTGAGGAAGACGGTCAGCGCCTGGGCGTGCGCCGCCTGCCAGTCGCGGGCCGTCATCTCCTCGCCCTCGGGGGTGAACCAGGCGATGTCGGTGAGCTCGTCGTGGGTGCCCTCCACCGGCCGCCCGTGGAAGAAGCGGCGGCGGCGGAAGACCGGATGGTCCCGGCGCAGCCGCACCATCGCCCGGGTGAAGCGGAGGAGGGTGGCCTCGGCCTCGCTGTTCTCCTTCGGCCAGCGCACCCAGGACACCTCGTTGTCCTGGCAGTAGGCGTTGTTGTTGCCGCCCTGTGTGCGGCCGAACTCGTCGCCGTGGCTGAGCATCGGCACGCCCTGCGACAGCATCAGGGTGGCGAGGAAGTTGCGGGTCTGGCGGGCGCGCAGCTCGGTGATGCCGACGTCCTCGGTCTCGCCCTCCGTGCCGCAGTTCCACGAGCGGTTGTGGCTCTCGCCGTCCCGGCTGCCCTCGCCGTTCGCCTCGTTGTGCTTCTCGTTGTACGAGACGAGGTCCCGCAGGGTGAAACCGTCGTGACAGGTCACGAAGTTGACCGAGGCGAGCGGGCGGCGCCCGTCGTCCTGGTACAGGTCGGAGGACCCGGTCAGCCGGGAGGCGAACTCGGCGAGGGTGCGCGGCTCGCCGCGCCACAGGTCCCGTACGCAGTCCCGGTACTTGCCGTTCCACTCGGTCCACAGCGGCGGGAAGTTGCCCACCTGGTAGCCGCCCTCGCCGACGTCCCAGGGCTCGGCGATCAGCTTCACCTGGCTCACCACCGGGTCCTGCTGCACCAGGTCGAAGAACGAGGACAGCCGGTCCACCTCGTGGAACTGGCGGGCCAGGGTGGCCGCCAGGTCGAAGCGGAAGCCGTCCACATGCATCTCGGTCACCCAGTACCGCAGGCTGTCCATGATGAGCTGGAGCACGTGCGGGGAGCGCATGAGCAGCGAGTTTCCGGTGCCCGTCGTGTCCATGTAGTAGCGCGGGTCGTCCGCGAGCCGGTAGTACGAGGGGTTGTCCAGGCCCCGCATGGAGAGCGTCGGGCCCAGGTGGTTGCCCTCGGCGGTGTGGTTGTAGACCACGTCGAGGATGACCTCGATGCCCGCCTGGTGCAGGGCCCGCACCGCCGACTTGAACTCCAGGACCTGCTGGCCCCGGTCGCCCCAGGAGGCGTAGGCGTTGTGCGGGGCGAAGAAGCCGATCGTGTTGTAGCCCCAGTAGTTGGAGAGCCCGGCGTCGACCAGCCGGTGGTCGTTGACGAACTGGTGGACGGGCATCAGTTCGAGCGCCGTCACGCCGAGTTCCTTGAGGTGCCCGATCACCGACGGGTGCGCCAGCCCCGCGTACGTCCCGCGGAGCTCCTCCGGAAGGTCCGGGTGGAGCATCGTCAGGCCCTTGACGTGGGCCTCGTAGATCACCGTGTGGTGGTACTCGGTGCGCGGCCGCCGGTCGTCGCCCCAGTCGAAGTACGGGTTGACGACGACCGAGGTCATCGTGTGCGGGCCCGAGTCGAGGTCGTTGCGCGCGTCGGGCCGCCCGAAGGGGTAGCCGTACACCGCCTCGCCCCACTTCACCTGTCCCGACACGGCCCGCGCGTAGGGGTCGAGAAGGAGCTTCGCCGCGTTGCAGCGGAGTCCGCGCTCGGGGGCGTACGGGCCGTGCACCCGGAACCCGTACCGCTGACCGGGCATCACGCCCGGCAGATAGGCGTGCCGCACGAAGGCGTCGGTCTCGCGCAGTTCCACCGCCGTCTCCGAGCCGTCGTCATGGAGCAGACACAGCTCGATCCTGTGGGCGGCCTCCGAGAAGACCGCGAAGTTGGTTCCCGCTCCGTCATAGGTGGCGCCCAAGGGGTACGCCTGTCCCGGCCAGACCTGCATGGATACGACTCTTCCTCTTCTGTCCGGGTTTTATAGCTGTTCTTCGGCCGAATCCTGCCCGAAAGAGGCGCAACCTCCTAGGACTTCGCCCCGTCCTACCGGGTGACCGCATACCAAGAGGGGGAAAGAGGGGGAAGTGTGTACGAAATAGCGCGCCGCCACCTGGGGAAGGTGGTGGCCGGAGCGGCCATGGCGGTGACGGGAACCGCCGTCGCGGTCGCGATCGGTCTGCCGGGCTCCGCGGGGGCGGACGACACGCCCGGCGGCCGCGGCGCCCTCGGGGCGGGGGCGGCCGGAACCGCCGCCGGCACGTCCGGCGCCGCCGGCTCCTCGTCCGGCCTCCAGGGCGGCGAGGGCGGCGAGGGGACGCAGGCCGTGGGCACCGCGCCGCCGCCCGCGACCGTGGCGCCCGCCGCGGCCGAGGGGAAGAAGGGCGTCGGCAGCGACCCGCTCACCGACGACGAGCTCTCCCGGGCCGGGACCCTGGCGCTGACCCCGCCCGGCGCCGCCGCCCAGCAGAACGTCGAGGGCGGCCGGGGACCCCAGCACCTGGGCACCGACCTCGCCGACCCGCTGCCCGGCGACGGGACGCGCCGCGCCGAGGTCCGCCTCTACGACTACGGGCGCGACGAGCTCATCACCCGGACCGTCAACCTCGACACGGGGAAGGTCGAGAAGTCCGCCTCCCAGCGCGGGGTCCAGCCCTCCGCCCACCCCGAGGAGCTGCGCGAGGCCCTGGAGCTGATCCTCGCGAGCCCGCTCGGCAAGGGCGTCAAGGAGGACTACGAGGACGCCACCGGCAAGGCGCTCACCTCCACCACCCAGCTGTGGTTCAACGGCGACCTCTACCGCACCTACCGCGAGGCGAACGTGCCCGCGCAGCTCTCCCGCTGCGGGGAGCACCGGTGCGTCCGACTGGTCACGAAGGTCCTCAACGGGGCCTGGATCGACACCCGGAACCTGATCGTCGACCTCTCCGCGAGGACCGTCACCCGCGTCGGCTGACCGCCGCCGCCACCGGTCCTTCCGCCGCATCTCCGTACGAGGGAGTACGTTCCCATGTCCACCCAGCGAAACCGGCGCACCCGCAGGCGGGGCGCCGTCCTGACCGCGGCCGCCCTGCTCGGCACCGCCACGGCCGCCGCCGGGCCCGTCGCCGGCGCCACCGCCGCCCCCTCCGTGCCCCGCCCGCCCGGCCCGACGCGCCCCGCCGGACCGACCGAGGCCGACTGCTCCGCCGCCTACCGCATCACGCAGAAGCTCGACGGCGGCGCCGTCTGGCGCATGTGCTGGCGCTACGACACCGCCGCCGGGCTCACCCTCGACCGGGTCACCTACCAGCCGCCCGGCGCCACCGCGCCGATCAAGGTCCTCGCCAGCGCCCGGCTCGCCCAGATCCACGTGCCGTACGACGACGGCGCCGCCGAGTACGACGACCTCACCGGCGCGGGCTTCGGCTGGGGGCTGCAGAACCTCAAGCCGGCCGAGTGCCCCGGCGGCACCCTGACCACCGTCAAGGTGCCCGAGGTCGGCCAGTTCAAGGGCCTGTGCACCACCACCCGGGCGCGTGGCCACGCGTACCGCATGGCCAGCGACGGCGGCACCAAGGTCTGGCAGGCCCAGGCCAAGGACCTGCTCGTCTACACCGTGAACAAGGTCGGCTGGTACGAGTACATCTCCGAGTGGCGGTTCTCCGCCGACGGCACGATCGGCGCCAACGTCGGTGCCACCGGCAGCCTCTCGCCCGTCGACTACAACGCCACCGACGGCCGCGGCTGGCCCATCGGCAAGGGCGCCCGCTCCTACGCCACCAGCCACGCCCACAACGTCTTCTGGAAGCTCGACTTCGGTCTCGACGGCTCCACCAAGGACCGGATCGAGCAGTTCGACTCCACCGTCACCGCGCCCCCCGCGAGCGGCGGCGGACCGACCGTGAAGACCAAGCGCACCGTCGTCACCAAGGAACTCGCCGGGGACGCCAAGAACATGCGCTGGTGGCGGGTGGTCAGCGGCACCGGCAAGAACGCCGACGGCCACGCCCGCTCGTACGAGATCGTCCCCGGCCACACCGACACCCACGCCGGGCGCGGCTTCACCAAGCACGACGTGTACTTCACCCAGGCGCGGGCCTGTGAGAAGTTCGCCAGCAACAACATCGGCAACTGCGGGGCCAACGCCGGTGACAGCGTGGACAAATGGGTCAACGGGGAGACTCTGACCAAACCGTCCGTCTGGGTCAACATCGGGTTCCACCACGTCGCCCGGGACGAGGACCAGCAGCCGATGCCGGTCCACTGGCAGGGCTTCCAGCTCGCGCCCCGGGACGTAACCGCTATGAATCCGCTCACTCCGGCTGATCTCGCCTCCCAGAACGGGCAGCCCGTTCTGGGTAGTTGAACAAGCAGCCTGACGATCCTGCTGCACCGCCTCCCGCTCGCGGAGTACCCTTCCTTGATCGTTGTCGGACCGGTCGACACGGGCGTCCAGGAGCAGAAGGCGGTGCGCGGGTGAGCTCGGGAGGTCTGGAGCTGCCCCCAGGTGATTCGGGTCGCGAGGGGGGCTCCGCCGAGCCCGCGGAGGCGTCGCCCGGCCCGGTCGCGTCACCGGGTGCCGTGCCGCCGGGGACGGTCACCGTCGCCCGGCCGGTGGAGATAGGGGCGGAGCTCGACTGGGACGCCGAGGACTGGGGCGAGGTCCGCACCCGCGCCCAGCGCGCCGGGCGGGCCTACATCTGGCTGAACCTCGTCGAGCAGCGGCTGCGCGCCGTGGTCGCCGCCGTCCTGCGGCCCGTGTACGAACCCGTGCACGGCGAGGAGTGGGTGGTGGCCGCGGCCGGCCCGGCGGGCCAGGAGTGGGTGCAGCGGGCCGTCGCCGTGCGCGAGGTCTCGCGGCGCAAGGGCTATCTCCTCGACCCGGCCGACGACAACGTCCTCAGCTTCCTCACCCTCCCGCAGCTGCGGGAGCTGATGGTGCAGCACTGGCCGTGCTTCGAGCCCTACTTCGACGACCGGCGCGAGGTCGAGCTCGCCCTCGACGAGCTGGAGGTCACGCGGAACGTGGTCTCCCGCAACAGGGCCCTCTCGCTGACCGTCCTCGCCCAGTCCGAGCGGGCCTCCGCCCGCATCCTGGAGATCCTCGGCGGCGGCGCCGGGGTGCCCTCCGCCGACCGGCTGCCCGTGGACGCGGTCGAGGACCTCGTCGGCGACCGGTACGCGGACGTGGTCTCCGTCCATCCCGACCGGGTCCGGCTCCAGCGGCAGCTGCCCGCCGAGGACCTCTTCGGCGGGGCCCGCCGCCTCGACGCCACCGGCATAGGTCTCAATCTGCTCGTGCAGAACTTCTCCGGCCGCCGCATGGTCCGGCTCGCCGAGTCCGGCTGCCGGACCCGGCTCCTCTTCCTCAATCCCGCGAGCAGCGCCGTCAAGCGCCGTGAGCGCGAACTCGGCCTGAAGAAGGGCGAGCTGAGCCGCTCGGTCGAGATGAACATCCTGCACATGCGCAGGGTCCGCTCCAAGCTCCGCGACCCGGGCGCCTTCCAGATCCACGTCTTCGACGAGACGCCCCGCTTCACCGCCTACCTGGTGGACGGCGACGGCCCGGACGGGGTCGGTGTCGTGCAGTCGTATCTGCGCCGGGCCCGGGGCATGGAGGCGCCGGTCCTCGTCCTGCGCGGCGGCGGGCGGAACGTGGTGCGGCACGGGCAGGGCATCCGTGACGGCGATCACGGACTTTTCGAGACATATCGGGAGGAATTCGAGTCCGTCTGGCTCGACTCCCGGCCCGTCTCCTGACCCCTCGCCGGGGGAGGCGAAGGCGTTGTCAGTGGTGCGTGCGAGGGTGGTCAGCACCACGGGGGAGATCACGTAAGGAGGACCCGATGGCTTGGCACGGCGAAACGCTGGTCGGCTTCGACCTGGAGACGACCGGCACCGATCCGCTGGAGGCCCGTATCGTGACGGCCTCGATCATCGAGGTCGACGGCGGGGGACACATCACACACCGGCGGGACTGGCTCGCCGACCCGGGCATCCGCATCCCGGAACAGGCCTCCGCGATCCACGGCATCAGCACCGAGCGCGCGGCAGCCGAAGGCCGGCCGGTCCGCGAGGTGGCCGACGAGATCGCGAAGGCCCTCGCCGAGTACTGGGAGGACGGCGTCCCGGTCGTGGCGTACAACGCCTCCTTCGACCTGACGCTGCTCTCCGCCGAGCTGTACCGGCACGGACTGCCCTCGCTGGGCGAGCGGCTCGGCGGCGCCCCCGTCGGGCCCGTCGTCGACCCGTACACCATCGACCGGGCCGTCGACCGCTACCGGCGCGGCAAGCGGACCCTGGAAGCGGTCTGCGGGGAGTACGGAGTCGTCCTCGAAGCCGCCCACCAGGCCGCGGCCGACGCGCTCGCCGCCGTCCGGGTCGCCGTCGCGATAGCCGAGCGGCACCGCCAGGTCGCCGAGCTCGACCCGGCCGAGCTCCACGAGCGCCAGATCGGCTGGTACCGCCTCTGGGCCGAGAACTTCCAGGACTTCCTGCGCCGCAAGGGCGACACGGAGGCGGTCGTCGACCCGGTCTGGCCGCTGCGCGGCCCGGTGGCCGCGCCCGTCGGCTAGGCCGTCTCTTCCGGATCTGGAAAGAGACGACCTAGGAGTTCTCCTTGAGGAAGGAGAGCAGCAGTTCGTTCACCCGGTCCGGCTGGTCCAGCGGGAACCAGTGGCCCGCGTCCTCCACGCGCTCGTAGCGCCAGGGACCGGCCACGTGCTCACCGGTGTCCACCATCTGGCGCTCGGAGAGGAAGCGGTCGCCGGTGGACCAGACGCCCATCGCCGGGACGGACAGCGGGGGAAGCGCCGGGGGCGCGGCCAGCTGGACCTCGATCGGCAGCCCCGCCCGGTAGATCCGGAGAGCGGCGGTCAGCGCGCCCGGAGCGCGCAACGGCTCCAGGACGGCCTCCGCCTCCGGGTGGTCGTCGAGCATCTCGCGCAGCCGCGCGAAGTCGTCGCGCGAGAGCCACTCCTCGGCGAGCCCCTCGTGCTGGAACATCGACAGGTGCCAGAGGCGCTGCCGCTGCTCCCAGCCCGCGGAGAGGATCGCCGCGAGATCGCCCACCGACATGAGGGTCACGCTCGCCACCCGGTCGGACAGGACCTGCGCGATGCCCTGCGCCAGCCCCGAGCCCCAGTCGTGGCCGACCAGATGGAAACGGTCGACCTCCAGCCGGGCGAGCAGCTCCAGCAGATCGCCCACGTGCCTGGCCGGGTCGTAGGCCTCGGGACCGCCCTCCGGACGGTCCGAGAAGCCGAATCCCCGCAGCGTCGGGGCGATCGTCATGAACCCCGCCGCGTTCAGCGCCGGGATCTGATGGCGCCACAGACGGTGGCTGTCCGGGAAACCGTGCACCAGCAGCACGGCCGGTCCCGCGCCGCTCACCTCGACGTCGAGTGCCACCTCGGACAGTTCCATCCGCATCCCAACACCCCGTTCGATCAGTCCGGTTCGGTCGGGAGCCATGATGTCAGAACGGGTACCAGCGCACCTCGGGGTCGCCGTCCCGCAGCGAGCCGACCCGCCGCTCGAACTCGGCGAGCGCCTTCGGGTTCGCCGGCGCGTGCTGCGCCACCCACGCACAGCTCGCGGTCTCCCGGGCCCCGCGCAGCACCGCGCACCCCTCCCACTCCCTGACGTCCCAGCCGTACGCCTCCGTGAAGGCCTCGTACGCGGCCGGGTCCAGGCCGTACCGGTCCCGGGAGAGGGCGAGCACCACGAGGTCGTGCTCGCGCAGATCGGAGGAGAAGGTCTCCAGGTCCACCAGGACCGGACCGTCCGGGCCGACATGGACGTTCCGGGGGAGGGCGTCCCCGTGGATCGGACCCGGCGCCAGACGCGGGGTCAGGGCGGCCGCCGCCGGGGCGAAGGCATCACGCCGCTCCCGCAGGAAGGCCGCGTCCGCCGGATCGATCGCGTCCCCCGCGAGCCGCAGCCACCGCTCCACCCCGCCGAGCAGTTCACGGCGCGGCAGCGTGAGGGCCGCCGGCTCCGGCAGGGCGTGGATCCGCCGCAGCAGCGGCGCCAGGTCACGCGGCTCCGCCGGCCGTACCGCCTCGGGCAGCCGGTGCCAGAAGGTCAGCGGATGCCCCTCGACCAGACGCGGCTTCTCCTCGGCGGCCCGCACCGCCGGCACGTCCGCGTCGGCGAGCCAGGCGGCGAGCGCCAGCTCCCGCTCGGCACGCTCGTAGACCTCCGCGTCCCGGCCCACCTTCACGGCGAGATCCCCCACGGCGAAGACCGCGTTCTCGCCGAGGGCCAGCAACCGCGCCTCCGCGACCGGCAGTCCCGCCGCTGCCAGGATCTCCCGCGCCCGCGCCTCGTCCATCGACCTCTCCCTACCTGTGCGATTGAGCCAAAGTCTCCCATCCACGCAGCTCACCGCGCGGATCGCCTTGACTGCCCCCGGGCCCGTCAGGACCATGGCGAGGTTCCCACGACGGCGGATCGGGCGGACGGGGGTCGGACCAGTGAGCTCGGTGACCGCGACGAAACGGCGGCCGGACGGGACGCGGGCACCGCGCACCACCCCCGCGAAACGCCCGCGCGGACCCGACTTCGGTGCCTGGTTCCTGGTGCTCCCCGCGCTGCTGCCGATCCTCGTCCTGAGCGTCGGCCCGCTGCTCTACGGCATCGCGCTGGCCTTCACGGACGCCCAGTCCGGCCGCACCGGCGCCACCCGCTGGGTGGGCACCCTCAACTTCCAGGACCTCCTGCACGACACCCTCTTCTGGGACTCCTTCCGCATCGGCGCGGTCTGGGCCGTCGGGGTCACCGTCCCCCAGTTCCTGCTCGCTCTCGGCCTCGCCCTCCTCCTCAACCAGCCGCTCCGCCTCCGATGGCTTGCCAGGGCCCTCGCGATCGTCCCCTGGGCGATGCCCGAGGTCGTCGTCGGCATCATGTGGCGCCTGGTCTACAACCCCGACGCCGGCATCCTCAACGAGACGATCCGCACCCTCGGCCTCGGCGAGGGCCGCGACTGGCTCTCGGGGCTCGCCACCGCCCTCCCCGCCGTCGTCGTCGTCGGCATCTGGGCCGGCATGCCGCAGACCACCGTCGCCCTCCTCGCCGGACTCCAGAACACCCCGCGCGAGCTCCACGAGGCCGCGGCCCTCGACGGCGCCGGAGCCTGGCGCCGCTTC
Source organism: Streptomyces zaomyceticus (assembly GCF_014656215.1). Lineage (GTDB taxonomy): Bacteria > Actinomycetota > Actinomycetes > Streptomycetales > Streptomycetaceae > Streptomyces > Streptomyces zaomyceticus. The sequence goes on along the minus strand of NZ_BNBZ01000026.1, from coordinate 53,727 downwards.
CGCACCGTCACCTGGCCCGCGCTCCGACCGGTGGCCCTCGCCATCACCGCGCTCAACCTCATCTGGAACTTCAACTCCTTCGCCCTGGTCTATGTGCTGACCAGCGGCGGACCGGGCGGCCGGACCCGGCTCCCCATGCTCTTCGCCTACGAAGAGGCCTTCCGCTACGGACAGTTCGGCTACGCCGCCGCGATGGGCTGTGTGATGATCGCCGCCGTCTCGGTGCTCATCGCCCTCTCCCTCGTACGAAGGCTGAAAGGGGACCAGGACCGGTGAGCGCCCTCCGGACGAGCGGACCCGCGCGGATCGGCCAGTACCTGGCCCTCCTCGCCTATCTGGTCTTCCTCGCCCTCCCCTTCCTCTGGCTGGTCTCCACCGCCTTCAAGCCCGCCCCCGAGCTGGCCTCGCTGCACCCCACCTGGATCCCGCGGGACCCCACGCTCGACAACTTCCGGCAGGCCTTCGCCGAACAGCCACTGCTCCGGGCCGCCGCCAACAGCCTGGTCGCCGCGGTCGCCGCCGCCCTGATCGCGGTGGCCGTCGCCACCCCGCTCGCCTATGTGACGGCCCGCCACCGGGGCCGGCTCGCCGGCGCGGCCACCGGCTGGGTGGTGATCAGTCAGGCCTTCCCCTTCGTCCTGGTGATCATCCCGCTCTTCCTGATCCTCAAGAACCTGCACCTCGTCAACAGCGTGGCCGGGCTCGTCCTCGTCTACGTGGTCTGGTCGCTGCCCTTCGCCCTCTGGATGCTCATGGGATACGTCCGCGCCGTCCCCGCCGAACTGGAGGAGGCCGCCGCCGTCGACGGCGCGGGCCGGCTCCGTACCCTCGTCTCCGTCACCGCCCCGCTGCTCGCCCCGGGCATCGTCGCCACCGCACTCTTCGCCTTCGTCACCGCGTGGAACGAGTTCTTCTTCGCGCTCGTCCTGCTCAAGACCCCGGAGAAGCAGACCCTGCCCGTGGTCCTCACCCACTTCCTCGGCGCCGAGGGCGTCGCCGACCTCGGCCCGCTGGCCGCGGCCGCCTTCCTCGCCACCCTGCCGTCCCTCGTCGTCTTCGCCGTCCTCCAGAGACGGATCACCGGCGGGATGCTGGCCGGGGCGGTGAAGTCATGAGACGACGCGTCCTCCCCCTCACCGCCGTCCTCGCCCTGCTCCTCACCGGATGCACCGCCGGGAACGAGGCGCCGGACGACGGGGTGGTACGGCTCCGATTCCAGTCCCTGGCCTGGCAGAAGGAGTCCGTCGACGCCAACCGGCAGCTGGTCGACGAATGGAACGCCGCCCACCCCGACATCCGGATCGACTACGTCCAGGGCAGTTGGGACTCCGTCCACGACCAGCTGCTCACCTCCTTCGAGGGCGGCGAGGCGCCCGACATCATCCACGACGCCTCCGACGACCTGGCCGACTTCGCCCACGGCGGCGACCTCGCCGACCTCCGCCCCCTGCTGCCCGAACGGCTCCGCGCCGACATCCCCGCCGCCGGCTGGCGGACCACCACCTTCGGCGAGGGGATCTACGGCGTGCCGTTCCTCCAGGAACCGCGCGTGATCATCGCCAACCGGAAGATCCTCGACTCCTCCGGCGTCCGCGTCCCCACCCCGTCGAAGCCCTGGACTTGGGCGGAGTTCCGGCAGATCACCCAGGACCTCACCCGAAGCATGGGACCCGGCCGGTACGCCGTCGCCTGGCCCCTCAAGGAACCCGTCTCCGTGAGCCTCAACCTCGGGCTCTCCGCCGGCGGCCGGCTCTTCCACCGGGAGGCCGACGGCCGGGTCACCGTCCGCTTCACCGAGGCCGACGCCGTCGTCCCCGGCACCGTTCACGACCAGGTCGTCAACGACCGCACGGCCCCGCGCACCACGCTCGGCAGCGGCGGCTCCGACACGCTGCCCGGCTTCTTCGCCGGCAAGTACGCCATGGTTCCGCTCGGCTTCGCCTACCGGCAGCAGATCGCGCAGCAGGCACCCGAGGGATTCGAGTGGACGGTGCTGCCCGCCCCCGCCGGGAGCGCCGGACTCACCCAGGGCGTCTCCCCGCAGACGCTGTCGATCTCCGAGGACAGCCCGCACAAGAAGGAGGCGATGGCGTTCCTCGACTTCTTCCTGCGCCCGGAGAACATGGTGCGGCTCGCGCGCGGTGACTGGATGCTGCCCACCGGGACGGCCGCGCTCGCCGACCCCTCCCTGCGCACCGCCCGGGACGGCTGGGCGACCGGCGCCGCGGTGGCCGAGAAGCTGCGCCCGGCGCCCGCCCAGTCGGTACGGGGATACCCGGAGTGGAAGGACAAGGTGGCGACACCGGCCTTCCAGGAGTACTACAGCGGCGCGATCGACGCGGCCGAACTGCGCCGCAGGCTGGTCGAGGACGGCAACCGGGTCCTCGCCCGCTATCAGCGCAAATGAACCGCTCGTGAGGGGTTCGCCATTACGAAACATTGTTGAATAAGTCACAGATGGATGAAGGGGCTTCTCGCGGCTCCCCTGATCGGACAGTGTTCGAACCGGCCACCGCGCCGCCCCCCACGAGGCGCGGTGGCCCGCCTACTCTGAGCCCATGACGCAGACATACGCGCTCCTGCTGCGCGGCATCAATGTGAGCGGCCACCGGAAGGTTCCCATGGCGGAGCTCCGTTCCGTCCTCGAGGGCCTCGGGCACCAGGACGTCCGCACCTATCTGCAGAGCGGCAACGCCGTCTTCACCACCGACTCCGCCGCCTCCGCCGACACGCTCACCACCGCGATCGAGGGCGCGATCGAGGGGCACTTCGGCTTCCGCGTCGACTGCCTCGTCCGCGACGCCGACTACCTGGCCGCGGTGGCCGAGGCCTGCCCCTTCCCGGCGGCCGAACTGGAGGGCAAGCAGCTCCACGCCCTCTATCTCTCCGGTCCCGCCGACGCCGAGCGCTTCGCCGCGATCGACCGGGAGACCCATCTCCCCGAGGAATTCGCCCTCGGCGACCGGGTCGTCTACCTCTACGTCCCCGAAGGGCTGGGCAGGTCCCGGCTGGCCGAGGTCCTCGCCCGGCCGTCCGTCGTCAAGGGGCTGGTGGTCACCGCCCGCAACTGGAACACGGTCGCCAAGCTGGTGGAGATGACACGCGAGGACTGAGAGGGGAAGTGGCCCACTTCAATGGCTGTCGATTGGACCATGGGGACAGGCCACTCGCTGGCTAGATTCGATGCATGACGACCACCGAGATCCAGCCGCCGACCTCGTCCCGCCCCACCGTCGACTTCTACTTCGACCCCGCCTGCCCCTTCGCCTGGATCACCTCCCGATGGATCCTGGAGGTCGAGCGCGAACGGGACATCGACCTCCGCTTCAAGGTCATGAGTCTGTACCTGCACAACGAGGGCAACACCCTGCCCGACTGGTACCGGGAACTCGTCGACGCCTCCATCGGCCCCGTCAGAGTCGCGGCGGCGGCCGCCGCACAGCACGGCGAGGAGATCCTGCGCCCGCTCTACACCGCGTACGGAACCCGTATCCACGAGAAGAAGCAGACGGACTTCGACGCGGTCGTCGCCGAGTCGCTCACCGAACTCGGCCTTCCCGCCGAGCTGGCCGAGGCCGCCCACGACCCCGCGTACGACGAGGTCGTGCGCCGCAGCCACGACGCGGGCAAGGACCCCGAGGCCGGGGCGTACGTCGGCACCCCGACGATCCATGTCGACGGCACCGTCTGGTTCGGCCCGGTCCTGCGTGCCGTCCCGCGCGGCGAGCGCGCGGCCGAACTCTTCGACAGCTTCCGCGTCCTGGCCGGCCACCCGGACCTCTTCGAGCTCAAGCGCACCCGCACGGGCGGCCTCGACTTCGGCTAGACACGGCCTAGGGCCGGGTGTCCGCACACCCGGAGGGGGTGCGGTGCGGGGGCTGCCTCCCGGCGAGCGGGAGGCAGCCGGGGGCGGCCCCGGCACCGTGGTGGGCCGGGGGCCGCCGCATCACCGGCGGAAGCCGTAGTCCAGCAGCTTCTTCACGTCGGCGGCCCTGTTCGTCTCGTTCGTCGAGGCGAGCACGGTGCCGATGACCGTCTTGCCGTTGCGGGTGGCCGCGAAGACCAGGCAGTACTTGGCCTGCGGGCCGGAGCCGGTCTTCACCCCGATCGCACCGCTGTAGGTGCTCAGGAGCTTGTTCGTGTTGGTCCACGACATGTACCGGTAACCGCCGGACCTCGTGGTCACCTTCTGCTTCGTGGACTTCGTCGCGACCACGGTGCGGAACGTGGAGTTCTTCATCGCACTGCTCGCGAGCTTGGTCAGATCGCGAGGAGTCGAGTAGTTGCTCCCATTGCTTATTCCGTCGAACGAGTCGAAGTGGGTGTTCCGCATGCCGAGGTTCCTGGCCTCGGTGTTCATCTTCCCGATGAACGACTTGATGCGGGCCGCCCGCGTCGTGCCGGTGCCGAACTTGTCGGCCAGGGCGTAGGCCGCGTCACAGCCCGACGGCAGCATCAGGCCGTACAGGAGCTGTCGGACCGTCACCTTGTCGCCGACGATGAGCCGGGCGGACGAGGCGTTCTTGGAGACGATGTAGTCGCTGTACGCCTTGTCGACGGTGACCTTGGCGTCCAGGTTCAGCCCTCGCTGGGCCAGCACCACCTTCGCGGTCATGATCTTGGTGGTCGAGCCGGTGGACCGGCGGGTGTCCGCGGCCTTCCCGAACAGCGTCGCGCCCGTCCCGTTGTTCATGACGAAACCGCCGGCGGCGGTGATCGACGGCGCGGGCGGCGGCGCGGCGTACGCCTGGCCGGCGAAGACGCCGCCGGCCAGTACGGCCGAGGCCGTGATCGTGACCGTCAGGGCGCTGCGTACGCCGAGTCTCGAAGTGATCAAAGTCTTCTGCCCTTGGTAGAAACCGATGTCTTCCGGGTCCGCAACGGCCCGGCGCACAGAAGACGCACGAGAGGGCCCCAAGGATGTACGGACGGGCCAAGAATTTTCGCGCACCACCCGGGTCGCGAAACCTCAGGACCACCCGCCGGCCGCTCCGTGGCGTCGACGGTATGAACGAGACGCGGACCACCGAGGGTTATCGGCTGTACGAGGGCTTTCGCCGCGGCTGCCGTCGCCGTGTCCGACGACGCCCCGGAAGATCCGGAAGATCCGGAAGGTGCGGAAGAAGCGGAAGGAACGGCCTAGGCGGAGTGGGCCACGACGACACGGCTCGCGAGGGCCCCGTCGTAGCGCTCCAGGAGCAGCCGGGCCAGCTCGGGGGAGGGGCCGAGGACGTCCGCCAGGACATCCGCGTCCGCCGCGCCCGCCGCGATGCGGTCCGGGAGGCGGCCGGGGGCGATCACGTACGGGGCGACGGCCACCCGCCGGACGCCCGCGTCGCCGCGCAGGGCGCGTACGGCGTCCTCCGTACGCGGAAGAGATGCGGAGGCGAACGCGGGCCGCACGGAGCACCAACCGGTGCGCCGCAGCTCCCGCGCCGTTTCTGCGATCACCGCGATCGCCTCCGGGTCCGTGGAGCCCGCCGAGGCCAGAACGACCCCGGTCGTGCTCTTGTCGCCGGGCGTGAGCCCGGCCTCGTACAGCCGCCGCTCCACCGCCGCGATCAGCAGCGGGGAGGGGCCGAGGACCTCCGCCTGGTGGATCCGCAGCGACGGAGGCGCCTGGCGCAGGACGGCGGGCACGTCGGCCTTCGCGTGGAAGGCCCGGGTCAGCAGCAGCGGAAGCGCGACCACGTCCCGTGTCCCCTCGGCGGCGAGCCGGTCGAGCACCCCCGTCACCGAGGGCAGGTTGAAGTCCAGGAACGCCGTCTCCACGCGCACCCCCGGCCGCAGCGCGCCGGCCCGGCGCACCAGCGCCTGGACGGTCGCCGCGTGCCGCGGGTCGCGGCTGCCGTGGGCGATGACGAGGAGCACAGGTCGGTTCATGGTCGGTCGGCTCACTTCACCAGCAGGCCGCGGCTGCGGAGCACCCAGCGCTCCAGCGGGCTGAAGATCAGCAGGTCGATCGCGATGCCGACGACCAGGATCAGCAGGATCGCCAGGAACACGCCGGGCAGATCGATGTTGTTCCGGCCGTTCTCCAGCAACTGCCCCAGACCCAGACCCAGATCCGGGGAGGAGGCGATGATCTCGGCGGCCATCAGCGAGCGCCAGGAGAACGCCCAGCCCTGCTTCAGGCCGGCCAGGTAGCCGGGCAGCGCGGCCGGGAGGACCACGTGCCAGGTGCCCTTGAGGCCGGTGGCGCCCATGGTGCGGCCGGCCCGCAGGAAGAGCGGCGGGACCTGGTCGACACCGGAGACCAGACCGTTGGCGATGGACGGGACGGCGCCCAGCAGGATCACCGTGAACATCATCGCGTCGTTCAGGCCGAACCAGAGCACGGCCGGCGGCACCCACGCCACCGAGGGCAGCGACTGCAGACCCGACAGGATCGGGCCGATCGCGGCGCGCACGAACTTCACCCGGGCGACCAGCAGGCCCAGCGGGGTGCCGATGGCGAGGGCCAGCAGGAAGCCGGCCAGACCCCGGGACACGCTGGTCCAGACGACCTCCAGCAGGGTGCCCTGGAGCCACATGTCGACCAGGCCGTCCCACACCGCGGACGGTGCGGGCAGCTTGGTCTCCTCGGTGATCTTCGCGGAGACGAGGATCTGCCAGACCGCGAGGACCAGGGCGACGGCGATGGTGGGCGGGAGGACCTTCTTGAGCAGGACCTCCCGGACCGGGGTGCGGCGGATCTCGACCGCGTCCAGGGCGTCGAGTCCGGCCTCCAGACCGGCGAGGTCGTCCTTCTTGACCGTCGCTGCGGTGTCAGTGCTGGCCATGGCGGCGGATCTCCCCACGCAGGTGTTCAGTGATCTCAAGGGACAGCTCGGCCACGTCCGCGTCCTCGATGCGGCGCGGCTGCTCGATGCCCACGGTCCACTCCTTCGCCACCCGGCCGGGACGGGAGGAGAGGAGGACGACCCGCTGCGCGAGGCGCACGGCCTCCCGCACGTTGTGGGTGACGAAGAGGACCGAGAGGTTGGTCTCTTCCCAGATGCGGGTGAGCTCGCCGTGCAGCACGTCACGGGTGATGGCGTCCAGGGCCGCGAACGGCTCGTCCATCAGCAGCAGCTGGCTGTCCTGGGCCAGCGCCCTGGCCAGGGCCACGCGCTGCCGCATACCGCCGGACAGCTCGTGCACCCGCTTGCCGTACGCGCCGCCGAGCCGGACGAGTTCGAGCAGCCGCTCGGCCTCAGGCCTGCGCTCGGACTTGGCCACCCCGCGCAGACGCAGGGCGAGTTCGATGTTCTTGCCCGCGGTCAGCCACGGGAAGAGGGCGTGCTCCTGGAACATCAGGGCCGGCCGGCCGCCCGGGGTCTCGATGGACCCCTGGGTCGGCCGGTCGAGTCCCGCGACCAGGTTCAGCAGGGTGGACTTACCGCACCCCGATGCCCCCAGGATGGTGACGAACTCGCCGGGAGCGACGTCGAGACTGACGTCGTCCAGGACGAGTTGGGTACCGGCCGGGCCGGAGAAGGACTTCGAGACGTGCTCGATCCGGGCGGCGTGCGTCTGCTCCGCTACGGTGCCCTCGGCAGCCTTGGCGAACGTCGTGGCCATGGTCGTCACCTCCTGGGGTTACGGATTCGCGGTCTGTGAGCTGCTCGGGGCGGTTACTTGACGCCGAGACCGGCGTCGGAGACCTCGGGCTTGCCCGCGGCCTTCAGCACCTTGTTGAGGAGCTTCAGGTCGTAGATGCCGGCCAGGTCGGGCTGCTTGATGAGCTCGGCCTTGACCGCCCACTCGGACTGGGTCTTCAGCGTCGCGGCCAGCGGGTCGTTCGTGATCGCGATGCTCGGCCACGCCGGGTCGATGACCTTGGCGTCCAGGGCCTTGCCGCCGAGCGCCTTCAGCGCCTCGTTGGCGGACGCCTTCGCCTTGTCCGGGTTGGCGTTGATCCACTCGTTGGTCTTCACCGTGCCCGTCAGCACGGCCTCGACCACGTCCGGGTGCTCCGCGAGGAACTTCTGCGACACGATCACGTTCGTGATGACGAACTTCTTGTCGGGCCACAGGGAGGTCTCGTCCAGGAGGACCGAGCCGCCCTGGGCGACCAGCTTCGAGGCGGTCGGCTCGGGAACCCAGGCGCCGTCGATGGAGCCGGACTTGAAGGCGTCCGGGGTGACCTTGTTGTCCGTGCGGACGACGGAGACGTCACCCTTGCCGGACTCCGGGTCGACCTTCCAGCCCTTCTCGGCGATCCAGTTGAGGAGCGCCACGTCCTGGGTGTTGCCCTTCTGCGGGGTGGCGATCCGCTTGCCCTTGAGGTCGTCCAGGGTCTTGATCTTGTCCGGGTTCACGACCAGCTTCACGCCGCCGGAGGCGGAGCCGGAGATGATCCGCAGGTTCTTGCCCTTGGACTTGACGTAGGCGTTGATGGACGGCGAGGGGCCGATGAAGCCGATGTCGAGGGAGCCGCCGTTGAGCGCCTCGATCTCGGACGGGCCGGCGTTGAAGGTCTGCGGCTTCAACGTGGTGCCGCCCAGCTCCTTCTGGATCAGGCCGTCCTTGACGCCGATGAGGGCGGTGGCGTGGGTCAGGTTCGGGAAGTAGCCGACCCGGACCTCGTCGGCGGAGAGCTTCTTGGCGTCGGCCGCGACCGGGGCCTTCTTGTCCGCGGACTCGTCCTTCGCGTTGGAGCCGTAGCCGCACGAGGCGAGGGCACCGACCAGGAGGGGCAGCGCGGCGGCGGCGACGATGCTGCGGCGCACGGTGTTACGGGTGGTGCGGGAATTTCCGTTGGCAGACACGGGAGGCTTTCCTCTCGGTACGTGGTCTCATGACGCACGTCTTCGGCGGTGGTGCTGGGGCAGGTACAGCTCGTGGGGGGTGTGGGCGCGCATGCGGTGCGCGTACGTCATCGCGCACATCGCGCCACCCCTCCCTGGCCACTGCCGAGGGTGCCGCTGCCTACGCGGCCACCCTCCTTCGCGAAGGTCGAGTAGATGTCGGAGAGCATGATCCTAGAAGTCCCACCCTTCTTCATCCGCCTGGACGGTGGTCTCGGCCCTGGAGGCGAAGGACTCGCCCGCCATGCCCGCCGCCAGGGTGGTGCCGTCCGCCGGGTCGATCAGCAGGAACGAACCGGTACGGCGCGAGTCCGCGTACGCGTCGAGCGCGAGCGGCTCGGCCGTGCGCACCACGACACGGCCGATGTCGTTGGCGACCAGCTGACCCGGGTTCGGGTGCTGGGAGAGGTCGTCCAGGGTGAGCCGCGAGGGGATCTCCCTGACGATCGCCTTGACCGTGCGGGTCGTGTGCTTGAGCAGCACCCGCTGCCCGACGGAGAGGGCCCGGTCCGCCACGTGGCAGACGGTCGCCTCGATGTCCTGCGTGGTCGCCGGGGCGTCACCGCTCGGGGCGAGCAGGTCGCCGCGCGAGATGTCGATGTCGTCGGCGAGCCGGATCGTCACCGACTGCGGGGCCCAGGCGATGTCCACGGACTCGCCGAGCGCGTCGATCCCGGCGATCGTGGAGGTCTTCCCCGAAGGCAGGACCGTGATCGGCTCGCCGACCCGGAAGGCACCGGCCGCGATCTGACCGGCGTAGCCCCGGTAGTCGGGGTGCTCGGCGGTCTGCGGACGGATCACGTACTGCACGGGGAAGCGCGCGTGGCAGGCCGTCAGGTCGTGGCTGACGGGGACGGTCTCCAGGTGCTCCAGCACCGTCGGGCCGCCGTACCAGTCCATGTTGGCGGAGGGCTCCACGACGTTGTCGCCGGCCAGCGCGGAGATCGGGATCGCGGTGATCTCCGGGACGCCGAGCTCGGAGGCGTACGTCGTGAACTCCTCGGCGATCGCGGCGAAGACGGGCTCCCGGTAGTCGACCAGGTCCATCTTGTTCACGGCCAGGACGACGTGCGGGACGCGCAGCAGCGCGGCGACGGCGGCGTGCCGGCGGGTCTGCTCGACCACGCCGTTGCGGGCGTCGACGAGGACCACGGCCAGCTCGGCGGTGGAGGCGCCGGTCACCATGTTCCGGGTGTACTGCACGTGCCCGGGGGTGTCGGCGAGGATGAAGCGGCGGCGGGGCGTCGCGAAGTAGCGGTAGGCCACGTCGATGGTGATGCCCTGCTCGCGCTCGGCCCGCAGCCCGTCGGTGAGGAGCGCCAGGTCGGGCGCCTCCTGCCCGCGCTTGAGGGACGCGGCCTCGACGGCCTCCAGCTGGTCGGTGAGGACCGACTTGGAGTCGTGGAGGAGCCGGCCCACCAGGGTGGACTTGCCGTCGTCGACGGAGCCGGCGGTGGCGAAGCGCAGCAGGGTCGTGGCCGCCACGTCGGCGAACTGCTCGGTGGTGCTCGTCATGGCTAGAAGTACCCTTCGCGCTTGCGGTCTTCCATCGCGGCCTCGGACATCTTGTCGTCGGCGCGGGTCGCGCCCCGCTCGGTGAGCCGGGAGGCGGCGATCTCGGCGATGACGGCGTCCAGCGTGGTGGCGTCGGAGTCGACGGCACCGGTGCAGGACATGTCACCGACGGTGCGGTAGCGGATCAGCCGCGTCTCGGTCGTCTCCGACTCCTTGGGGCCGCCCCAGTCGCCGGCGGTCAGCCACATGCCGCTGCGGGCGAAGACCTCGCGCTCATGGGCGAAGTAGATGCCCGGGAGCTCGATCTTCTCGCGCTGGATGTACTGCCACACGTCGAGCTCGGTCCAGTTGGACAGCGGGAAGACGCGGACGTGCTCGCCGGGCGCGTGGCGGCCGTTGTAGAGCTGCCACAGCTCGGGGCGCTGGCGGCGCGGGTCCCACTGCGAGAACTCGTCGCGCAGCGAGAACACCCGCTCCTTGGCGCGGGCCTTCTCCTCGTCGCGGCGGCCGCCGCCGAAGACGGCGTCGAAGCGGTGCTGCTGGATCGCCTCGGTGAGCGGGACGGTCTGCAGCGGGTTGCGGGTGCCGTCGGGGCGCTCGCGCAGCTTGCCGGCGTCGATGTACTCCTGCACGGAGGCGACGTGCAGCCGCAGTCCGTGCTGGGCGACGACACGGTCGCGGTACTCGAGGACCTCGGGGAAGTTGTGCCCGGTGTCGACGTGCAGCAGCGTGAAGGGGATCGCCGCGGGGGCGAAGGCCTTCAGCGCCAGGTGCAGCATGACGATGGAGTCCTTGCCGCCGGAGAAGAGGATCACCGGCCGCTCGAACTCGCCCGCCACCTCGCGGAAGATGTGGACGCCCTCGGACTCCAGGGAGTCGAGGTGCGACAGCGCGAACGGGCTGTCCGTGCTGTCGTGAACATGAGCGACGGTCGTCATGCGAGACCCCTCTCGGTGAGCAGCGCGTGGAGCGTCGCTGCCGACTCCTGCACGGTCTGGGTGTGGGACTCGATCCGAAGATCGGGGTTGCGCGGCTCGTCGTACGGGTCGTCGACGCCGGTCAGCCCGCTGATCTCGCCGGCGGCCTGCTTGGCGTAAAGCCCCTTCACATCGCGTACGGAGCACACGTCCACCGGAGTGGCGACGTGCACCTCGACGTACGGGGTGCCTTCGGAGGCGTGGCGCTTGCGGACCGCCTCGCGGCTGTCCTCGTACGGGGCGATGACGGGGACGAGGACCTTCACGCCGTTGGAGGCGAGCAGCTCCGCGACGAAGCCGATCCGCTGCACGTTGGTGTGCCGGTCCTCGCGGGTGAAGCCGAGGCCCGCGGAGAGGAACTCGCGGATCTCGTCGCCGTCGAGCACCTCGACCCGGTGGCCCTCCTCGCGCAGCCGGCCGGCCAGCTCGTACGCGATGGTCGTCTTTCCGGCGCTCGGCAGGCCGGTGAGCCAGATGGTGGCACCCGTCACGTGCTTCTCCTGAATGTTCTGAGTGTCCGTCATCCGTGCAGCCCGCATTCGGTCTTGGCGCGGCCCGCCCAGCGTCCCGCGCGGGCGTCCTCGCCCTCCAGGACCCGGCGGGTGCAGGGGGCGCAGCCGACGGAGGCGTATCCGTCCATGAGGAGCGGGTTGGTGAGGACTCCGTGCTCCATGACGTAGGCGTCGACGTCGTCCTGCGTCCAGCGGGCGATGGGGGAGACCTTGACCTTCCGCCGCTTCTCGTCCCAGCCGACGACCGGGGTGTTCGCCCGGGTCGGGGACTCGTCGCGGCGCAGGCCGGTCGCCCAGGCGCCGTACCGGGTCAGGCCCTCTTCGAGCGGCTTGACCTTGCGGAGCGCGCAGCACAGGTCGGGGTTCCGGTCGTGCAGCTTCGGGCCGTGCTCGGCGTCCTGCTCGGCCACCGTCCGGCGCGGGGTCAGGGTGATGACGTTGACGTCCATGACGGCGTCCACGGCGTCACGGGTGCCGATGGTCTCCTCGAAGTGGTAGCCGGTGTCGAGGAAGACGACGTCCACGCCGGGCCGGACGCGCGAGGCGAGATGCGCGACGACCGCGTCCTCCATGGAGGAGGTGACGCAGAAGCCCTCGCCGAAGGTGTCCACGGCCCACCGGATGATGTCCAGCGCGGAGGCGTCCTCCAGATCACGGCCGGCCTGCTCGGCGAGTGCCTTGAGGTCGGCCGTGGTGGCTTCCTGGGTGACCGTCATATCTCTTTCCCTCCAGGGGTGTTGCTCGAAGTCGCCGGGGCGAGCAGCCCCAGGAACTTCAGCTGGAAGGCTCGACTGCACGCGGCGCATTCCCAGGCGCCGTGACCCAGCTCGTTGGGACGCAGGTCCTCGTCGCCGCAGTAGGGGCAGTGGAACGGTGCGGCACGCTCGCTCATGACAGGGCCTCTTCCGAAGCGCGGGCCGCCCAGGTCGCGAAGCGCTCGCCGGTCTCGCGCTCCGACTGGAAGCGCTTGAGGACCCGCTCCACGTAGTCGGGGAGCTCGGCCGCGGTGACCTTGAGGCCGCGCACCTTGCGGCCGAAGCCGGCCTCCAGGCCGAGGGCGCCGCCCAGGTGCACCTGGTAGCCCTCGACGCGGTTGCCCTCGTCGTCCAGGACCAGCTGGCCCTTGAGACCGATGTCCGCGACCTGGATACGGGCGCAGGCGTTGGGGCAGCCGTTGATGTTGATGGTCAGCGGCTCGTCGAACTCCGGGATGCGGCGCTCCAGCTCGTCGATGAGCGAGGCCCCGCGGGCCTTGGTCTCGACGATCGCGAGCTTGCAGAACTCGATGCCGGTGCAGGCCATCGTGCCGCGCCGGAACGGGGTCGGGTTCACCCGGAGGTCGAGGGCCTCGAGGGCGGCGACCGCCGATTCGAGCCGGTCCTCCTCGACGTCGAGGAGGATCATCTTCTGGTCCGCGGTGGTGCGCAGCCGACCGGAGCCGTGCTGCTCGGCCAGGCCGGCGATCTTGGTGAGGGTGGCGCCGTCGACCCGGCCCACGCGCGGGGCGAAGCCGATGTAGAACCGGCCGTCGTTCTGCCGGTGCACACCCATGTGGTCGCGCCACTGGCCCGCGGGCTGGTCGGGAGCGGGGCCGTCGGTCAGCTTGCGCCGGAGGTACTCGTCCTCCAGGACCTGGCGGAACTTCTCCGGGCCCCAGTCGGCGACGAGGAACTTCAGACGGGCGCGGTTGCGCAGCCGGCGGTAGCCGTAGTCGCGGAAGATCGAGATGACGCCCTCGTAGACGTCCGGGACCTCGTCGAGGGAGACCCAGGTGCCGAGGCGGACGCCCAGCTTGGGGTTGGTGGAGAGACCGCCGCCGACCCAGACGTCGAAGCCGGGGCCGTGCTCCGGGTGGTTCACGCCGACGAAGGCGATGTCGTTGATCTCGTGCGCCACGTCGAGCTGGGGCGAGCCGGAGACTGCGGACTTGAACTTGCGGGGCAGGTTGGAGAAGTCCTTGTTGCCGACGATCCGACGGTAGATCTCGTCGATCGCGGGCGTGCCGTCGATGATCTCGTCGGCCGCGATGCCGGCCACCGGGGAGCCGAGGATGACACGCGGGGTGTCGCCGCAGGCCTCGGTGGTGGACAGGCCGACCGCCTCCAGGCGGTTCCAGATCTCGGGGACGTCCTCGATGCGGATCCAGTGGTACTGGACGTTCTGCCGGTCCGTGATGTCGGCGGTGCCGCGGGCGAACTCCTCGGAGATCTCGCCGATGACCCGGAGCTGCTCGGTGGTCAGCCGGCCGCCGTCGATGCGGACGCGGAGCATGAAGTACTCGTCGTCCAGCTCCTCCGGCTCCAGGACACCCGTCTTGGTGCCGTCCAGACCCTGCTTGCGCTGGGTGTAGAGGCCCCACCAGCGCATGCGTCCGCGCAGGTCGTTGGGGTCGATGGAGTCGAATCCGCGCTTCGAGTAGACCGTCTCAATACGTGTCCGTACGTTGAGACCGTCGTCGTCCTTCTTGAACTGCTCATTGCCGTTCAGGGGGGTGAAGTGCCCCACGGCCCACTGACCCTCGCCACGGTGGCGCCCGGTCTTGCGGCGTGCGGCGGCGGGAGTGGGGTTTTCCGGGGTGGCGGCCATGGCGATGTGTCCTTCGGGACTGCGAGAGGGCGGCTCTGACCTGCACACTGGCGCTCAGGTCAGAGGGTGGCGCGTCAGTGCGCAGCAGGGGTCGGGCAGAGTCGTGCTGAAAAGTGATCGCGGCGGTGCTGGTTCTCTCAGCGCGCCGGACAGATGGCGCTGGACATGCGGCCTAGGTCGACGTGCCGCCGACTCACCAAGGCAATTCCAGTTCCAGACATGACGGAAGCGTGTCACGGGACTTTGGACCCAGTCCAGCATCGTCCAGGATGCGGACGTACATGTCTCGCTTGTTGAGATGGTGTGGCGCGGGTCACGCGAAAGGGGCCCTGATCAGGGCCCCTTCACGGGTCTCCGGCGGGGTGCGTGGGAGGCCCCCACGCGTGCGGCGGTACCGAACGGTCCCGTATGAGGGCTCGGCCGGGGCGCTCAGGCCTGGGCGCCGGGCCAGGGGCCGGGGGTCTCGGTCTCCTCCGTCTCCTCGACCTTGGTGTCGAAGAGACGGAAGCCGCGGCGCTCGTAGTTGGCCATCGCGTGCGGGCCGTCGAGCGAGCAGGTGTGCAGCCAGACGCGCTTCGTCGCCTCCCGCTCCGGCCAGCGCGCGGCCAGGTCCCAGGCCCGCGCCACCCCGACCGACAGCAGATGACCGCCGATCCGGCGCCCCCGGAAGGCCGGGACCAGGCCGAAGTAGACGATCTCCACCACTCCGTCGTCCTGCGGGTCGAGCTCCACATACCCGGCCGGCGTGCCCCTGTCGTACGCCACCCAGATCTCGGCGCCCGGCTTCTCCACGATCTCCTGCCACTGCTTGTACGTCAGCGACAGCCGGTCGGCCCAGCGGATGTCGCCGCCGACCGCGGTGTAGAGGAAGCGGCTGAACTCCGCCGACGGCACCTCGGCGCGCCGGATCGTGATGTCGTCGCCCTCCGGCGGGGTGGCGGGACGCAGGTCGGACGGGGAGGTCTGTTCGAGGGACCAGGTGGTGAGAGTGATGCTCATGAGGTCATCGCATCATGCGGAGCGGCGAATTCCCAGGCCGGCCGGGTGTGGGGACGGGCACCCGGGACGCCGCCGGCGCACACCCGTCCGCCATGTGGACAGCCGCGGACCGGCCCGCGCCGGTGTGCTGCCTACGGCGCGGTCTCCGCCCGGATCGCCGGCGCCAGCGAGTGGGGCAGCAGGTCCGCCGGGAGCTCCGGGCGCAGGACCTCCACCGCGACCTCCTCGCGGAAGCGGTACGGCCGGTGCGCGAGGACCCCGGCCAGGTTCCGCCGTACCCGGGACATCTCCGCCCGCACGGTCACCGTCCGCGTACGGTCCCCGAACACGTCGTCCGCCAGCTCCGCGGCCGTCCGCCCGTCCCGGTGCATCGCCAGGACACAGAGGAGCTCCGCGTGCCGGGGACTCAGCTCCTGCTGCCAGCTGCCGGCCGCCCCCGAGACGGACACCGTCCAGCGGCGCGGCCGGCTCAGGTCGAGGACCACCCGGCTGGCCGCCTCCGTGCCCGGCTCCTCGCCCGGGGTCTCCTCCTCCACGCGCAGCAGCCAGCCGCCCGGGAGCGGCTCCACCGCGCACACGCCGAGCGAGGGCAGCCACAGCCGGCCGGACCGGAAGGACTTCGGCAGCGGGACGCGGTCCACCGGGGCGAGACCGGTCACCGCCGCCGTCCAGCCGTGGGTGTCCACCGCGATCGCCCGGCCGCCCACCCGGCACAGGATCGGCGCGGCCACCGCCCGCAGCCGCTCCACCGATCCGCGGTGCCGCTCCCGCATCTCGGCCTCGGCGAGCTGGGCCACCGAGCCGACCAGGGCGAGCATCGCCGGATGGAAGGTGGACGCCGGACCGCTCACGTCCAGGATGCCGAGCAGCCGCCGGTCGCGCGGATCGTGGACGGGGGCGGCGGCGCAGGTCCAGTTGTGCAGCGCCTGGACGTAGTGCTCGGCGGAGTGCACCTGCACCGCCCGGCCCATGGCGAGGGCCGTGCCGACCGCGTTGGTGCCGGTCGTGTGCTCGGTCCAGGCCGCGCCCTCCTCCAGACAGATGCCGTTCGCCTGTCGCATGACCGCCGGGTTTCCCTGCCGCCACAGCACCCGGCCGTGCTCGTCGGTGACCACCATGATCTGGAGCGAGGTGTCGGCGATGCCCGCGAGTCCGCCGCTCAGCGTCTGCATGACCTCGGAGAGGAGCGTGGTCCTGCGCCGCTGCTCCAGCTCGTCGCGCTGGAGCAGCACGCTGTCCGTCCCCCGGTCGGGGTCGAGCCCGAGCCGGGCCATCCGCTGCCAGGACGCGTCGATCACGGCGCGGGGCGCGATCGGGGGCGTACGGCCCGCCAGGGTCTCCTCGCGGACCCGGTGCAGCAGCCGGGTGGCCTGGGCCGCGTCCATGGCGGCGAGGCGCTTCATGTCGAGCTGAGTGTTATTCATCGGTCTCTCCCAGCCACCCGGGGTGCTGTATCGGTTCTGCACAGGGCAGATGTCCGGAGTGTCGGTGCCCATCGTGCCGTTCGGAACCGTCCCGCGAGGCCCGGTTCGGGTAATCCTGCAACCCTTTGCAACTCTGGTCGACGACGGGCTTCCTGAGTGAAGGTGATGTGAGCGGCGGGTGGTGCCGTGTCGGCGCAGCACCACCCCCGCTTTTCCGCGCGTACCGACCCTTCGCGGTCCACCCCTGGTGCGCGCGGCTCAGCCGCCCCCGCCGCACGGACGTACGGCCCCCGAGGCCTCCCGCCGGCCCCAGGAGCCGCCCGGTCCGTCCGGGCCGCCCGGCCCCAGTGCCCCCGCAGGCCCCGAAGCGCCGCCTTCCGGCCCCGAGCGCGCCCTGCCGGACCCAGGCCTCAGACCTCCACCCGCGCCCGCTCCACCAGCGCCCTCAGATCCAGGGTGTGCGGCAGCGTCCCGAAGGCCGCGCCCCCGTCGCC
Source organism: Streptomyces zaomyceticus (assembly GCF_014656215.1). Taxonomy (GTDB): domain Bacteria; phylum Actinomycetota; class Actinomycetes; order Streptomycetales; family Streptomycetaceae; genus Streptomyces; species Streptomyces zaomyceticus. The sequence goes on along the minus strand of NZ_BNBZ01000026.1, from coordinate 36,428 downwards.
GCCCAGCCGCGAGGCGCAGAACGCGTCCGCGACCTCCGGCGGCGCCCACCGCACCAGCAGCGACCCCTGAAGGACCAGCGCGAGCCGCTCCGCGAGCCGCCGTGCCCGTGCCTCGATCCCCTCCAGGTCCGCCAGTTCGACCAGCAGGCCCCGGATCGCCCGGTCCAGCCGGTGGTCCGCGCCCCGCGCCGCCCCGACCTCGCGCAGCAGCGCGTCGAGGGCGGCGGGCTCGGTCCGCAGCGCCCGGACCACGTCGAGCGCCTGGATGTTCCCCGAGCCCTCCCAGACCGAGTCGAGCGGTGACTCCCGCAGCAGCCGGGGCATCCCCGACTCCTCCACGTACCCGTTGCCGCCCAGGCACTCCAGGGCCTCCGCCACCAGGGGCGTACACCGCTTCGTCACCCAGTACTTCGCCGCGGGAACGGCGATGCGCAGCAGGGCGCGCTCCCGTTCCGCGTCGCCGCCCCCGGCGTCGACGGCGTCGTAGGCCGCCGCCAGACGCAGGCCGAGCACCGTCGCCGCCTCCGACTCCAGGGCCAGATCGGCGAGGACGTTCCGCATCAGCGGCTTCTCGATCAGCGGCCCGCCGAAGGCCTCGCGGTACGCGCAGTGGTGCACCGCCTGCGCCACCGCCTGCCGCATCAGCGCCGCCGACCCGAGCACACAGTCGAGCCGGGTCGCCGCGACCATGCCCATGATCGTGCGCAGCCCGTGCCCCTCCTCGCCGACCCGGCGCGCCCAGGTCGTCCCGTCGAACTCCACCTCGGCCGAGGCGTTCGAACGGTTGCCCAGCTTGTCCTTCAGCCGCTGGAGCGCGAAGGCGTTGCGCGAGCCGTCCGCGAGCACCCGGGGCACCAGGAAGCAGGTGAGCCCCGCCGGGGCCTGCGCCAGGACCAGGAAGGCGTCCGACATCGGCGCCGAACAGAACCACTTGTGCCCGGTCAGCGTGTACTCCCCGGCCGCCGCCAGTGGACGCGCCCGCGTCGTGTTCGCCTTGACGTCGCTGCCGCCCTGCTTCTCCGTCATGGCCATCCCGAGCAGGGCACCCGGCTTCTCCGCGACCGGACGGAGCTCCCGCTCGTACACATGGGAGGTGGCCGCCGGCTCCCAGACCTCCGCGACCTCCGGCTCGGCGCGCAGCGCGGGCACTGCGGCGTGCGTCATCGACAGCGGGCAGCCGTGCCCCGCCTCCGCCTGCGACACCACCAGGAATCCGGCGGCCCGCCGCACATGGCCACCCGGACGGCCCCACGCGTCGGTGAGACCGGCCCCCACCGACTTCCCGAGGAGCCGGTGCCAGGCCGGGTCGAACTCGACCTCGTCGATCCGGTGGCCGAACCGGTCATGGGTCCGCAGCCGGGGCGGACGGGTGTTCGCCCGCTCACCCCACTCCTGGACCTGCGCGGAACCGTTCGCCCTGCCGAGGGCGACCAGGTCCTCCCGGGCCTCCGCGAGGAGCTCCGGCGCGAGATGCCGTTCGACCGCCTCGGTCAGCGCCCGATCGCTCGTGAAGAGGTCATGTCCCACCAGGGGCGGAGGCTGGTTGGTCACGGTGTGGGTGGTCGCTGCCATGCCGATACGGTAAGCAGGTGCAGGCAGCAAGCGAAACACCCGAACGGCCCGAGCGGCGGCCCTGGAGCAGGCTCCACCGCGCGCGCGTCCTCTACCGCAACGTCTCGAAGCGGAAGATGGTCTGGCTGCTCCTCAAGGACACCGTCAACTCGTGCATCGAGTACCGGATCCTCGGGCTCGCGGCCGAGGCCGCGTTCTTCACCCTGCTGTCCCTGCCACCGCTGCTCCTCGGTCTGATCGCCCTGCTCGGCTACGCCGACGACTGGACGAACACGGACACCGTGGCGAGCATCCAGGAGAACATCCTGCGGGCCGCCGGAACGGTTCTCTCCGACCGGGGCGTCGACGACATCGCCAAACCGATCCTGGACGACGTCACCCAGGGCAAACGGCCCGAACTGATCTCCCTCGGCTTCGCCATCGCCCTCTGGTCCGGCTCCCGCGCGGTGAACGTCTTCATCGACACCATCACCGTCATGTACGGGCTCGACGGCCACCGCGGGATCGTGAAGACCCGGCTCCTCGCCTTCCTGCTCTACCTCGTGGCCCTCGTCATCGGCGCCGTCGTGCTGCCCCTGGCGGTCGTCGGCCCCGACCGGGTCGTCGAACTCGTCCCCTGGGGCACGGAAGTCGTCTCGGTCTTCTACTGGCCGGCCGTCATCCTGCTCTCCATCGCCTTCCTCACCACCCTCTACCACGTCTCCGTCCCCGTCAGATCGCCCTGGATCGAGGACATCCCCGGCGCGCTCGTCGCGCTCGGCATGTGGGTGCTGGGCAGCTTCCTGCTGCGGATCTACCTCACCAGCCAGGTCGAGGGGCCGACGATCTACGGCTCCCTCGCCGCCCCCATCGCCGTCCTCCTCTGGATCGGCATCTCGGCCTTCGCCGTCCTCGTCGGCGCCGCCGTGAACGCCGCCATCGACCGCGTCTGGCCCTCCGTCGCCACGGCCGCCGCCCGCGAGGCCAACGAGCGGGCCCGCGCCGTCCAGGCCGCGGAGCTCGTCGCCCGCGTCCGGGCCGAGGCGGAGGACGTCGACGAGGACGACCCGGACATGCCCTCCGAGTTCCCCGAGCGCTGGTCGAGGTTCCTGCCCCCCGACGACGTCAAGGCCCGCCTCCACTCCGGCTGGGAGAAGGACTGACCGTCCGGCGGGGGCTAGCTTTGACGTGTGTACGAGGAACGCCCCGCCCTGCTCGACGGAGCCGTCCTGTGGACCCGGACCGCCGGCTCCGCCGCGGAAACGTCCCGGCCGGTCCTGCCCGACGGCTGCATGGACCTGATCTGGGCCGACGGACACCTCCTCGTCGCGGGCCCCGACACGCGCGCGTACGTCCCCGAGGAGACCGCCGACCGGTACGCGGGCATCCGCTTCGCCCCCGGGGACGCGCCCGGCTTCCTCGGCGTCCCGGCCCGTGAACTGCGCGACCGGCGGGTCCCCCTCGGCGCGCTGTGGGGCGAGGCCGAGGCACGGCGGCTCGGCGAACGGATCACCGCCGCCCCCGACCCGGCCACGGCCCTGGACGAGCTCGTACGGCTCCGGGCGGCCGCGGCACCCTCGCCCGACCCGCTGCTCCGGGCCGTCGTGGCCCGCCTCGCGGCGGGCCGTGCGGTCGCCGAGACGGCCGACGCCGTCGGCCTCGGCGCCCGGCAGCTGCACCGGCGCTCCCTGGACGCCTTCGGCTACGGCCCCAAGACCCTCGCCCGCGTCCTGCGGCTCCAGCGCGCCCTCGCCCTGGTCCTGGCCGGGGTGCCGTACGCGGAGGCCGCGCTCCGCGCGGGCTGCGCCGACCAGGCCCATCTCGCACGTGAGACGAGGGCGCTGGCCGGCACGACCCTCGGCGGCTACGTGGCGTCGGTGACGGGGACCGTGGCCCCGGAGTCCGCGGCGCTTCCCGCCTCGGTGTCACCCCCGGCACCGGGACCGGCCTCGACGGCGGCGTCGGCGAAGAGCGAGACCCCGCTGCCGTCCGGGTCCAGGACCACGGCGTAGCGCTGGCCCCAGAAGGCGTCCCAGGGCTTCAGATGCCCCCGGTACCCGGCGGCGACCAGCTCCTCGTACACCGCGTCCACCGCATCCGGACCGCCGCACCGGAACGCGAGCTCGATCCGGTTCCCGCCCTCGGGCCGCTTCCGGTCGGGATCGAAGGAACGGACGACGTCCTCCGTGTCCCACGCGAGCCGCAGTCCGCCGGGCAGCGTGACCTCCACGTGCGGGGCGGAGTCGGCCCCGTCCGGGATCTCCAGGCCGAGGCGGCGGTAGAAGGCGAGCGAGGCGGCCATGTCCGAGACGACGAGGCCGACGAGGTCGAAGCGGATGTCCGTGACGAGACGGCGTTCTGTGTCCATGCCCCGCACGTTAGGCGCCGCCTTCCGGGACCGTCTTGAACGAATCGGACGCGCGCCGGGCAGGGACGCCCGCACCCCGCTCACGGGGGCGCCGCCGACCCCGCTCGGAGCCCGCCGGACGAGCCCGGCGAATAAATCCGTGGCGCGCACCGGGACGGTCCGGCTACCGTGTTTCCCGTACAAGATCGCGAGGAGTTCCTCGCGACGCGTTCCCAGCGAAAAGACACACAGGAGGTGTGACCGATGGCTGTCGTCACGACGGGCCTTGCCCTCACGCAGAAGTTCATCCACACCACCTCCGTGGCCACCGGCTGATCTCACCGTTCCCATACGCAGCGCCGGGGCCACCCCTGTGAAGGGTCCCCCTTGTCTTTCCCGCTTTCCCCCATCACCTCTTCCTCCTCCTCGACGCTCGACGCCCACGGCTGGGATTCCGGCTGGGCAGCCGCGTTCGCCCCGTACGCCGCCCAGGGACTCGTCCCCGGCCGGGTGATCCGGGTCGACCGCGGTCAGTGCGACGTGGCCACCGACGACGGGGTCGTGCGCGCCGACACGGCGTTCGTGACCCCGCACGACCCGCTCCGGGTCATCTGCACCGGCGACTGGGCCGCCGTCGACCCCGAAGGCGCCGGCGACCCCCGGTACGTGCGGGCGTGCCTGCCGCGCCGTACGGCCTTCGCCCGCTCCACCTCCTCCAAGCGGTCCGAGGGACAGATCCTCGCCGCCAACGTCGACCACGCCGTCATCACCGTGTCGCTCGCCGTCGAGCTCGACCTCGGCCGGATCGAGCGCTTCCTCGCCCTGGCCTGGGAGTCCGGCGCCCAGCCGACCGTCGTCCTCAGCAAGGCGGACCTCGTGCCCGACCCCGTCGGGCTCTCCTACCTCGTCGAGGACGTGGAGACGGTCGCCCCCGGAGTCCAGGTGGTGCCCCTCAGCTCCGCCACCGGGGAGGGACTCGACGTGCTCTCCGCCGTCGTCGCGGGCGGCACGACCGTGCTGCTCGGTGTCTCCGGCGCCGGGAAGTCGACCCTCGCCAACGCCCTCGTCGGCGAGGACGTCATGGACGTCCGGGCCGCCCGTGACATCGACGGCAAGGGCCGCCACACCACCACCACCCGCAACCTCTTCGTCCTGCCGGGCGGCGGAGTCCTCATCGACACCCCCGGGCTGCGCGGTGTCGGGCTCTGGGACGCCGAGACGGGCGTCGGCCAGGTCTTCTCGGAGATCGAGGAGCTGTCCGGGAACTGCCGCTTCCACGACTGCGCCCACGAGGCGGAGCCGGGCTGCGCGGTGACCGCGGCGGTCGAGGACGGCTCGCTGCCGGTGCGCCGGCTGGAGAGCTACCGCAAGCTGCTCCGTGAGAACCAGCGGATCGTGGCCAAGACCGACGCCCGGGTGCGCAACGAGATCCTCAAGGACTGGAAGCGCAAGGGCGCCGAGGGCCGCCGGGCCATGGAGCTGAAGCGCGGCCACGTCCGGTAGCGGACGGCGGGCCCGGCAGCGGGTTCCGGGGGAGGGGTGGCCCTCCCCCGGAACCCGCCGAGCCCCCGGAGCCCGTGACGTCGCCCGTAACGTCGTGTCCGAAAACCGCGAGCCGAGGGGTGCCCGGGGTCGCACACTGGGATACGTGAAGGACGACGACACCCGCTACGAGGCGGTCAGCAGCAGGGACGCGCGGTTCGACGGAGAGTTCTTCTTCGCCGTCCGCACCACCGGGATCTACTGCCGGCCCAGCTGCCCCGCCGTCACCCCCAAACGGCAGAACGTCGCGTTCTTCCCGACGGCCGCCGCCGCCCAGGGCCACGGCTTCCGGGCCTGCCGCCGCTGCCGCCCGGACGCCGTGCCCGGCTCCGCCGCGTGGGACGTACGGGCCGATGTCGTGGGACGCGCCATGCGGATGATCGGCGACGGCGTCGTCGACCGCGAGGGCGTGCCCGGCCTCGCCGGACGCCTCGGCTACAGCACCCGGCAGGTACAGCGTCAGCTCACCGCCGAACTCGGCGCCGGACCCGTCGCGCTCGCCCGCGCCCAGCGGGCGCACACCGCGCGGCTGCTGCTCCAGACCACCGGACTGTCGGTGACCGAGATCGCCTTCGCGGCGGGCTTCGCCAGCGTCCGCCAGTTCAACGAGACGATCCGCGCCGTCTACGCCCGTACCCCCACCGCCCTGCGCGCCGAGGCCGGCAGCGGTGCGGGAGCCCGAACCGCGCTCGCCGCGGGCGTCCCGCTGCGGCTCGCCCACCGGGGGCCGTACGCGGCCGGCGAGGTCTTCGACCTCCTCGCCGCCGAGACCGTGCCCCGGGTGGAGGAGGTCGTCGGAACCCCCGGCGCGCGCACCTACCGGCGTACGCTCCGGCTCCCGTACGGCACCGGCGTCGTCTCCGTCGACGAGCGGTCCGCCGGGCGCTGGCTGGACGCCCGGATCCACCTCACCGAGCTCCGCGACCTGACCACCGCCGTGCACCGGCTGCGTCGCCTCTTCGACCTCGACGCCGACCCGTACGCGGTCGCCGAACGTCTCGGGGCCGCCCCTGGGCTCGCCGCCGAGGTGGCCGCCCGGCCCGGCGTACGGTCGCCGGGGACGGCCGACCCCGAGGAGTTCGCGCTGCGGACGCTCCTCGGCGCGCGGGAGGCCGCCCGAGTCGTCGAAAGGCACGGCACCCCGCTGGCCACCGCCTGCGGCAGCCTCACCCATGTCTTCCCGGAGGCCCGGGCCCTGACCGGTCACCCCGTGGTGGGCCCGCTCGCCCGCGCGCTCGCCGACGGCGCGGTCCGGCTCGACCCGGGCGCCGACCGCGACGAGGCCGAGCGGGCACTGCTCGCCGTCCCCGGCGTGGGCGCCGGGGACGCGGCCCTGATCCGGATGAGGGCCCTCGGAGACCCGGACGTGCCCCCGGTGGGCGGGCCGGACGCGGAGGAGTGGCGCCCCTGGCGCTCGTACGCCGCGCGCTACCTGGAGCCGGCCCCGCTCGTCCCGGTCGCCTGAGAGGCGTCCTCGAGACCCCAGCTGTGGATCCGTCGCGGATGGATCCGGATGACCTCCTCGCTGAAGTGCGCGCCCAGGGTGTGCGGACCGACGAGCAGCTCCGCCTCGCCGCGGATCTCGACGCCCCGCACCCGCCAGGGGCGCACGCTCGCGAGATCGTCGACGACCAGCGCCACCTTGGGGTTCGTCCGCAGGTTGCGCCACTTCTTCGTACGGCCCATGGCCAGACCCCCCACCAGGACGGTGCCGTCCTCCTGCGGGAAGAAGCCCACCGGATTGGCCTGCGGCTGACCGGACGGGTCGACCGTGGCCATCCGGGCCAGCCGCGGGCCGTCCGTGAGATAGGCGCGTTCCGCCTCGCTGAAACCCTCGAAATCCCTCATGGATCCAGCATCGTCAACCCCAGAGCACCGCGCCCGCCCACGCCCCCACGATCAGCAGGCAGGAGAAGAGCTCGACGAGCACGCTGGTGCCGGCCGCCCGCATCACCGAGCGGGTCGCGGCCCTCGCCTGGCCGTGGCCGCCGAGCCGGAGCCGCTCCGAGAGGTAGATCCCGCCGACGAAGCCGGGGATCGCGCCCAGCACCGGGATGAGGACGAAGCCCAGGACCGCGCCCACACCGGCGTACGCCACCATCCGGCGGGTGATGCCCACGCCCCGGAAGCGGCGGGGCGGGAGCTGCCAGACGATCACCTGGGTGAGCAGCAGCAGTCCGGTGGAGGAGGCCAGCAGGAGCCAGGCGAGGTCGGTCCGCTCGTGCAGGGACCACCAGAGCATCGCGGCCCACACCAGCCACGTCCCCGGCACGCCGGGGGTCAGCACCCCGAACAGGCCGAGCAGCATCACCGTCGCGACCATCAGGAGCTGCCACACACCCACGTTGCCCAGCGTCCCCCACAAACGGAGTCCGCGCAGGTCGCGCGGTGCATACGGGGGTGGGCGGCGGCAGCGAGCGGGTCGACGGCGGGCGGGGCGACAGTGGGCGGGGCGGGCGGCGGGGGGACGGCCGCGGTGAAGTGCCGCGCGCTCGGCCGCGTGCCCCGCCCCCTTCGCGGTGCGCGGCTCAGCCCCGCGCCACCCAGCCCTTCTCGTACGCGTGCCAGCCCAGCTGCAGCCGGGTCGTCACCCCGGTCAGCTCCATCAGGCCCTTCACCCGGCGCTGCACCGTCCGCAGTCCCAGGTCCAGCTGCTTGGCCACGCTCGCGTCCGTCATCCCCGCCAGCAGCAGCGACAGGATCTCCAGGTCCATGACGTCGGGACCGGGAGCCTCGTCCTCGGTGATCTGCGCGCCCGCCCCGAGTCTCAGCGGCAGCGCCTCCCGCCACACCGACTCGAAGAGGCCCATCAGTGACTCGAGGAGCCCGCTCGCGTGCACCACGATCGCCGCGGGCTCCACCCCCCGCCCGGTCAGCGGCACCATCGCCAGATTGCCGTCGGCGACCACCAGCTTCGTCGGGACCCGGTCCGCGACCCGGATGCGCTCCTCGCGGCCGAGTGCCGCCGAGAGCTCCAGCAGCCCGGACGGCAGGGTCAGCACCTCGCGCTCGATCACCACCCGGTAGCGCACACCCCGCCCGGCGGCCTGCTCCTCCGCGTCGTTCTCCATGCCCGACACCGCGATCGGCTTTCCCGTCACCAGGGCGCAGACCTCCTCCTGCGCGCCCAGCTGGAGCTGGAGGAACCGGTGGGTGACGGCGCTCGCGCCGGTCACCACCTCCACCAGGTCGTGCACGGCGGCCTCCGCCGCCTCCGCCCGGTACTCCTCGGCGAGCAGCGCGGCCGCCAGCTCCGCCTGCTCCAGCTCGTGGCGCTGCTGGGTCAGCAGCGCGCCCAGGGCCACCCCGGGCGGCGCCGCCACCCAGCGGCCGGTCCTGGCGGAGGACTGCGCGGCGAGCCCCTGCGACTCGAGGCGGCGCAGCGCCCGCTCGGTGTCCCGCTCGGGCAGCGCCAGCCGGTGCGCGAGGTCGGTCACCTCGGCCGCGCCCAGCGCGACGAGCGCGCGGTACGCGGACTCCTGGCGCTCGTCGAGTCCTATCGCTCCCAGCATGGATGCCCCACCCCTCGCCCTACCTGCGGCGGGCGCCCCGGAGCTTCCCAGGACGTTCACCGGAGGCATTCGTTCCGTTGGTGACCTGGCGGGAAACGGCCACGGCGTATTCCCGCCTTGCCCATCATCCCTGTACCGCCCTCACCTCTGCCAATGTGGCGCCACCGCAGCACCAACAGCCTCCGGAGAAGGGTGTCTTATGCCTTTTTTCCGGAATCAGATGGGGAGAGCGATGCGCCCGATTTCGCGTACGGCCCTGGGGGCGGCGACCGCCGTCGTCCTGGCCGTCACCGCGGTCGCGCCGTCCATGGCGAATGAGCCGCAGGACGGTACGGCCGGCAAGCGACCGCCGGTAGGCAGCGAGACCTCCGCCCGCGCCGGCGAGCGCCCGGTCACGGTGACCCTGGTCACCGGCGACCGCGTCGTGGTCACCCGCGACGCCGACGGCGGCCCGGCCGCCACGGCCCTGCCGCGCGAGGACGGGACCGTCCCCCTGGTCCAGACCCGCCGCTCCGGCCAGGACCTCTACGTCTACCCCGAGGACGCCGCCGCCGCGCTCGCCGCCGGCCGGGTCGACGAGGAGCTCTTCAACGTCACCGGGCTCGTCCGCCAGGGCTACGACGACACCGCCACCACCACGCTGCCCCTCATCGCGGTCTACGGCTCCGACCTCGCCCGCTCCGTCCCCGCCGCCCCGCGCGGCGCCAAGCGCGGCCAGGTCCTGAAGGCCGTCGACGGCGTCGCGCTCACGACGGAGAAGAAGCAGGCCGCCACGTTCTGGGCCGAACTGAACGCCCCCGCCGCCCGCTCCGCCTCCGGGATCAAGAAGCTCTGGCTCGACCGCAAGGTCCAGGCCACCCTGGAGCGTTCGACGAAGCAGGTCCACGCCCCCGAGGCCTGGGCCGCCGGCTACGACGGCACCGGCACCAAGGTCGCCGTCCTCGACACCGGCGCCGACGTCGAGCACCCCGACCTCAAGGGCCGGGTCGCCGCTTCGGAGAACTTCACCGACTCCGACAGCACCGACGACCGCCAGGGCCACGGCACCCACACCCTCTCCACCGTCGGCGGCTCCGGCGCCGCGAGCGACGGCAGGAAGAAGGGCGTCGCGCCCGGCGCGTCCCTCCTCAACGGCAAGGTCCTCAACGACTCCGGATCCGGCGCCGCCTCCTGGATCATCGCGGGGATGGAGTGGGCCGTCGCGCAGGGCGCCGACGTCGTCTCGATGAGCCTCGGCAGCCCCGTCCCCACCGACTGCACCGACCCCATGAGCGTCGCGGCCGAGGAACTCGCCCGGAACGAGGGCACGCTCTTCGTCATCGCCGCCGGAAACTCCGGCCCGACCCTCAACACGGTCTCCTCGCCCGGCTGCGCGCCCGGCGTGCTCACCGTCGGCGCCACCGACCGCGACGACTCCACCGCGTACTTCTCCAGCCGCGGCCCGACGATCGTCAACCACACCCTGAAGCCCGAGATAGCCGCGCCCGGCGTCGGCATCTCCGCCGCCGCCGCCGGCGGCCGGGGCGTGTACGCGTACCGGTCCATGTCCGGTACGTCGATGGCCACCCCGCACGTCGCGGGCGCCGCCGCCATCGTGAAGCAGCGCCACCCCGACTGGACCGCCCAGCAGGTCAAGGCCGCGCTGGTCGCCTCCGCCGAGAGCTCCGTCCCCGGCGACGTCCGCGAGGTCGGCGGCGGCCGGCTCGACGTCAAGGCCGCGATCGACCAGACGGTCCTCGGCTCGCCCGCCGTCCAGGGCGGCACCTACAACTGGCCGCAGGACGGCTCCGACCGCACCACGGTCTCCGTCCCGTACACCAACACCTCCGGCGCCCCGGTCACCCTGGACCTGGCCGTCGAGAAGGTCACCGGCAACGACGGTTCCCGTGTGCGCAGTTCGGTCGCCCGCCTCGGGAAGCGCTCCGTCACCGTCCCCGCGGGCGCCACCGTCCGGGTCCCGCTCGAGCTCGACCCCACGGCCCGCCTGGAACGCGCCCAGTACGGCGACGTCACCGGCCGGGTGATCGCCACCGGCAAGGGCGGCGTCCACGTCTCCACCCCGTTCTCCCTCTACGTCGAGCCCGAGACCGTCACCCTGCGGGTCAAGCTGATCGACCGTCAGGGCGACCCGGCCTCCGGCGCCAGCTCCCTCGACGTCATCGGCACCGACGACGCCAGTGGGGAGCGCCGCTTCAATGACGGCGCCGCCGACCAGGTCTACCGTCTGCGCCCCGGCAGCTACTTCCTCTCCTCCTTCGTCGCCACTCCCGATGCGGGCGAGAGCGCCCGGCTGAACGACTCGCTCAGCTACCTCGGCCGCCCGCAGCTGGAGCTGAAGAAGGACACCACGGTCGTCCTCGACGCCCGCAAGGCCCACAAGCTGTCGGTCAGGACCGACAAGGCCTCCGAACTCCGGGGAGCCACCCTCGCGTTCGCCCGCTCCTGGGACGACGCCTGGATGCACGCCGGCACCGCCGCCGGACCGCGCACCATCCGTCACTACTACGCCTCGGTCGAAGGCGCCGCGGACGAGGGCGACTTCGAGTTCGGCAGCTACTGGCGCACCGCGGCCCCGCAGATCACCTCGCTGCGCACCACGGACGGCCTGACCCTGCACCCACTCACCGCCTCCACCGGCTCCGACAACCTCGACGGCACCGGCTCCGCCCGGCTCGTCGACGCCGGGACCGGCACCCCGCAGGAGCTGAAGGCCGCCGGAGTCCAGGGCCGTGTCGCCCTCGTCCGGCTGCCCGACGACTCCACCGGTGCGGGCGCCCTCGCCCGGGACGCCAAGGCCGCCGGCGCCGTCGCCGTGATCGTCCACCACACGACCCCCGAACGCTGGTACCCCGGCGGCTCGTTCACCGGCCTCGGTCTGCCCGTCCTCTCCGTCCCGTCCGGCGAGGCGACGGCCCTGCGCGCCAGGCTGGCCGCCGGTGAGGTCACGCTCGACTGGAAGGCCACCGCGAAGAGCCCGTACTCGTACAGCCTGGCCTTCCCCGAGTCCGGCCCCGTCCGCGACGAGAAGACCTACCGCGTCCGGGACGACCGGCTCGGCCGCAAGGACGCCCGCTTCGGCTCGGCCGGCATCGCCACCGACTTCCTGTACTTCGCGGACGCCCACCGGCCCAACGGCACCCGCGTCGCCTTCGGCTCCCTGGAGACCGTCCCGGCACCGGGCAGCCGTACCGAGTACTACACGACCGGCGACACCGCCTGGGCCGAGTCGGTCGGCAGCAGCTTCCCCTTCGGCGAGCTGATGATCGGTACCGCGCACACGTACAAGCCCGGCGAGAAGCGCACCGAGGCCTGGTACGACGGCGTCATCGCCCCCACCGCCCCGCGCGACGCCGAGGGGAGGCCGGTCCTCGTCTCCGAGCGCCAGGGCAACCTGATCGGCTTCGCCGACGCCATGTGGGGCGACGGCACCCACCACGCCGAGCCCGGCTCCTTCGGCGACATAGGCAGCCTGAGCCTGAGCCGCGACGGGGAGCTCCTGGGGCGGACCGGCTGGCCGTTCGGAGTCTTCGAGGTACCGGCCGAAGCCGGGACGTACACCCTCGAACAGAACACCATGAAGATCGGCAGCAAGGTGTGGGCGCGCTCCACTTCCGTCAACTCGGTGTGGAAATTCACCTCCAAGCTTGACGAGAGCGTCTATTCTCAGGGCATCCCGATTCTCTTCCCCCGGTACGACCTTCCGGAGGACGGTCTCAAGACCCTCGCCGCGACCGACGGCCAGCACATCGGCCTCACCGCGACGGGTCACGCGGGCTACACCCCCGCAGCGCTCACCTCGGCCAAGCTCTCGTACTCCTACGACGGGGGTACGACCTGGACCGAAGCGCGGGTCTCTCAGCAGGGCGGCGACTGGACCGCGACCGTGAACCACGCGGGCGCGACCGGAAAGCCCGTCACCCTGAAGACCGAACTGACGGACGCCAACGGCAACTCCGTCACCCAGACCGTGGTCCGCGCCTACGACGTGCGCTGATCACGCCGGTCCGCCGGGCGTCCTTCCCGTGGGGGGTGGGGCCGCCCGGCGGACCACCCATTTGCAGCAGCGGTTTTCCTGATGTCCCGTTTTCGGGCGCCCTGCGCGGTGGACAATAAGGGCATGACTCAGCAGGGGGACGACAACTGGTGGGACAAGCTCTACGACGACTCGGCGCCGGACACGGCCCCGGCGGAGTCGGGTGACACCCTCGACGACCACTTCACGACGGCGGCACGGGCCACGACGGGCCCACCGGCACGGGACCCGGCACCCCCGCCGCCTCCGCCTCCGGCGAGCCCGCCCGGTGTCCCCGGCCCCGGCACGGCCCCCTGGGAGACGCCCCCGGAGGGGCCTCGGACCTTCTCCGTCCCACCCCCGCCCCCGCCTCCGCCGGTCGCACCGCCCGTCGAGGCGCCCACCGTCCAGGTGACGGTGCCCCCGGAGCGGGACCCCGGGGAGCCGGAGCCCCGGCTCGCCGACGAGGCGGAGCCCGAGACCGGCCCCGGGCCCGACCTCACCGTCGAGGTGTCCGTGCCCCGGCCCAGGACCGGCTACGTCGGGAGCCGGCCGCCCACCTACGAGGCGGAGCCGACCGCGCTCCCCGTCGCCCGCCCCGGAGAGCTCGGCGAACTCGTCTCCGACACCGTGCTCGACGGGGCCCGCTACGGCACCTGCACCCTGCGGGCCGCCTCCGTCCGCGGGGACTCCGCCCGCTACCGGGGCGAGCCCCGGCGCGACGCCCTGCTGACCGCCCGCTTCGGCCACGACGAGACCGCGCTCGTCCTCGTCGCCGTCGCCGCCGGGTCCCGCGCCGCCGAGGACGCCCATCTCGCCGCCTCCGACGCCTGCCAGTGGATCGCCGAGGCCGTCTGCCGCAGTCACGCCCGGCTCTCCGAGGACATCAGGTCCGGCCGCCGCGGCGACCTCAAGTCGGGACTCCACCGGCTCACCGACCGCACCTACGGCAAGCTCAGGGCCCGCGCGGCGGAACGGGGCCTCGCCTCCGACGAGTACACCGCGACCCTCCGCTGCCTGCTCGTCCCCGCCGACCCCGAGTGCCGCACCCGGGTCTTCTTCGGCATCGGCGCCGGCGGCCTGTTCCGGCTCCGTGACGGCTCCTGGCAGGACATCGAACCGCTTCTGCCGGAACAGGCAGCCGTCACCGGCGCCCCCGTACTCGGCTTCGGCTCCCCGCCGCCCCCCGGGGCGGCCGCCGCCGAGACCGAGGAGGGCGACCGGCTCACCATGGACCTCGGCATCACGACCGCTCCCGGGCCGCTGGTCGAGGAGCCCGTGCCGCCGCCCGCCGAGCCGTTCCGCTTCCGTGCCTCCGTCGCCCGACCCGGCGACACCCTGCTCCTCGCCTCGCCCGGTCTCGCCGAGCCGATGCGCGGCGAACCCGCCCTCGCCCGCGAGCTCGCCGCCCGCTGGGCCGACGCCGAGGCGCCCGGTCTGGCCGCGTTCCTCGCCGACACCCAGCTGAGGGTGACCGGTTACGCCGACGACCGTACGGGGGTGGGCGTCTGGGAGGCGTAACCCGGCGGGTCATGTGTTGATGGAGCCATGGCCAAACAGAACGTGGCGGAACAGTTCGTCGACATCCTCGTCCGCGCGGGGGTCCGGCGCCTGTACGGCGTCGTCGGTGACAGCCTCAACCCGGTCGTCGACGCGATCCGCCGTACCCGCGCGATCGACTGGATCCAGGTGCGGCACGAGGAGACCGCGGCCTTCGCCGCCGGCGCCGAGGCCCAGATCACCGGCGGGCTCGCCGCCTGCGCGGGCTCCTGCGGACCGGGCAACCTCCACCTGATCAACGGCCTGTACGACGCCCACCGTTCGATGGCCCCGGTCCTGGCCCTCGCCTCGCACATCCCGTCGAGCGAGATCGGCCTCGGCTACTTCCAGGAGACCCACCCCGACCAGTTGTTCCGCGAGTGCAGCCACTACAGCGAGCTCATCTCCAACCCCCGGCAGATGCCCCGGCTGCTCCACACCGCGATCCAGCACGCCGTCGGCCGCCGCGGCGTCAGTGTGGTCTCGCTGCCCGGCGACATCGCCTCCCAGCCGGCCCCGGAGAAGGCGGTGGAGACCGCGCTGGTCACCTCGCGGCCGACCGTCCGCCCGGGGGACGCCGAGATCGACGCGCTGGTCGGGATGATCGACGCGGCCGACCGGGTGACGCTCTTCTGCGGCAGCGGCACGGCCGGCGCGCACGCCGAGGTGATGCAGTTCGCCGAGCGGATCAAGGCACCGGTCGGCCACGCCCTGCGCGGCAAGGAGTGGATCCAGTACGACAACCCGTACGACGTCGGCATGAGCGGGCTGCTCGGGTACGGCGCCGCCTACGAGGCCACCCACGAGTGCGATCTGCTGATCCTGCTCGGCACCGACTTCCCGTACAACGCCTTCCTTCCGGACGACGTCAAGATCGTGCAGGTGGACGTACGGCCCGAGCACCTCGGCCGCCGTTCCCGGCTCGATCTCGCCGTCTGGGGCGACGTCCGGGAGACCCTGCGCTGTGTCGTCCCCCGGGTGCGCGCCAAGAACGACCGCCGCTTCCTCGACAAGATGCTGAAGAAGCACGCCGACGCGCTCGAAGGTGTCGTCAAGGCGTACACCCGCAAGGTCGAGAAGCACGTCCCCATCCATCCCGAGTACGTCGCCTCCGTGATCGACGAGCTGGCCGACGACGACGCCGTGTTCACCGTGGACACCGGGATGTGCAATGTGTGGGCGGCCCGCTACCTCACCCCCAACGGGCGGCGCAGGATCATCGGTTCGTTCAGCCACGGTTCGATGGCGAACGCGCTGCCGCAGGCCATCGGAGCGCAGTTCACCGACCGGAACCGGCAGGTGGTCTCGCTCTCCGGCGACGGCGGATTCTCCATGCTGATGGGCGACTTCCTCACCCTCGTGCAGTACGACCTGCCGGTGAAGGTGATCGTCTTCGACAACTCCTCGCTCGGCATGGTCGAGCTGGAGATGCTGGTGTCCGGAATTCCCTCGTACGGAACGACGAACAGGAACCCGGACTTCGCGGCCGTCGCCCGTGCCGCCGGGGCCCACGGCATCCGGGTGGAGAAGCCCAAGCAGCTCACCGGCGCGCTCAAGGAGGCCTTCAAGCACAAGGGTCCGGTCCTGGTGGACGTCGTCACCGACCCGAACGCGCTGTCCATCCCGCCGAGGATCAGCGCCGACATGGTGACCGGCTTCGCCCTCTCCGCCAGCAAGATCGTCCTGGACGGGGGAGTGGGCCGGATGGTGCAGATGGCCCGTTCCAATCTGCGCAACGTGCCCCGACTCTGAGGGAATGCGGACGTTTTGGCGGGGCATGCATCCCCGTGAGCCTGTTCGACGCGATCTGTGGGTGGGGGATATGGCCGGGGAGGCAGGACAGCCGACTCAACTGCTCAGAAAGGTGGGAGGCGCGGATCTCACCGCGGTGCCGGAGGTGCGGCACGCCTTGCGTGACCTGCTGCGGAAGTGGGGCGGGCCGGGCGCCTCCGACGTGGCGGAGCTGCTCACCAGCGAGCTGGTGACCAACGCCCTCGTCCACACCGGGCACGGGGCCGTCGTCACCGCGACGGTCGTGCCCGAGCAGCTGAGAGTCGAGGTCCGCGACTTCGTCCCCGGCCTCGCGCCGCCGCACGTACCGCCCGCCGACGACGGTACGCACGGCAGGGGGCTGATCCTCGTCGAGGCCCTGGCCGACTCCTGGGGGGTCGAGGACCTCGGGGTGGGCAAGGTGGTGTGGTTCGAACTGAACGGCGGGGCCGCCTGAGAGGCGGCCCCGCCGGTGTGGGGTGGACGGAGACGTGCTCAGCCGAACTGCTGCTCCAGATCCTTGAGCTTGCGCTCCAGGGAGTCGAGACGGGGCAGCGTCTGGGTGTCGTCCTCCGCGGTGAGGTCCACCGTCCGGGAGTCGCCCGTGTGGCTGTCACGACCCCTTACGGCTTGGAGGGAGGGCCGGGGTCGAAGCGGCAGTTGTCCCGGGTCCGCTATGGCGGGTTCCGCGACGGCGGCCTGCACGGACGCCGTGGCGGAACCCGAACCCGCTCCGGTGCCGGACCCCGAACCCGGGCCCGGACCGGAACCCGCCGTGGCGTTGAGCGCGGCCATCTCGACCTGACGCCCGCCGCCCCTGCCGAGCCCGAAGGCCCGGTGCTGGCGGTTGATCGCCTTGAGCCGCGCCCGGTCGAGCTTGACCTGGTCGCGCCGCCGGATGCGGTTCTGCTCCTTCTCCCGCCGGTCCTCGCGCACCTCGTCGACGGCCTCGTCCAGGGTCCGTACGCCCTCCAGGAGCATCAGCGACCAGGCAGCGAAGGTCTCCCGGGGCGCCCGCATCCACCGGACGATCCGGATCTGCGGCAGCGGGCGGGGCACCAGGCCCTGCTCGCGCAGCGCGGCCCTGCGGGTCTGCTTGAGCGCCCGGTCGAAGAGGACCGCGGCCGAGAGGGACATGCCCGCGAAGAACTGCGGGGCGCCGTCGTGGCCGAGCCCGCGCGGTGCGTGCACCCAGTTGAACCAGGCCGCCGCGCCCGCGAACAGCCAGACGAGCAGCCGCGAGCCGAGGGCCGCGTCTCCGTGGCTGGCCTCGCGGACCGCGAGCACCGAGCAGAACATGGCGGCGCCGTCGAGGCCGAAGGGGACGAGGTACTCCCAGCCCCCGGTGAGGTTGAGGTTCTGCCGGCCGAAGCCGACGAGGCCGTGGAAGGAGAGCGCCGCGGCGACCGCGGCACAGCAGAAGAGGAGGACGTAGGAAGCGGTGCCGTAGACGGCTTCCTTCCGTCTGCGGCGCTCCTCGCTGCGTTCCCAGGAGTCCTCGGCCGCGGCCTGGTCACCGGCGCGCTTCCCGCGCGCGAGCACCGCCACCGCCGTCAGGACTCCGGCCACCATCACGCCGCCCGGAAGCAGCCAGTCCAGCGATATGTCGGTCAGTCTCATGCGGTGTCCCTTGCATCGCAGTAGGGCGTTTGGCGGCCCATACTGGCCGACCCCGTGGGGCGCTCAAGGGGTTTCCGGGCAAGAGCACGCCATCGGGTCGCCACGACATACGAATAGGTGCGATCTGGTCGAACACCCTTGCAGGGAAAGGGAATCGAGTTCGATTTACGCCACCCGTCCGGGTGGCGTAATCACTCGGGAGCCTCAGGCGGCCGTGGCCAGCCGGCGGACCCGCTCGGCATCGCAGGTGCGCGGACACGTGATGCAGGTGTCCTCGGGGCGCAGCGTGTAGAAGAAGCAGCAGGTCGCCCGGTCGCGCGTGGCACGCGGAGCCCCGTCCGGCCCCTCGGCGCCGGGCAGTTCGCGGAAGCCCGCCGCGCCCGCGTACGGCTTGTACGGCTTCGCGGTGCCCGGCATGAGGAGATCGAGCTCGTCCATCGCCCGGCGCTCCTCGCCGAGCAGGGCGCCGATGTACCAGAGGCCCTCGACGATCTCGTCCGTGGCCATCCCCCACAGGGCGCGGCGGCCGCGCCTCATCCGGGAGCCGAAACCGTCGAGGATCGCCTCGAAGTGCTCGGCGAGCGAGGCGCGCACCTCGGCCCGCAGGGCCTCCTCGTCGGCGACGACCCGGGCGCCGGGCAGCGCGGCGGCGGGGTCGCCCGGCAGGCAGGCGAACTCCTCCACCCGGACGGCCATCCGTCCGAGGGCGCGCTGGAAGGACACGTTCCCCGCGGGCAGCCGGGGCACCCTGCGGTCGAGGAACCAGGGGACGGTGACGAGGAGGCAGGCGGGCCAGGCGTAGCGGTGGAGTCCGAAGCTGGCGACGACGTCGGGGCGGGCCTGGGCGCCGTAGTCGCGCAGCACCTGTGCGTTGTCCCAGGCGAGGAAGGCGTCGAGGTCGGGGCCGCCGGCCGCGAGTTCGTCCGCGCCGACCCAGCCCGCGCCGCGCGGCAGCCGCTCGTCCCGGACGTGTTCCTCTATCCGCAGATGGGGGAAGACCTCGGCGAGCCGGGCGTAGGAGGCCGCGACGGGCGAGGTCGGGAGGGCGGGCAACAGGGCGGGGACGGTCATGCGGACCACCGAATCGCGATCGTTGGCAGGTTAGCCTTACCTTACCCGATTCGGGGTCGCCTCTCACCACCGGGCCGACGGCCGCCACGGAGGGGGCGGCCCCGGCACCTTTGATGTCGGTGTGTTCGCCTATGGTGCACAGAGGACCCGGGTGATGCGAGCCGGGCCCGGCACAAGGCCGCAGGAGGACCCGGGTGGAGCAGGGCGCAGCGCGCGAGCGGGCGACGGAGAGGCCGTCCCCGCCGTTCGGCGACGCCGCCCGCGTCCCGGAGCAGGCCCGTGGCGCGGGGTCCCCGCCGCGGGATCCCGGGCCCATCGACGGCCCGGCACGCGCCGACGACGGCGACGGCGATCCGGTCCGCGGCGCCCACCGGACCCGTGGCGCCGAGCGGCCCCCGGCCACCGGCGCCTTCGGCACCGCCCCCGCCACCGGCGCCTTCGGCACCGACCCGGCCACCGGCAGCTTCGGCACCGCCCCGGTCCGACGGGCCGAGGACGCCCGCGGCGAGCACACCCACGGCGAAACCGCCGCCCCCGCCTCCCGGGTCGTGCGGCACTCCGTCCGCAGCCAGATCCTCGACGCCCTCCGTGCCGCCCTCGTCGGCGGCGAGCTCGTCCCCGGCGAGGTGTACTCCGCGCCCGCCCTCGGCGAGCGCTTCGGCGTCTCGGCCACGCCCGTCCGCGAGGCCATGCAGCGCCTCGCCGTCGAAGGCGCCGTCGAGGTCGTGCCGAACCGCGGCTTCCGCGTCGTCGAGCGCACCGCGCGCGAACTCGCCGAACTCGCCGAGGTCCGCGCACTCATCGAGGTCCCCGTCATGCTGCGGCTCGCCCGCACCGTCCCGGCGGCCCGGTGGGCCGAGCTCCGCCCGCTCGCCGAGGCGACCTCGACCGCCGCCGCCCGGGGCGACCGCGCCCACTACGCCGAGGCCGACCGGGCCTTCCACCGGGCCGTCCTCTCCCTCGCGGGCAACCAGCAGCTGCTCGCCGTCGCCGACGATCTCCACCGGCGCTCCCAGTGGCCCCTGATCAGCGCCCCCACCGTGCGCCACGGTGTGCTCGTCGCCGACGCCGCGGAGCACACCGCCCTGCTCGACGCCCTGATCGTCCAGGACCTCACGGTCGTCGAAGCCCTCGTCCGGGAACACTTCACCGGCTCGAACGCCTGACCCGCGCGGCCCGCCGGGGTCGCCGACCATGCCGGCCGCTCGTGGGGTCCCGCAGGCGCACCTACCGGTTCGGACCCGAGCGGGCGGAGGGCGCCGCCCGGGTCGCGCCCGGCCGGCCCCGGGTCCGCGCGGCGCGCGGCGACCCCGATCTCCGAGCCGCCCCGGGACCTTCGCGGAAGCTCCCGGGAGACCGCCTCCGCCGACCGGGGCGTCCCCGGGGCCCGCGCCCACTAAGGTCGTTGACGTCAGCCGCCCGCACCGCGTTTGCCCGTGAGGTGTCCCCATGCCGTCCGCGACCCCGTCCCCGGCATGGGACGGACGCCGACCCGCCACCGGTACGGAGGCCGAGGCCACGGCCCTGCTCGGCTGGCTGACCGATCCCGAGGCGCCCCGGCTCTGCCTCGTCACCGGAGCCCCCGGCAGCGGCAAGACGGCGCTGCTCGGCTGGTTCGCCAAGCACGGCCCGCGGGCCGGCCGGCCGCGCCGCCGGACCGCCCGGGTACTCGTCCCACTGGCCGGACAGAGCGCCCTCGGCGCGACCTGGACGATCGCCGACCGCCTCGGCGTGGTGGCCAGGTCGCCCGGCGACCTCGTGCACGCCCTCGCCACCAGTGAGGCCCGGCCCGCCGGCCGCGCCGTCCTTCTCCTCACCGATCTGCACGCCGCCGCCGAGCCCGCCGCGCTCACCGATCTCATCGCCGAGCTCGCGGGCGTCGGCCGGGTCCGTCTCGTGGTCGAGGCCCGCAGCGGCACCCCGGCCCCCGCCGCACTGCGCCGCACCGACCGCCGGGTCGCCGTCGTGGACCTCGACGGCGACACCGAACCCGCCGGCCCCGCCGCCCCGGAGCCGCCGGGGCCGCTGCCGGACCTCTCCGACCCGGTGGCCGTCTGCACGGCGGACCCGCTGCTCGTCACCACGGCCTATGTCACCGGCTCCGCCGCCGCCGGACTGCCGGGCACCCTCGACGGACCCGAGGTGCCCTCCCGTCCCGGCGAGAACGCCGCCGAGGACCACGGCGGACTGCGCGCCGCCTGGATGCGGGCAGGGCAATCGCTCTGCCGCGAACAGGGCGCGGAAGAAAGGGCGTTGGTACTGCTCTCGGCGCTCGGCGACGGCGCCGACCCCCGGCTGCGCCCCGCGCTCGCCGAACTCGCGGAGGGCTCGCCCTGGCGGCTCTGGTGGGCCCGGCACCGGGGCGATCTCACTCCGCCCTGGCCCGGTCCCGTCACCGTCCTGGGTTCGGCGGGCGGGCCGCTGGAGGGAACGCTCCTCGTGGGCGACCGCACCGGCGCCGTACGGCTCCTGCACGAGGCCGACGCGAGCCCGGCGGGACGCCTGGCCCACACCGTTCCCGGCCGGGTCACCGCACTCGCGCCCGCTCCCGACGGAACGGTGCTGCTCCTGGACGACCGGGGAAGGCTGCACACGGTACGGGGGGCGGCGCCGCGTGCCCCGTACCTGGAGCGCCTCACGGAGGCCGTCTCGGCGACGCTCGCCCGTCATCCCGGTACGGCCCTCGCGGCGATCGCCGGCTCGGTGGTGGTGGGGGACCGGCTCGGCTCCGTACACGCCTTCGGTCTGCGCGGGCTGCACCAGGCGGCCTCGCACAGCGGGCGGGTGGCGGCGGTCTCGGCGGTGGACTCCGAGACCCCGTTCGTCTGTTCCGGCGGTGTCGACGGGACGGTCCGGCTCTGGACCCCGGGCCGTGACCCGCGCCCCGAACCCCTCGCCGAACGCCCCTCGCCGGTGGTCGCCCTGCACGCGACGGAGACCCCGCACGGACCGCTGGTCGCGGTGGCGTGGGGCGACGGTCTCGTCGAACTCCACCGCCCGGAGGGCGGCCGGACGCTTTCGTTCCGCCCGGGCCCCCCGGTCCGTGCGGTCGCCGTCACCGGCGCCGGCTCCCTGCTCGTCGGCACCGACGAGAGCCTGGTCTGTCTGGTGCCGAAGCGCCCCCCTCGGCGTGAGAACTGAGAGACCGTCACCGGTCCTGCTTCGGAGGGGACTTCAGGTCGCGGGCCGGGGCATCAGCTGACTCGCGAGCCAGGTCGGCACCCCGCCCAGAAGGCGGAAGAGGCGGCGGGCCTCGGCGCGCAGACGGCCCGCCTCGGGTTCCGTCTCCGTGGTCGCGAGCGCGGTGAGGGCCGGGGCCGTACCGACCAGGTAGCCGAGCTCCTCCCGGATGCGGAGCGACTCCGCGAAACCGTGCCGGGCCTCCGCCAACTCGCCTTCCCGCAGGGCGAGTCCGGCCAGATGCCGCCAGGTGGAGGAGAGCAGCAGCGAGTCCCCCTGCGCGGTGGCACCCGCGTGGGCCCTGCGGTACGCGGCGCGGGCCGCCTGCGGGGAGTCGCCGAGGTTCTGTGCGATCAGCCCGCGCCGCAGGTCGAGCAGGGGGCGGCCCTCGGCCGAGGGCGCGATCAGGGCCGCTGCCCGGCCGAGCGCCATCCGTGCCTCGTCGGCCCGGTCGCGCACCCCCAGCAGCGTCGACGCGTAGGCCAGATACCCGCGTTCGCAGGCGGCGGCCCCGCGTTCCTCGTCCGTTCCGGCCACCGCCTCGGCCGCCCGGAGCGCCTCCTCCGCGTCGGCCCAGCCCTGTTCGGTGTAGAGGCAGCGCTCGATCAGCAGCGCGGCCCGTTCGAGTGCGGCGGCGGGTTCCGTCGCGTGCGGCGCGAGCAGCGCCGCCGCGTCCGTCCAGCAACCTCGGGAGCGGAGCCGCCATATGGCGGTCTCCACGGGAGTCTCCTTGCCGTAGGCGAGGGACGGATCTTCTCCGCCCCTTGATTCGGAACCAGACATGGCGGTGTCCGCCACATTGCCCTCCCCGAGCGCGCCATTGAGCTGTTGAGTGAGAACCGCATCTCAGCACGAAGGGCAGTACCTGGCCAAGGGGTCAGGTGAAAGATTTCACAAGTGTCCGATGCATCGAGCCACCGCTCCCCGGACCGGGTCCGACAGGCCGTCAGATCGCCCCGGGGCCCGTGATCAGGCCCCGGCGGGGCCCGTCGGCCGGCCCGGCGGACAGGCCCCCACCGGCCCGGACCTCACTCCACCGGACTCAACCGAAAGGGTGAATCCCGAACCGCTCGATCAGTTCGTCCGCAGGGCTCGATCAGCTCATCCGCAGGGCGAGGAAGAAGTCGAGCTTGTCCTCCAGACGGGACAGATCACGGCCGGTGAGCTGCTCGATCCGGCCCACCCGGTAGCGCAGCGTGTTCACGTGCAGGTGCAGCCGGGTCGCACAGCGGGTCCAGGAGCCGTCGCAGTCGAGGAAGGCCTCCAGGGTCGGGATCAGCTCCGCCCGGTGACGACGGTCGTAGTCGCGCAGCGGGTCGAGCAGCCGGGCCGTGAAGGCCCGCCGGACGTCGTCCGGGACGAACGGCAGCAGCAGCACGTGGGAGGCCAGCTCGTGGTGGCCCGCGGCGCAGACCCGGCCCGGCCGGGCGGCGGCGACCCGGCGGGCGTGCCGGGCCTCCTCCAGCGCCCCGCGCAGGCCCTCGGCCGAGTGCACGGCCGCGCTGACACCGAGGGTGAGCCGCCCGTCGTCGGCCAGACCGGCCGAGAGCGGGGCCCGTACGGCGGCGAGCAGCGCGTCCGCGTGCAGACCGAGAGCGGGGGCCGGGCTCTCGTCCTCGCTGTCCGGCAGCGGCCCCGCCGCCAGCGGCACCAGGGCGATGGCCTCGTCGCCGCTGTGGGCGACCGCGATCCGGTCGGCGGACTCGGCGCCCACGGTCGCCGGGTCGACGAGGATCTCCTCCAGGAGCGCCTGGGCGACCGGGCCGCCGTCCACGGCGGTGCCCTGACCGGCCTCCTGCTCCCATTCGACCCTGGCCACGACCACCTGCCAGTGCGGGGCCGTGCCGAGCCCGGGCAGCAGCACCGGGGCGGCGACCCGCAGCCTGGCCGCGATCTCGGCGGGCGCGGCACCCGTCTGCACCAGCTCCAGGACCTCCTGGGCGAGCCGGCGCCGTACCGTACGGGCGGCGTCGCGCCGGTCCCGTTCGACGGCGATCAGCTGGGTGACGCCCTGGAGCAGGTCGAGCCGGGCGGCGGGCCAGTCACCGGCGTCCGCCTCGACGGCGAGCAGCCAGTCCGAGAGGACCGTCTCGCGCACGTCCCGGGAGGCGGGGGCCGCACCCCGGCCGGTGTTGCGGATCGGGAACAGCGAGTACGCCGTGCCACCGGTGCTCAGCCGGTGCGGGCCCCGCCGGCCGGTCCGGGTGGCCGCCAGGTGCTCGCCGGCCAGGGTGGCGGCGAGCGGGGCCGGGAGGGGCTCGCCCGCGCCCGCGATCTGGCGGCCGGTGGGGGAGAGGACCCAGGCCCGCAGGTCCAGGTCCGAACCCAGCAGATCGAGGACCACCTCGGGGCCGCCGCCCGCCGGTCCCGAGGTCATGAGCCGCCGGTGCCGGTCGACGACGGCCGCCAGGTCGCCCGCCCGCTCGCCGGAGACCTGTCGAACAACGTGCTCGGTGATCGTCGCGAACGCAACCGTCTCGTTCACCGCGAAGAGGGGCAGCCGATGGCGTGAACACGCCTCTACGAGATCATCGGGGATGTCGCCCAGCTCCGCCTCGCCCGCCGCCAGGGCGGCGACCCCGGCCGAGGCCAGGATCCGGGCGAAGGGCTCGGCGTCGGCCGGCTCCCGCAGCCAGGCCAGACCGGTGAGCACCAGCTCGCCGCCGGACAGATACCGGCTGGGATCCTTGAGGTCCGTCGTCATCACGCCGCGGACGGTGCGGTCCAGCTCGTCCTCGCCGCCGAGCAGGCGCAGCCCGAGCGCGTCGTTCTCCAGCAGTGCGCGCAGCCGCATCGTGTCGCCGCCGTTCCTTCGTCAGTGGGTGGTGGGGTTGTCGCGTTGTCGACGGTGGCGTGTGGCCACCGTTTCCAGGGGAAAACAGCGAGGTGACTGTTCCCCGCCTTTCGTTCGAATCTACAAGACGACGACGGGACCCAGCCAACTCCTTCATGTTTTCGGTGACTGCACCCGGGCGATCGTGGCTTGTGTACTAGGCCACACACCGCGTGAACAGCACATGAACGTGAAGTCGAGGACCGGCCGTCCCCCCGGAACCCTGCGCACGCCCCCCGATCACCAGAATCACTAGAAGAGAGCCACCATGGACTTCCTTCGCCCCGCCAGCTGGGAGGAGGCGCTCGCCGCCAAGGCAGAGCACCCCACGGCCGTGCCCCTTTCGGGTGGCACGGACGTCATGGTCGAGATCAATTTCGACCACCGGCGGCCCGAGTACCTCCTGGACCTGAACCGCATCGAGCTGCTGCGTGAGTGGGAGGTCGGCGAGGAGAACGTCCGCCTCGGCGCCGCCGTTCCGTACACCCAGATCATGGAGAACCTGCGGACCGAGCTGCCCGGTCTGGCACTCGCCTCGCACACCGTCGCCTCCCCGCAGATCCGCAACCGCGGCGGCGTCGGGGGCAACCTCGGCACCGCCTCGCCCGCCGGCGACGCCCACCCGGCCCTGCTCGCCGCGGGCGCCGAGGTCGAGGTCGAATCGGTGCGCGGAAACCGCTTCATCCCGATCGACGAGTTCTACACGGGTGTGAAGCGCAACGCGCTCCAGCCCGACGAGCTCATCAAGACCGTCCACATCAAGAAGGCGGACGGCCCCCAGCAGTACTCCAAGGTCGGCACCCGCAACGCGATGGTCATCGCGGTCTGCGCCTTCGGCCTGGCCCTGCACCCGGAGACCCGGACCGTGCGTACCGGCATCGGATCCGCCGCACCCACCCCGATCCGCGCCAAGGAGGCCGAGGCCTTCCTCAACGCGGCACTGGAGGAGGGCGGCTTCTGGGACAACGGCAAGATCATCACCCCGTCGATCGCGAAGCAGTTCGCCGACCTCTGCTCGGGCGCCGCCAACCCGATCGACGATGTCCGAGGCACCGCCAAGTACCGCCGCCACGCCGTCGGCATCATGGCCCGCCGCCAGCTCGGCTGGACCTGGGAGCAGTACCGCGGCACCGGCCGCACGCTTGAGGGAGCTGCATAACCATGCGCGTCAATTTCACGGTCAACGGACGTCCGCAGGAAGCCGACGACGTCTGGGAGGGCGAGTCCCTCCTCTACGTCCTGCGTGAGCGGCTGGGGCTTCCCGGCTCCAAGAACGCCTGCGAGCAGGGCGAATGCGGTTCCTGCACGGTCCGCCTGGACGGAGTGCCGGTCTGTTCCTGTCTGGTCGCCGCCGGACAGGTCGAGGGCCGCGAGGTCGTCACCGTCGAGGGTCTGGCGGAGTTCGCCAAGGAGCGTACGGAGCACGCCGGTTGCGCCTCCGGCACCTGCGGCACCTCGCTCGACGCCGCCAAGAAGTGGGAAGCCAAGCCCGGCCAGGACTCGCAGACCGGTGAGGGCGTCGAACTCTCCCCGATCCAGCAGGCGTTCATCGACGCCGGCGCCGTCCAGTGCGGCTTCTGCACCCCCGGTCTGCTGGTCGCGGCCGACGAGATGCTGGAGCGCAACCCGTCCCCGACGGACGCGGACATCCGCGAGGCGCTCTCCGGCAACCTTTGCCGCTGCACCGGTTACGAGAAGATCCTCGACGCGGTCCGCCTCGCGGCCGCTCGCCAGGAGCGTCAGGGAGAGGCGGTCTGACGATGGCTCAGAACACACGCACCGTTCCGGTGGGCACGCCCACCGACGTCACGCAGAACCACGTCAAGGGCGGCATCGGCGAGTCCACGCTCCGCCCCGACGGCACCCTCAAGGTCACCGGCGAGTTCGCGTACTCCTCGGACATGTGGCACGAGGACATGCTGTGGGGCCAGATCCTGCGGTCCACCGTCGCGCACGCCGAGATCGTGTCCATCGACACGACGGAGGCCCTCGTGATGGACGGCGTCTACGCCGTACTGACCCACGAGGACCTGCCGGCCGCGAAGAACTACGGCATGGAGTTCCAGGACACCCCGGTCCTCGCCTACGGCAAGGTCCGTCACCACGGTGAGCCGGTCGCCCTCGTGGCCGCCGACCACCCGGAGACCGCCCGCCGCGCCGCCGCGAAGATCAAGATCGAGTACCGGGAGCTCCCGGTCATCACGGACGAGGCCTCGGCCACCGCTCCGGACGCGATCCTGGTCCACGAGGGCCGCGACGACCACCACTCGGGTCATGTCCCGCACCCGAACATCGTGCACCGCCAGCCGATCATCCGCGGCAACGCGACCGAGGCCGCCAAGCGGGCCGACGTCATCGTCACCGGCGAGTACACCTTCGGCATGCAGGACCAGGCCTTCCTCGGCCCCGAGTCCGGCCTCGCCGTACCGGCCGAGGACGGCGGCGTCGACCTCTACGTCGCCACCCAGTGGCTGCACTCGGACCTCAAGCAGATCGCGCCCTGCCTCGGCCTGCCCGAGGAGAAGGTCCGGATGACCATGGCCGGCGTCGGCGGCGCGTTCGGCGGCCGCGAGGACATCTCCATGCAGATCCTCGCGTCCATCCTCGCGCTGCGGACCGGCAAGCCGGTCAAGATGGTCTACAACCGCTACGAGTCCTTCTTCGGGCACGTCCACCGGCACCCGGCGAAGCTCTGGTACGAGCACGGTGCCACCAAGGACGGCAAGCTCACGCACATGAAGTGCAAGATCGTGCTCGACGGCGGCGCCTACGCCTCGTCCACGGCGTCGGTCGTCGGCAACGCCTCGTCCCTCTCGGTCGGCCCGTACGTCATCGAGGACGTCGAGATCGAGGCGATCGGCCTCTACACCAACAACCCGCCCTGCGGCGCGATGCGCGGCTTCGGCGCCGTCCAGGCCTGCTTCGCGTACGAGGCCCAGATGGACAAGCTCGCGGCGAAGCTGGGCATGGACCCGGTGGAACTGCGCCAGCTCAACGCCATGGAGCAGGGCACGATCATGCCGACCGGCCAGGTCGTGGACTCGCCGGCGCCGGTCGCCGAGCTCCTGCGTATCGTCAAGGCCCGCCCGATGCCGCCGGAGCAGCAGTGGCTCGCGGCCGGCGAGGCCGCGGACGTCCGCGCCCTTCCGGGTGGCCTCTCCAACACCACGCACGGCGAGGGTGTCGTCCGAGGTGTCGGCTACGCCGTCGGCATCAAGAACGTCGGCTTCTCCGAGGGCTTCGACGACTACTCGACCGCCAAGATCCGCATGGAGGTCATCAACGGCGAGGCCGTCGCCACGGTCCACACCGCCATGGCGGAGGTCGGCCAGGGCGGCGTCACCATCCACGCGCAGATCGCCCGCACCGAGCTCGGTGTCCAGCAGGTCACCATCCACCCCGCCGACACCCAGGTGGGCTCGGCCGGCTCGACCTCCGCGGGCCGTCAGACGTACATGACCGGCGGCGCCATCAAGAACTCCTGCCGCATCGTCCGCGAGAAGGTCCTGGAGATCGGCCGGCGCAAGTTCGGCTCGTACCACCCGGCGTGGGCCAACGCCGAACTCCTCCTGGAGGGCGGCAAGGTCGTCACCGACGGCGGCGACGTCCTCGCCACCCTCGCGGACGTCCTCGAGGGCCAGGCCGTGGAGGTCGAGGAGGAGTGGCGGCACCGCCCCACCCAGGCCTTCGACCTCGTCACCGGCCAGGGCGACGGTCACGTCCAGTACGCCTTCGCCGCGCACCGCGCGGTGGTGGAGGTCGACACCGAGCTCGGCCTGGTCAAGGTCATCGAACTGGCCTGCGCGCAGGACGTCGGCAAGGCGCTCAACCCGCTCTCCGTGGTCGGCCAGATCCAGGGTGGCACCACCCAGGGCCTGGGCGTCGCGGTGATGGAGGAGATCATCGTCGACCCGAAGACCGCGAAGGTGCGCAACCCCTCCTTCACGGACTACCTCATCCCGACCATCCTCGACACGCCGACCATCCCGGTCGACTACCTCGAGCTGGCCGATCCCAACGCGCCGTACGGCGTGCGGGGCATCGGTGAGGCCCCGACCCTGTCGTCCACCCCGGCCGTCCTCGCGGCGATCCGGGCCGCGACGGGCCTGGAGCTCAACAAGACGCCGGTCCGCCCCGAGGCGCTCACCGGCACCCTGTAGGACTCTCCGGGCGGTCCGTGCCTCCCACGGAACGTCACACTTCCCCGCCCGTACCGCCCGGAGTCACCCCAGCAGTACCCCGCAGTACCAGCACCATCAGCAGTGCCCCGCAGGACCAGCAGTACCCGCAGTGCCCCGCAGTACCGCAGTACCGATCCATTCCGTTCGCCTCGGGCCGTCCCCCGGGTCGTGCAGCCCACGCAGCATCCCAAATCCCGCATTCTTCACCAGATCGAAGTCCTTCGAAGTCTGACGCGGGTGCCCCTTTGAACCTTGGGAGTAGGCCCCATGACCCAGTCGTCTGTGGAGCCCAAGACCGCTTCGGAGGACGCGGGCTCCGGCTCGAACGTCCCCGCCGGCCGCTCTTGGCTCGACCGGTACTTTCACATCTCGGAGAGAGGATCCACCGTCGCGACGGAGATCCGCGGCGGCGTCACCACCTTCATGGCGATGGCGTACATTCTCCTGCTCAACCCCCTGATCCTCGGCGGCAAGGATGTGGACGGCAACGTCCTCAGCCAGCCCGCACTCATCACCGCGACCGCGCTCGCCGCCGCCGTGACCACCCTGCTGATGGGCTTCTGGGGCAAGGTCCCGCTCGCCCTGGCGGCCGGTCTCAGCGTCTCCGGCGTGCTGTCCTCGCAGGTCATCGCCGTCATGACCTGGCCCCAGGCGATGGCCATGTGTGTGGCCTACGGTGTGGTGATCTGTCTCCTGGTGGTCACCGGCCTCCGTGAGATGATCATGAACGCGATCCCCTTGGCGATCAAGCACGCGATCACCATCGGCATCGGTCTCTTCATCGCGCTCATCGGCTTCGTCAAGGCGGGCTTCGTCCACGAGAACCCCTCTCCCGGCGGTGGCCCGGTCGTCCTCGGCCCGGCCGGCGAGCTGGCCGGCTGGCCGGTCCTGATCTTCGCCTTCACCCTGCTGCTGATCTTCGCGCTCCAGGCCCGCAACGTGCCCGGCGCCATCCTGATCGGCATCGTGGCGGGCACGGTCATCGCCGCCATCGTGAACGCCGTCGGCGACCTGCCGGCCAAGGCCTGGTTCTCCGGCCCGCCGGAGCTCAACGGCAGCGCCGTCTCCACGCCGGACTTCTCACTCATCGGTGAGGTCTCCTTCAGCGGCTGGGGCGACGTCGGCTACATCACGATCACCATGATCATCTTCACTCTGGTGCTCGCCGGCTTCTTCGACGCCATGGCCACGATCATCGGCGTCGGCTCCGAGGCCAAGCTCGCGGACTCCCAGGGCCGGATGCCCGGCCTCTCCAAGGCGCTGTTCATCGACGGTGCCGGCGGTGTCATCGGCGGCGGCGTCGGCGGCTCCGGCCAGACCGTCTTCGTCGAGTCGGCCACCGGCGTCGGCGAGGGCGCCCGTACGGGTCTGTCCTCCGTCGTCACGGGCGCCTTCTTCGCGGCCTGCCTCTTCTTCACCCCGATCACCGCGATCGTCCCGGCCGAGGTCGCCTCCGCCGCCCTGGTCGTCATCGGCGCGATGATGATGCAGAACGCCAAGCACGTCGACTGGAGCGACCGCTCCGTCGCGATCCCGGTGTTCCTCACCGTGGTCCTGATGCCCTTCACGTACACCATCACCACGGGTGTCGCGGCCGGCGTCATCTCCTACACCGTCATCAAGACGGCGCAGGGCAAGGCACGCGAAGTGGGCGCCTTCATGTGGGGCCTGACCGCGATCTTCATCGTGTTCTTCGCGATCCATCCGATCGAGAGCTGGCTGGGCGTCAGCTGACGCCCGTACCGTCACCCTCCACACACGTATCGAGGAGTTCGAGATGCTGGACATCGCCGAGGAGCTGCAGCGGTGGGTCGAGCAGGGACGCGAGTTCGCCGTCGCCACGGTCGTGGCGGTCGGCGGGAGCGCGCCCCGGCAGCCGGGCGCCGCGCTCGCCGTCGACAGCGACGGCACGGCGATCGGCTCGGTCTCCGGCGGATGTGTGGAGGGTGCGGTCTACGAGCTGTGCCAACAGGCCATCGAGGACGGGAAGACCGTCGTCGAGCGCTTCGGCTACAGCGACGAGGACGCCTTCGCGGTCGGTCTGACCTGCGGCGGTGTCATCGACATCCTCGTCACCCCGGTCCGCGGCGGGGTCTTCCCCGCCGCGCTCGCGGCCGCCTCCGCCGGGGAGGCCGCGGCCCTGGCCCGGATCGTCTCCGGCCCCGAGGACCTCATGGGCCGGGCGCTCCTGGTCCGCCCCGACGGCGCGTACGAGGGGAAGCTCGGCGGTCACCCTGAGCTGGACCGCACCGCCGCCGCCGAGGCCCGCGCGATGCTCGACGCGGGCCGTACCGGCATCGTCGAGATCGGCGAGGACGGCAGCCGCTGCGGACAGCCGCTCACCCTTCTGGTCGAGTCCTCCGTGCCCGCGCCCCGCATGATCGTCTTCGGTGCCATCGACTTCGCCGCCGCCCTCGTCCGGGTCGGCAAGTTCCTCGGCTACCACGTCACCGTCTGCGACGCGCGGCCCGTCTTCGCGACGCCGGCCCGCTTCCCCGAGGCCGACGAGATCGTCGTCGAATGGCCCCACCGCTACCTGGCGTCCACCGAGGTGGACGGCCGCACCGTGCTCTGCGTCCTGACCCACGACGCGAAGTTCGACGTGCCGCTCATCCAGGCGGCCCTCAGGCTCCCCGTCGCCTACATCGGCGCGATGGGCTCCCGCCGCACCCACGAGGACCGCAACAAGCGCCTCCGCGAGGTCGGCGTCACCGAACTCGAACTGGCCCGGCTGCGCTCCCCGATCGGCCTCGACCTGGGCGCCCGTACGCCCGAGGAGACCGCCCTGTCGATCGGCGCCGAGATCGTCGCCAACCGCCGGGGCGGCACCGGCACCTCGCTCACCGGCGCCCACACCCCGATCCACCACGACGGCCCCCGGCAACCGGACGGCCGCATAGGCTCCGTCGCCTGACGGCCCCGGCCCGGCGCCGGTGCGGTCCCCGGGAGGCGACGGCGGTTCCGTCGCCCCCGCGGAAGCGGAAGTCCGGCCGGAGCGGGCGCGGGGTCAGTGCGGCGCGCCCCTGCCCCGTACGGCCGACGCCCAGGCCGGCTGTTCCTCGTCCGCCTCGGCCTCGGCCCGGCGCCCGCCCCGGGCGAAGAAGTCCGCGAGCGGCAGGATCGCCGCCCCGACCGTGACCGCGTCGGGGCCCAGCGTGCCGAGGGAGATGCGGACCCGGGCCGCCGGGTACTTCAGGGCGTACTCCGTGGCGTACCCCTTCACCGTCTCCAGGAAGGGGGCGCCGAGCTGGAGCCCCGCCCAGCCGCCGACGAGGATGCGCTCGGGCTGGAAGAGGTTGATGAGGTCGGCGAAGCCGGCGCCCAGGTACTCGGCCGTCTCCTCGAGGACGGCGAGCGCCGTCGCGTCGGGATCCGTCGTCGCGTCCGCCGGGTAGGCGGCCGTCAGCATCGCCGTCAGCGCCGTCTCCTCGTCGGTGCCCTCCGGGGGCCGTCCGCCCGCCTCGCGCCACCGCTCGAGGAGCGCCTCGGCGCCGGCGTACGCCTCCAGGCAGCCCTGTGCGCCGCAGCGGCACCGACGGCCCCTGACCCGCACCTTCAGGTGTCCCCACTCGATCGCCCGGCCGGGCCCCATCGGGTCCGTGACCACGCAGGCGCCCACGCCCGAGCCGAAGAGGACGACGACGGCGCTGTGCGCGCCCCGCCCGGCGCCGAACCACATCTCGGCCTGGCCGAGGGTCTTGGCGCCGTTGTCGATCCAGTACGGCACCGAGGGCGGCAGGTCCACGCTCTCGCGGAGCAGCCGCTCCAGGGGCACCGCGTCCCAGCCGGTGGTCTGGCCGTGCACGACCGCGCCGTCCTCGGCGTCACGGGCGACGATGCCGGGCACGCCGATGCCGACCCCGAGGAGCTGCTCGGCGGCCACGCCGGCGGTCCGCAGCACCTCCGCGACGCCCTCCCGCACGTGCCCGACGACGACCCCGACCTCGTACCGGTCGTGGGGGTTCGGGCTGTCGATCGCCAACGGGCGTTCGGTGCGGGCGAGCTCGGTGAGGGTGAGGTCGAAGAGCTCGATCCTGACCCTCGTCTCGCCGACGTCGACGCCGATCATGCAGCCGCTGCCCGGGGTGATCCGGAGCAGGGTGCGGGGGCGGCCGCCGGCCGAGTCGACGCTGCCCGCCTCCTCGACCAGTCCCTCGGCGACGAGCTCCGCGACCACGTTGCTGACCGAGCCGGAGCTGAGGCCGGTGGCGGGGCCGAGCGAGAAACGGCTCAGCGGCCCGTCGAAGTAGAGGCGCTGAAGGACCGCGGTGCGGTTCTCGCGTCGCAGGTCACGCACGGTGCGGCCGTTCCGCATGGTCACTGGGCCCCCTGGCGAAGTAGTCCTGAGGTCAACATACCTCCGCCGGTACGCGCGGGCCTTCTTCTCTTGAGCTTTAAGCCACACCCTGAATTAAGCGCGGCGAGCCTTCAGGACCTGAACGCGGTCGCGTTGCGTGGCTCGCCGGGGCGCCCCCGCTCGGGCGCTCAGGCCTTGCGGAGGCCGCTCAGGAGGAGTTCGGCGAGCTGCTCGTACGCCTCCGCGTCGGCCAGACCGGTCGCCGAGGCCACCTGGCGCCGCTGGATCCGGACCATCACCGAGGAGATCACGTCGGCCGCGAAGGTCACGTGCACCTCACGGAAGACACCCGCCCGCACCCCCTCCTCGATGAGCTGCTGGACCCGGCCCGCCGCCGCGCGCGTGTTCCGCTCGTACACCTCGGCCGCCGGCTCGAACGCGGCCACGTCGTCGAAGAACTGCGGCGAGACCGGGGCCAGCTCTGCCGAGACCGCCCGCAGATAGGCGGCGAGCCGCTCGGCGGGGCCGGTCGCGGCGGCGAGGACCGCCTCCACCCGGGCCGTGGCACGCCGGAAGAAGTGCACGACGGCCGCCCGGACCAGCTGCTCCTTGCTCCCCGCCAGGCCGTACAGGGTCCGCTTCGAGCAGTGCAGCCGAGCGGCCAGGTCGTCGAGCGTCAGCCGGGCGAATCCCTCGCCGACGAGGAGGGCGACGAGCTCCTCGAAGAGGGCGGAGCGGCGCGCCGCGCCGCGGCCCGTCAGCTTCGGGGCGTCGGCGGCTGAGGTCTCGATCACCCGGTCAGTATTCCAGGCCGGGATTCCGGGGGGTTACGGCGAAACCCTTCTGCGCTACGCTAAGCGGTACTGCAGTACCTTCCGCAGTACCACTTTGCGCGCCGATGGAGACGCCATGGATGTCGACCGCCTGCTTCCCACCCCCGAGGCAGCGGACCTCATCGCCCTCACCAGGGAGATCGCCGACAAGGAGCTCTCTCCCAAGGCGGACGAGTACGAGGCCACCGAGACCTATCCCGAAGGGCTCTTCGCCACCCTCGGCGAGGCCGGGCTGCTCGGCCTGCCGTATCCCGAGGAGTTCGGCGGCGGAGGCCAGCCGTACGAGGTCTACCTCCAGGTCCTGGAGGAGCTCGCCGCGCGCTGGGCGGCCGTCGCCGTCGCCACCAGCGTCCACACGCTCGCCTGCCACCCCCTGCACACCTTCGGCACCGCGGAACAGAAGGAACGCTGGCTGCCCGAGATGCTCGAGGGCCGGACCATCGGCGGCTACAGCCTCTCCGAGCCCCAGGCCGGCTCCGACGCCGCCGCGCTCACCTGCAAGGCCGAGCGGCAGGACGACGGCAGCGGCTACCGGATCACCGGCACCAAGGCGTGGATCACCCACGGAGGCAGGGCCGGCTTCTACGCGCTCTTCGCCCGTACCGCGCCCGGCAGCCACGGCATCTCCTGCTTCCTCGCCCCCGGCGCGACCGAGGGCCTGAGCTTCGGCGCCCCCGAGCGCAAGATGGGCCTCCAGGCGGTCCCCACCACCTCCGCCTACTGGGACGGCGCCCTCCTCGACGCCGACCGGCTCGTCGGGGACGAGGGCCAGGGCCTCCAGATCGCCTTCAGCGCGCTCGACAGCGGCCGTCTCGGCATCGCCGCCTGCGCCACGGGTCTCGCCCAGGCCGCCCTCGACGCCGCCGTGGCGTACGCCAACGAGCGCACCACCTTCGGCCGTCGGATCATCGACCACCAGGGCCTCGGCTTCCTCCTCGCCGACATGGCCGCCGCCGTCGACGCGGCCCGCGCCACCTACCTGGACGCGGCCCGCCGCCGTGACCTCGGCCGTCCCTTCAGCCGGCAGGCCAGCGCGGCCAAGCTCATCGCCACCGACACGGCGATGAAGGTCACGACGGACGCCGTCCAGGTCCTCGGCGGCTACGGCTACACCCGTGACTTCCCGGTCGAGCGCTATATGCGCGAAGCCAAGATCACCCAGATCTTCGAGGGCACCAACCAGATCCAGCG
The DNA here is from genome assembly GCF_014656215.1 of Streptomyces zaomyceticus. Classification (GTDB taxonomy): domain Bacteria; phylum Actinomycetota; class Actinomycetes; order Streptomycetales; family Streptomycetaceae; genus Streptomyces; species Streptomyces zaomyceticus. Next base: position 949 of record NZ_BNBZ01000026.1, on the reverse strand, counting down.
CCTGGTCATCGCCCGGGGGCTCGCGCAGGCGTGACGGCCGTTCAGAACGCCCCGGTACGGCTCGCTCGGCCTGTACGGCGTGTTCTGTCCGTGCGGTCCGTGCGGTCCGTGCGGTCCGTGCGGTCCGTGCGGTCCATCCGGTCTGTGTGGTCCATCCGATCCGTGCGGGCCGTCCCGGCTGTTCCACCCGCATGGCACAGGCGCCGGCCTTCGAGGAGGGCCGCGATCCCCGTCAGGCCGTGACGGACCGCGTGGTCCAGGGCCGTGCGGCCGTGCGGGTCCGGGAGCTCGGGATCGGCGCCCGCCGCCAGGAGGAGGGCGACGACGTCCTGGTGGGCGCGGCCGCCCGTGCCGAGGATCACCGCCTCCAGGAGGGCCGTCCAGCCCAGACGGTTGACGTGGTCGACGTCGACGGAGGTCTCGTCGAGGACGGCGCGGACATAGGCCACGTGCCCCCGCTCCGCCGCCGGGATCAGGACCGTTCCGCCGTAGCGGTCGGTGAGCCGGAGGTCGGGGCCGGCCGGGAGCAGGGTCCGCATCATCGCGACGCCGCCCGTGACGCCGGTGACCAGCCAGGGGCTGTCGCACCGGTCGTCCTGGGCGTTCGGGTCCGCGCCCGCGGCGAGGAGGACGCGCGCGGTGGCGACGTGGTCGTGCCGGGCGGCGCGGAGCAGCGGTGTGCGGCGGCGTTGGTCGCGGACGTCGACCCGGGCGCCCGCGGCGAGGGCCGCGCGGACGGCGACGGTGTCACCGTGCGCGGCGGCCGCCAGGAGGGTGTCTTCGAGCGCGTTCATGGCGGTGTTCCTCGTGCGAGCCAGGCGGGACTTTCCGGACACCCCCTGGCGACGGGCGGGCCGTGTTACTTGCCGAGGGCGGCGACGCCGGCCTGGGCGAACTTCTCGTCGAGGTCGCCCGAGGGGGCGCCGGCGACGCCGATGCCCGCGATCGG
>NZ_BNBZ01000025.1 GCF_014656215.1 Streptomyces zaomyceticus | reverse complement strand
GACGGCGACGGAGACCCGCTGGTTCTCCTTCTCGGCGGCGTCCAGGGTCGCCTGCGCGGCCTTGGTGGCGGCCTCGATCGTCAGGTGCGTCGACTGCTGGAGGTTGTCGTCGCCGGCGTCGGCGCGGACCACGGCGGCGGGGGCGGCGGCCGGGGCGGAGGCGTTCGCGGAGACGGCGCCGAAGGTGCCGGCGGCGACGACAGCGGCGGCGGTGGCACCGAAGAGGATCTTCTTCATGGGGAACTCCGTGAGGGTGAGGAGGGGAGGAACTGCGAGGAGAAGTGGGCCGAGCCGAGGTGAACCGCTCAAGCGGTCCGTCCTTCGCTCTGCAATCCATCCTGTGGCCGGAACCCGGGCCGTTCGGTCCACGGTCCGGCTGCCCTCCTCACGCACACTGGACGACGACCGGGTCAGCCGATCGGCTGATGCCCCCGTGGTCCCTCCGGGCCAGGATGGACACATATGACCAGGTCAGGAAGGTGAGAACGTGACGCGGCCGACCGAGACCGACCGGGACCCCGACGCCCTCTGGCTGGCGCGGGTCATGCACATCGCCTTCTTCCTCCTCCTCGGCGCCTCGCTCGCCCGCTTCCTGCTGCGCCACCCCTGGGAGGACCGCAGCCCCTGGATCGTCGCCCTCTCCGGCGCCCTCGCCTCCCTCTACCTCCTCGGCCCCGTCGTCGGCACCCGCGCCGCGCCCCGCCGGATCGCCTGGCTGAGCACCGTCGTCGCCGTCTGGATCCTCCTCGTCGTCCTCGCCCCGAGCTTCGCCTGGTGCGCGGTGCCGCTCTTCTACACGGGGCTGCGCACCCTCCCGGCGCGGGCCGCGCTCGGCCTGGTCACCCTGCTCACCGCGTTCGTGGTGTTCGCGCAGGTGCAGCTCGCGCACGGCGGCTGGGACCCGAACCTGATCGTCGCCCCGCCGGCCGTCGCCGCCATCGCCACCGGGGTCTTCGTGTACTCGGACCGGCAGGCGGCCCGGCAGCGAGCCCTCATCGACGACCTGATCCGGACCCGGCGCGAGCTCGCCGCGATCGAGCGCCGCGAGGGCACCCTCGCCGAGCGGCAGCGTCTTTCGATGGAGATCCACGACACCCTGGCGCAGGGCCTGTCGAGTCAGCAGATGCTGCTCCAGGCGGCCGACCGCACCTGGGACAGCGACCCGTCGACCGCGCGCCGCCATGTCCGTACCGCCGAGTCCATCGCCGAACGCAACCTCGCCGAGGCCCGCCGCTTCGTGCACGACCTGGCCCCCGCCGACCTCGCCGAGGGCGGGGGGCTCGAAGAGGCGCTGCGCGGGCTCGCGGCCCGCGAGTCGGCGGCCTTCCGGGTCGACGGGGCCGCCGTCCCGCTCCCCGAGCGGGTGCAGTCGGCACTCCTCCGGATCGCGCAGGGCGCCCTCGCCAACATCCGTGAGCACGCCGGCGCCGACTCCGCCGCCCTGACCCTCACGTACCTCGACGACCAGGTGGTCCTGGACATCGCCGACGACGGCCGGGGCTTCGACCCGGCCGAGAGGCCGGGCGGGGTGCGCGGCCACGGACTGCCCGCGATGCGGGTGCGGGCGCAGCAGCTGGGCGGCACCCTGACAGTCGAGTCCACCCCGGGCGAGGGCACGGTGCTCTCGGCCGCGATCCCGCTCTCCCTGGAGTCCTGATGTCCGTTCGGATCCTCCTCTGCGACGACCATGTCGTCGTCCGCGCCGGCCTGCTGGCCCTGCTCGGCAGCACCCCCGACATCGAGGTGGTCGGCGAGGCGGGCAGCGGCGAGGAGGCCGTGGCCATGGCGGCGAAGCTGAAGCCCGACGTCGTTCTGATGGACCTGCAGCTGGGTGCGGGCATCGACGGCGTGGAGGCGACCCGGCTGATCGCTCCCACGGGGGTCCACGTCCTCGTCCTCACCACCTACGACACGGACGCCGACATCACCCGGGCGATCGAGGCGGGGGCCACCGGCTATCTGCTGAAGGCCGAGCGGCCCGAGGAGCTGTTCGCCGCCATCCACTCGGCGGCCCAGGGCCGCACCGCCCTCTCCCCGCCGGTCGCGAGCCGGGTCATGGACCGCATGCGGGGCGCGGCGGGCCCGAGCCTCACGGACCGGGAGCGGGACATCCTCGGCCAGCTGGGGCGCGGTCTCGGCAACCGCGAGATCGCGCGGGCCCTGTTCATCAGTGAGGCGACGGTGAAGACCCATCTCGGGCGCATCTACGCGAAGCTCGGCGTCGACACGCGCGCGGGCGCGGTCGCGGTGGCGAAGGAACGACGCCTGCTGCCGTAGGCACGTCCTGCCGTAGGCACGTTCTGCCCGTACGCGTGAGTCCCGCCGTACGCGCGAGCCTGCCGTCATCCGCGTCCGGTCCGTACGCACGGCCCCCCGCTGCTACTGTGCGTTGCTTCCCGACCGCACAGTGTCAAGACTCAGTTCCCGTGGGAGCGCACGTGAAGCTCGCGATCGTCGGCGGCGGTCCCGCCGGCCTCTATCTCTCGATCCTGCTGAAGCGGCAGGACCCCGCCCATGAGATCACCGTGTACGAGCGGAACCCCGCGGGCTCCACGTACGGCTGGGGCGTGACGTACTGGGCCGGGCTGCTCGACAAGCTGCGCGCGGGCGACCCCGAGTCCGCGGCCGCCGTCTCCGACGCGTCCGTGACCTGGAACGACGGGGTCGCCATCGTCCGCGACGAACGGACCGTCCACCGGGGCGACGCGGGCTTCGGGATCGGGCGGCGGCGGATGCTCGCCCTGCTCGCCGACCGGGCCGAGGAGCTCGGCGTACGGGTCGAGTTCGAGCACGACATCCCCGGGCCCGGCGCACCCGAACTGGCCGACGCGGACCTGGTCGTCGCCGCCGACGGCGTCAACAGCGCGCTCCGCGAGGCCCACGCCGACCACTTCGGCAGCACGGTCACGAGCGGCCGCAACCAGTACATCTGGCTCGGCACCACCAAGGTGTTCGACTCCTTCAGCTTCGCCTTCAAGGAGACCGAGCACGGCTGGATCTGGTGCTACGCCTACGGGTTCAGCGGCGAGCGCTCCACCTGTGTCGTCGAGTGCTCCCCGGAGACCTGGACGGGCCTCGGCCTGGACACGCTCGGCGAGGCCGACAGCCTCCACCTCCTGGAGAAGCTGTTCCACGACCTTCTCGACGGGCACGAGCTGATCGGCCGCGACCGGGCCGACGACCCCGCCCAGTGGCTGACCTTCCGCACCCTCACCAACCGGGTCTGGCACCGCGGCAACCTGGTCCTCCTCGGCGACGCCGCCCACACCACGCACTACTCGATCGGCGCGGGCACGACCCTGGCCCTGGAGGACGCGCTCGCCCTCGCGGACGCGCTGCGCTCCGGCGGGGACCTCGACTCCGCGCTCACCGGGTACGGGAAGCGGCGCCGGGCCGAGCTCGTCTCCGCGCAGAGCGCGGCCCGCTACAGCGCCCAGTGGTACGAGAACCTCCCCCGCTACATGCGCCTGGAGCCGGCCAGGATGTTCGCGCTCCTGGGCCAGCGCCACTCGCCGCTGCTCCCGCACATCCCGCCGCAGCTCTACTACCGGATCGACCGGGCCGCCGAGCAGCTGGAGCCACTGCGCCGCCTCAAGCGCTGGCTGGGCCCCCGGGTGGCCCGCGCGGTGCACGGCCGCAGCTGAACGTCCGCTCCTCCCCCGGGCCGTCACTTCCGGATCGGAGGAGACGACCCGGCCCGGCGTCACACGCCCCGGCGGTGGACCGCGACCAGCGCCACCGCCACGGAGGCGAGCGACCAGACCGCGTACACCGTCCACGCCCCGGCCGCCGTCCACGGGAACTCCACCGGCACCGGCGACTCCCCGATCTCCGTCAGCCGCCGCCACGCGCCCTGCGGCAGGGCGTGCAGGACCGTCGCCGACCAGCGGCTGCGACCGTCGACGAGCGCGGGCAGCAGGAGCAGGACACCGGTGAGGGTGACGATCGTCGTCGCCGTGTGCCGCAGCAGCGCGCCGAGGCCGAAGCCGACGAGCGCGCACACGGGGGCGAGCAGCGCGGACGCGGCGACGGCCGACGCCGCGCCCGGGTGACCGATCGACATGCCGGCGTCCCGGCCGGACAGCACCGCCTGGGTGGCGGCGAAGGACACTCCGGCGACGAGGGCCCCGTGGACGAGCATCACGGCGGCGAGGACCAGGGCCTTCGCCGCGATCACGGCCCGCCGGTCGGGCACGGCGGCGAAGGTCGTACGGATCTGCCCGGTGCCGTACTCGCCGACGATCACGAGCGCGCCGACGGCACCGGTCGCGAGCATGAACACCATGGCCCCGCCGAGCGTGAAGGCGTCCCGCATCGCCCAGATGGGCACGAAGAGTTCGCGGATCCCCTCGGAGTAGCGCGGATGGTTCCGGTAGTCGGCGAAGGTCGCGTTGAGGTTGACGCAGAGGGCGGCGAACGCGCCGACGCCGAACGCCCAGGGGGTGGAGCGCAGGGACCACAGCTTCATCCACTCGCCGGCGAGGAGATCCCGGAAGCGGGCGTCGACGGCCCCCGTGGGGTACGCGGCGTTCATCGGGCTCCGCCCTTCCGCCGGTACTCGACGCTGTCCGCGGTCAGTTCCATGAACGCGTCCTCCAAGGACGAGCCCCGCGAGGAGAGTTCGGCGAGCGGGGTGCCGTGCCGGAAGGCGAGCACGCCGATCCGGTCCGCGCCCATCCCCGTCACCACGAGTGGTCCCTCCGCCGCTCGCGGAGCTCGCACGGTGGCGCCGGCGCGGGTCAGCACGGCGGCGAGTCCCGGTCCCTCGGCCGGGTCGGCGGTCCGCACGGTCACACCGCGTCCCGCGCCCCCGCCGGTGCCGCGCGCGGCGAAGTCCGCCAGGCTCTCGGCGGCGATCAGCCGCCCGCGGCCGATGACGACGAGGTCGTCGGCGGTGTGCTCCATCTCGCTCATCAGATGGCTGGAGACGAACACCGTGCGCCCCTCGGCGGCGAGCCGCCGGAACAGCCCGCGCGCCCAGAGCACCCCTTCCGGGTCCAGGCCGTTGACCGGCTCGTCGAAGAGCAGCACGGGCGGGTCGCCGAGCAGGGCGGCGGCGATTCCGAGCCGCTGCTTCATGCCGAGGGAGTAGCCGCCGATCCGGCGCCGGGCCGCCTCGGCGAGGCCCGCCTCGCCGAGGACCTCGGCGACCCGGCGGCGCGGGATGCCGTTGGTGCGGGCGAGCGCGGCGAGATGCCCCTCGGCGGTCCGGCCGCCGTGCACGTCGTGCGCGTCGAGGAGCGCCCCGACGTGCCGCAGCCCCCGGGGCAGCTCCCGGAACCTCCGCCCGTCGACGGTGGCACTCCCGGAGGTCGGCTCGTCGAGACCGAGGATCAGCCGGAGGGTCGTGGACTTCCCGGCCCCGTTGGGCCCGAGGAACCCGGTGACGCGCCCGGGCCGGACAGTGAACCCGAGCCGGTCGACCGCGAGTCGCCCGGCGGCGGCGGGGCGGTCGGCGGCAGGGCCGGCGGCGCCGTCGGCGGCGGAACCGGCAGGGCGAACGGCGGCGCGGTCGGCGGCTGAACCGGCAGGGCCGGCAGGGCCGGCAGGGCCGGCAGGGCCGGCAGGGCCGGCAGGGCCGGCGAGGCGAACGGCGGAGCGGCCGATGACGGGGCGGCCGATGACGGGGCGGCCGCTCGACCGGCGGCCGTAACGTTTGGTCAGTTCGTCTACTTCGATCACCCGGTCCACGCTGCCGGGACCACACCCCCGCCGGCATCGGCCCGCCGGCGACAAACGACCAGCGCACAGTGGCCCGCGGGCGTACGCCCCGAGGCCGATGTCCGGCCGCCCGCCCGCACCTACGATCGGCCCATGCCCGCCACCACCGCGCCCACCGGCACCTCCGCGCCCGCCCTCGCCCCCGGCGGACGGGCCGCCGCGATCCTGGCCTGGTGCGCGGCCGCCGCACACCCCTTCGTCCTCTTCACGGGTGTGCAGGCGGGACCGTTCCGCTCCACCGGGCTCCGGCTCTTCCTCACCGCCGTCGGCGTGGGTCTCCTGCTGCCGCTCGTGCGGCGCCGGCCCGAGGTGGCGCTCGGGCTGCTCCTCGTCGGTCTGTTCGCCGCGTCCATGACCCGGCCGGACCCCGAGCCGATCTACCTTCCGATGCTCGCCGCCGACGCCTGCGTCGGTCTGCTGGCGGCCCGGCGTCCTCGGTGGGTGGCGCTGTCCGCCGCCGCGGCGACACTCACCGTGCAGATCGCTTCGGCGCTGTACCTGACCTCCGGCCACGACATCTTCGTCACCACGGTCGTGGCCCTGGCGCTCGCGCTGCTCACCGCCGGGCTGCTCGGCCACTCCGCCCGGGAGCGGCGCGCGCACGCGGCGGAGCTGCGTGCCCGGACGGCGGCCGAGGCCGTCACCGCCGAGCGGCTGCGAATCGCCCGCGAACTCCATGACGTGATCGCGCACAGCATCGGTGTCATCGCCATCCAGGCGGGCGTCGGCCGCCGGGTCATCGAGACCCAGCCCGCCGAGGCCCGCAACGCGCTCGCCACCATCGAGACCACCAGCCGGGAGACCCTGGCCGGTCTGCGCCGCACCCTGGGCGCGCTGCGGGCCCCGGCGAGGGACACCCCGGGGCGGTCCGCGGGACCGGGCTCCGGGCCCACCGCTGTCGGACGGGGTCCCGGGGACGGGCTCGCGCCGCGCGACCCGGCGCCCGGCCTCGCCGACCTGGACCGGCTCACCGCGTCGACGGCGGACGCGGGCGTCCGGGTCGAGGTCCGGCACCTCGGGGACCCGGGACGGCCGCTGCCTCCGGAGGTCGATCTGGCCGCGTACCGGATCGTCCAGGAGTCGCTGACCAATGTCGTACGCCACGCGGGCACGCCCGCCTGCCGGGTGACGGTGGAGCGGGGCGAGGACGCCCTGCTCGTCGAGATCACGGACGACGGCCCGGCCACCGCGGCCACCCCGGCCACCGGATCCGCCTCCCCCGGCGGAACGGGATACGGCATCGTCGGCATGCGCGAACGGGCGGCGCTCCTCGGCGGCCGCTTCTCCGCCCGGCCGCGCCCCGGCGGCGGCTTCCACGTGACCGCCGAGCTGCCCCTCCCCCTGCCCCTGTCCGCGGCCCCGACTCCCGCCCCGGCCACGTCCTTCCCGCTCGCCGCCCAGGAAGGAACCCCCACCCCGTGAGCGCCGCCCCCGTCGAGGTCCTCCTCGTCGACGACCAGCCGCTGGTACGGGCGGGGCTGCGCGTCCTGATGGCGGACAGCCCCGACCTCGTCGTGGTCGGCGAGGCGGGCACGGGCACCGAGGCGGTCCGGCTCGCCCGCGAGCTGCGGCCGGACGTGGTCGTGATGGACGTGCGGATGCCCGGCATGGACGGCATCGAGGCCACCCGGATCGTCACGACGGGCCCCGACGCGCCCCGGGTCCTCGTCCTCACCACCTTCGACGACGACGAGTACGTGTACGGCGCGCTCCGCTCCGGCGCCAGCGGCTTCCTGGTCAAGGACATGGCCGTGGACGACATCCTCGCGGCGGTCCGGGTGGTCGCCGCCGGGGACGCCCTGATCGCACCGGGCGTCACCCGCCGTCTGATCGAGGAGTTCGCGGCCCGCCCCGAGCCCGCCGGCCCACCGTCCGCGCGGACCCGGCCCGGCCGCGCCGAGCCCACCGCCTCCCTCCCGCCCCGTGCGCTCGCCGGGGTCACCGCGCGGGAGCGCGAAGTGCTCGTCCTCGTCGGCCGCGGTCTGTCCAACGGGGAGATCGCGGAACGGCTCCACATCAGCGCGGCCACGGCGAAGGCGCACGTGGCGCGGCTCTTCACCAAGCTGGACGCCCGTGACCGGGTGCAGCTGGTGATCCTCGCGTACGAGGCGGGCCTGGCGCCGTGACACCATCGGTTCCGTGCTCGACATCGGCTACTCCCTCTCGCGTCGCTTCCCCGACCCGCCGCAGACCGACTACCGCAACGCGGACGTCCACGCCCTGCGCCACGACCTGTTCTGCGGGGACGTGTACCTCGCCGACACCAAGACGGACCGCGAGGTGTCCACAGCCTGGGGATGGGTGCCGGTGCTCGACTTCGCCTGGGCCCTGTGCGACATCGTCGAGCAGCTCGACCAGGACCCGCGCGGCAACCGCTCCGCCAAGTCGCAGTACGCCGAGCTGGACTTCACCGAGTCGTCGGACCGCATGCTCTTCGAGCGCCGCTTCGGCTGGGTGGACGTCGAGGCCGACTGGATGCCCGGCGACGAGCCGCCGGTCACCTTCAACCACTCCGCGCTGCGCCGCGAGTCCCGCGACTTCCTCCACGACCTGATCGCCGACCTCACGGACATGCACGAGGGCCTCGCCGACAACCCGGCCATCTGGTCCCTCCAGGCCCGCTTCCCCCGCCTGCCCTGACCCCCGCGACGCGGCTCCCCGCTCACTCCTCCACCCGCACCCCCAGCTGCGCCGCGAGCACCGGCGCCAGGTCGAGGAGCTGGGACATCGAGATCACGGCGCCCGCGAGGGACTCCACCCCGCGCGCGATCTCCAGACGCTGGACCCCTCTCAGATCCACGTCCTTGAGCCGCGCTCCGCTGAAGTCCGCCCCCGTGAGCACGCAGTCCACGAACTCCACCCGTTCGAGCGAGGCGCCCCCGAAGTCGGGCTCGCTCAGCACACACCCCTCGAAGACGACGTCCTTCAGCTTCGCCGCCCGCAGGTTCAGATAGTCGCTCTTCCCGCCCCTCACGACGACTCTCTCCAGCACCGCCCCGTGCAGCTGCGCCCCGCCGAGCCGCGCGTCCACGACCTCCACGTCCCGCAGCTGCGCCCCGGCGAGGACCGTCCCCACCCCCCGTACGCCAGTGAGGACCGAGTCGAGGAACCGGGCCCCCGTCAGCCGCGCCTCGTCGAGCCCGCAGTCCCGCAGCGCGCAGTCCAGGAACCGCGCGCCCTCCCCCGACCCGCCCGTGAGATCGAGCCCGGTCAGTTCGAGGCCGTCGTAGTCCCCGTCCGGCTCGAGACCGCCCTCGTACGCCTCCAGGGGAGGCAGCCGCACCTCCGGCCGCCGCGCCCCCGCCACCTTCTTCTTCCTGTTCGCCGCCATGACCCCATGGTGATGTACGCCACTGACAGCGCCCCCGATGTCACAACCGCGCCGCCGTCCGCCGTCTCCCGTTCAGGACGGGACACACAGGGGACGCGAGGGAGACCGACATGCGGAAGCTCACGATCATCGGCGGCGGCTTCGCCGGACTGACCGCGGCCATCACCGCCGCCGAGGCCGGCACCAGGGTGACCCTGTACGAGGCGCACCGGACGCCCGGCGGCCGGGCCCGTACCGCAGAGGGCCCGTACCGCACCAACGAGGGACCCCACGCGCTCTACGCCCGCGGCCCCCACTGGACCTGGCTCAAGCAGCGCGGCCTCCTCGGACCCCTCGCCCCGCTGCCGGCGGCCGAGTCCCTCCGGTTCCGCTTCCACCGCGCCGGTGCCCTGCGCCGCGTCCCGCCGCTCGGTCTGCTGCGACAGTCCCTCCGTACCGCCGAGAAGGCCCCCGTGGACCTCGATTTCCACAGCTGGGCCACCGGGCTCGCGGGCGAGCGGGCCGCGCGTGAGGCCGCCGCCTACGCCGGGGTCGCGCTCTTCCACCACGACCCCGGCGGGCTCTCCGCCCGCTTCGTGCAGGAGCGGCTGCACCGGGCCGCCGCCCTGCCTCCCGAGGCCCACTACCTCCGCGGCGGCTGGGGCGAGCTGATCGAGCGGATGGTCGCGCGCGCGTGGGAGACGGGCGTGCGGATCGAGACCTCGTCCCGGGTCGACAGCCTGCCGGTCGGCGAGGGGCCGGTGGTCGTCGCGACCTCGCTGCCCGCCGCCGCCCGGCTTCTCGGCGACCCGTCGCTGACCTGGGAGAGCGGCCGTACCGTCCTGTTCGACCTGGCGTTGCGCACCCGCAAGGGGGACCCCTTCGTGGTCTCGGACCTGGACGCGCCGGGCTGGCTGGAGCGGTTCACCGCCCAGGACCCCTCGCTCGCCCCGGCCGGGCAACAGCTGATCCAGGCGCAGCTGCCGATCGGCCCCGACGCGACCAAGGCGGACGGTGTCGCCCACGCGGAACGCCTCCTCGACCTCGGCTTCCCGGGCTGGCGGGAGCGGACGGTGTGGCGGCGGGAGTCGGTCTCCCAGGGGCGTACGGGGGCGGTCGACCGTCCCGGTACGACCTGGCGCGACCGGCCGGCCGTCGACCGGGGCGACGGGGTGTATCTGGTGGGCGACCAGGTGGCGGCGCCCGGGGTGCTGTCGGAGGTGTCGTTCACGAGCGCGGTCGAGGCGGTGTCGCTGACGCTGCGCGCGGGGCGCCCCGCCCTCGGCCGGGGCCGTGGGCCCGTGCCGGGGAACGGCCCCACTACGGGCCTTGACCTCAAGCATGCTTGAGGTCAGAGGCTGATCCCTGTCACCACCTCGCACCACGACTCACGAAGACAGGGGAACCACCATGCACGCCATCCGCCTCCACGCCTTCGGCCCCGCCGAGAACCTCACGTACGAGGAGACCTCCGACCCCGTACCGGGCCCCGGCCAGGTCCGCGTCAAGGTCGCGGCGGCCGGCGTGCACCTCCTCGACACCGCGCTCAGACAGGGCATGACGGGCCCCTTCCCGGCCCCCGCCGAACTCCCGACCGTCCCCGGCCGCGAGGTCGCCGGCACCGTCGACGCCCTCGGCGAGGGCACCGACCCGTCCTGGCTCGGCAGGCGGGTCGTCGCCCACCTCGGCATGGTCCCCGGCGGCTACGCCGAACTCGCCGTCACCGACGCCGCCCGCCTCCACGCCCTGCCCGACCACCTCGGCGAGGCCGAGGCCGTCGCCATGATCGGCACCGGCCGCACCACCCTGGGCATCCTGCAGTTCACCGCGCTCGGCCCCGACTCGGTGGCGATCGTCCCGGCCGCGGCCGGCGGCATCGGCACCCTCCTCGTCCAGTACGCCAAGAACGCCGGCGCCACCGTCGTCGGCCTCGCCGGCGGCCCCGCGAAGGTCGCCCTCGTCCAGGAGAACGGCGCCGACCTGGCCGTCGACTACAAGCAGGCCGGCTGGCCGGAGAAGGTCCGCGCGTACCTGGACGGCCGCACCGCCACCGTCGTCTTCGACTCGGTCGGCGGCGACACCGGACGGGCCGCCGTCGACCTCCTCGGCAAGGGCGGACAGCACGTCGTCTTCGGCTGGTCCGGCGCCGGACTCCACGACGGCGAACCGCTCACCTTCACCCCGGAGGAACTCGCCGCTCGCGGCATCACCTCGGAGTCCGTCCTCGGCCCCGTCATGATCCAGAAGGCGGGCGGCGACGTCCGCAACCTCGAACTCGCCGCCCTGGACGCGGCGACCACGGGCACCCTCCGCCCGGCGGTCCACCGCTTCCCGCTGGCGGACGCGGCGGGCGCCCACCGCGCCCTGGAGACCAGGGGCACGACGGGCAAGGTGGTCCTGATCCCCTAGGAATCGCCTCGCGGCCCCCTGGAAAACCCCGGACCTCGGACCCCGACCGCGTTCAGGCCCCGGACCCCGACCGCATGCGGACCTCAGACCCCGACCACGTCCCAGGAGTGCGCCTTGAACTCCTTCAGGAAGTCGGGGTGGTCCTCCCACATCCGGGCGATGGAGCGCAGCACGTCCCAGTTGTGCTCCAGCGCCTGGTCCACCACCTGCCGCAGCTCCGGCGCCGACTCCCGCTTCTCGACCAGCCCGTTGACGGCGGCGGCCGCCTGCACGGTGTAGCGCGTGGCGCGCAGGGCCCGGGAGGTGTCGTCCATGCCGAAACCGTGGTCGCTGCCGTTCGCCGGGTCGAAGAGAGGCGTCAACCGCGCCTCGATGAACGCCGTGATCCGCTGAAACCGCTGCTCAATGTCCGTATCCATGGCACCTTCCTACACCCCGTGGCGGCCGGGCCCGTCATCGCTACCGGTTCTCCCGCGGCAGCACCCGCAGGTCCCGGAGGCCCGTACCGGTCTCCCCCTCCCTGACGAGCACCCGCCCGGCCAGTTCCCGCAGCCGGGCCCAGCCCGGGGAGTCGGACAGCGCCTCCGCGGTCCACCAGTCCGTCGCCCCGTCGCGGGTCATCTCCTCGAGGACCGCCTCGATCAGCCGCACATCGGCCAGCGAGTCGCCGCTGAGGGATCCCTCCTCCGCCAGCCCCGGAGCCAGCCGCAGACCGAGGAGGAGGTCCGGGGCGAGCTCGGCCGCGAGGATGTCGTGCTCCTCCCGCCAGGCCCGCTGATCCGGCGCGGACGCCGCCACCACGACCAGGAACCGGCACAGGAAGCCCCTGCGCCAGGCGGTGTCGAGGGCCATCTCAGACGCTCCGGAGGTCCGCACCGTCCGCACCGTCCGCACCCGGGTCGGCCGAAGCGCCGCCCGCCCCCAGGTCGGCCAACGCGCCGTCCGTCAGCCGGTAGACCGTCCACTCGTCCTGCGGACGGGCGCCGAGGGACTCGTAGAACTCGATCGACGGCGTGTTCCAGTTCAGTACGGACCACTCCAGGCGCTCGTAGCCGCGCTCGACACAGATCCGCGCGAGCTCGCGCAGCAGCGCCTTGCCGTGGCCGCCGCCGCGCGCCTCCGGACGGACGTACAGGTCCTCCAGGTAGATGCCGTGGACTCCGCGCCAGGTCGAGAAGTTGAGGAACCAGAGCGCGAACCCGGCCACCTCGCCGGCCTCGTCCTCCGCGATGTGCGCGAACGCGGCGGGACGCTCGCCGAAGAGGGCCTCGTGGAGCTGCTCGGGGGTCGTCCGGACCTCGTCGAGGGCCTTCTCGTACTCCGCGAGGTCACGGACGAGGGAGTGGATGACGGGGACATCGGCGGGCGTGGCTGTACGGATCATGGGACCAGCCTGCCAAGGACGGGGCTCTCCTGGCCAGGAGATTCGACCGGCGCGCGCCACTTCGACCGGCGCGCGCCCCACTCGGAGCCGCGCGGGCGGCCCGGCCCTCTCCGAGCCCCCGCTCATGCCCGGTCCAGCCCCGTCCAAGCCCGTTCCAACCCCGCCCAAGCGCAGCCCAAGCCCCGCTCATGCCTCTGCTCAAGCCGCGCTCAAGCCCCCGACCAGGCCGGTCAGCCCCATCCCCCTGATGAAGTCCAGCCGGCCCCGATCACGCCCTCCGCTCCCGCAGGATCCGCGCGACCTCCACCTGCTCCTCGTCGAGCCCGTCCTCCCCGTCCTCCACGTCCCACAGGCCGTTCTGCAGCACCCGCCCCAGCGTCCACGCCACCGCCCGCTCCCGGTCCCCGACGACCTCGGCCAGCAGGTCGAACCTCCACAGGACATCGTCCGGATCGAAGCGGTCCAGCAGCGCCGGCAGCAGGTCGAAGCCCGGGTCTCCCGCGAGCGGCTTCGGGTCGATCGCCAGCCAGGGTTCCCGCTCGGCCGCCAGGATGTTGCCCAGGTGCAGGTCCCAGTGGAGGAGCCGGTCGCCCGGTTCGCCCGCGACCTCCCGTACCGCGGCCGCGCAGTCCCGCAGTACGGCCGCGTCCTCCGCGTCGAGGCGTTCCGCCGCTCCCGGCACCTCGGCGAGCATCCCGGCCGCGATGTCGCCGAGGCCGCGCAGCCCCTGGGGCGCCGGGACCGCGACCAGCCGGGCGAGGAGTCCGGCGACGACGTCGAGCGCCTCCCGGGTGTCGGCGACGGACGTCAACGGCCGTGCCTCGTCAAGCCGTTCGAGGAGCATCGTCCCCGTGGCGGCGTCGTGGTCGAGGAGCCGCACCACACCGGCCCCGTCCCAGACGCGCAGTCCGATCGGTTCGCCCTCGGTCTCGTCGTCCAGGATCTGCATCTTCAGCGCGGCCCGCGTGCCGTCCGCGGCCCGTTCGACGGGCAGGACGAGGGAGGCCATCCCGTACATGGAGGGCCCCGTGACCCGTAGCCCCCACCGGCCGAGGAACTCCTCGGCCCGTTCCGGCAGCGCGGCGACGAACGCCCGCCCCGCCTCACCGTTGTACTTCGCCTGCGACGCGGCCAGTTCCTCCGGTACGTGAATCACCCCACGAGCCTAGACACCGGCGTCGCGCAGCGCCTTCGAGAATTCGGCGGCGTCGTAGAGGGCGTCCCCACCGGGCAGCGCGGCCCCGTCCACGAGCACGGTCGGCGTGCCGCCCACCCCCGAGGCCTCGAAGGCCTTCTCGGCGTCCGCCACCCACTCCCGGTGGGTGTTCTCCCGTACGGCCCGGTCGAAGGCGGCGCTCCGCAGCCCCTCGACCCGGTCCGCGATCCGCAGCAGGTGCTCGGCCGAGAAGCCGTCCGGCCCCCCGGAGCCGCCGGCGGCCCCGGAGTCGCCCGCGGCACCAGAACCTCCCGCGCCCCCGGAGGCCCCCGCCCCCTCGCCCACGCCCGACCCCTCCCCCGGCTGCGCGGCGAAGAGCGCCGCCTGGAACGCCGACAACCTCCCCGGCCCCGCGTCCACCGACGCCCGCAGCGCGTTCGCGGCCCGCGCCGAGGCCGTGCCGCCGGTCCGCGCGTCGAGGAAGGAGGCGACGACGTACTCGACCTTCACCGTGCCGGCCGCGGCCTCCCCCGCGAGGACCGTCCCGGCGCTCGCCTCGAACTTCGCGCAGTAGCCGCACCGGGGATCGACGTACACCGTGACCGCGTGCGGGGCCTTCGCCTCCCCGACGACGATCTTCGTACCGTCCACGGCCGCCGGGAGGCCGGCGAGAGCGTCCGGCCGCTCGGCGGAACCGGCCGTCGCGGCCCCCGCCGCAGGCGCCCCCTCCTGCGAACAGCCCACCGCCGCAAGGCCGATGAGACCTGCCGAAACGGCCGCGGCGACCACCCGCCGGGTCCTTCGTACGGGCATGGGAGAGTCCTTCCGGAGCAACGAGATCCGCACCCGGCGCCCGCCCGGCGCGCCGGTGACACGCACCCTCGAACCCAGGCCGGGCCCCGTCGGGGAATCGCCGCCGAACGGCCTGTATCCACAGGACCAAGGCCCCGGGTAACCTCCGCCCACGCACCCGGAAGAGGGAAAACACATGAGTACGGTCAACGGCGGCATCTCGTTCTGGTACGCACAGGACGGCGCCCCCGACCCCCGCGAGCCGCTCCCCGGCGACACCACCGCGGACGTCTGCATCGTCGGCGGCGGCTACACGGGCCTGTGGACCGCCTACTACCTCAAGAAGGCCGTCCCCTTCCTCAACATCACCGTCCTCGAAGCGAAGTTCTGCGGGTACGGGGCCTCCGGGCGCAACGGCGGCTGGCTCTACAACGGCATCGCCGGACGCGACCGCTACGCCAAGCTCCACGGCCACGAGGCCGCCGTCCGCCTCCAGCAGGCCATGAACGCCACCGTCACCGAGGTCCTCGACGTCTGCGAGACCGAGAAGATCGAGGCGGACCAGCACCGCGGCGGCGTCCTGGAGGTCGCCCTCTCCCCCGCCCAGCTCGCCCGCCTCAAGGACTTCCACGCCGTCGAGATCGCCTTCGGCGAGACGGACCGGGAGATGTACGGGGCCCGCGAGACCTCCGAGCGCATCCGCGTCACCGGCGCGGTCGGCTCCTCCTGGACCCCGCACGGCGCCCGCCTCCACCCCGTGAAGCTGGTCAAGGGGCTCGCGGCCGCCGTCGAGGCGCTCGGCGTCACCATCCACGAGTCGACCCCGGTCACCGAGATCAAGCCGAAGCACGCGGTCACCCCGTACGGCACCGTCCGCGCCCCGTACGTCCTGCGCTGCACCGAGGGCTTCACCGCCTCCCTGGCCGGCCAGCGCCGCACCTGGCTGCCGATGAACTCCTCGATGATCGCCACCGCGCCGCTCACCGACGCGCAGTGGGAGTCGATCGGCTGGGACGGCCGCGAGACCCTCGGCGACATGGCGCACGCCTACATGTACGCCCAGCGCACCGCCGACGGCCGCATCGCCCTGGGCGGCCGGGGGGTCCCGTACCGATTCGGCTCGAAGACCGACAACGACGGCCGCACCCAGCCGGGGACGATCGAGGCGCTCCGCGAGATCCTGGTCCGCTTCTTCCCCCAGCTGGCGGGGGTACGGGTGGACCACGCCTGGTCCGGTGTCCTCGGCGTCCCGCGGGACTGGTGCGCCACGGTCACCCTCGACCGCTCGACGGGCCTCGGCTGGGCGGGCGGCTACGTGGGCTCGGGAGTCGCCACGGCGAACCTCGCGGCCCGCACGCTCCGCGACCTGATCCAGCAGGACTCGGGCCAGTCGGGCCCCACGGACCTCACGGCCCTCCCCTGGGTGAACCACAAGGTCCGCAAGTGGGAACCGGAGCCGCTGCGCTGGCTCGGCGTGCAGACGATGTACGCGGCCTTCCGGGGCGCGGACCGCCGCGAGGCGACGGGGCACACGGCGACGACGGACAGGGTGGCGGTCCTGGCGAACCGCCTGAGCGGCCGCTGAACGATCCGGAGGGGGCAGGAGGGGCAAGGGAAACGCGAACCGCTCCCACCCCCCACACCTGCCCCTGACCGACAGACGAACCGCCGGGCAGGGCGGGCAGACCACAGGACCGGCCACCTGCCTGCCCACCTGCCCGGCGACCTGTCCGCCCAACTGCCCGACTCCCCGGCTACCCGTCTGCCCCCGCCTGCCCGGGCTACCGGACTCACTCCACCTGGATCCCGAAATCCCCGACGAGCTCCTCGAGCCCGCCCCGGTACCCCTTCCCGCCCAGGACGAAGTCCCAGTCGCCGCCGGAGCGCCGCCGGAAGGACCCGAGGACGAGCGCGGTCTCGCCGGGCCGCCCGTCGGACACCACCAGCCGGTCGAGCTCGACGCCGGAGTCGTCGCGGAGCCGGATCCCGGCATCGGTGAAGCCCCCGAGATCCGCGTCGGGGTTGACCTCCGGGTCGACCGCCGCGACGAGCACCAGGCGGTCGGCCCGGTCCGGGAGGGCGTCGAAGCCGACGCGCACGGCGGCCCGGTCGCCGGCAGGGGCGGCGACCATCGACACGGAACCGTCGGGCGTGGAGGGGTTGTTGAAGAAGACGAACCACTCGTCGCCGAGCACCCGGTTGCCCGAGCAGACCAGCGCGCACACATCGAGCGCGGCGGCCCCCGACCAGTCCATGCCGAGCAGATTGAAGTCGGCGTCGGCCTCGGCGGGAGCCGGTGCGGCGGTGGCGGCCGCCGCCGGGGCGGCAGGGCTCCCGGACCCCAACCGCCCCCGCAGGCCGTGCTGGTGGAGCAGATCGACGAGTTCGGTCCCGGAGATCAGGGTGAGGGGCTTGCCGTTGGCGAAGGTGTACGAGCCGGGGCCGAACTTGGAGGTCGTGACGAGGACCCCCTTGTTGGCCCCGGCGCCCTGGACGGTCCCGTAGAGGTCGCGCACGGCGGAGGGGGGAACCGTGTTCCGGTACCGCTTGACCTGGACGAGGATCGAGCCGCCGCTGATGGGATCGGGGTCGAGGGCCTCGACGTCCACGCCGCCGTCGTTGGACCGGCGGGTGGTCAGGGCCTGGAGCCCACGGGCGCGGAACAGCTCGGCGACCAGCCCCTCGAAGGCGATGGGATCCATGGCGAGCAGATCGGGCTCCTCCCCGTCGCCCTGAACGACCACGTCCGAACCGACCTGGTCGGGGGTCACCATCGGCGGCACGGCCACCCGCTCGTCGGGCTTGGCGGAGAGCCGCCCGTCCAGGGCGCCGGTCAGACACTCCACGGCGCCGACCCTCTCGAGGTTCAGCCGCTCGAAGGCCTCCCGCCCCACGACGACGGTGGCCACGCACACCCGGGCCGGAAGCCCGGTGGCGGGATCGACCCCGCCCACGTAGCCGTTGAGCGCGACCTGCTCCAGGGCGCCGAACCGATCGGCCCCGAAGAGCTCCCGCGCGGCGAGCAACAGGCTCTGCGCGAGCACGTCCCGGTAGAGCGCCCGCCGCTGCGTGACGGGCCGCGGGACCTCCTTCTCCTGATCGGTGCTGGGCAGGTACTTCACTCCCTTGGCCTCGGGAACGACCTCGTACCCCGGCAGATCCCAGTCGAGAACGAGCCCGCGCCCACCGCGCTCGTAAGCGGCGGACACCTCTCGGGGGAATCCCTCCGGCCAGGCGGTGGAGGCGAAGAGGACGGCGGAGAAGAACTCCACGACGGTCGCGGCCTCACCGGCCCGCAAAGCCGCCTCGGTCCCGGCGAGCCCGGCGTTGTGCGACCGGATCTCGGCGAGCCGGGCCGCGGCCCAGGCGTCGTACTCCCGCCGGTAGGCGGCGAGCTGCTCGACCCGCCGGGCCTCCGCGGCCTGCGCGGCGTACCAGTCCCGCTCGAACCGGGCCCGCGCGTCCCGCTCGGCCTGGGCCCGCCCGGAAGCGGTCCAGGCACCGCCCTGAGGCTGATAGAACCGCTGATCGGGCATGGGTACGGGCTCCGCCAGCGGCCCGGGGGCGAACGCCTCGACGTCCTCGGTCCGCCGCAGGGTCGCGACGGAGAAGACGGGAGCCCGGCACCCGGCCGCCAGCAGCCCCTCGAGCGCGGCCACGCGCGCGTCCAACTCCTGGGTCCGCCGCAGGGCGTCCGCGTCCCGCTGCTGCCGATAGGCGGCCCGTTGCTCCCGCTGCATCCGGGCGACGTCCCGCTCGTACGCCCGCTGCACGCGTTCCGCGTCCCGCTGCTGCCGCAACACCGCCTGGTGCTGCCCCTCCCGCTGCCGCTGCGCCACCCGCTGCTGTTCGGCCCAGACCCCGATCAGCCCACCGGAACGCCGACTCATCCGCGCACCCCTCCCCACAACACCCCACGCCACCTGAACGCCCCCGTAAGGAACAAGTGTCCCGGACCGCAACGTCCCGGGACACAGGAACGCCGCACCTTCCTCACCCCGCGCCCTGCCCACGTCACGCACCGATTCGGTGACGGGCGGTCGCCGACGAACCGCCCGGCACGGCGCGCCTCACCCGACCGAAGGCACAGCACCCGCCCCGCCACTCTCCGAACTCATCCCGTCACATAGCGCTAGGATCACGGGCGTTGCCGCAGCCCGCGGCGGAACGAGACAGGGGCATCCGCATGGCCATCATCGTCACCTTCGACCTGCCCGGCGCCGGGCAGGAGCTGTACGACACCGTCATCGACCGAGTGACGGACGGGCGGGGATTCACGCGGTTCGCGGACCTGCCGAACACCGGTCTCGTCTCCCACGCGGCGGGCCCGGTCGACGGAGGCTTCCGCGTGACGGAGGTCTGGGAGAGCGCGGAGGCCCTCGAAGAGCACGCGAAGCTCTTCGGCCCGATCCTGGCGGACCTCGGTCACGCCGACCTGCAGCCCACGATCATCCCGGCGCACAACTTCGTCGTCCGGTAACCGTCCGGCGGCTGTTCAGACTTCCAGGGCGGTGAGATCCCGACGGAGGACGGTACGGGCCGCCCGGGTCGCGTCCCCGTGGGCCTGCCGGGCGTCCTGGTACTCCTCGGAGGCCAGCGTGTGCCCGGACGCCAGCGTTTCGCGGACCTGACGCAGCGAGTGGTACGAAGCGTCTATGGCGGTGGCCACATCGGCGCCCGCCGTGAGAATGACCCGCTCACGCGCCTCGTCGCACCCGGCGCCCTGGAAGGCCTGCCGGATCCTGGCCGCCCTGACCTGCGGGTCGGCGTGGTCCTCGTCGGCGGCCAGCCGCATGGCCTCGTGCGCCCGACGGAGCGTCACCAGGCAATCGACGTACATGTTCTGCCGATCCTGCAGTACACCGCTCCGGACGGATCGCCGCCAACGTATCTGCTCACCGAGCAGCGTCGCCCCGACACCGAGCACGGCACCGAGTCCGGTCCCCGCGAGAGTCATCCACTCCACGCGGCCGATCGTGCCACACCAGGGCTCCGGACGTCCCTCCCTCGGCCGGCGACTGCCGCACCGGCCCCCACCCACTCACCCACGGTTTCGAGGTTCCCGGCCCCGCCGGCCCCTCCCACCGCGCACTAGGCGCAGATGTGCTTGAAGGCACGCGCACCGGGCCGGGCACGGAACTTCACCTCGTGCCCGGCATCGTCGGTGAACACGGCCTCCGTCTCGGACTTCAGGGTCATCGTGCCGAGCTGGGTCGGGTTGCCCCACCCGTCGGGCGGGTTCCCCGAACCGTCGGAGAGCGGGGTCTCCGCTTCGAAGTACGTGGAGCCGATACGGGCCTCGTCGATGCCGCAATGCGTATAGAGCTCGAAGGGAATCACCCGGGGGGACGGCGTGGCCCGGACGGACGGCGTGGCCTGGGCGGTCGGCGTGGCCCGGACGGCCTCCGTACCGCCGTCGGCCTTGGCGCAGCCGGTGGCCGCCCCGGTGACCAGCGCGAGGGTGAGGGCGACGATGATGCGTCCAGCTCTCTCAGTCATGGCCTTTCGACGCTGGGACCAAGTGAACGGTTCCGCACCCTCGTTCACCCATCGATGTCGTAGGCGGCTGCCAAGATCGCGCACATGACACCCCTCGAAGATCTCGTCGCCCGCGTAACGGCGAAGGCCAAGGCCACTTCCACGACCTTGCCTCCCGCCGCCACCGCCGAGGAGCTCGCCTCGGCAGAGGCAGCACTCGGCTTCGGGCTCCCGCCCCTGCTGGCGAGTCTGTATCGGGACGTCGCCAACGGTGGCTGGGGCCCCGACTACCAGCTTCTCCCGCTCGTCGGGTCAGGACGCACGGTGCTGAGCGAGTACCGGTCCGAACGATCCGCCTCGGCCGAGGACGCGACACCGTACTGGCCGGCGGGCGTACTGCCGATCATCGACTGGGGCTGCGCCATGTACGCCGCGGTGGACTGCCGCACCGAAACCGCCCCGGTCCTCCTCTTCGAACCGAACGCCATTGACGACGACGGAGCCACCGCCTGGTTCGTCGACGGAGAAAGCCTGGCCGAGTGGCTCGAAACCTGGCTCGCCGAAAAGGGCTGGTACCGGGAAGACGCCGCCGATGACGAGGACACGAAAGAGCCGACCCCCTGGGAACAGGCCGCCTCCCGAATCGCGGAGTGAACGAACGACGGGATGACAGCCCTGCGCTTCACCTGCGCAACCAATGGAAGTTGGGGTCCGGCGAACCGCCCCTGACCGAGGACCGCTCGCACACCTCTCCCTCGCGAGAACCGGCGCCGATGCGCGGAACTGGCCGGATCAGTCAGTGGCCTTCCGGCTACTACGTTTCGCCCACTCGCGCCCGTAGACGACGGCACCCGAGAAGAGCCCCCAGCCCAGGAGGATCCGGGTGACGGTGTCGTCCTCGACGATCAAGAAGACCAGTAGAAGCGTAAGGATCACGAGGTACCCATGCGGGTGGTTCTGCCACTCGCTCTTGCCTGCCATCTCCCACCTCCCCTGCCGCACCCTAGCCCTGGCGCGCATCTCATCCCACCCCTCAAGCTCAGCTCCCGCCCCGTCTGCCGTCGACCCTCCCACCGTGGAGCGGACACAGGGTCTGGCTCAACCCCACGTTCAGCATGGGGTTGAGTCAGTGGAACCAGACGACAAGACGCACGTTCTCCGCGCCGTGGATTTCGCCGAGGCTACGCAGCCCTTCCGACGCGTCGTCCGGGAAGCC
Organism: Streptomyces zaomyceticus; assembly: GCF_014656215.1. Lineage (GTDB taxonomy): Bacteria > Actinomycetota > Actinomycetes > Streptomycetales > Streptomycetaceae > Streptomyces > Streptomyces zaomyceticus. The sequence continues at coordinate 81,791 of NZ_BNBZ01000025.1, read as the reverse complement.
ACGGTCCTCGGCAAGCGGGCGGAAGCCGAAGTAGTTGCGGACCCCGAAGAGGCAGGCCAGACCGTCGTAGGCGTTGCCCCTGTTCAGCAGGAAGAGGTCGATGCCCGCTTCCCAGACGGTGTCCTCATCGTCCACGCCCCACAGCCGGGCCCCCGGACGGCACTCGATCATTCCGCTGACGTCGGTCGACATGGCGTGATCCTGCCCGGCAGGCCCGGGAGCCGGCATCCGCATTTCGCTCCGCGCGCTCGTAGTCGTCCTCGGCCGACCGGCGCCGTTGATGTCACCCGTAGATGTCGAAGACCCCCAACCAAGATCGGTCGGGGGTCTTCGCGTTTCCTACCTTGAGCCCCCTGTCGGGTTCGAACCGACGACCCCCGCTTTACAAGAGCGGTGCTCTGGCCAGCTGAGCTAAGGAGGCAGCGAGTGCAGTGTAACCAACGACGTCCCGGGAGCGGTCGGAAATCTCACCCGCTGCGGAGTGCTGACAGATCGGGCGGCGCCAGGTAGCGTCACGTGGAGTTCATCCAGGTGGACTAGACCTCAATCCTTCCTTTACTCGGATCGTCCGGCACGTTCCTGCCGGTGAAGGGACACATCACCATGGCTTCCGTCACTTTCGACAAGGCGACCCGGGTGTACCCCGGTGCCACCAAGCCCTCCGTCGACCAGCTCGACATCGAGATCGCCGACGGCGAGTTCCTCGTCCTCGTCGGGCCCTCCGGCTGTGGCAAGTCGACCTCCCTGCGCATGCTCGCGGGTCTCGAGGACGTCAACGCCGGCTCCATCCGCATCGGTGACCGCGACGTCACGCACCTGCCGCCCAAGGACCGGGACATCGCGATGGTGTTCCAGAACTACGCGCTGTACCCGCACATGACCGTCGCCGACAACATGGGCTTCGCGCTCAAGATCGCCGGTGTGAACAAGTCCGAGATCCGCGCCAAGGTCGAAGAGGCCGCGAAGATCCTGGACCTCACCGAGTACCTCGACCGCAAGCCGAAGGCGCTCTCCGGCGGTCAGCGTCAGCGTGTCGCCATGGGTCGTGCCATCGTGCGTGAGCCGCAGGTCTTCCTCATGGACGAGCCGCTGTCGAACCTCGACGCCAAGCTCCGTGTCTCGACCCGTACGCAGATCGCCGGTCTCCAGCGCCGTCTGGGCATCACCACGGTCTACGTCACCCACGACCAGACCGAGGCCCTCACCATGGGCGACCGCGTCGCGGTCCTCAAGGACGGTCTTCTCCAGCAGGTCGACTCCCCGCGCAACATGTACGACAAGCCCGCGAACCTCTTCGTCGCCGGCTTCATCGGCTCCCCCGCCATGAACCTGGTCGAGGTCCCGATCACCGACGGCGGCGTGAAGTTCGGCAACAGCATCGTCCCGGTCTCCCGTGACGCCATCGCCGCCGCTTCCGCCAACGGCGACACCACCGTGACCGTCGGCGTCCGCCCCGAGCACTTCGACGTGCAGGGCCCCACCGGCAAGGACGGCCTCGCCGTCACCGTCAACGTCGTCGAGGAGCTCGGCTCCGACGGCTTCGTGTACGGCTCCACCCGCGTCGGCGGCGAGGACAAGGACCTGGTCGTCCGCGTCGGCGGCCGTGACGTCCCCGCCAAGGGCACCACGCTGCACGTCGTGCCGCGCGCGTCCGAGCTCCACGTGTTCTCGACGTCCACGGGCGCCCGCCTCAGCGACTGAGCCTCGACGGCTCCCGGTGTGGCCGAACGGCCCCGCATCCTTCACGGGTGCGGGGCCGTTCGCCTCAGTGGGAGTGTCTCTGGGGGTTTACCGCCGAAAACCCCGGCATTCCGGGCCCGACCCCACCCCGCGCGTCAACACGGGATTCGAAAAGCCACTTCGAACCATCCCCCGCGAGAGTGACTAAATGTCGCCATATCACTACCGCCCGCTACGCTCGCCTGCGTGACGCACACTGCCCGCCGAATCGGCCGCTCTCTCGCCCTCGTCCTGCCCGTCGTCCTGGTGCTCTCGGGAACGCTCGCGGTGTCCGCCGTTCCGTGGGCCGGCCAGGACTCCGGGACCCAGCTCACGGCATCCTCCTCCGAGGTCTCCGTCCGGGCCAAGTCCCGTGCCCCGCAGGACATTCTGCGCGACCAGCTCCTGGCCGAGCTCCAGGAGAAGGACCCCGGCACGGCCCTCACCCACCTCCAGCGCGAGGTGGAGAACCGGCCCTCCCTCGCCAAGCACTGCATGTCCATCGCCCGCTCCCTCGGCCGCGCCGCCGTCGAGCAGTACGGCCCCTCCCGCGCCCAGTCCTACTCCCGCCCGGTCTGCGACACCGCGTACGCCACCGGCGTGATGCGCGCGAGCTGAGCAGCCGAGCCGCTGAGCAGTCGGACACTGAGCCTCGGACACTGAGCCACGTCGCGCGTCCGGACCCCCGCGTCCGGACCTCGCGCAGTCCCGGCCCCGTACGTCCGGACCTCTCGCGTACGGGGCGCCTATCGTTCCCCCTATGCACACCTCTCCGACGCAGGCCGTGGTCCTGGCGGGCGGCCAGGGCTCTCGGCTGCGCCCCTACACCGACGACCGCCCCAAGCCGATGGTCGAGATCCCGGGCACCGGGACCCCGATCATCGGTCATCAGCTTTCCTGGCTGGCCGCCGAGGGCGTGACCGACGCCGTCGTCTCCTGCGGCCATCTCGCCGAGGTGCTCCAGGAGTGGCTCGACGGCGCCGACCTTCCGCTCAAGGTGACCACGGTCGTCGAGACCGAGCCGCTGGGCCGAGGTGGCGGCCTCAAGTACGCCGCCGCGCATCTGCCCTCGCCGGACCAGCCCTGGTACGCCACCAACGGCGACATCTGGACCCGTTTCTCGCTGCGCGAGATGGCCGCCTTCCACGCGGAGCGCGACGCCCTCGCCACCCTCGCCCTGGCCCGCCCCCGGATCCCGTGGGGCGCCGTCGAGACCGACACGTTCGGGCACATCACCGACTTCATCGAGGCGCCGCCGTCGCCGTTCCTCATCAACGCCGGTGTGTACGTCTTCTCCGCGGCCTTCACGGAGCTGCTGCCCGACCTCGGCGACCACGAGCGCACCACCTTCCCCCGGCTCGCCCGTGAGCAGCGCCTGGCCGGCTTCCCGCTGCCCCAGGGGGCGTACTGGAGGGCCATCGACACCGCCAAGGACCTCACCGAGGCCGCGAAGGAGCTCGCCGCGCAGCGGGGCTGAGCGCCGTCGGGCATACGGGAAGGGCGGTACCGCGTCGCATGACGCGGTACCGCCCTTCCCGTGTTTCGGGCCCTGTGTGCCGTACGGACGGGCCGTCAGCCCAGCAGGCCGCCGATCGGGTTCCTCGCCCCGCCCGACGTCGAGCCGCTCTCGGACGGCGTGCCCGGCGAGCCGGTCGAACCGCCGCCTGAGCCGCCGCCCGACGTGCCGCCCGTGGTGGTCGGGCTGTCGCTGGTGGACGGCGGCGGGGCCGGCTTGGACTGGGTGGGCGTACGGCTGCTGCCGCCGGTGCTGCTGCCCTGCGTGGCCGTCGGACGCTGCTCCTGGGTCCGGGTGGACTCGCGGGTGGTCTCGGTGGGACGGGACGCCTCCTGCGTCTCCTCGCGCTCCGCCGGGGCCTCGCTGGTCGCGGCGGGGGCGGGCGTGCTGGACGCGGCCTGGGAGGAGGGGGCGCGGCGCGTCGGCTCCGTGGGGAGCGGCCGGCCCGGGAGGTGGTTGATCGGGTCGTCGTTGGGGCCCGGGACGGTGACCATCTCGGTGGAGCGGACGGCGCCGCCGAGGACGGAGCCGATGAGCAGGGTGAGACCGACGACGACGGAGGCGAGCAGGGTGCTGCGGCGCATCACGCGCCGGCGGAGGTCCCAGAGGTCGGCGCGCGGGCCGAGGGTGCGCCAGGCCTCTCCGGCGAGGCGGCCGTCGAGCGAGTAGACGGGGGCGCCGGCGATGATCAGCGGGGACCAGGCGGCCAGATAGATGATGTCGGCGGAGTCGTAGACCGGGACGGTCTTCCAGCTGACGGTCAGGATGAGCGCGGCGGAGAGCATGGCACCGACGACGGCGGCGACCCGCTGCCAGAGTCCGAGGACGGTGAGGACGCCGACGACGACCTGGAGGAAGGCGACGGTGAGTCCGGCGCCGACGGGGTGCTGGAGGGCGAAGTCGCGGAGCGGTTCGGCGAGGGCCCAGGGGTGGAGGGAGTTGAGCCACTTCACCATGGAGCCGCGCTCGCCGCCGTCGAAGTAGACGGGGTCGCAGAGCTTGCCCATGCCCGCGTAGATGGAGATGAAGCCGAGGAAGACGCGGAGCGGGAGGAGGACGACGCCGAGGTTCATCCGGCGGCCGGGGTAGTAGGCGTGCCGGACGGTGTCCTGTCCGTGGCGCTGCGGCCGGCCGTCGGCCGTCTCGTCCTCGTACGCGTCCGTTCCGCCGCCGGTCTCGGGCCGGAGGTCGTACACCTCGTCGTACGCGCCCTCGGCGCGGCGCATCGGCGGCAGCAGCGGGCCGGAGTCGGCCGTCACCACGGGGTTGGGCATCGTCTCGTCGAAACGGGGGATGGCCTGGGTGGAGCCCGCGTCCAGACCCGGGTGACCACCGTGCCCGCCGTGACCGACGGCCGGGTCGAGCGTGGAGACGGAGGACTCGCGCACGGCCTGGAGGAGGCCGGTGGCGCCCGGTGAGGACTTTCCGGTCCATACGACGGGACGGCGGCGTGCGCCGCCCGCTCCGGCCGCGGCCCCGGACAGGGCTGCGGCGCGGGCGCCTGCGCCGATCTTCGGCTGCACGGCGGGCGCGAGCCGCACACGGAAGCTGGCGTGGTTCACGATCACCTGGGCGGGATCGGAATCCACCTTGACCATGCTCAACGCGGGCTGATCGTCGAACCCCGGCCGGGGCGTTCTGGTGTCCACACTCATCTAACCGAGTGATCTGGGTTTAGGACACTGCCTTGACGGATGGGAAATGTCCGAGACCCGTCAAGATCACGCCACGGCCGGGAGTGACCCGTTCGGGTCAGGCCATCCGGCGGCGTGCGGCCTCGTAGAGCACGACACCGGCGGCGACACCGGCGTTGAGCGACTCGGCGCCGCCCGGCATCGGGATGCGGACGAGGAAGTCGCAGGTCTCGCCGACGAGGCGGGACAGGCCCTTGCCCTCGGAGCCGACGACGATGACGACCGGACCGCCCAGCTCCTCCAGCTCGTGCACGTCGCGGTCGCCGTCGGCGGCGAGGCCGACGACCGTGACACCGGCCTTCTGGTACTGCTCCAGGCAGCGCGTCAGGTTGGTGGCGCGGGCGACCGGGGTACGGGCGGCGGTGCCGGCCGAGGTCTTCCAGGCACCGGCGGTCATACCGGCGGCGCGGCGCTCGGGGACGACGACGCCGTGGCCGCCGAAGGCGGCGACGGAGCGGACGACGGCGCCGAGGTTGCGCGGGTCGGTGATGCCGTCGAGGGCGACGATCAGCGGGTCGTCGTGGTCGTCGAACGCGGCCGTGACGAGGTCCTCGGGGTGCGCGTACTCGTACGGCGGGACCTGGAGGACGAGGCCCTGGTGGTTGAGGCCGTTCGTCATCCGGTCGAGCTCGGGGCGCGGCGCCTCCATGATGTTGATGTTGCCGCGGCCGGTGGCGAGGTTCAGGGCCTCGCGCACGCGCTCGTCGTTGTCGATGAACTGCTGCACGTACAGGGTCGTGGCGGGCACGCCGTCGCGCAGGGCCTCGAAGACCGGGTTGCGGCCGACGACCATCTCGGACTGGCCCTTGCCGCCGCGGCGGACGACGGGCTTGCGCTTGGCCACGTTGCGGGCCATCGCGTTGGAGACGCGGTATGCCTTGTGGCCCTTGCGGGCCTCGGCCTTGGGCGTCGGGCCCTTGCCTTCGAGGCCCTTGCGCCGCTGGCCACCGCTGCCGATCGTCGCACCCTTCTTGTTGGACGTGCGACGGTTCCTGCGCTGGCTGTTCCCGGCCATGACTACCTAATCCTCGGTGTTGCGTACGGAGGCGTACTCGGCCCGCGTACAAGGTCTGTAACTGAAGTGTGCCGCCCGGAGCCCCGAGCGGCACGTCTTCTAACGGTTGCCCAGCGTCCAGCGGGGTCCGTCGGGGCTGTCCTCGATGGCGAGGCCGGACTGGTTGAGCTGGTCGCGGATCGCGTCCGCGGTCGCCCAGTCCTTGCGCTCACGGGCCGACTCGCGCTGCTCGAGCACGAGGCGTACGAGGGTGTCGACGGCGCCGTGGAGCTCTTCGCCGCCACCGGTCTCCTCGGCCCAGTGCGGGTCGAGCGGGTCGAGGCCGAGGACGCCGAGCATGACACGGACCTCGGCGAGGCGGGCGATGGCCTCGTCCTTGTCGTCCGCGGCGAGGGCGCTGTTGCCCTGGCGGACGGTGGTGTGGATGATCGCGAGCGCGTGCGGCACGCCCAGGTCGTCGTCCATGGCCTCGGCGAAGGCCGGCGGCACCTCGGCGGCGGGGGCGACGTCCTTGCCCGCCTTCTCGGTGGCGCGCTGGATGAAGCCCTCGATCCGGGCGAACGCCGACTCGGCCTCGCGCAGGGACTCCTCGCTGTACTCGATCATCGAGCGGTAGTGAGGGGTGCCCAGGTAGTAGCGGAGGACGATGGGGCGCCAGTTCTTCACCATCTCGGACACCAGCACGCTGTTGCCGAGCGACTTCGACATCTTCTCGCCGCTCATGGTGACCCAGGCGTTGTGCACCCAGTACCGCGCGAACTCGTCGCCGTAGGCCTTGGCCTGGGCGATCTCGTTCTCGTGGTGCGGGAAGATCAGGTCGAGGCCGCCGCCGTGGATGTCGAAGGCGGAGCCCAGGTACTTGTGGGCCATGGCCGAGCACTCCAGGTGCCAGCCGGGGCGGCCGCGGCCCCACGGGGTCTCCCAGTCGGGCTCGCCCGGCTTGGTCGCCTTCCACATCGCGAAGTCGCGCGGGTCGCGCTTGCCGGTGATGCCGTCCTCGGCGGGCTGCCGCAGGTCGTCGATGTCCTGGTTGGACAGCTCCAGGTAGCCCGGGAAGGAGCGCACGTCGAAGTAGACGCTGCCGTCGGCCTCGTACGCGTGACCGCGCTCGATGAGGCCGCGCATCATCTCGATCATCTCGGGGACGTGCCCGGTGGCGCGGGGCTCGTAGGTGGGCGGCAGGCAACCGAGCGCGTCGTAGCCCGCGTTGAACGCGCGCTCGTTCTCGTAGCCGATGGACCACCAGGGGCGGCCCTGGTCCGCGCCCTTGGCAATGATCTTGTCGTCGATGTCGGTGACGTTGCGGATGAACGTGACGTCGTAGCCGCGGTACGCGAACCAGCGGCGCATGATGTCGAAGTTCAGCCCCGAACGGATGTGGCCGATGTGCGGGGCCGCCTGGACGGTGGCACCACAGAGGTAGATCGAGACCTGGCCCGGCGTGAGCGGGGTGAAGTCACGGATCTGCCGGGCGCTGGTGTCGTACAGGCGAATAGTCACCACTCCAGGGTAGTGGGCGTGTGGTAGTGCCCCGATACCTGTTCCCCGTCTCCGGCGACGTTTTTCACCGGTACCGGTGGATGCCGGTACCGGTGAACGTGACGACCGACGCCCCGGAACGCGGCGGCGGCGGTCCGGCCGGGCTCGTCACCCGCGGGCCACCGGGTACACGAGAGCCGTCGCGAGCGCCGCGAGGCCCTCGGCCCGGCCGGTCAGTCCGAGCCCGTCCGTCGTGGTGCCGGAGACGGAGACCGGTGCGCCGGCCGCCTCGCTCAGCGCCTTCTGGGCCTCGTCGCGCCGCTTGCCGACCTTGGGGCGGACGCCGATGACCTGCACGGCGATGTTGCCGATCTCGTACCCCTCGGCGCGGACGATCCGGGCGGCCTCCGCGAGAAGGGTGACGCCGGAGGCGCCGGACCACTCGGGGCGGGAGGTGCCGAAATGGGCGCCGAGGTCGCCGACGCCGGCGGCGGAGAAGAGCGCGTCGCAGGCCGCGTGGGCGGCGACGTCTCCGTCGGAGTGCCCGGCGAGGCCGTACCCGTCGCTCGCGGAGTCGTCCCAGAGGAGGCCCGCGCACCAGAGTTCGCGGCCCTTCTCGAAGGCGTGGACGTCGGTGCCGATGCCGGTGCGGGGCAGCACGGGGGTGTTCGGGTGGTTCTCAGAAGCCATCGTTGGCCCTCCTGCGGGCGAGTACGGCCTCGGCGAGGACGAGGTCGAGGGGGCGGGTCACCTTGAAGGCCTCTTCGTGGCCGGGCACGACGACGACGGGCGCGCCGAGCCGCTCGACCATGCCGGCGTCGTCGGTGGCGCCCTCACCGGTGAGGGCGATGGTGGCGTGGGCGTTGACCAGGGTGTCGTGGTCGAAGCCCTGCGGGGTCTGGACGGCACGGAGCCGGGCCCGGACGGGGGTGGCGACGACCTGCTCGGGGTCTCCCGGCTTCTCGGCCGGCTCGACCTCCTTGACGGTGTCCGCGACGGGCAGCGCGGGGACGACGGCGACCGCCCCGTCCCGTACGGCCTCGATCACGGCGTCCACGGTGTCGACGGGGACGAGCGGGCGGGCCGCGTCGTGGACGAGGACGGTGCCGATGCCCTCGGGAAGCGCCTGGAGTCCGAGGTGGACGGACTCCTGGCGGGTCTCGCCGCCGGGGACGACGAGGTAGTCGGTCCGTTCGGGGAGGGCGTGGGCGTCGAGGAGGTTCTTGACCTCGGCAGCGCCGTCGGACGGTGCGACCACGACGACGAGCGAGACCGCGCGGGAGGCGGCCATCGCTCGGACGGCGTGGATGAGCATGGGGGTGCCGTTCAGCGTGCGCAGCGCCTTGGGGGCGCCCGGGCCGAGGCGTACGCCCCGTCCGGCCGCCGGGATCACCACGGCGGTACGAGGAGGACGCGCTTCGTCTGACATCGGTTGCACTCCGGCAGGTTTGTTTCCGCGGCCGACATGGGTATGGCCTCACCGTGCCGGACGCTCCGCCTTGACCGGGCCCTTTCCGTGACGACGGTCGAGGCGTGCCGCCCGAGCACAGGGGTTCGGACGTGAGTACGCAAGAGAGGGATGGGGACGTACGCACAGGATGATGCGTACGTGGATGCGTGCGTGACCGTACGTAGAGGACGACGTACAGGGTGCCGCACGGGTCGTACGTGAAGGTGCCGTACGTGACGGTACGGGCATGGATATGCCGCAGCGCCCGACGGCAGCGCTGTGTGGATCACAGCACGCCAGCGGGCACCGCGGCATTGCTTCACTTGGTAGCGCGCTCGGATGTCTTCAGAGCACGCTCAGGACGCGAGGACCTCGTCGAGGAGAGCCTCGGCCTTGTCCTCGTTCGTGTTCTCCGCGAGGGCCAGCTCGCTGACCAGGATCTGCCGAGCCTTGGCGAGCATGCGCTTCTCACCGGCGGAGAGACCGCGCTCGCGCTCGCGCCGCCACAGGTCGCGTACTACTTCGGCGACCTTGATGACATCGCCGGAGGCGAGCTTCTCGAGATTTGCCTTGTAGCGACGGGACCAGTTCGTCGGCTCTTCGGCGTACGGTGCGCGCAGCACCTCGAAGACCCGGTCCAGCCCGTCCTGACCGACCACATCGCGAACACCGACGAACTCCGCATTGTCCGCCGGCACACGAACCGTCAGGTCGCCCTGCGCGACCTTGAGCACCAAGTAGGTCTTGTCCACGCCTTTGATCTGGCGAGTTTCGATGGCCTCGATCAGCGCGGCCCCGTGATGGGGATAGACCACGGTGTCGCCAACCTTGAACGTCATGTGACAGGTACCCCTTCCGTGGCTATCCAGGGTAACACGGATACAGCTTCTTCTGAATGGCGTTTTCGCAGGTCAGGGCATATCTCAGGGCTTGACAACAGCATCACGAACGTGCTGCGGAGGGCTTCCGGAAGGCGGTATTCGCAGGTCGGAGCGGCTGCGTGGACGGAGAGAAACGCGCACGTTACACCTACCCGGAGCCCCTCCGGGGAGGGGTGATGCCCCGTTTTGTCGGGTTCAGAGCACTCTACTTCACCTACTCCGTTCGAGGATCGGTCACTCGTACGGATGCATCGCGCGGTGATTCCGCAATTGATCAGCCGACCCGTCTCCGGGATTTTCCGGAGGTACGGCTCCGGGGAATGCGGGGCGGCCCTCGAATTGATCAAGGCGGTTATGTGAACAACAGGTCAATGGGTCGTGATCCGGCCACGTCGGCCGATGCCCGCCGCCCGCCGGGATCGTCGCCGAAGACGATCGGGGAGGGCCTGGCGACGCCCCCGGAGACGCCCGGGACCGGTTAGGGGCGGGTCGGGTGCGGGACGGAGAGTGCGGCTCGGTAACCTAAGCGCGCTGACGCACCTTTAGTTGGCCCTTGGTTCCGAAGGTTCCGAAGGTTCCAAAGGTTCCGAAGCCTGTCCCTAGCCTGTTCCGTACGTCCTAGGAGATGCCGCCGCCGTGAGCCGCAGCCTTCGACGCGGCGCCCTCGCCGCCACCGCCATCGTGTTCTCCATCGCCGCGCTGTCCGCCTGCGGGGCGGGCAACGACGCGCAGACGCTCGGCATCCGGCCGGACAACGCCGCCGTCACGGTGGACGACGTCAAGATCCAGAACGCCCTCGTGATCACCCAGCCCCTGGACGTGGCCAAGGGCCCGGCCGCGGTCTCGGCCACCGTCTTCAACAACGGGAGCCAGCCGCAGACGATCGAGTCGATCAGCCTGCCGGGCAGCAACGCCACCGTGACGCTGAAGGCCGCGTCGGGCGCCGGCCCGATCGTCGTCCCGGCCGGCGGCTCCGTCGTCATCGGCGGCGAGGGCAACGCCTCCGCCGTCGTCGAGAACGGCAGCGAGTCCACCCGCGACGGCGACGCGCAGCGGGTCGTCTTCAAGCTGAGCGAGACCGGCGACGTGGGCCTGAGCGCGTTCGTCGTCCCGGCGACGCACTACTTCAAGGACTTCGGCCCGAGCATCCTCCCGGCTCCCCCGGGCGCCACCCCCAGCGCCACCGCGTCGCCCTCGGGCGAGGCCGAGGGTGAGCACGGCGCCGAGGGCGAGCACGGCGGCGAGGCCTCGGGCGAGCCTTCGGGCGAGGCCAGCCACGCGGCCGGGCACTGACCGTACGGACATGAAAGGGGCGCCCCCGGTGGGGGCGCCCCTTTCACGCGTTCATCGCTCTCAGGCCCGCGTTCTCCGGCTCACGCGCTCCGGCCTTCGCGCGGCAGCCTTCGTGCTCGGGCCTTCGTGCTCCGGCTTCGCTCTACGGCTCGAACTTGTAGCCAAGACCGCGGACCGTCACCAGATAGCGCGGGGCGCCCGGGTCCGGCTCGATCTTCGCGCGCAGGCGCTTGACGTGGACGTCGAGGGTTTTGGTGTCGCCGACGTAGTCCGCGCCCCAGACCCGGTCGATGAGCTGCATACGGGTCAGCACACGGCCCGCGTTGCGCAGCAGCATCTCCAGGAGGTCGAACTCCTTCAGGGGCAGATCGACCTTGCCGCCCGAGACCGTCACCACGTGACGGTCGACGTCCATCCGGACCGGGCCGGCCTCCAGGGCCGCCGGCGTGACCTCCTCCGGCTCACCGCGGCGGCGCAGGACCGCGCGGATGCGGGCGACCAGCTCCCGCGAGGAGAAGGGCTTCGTCACGTAGTCGTCGGCTCCTATCTCCAGCCCGACGACCTTGTCGATCTCGCTGTCCTTGGCGGTCACCATGATGACCGGGACGTTCGAGCGGCCGCGCAGCTGACGGCACACCTCGGTACCGGGCAGCCCCGGAAGCATCAGGTCGAGGAGGACGAGGTCGGCCCCGTTGCGCTCGAACTCGTCGAGGCCGTCGGGCCCGGTCGCCGCCACGGCGACCTCGAAGCCTTCCTTGCGAAGCATGTACGACAGGGCGTCGCTGAAGGATTCCTCATCCTCGACGACGAGCACTCGGGTCACGGAAGGACCTCCGGGGCAGGAAGCGGTTCGGTCATGAGATCAGGCGTGGGGGACGAGGCGGGTCGGCGGTCCCGTACGGCGCCCGCCTCGGGCAGCCGCAAGGTGAAGGTGGAGCCCTGACCCTCGGTGCTCCAGACGGTGACCTCTCCGCCGTGCGAGGCGGCCACGTGCTTGACGATCGCCAGCCCGAGCCCCGTGCCGCCGGTGGCACGGGAGCGGGCCGGGTCGACGCGGTAGAAGCGCTCGAAGATCCGCTCGCGGTCCCGCTCGGAGATGCCTATGCCCTGGTCGGTGACGGCTATCTCGATCAGGTCCCCGCCGGGTGCCGCGATGTGGCGGGCTGCGATGCCCACCCTCGTACGGGCCGGTGAGTAGTTGACGGCGTTCTCCACGAGGTTGCCGAGGGCGGCCGCGAGCTGGCCGCGGCTCCCCCAGACGTACAGGTCGGCCGCGCCCCCCGACACCATGGTGATCTGCTTGGTGGAGGCGGGCTGCCGGGAGCGGTCGATCGCCTCGGCGACGAGTTCGTCCACGGACACGGGCTCGGAGTCTTCCAGCGGGTCGTCGTTCTGCACGCGGGAGAGGTCGATGAGCTCCTGTACGAGGTTGGTGAGGCGGGTCGCCTCGATCTGCATGCGGCCGGCGAAGCGGGTGACCGCCTCGGGGTCGTCCGACGCGTCCATGACCGCCTCGGAGAGCAGGGAGAGCGCCCCCGTGGGGGTCTTGAGCTCATGGCTCACATTGGCGACGAAGTCGCGCCGTACCGCTTCGATACGGCGGGCCTCGGTGAGGTCCTCGACCAGCAGCAGCACCAGGCGCGAGCCCAGCGGGGCGACCCGGGCGGAGACGGCCAGGGCCTCGCCCCGTCCGGCGCCACGCCGGGCCAGGTCCAGTTCGACCTGTCGTATCTCGCCGTCGCGGCGGGTGTCACGGGCCATGTTGAGCATCGGCTCGATGGCCAGCTTCCCGCCCCTGACCAGGCCGAGGGCGTACGCCGCCGAGCTGGCCTTCACCACGGAGTCGCTCTCGTCGAGGACGACCGCGGAGGAGCGCAGCACGGACAGCACGGTGTCGACGCCGGGCGGCAGCACGGCGTCGGTGTGCAGGGAGGTACGGGTGGGTCTCGCCTGGTCGCGCTCGCTCCAGCGGAACGCCAGCATGGCGATCACGCCGGTGCACACGCCGGCGATCGCGGCCAATGCGGCGACCGCCGCGTTCACGTCCATGCCTCAAGGTTATGCGTGCTCACGGACACTCTCCCAGCCGTCCGAGTGGCTGCTCGAACAGTCGTCGCCCAGAGTTCACCGTGAGGACGGGGCCGGTTCATTTGTCCTGACGGGCGCGGTGGCGCGTGTCGCCCAGAGTTCACCTCGGTGACGGTGGTGGTTCATGTGAGGGGGTGGAACCGGACGCGTACGGGGCCGAACGTGGGAGCGTGGGGGTCCGAAGCCCCACCCGGACCCCGGAGCTTTGCGTAGAGAGGGACATCCATGCGGGACGCGTACCACGAGGAACTCGACTCGATCGGCGAAAGCCTGGTCGAGATGGCCCGGCTCGTCGGGTCGGCCGTCGGGCGCGCCACGACGGCGATGCTCGACGCGGATCTCAAGCTCGCGGAGAGCGTGATCGCGGCGGACCAGAAGGTCGACGACCTCCAGCACGACCTGGAGGCCCGGGCGATAGCACTGCTCGCCCGGCAGCAGCCGGTGGCGACGGATCTGCGGATCGTGGTGACCTCGCTGCGCATGAGCGCCGACCTCGAGCGCTCGGGCGACCTGGCCCAGCACGTGGCGAAGCTGGCGCGGCTGCGGTTCCCGGAGTCGGCGGTGCCGCGGGACCTGCACGCGACCATCCTGGAGATGGGGCAGCTGGCGCAGCGCCTGATGGCGAAGGCGGCGGAGGTCATCATCACGAAGGACGTCGACCTGGCGCTCCAGCTGGAGCAGGACGACGACGAGATGGACCTGCTGCACCGGACGCTGTTCCAGCACCTGATCGACGACCGCTGGAAGCACGGCATCGAGACGGCGGTCGACGTGACCCTGCTCGGCCGCTACTACGAGCGGTTCGCCGACCACGCGGTGTCGGTGGCGAAGCGGGTCGTGTACCTGGTGACGGGTGAGCACGCGGACGAGCTGCAGGCGGCGGACGCGCCGGTGGACGGCGCGTAGAGCCGGTCCGGCACGGGGCGCGGGCGTCGATGCGCCGTTGATGCGCCGGTCCGAGTGGGCATGCAATGGGGGGAGGCGATGTGCGCCTCGAAAGGGAGGGACCCCCATGGCCGAATCCCCCATGACGACCGACTCCGGGGCGGAGGCGCCGCGCGAGGCGGTGTTGCTGCCCGTACTGGGCGCCTGCGGGTGCGGCTCGGGCTGCGGCTGCGGCTGCCAGTCGGGCGGCCCGTGCCAGTGCGGCGGCTGCTCGGGCTGAATCCGTACGGGGCGGGGGGCGGGGCGCGGCTTTGCCGCCGCACTCCGCCCCCTGTCGCGTGTCGGCTGCCGCGTGTCGGCTGTCGCCGGTCGTCCGCCGGGGGCTCTCGTCGGGCGTCGGGCGTCGGGCGTCGATCAGATGTCGAGTACGCCGACGGTCTGGCCGCCGCTGAGCTCACCGGTCGTACGGAAACCGAGCCGCTCGTAGAAGGCGCCGGGGCCGTCCTCGCCCGGTTCCCAGGTGACGTACAGCTTCTGCTCGCCGCGTCGGCGCAGCTCGTCGCGCACGGCTTCGACGGCGAAGCGCCCGTAGCCCTTGCCCTGCCCGTCGGCGGCGATGTTGAGCCGCCAGAGACCGCTGCGCCGGTCGGCGGGGTCCTTCTCCGGGTTCCAGGGGAGGTCGAGGAAGGCCATCAGGAAGCCGACGAGACGGTCGCCGTCGAAGATCAGCCGCGGCCAGGCCGCGTCGCCGTGCACATAGGCCTCGGCGAGGGAGTGCGAGACGGGGGAGACGTTCCGCTCCTGGTGGGGGTGGACCCGCAGGCCGAGGGCGGCGTCGACGGTGGCGGGGGTGACCTTCTCCAGGCGGAGGGCGGGGCGGGTGCTCATGGCCTGGACCGTAGCGATCACCGGCGACGAACGCCCGTGAATATCGGACGGGCGTGCGGAGACCGACGAACCGGTAGCCGAAGTCGCCGGTGCTCCCTCAGACCCTTCAGACCCTTGGGCCCCTTGGGCCCCTTGGGCCCCTCAGTGCTTCACCGCCTTCAATGCCTTCAGCCCCTTCAGCGCCGTGACGGCCGCGTCGAAGGCCGAGTCGCGGTTCTTCAGGAACTCCTCCTCGGTGAAGACCGGCGTCCGAAGGTGCGGGGGGATGCCGGTGACGTCGTAGGTCCGCCCCGTGCGGGTCAGGAACTCCTCGTTCGGGAGCGAGAACTCCATGCCGTTCGGCAGCAGGCGGTCCAGGGTGTCCGAGAAGACGCCCTGGGTCGGCCCGCCGACGCGGAGGGTCCGGCCGGGCCGGTCGATGAGGGCCTGGACGAAGGTCTCCCCCGCGCTGAACGTCGTGTCGGCCGTGAGCACCGCGACGGGCCCGGTGTAGCGGGGCGCGTCGGCCGGCTCCACCCGGACGGGCTGCGGCGAGGTGTACCGGGTGCGCTTGCGGTAGGCGACGTACGGGGTGTCGGTCAGGCGCCCGGCGAGGTGCACGCCCAGGGCGTCCTCGCCGCCGCCGTTGACCCGGAGGTCGATGATCAGGCCTCGGAGGGAGGCCGTCCGCGCGCGGGTGAGGACGGTGTCCAGCGCCCGGTCCAGTTCGGCGAGCTGGTCGGCGTACGTGCTCTCCTTCCCCGCGTAACCGGAGAATCCGGAGATGCGCAGGTAGCCCTGCCCGTCGGGCAGGTCGGCATAGGAGATCCGGCCGTTCCCGAACTCCTGCGGGCTCCTCCCGCCCAGGTCCCGGCGGACGATGTGCTCCTTGGCCCTGGTGTCCAGGAGGTCGGGCCTGATCGTGGTGCCGGGCCGGACGTGGGGGCGGGGAAAGCCTCCGTCGGAGACGGAGGTGTGCGCGTCGTACAGCGGCGCCACCATGTCGTCGAGGAGGTCGAGGAGTTCCTCCCTCTTGATGTCCGGGCGGACCTTGGGACGGTACGTGTCCCGGACCGCGTGCCAGTCGACGCCCCGTTCCTCGAAGAAGGGGTAGTTCTCCTCGAAGGTCTGCCAGAAGACGTCGAACGCCTTCGGCGCATCGTCCTCCGGCAGCGGTTGGTCGCAGATTTTCGGCATCGCCTCGAGCCGCCGCAGCCGGCGGTCGCCGGTCGAGCCGGCCACGTGCAGCGTTCCCTCCGGACGGACGGTGAGCAGGGCGCCGTCCTCGGTGCGGTAGGTGCCCGGGGCCGTCCGTACGGCCTCGGCGCCGGGCACACAGCCGAGCGCCGTCGTCTGGTACTCCTTCAGGTGCCCTTCCGCGATCGACAGGACCGACCCGTAACCGTCCACGCGCCAGATGCCGTCGGCGGATCCCGCGCGGCCGTTCGGGTGTCCCGCCGCGGCGACGGGCCCGACCGTCCCGGCGGCCAGGACCGATGCCATGGCGATGGTCACGGCCATGGCTCCTCCGAACCTCTTGTGTCGCATCCGGCGTCCCCTTCTCGTCCACGGCATGCCGGGCCGGTGCGGCCCGACCACGAAAACGATCATGGCCGGGGTCCCGCATCCGAGAACATCCGGCGAGCCCGCGTCCGGCCGGGGGGATAGCCCCCTCACCGTCAGGTGGTGCGCGGGGTCACCGGCCGCGGGTCACCGGCCGCGGGGTCACCAGGCCTGATTCGTAGGCGAGCAACACGAGTTGGGCCCGGTCGCGAGCGTGGAGCTTGGTCATGGCGCGGTTGATGTGGGTCTTCGCGGTCAGCGGGCTGATCACCATGCGGTCCGCCGACGGCGGCCTCGGCACCGGCAACGGGCTGGGCGGGGCCTATGTGGCCCTCCTGCTGGGGCTGACCGCCACAGCCCTCGGCGGCCTGGCCCGAACCCGCTCGCGCCGCCCCACCGACTGACCGGAACCCGCCCTAAGCACGAAAACGCCCCCGATCCGCGCCGTGCGCGCGGTCGGGGGCGTGATCGCTGTTCCTACTTCTTCTTGCCCTGGTTCTTGACCGCCTCGATGGCCGCCGCCGCGGCGTCCGGGTCGAGGTAGGTGCCGCCCGGGGTGAGGGGCTTGAAGTTCTCGTCGAGCTCGTAGGCGAGCGGGATGCCCGTCGGGATGTTGAGGCCCGCGATGTCCTCGTCCGAGATGCCGTCGAGGTGCTTGACCAGGGCGCGGAGGCTGTTGCCGTGGGCGGCGATCAGCACGGTGCGGCCGGTCAGGAGGTCCGGGACGATCGCGTCGTACCAGTACGGGAGCATCCGCTCCACGACGTCCTTCAGGCACTCGGTGTCCGGGCGCAGCTCCGGCGGGATCGTCGCGTAGCGCGGGTCGTGCGCCTGCGAGTACTCGCTGTCGTCCGAGAGCGCCGGCGGCGGGGTGTCGTACGAGCGGCGCCACAGCATGAACTGCTCCTCGCCGAACTCGGCGAGGGTCTGCGCCTTGTCCTTGCCCTGGAGGGCGCCGTAGTGGCGCTCGTTCAGGCGCCAGGAGCGGTGGACCGGGATCCAGTGGCGGTCCGCGGACTCCAGCGCGAGCTGGGCGGTGCGGATGGCGCGCTTCTGGAGGGAGGTGTGCAGCACGTCGGGCAGCAGACCGGCGTCCTTGAGCAGCTCGCCGCCGCGCGTCGCCTCCTTCTCGCCCTTCGCGGTGAGGTTCACGTCCACCCAACCGGTGAACAGGTTCTTCTCGTTCCACTCGCTCTCGCCGTGGCGGAGGAGGATCAGCTTGTACGGTGCGTCGGCCATGCGTACGAGCCTAATAGACCGCTGACGATTGACGCGCGTCGTCAATTGGCTGGCGTCCGACACATGAGATGCGTAAGTTACGAAAGCCGGAAGCAGGGCTTACGTACATCAAGGGGCCGCCACACATGTCCATCGACTCGCTCAGACGATCAGCCCGGGCGACGGTTTCCGGCCTCCCGCAGGGCTTCTGGTGGCTCTGGCTGTCGACCCTGGTCAACCGGACCGGGGCTTTCGTCCTGACGTTCCTCTCCCTCTATCTGACGGTGGAGCTCGGGCACTCGGCCTGGTTCGCCGGACTCGTCGTCGCCCTCCACGGTCTCGGCGGCGTCGCCGGCTCCCCGCTCGGCGGCACCCTCACCGACCGCTGGGGCCGCCGCCCCACCATGGTCACCATGCACCTCGCGGCCGCCGCCTGCGCCGCCGCCCTCGCCGTCGTCACCAGCGCCTGGGCCATCGCCACGGTCGTCCTCCTCATGGGCGTCGCCATGCAGGCCGTCCGCCCCTCCATCAACGCCACGATCGCCGACATGGTCCCCGCCCACGAGGTGCGCCGGGCGTACGCCCTCAACTACTGGGCCCTCAACCTCGGCTTCGCCATCGCCTCCATCGGCGGCGGCGCCGCGATCTTCCTCGGCTACCGCACCCTCTTCGTCGTCGACGCCGTCGCCACCGTCCTGTGCGCCGTCATCGTCTTCCTCCGCCTCCCCGAGACCCGCCCCGAGGCCCGTACCGACAAGGCGGGCGAGCCGGTCGTCGAGGCCAAGGTCAGCATGGTCACCGTGCTGCGCGACGCCCCCTTCCGCACGCTCGTCCTCCTCAACCTCCTCGTCTGCCTCGTCTTCACCGCCCCGTGGATCGGCCTGCCGCTGACCATGGCGGACCAGGGCCTCTCCCCCTCCTCGTACGGCGTCGTCATCGCCGTCAACGGCATCGTGATCGTCGGCTTCCAGCTGCTCGTCAACAGGCTGACCGACAAGCGCTCCCCGGTTCTCCTGCTGAGCCTCTCCTCCCTCCTCTTCGCCGTCGGCACCGGTGCCACCGCGCTCGCGGGCTCCTCCGTGGTGGCCTTCGCCGCGACCGTCGTCGTCTGGACCGTCGGCGAGATGATCCACGTCCCGACGAACGCCGCCGCCACCGCGCTCCTCGCCCCCGAGCACGCCCGGGGCCGCTACCAGGGCGTCATGGGCATGTCCTGGGCGGTCGCCGGATTCGTCGCCCCGATCGGCGCCGGTGCGATCGTCGACGGCCCCGGTCCGAACGTCCTCTGGGCCGCGACCTTCGCGCTCGGCATCCTCGCCGCCGTCGGCTACACCCTGCGGCTGCGCAAGGCCCTCGTCGACGACAGCGACGTCGACGGCAGCGGCAGCGGCAGCGGCAGCGGCAGCGGCGGCCAGGGCGACATCGTCGGCATCGCGGGCGAGGCCGAGGTCGAGGTCGTGGTCGTCGGTGACATCACCGGGGACTCCACCGGCAAGGCCGCCGTCAGCGCCTGACCCGGAACCCACTCCCCTCCCTGCGCACTTCGGCGGTGCCCGATCCCCCGAAGTGCGCCGGCACGACCAGCTCCCGCTCGTCGGCGGCCCGTTCGAGGATCCGGCGGCGGCTCACCGACGCCGCCGCCGCGTCCAGGCAGAAGCAGCTGTTGTGCGCGGGGTCGAGGATCTGCACCGGGCTGTGCAGGAGATCCCCGACGAAGACCGCCCGCTCTCCGCCCGACGCGAGCCGAAGGACCGCCGAGCCGGGCGTGTGCCCGGGCGCGGACTCCAGGGTGAGGTGCTCGTCGATGCGGTGGACGCCGTCCCACAGCAGGGTCCGCCCCGCCCGGTGGAGGGGCGCGACACTGTCCTCGTAGACGAGCCGGTCGTCCTGGTGCAGGCCGCCGCCGTAGGCGTTGTCCGGCCCGAAGTGGGCGTCGTCCGCCGCCGGTACGAGGTACTGGGCGTGCGGAAAGGTCGGCACCCACTCCCCGCCGGAGCCGTCGGACCCGCCAGACCCGCCAGACCTGTCGGTGCCGTCGGTGCCGTCGGTGCCGTCCGCGGGCCGGGTGTTCCAGCCGACGTGGTCGGCGTGCAGATGGGTGTTGACGACGACGTCCACGTCCTCCGGGCGGACACCGGCCCGTTCCAGGAGGCCGAGGAAGTCCCCCTGCCAGTGGTGGAACTGCGGCGAACCGGGCCGCTCCCGCCCGTTGCCCACCCCCGTGTCGACCAGGATCGTCCGGCCCGCGCTGCGCAGCACCCATGTCTGCAGCGCCATCACCGCCAGGTCCCCGTCCGGGTCCCAGTGGTCCGGCGCGAGCCAGTCCTCATTGCTCTTCCACGTCTCCGCCCCGGCCGTGGGGACGAGTTCGCGGGCGGGCGCGAACGGCCCCCGCCACTCGACGACCCGGATGATCTCGACGTCCCCCAGGAACGTGCGCTGTGCGTTCTCTCGCGTCATGTCCTCGACGTTAGGGAGCCCGGTTGAGCCTCTCAATGCCCGTACGGCTCTGCTGGATACGCGTACGTCTCACCGTGACGGCCGACCGGCGGGCGGACGGGGCTACGCTGACGCGATGGACGTGGTGAGCGACGCGATCTCGGCCGTACGCATCGGGCGGCCCTCCTCCCGGCGGGTGAGGGTCGCCGGGAGCTGGTGCACCCGCCTCGCCCCGTACGAGGGCGCGGGCTTCCATGTCGTCCTGGAGGGGAGCTGCTGGCTGCTGCCCGACGGCGGCGAGCCGGTCGGACTCGGTCCGGGCGACGCCGTCCTGCTGCCGCACGGGACCGGGCACGTGCTCGCCGACGGGCCCGTCGACGCGGCGGGGCTCGCGCGCGCGGTGCCCTTCGAACGGTGGGAGGACGGGACCGGGCCGCGGCCGCCCGTCGTCCCCACGGGGAGCGTCGTCCCCGAGGACGGCACCGCGGTCGAGATGCTGTGCGGCAAGTACCGGCTCGACCGCAGCCATGCCCACCCGCTCCTGGCGGAGCTCCCCCCGCTGGTCCATCTGCCGTACCGGGCCGACGGCGCCGACGGCACCGATCCCGGTCTCCGTTCCGCCATCGCCCTTCTCGGCCACGAGGTGGGCGAGCGGCTTCCCGGCGCCGCGGTCGCCCTGCCGAGCCTGCTCGACCTGCTCCTCGTCTACATGATCCGCTCCTGGACGGCCGGGAACGGCGCCCGGGGAAGCCGGGCCGGCACGGCCGGGACCTGGCCGGCCGCCCTCGGCGATCCGGTGACCGCCGCCGCGCTGCGGGCCCTGCACACCGACCCGGCCGCCCCCTGGACCAACGACCTGCTGGCGGCGGCGGCGGGTGTCTCCCGTCCCACCCTGGCCCGCCGCTTCACCGCCCTGGTCGGCAGGCCCCCGATGGCGTATCTCACCTGGTGGCGGCTCACCCGCGCCGCCGCCCTGCTGCGGGACACCCACGACCCGTTGGCCTCCGTCGCCCGGCGCGTCGGCTACAGCACTCCGTACGCCCTCTCGCACGCCTTCCGCCGGGAGTTCGGCACGACCCCCGGGCAGTACAGGGCCGACCGGGCCGCGGCTGTCGCCGGCCGACCGGGCGTCCGCGCCGCTATCCCCGCCCGAGCGCCCGCTGCGCCTCGTACAGGTTCCGCGGGCGGACCGATCCCGGGTTTCCGTACGCCTCGACGCGCGCGTGGAGGTCGCCCGTGAAGTCCGGGACGTCGGTCTGGTCGAACTCCCGGACCTCGCTGATGCCGACCGTCGCGCTGTACGGGGCGATGCCGTCGATCTTCACCAGGCCGGCCCGGCCGTTGGTCACCGTCACGTTCCAGTGGGCGAACCGGGCCCCGTAGAGCGGGCCCGCGGAGGCGTCGCCGCCGTGCCGGCCGTTGTTCTCGACCGTGATCTCGGTCCGTACGTTCGCGAAGGGCATGCCCCGGTGGGTGTCGAAGGTGCCCATCTCCATCACCCCGCGCGACCAGACGTTGTGGCTGGAGAGGCCCTCGACGTTGATGCCGTGGAGCTGGGTGCCGGCCGGCGCGGGGACGGTGCGGGCCGCGATGCGGAAGTCCTCGACCAGGTTGTCGTGCGCGCCCTCCCGGCAGAAGTAGGGGTGGTGGGAGCCGCGTCCCTCCACCCTTGTGCGGCGCAGGGTGCAGGCGGAGGCGGCGACGAGCCCGAAGCCGTTGTCGACGTGCCGGACCACCACGTCCTCCGCCCAGCAGTCGTACGCGCACTGGAAGGTGACGCCGTTGTAGCCCTTGTCCAGGAGGTGCGGGGACTGCGGGGTCTCCACCGCCTCCAGGGTCAGACCCACCACCCCTGAGTGGGTGAGCGCCTCCGCCCCCGAGATGAGCCGGGGGTCCCACTCCGGGCGCGCGTCGAGCGGGAGCGGGCGCTCCAGGGTGACGGTCCGGCCCCGCACGGAGGTGATCCGTACGGGCCACTCGTAGGGGACGTAGCTGGTCAGCTTCGTCTTGTCGTCCCAGGTGTACGCCTCCGGGCCCGGGCCGTCGCCCGCCATGTGCTCCAGGAGCGTGTGGTCGGCGTCGTCGGCGAGGCGGAGGACGACGAGTCGGCCGGCCCGGAGGTCCGCTGGGTCGTCGACGGTGACCGAGCGGTCGCCCCGGCGGGCCGGGCGGACGGTCGTGAGCGTGGTCCACCCGTCGCGCCGGTTGCCGGTCCAGCCCTCGAAGGGCCAGGCCCGGTCCCGTATCGCGGCGACGAGGGAGTCGTGCCGGGCGTGCGGGGAGAGCCAGATCAGGCCGCCCGCCCAGGACCAGGAGGACTTGTCGCCGCCGTAGCGGGAACCGTAGGGGCCGATCAGCTCGGTGAGGCTCCGGGTGGCGAGCAGTCTCGTCCGGCCGGAGCCCGCGCCGCGCAGGACGACGCCGCTGTGGCCGATCCGGAGGTAGTCGTCGATCCGGTACGTGCCCGGCGGCAGCAGGACCGTGCCGCCGCCGCGCTCCCCGGCCTCCGCGAGGGCGCGGTTGATCGCGGGCGCCGAGTCCGCTGAGCCGTCGGGGGCGGCCCCGTGGGCGAGGGCGTTGGCCACGACGCGCGGGCGGGGTGAGCGGCGGGCGCCGCCGTGGGCGCCCGCCCGGCCCACGTAGGGGATCTGGGGGTGGGTGTAGGGGGCGGCTTCGAACTCCCGCCAGAGCCCTGCGGGGCGGGTGGGGGGAGCGAAGCCGGTCGTGCCCAGTGCCGCGGTCGTGGCGCCCGCCACCGCCACCGCGCCGCCGACGAACTGCCTTCTGCTGAGTGCCATACCCCTGAACCTTTCATGTATATGAACGGTGTTCAGATGTGCGTCGGGCGAGAGCATGACACCGCAGACCTCTTGCGGGAAGAGGCCGGTTGCCGGGTTTCAGCTGCTGGACGTCGGTCGCCGAGCTTCAGTCAACGGGCTTCCGGGTCAGGTTCTTGAACGCGTCGAGGTTCCGGGTCGACTCGCCGCGCGAGACCCGCCACTCGTACTCGCGCCGGATCGCCGAAGCGAAGCCCAGCTCCAGAAGCGTGTTGAAGTCGCCGTCCGCCGCTTCGAGGACCGAGCCGAGGAGCCGGTCCAGCTCGTCGGGGGTCACGGCGGAGAGCGGCAGCTTGCCGGCCAGATAGATGTCGCCGAGGCCGTCGACCGCGTAACTCACCCCGTACAGCCTGAGGTTGCGTTCGAGCAGCCAGCGGTGGACGCCCGCCTCGTTCTCGTCCGGGTGGCGGACGACGAAGGCGTTGAGAGAGAGGGAGTGGCGCCCGACGCGCAGCGAAAGCGTCGTGAAGAGCTTGCGCGTACCGGGGAGTTTGACCACGTAGGAGCCCGGCTCGGGGGACTCCCACTCCAGTTCAGCGTCCTTGAAGGTGTCCTCGACGATCCGCCGAACGTCCTCGGTCTCAGCCATGGTGGGAGCGTACGCGACGGCGGTTGTCGCGCAGCCGGTGGTCGTGCATGGCGGCCGTGTACACATCCGCCGTGCCCGAGGCCGCCGTGTCCCAGCCGAAGGACCCGGCGTGCCGGGCCGCCGCCGCGCCCATGCGGGCCGACAGCGAGGGATCCGCGACGAACCGGCCCAGCGCGCGGGCGTAGTCCACCGGATCGTGCCCCTGGACGAGGAAACCGGTCACGTCGTCCCGTACGGCGACGGGCAGCCCGCCCACCGCCGCCGCGACGACCGGCGTGCCGGCCGCCTGCGCCTCTATCGCCACCAGGCCGAAGGACTCGCTGTAGGACGGCATGACGAGCACGCTCGCCGCGCGGAACCAGTCGGCGAGGCGGTCCTGGCCCACCGGCGGATGGAAGCGCACGATGTCCGCGATGCCGAGCCGGGCGGCCAGCTTCTGCAGCCCCTCCGGCTTCGCGAGACCGCTGCCGCTCGGGCCGCCGACCACGGGAACGACCATGCGCGAGCGCAGCGAGGGATCCCGCTCCAGGAGCTCGGCGGCGGCCCGCAGCAGGATGTCCGGGGCCTTCAGCGGCTGGATACGGCCCGCGAAGACCGGGACGAAGGCGTCCTGCGGCAGCCCGAGGCGGGCACGGGCGGCGGCGCGGCCGTCGGCGGGGCGGAAGTGGTCGAGGTTGACGCCCGGGTGGACGACCGCGATCTTGCCGGGGTCCGCCTCGTAGAAGCGGGCGAGCTCGTCGGCCTCCTCGGCCGTGTTGGCGATCAGCCGGTCGGCGGCCGAGACGATCTGCATCTCGCCGATCACCCGGGCCGCGGGCTCGGGCGTGTCACCCTCGGCGAGCGCCGCGTTCTTGACCTTCGCCATGGTGTGCATGGCGTGGACGAGCGGGACGCCCCAGCGCTCGGCGGCGAGCCAGCCGACGTGTCCGGAGAGCCAGTAGTGGGAGTGGACGAGGTCGTAGTGGCCGGGCCGGTGACCCGCCCACGCCTGCATCACCCCGTGCGTGAAGGCGCAGAGCTGGGCCGGCAGCTCCTCCTTGGCCAGGCCCTCGTAGGGGCCGGCGTCGACGTGCCGGACGAGGACGCCCGGGGTGAGCTCGACGACCGGGGGGAGACCGCCGGTCGTGGCCCGGGTGAAGATCTCGACCTCGATGTCGATGGCGGCGAGGCGTTTCGCCAGCTCGACGATGTAGACGTTCATACCGCCCGCGTCACCCGTGCCCGGCTGGTGCAGCGGGGACGTGTGGACACTGAGCATGGCCACGCGGCGCGGAGTGCGGTTCCGGCCGGGAAGCCGGAGTCGCGTCGGCGCCGGGTGCCGGTGCCGGGTACCGGCGAACCGGGACACGTACTGGCTCACGTCGGCGGTCCTTCCGCTCGGGGGGCTGAGCTCGGGCGCCGCGGGCATGACGGCGGGAGGGCGTGGGGCGCCCTCCGGCCCGGTCAACACCGGAATGAACCCTTTCATTTCCATCGGAGGCCGCGTTTTGCCAATTCATTACCGGGGTGGCGGCGAGTCCGCCGGACGGGCCGCCCCACGACCCCCACCCCTTACGCTCTTCGCATGGCCCCGCGCACCACCCGCCCCCAGAGCTCCGCCCGGGGACACCATCAGTCCGCTTCGCCCGTCGGCACCCCGACCCGCGGGACCACCAACCCCAACCGTCTGCGCCGCATGGACCGCTGGATCGCCGCCACCCACGGCCCGGCCCTGCGCCGCTCCCCCGAGCCGCCGCTCGCCGTGGACCTCGGGTACGGGGCCGCCCCCTGGACCGCCGTCGAGCTCCTCGCCCGGCTGCGCACCGCCGAACCCCGCACCCGCCTCTACGGCATCGAGATCGAACCCGCACGCGTCGAGGCCGCGAAGCCGTACGAACACGAGGGCCTCTCCTTCGTGCACGGCGGCTTCGAGGTGCCCGTACCCGGCCGGGTGACCCTGATCCGGGCGGCGAACGTGCTGCGCCAGTACGACGAGGAGCAGGTCGCGGCGGTCTGGCAGCGCCTGTGCGGGCGGCTCGCACCGGGCGGACTCCTGGTGGAGGGCACCTGTGACGAGATCGGACGCCGGCACGTGTGGGTGGCGCTCGACGGGAGCGGGCCGCGCACGGTGACCTTCGCGACCCGGCTCGGCTCGCTGGAACGCCCCTCGGACCTGGCGGAGCGGCTGCCGAAGGCGCTGATCCACCGGAACGTGCCGGGCGAGCCGGTGCACGCGTTCCTGCGCGACTTCGACCGGGCCTGGGCGGCGGCGGCCCCGTACGCCTCGCTCGGCGCACGGCAGCGGTGGATCCGCTCCGTCCGCGACCTGGCGGCCGACTGGCCGCTGACGGACGGTCCCCGGCGGTGGCGCCAGGGCGAGGTGACGGTGCGGTGGGAGGCGCTGGCACCTCGGGGGTGAGGGGCGGGCGGAGGGCGCCGGGACCACAGTGGTGAGGGGCGGGGGAAGGTGCCGGGACCTCGGCGGCGAGGGGCGGGCGGAATTCGGATGCGTCGCCTCTTTTCCCAACTCCCGCTGAATTTCCGGTACGCCGGGAACGCCACACACGTATCGCTCGTCCCCCGTGGGGGGAGCAGGCCCGACAGGCCCTGGTTTCCCCTGTTGCTTTCCGGTTTCGCATGGCACTATCGCCAAGGTCACCACTAAGTTACTGACGGTAAATCAGATTTGGTCACTCGAGGGGGAGCTCGTGAACCGACGCCGCCACGCCACCGCCGCGATCACTGTGATCTGCGCCTTGACCGTGCTGGCCTCGCCCGCGCTGACCCTCCAGGCCGCGGCCGCGCCGCTGCCCCCGCCGGCTCCGAAGAAGAGCCTGGAGGAGGTACGCCAGGAGATAGACGACCTGTACCGGCAGGCCGCCGTCGCCACCGACGCGTACAACCTCGCGGAGGAGAAGACCAAGGAGCAGTCCGCCGAGATCGTCCGGGTCGCCCGGATGATCGTGGAGGGCCGCGAGAAGATCGAGGACCTCAAGGCGCGGGCCGGTGCCGCCGCCCGCGCCCAGTACCGCAACGGCGGGCTCCCCGAGGACGCGAAGTTCGTCCTCACCGACGACCCGCAGCTCTTCCTCGACACCGCCGGACGCCTCAAGGCCGGGGCGAAGGCCACCACGGACCTGCTCGGCGAAATGAACCGCACCCAGGCGCAGTTGGACGTCTACGCCAAGGACGCCGGACTCAACTGGACCAAGCTGGAGTCGCACCGCGTCCGGCAGGCCCAGGCGAAGAAGGAGATCAACGACAAGATCACCGCGGCGAAGAAGCTGGAGTCCGCACTCGCCGCCGAGGAGCGCGAGCGGCTGCGCCGCCTCGAGGAGCAGGCGCGGAACAGGGCCCAGACCACCTGGCTCGGTACCGGCGT
The DNA here is from genome assembly GCF_014656215.1 of Streptomyces zaomyceticus. Taxonomy (GTDB): domain Bacteria; phylum Actinomycetota; class Actinomycetes; order Streptomycetales; family Streptomycetaceae; genus Streptomyces; species Streptomyces zaomyceticus. The sequence continues at coordinate 54,897 of NZ_BNBZ01000025.1, read as the reverse complement.
CCTCAGCGGCCTGAAGGGGGACACCACGGCGGCGGCGAAGAAGGCGATCGAGTTCGCGACGGGCCAGATCGGCAAGCCGTACGAGTGGGGCGCGGAGGGCCCGAGCTCGTTCGACTGCTCGGGGCTGACCCAGAGCGCCTGGGGCACGGCCGGCCGGCCGATCCCGCGGACCTCGCAGGAGCAGTGGCGCCTGTTGCCGCGCGTCGACATCAAGGACATGCGGCCGGGCGACCTGATCGTCTACTTCAAGGACGCGAGCCACATCGGGATGTACGTCGGAAACGGCACGATGGTGCACGCGCCGCGCCCGGGGCGGAACGTGACGCTCGCGGGTGCGGGCTCGATGGAGATCCTCGGGGTCGTCCGCCCGACCTGACGGGGGCGTCCGCCCGACCTGACGGGGGGGGCGGCCGCCCGACGTGACGGAGTGCACGCGTGGCGGCGGAACCGGACGGGCCCCACCCGGCGTGACGTTTCTCATTGCCTCCGGGCCGTCCCGCCCGGCGTACGGGGGCAAGTACCTCCCCTTCCGCGGCATATGCCAGCAACGACGCGGGTGACCACCGGCTGATCACCATTCCGTTGCGCACCGCCCTACCGCTATGGTCCGGGACGGGCGGGGCGCCACCCGGCGCCCTACGCACCCTCGGGGGGAGGGAAGGAACCCGGACCGATGCCCGTATCCGTACCGCGTCAGAGAATCGTCTCTGCTGCTGCGGGACCCGGCGACGCCACCGCTATGGACGCCACCGCTATGACAGGCACAGTCACAGGCACCGACCGCACCGATCTCACTCTCCTGGTCGTCGAGGACGACCCGGCGGGTGTCCTCGCCGTACCCGAACTGCTCGACGCCGCGGACGCCGCCGGCACCCGGGTCCGGATCCGCACCGCCCGCAACCTCACCGAGGCCGAGCGGCTCCTCACCGACGACGTGCACTGCGTCCTCGTCGACCTCTCCCTGCCCGGCCCCCGGGCCGCCGCGGGCGAGGACCCGCTCGCCCCGCTGCGCCACATCCTGCGCCTCGCCCCCCGCCACGCCGTCCTCGCGCTCGCGACCTCCGCCGACGCGGAGCTGGCGGCCGAGGCGGTACGCGTCGGCGCCCAGGACCACCTCTTCCGCGAGGAACTCGACGGACGGCTGCTGAGCCGGGCCATCCGGTACGCGGTCGAGCGCAAGCGCGCCGACGCCGTCCAGGTGAAGCTGGCCGAGTCACGGCTCCGCGCCCAGGAGAACGCCCGCCTGGAGCGCGGGCTGCTCCCCACGCCCCTCCTGGAGGGCTCCGACCTGCGGTTCGCGGCCCGCTACCGGCCCGGCCGCGAGCGCGCGCTGCTCGGCGGCGACTTCTACGACGTGGTGCGTACGCCCGACGGCACCGTCCACGCCATGATCGGCGACGTCTGCGGGCACGGCCCCGACGAGGCCGCGCTCGGCGTCGAGCTGCGGATCGCCTGGCGGGCCCTGACCTTCGCCGGACTGTGCGGGGACGAACTGCTCTCGACGATGCAGCAGGTCCTGGAGCACGAGCGGGAGAGCGAGGAGATCTTCGCGACCCTGTGCACCGTCGACATCGCACCCGACGGACGCCGGGCGGGCCTCTGCCTGGCCGGCCACCCGTCACCGCTGATCGCCCGCCAGGGGCGGGCGGCACGGCTGCTCCCGTACGAGGACGGCGGCCCCGCCCTGGGTCTGCTGCCGCGCGCCCGCTGGCCGCGCCGGCAGGTCGAGCTCGGCGGGTCGTGGAGCCTGCTCATGTACACGGACGGACTGATCGAGGGCCGCTCGGCCGGACCCGGCTCGCCGCGGCTCGGCCAGGACGGGATGGTCGGGATGATCAACCGGCAGCTGGCGGCGGGCCTGCGGGGCGAGGAGCTCCTGGAGGCGGCCGTGACGGAGGTCCGGTCCCTGAACGGCGGCGAGCTGACGGACGACGTCGCGGTCCTGGCGCTGGAAAGGGAAAGGACCCGGGGATAGCTCCCCGGGCCCTGCCCGTTGTGTCTTCGTGCCGTGGCGCCGTCCGACGGTCGTGACGTCCCACGGTCGTGCCGTGGCGCCGTCGTGTCGCGTGTCGCCACCGACCGGCGGAAGGACCCGGCGGTCGGCTACCGGCCGCCGTTGTAGGGGCCGTACGGCCCGTCGCTGCTGGAGCCACCGCCCCGGCGGCCCCGGCCACCGCCGCCCGAGACCTGCGCGAGCGCGGGGCGTACGTCCACCATGAAGACGATGGCGGCGATCACGCCCGCGATCTGCAGGAACAGCATCGGGAACAGCAGGTTCAGGGCGAGGTTGATGCCCAGGATGATCAGCCAGAACTTCTTCGTCTGCTTCTCGGCGGCGCGATACGCGTCCTCGCGCGCCATGGCGGCGAAGACGAGCGCGGCGACGGCGAAGCCGGTGAAGATCAGGAACATCACCAGGGAGAGAAGGGAGTCGAATCCCGCGCGCAACATGCTGAGCACCGCCTAGAGAAGAGGGGAAGAGCGCCTCGCGGTCAAGGTACCCGGTTCAACGCACCGGCTACCCGAATTGGTGCCCGGCCCTACTCCTTCTCAGCGGCGACGGCCGCCTTCTTGGCGGGCGCCTTGCGGGCGGTGGTCTTCCTGGCGGGCGCCTTCGGCTCCTCCGCCTTGCCCTCGGCCTTGGTGTCGGCCTTCCCGTCGGCCTTGTCCTCGGCCTTCGTCTCCTCCGGCTCGACGACGACGGCGATCTCGACGATCTCCTCGGCGACCTCGCCACGCCAGGCCTTGACGGCCTCCTCGCCGTGGGCGGCGACCTCCTCGTACTTCTCGCGCGCCTTGACGGCGTACTCGGCGGCGACGCCGACACCGCGCAGGGCGAAGTCCTGGGCGGTGTCACCGAGCTTCTTCAGGTCCGTGTCGAGACCGCCGACGACATCGGCGAACTTCGACTGCACCGTGGCCTGGGCCTCCTTGGCCTGGGCGGTCACCTTCTCCTGCACGACCTTGGGGTCGGTCTTCCGCACGGCCTCGATCCGGGCGGGCGCCTCGGCGGCCAGCTGCTCGATCAGGCCGGGGACCTTCTTGGCCTGCTGCACGGCGAGGTCGGCGGTGCCGGCGGCGAAGTAGAGAGGGGTACGCAGTTCGTCGATGATGGCCATGCTGGTGGTCCTCCCGGATGTGACGTGCGAGCGAAGGGGCTGGCTCAGAGGGTCAGGGGGTCAGGGGTTCTTCGGCATCGGGCGCGCCGGCGGGCCGGGGGGCCGTGGCCTCGGCGGCCGCGGCCGCGGCTTCGGCGGCGTTCTCCTTGCGGAAGGAGTCGTAGATCTGGAGCAGCACCTGCTTCTGCCGCTCGTTGATCGAGGGATCGGCGAGGACGACGGCCCGCGTCTCGAGCTCGTCCTGCGCCTTCTCGTCGAGAATCCCGGCCCGTACGTAGAGCGTCTCGGCGGAGATCCGCAGGGCCTTGGCGACCTGCTGCAACACCTCGGCGCTGGGCTTCCGCAGCCCGCGCTCGATCTGACTCAGATACGGGTTCGACACCCCGGCGGCGTCGGCGAGCTGCCGCAGGGACAACTGCGCGGTCCTCCGCTGCTCGCGGAGGTACTCGCCGAGATTGCCGACGTTGAGCGATGCCATGCCCCGACCATGCCAGCCTTTGCTAACTATTGCAAGCACCCGCTTGCAGCAGCACGCGGGCGCGGCGCGGAGCCCGTAATCCCCTGGGTTCCGGCCGCGCGAGCCCATAGATTGGCGTGCGTGGGGGCGCGGGGGCAGAGCTATCGGTACGTAGGTCCGGCGGAGCTGAAGGCGTTCGTCCAGGCGGGCAGTGAGGGCCGGAGCATCCGCTCGTCCGCGGACTTCAGTACGTGGGTCACCGCGCTGACCTCGAAAGAGCTGGCCGAGCCCTTCACATTCGTCGTCGATGACGGCGGGGTGCTGCGACTGGCTCCGCGCCGCAGCGAGCACGTGGTGTGCGCGGGCGGCGGAGACGTGCTGAGCGCCGGCGAGATGAGCTTCCGCGAGGAGTCCGGACGGTGGGTGGTCGACGAGGTCACCAACCAGTCGACCGGCTACTGCCCGGACATCGGCTCGTGGCCGGCCGTGGCCGAGGCCCTGGACCGGATCGGGATCCATCGCCCGTCCGGGTTCACGCACGAGGTGGTCTTCCGCCGATGCCGCTCGTGCCGGGAGCTCAGCATCGTGCGGGAGCAGGACTTCGTCTGCGTCTTCTGCGGCGAGGATCTGTCTGCTGAGGGGATCACGGGGGAGTCGGAGTGACGGGTCGAACGGCGAAGATCCCCTCGCGGTGCGAGTGCGGCAGCACAGCGACGCGACGGGTGAACCAGTTCATCCTTCACGACGCGTTGTGGTGGGACTCGGAGTTCTCCTGCGGGACCTGCGGCATCTACCTGTGCGAACAGTCCGGTCCGGAACCGGCGCCGGACGACGTCCGGGAGGCCCTCCTCGCAGCGCACGGACCCGCCAGGCTCCGGCTGGTCGGTCCGGTTCCCCGTCTCGTGCCCACTCTGAAGGTCCTTCGGGAGGTCTTCTCGGCGGCCTCGTTGTCGCAGGCTCGTGAGCTCGCCGCGGAGCTGAGCCGCGACGGCCTGGTGGGGACCCTGCCGGAGATGGAGTTCCTCAGGCGTCGGCTGCTGCTGCGCGGGGTTCACGCCGACATCGCCCCGTAGCCGCTCCCCGGAATCGGGAGTTGCCGCACCCTCGCCCCATCCCTCCCCTCCCCTCCCCTCCCGCCGCTCCGGCCCCGCGCCCCGGTGACCGGCCCGTGCCATGCTGGGGGCGTGACGTTGGAGGACCTGGTGCGGCTGCGTCGTGCGCGGGACGTGATGGATCGCGACTACGCGCTTCCCCTCGACGTTCCCGCCCTGGCCGGGGTGGCCCTCATGTCGACCGGGCACTTCGCCCGCAGTTTCCGCGCCGCCTTCGGCGAGACCCCGTACAGCTACCTCATGACCCGTCGCGTCGAACGGGCCAAGGCACTGCTCCGGCGGGGTGATCTGAGCGTGACGGACGTCTGCTTCGCCGTCGGGTGCACCTCGCTCGGGTCGTTCAGCTCCCGCTTCACCGAGCTCGTCGGCGAGACGCCGTCCTCCTACCGGGCCCGTCGCCACGAGGACGGCGCCGCGATCCCCGCGTGCGTCGCCAAGGTCCGCACCCGGCCGGTCCGGAAGAGCTGACCCGGGGCCCGACCGGAATCCCCCGGCGGTCGTGTCGCCGCGCCCCCAAGCGGTCAGGATCGGAGAAGCGGAATCCGGCACCCGGCCTTAGCGTCGATCGCATGAACGTCAAGCTCTCGCAGTGCTTCATCGCCGTCGACGACCACGACAAGGCGCTCGCCTTCTACCGCGACGCCCTCGGCCTGGAGGTCCGCAACGACGTCGGTTTCGAGGGGATGCGCTGGGTGACCGTCGGTTCGCCCGCGCAGCCGGACGTGGAGATCGTCCTCGAACCGCCGCTCGCCGACCCCAACGCCTCCCCCGCCGACCGCCAGGCCGTGGCCGAGCTGCTCGCGAAGGGCATGCTGCGCGGCGTGATCTTCTCCACCGAGGACGTCGACGCCACCTTCGAGCAGGTCCGGGCGGCCGGCGGCGAGGTCCTCCAGGAGCCGGTGGACCAGCCGTACGGCGTCCGCGACTGCGCCTTCCGCGACCCGGCCGGCAACATGCTCCGGTTCACCCAGCCCCGGTCCGCGTAGCCCCGGTCCGCGGTCCCGGTCCGCGTAGCCCCGGTGGTCCGCGGTTCCGGTCCGCGTAGCCCTCCCCCGTCCGGCCGAGCCTCCCTGGCGACCTTCGCCGTGCCACCCTGTGATGGCCACGGTCAACAGGGAGGTTCCTCATGCCAGTTGAGTACATTCGGTGTCACATGGCGCCGCACGCCGGGAAGAGTGTCCACCACCCCGTCCGCACGGGCGGTGAGCAGTCGTGGTGAGCCCCCGGCGGCGCGGGGACGTCCTCGACGAGACGGGCAGCGCCTCACCGCGGCGCTTCTCCGGCCCCTCGACCGGCGACGAGCGGGCGATGCTCGCCGGGTTCCTGGCGGACCAGCGGACGACCCTGGTCCTGAAGTGCGCGGGCCTGGACGGGGCCGAGGGAGCGGCCTCGATCGCCCGGCGGGCCGTCGAACCGTCCACCCTCTCGCTGCTCGGCCTCGTCCGGCACCTCACCGATGTGGAACGCCGCTGGTTCGGGGCCGTGCTCGCCGGGCAGGACGACGCCGGCCCGCTCTGGTCCTCCGCCGAGGACCCGGACGGCGACTTCGACGGCGCCTCGGCCGATCCCGCGTCCGTCGCCGCCGCCTGGAAGGCCTGGCGGGAGGCGGTCGACTTCGCCGAGCGCTTCGCCGCCGAGGCCCCCGACCTCGACGTCTCGGGCCACGACGCCTGGCGCGGCACGGTCTCGCTCCGCTGGGTCCTGGTCCACATGATCGAGGAGTACGCCCGCCACAACGGCCACGCGGACCTCCTGCGGGAGCGGATCGACGGGGCGCGCGGCGCCTAGGGCGAGCCGGCCCTCGCGGATCCGCTCGCGGTTCCCGCCGGTGGCCCCGTCACGCCGCCCAGGCCGCGAGCCGTTCGTAGTCCGCCTCGGTGAGCCCGCGGCCGGGGTCCACCCGGTGGAGCAGCGCCGGGCCGGGGTGATGGGCGGCGACCCAGGCGCGGTCGGCCGTGCCGATCTCGTCGTCCACCCAGGCGAACGGCCGCCCGGCCGCCCACGCCACCAGTTCCGGTGTCTTCCAGTGGAGTCCGGGCACGGGAGCGGGCCCGTCCCCGGGAGGCCAGGGAAGGACCGGCGCGACGGGCAGTCCGAGGCGCGGGGCGACCCAGGCGTTCGCGTCCTCCTCCCAGGTCGTCGCCCACACCAGTTCGTACGGCAGGGCCGCGAGCCGTGGCCCGTGCGCGGGGTCGAGCCGCGCGAGGAGCGGGCTCACGGACGAGGGCGGCGTCGGCGGGTATGTCGGGTACGCCCGGCCGTCCGCCGCCCCGAAGGGGATCAGCGGGCCGTCCACGTCCAGGAAGAGCAGCGGGGAGGGGTCTGTCATGCCTCCATCGTGACCCGGCGCGCCCGCGGCAACCCCGGCGTCTCCGTCGCGACCCGGCGCGCCCGCGACAACCCCGGCGTCTCCGTCGCCGACCCGAACACTCCGCCCCGACCCCCCGCCCCCGGCCGCCGGAGCGGACCCCACTCGTCCTCTTCCCGATAATCCGCCACGGATCGAATCTCGTACCCTGGCAGACATGACCGCCATGGCACCCACCCGCACCGAGCCCGACCTCTCCTACCTCCTCGACCACACCAGCCACGTCCTGCGCACCCGGATGTCCGCCGCGCTCGACGCGATCGGCCTCACCCCCCGGATGCACTGCGTCCTGGTCCACGCCCTGGAGGAGGAGCGCACCCAGGCGCAGCTCGCGGAGATCGGGGACATGGACAAGACGACCATGGTCGTCACCGTCGACGCCCTGGAGAAGGCCGGACTCGCCGAGCGCCGGCCGTCGAGCACCGACCGGCGCGCGCGGATCATCGCCGTGACCGAGGCGGGGGCCGAGGTCGCCCACCGGAGCCAGGAGATCGTCGACGGTGTGCACGAGAGTGCCCTCGCCTCTCTCCCCGACGACGAGCGCACCGTGCTGCTGCGCGCCCTGAACCGGCTGGTCACCGGCCATCTGAAGACCCCCGTCGAGAGCCCGAGGCCCGCCCGCCGGGCACGCCAGCGCGGCTGAGCCGGCCCGGACCCCGCCCGCTCCCCCACCCGGTCCCCCTCACGCCCGCACGCCCACTCCCCCACCCCAAAACCCGTTCCGTAAAAAATAGTCTGCAACAAAACCTTCTGCTAACGTCTCTCCTGTCGGCTCCACCGAACAGGAGTGATCCCCGTGCCCCTCTCCCCCCGCACCGCCCCCTCCCCCCGCACCCCCTCCCGTCGGCTCGCCCTCGGCGTCCTCGCCACCGGCATGCTGATGACGATCCTCGACGGCAGCATCGTCACCGTGGCGATGCCCGCCATCCAGAGCGACCTCGGCTTCACCCCCGTCGGCCTCAGCTGGGTCGTCAACGCCTACCTGATCGCCTTCGGCTCGCTCCTCCTCCTCGCCGGCCGCCTCGGCGACCTGATCGGCCGCAAGCGGATGTTCCTCGCGGGCACCGGGATCTTCACCGCCGCCTCCCTCCTCGCCGGTGTCGCCACCTCCCCCGGCGTCCTCATCGCCGCCCGCTTCCTGCAGGGCGTCGGCAGCGCGATGTCCTCCGCCGTCGGCCTCGGCATCCTCGTCACGCTCTTCACCGTGCCGAGAGAACGCGCCCGCGCCATCGCCGTGTTCAGCTTCACCGGCGCCGCGGGCGCCTCCCTCGGTCAGGTCCTGGGCGGTGTGCTCACCGACGCCCTCGCCTGGAACTGGATCTTCTTCATCAACCTGCCCATCGGCCTCGCCACCCTCCTCGTGGCCCTCCGCGCCCTCCCCGCCGACCGGGGCCTCGGGCTCGGGGCCGGCGCCGACGTCCTCGGCGCGCTGCTCGTCACCGGCGGACTGATGACCGGGATCTACGCGGTCGTCAAGATCGAGGAGTACGGGGCCGGTTCGGCGCACACCCTCGGCCTCGGCGCGCTCGCGATCGCCCTGCTCGCCGGATTCCTCGTCCGTCAGGCGAAGGCCGAGAACCCGCTCATGCCGCTGCGGATCCTCCGCTCGCGCAGCGTCTCCGGCGCCAACGCCGTCCAGATGCTGATGGTCGCCGCGCTCTTCTCCTTCCAGATCCTCGTCGCGCTCTACCTGCAGAAGGTCCTCGGATACGGCGCCGCCGAGACCGGCCTCGCAATGCTGCCCGCCGCCGCCGTGATCGGCGCCGTCTCGCTCACCGTCTCGGCCCCCCTCATCGCCCGCTTCGGCGAGCGGAACATCCTCCTCACCGGCCTCGTCCTGCTCCTCGGCGTCCTCGGTCTGCTGACCCGCGTCCCCGTCCACGCCTCCTACCTCACCGATCTGCTCCCGGTGATGCTGCTCGCCGCCGGGTTCGGCCTGGCGCTCCCCGCCCTCACCTCGCTCGCCATGTCCGGCGCCGAGGAGAAGGACGCGGGCCTGGCCTCCGGTCTCTTCAACACCACCCAGCAGATCGGCATGGCCCTCGGCATCGCGGTCCTCTCCACCCTGGCCGCCACCCGCACCGAGTCCCTCACCGCGGCCGGCCGGCCCGCCGCGGAGGCCCTGACCGGCGGCTACCACCTGGCCTTCGCCGTCGGCGCCGGTCTCCTCCTCGTCGCCCTGGCCATCGCCTTCACCGTCCTGCGCCGCCCGGCCGCCCGCCCGGGCACCCGGCCCGAGCCGGTGGCGCCCGAGGGTGCGAAGGTCCCGGCGACAATGGCTCCATGAGAGCCGACCGACTCGTCGCCGCCCTGCTCTTCCTGCAGACCCGGCAGCGGGTCACCGCCGCCGAACTCGCCGCGGAACTGGACGTGTCCGAACGGACCGCCCGCCGGGACCTCGAAGCGCTCGCGAGCGCCGGGGTCCCGGTCTACTCCCAGGCGGGCCAGGGCGGCGGCTGGTCCCTGGTCGGCGGAGCCCGTACCGATCTGACCGGCCTCACCGCCCCCGAGATCCGCGCGCTGTTCCTGCTGACCGGGCCGGACACCGGCGCGAGCCCCCGGACCAGGACCGCCCTGCGGAAGCTCGTACGGGCCCTGCCCCCGCCCCTGCGCGAGGGCGCCGAGGCGGCAGCCCGCGCGGGGGTCTCCGACGGCACCGACTGGGCGGGTACGGAGACGGCGGAGGAGGCCCGGCTCGGCCCGCTCCAGCGGGCGGTGGTCGAGGCCCGGGAGGTCAGGATCGGCTACGCCCGCCCCGGCCGGGAGGTGCGCGAACGGACCGTCCAGCCGCTCGGGATCGCCACGAAGGCCGGGGTCCGCTACCTCGTCGCGGACACTCAGGACGGGCTGCGGACCTTCCGGATCGACCGGGTCACCTCCGTGACGGAGACCGGCGCCCCGGCCGTACGGCCCGACGGCTTCGATCTGCCCACCGCCTGGCGCGCGCTGGCCGCCCGCATGGAGGTCCGGATGGTCGCCGCGACGGTGAGAGGCCGGGCCGCCCCCGGCACGGAGCCGGTCCTGGAGGGCGTGATCGGCGGGCGGATACGGTACGGGGAGCGCGCCGGGGACGGCTGGACGCCCTTCGAGGCCGACGGCCCCTCCCCCGAGGTGATCGCCGCCCGCCTTGCCGGTCTCGGTGCCCGCGTGGAACTCCTCGACCCGCCCGAGGCGCGCGCCGCCCTCACCCGGATCGGCGCGGAACTCACGGCGCTGTACGGGCGGTCGAGCGATCCGGCCCCCGCACCCCCAGCCACTCCGGAAGCTCCGCCGCGTGCACCAGCGTCAACCGGGACACGGCACGGGTGAGCGCCACGTACAGGCGGTTGGGTCCGCGTGCCTCGGCCGCGACGATCGCGGCCGGTTCGACCACGACGACATGGTCGAACTCCAGGCCCTTGACGACGCTCGCGGGCAGCACGGTCACCCGCTCCTCCGTCTCGCCGCCCTCACGTACCGCCTGCTCCACCGCGCCGACAAGGCCGTCGGCGGTGATCACGCCCACGGAGCCCTCCGCCGTGAGCGCCTCGCGTACGGCCTCACGCGTGACGGCGAGGAGGTCCGTCCCCCGGCGGAACGTCACCTCGCCGTCCTTGCGGACCGAGCGGCCCGCCGGGACGTCCGCGCCCAGGTGCGGAAGGAGCCGGTTGGCGAGGTCCACGATCGCGGCGGGGACCCGGTAGCCGAGGGTGAGGGGCACCACGGGCGCTCCTGCCTTGCCCAGATGGGCCAGTTGCGTGTCCCAGTCGCGGGCCGCCCACGGGGTGGTGCCCTGGGCCAGGTCGCCGAGGACGGTGAGCGAACCGAACGCGGTGCGGCGGGCGATCGCCCGGCACTCCATGGGCGAGAGGTCCTGGGCCTCGTCGACGACGACATGGCCGTAGCTCTCGGGACGCTCGATCAGGCCCGCCAGTTCGTCGAGGAGGACGAGGTCGGCGGCGGTCCAGCGCGCCGAGCGGAAGGAACGCGGCGGCCGTTCCCAGCGGATCGCCGCCCGCTCGGCCCCGGTGAGGGCCGGATCGGCGGGGTCCGCGAGGAAGCCCGCGAGCACCTCCTCGGGGGTCGTCCTCGGCCAGCACGCGTCGAGGAACGCGGTCAGCGCCCGGGCCCGCTCGATCCGGCGCGCCCAGGCGGCGCCCATGGGGCCCCAGCGGCGTTCGGCGCGGAGCTGGAGGGCCCGGACGATCCGGGCGCGGACCCGCTCGCGGCCCGTCGCGTAGGGCGGTGCCTCCGCCCGTACGTCCGCGACGATCTCGGCGAGCCCGGCGGCCGGCAACCGCCAGTGGGACGAGCCGTCCGGGACGGCGAGGTCGTCCGCCGGGGCGGGGTCGACCCTGCCGTACAGCGCGCGGTGCAGCACCTCCGCCATCCTGGCGTCGTGCTTGACCCGGGCCGCCGCCCCGCCGTCCTCGGCGCGGACCGGATGGCGGGCGATCTCCTCGTCGAGGGTGGCCTGACGGACACCGGTCTCGCCGAGCGAGGGCAGCACCTCGGCGATGTAGGAGAGGAAGGCCCGGTGGGGGCCGAGGACGAGGAGGCCGGAGCGGCGGATCCGCTGCGGATGGGTGTAGAGCAGGTATGCGGCCCGGTGCAGGCCCACGGCGGTCTTGCCGGTGCCGGGCGCGCCCTGCACACAGAGGGAGGCGGCCGGGTCGGAGCGGACGAGGTCGTCCTGCTCGGGCTGGATGGTGGCGGCGATGTCCCGCATCGGGCCCACCCGGGGCCGCTCGATCTCCCCGGCGAGAAGGGCACTGACCGTCACCGTCCCGCCGGCCGTGAGCTGTTCGTCCTCCAGGGCGGTGAGGTCCTCCGGGGCGCCCTCGCTGTACGGGGCCCAGCCGAAGCGGCGGCGCCGCAGAACGCCCTGCGGATCGTGGGCGCCCGCCTGGTAGTAGGCGCGGGAGACGGGGGCCCGCCAGTCGACGACGAGCGGCGGGGCGGCGGGGTCCTCGCCGATCCGGCGGCGGCCGATGTGGTGGGTCTGCCCGTCGTCGAGGTCGAGGCGCCCGAAGAACAGGGGGCCCGGCGGCTGTTCCCTCATCTCCTTGGCGCGGCTGCGCAGGTGCCGGCCGAGCGCCTCGGCGTCGGCGCCGGACGCGGCGGTGTCCTCGCCGGTGACGACCTGTTCGGCGACGTCCTCGGTCATACGGATCAGGGCGGCGCGGCAGGCGTCGTGGTGGGAGCGTTCGCGGGCGAGCTCAAGGTCCAGTGACGTCATTCCGGCAAGCCTAACCGAAAACGTTACTGGGTTACATTTTTTACCTGTCTACAAGAGCGGCGTACGGCGCTCAGTACGGGAGCCCCTCCCGCAGCGCCCGGAACGCGAGACCCGCCGCCTCCACCGCGCCCTCCGCCACCTCGTCGGCCGTCTCCCCGCCGGCGATCCGGCCCGTGTTCTCCTCCGCGAGGACCCGCAGCACCGTCACGACCTGCCCGGCCGCGAGCCGCGCGAGAAGCGGGTCACCCGCTCCCTCGGGGCCGGCGGCCAGCGCGTCCGCGAGAGCCTCCTCCGACCTCACCCGGTACGCGTGGAGGCGACCGACCAGGGCCGGCGTGCCGTACAGGAGCCGGAGGTACGACAGGACCGACGGGTGGTCACAGAGCCCGGTGACCGGATCGCGCCGGGCGAGGCCGTCGAGCAGATGCGCGTACAGCGCGTCGAGCGGGGCCGTACCGGCCCGGCGCCCCTCGGCCACCACCCGCGCCGACTCGTCCTCGTGATCGGCGAACCGGTGGAGGACGAGGTCCTCCTTGGCCGGGAAGTACCGGAAGAGGGTCGGCTTGGAGACCTCGGCGGCGGCGGCGACCTCCGCGACCGAGACGGAGTCGAAGCCCCGCTCCAGGAAGAGCGCGACGGCCGCGTCCGACAGGGCCTGCCGGGTGCGCTCCTTCTTCCGTTCGCGCAGTCCGGGGACGGCGGCACCGCGGTCCGGGGTCATGAGGCACGCCCTTCCACCAGCACGGAGACCCCGTCCAGGATCCGGTCGAGACCGAAGCGGAACTCCGTCTCGGGTTCGTCGGCGACGTCCATCGCGCCCGAGGCCAGCACGCGCGCCACCTCCGGATACCTCTCCGGGTCGGCGAGCCGTCGCAGGGTCCTGGCGTAGCGGGCGAGGACCTCCTCGGGGCTCGCGTCACCCGCCGCGATGACGGCGGCGAGATCGGCCATGACCAGGGCGTCGCTCCGGACGAACCCGCCGACCAGCAGGGCCACCGAGATCTTGCCGCCCGCGTCGAGGCCGGTGCCCTCCAGGGCGACGAGGGCCTTCTCCCACCAGGCGACCAGATGCGGTGTCGCGGGCGGGCCGGAGACGGGGAGCCGCAGCATCCAGAGGTTGCGGTGGTAGATCTCGCGCAGCGCCCAGGCCCAGGCCTCCAGCGCCTCGCGCCAGCCGGTGCCGGGCGGGAAGAGCTCGGGCGGGGCGCCCGTCGCGGCCTCCTGCATGAGGATGTACAGCTCGCTCTTGGCGGAGACGTACCGGTAGAGCGACATCGTCGAGACGCCGAGCTCCTTGGCGACCCGCCCCATGGAGACGGCGCCGAGGCCCTCGGCCGAGGCGAGGGAGACGGCCGCGTCGACGATCCGGTCCAGGGTCAGACCGGGCTTGGGGCCCTTCGAGGGCCGTTCCCGCAGCCCCCAGGCCGCCTCGATGCCCGGCGGCAGAAAACTCCCGCCACCGCCCGCCGCGCCATCGCCGCTGCCCGCCGCGCCACCGCCGTCGCCCGCCGCGCCGGCGCCTCCACCGCCGCTGCCGCCCGCATGTCCCTCGCCGTTCGTCACAACCCGCCGCCTCCCGGCCACCTCGCACGCTTGACGCCCATCCTAGTAATGCGTAACCCTTACACAGTAACGCGTATGGCATACGCAGTACGCCGACGGGCGCCCGTCCGCACGACCGGCGACCCCCTAGCCCAGGGAGCACACCCATGCCTCCGGCCATCGAAGCCACCGGCCTCACCAAGACCTACGGAGACGTCCGCGTCCTCGACGCCCTCGACCTCCACGTCGCACCCGGCACCGTCTTCGCCCTCCTCGGCCCCAACGGCGCCGGAAAGACCACCACGGTCCGCATCCTCGCCACCCTCACCACCCCCGACGCCGGCCACGCGCGCGTGGCCGGGCACGACGTCGTCACCGCACGCTCCCGGGTCCGCCGCGCGATCAGCCTCACCGGACAGTTCGCCGCCGTCGACGAGGCCCAGACCGGCACCGAGAACCTGTGGACGGCGGCCAGGCTCTCCGGCCTCTCCCGCCCCGCAGCCACCCGCCGCGCCGCCGAACTCCTCGAACGCTTCGGCCTCACGGAGGCCGGCGACCGCCTCACGAAGACCTACTCCGGCGGAATGCGCCGCCGCCTCGACCTCGCCGCCGGCCTCGTCCGCGACCCCGGCGCGACCGAGGTCATGTTCCTCGACGAACCGACCACCGGGCTCGACCCGCGCAGCCGGCAGGAACTCTGGCAGGTGGTCCGCGAACTCTCCGCCGGCGGCACGACGGTCTTCCTCACCACCCAGTACCTGGAGGAGGCCGACCGGCTCGCCGACCGGATCGCGGTCCTCGGCGCGGGCCGCACCCTCGCCGAGGGCACCCCCGACGAACTCAAGGACCGGTACGCGGGCCACCGCCTCGACGTCGTCGCGTACGACCGGGAGAGCTACCTGCGGCTCCACACCCGCGCGGAGCCCGGGGCGGGCCCCGACCCCGAGACGCACACGCTCGGCATCCCCACCGACGGCAGCGCCGCCCACGTACGCGAACTCCTCGACGCACTCGACCCCGAGCGCCGGGACATCGCCCGCTTCACCCTGCACACCGCCACCCTCGACGACGTCTTCCTGACCCTCACCGCCGACAAGGAGCCCAGCCATGTCTGACGTCCTCACGGGCGGACTCACCGCCGCGGGCACCCTCGCCGGGCGCGGAATCCGCCTCAGCCGCCGCAACCTCGACGCCGTCATCACCTCGATGATGATGCCGATCATGCTGATGCTGGTCTTCGTCTACTTCTTCGGCGGAGCCATCGAGACCGGCACCGGATACGTCACCTACGTCGTCCCCGGCGTGATCGTCCTCTGCGCCGGCTTCGGCGCGGCGGGCACCGCCGTCTCCGTCAGCGAGGACATGAGACTCGGGGTCGTCGACCGCTTCCGCACCCTCGACATCGGCGGAACACCGTTCCTCGCCGGGCACGTCGCCGCCTCCGTCACCCGCAACACGCTCTCCACCACCCTCGTCCTCGGCGTCGCCTTCCTCATCGGCTTCCGCCCCGCCGCCACACCGGGCGGCTGGCTCGCCGCGATCGGACTGCTGCTCGCCTACGTCACCGCCGTGTCCTGGCTGGCGGCGGCCGTCGGCCTGCTCACCCGAACGGCGGAGGCGGCCGGCGCGGTCACCTTCTTCATGATGTTCCTGCCGTACCCGAGCAGCGCGTTCGTGCCGATCGACACCATGCCGAGCTGGCTGCACGGCTTCGCCGAGCACCAGCCGGTGACCCCGCTGATCGAGTCGCTGCGCGGCCTGCTCCTCGACCAGCCCGTGGGGAACTCGCCGTGGATCGCGCTGGGTTGGTGCGCGGGCCTGCTGACCCTGGCGGTCGCCGCGTCGGGCTTCCTGTTCCGGCTCCGCACCCGCTGACGGGGAACCTCAGAAGATGTCGGGCGAGAAGGGCCGCAGCGGCGTACGGAACAGCAGGTCCGCGCGGGCGGCCGCGCCCGCCGTGAGCTCCTCGACGCGCCCGAGCCGGGAGAGCCGCACCGCCGACTCGTCACCGAAGGCGAGCGTGCTCAACTCGGCGATGTCGAAGGCGAGATCGGCGGACTCCGTCGTACGGGCACAGGAGACGCCGTCCGGGGAGGCGTCGAGACGGTAGCGCCCGCCGGCGAGCCCGTCCCCGTCCCGCAGATCGAGCACCAGACCGTCCGCGACCGGATACGTCCGGCCCTCCAGGACCCGGACGACGTCCAGGACCCGGACCCACAGCATGTCCACGTGCGTCAGCATCTTCGCGGCGCGCGGGTCCGGCAGGAGCAGCGGCAGCGTGTCGTCGGGCGCCCGGTAGCCGGAGCGGACGGTGCTGATCCAGTCCACGGAGCAGACGTAGTGCCACAGGGCGTGCTCGGCGGCGGGGGTGAAGGCGATCAGGTCCCGCACGGTCGCCGTGTTCATCGGCTGCTTGGCGTCGTCCCACTTGTCGTCGGACGTGTAGGCCACGAACCCCTCGACATCGCCGGACTCCGCGCGGTACAGCGCGTAGAACGGCTCCTTCCACGGCTCGCTCCGCTCACCGAGACCGGTGCCGACCGCCCAGTCGCGCGGAGAGCGGTGGGTGACCCCGGCGCGGACACCACCGAGCCGGCGATGCACCTCCGGCCCGACCTTGCGGATCTCCTCGGCGTCGGAGAGGTCGATCCGGCCGCCGTCCTCCGGGCGGCCCGAACGGCGCGGATCGAGTCCGGTCCGGCGGACGTCCACGCTCCACTCGGCGGCCCAGCTCGCCGCACCGAAACCGAACCGCCCGTAGATCGGGTACTCGGCGGCGATCAGGGTGGCGATCGCGTCGCCCCGCTCCTTCGCGACGGCCAGGTCGGCGGTCATCATCCGGCTGAGCAGTCCGCGCCTGCGGTGCGTCGGGGAGACGGTGACCTGGGTGATCGCGTCGGCGGTGAGGCTGCCGCCGCCGACCGTGCTGACCTCCTGCCGGAAGGACCGGAAGGTGGCGACGAGCCGGTCCCCGTCGAAGGCCCCGAGGGTCCGCGCGAGGTCGACGTTCGCCAGCCGGTCGGCGACCTCCCCGTCCGTCACGACCGGCGGCAGGAGGAAGCCGGTGCGCAGGGCACGCTGCCAGTCGGGGAACTCGGACTCCGTCACCGTGCGTACGTCGACAGTCATCCCTCGACCCTACGCAGGGCCCCGACCGGCCCGCACCCGAGTTTCCCCGGGCCCGGAAGAGCGGCCCGGGCCCCGCCGTGCCTCACGCCAGCAGGTCGTCGACCTGCGCCTCGCCCTCCCGGTAGCGTCGGGCGATCTCCGCGCTGCAGTCGTCGGCGGTCCGCTGGAGGGACTGCCGGCGCCGCGAGATCTGCTGCTCGTACCCCGCGAGCCGCCCCATCCCGGTGTGCAGCTCGTCGTCCGTCCGGGCCGTCAGGTCCGACAGCTCGACCTCCGACAGCATCTCGGTCGCGAGCCGCCGGTACTCCTCGCTGCGCGGCGTCGACAGCGTCACGTGCCGGGCCGAGGTCCGGTGCCGGGACGGCACGTCGGCGAGGATCTCGGAGAGCCGGTCGAGGACCGGGGATTCCGGATCCGTACGACGCGCCAGCTCGGCCCGCAGGATGTCGATCCGGCCCTGGAGCATCCGCCGGAGGTAACTCAGGTCCGCCTCGTCGCTCTGTGCCTCCCGGCGCAGCGCCCGCAGCTCCGGCAGCCGCAGCGCCCCGAGCTCCGGCTGTGCCCGGTCCGGCAGGGCGGGCTCGGCGGTTCGCTGCACGGGTGGTCGCGAGGCCGGGGCTCCGCCCGGTCCACCGCCCCGGGTTCCGGCGCGGATCAGCGGTACGGGGCCGGACGGCGTCGGCCCGGTGCCAGGTGCACTCATGAGAATCGTCCCCTCGACCGGTGCGGAGCCGCACCGCCTGACACGCATGGTGCCACTCCTGCCCGCACGCGTGCAGGCGCTCTGCACCCGTTCGGCCCCTCATCCGTCGGACCGGCGGCCGCTCGGTAGGTTGGGACGCATGCGTGCAGTGGTGCAGAGGGTCGACGGCGCGAGTGTCGTCGTCGCAGGGGAGACCGTCGGTGAGATCACCGGCGAGGGTTTGTGCGTGCTGGTCGGGGTGACCCATGACGACACCCCGGAGAAGGCCGCCCAATTGGCCAGAAAGCTCTGGTCCGTCCGGGTACTGGACGACGAGAAGTCGTGCTCGGACGTGAACGCGCCGCTGCTCGTCATCTCTCAGTTCACGCTCTACGGAGACGCCCGCAAGGGCCGCCGGCCCACCTGGAACGCGGCGGCGCCCGGCCCCGTCGCGGAACCCCTCGTCGACGAGGTCGTGCGCCGGCTGCGGGAACTGGGCGCGCACGTGGAGACGGGCCGGTTCGGAGCGGACATGCGCGTCTCGCTCACGAATCACGGCCCGTTCACGGTGCTGATCGACGTCTGACCGACGGCCGAACGACGGCCCGACGGCCCGGGGCCGTGCCCGTCGGGCTTCCGACGGTCACGGCTCAAGGCCTACGGTCTACGGCTCGACGACGGTCTCCTGGGCGGCGGCCGTCGTCCCGGCGACCAGCGGGGCGTCCACCGGCACGTTCCGCTTCACCAGGGCGAGGGCGATCGGCCCCAGCTCGTGGTGGCGGACGGCGCTCGTCACGAAACCGAGCTGCCGGCCCTCCTCGCCGTCCGCCGCGAGACGGATCGGGGTGCCGTGCCCGGGCAGCAGCACCTCGCTGCCGTCCAGGTGCAGGAAGACCAGGCGCCGCGGCGGCTTCCCCAGGTTCTGCACCCGGGCGACGGTCTCCTGCCCCCGGTAGCAGCCCTTCTGGAGGTGGACGGCGCTGCCGATGAGACCGACCTCGTGCGGGATCGTGCGATGGTCGGTCTCGAAGCCGAGCCGGGGCCGGTGGGCCTCGACGCGCAGTGCCTCGTACGCGAGGATCCCGGCGGCCGGCCCGTGCGAGGCCGCGAAGGACTCCAGGTCGGCGCGCGGCAGGAAGAGGTCGCGGCCGTGCGGGGTCTCCCGTACGGCGGCGCCCTCGGGCACCTCTGCGATGGAACCGGCCGGGAGGTGGACGACGGCGATGTCGTCGGTGCGGTCGGCGACCTCGACCCGGTAGAAGAACTTCATCGACTCCAGGTACGCGACGAGTTCCTCCCGCGTCCCCGGCTCGACGTGCGCCCACACCGTCTCGCCGTCGTCGACGAGGTACAGGGCGTGCTCGATGTGCCCGTTCGCGGAGAGGATGAGCGCCTCGGTGGCCCGCCCGGGCGGCAGGTCGGTCATGTGCTGGGTGACGAGCAGGTGCAGCCAGCTCAGCCGGTCGTCACCGGTGACGGCGACGACACCGCGGTGCGAGAGGTCGACGAAACCGTGTCCGCCGGCGAGGGCGCGCTGCTCACGGAACAGGTCGCCGTAGTGCGCGGCGACACCTTCGTCGCGGCCTTCGGCGGCGACGGCGCCGGGCAGGGACAGCAGAGGGCTCTTCATAGGGAAAAGCCTACGACTCGGCGGCGGTGTCCTTCCGGGCGCGGTCGTCGGCCGTCTTCTCCGCGGCGTGCGCGGCCGCCTGGTCCGCGGCCTTCTTCGCGCAGTCCTCGCAGCGCCCGAAGATGGCGAAGTGCTTCATGTCCGTGTCGAACCCGAAGGTCTCACGGAGTTTCCCGGTGAACTCGGCGGCCACCTCGACGTCCGCCTCGATCACCCCGGAGCAGTCCCGGCAGACCAGGTGCAGATGGTGGTGCCGGTCGGCGAGGTGATACGTCGGAGCCCCGTGCCCCAGATGGGCGTGGCTCACCAGCCCGAGCTCCTCCAGGAGCTCCAGGGTCCGGTAGACGGTGGAGATGTTCACCCCGGACGCGGTCCTGCGGACCTCGACGAGGATGTCGTCGGGCGTCGCGTGCTCCAGGGCGTCGACCGCCTCCAGGACAAGCTGACGCTGCGGCGTCAGCCGATAGCCGCGCTGCCGCAGGTCGCTTTTCCAGTCGGTACTCACCACGCCCCCAGTTTGGCATCCTCCGCCCGTGTGCGGGGCGGACTCCTTACTCAGGCCGCGTGCGGCCCGAGTGGTGGTTGACGCTTCACAGACCGGGTGCCCCCAAGGTCTCCACGTCCTGACACCGCCTGCCCGGCGGCGTGATCGATATTGCGTCCCGCATTGGTGTCCGCGTGGGCCTCGAATCCGCATGCGGGGCTCTTGCACAGAAAGCGGGCCTGCGTCTCCCGGCTGCCCGGGGTGATGCGGCCGCAGGCAGAACAGCGAAGGGACGTGTACGGGGCAGGCACCTTGACCACGGAGCCGCCGCGCTCGGCGGCCTTGTACTCCAGCATGGTCACCGTGCGCCCCCAGGCCTCCGCGGTGATCGCCCGGTTGAGCCCCGCCTTCTGGCTGACATTGACACCGGGGTCGGCCACAGTTCCCTTGGCGGACCTGACCATGTGGCCAATGGCCAGGTCTTCCACCCCGATGCGCGAGAAGGCCTCGGTGATACCGGTGGTGGTCTTGTGCTGCCAGTCGACTGCTCGGCGCTTGGCTGTCGCGCGGAGCAGAGCGATCTGATCATGTGTGTGCGTCAGCCGACGCGAGTTCCTCTCGCCGGACGGGCGAGCCCGGCGTCGTCGCTCCCTGGTCTTCTCCAGTCGGTTCAGCCGCTTCGTCTCACCCTTGGTGAGCCAGGGGCCGTGTTCCCGGAAGGTGCCGTCGGACAGTGCGAGGGGTTTGGCGATGCCCCGGTCGACACCCACGGTCGGGCCGGTGTGCGCGGCCGGTTCGGGCACTTCGCGCTGGACACGGAAGACGACGTGCCAACCGTCCGGCTCCTTCACGAGCCGGGCTCCGGTGATCCGGTTTTCACTGTCGGCGCGTCTGCCCACAGGTAGGTCCCTGGTCCAGCGGAACAACGCATAGCCGATCTTCGGCACCCACATACGCCCCCATCGTCGGTTCAGACGCACGATCTGGAGATCGCGCCCCTGCGGGATGTCGATGGCCATGCGGGAACGGAAACGGGACTTGAAAGCCGGGGCCTCGGCCCGGCCCTCCCAACAGTTCTTCCACGCCTGAAAGTATGTCTTCAGCACAGCCTGCGCTGCCTGAGCAGGGAGAACCGCAAGCCATGGAAGATCCTTACGGCCCTGCCGGATCGCCGCATCAGCGGCGGCAAGGCTACGGCCCTCACGGGGAATCATCGTCCACCAGTCATGCACGAGATTCCACAACGCACGGGCCGCATGGCCCTGATCCTCAGCTCCCAGAGCTTGAGCAGGGGTGAGACGGAGCCGGGCCCTGTGACCACGCCGACGCTTCAGCACCCCTCCAGATCACTCCATGTACCCATGCGGGCGACGGCAGGGCACACACGACTCCCCCGGAATCACGACGGTAACCGGCCGCTCCGATCACCGAGCCCCAATGACTGAGCTCGTCGACATACGGACCGAAATTAGCACATTCACGCGATTTCACATCGCCCAGTTCGACGCCGAGTGATCGTCCGTAGCGACGTTCTGCCTGCCTCGGACAGCGGGGCCGACAGGGAACGTCGGAGGGCCCGTCGGTAGAAACCGACGGGCCCTCCGACGCGGCGTCCGCCCCTACTTGAAGAACGCGATGCCGTCGTCCGGCATGTCGGGCAGGTTGCGGGCCATCTCCGCGACCTCCTCCGGCGTCACGACCTTCTTCAGGTGCGCCGACATGTACGGCCGCAGCGGGACCTCGGGGGTCGCCTTCTCGCCCACCCACATGAGGTCGCTCTTGACGTAGCCGTAGAGGCGCTTGCCGCCGGTGTACGGGCCCGAGGCCGCGGTCCGGGCGACGGCGTCCGTCGCCAGGTCGATCTGCGGCTTCTGGTCGGCGAGCTCGCCGTACCAGATCTCGACGATGCCCTGGTCGCGGACCATGACGATCTCGACCTTGCGGTCCTTGTCGATGCGCCAGTAGCCGCTCTCGCTCTCCAGCGGACGGACCTTGTTGCCCTCGTTGTCCAGGACCCAGGAGTGGGAGGTGTACTCGAGGAAGTCACGGCCGTCGTGACTGAACGTCACGGACTGGCCGAAGTTGCACTTCTCGGCGCCGGGGAAGTCGGAGACACCCGCGCCCTCCCACGTACCGAGCAGGAACGCGAGGGGGACGAGGTCCGGATTGAGGTCGGACGGGATCTCGATCATGAGCAGCTCTGGCGTTCTCTAGAAGTGGTTAGCGCTGGCCCTGGTACAGCTTCTTCACGGCCAGACCGGCGAAGGCGATCACGCCGACGGCGACCAGGACCAGGAGGATTTCGAAGAAGATGATCACAGGGTGCTCCTCGACTGAGCGGTGAAGGCGGAACGGGCCGGACCCCAGCTTAGTGGGCGGGGGCCCGGCCCACTCGGTGAGGTGGGTCTCGCGCGCTGCGGGGCCGCGGCGGCTAGCCGAGCAGCTGGTTCTGCAGCGTGACGGTCTGCTGGAACGGCACGACGGGCGCCTCTCCCTCACCGGCCTGGGTGATCAGCGCGAGGGTGTCGCCGGCCTGGATGTAGGCCCAGCGGACCCGCTCGGGGCCGTACGGCTTCTTCTCCGCGTAGGCGTACAGGCTCGTGTCCGCCACGTCGATGTCGTCGGCGAAGTTCTCCATGACGACGCCCTCCACCCCGTCCGGCAGTGCCTTCGGGCCGTCCGCGGCGGCCGCCTGCAGCGACACGTCCTTGAACGCCTCCGCGTACGCCACGGAGCTGAACCGGAGCAGATGGATGCTGGTGCGGGTGCCGTCCGGAGTCGTCCAGCCCCGGGCGGCGATGTGCCGCAGGGTGGAGTCGGCCAGGTGCTCCTTCAGCTCGCCGCGGGACTCCTTCGCGTAGAGCGAGAGGTACGCGTCCGTGGACACGAACCCGCCCTTCAGCTTCGGGTCGGGCGTCGCGCCGGCCGGCGCGGGCAGCAGCAGTTCGCGCAGGTCGGCGTAGTGGATCTCGCCCTCGTTGCCGTCGGTGAAGGGGCGGGGCCGGTCCACCGGGAGGGCGGGCAGCCGGAGCTCCGGGTAGTCCCAGCGTCCGTCGCTCTCGGTCGCCAGACCGGGTACGTCGTTCCGGTCGAGCGCGGTGATCCCCATGGCGGCGCCCGCGCCCACACCACCGCACACGACGACGGCGGCGGTCCAGCGGGCGACGGCCCACAGGACACGGCGGGGGCGACGGGGGGCGGGATCGGCGACCGCGGGTTCGGCGGCCGCGGCCGTGGACTCGACGGCGTCGGCCGTCGGCCCGGTGGCCGTCGTCTCCGGCCCGGCGGTGGTCGTCTCCGGCCCCGTCGGCTGCTCGGTCGGCTGCTCGGTCACGGTCATACGTACTCCCCCGGGGATTCGATGTGGCGGAGCTGCTTCTCCAGGAGGGTGGCCACGGCCTTCTGGTCGAAGGGCGGCGCACCGAACGCCGTGACGGTGACCATGACCTCGCCCTCGTACGCGAAGCAGATCAGGTCCTGGAGGTCGGGAGTCCGGTCGATGTCGTCGGACCGCTCCGGCTTCACGGGCTCGGGCCCCAGGTAGCAGGCGGCGTTCCTCGCGTACTCCTTGATCTTCGGGCCCTTGCGCAGTTCCAGGACCTCGAACAGCTCCTTGCGGACCCCGAAGAACTCGCGGACCTTCTTCTTGTCCTTCATCCGCAGGACGACCACCTCCGCCTGGAGGGTGCTGTCCTGCGTGGCGTACGAGCGCATCGCCATGCCCTGGACGCCGAGCCGGTCGACCTCCTTCTCGTACGCGCGGCGCTTCTTGCCATAGAAGCCCTCGCCCGTCTGCTTGAGCAGGGCCGCCGCCTGGCGGGCGGGCACCTCGCCGTCGTTGCCGTACCCCTTGACGTCCGCGCCGAGCACGTACCCCTCCGGCACCGGCAGGAGGAGCTTGCTCAGGGGGGTCGAGGCCCGGCCCCGGGCGATGCCGGCGGCCGGGTCCTCGGGGGTCGCGGTCACGGAGGGCTTCGCCCAGGCCTCGGTGGGGGCGGTCCGGTCGGCGCGGTCGACGGTGACGGCGGTGTACGCGACACCGCCGCCCACGGCGCCGAGCACGAGCACGGAGCTCAGCACGTTCTTCAGGATCCGGCGGGTGCGGCTCCCGGACTTCTCGCTCACAGGCGCCCCAGCTGTCGCTCGGCCAGGGAACGGATCTCGCTCCCGGAGATCTTCCGTGTGTCGGACATCAGGATCGTGATCGCGATGTCGCCGTGCTGGATGTAGGCGCGGGCCAGGTAGGAGTCCATGTACCCCGCCTCGCGCTTCACGGGATAGACGTAGTAGCGGCCGTCCGGAGAGCCCTTCACCGGCTCCCCGAGAGAGCCGGCGTGGGCCTCGCCCATGGCGATCCGCTGCTGGTCCCTCACGTACTCCCAGGCGCCGATCGCAGAGCCGGAGCGGTACTGCACGAGGTTGATCTCGACCGTCTTGTACGCGCCCACGCGCCACTCGCGCGTCGCGATCCGCCGGATCCCCAGGTCGAGCTGGGTCTCCAGAGCGCCATCGGGCCGGGTGTAGCCGTCGACGTACTGGGACAGCGACTGCCAGCCGTCCGTGCCCTTGGCCCGCGCGCCCGCCGGCCTCGGCAGCAGCAGCTTCCGCAGGTCGCCCTCCGCCTTCAGCTGGTGGTCCTCCGCGGCCGGCAGAGGCTCCGGCTCCTCGCCCTTCGGGAGCGGCTTCGCCGGGTACGCGAGGCCGGGCTGGTTGAGGGCGGGCAGCGGGGTGGGCTCGCGGTCCGCCTGGATGCGATAGCCGACGGCGGTGCCGCCGACGAGGCCGAGGACGGCGGCGACGGCGATCAGCCCGACCGTACGGAGAACGCGGCGGCGGGGCCGTACGGCGGGCTCCGGCTGCGGGTCGGACGTCGGGTCCGGCACGGCGGCGGCCGACACGGCTTCCGGCACGGCTTCCGGTGCTTCCGGCTTGGCTTCCGACGCGGTCGGCACTGTGACCGGTACGGCTGGTGTGGCCGGGGTCACAGCCTTCGGCTCGCCCTCCGGGGCGACCGGAGGGGCGGTTTCCGCCCCGGACTCCGGTTCCGGCGGCGGCGCCGTTTCCGGATTTTGGATACTTTCTTCGACGCTCAAGAGCCCCCCACGAGACCTGAAGCGCGGATTCCGTCATCCGCGCACCCACGAGACACATGAGGCGCACAGGGGGTTGTGGTGCGGCAGATTACAGTTCGGCATATGCCGAACAAGCTCGTGCTCAAGGTGACCGCGGGGGCCGACGCCCCCGAACGCTGCTCGCAGGCCTTCACCGTGGCCGCCGTCGCCGCCGCCAGCGGTGTCGAGGTGTCGCTCTGGCTGACCGGTGAGTCCTCGTGGTTCGCGCTGCCGGGCCGCGCGGCCGCATTCGAGCTCCCGCACGCCGCGCCGCTGCCGGACCTGATCGACTCGATCCTGGCGGCAGGCGGCCGCATCACGGTCTGCACCCAGTGCGCCGCCCGCCGTGACATCGAGGAGAAGGACCTCCTGGAGGGCTTCCGCATCGCCGGCGCCCAGCTCTTCGTCCAGGAGGCCATGACCGACGGGACGCAGGCGCTCGTCTACTGACGGCAGGGAGCACGGAGCACCCGGCGGGTAGGCGGACCGGCCGGGCCCGCTAGCTCCGGCGCTTCTTGCCGTCCAGCTCGTCCCACCACTCGTCCGACTTCGGGTCCCCCGAGGGGTCGTCCCACCAGCGGTCCTCGGGGCCCCTCCGGTTCGCGACCATCGCGGCGACCGGGGGGATGACCATGGCCACCACGCACATGCCGACGGCCACCGGCATCGAGAACAGCCGCACGACGGCCCAGGCGCCCACGAAGAGGAGCAGGCAGGCGCCCATCAGCCAGAAGTAGACGTGCCGACGTCGTGCGTACACACCTTCAGGGTACGACCGAAGGGCCGTGCCTCAAGTCCTGGAAATGGCGTCCAACCCCCCAGGAGGCACGGCCCTTCGGCCGGTTCGGTGTCGCGGGTCAGACCGCGATGGCGACCTCTGCCAGGCCACCGTGCTGCGCCACGACCTGACGGTCGGCGGTGCCGCCCGGAACCAGGGCGCGGACGGTCCAGGTGCCCTCGGCCGCGTAGAAACGGAACTGGCCGGTGGCGGAGGTCGGGACCTCGGCCGTGAACTCGCCGGTCGAGTCCAGGAGGCGGACGTAACCGGTGACGGGCTGGCCGTCCTTGGTCACGAAGCCCTGGATGGTGGTCTCACCGGGCTTGATCGTCGAGGCGTCGGGGCCGCCGGGCTGCGCTCCACACATGTCGTTCTGTCCTTACGGTCGAGGGGTCCGGAGGAGGGGAGGATCCGGGAAGTTACTTGTTGGCGCCGAGCTCGATCGGCACGCCGACGAGGGAGCCGTACTCGGTCCACGAGCCGTCGTAGTTCTTGACGTTGGTGACCTCGAGCAGCTCGTGCAGCACGAACCAGGTCAGCGCGGAGCGCTCACCGATGCGGCAGTAGGCGATGGTGTCCTTCGCCAGATCGACCTGCTCGTCCTCGTAGAGGGCCTTGAGCTCGTCGTCCGACTTGAAGGTGCCGTCGTCGTTGGCGTTCTTCGACCACGGGATGTTGCGGGCGCTCGGCACGTGGCCGGGGCGCTGCGACTGCTCCTGCGGGAGGTGCGCCGGGGCGAGGAGCTTGCCGGAGAACTCGTCGGGCGAGCGGACGTCGACCAGGTTCTGGGCGCCGATCGCGGCCACGACGTCGTCGCGGAAGGCGCGGATCGAGGAGTCCTGGGCCTGGGCCTTGTACTCGGTGGCCGGGCGGGCCGGCACGGCGGAGCCGTCGACCAGGTCGCGGGAGTCGAGCTCCCACTTCTTGCGGCCGCCGTCGAGGAGCTTCACGTCCTGGTGGCCGTAGAGCTTGAAGTACCAGTAGGCGTAGGAGGCGAACCAGTTGTTGTTGCCGCCGTAGAGGACGACCGTGGTGTCGTTCGCGATGCCCTTGGCCGAGAGGAGCTTCTCGAAGCCCTCCTGGTCGATGAAGTCGCGGCGGACCGGGTCCTGCAGGTCCTGGGTCCAGTCGATACGGATGGCGTTGCGGATGTGGTTCTTCTCGTAGGCCGAGGTGTCCTCGTCGACCTCGACGATGGCGACCTGCGGGTTGTCGAGGTTGGCCTCGACCCAGTCCGCGTCGACCAGTACGTCGCTGCGAGCCATGTTGTTCTCCTCCGGGGCAGTGTGCGGCGGTGTGGTGCGGGTGTGGCTGCGTACGCGTCGTCACGGGCATGCGGAACGTGCTGAACGGACGTGCGTACGGCTCTGCACAGGGCGGCCCTGACCTCGTCGGAGGGCCTGAGGAATACGGGAGTGGTGAGTCCCGCTCAGACGGAGCGACAGAGCATGGCGGCGACGCGGCACAGGTCTACTGCCCGCCGCTTCGTGAGATCCGCCTGTCGCTTCATGCCCACGATCGTAGGGACGGACAGGCGGCCGTGTCACCGGCGTGTCGTATTTTGAGACGCGATCGTCCGAGATGCGAGACGCGATCACCGTACGAGGAGGCTCCGGGCGCCTCGGGAACGAGGCGTCCGCCAGTGTTTCTACGGATCGGACAGCAGCGTCTCAGCATGTGACCAACGGGTACGTGCTGAGGGGTTCTCGGCTGCGCGCGGAGGCCGTCAGCCGCCCAGGACGACGTCCTTGCCGGCCACGGTGACCGCCAGACCGTCCGGCCGCGGCTCGACCTTCTCGACCTTCATCCCGGCGATCACACCGATCGGCCGCTCGAAGTCGGTGCGCTCGCGGACCAGTTCCTCGATGCCCGGGATGCCCTCGCCGGGCACCTCGTCGGCGCGCACCCGGATCGTGTCACCGTTCACCACGGTCACCGTCGAGAGCACCGTACGGGTCAGGGTGCGGCCCATGACCGTCACTCCGCCGGTCACCTTCACCTTGCCGTTGCCGCCGTAGGCGACGGTGGCCTCCCGGTCGGACGCGGCGGTGAGATCCGCGTACGAGATCAGGGCCGTACCGCTCGCGGAACCCGCCTTCGCGCCCGCCCAGTCGCCGGTCACGGTCACGTCCCGCAGCGCCACGGTCAGCTCGCCGACCCGGATGCGCTTGTCGCCCGCCGTCGCGGTGACGCCGGTCGCCTTGACGTCGACCTCGTCGAACCGCTTGTCCACCACCTGGGTCAGGAAGGGGAAGCCCTTGATGTCGACCTCGATGGCCTCGCTCCTCGCCGAGGAGAGCTTCACCCGGCCGGCCGCCTCCGACTCGGCGTACGCCACGGCCAGCCGGTCGATCCCCACCAGGACCCCGCCCAGCACGACGGCCACGATCAACAGAATCCGTAGTGCTCGCATGGGCTGCGTGTCCCCCCGATGGAAATGGATATGCGTCCGGCCCCCCGACACGAAGATCGACGTGTCGGGGGGCCGGTTGGTTCCCGCGGGATGCCGGATCGGGGTCCGGTCAGGGTCAGACCAGGGCCCGGCCCAGCAGGTAGACGGCGGGCGCGGCCGCCGTCAGCGGCAGGGCGACGCCGGCCGTCATGTGCACGAAGCGGGACGGGTAGTCGTAGCTGGCCACCCGCAGGCCGATCAGCGCGCACACCCCGGCGCCGAGGCCGAGCAGCGCCCCGGAGGTGCCCAGGTCGGTGAGGCCGCCGGCCGCGATCCCGGCGCCCGCGGAGGCGAGCAGCGCGGCGAGCAGCGAGACGGGTCCCGGCAGCGGCAGCGCCCGGGCGACGACGGCGGCGGCGACCGCGATCCCGCCCACGACCACCGCGTCGGGCTCGGCACCGAGGAGGCCGGTGGCGACGACCGTGAGCGCCGCCGAGGCGACGGTGGCCATCAGGCCGTACATGCGCTCGTCCGGCTCGGCGTGGCTGCGCAGCTGGAGGACCAGGCAGAGCAGCACCCAGACGCCGAGCGTGCCGAGGATCGCGGCGGCCGCGTGCTCCCGGCCGGTGGCGAGCAGGGCGGCGTCGGCGGCGAGGCCGCCGGCGAAGGCCAGGGCGATGCCCTGCCGGGCGGGCCACATGCCGTTGAGCCGGAACCAGCCGGCGGCGGTGAGGCCCTGGAGCAGGACGAGGGGGAGAAGGAGTCCGTACGTGCCGAGGGCGGCGCCGGCGGCGATCAGCAGTCCGAGGACGGCGGTCAGCACGGCGGGCTGGATCCCGGGCTCGATCACGGGAGAGCGCCCCTCGGCGCGGGCGCGCTGGGCGTCGGTGATCCGGGTGTTCCCTGAGGTGGTGGGCGAGGACCACCCGGGGCCGCCCGCCTCACCCGCGGGAGCCGGAACGGGCTCCTGCTCCACGGGAGCCGGGGCCTGCGCGTACGCCGGGGCCGGAGCGGCCTGCGCGTACGCCTGTTCCTGCATCGGCTGCGGCTGCGGCTCGGTGTAGTACGCGGCGGGGGTCCCGTACGACTCGTAGGAGGCCTGGTTCGACGCGTACGGCTCGTAGGGCTGCTGCTGGGGCTGGGGCTGGTACCCCTGCTGTGCCGCCTGCTGCGCCTGCGCGCGGTCGGCCCGGACCTGCTCGTACGAGACGGCCGGCTGGTACGTGGTGTCCCAGGTCTGCCCCTCCCACGTCTGCGTGACGTCGGGGCTCTGCTGGCCCTGGTTCGGCTGCCCGTTCGCGTTCCCGTTCGTGTTCCCGGTTCCGTTCGCGTACGGGTCGTACTGCTGACCGCCGTAGTACTGGTCGTTGCTCATGCTCTGGGGTTCACCCTCCTGCGAACGGGGGGAGCACCTCGACCGTGCCGCCCTCGGCAAGCCGTACCGTCTCATGGCTCCGGGTCCCGACGGGGTCGCCGTCGACCAGGAACGAGCACCGGCGCAGGACCTGGACGAGCTCGCCCGGGTGCTTCGCGCGGGCCGCGTCGAGGGCCTCGGCGAGGTGCTCGGCGGTGTACGGCTCCTCCGCGACACCGGCGGCGGCCTTGGCCGCGGCCCAGTAGCGGATGGTTCCCGCTGCCATAGCGGCGCTCCCTTCGTTCGTGTGCGCGCCGCCCCCCATGATGGGCTATCCGCGGGTGAGCCAGTCCCCGAGCCGGGCCAGCAGCTCGTCGTCGGCGGCGTTCTCGGCGTGGCCCATCCCCCGCTCCAGCCACAGTTCCGCCTCGCCGGCCCCGGCCAGCATCCGGGGATGGTCGAGCGGGAAGTACGCGTCCCGGTCGCCGTGCACGATCAGCAGCGGGGTCGGCGCGATCAGCGGCACCGCCTCCACGGGAGAGAGGGGTACGGGGTCCCAGGCGCGCCGGTCGATCCGGGTGCCGAACCCGTACCGGCCGACGAGGCGCCCCGCCGGCCGGGTGACCACCCAGTGGAGGCGGCGCATCGGAGCCGTACCCCGGTAGTACCAGCGGGCGGGCGCGGAGACGGCGGCCACCGCGTCGGCGCGTCCCTCCGCCTCCCGGTCGAGGGCGGCGTGGCGCAGGACCACGGACCCGCCCATGGAGAAGCCGAGCGTCGCCACGCGCGCGTGGCCGAGCTCACGCGCCCAGCGGACGGCGGCGGACAGGTCGAGGACCTCCCGGTCCCCGACGGTGGAACGGCCGCCGGATCCACCGTGCCCGCGGAAGGAGAAGGTGACGACGGCCGCGCCGCGCCCGGTCAGGACCCGGGCCGCGCGCCGGACGGCCGGCCGGTCGGCCGACCCGGTGAACCCGTGGGCCACCACCACCGCCGTCCCGGTGACCGCCGTATCGGTGACACTTGCCGTGGAGGGTTCGTATACCGCCTCGATTCGGACACCGTCATCCGTACGCAACATTGCCCGACGGGAGCCGGAAGTGATCAGGGAGACATCCACCATATGAAATCCGCCCTCTCCCTCTGAACTCATGTGGGCTATTCTCCTGTGCAGAGGATCCGGGCGACGCAGCCCCCGGGTCCTTTTGCGTTTTCCGACCGTTGTTACGGACGGATGAACAAAAGCTCTCAGGGCGCGAGAGCCCGCAGTGATCCGTACGAAGCAGTGCACGTCCTCGCAGGGACCGAGGAGGAACCGCGTGATGAGCGAGCGAACGAAGCACGACCGACCGATGGCAGGTGAGGCGGCATGAGCTCCTTGCTGCTCCTGACCAACGCTCTCCAGCCTTCCACCGAGGTGCTGCCCGCCCTCGGTCTGCTCCTGCACAACGTCCGGGTCGCCCCGGCGGAGGGCCCCGCCCTCGTGGACACCCCCGGCGCGGACGTGATCCTCGTCGACGGGCGGCGCGATCTCCCGCAAGTGCGTTCGCTCTGTCAGCTGCTCCGCTCCACCGGACCCGGCTGTCCGCTGATCCTCGTCGTCACCGAGGGCGGCCTGGCGGCCGTCACCGCCGACTGGGGCATCGACGACGTCCTCCTCGACACCGCGGGTCCGGCCGAGGTCGAGGCCCGCCTGCGGCTCGCGATGGGCCGCCAGCAGATCGTCGCGGACGACTCCCCCATGGAGATCCGCAACGGCGACCTGTCGGTCGACGAGGCGACCTACAGCGCGAAGCTCAAGGGCCGGGTCCTGGACCTGACCTTCAAGGAGTTCGAGCTCCTCAAGTACCTGGCCCAGCACCCGGGCCGCGTCTTCACGCGTGCCCAGCTCCTCCAGGAGGTCTGGGGGTACGACTACTTCGGCGGCACCCGGACGGTCGATGTCCACGTACGGCGGCTCCGGGCCAAGCTCGGCCCGGAGCACGAGTCGCTCATCGGCACCGTCCGTAACGTCGGCTACCGCTTCGTCACCCCGGAGAAGGTCGAACGGGCGGCGGAGGAGGCGCGGGCCAAGGAGGAGGCCCGCACCAAGGAGGGGTCGCGCACGGACACCCGCGTCAAGGACGCCACGGAGGATGTCACCCCCTCGGCGGACAGGAACGTGGCGGATGCCACAGTGCGACCTGCCGGTAGGTAGGTCACCCCGCGTAGACTGCCGCGCGTGGCCAAGGTGACGCGGGATGACGTAGCTCGACTGGCAGGTACCTCGACCGCGGTCGTGAGCTACGTCATCAACAACGGACCCCGGCCGGTCGCCCCGGCCACGCGCGAGCGTGTCCTCGCCGCGATCAAGGAACTGGGCTACCGCCCCGACCGGGTCGCGCAGGCCATGGCGTCCCGGCGCACGGATCTCATAGGCATGATCGTCCCGGACGCGCGGCAGCCGTTCTTCGCGGAGCTGGCGCACGCGGTCGAGCAGGCCGCCGCCGAGCGCGGAAAGATGGTCCTCGTCGGGAACTCCGACTACCGCGACGAGCGCGAGGTCCACTACCTCCGGGCCTTCCTCGGCATGCGGGTCTCCGGACTGATCCTGGTCAGCCAGGGCATGAGCGAGCGGGCTGCGAGCGAGGTCGAGGCCTGGGACGCGCGCGTGGTGCTGCTGCACGAGCGCCCCGAGGCCCTGGACGACGTCGCCGTCGTCACCGACGACATCATCGGCGCCCAGCTCGCCACCCAGCACCTCCTGGACCACGGCTACCCCTACGTGGCCTGCATGGGCGGCATCCCGAACACCCCGGCCGTCGGCGACCCGGTCGCCGACCACGAGGAGGGCTGGCGGCGGGCCATGCTGGAGGCGGGCCTCCCGATCGAGGGCCGGCTCTTCCAGGCCCCGTACAACCGCTACGACGCCTACCAGGTGGCCCTCAAGCTGCTCGCGGGCCCGGACAGGCCGCCGGCCATCTTCTGCTCCACCGACGACCAGGCCTTCGGCGTGCTCCGCGCGGCGCGCGAGCTGCGCATCGAGGTGCCCTCGGAGCTGGCGGTCGCCGGCTTCGACGACGTGAAGGAGGCGGCGCTCACCGACCCGCCGCTGACCACGATCTCCTCGGACCGGCCGGCGATGGCACGGGCGGCGGTGGACCTGGTCCTCGACGACTCGCTGCGGGTGGCGGGCTCGCGCCGCGAGCGCGTGAAGGTCTTCCCGTCGTCGCTGGTCGTCCGCCGCTCCTGCGGCTGCAACGGCGGCTGAGCGGGTCACCGGGCTCCCGGAGCCCGGCGGAGGCCTCACGGTCCCGAGAGCGAGGTCTCACGGTCCCACGACGAGGCCTCACGGTCCCGACCGAGCCCTGAGGGGCCCTGAGGGCCCCTGCAGCCACCCGTGGATCACCGTGGACCACCCCCGTGGATCCCCGAGAACCCTGAGAACCCCTCCCCCCTGGGAGGGGTTCTTTATATCGGGCATACAGGCTTCTGTCGGGCTTCTCAGCCGGTCCTCAGACGGCTCTCATGTACGACTCCGAGAGTCGGAGCCATGACGGACTTCCAGGAGCAGCAGCCGCAGCAGCCCTACTACCCGCCGCACCCGCCGAGGCCTCCGTACGCCCCGCACACCCCGGGCGGCCCGCAGCCGACCGGTGCCGAGCAGACCGCCGCCCAGCCGATCGTCACCGAGCCGCATGCCACGCAGCCGTACGCCACGCAGCCGCTCGTCACCGAGCCCGGCACGACGATCTGGCCCTCCGGCGGACACGTCCCGCCGACCGGCCCGCCTGCTCCTCCCGTCACCACGTCCGCGCCGTCCGCCCCGTCCTCCGACGGCCCCGGCGCCCGGCGCCGCGCCAAGCGCGGGGTCGGCCTCATGGCGGCCGTGGCCATCGCGGCAGCGGCGATCGGCGGCGGCACCGCGACGCTGGTCCAGCAGCTCGGCTCCGACACCCCCGCCGCCGCCTCCTCCCAGGTGAGCGGCACCAATGTCTCCGCGAGCAGCACGGGAACGGTCGCCGGCGTCGCCGCGGCCGTCTCCCCCTCCATCGTCGAGATCTCCGCGAGCGCGAACTCCGGCAAGTCCACCGGCTCGGGCGTGATCATCACCTCCGACGGCGAGATCGTCACCAACAACCACGTGATCTCCGGCGCGTCCGAGATCACCGTGCAGCTCAGCGACGGCAAGTCCTACAAGGCCGAGGTCGTCGGCACCGACCCCGACAAGGACCTGGCCCTCATCAAGCTCCAGGGCGCCTCCGGCCTCAAGACCGCCACGCTCGGCGACTCGTCCAAGGTGCGGGTCGGCGACCAGGTCGTGGCGATCGGCTCCCCCGAGGGGCTGACCGGCACCGTCACCAGCGGCATCGTCTCCGCGCTCGACCGGGACGTGACCGTCGCCAAGGACGACGACGGCCAGGACCGGCAGCAGGAGCAGCAGTACGACCCGCGGCAGGGCTGGCCGTTCGAGTTCGGCGGACAGCAGTTCAACGGCGACACCGGCTCCTCGAAGACCACGTACAAGGCGCTCCAGACCGACGCCTCGCTGAATCCGGGTAATTCCGGCGGCGCGTTGATCAATATGAACGGCGAGATCATCGGAATCAATTCGGCCATGTATTCGCCCAGTTCTTCGAGCGGTTCCACCGCCGGAAGCGTCGGCCTCGGATTCGCGATCCCCGTCGACACCGTGAAGGCCGACCTGGAGAGTCTGCGCTCGGGCGGCGACAGCTGACCGGCGAACGAGCGGCGTGCGACGCTGAGCCCATGACCGACCAGCGACACGAAGCCGAACGCATCCTCATCGTCGACGACGAGCCCGCCGTGCGCGAGGCCCTGCGCCGCAGCCTCGCCTTCGAGGGATACGAAACGCAGGACGCCGTCGACGGTCTGGACGCGCTCGCCCGGATGGAGTCGTACGCCCCCGATCTCGTCGTCCTCGACGTCCAGATGCCCCGGATGGACGGGCTGACGGCCGCCCGGCGGATCAGGGCCTCCGGCTCCACCGTGCCGATCCTGATGCTCACGGCCCGAGACACGGTCGGCGACCGGGTCACCGGGCTCGACGCGGGCGCCGACGACTACCTCGTGAAGCCCTTCGAGCTGGACGAACTGTTCGCCCGGATCAGGGCGCTGCTGCGGCGGAGCTCGTACGCCCGGGCCACGGCCACCGCCCCGGCCGACAGCGATGTGCTGGCCTTCGAGGACCTGCGGATGGACCTGGCCACCCGCGAGGTGACCCGCGGCGGGCGGCCGGTGGAGCTGACGCGCACCGAGTTCACCCTCCTGGAGATGTTCCTGGCGCACCCGCGGCAGGTGCTCACCCGGGAGCAGATCCTCAAGGCCGTGTGGGGCTTCGACTTCGAACCGAGCTCGAACTCGTTGGACGTGTACGTGATGTATCTGCGACGCAAGACGGAGGCGGGCGGCGAGCCGCGCCTCGTGCACACGGTGCGGGGCGTGGGATACGCGCTGCGCGGAGGAGGCGGGGAGTGAACGGTCCCCGGACGGGTTCCGGACGAGAAGGCGGACAGGTGAACGGTCCCCTCACGGGTTCCGGACGAGGAGGCGGACGGTGAACGGTCCCCTCAAGGGTCGACTCGCGCGGTTCCGGCCGCTGGACTGGTTCCGTTCCCGCCCCCTGCGCTCCCGCCTCGCGCTGCTGACGGCGGTCGCGGTCGCGGTCGCCGTGGCGGCGGTCTCGCTCGCGTGCTGGTTCGTGACGCGGGCGCAGCTGGAGGCCGAGATGGACTCCTCGCTGCGCAGCACCCGGCTCGACGCGAACGGGGTGCAGAGTCTGCTCGCCCTCTGCCGGCAGGGCAGTACGCCGCCGCCGGTGGCGGGCTCGTACACGGTGCAGGTGATCCTCGCCAACGGCAGTGTGTGCACCTCGGGGAAGGCCGCGATCCCCGCCGGCGACGGCGATCTGGCGGTGGCGCGGGGACAGCTGGAGTACGTGCTGCACACGTCCAAGGACAACGCCGGTCGGGAGATGCGGGTCTACACCTACCCGCAGGAGGGGCCGATCGGGCTCGCGGTCTCCGTCGCCCGGCCGCTCTCCGAGATCGACAACTCGATGTCCACCCTGCGCTGGATGCTGCTGCTGGTCTCCGGGATCGGCGTCGTCGGCGCGGGCGCGGCCGGGCTGTGGGTGGCGCGGACCGGCCTCGAACCGGTGAACCGGCTGACCGGCGCGGTCGAGCACGTGGCCGCGACCGAGGACCTGACCGTCCGTATCCCGGTGGAGGGCGAGGACGAGATCGCCCGTCTGTCGCGCTCGTTCAACGCGATGACGGCGGCGCTCGCGACGTCCAGGGACCGGCAGTCGCAGCTGATCACGGACGCCGGCCACGAACTCCGCACGCCCCTCACCTCCCTCCGTACGAACGTCGAGCTGCTCGCGCGCAGCGAGGAGACGGGCCGGGCGATCCCGCCGGAGGACCGGCGTGCCCTGATGGCCTCGGTGAAGGCCCAGATGACGGAACTGGCGGCGCTCATCGGCGACCTCCAGGAGCTGGCCCGCCCGGACGCGGCGCAGCGGGGCCCCCTCGAGGTGGTGCCGCTCCACACGATCCTGCG
Source organism: Streptomyces zaomyceticus (assembly GCF_014656215.1). Classification (GTDB taxonomy): domain Bacteria; phylum Actinomycetota; class Actinomycetes; order Streptomycetales; family Streptomycetaceae; genus Streptomyces; species Streptomyces zaomyceticus. The sequence goes on along the minus strand of NZ_BNBZ01000025.1, from coordinate 18,960 downwards.
GGCGGCCCTGGACCGGGCGCGGCTGCGCGGCCCGGAGCTGACCTTCGTCACGGACCTGGCGCCCTGGTACGTGCGCGCGGACGCGGCGGCGCTGGAGCGGGCGCTGATGAACGTCCTGGACAACGCCGTGAAGTTCTCGCCGCCCGGGGGGACGGTCGAGGTGACCCTGATGCGGGGCGAGCTGACGGTCCGCGACCAGGGGCCCGGCATCGCCCCGGACGAGCTCCCGCACGTCTTCGACCGCTTCTGGCGGTCGCCGTCGGCCCGCAGCCTGCCGGGCTCCGGCCTGGGCCTGTCGATCGTGGCCCGCACGGTGCACCACGCGGGCGGCACGGTCGGTCTGTCCGCGGCGGAGAGGGGCGGGACGGTGGCGACGGTGCGGCTGCAGGGGGCGCCGACACCGCCGCCGGAGGGGTCAGTTGTGCCGGAGCAGGGCCTCGACGAGTCCTGAGCGGGTGTTCGGGAAGTCCATGGGGACGATCCCGAGGCCCCTCCAGGTGCTCGCGGTGCCGTCCAGGAAGCCGTGGACCCGGGGGTTGAGGTTGTCGGAGTTCCAGCGCGGCGGCAGGGACGCGGAGGTGCTGACGAAGTTGATGTAGAGCTTGCCGGGCTGTTCGACGGCCTTGCGGAAGTGGGCCTCGACCTTGGGGTACTTGGCGTTGGGCAGGGCGTTCCAGTCGTCCTGGATCGCGATGGCGCCGCCGTCCCACCACTTGAGGCCGGGCAGGCCCCCGTTGTCGGCGATGAGGACGACCTTGCCGCGGGCCTCGCCGAGGGCGGGAACCGTGTCGCCGATGCGGAACAGCGAGCGCCAGCCGCGGTTGTCCAGGTAGTCGTCGAAGATCGCCCGGAAGGTGGCGTCGGAGTCCGAGGAGTACTCCTGCTTGACCCGCATGAGGACGGTCTCGGAGGGGTGCGCGGCGAGGAAGTCCCGGCAGGCGACGAGGACGTCCCCGAACATCATGTTCTGGTAGGAGACGCCGTGGTGGATGGCGAAGGACCCGCCGGTCACCCGGCACCGGACGTCCAGGAACCGGATGCCGCTGTCCAGCTGCTGGGCGACGGTGGTGTTCTGACACTCCGACCAGAGCCCGCCGAACCGGGCTCCGGAGTCGTGCGTACCGGGGATGGTGAGCCGTTGGAGGGGCGTTCCGTCGCCGTGGCCGCCCATCCACGCGCGCGTGTCCACGGCCGCGGCCCGCGCCCCGGGCGCCCCGGCGAGCAGTACGGCCCCGGCCCCGAGGGCCCCGGCGAGAAAGCGTCGTCGCTCCATGGATCAGATGATGACAGGTCCGCGTCAATATCCGCCAGGGTGCGGAGGACAGACCGAAAGGGGGCTGCCCTCCGCCGGACCGGCGGAGGGCAGCCCCCTTCTACGAGGACCGGAAGCCTTCGAGGACTACTTGATGACCGTGATCCGGCCGGTCGCCGGGGCCCGGAGCGGCTCGGCGGCCGACGAGTTGGCCGTCAGGTAGGCGATGAAGATGTCGAGGTCGGAGGCGCCGACGAGCTTGTTCGCACCGGCGGCCAGGGCCGGGAAGCCGTCACCGCCGCCCGTGAGGAACTCGTTCATCGCGACCCGGTAGCTCTTCGACGGGTCGATGGGCTCGCCGTTCAGCCGCACCGAGTCGACCACGATCCGGTCGGCGCCCGCCTTCGTCATGTCCAGGGTGTAGGAGAAGTTCTTCGACACCTGGAGGATCTTCGGGGACGCCAGGTTGGCGCCGCTGACCTGCTGCTGAAGCGCGGTGACCAGCTGGGCACCGGTCAGGTCGACCACCGTCATCATGTTGGTGAACGGCTGGACGGTGTACGCCTGGCCGTAGGTCACCACACTGTCCGCGCCCTTGGTCAGCGGCGCGCGGACGCCGCCCGGGTTCATCAGCGCGAGCTGGGCGCCGCCCTTGTCGGTCGGGGCCAGGCCCGCCAGCTGCGCGTCGGCGATGAGATTGCCCAGCGGCTTCTCGTACACGTCGCTGGGGTTCTCGATGCTCTCGGCGATGTGGCCGACGGGACGGTTCGCGATCGGCGCGGCCAGGGCGCTCCAGCGCTTGATCAGCTTGCTGATGTCATCGGCCGGGTCCACGTCACGGGTGACGACGTGGTTGGCGGAGGCGACGGCGGTGCGGACGATGTCCTTCGTACGACGGTCGTAGGTGAGCGTCGTGTCGGTGTAGAGCCTGCCGAAGGATGCCGCCGAGGTGACCGTGCGCGGCTTGCCCGACGGGTCCGGGATCGTGCACGCGTACGCCTGGTGCGTGTGCCCGGTGACCAGGGCGTCGACCTGCGGGGTGACGTTCTTGGCGATGTCCACGATCGGGCCGGAGATGCCGGCGCCGGCGCCCGGGGTGTCGCAGTCGTAGTTGTACGCGCCCGAGGCGGGCAGGCCGCCCTCGTGGAGCAGCGCGACGATCGACTTCACGCCCTTGCGCTCCAGCACCTTGGCGTACTTGTTGATCGTCTCGACCTCGTCGCCGAACTTCAGGCCCTTGATGCCCTCGGCGGAGACGATGTTCGCCGTGCCCTCCAGGGTCACACCGATGAAGCCGATCCTGACTCCGTCGCGCTCCCAGATGAAGTACGGGTCGAGCAGCGGCTTGCCGCTCTTCTCGTTCGTCACGTTGGCCGCGAGGTACGGGAACTTCGCCCCCTTGAAGCGCTTGCCCTCCTCGAAGCAGCCCTCGGTCGGGTGACAGCCGCCGTTCTGTATGCGGCTCAGCTCGCGGGCGCCCTCGTCGAACTCGTGGTTGCCGACCGAGCTCACGTCGAGCTTCAGCTTGTTCAGCGCCTCGATGGTCGGCTCGTCGTGGAACAGCCCGGAGAGCAGCGGCGAGGCACCGATCATGTCGCCGGCGGCGGCCGTGACGGAGTACCGGTGGCCCTCGCGGGCCTGCCGCAGATGCGTGGCGAGGTACTCGGCGCCGCCGACGTTGTTGACGACCTCGGTCGTGCCGTCCTCCTTGAGGCGGGTGAGCCTGCCCGAGGAGCCGGACGGCGGCTCCAGGTTGCCGTGGAGGTCGTTGAAGGAGAGGAGCTGGACGTCGACCATCCGGCCCCAGCCCTTGCCGTTGGAGCCGTGCCCGGCCGGCGCGTCCTGCGAGGCGCCCGCGGGCAGCGCGGCGACGAGGGCGCCGACGGTGGCGAGCCCCGCACCGACGGCGAGAATCCCCCTGGCCGTCCTCTTCTTCTTCGCTGTCGCTGCCATCGTTCCCCTTTGTCCCCGCGCCCGTTCCGGTGCGCCTCTCGACTGCTGACGTGCGAGCGAAGCCTAGAGTCAACGCGCGTAGCGCAACAGGGGGTAGCAGGTTACGAGACAGTTGCCGCCGCCTTTCCCCGGCACGGCGGCGTGTCGCCGTAGGCTCGGTCCATGACTTCCGACGCGGCGCCGGCCCTCGAACCCGGACGGCAGATCCACACGTATGACGAGCTCACGCCCGAGCAGATCCAGGACGTACTGGATCTCCTCGAGGCCGCCGACCAGTCCGACGGCGTGCACGCCGTCTCCGAGCAGGGCCGGCTCTACCTCCGTCACGGCAGCCGCGAGGGCGTACGGCACTTCCTGCTGACCGTCGGCACCCATCTCTACGGCTACGCCCAACTGGAGGAGACCGACCCCATCGAGGCGCCCGCCGCCGAACTGGTCGTCCACCCCTCCCACCGCGGTCGCGGCCACGGCCGGGCGCTCGGCACCGCCCTGCTCGGCGCCTCCGGCAAGCGGCTGCGCGTCTGGGCCCACGGCGGCAGGTCCGCCGCCCGGCACCTCGCCCAGGTCCTCGGCCTGACGCTCTTCCGCGAGCTGCGCCAGCTCCGGCGCCCGCTGACCCCGCTGGACATCCCGGAGCCGGTGCTGCCCGAGGGCGTCACCGTCCGCACCTTCGCCCCCGGCCAGGACGACACGGCCTGGCTCGCCGTCAACTCCGCGGCCTTCGCCCACCACCCGGAGCAGGGCTCGCTCACCCAGCGGGACCTGGACGACCGGATCGCCGAACCCTGGTTCGACCCCAAGGGCTTCTTCCTCGCCGAGAAGGACGGCCGGCTCGTCGGCTTCCACTGGACGAAGACGCACGCCGAGGAACAGCTCGGCGAGGTGTACGTCGTCGGCATCCTCCCCGACGCGCAGGGCGGCGGCCTCGGCAAGGCCCTCACCGCGATCGGCCTGCGGCATCTGGCGGCGCAGGGCCTGCCGACGGCGATGCTGTACGTGGACGCCGACAACACGGCGGCGGTGACGGTCTACGAGCGGCTGGGATTCGCCACCCACGAGGTGGATCTGATGTACCGCACGGAGTCGTAAGTCCCTCCGGGAAGGGGGCGGTTGACACCGCCCCCTTCTTTGCACCACCCTTTCACTACTTGATTAGTGAAAGGGTGGTGGAAGCGATCGTGGTCGAGTACCGCATCGACCGGCGCAGTGGCGTCGCCACCTACCTCCAGATCGTCCAGCAGACGAAACAGGCCCTCCGGATGGGCCTCCTGGAGCCCGGCGACAAACTGCCCACCGCACGCGAGGTCGTCGAAGCGACGGCCATCAACCCCAACACGGTCCTCAAGGCCTACCGCGAACTCGAACGCGAAGGCCTCGTCGAGGCCCGCCGCGGCCTCGGCACCTTCGTCCGCGCCACGCTCGGCACCGGCCCCGCCGACTCGCCCTTCCGCGGCGAACTCGCCGACTGGGCCCGCCGGGCCCGCGCCGCCGGACTGGACCGCGAGGACGTGGCCGCGCTCTTCACATCCGTACTGAAGGAACACTTCGAGGGGGACGACGCATGACAAGAGACGGCATCGCACTGGAAGCCGATCTCCTGGGCAAGAAATACGGGGGCAGAAGCGGCCGCTGGGCCCTGCGGGAGTGCGAGTTCGCCCTCCCCGCCGGCCGCGTCTGCGCCCTCGTCGGCCCCAACGGCGCCGGCAAGTCCACCCTGCTCGCCCTCGCCGCCGGGCTCGTACGCCCCACCGAGGGCGCGATCAGAGCCCCCGCCCGCGAACAGCTCGCCTACGTCGCACAGGAGAAACCCCTCCACCCCCGGCTCACCGTCGCCGACACCCTGCGCATGGGCCGCGAGCTCAACCCCGGCCGCTGGAACGAGGACGCCGCCCGGCGCGTGATCGCCGACGAGCTCGACCCGCGCGCCCTCGTCCACCACCTCTCCGGCGGACAGCGCACCCGCGTCGCCCTCGCGCTCGCCCTCGGCAAGCGGGCCGAACTGCTGCTCCTCGACGAGCCGATGGCCGACCTCGACCCGCTCGCCCGCCACCAGCTGATGGGCCTGCTCATGGCCGACGCCGCCGAACACGGCACCACCGTCGTCATGTCCTCGCACATCCTCACCGAGCTGGAGGGCGCCTGCGACCACCTCCTCCTGCTCCACGGCGGCCGGATCCGCCTCGACGGCCCCGTCGACGAACTCCTCTCCGCCCACACCCTGCTCAGGGGCCCGGTCGGCGACCTCGCCCCGCACACGGTCGTCGAGTCCCGCACGACGGGCCGTCAGCTCACCGCACTGATCCGACGCCAAGGCCCGGTCGAAGGCCCCTGGGAGACCACCGAACCCTCCCTGGAGGACCTCCTCCTCGCCCACCTCCGCACCACCGAAGGAGCCCCGGCATGAGCAGCCTCGCCCTGAGAGGCCCCTACTGGGTGACGGTCCGCCAGTACCGGCGGACGCTGTGGCTGGCGGGCGCGGCGGTGATCCTCGCGCTGGCCGTGATCGGAGGCCTGCGGATCTGGGACCTGCAGACGCCGGACGTGCACGTGGAGGGCGGCTTCACCCACCCGGCCGACGACAACCGCGGATACGGCACGCTCCGCATGGCCATGGAGTACTTCTCCATGGCCATGACCCTGCTCCCGCTCCTGGTCGGCGCCTTCGTCGCGGGCCCGCTCGTCGCCCGCGAACTGGAATCGGGGACGTACAAGCTCTCCCTCACCCAGTCGACCAGCCCGGCCCGCTGGCTCGGCTCCAAGCTCCGTACAGCGACGGCGGCAGCCCTCCTGACCACCCTCCTGCTGATGGCCGCCTACGCGCTGGGCTGGGCACGCGTCGGCGGCAGCAGCCAGCTCCACTGGAGCGACCGCGGCAGCTACGAGGCCACCGGCACCGCCCTCCTCGGCCACGTCCTGCTCGCCGTCGCCGTCGGCGCCCTCGTCGGCCAGCTGATCCGCCGCACGCTCGTGGCCATGGCCGTGACCGGAGGGATCGTGGGCCTCGTCCTGCTGATCCTCGGCGCCCTCCGCTGGGATTTCCTTCCGGTGACGACGATCACCGGCCCGGCCGTCGAGAACGCCTCCGTCCTCTCCATGCCCGAGGACGGCCTGATCATGAGCCAAGGGCTGATCAGCACCTTCGGCAACCGGCTGCCCGGCTGGTTCTGCTTCACCGATGGGACCCCCGTCGGCGCCTGCCGCACCGACGAGCCGATCGCCGCCCAATACCTCGACTACCACCCCCAGTCCCACTTCTGGCCCACCCAGCTCATCGAGACCGGCATCGTCCTCGCCCTCGCCGCCCTCGCCCTCTTCGCCGCCTTCCGCGTCCTGCGCGCCCGGCACCCGTAACCCGAAATCCGTAACTCTCCGTGAGAACGCAGGGGGCGGGGCCCGCGCACGGCCCCGCCCCCGATTCCCGTACGACATGTCGTCGTTACCGGCCATTCAGACGCGCTTGCGACGCTCACGCAATGAAGCGATCCGTGTCCGCCCTCCCCAAAGGGAGACTTCCCTCCCCCACGGCCCGCTCCGACGCGCCCCACCACCCGTTCGCGCGGAAGAATGGGGCCATGAGCCAGCAGCCCGCCGAGGTCCCGGTCCAGTCCTCCGCCACGCCGACCACGCCGTCCGCGCCTTCTTCCGGTTCGTCGCCCACGCCGTCGTCGCTCGGCCCCATCGCCGCACACCGCGCGCAGGCGGGCAACGCGGCCGTCGTGACCGATCTCGACCCCGATCTGGACGCCGACCCCGACACGTACGAGGACGACGGCGCGCTCGGCGACGAGCTGCCGGAGGGACGCTTCCTCGACCGGGAGCGCAGCTGGCTCGCCTTCAACGAGCGCGTGCTCGAACTCGCCGAGGACCCCACGACCCCCCTCCTCGAACGGGCTAATTTCCTCGCGATCTTCGCCTCGAACCTCGACGAGTTCTTCATGGTCCGGGTCGCCGGTCTCAAGCGCCGCATCGCGACCGGCGTCGCCACCCGTTCCGCCTCCGGTCTCCAGCCCCGCGAGGTCCTCGACCTGATCTGGACGCGCTCGCGCGAGCTCATGGCCCGGCACGCCGCCTGCTTCCAGCAGGACGTGGCCCCCGCCCTGGCCGACGAGGGCATCCACCTGATCCGCTGGCCCGAGCTCACGGAGAAGGAGCAGGCACGGCTCTTCACCCTGTTCCGGCAGCAGATCTTCCCGGTCCTCACCCCGCTCGCCGTCGACCCGGCGCACCCCTTCCCGTACATCTCGGGACTCTCGCTCAACCTCGCCGTGGTCGTACGCAACCCGGTCAGCGGCCACCGCCACTTCGCGCGCGTGAAGGTGCCGCCGCTGCTCTCCCGCTTCCTGGAGGCCTCCCCGCAGCGGTACGTGCCCCTGGAGGACGTGATCGCGGCGCACCTGGAGGAGCTGTTCCCCGGCATGGAGGTGCTCGCGCACCACATGTTCCGGGTGACCAGGAACGAGGACCTGGAGGTCGAGGAGGACGACGCCGAGAACCTGCTCCAGGCCCTGGAGAAGGAACTCATGCGGCGCCGCTTCGGGCCCCCGGTCCGCCTGGAGGTCGAGGAGTCCATCGACCCGTACGTCCTGGACCTCCTCGTCCGCGAACTGAAGATCTCCGACGCCGAGGTCTACCCGCTGCCCGGGCCGCTCGACCTGACCGGGCTGTTCGGAATCGCCGGGCAGGACCGGCCGGAGCTCAAGTACCCCAAGTACGTCGCCGGCACCCACCGGGACCTCGCCGAGGTCGAGTCGGCCTCCGCGCCCGACATATTCGCCGCGCTGCGCGAGCGGGACGTGCTCCTCCACCACCCGTACGACTCGTTCTCGACGTCCGTACAGGCCTTCCTGGAACAGGCCGCCGCCGACCCCGACGTCCTGGCGATCAAGCAGACGCTCTACCGCACCTCCGGCGACTCCCCGATAGTCGACGCCCTCATCGACGCCGCCGAGTCCGGCAAGCAGGTCCTCGTCCTCGTCGAGATCAAGGCCCGCTTCGACGAGCAGGCCAACATCAAGTGGGCGCGCAAGCTGGAGGAGTCCGGCTGCCACGTCGTCTACGGCCTCGTCGGCCTCAAGACCCACTGCAAGCTGTCGCTCGTCGTACGGCAGGAGGGCGAGCTGCTGCGCCGCTACTCGCACGTCGGCACCGGCAACTACCACCCGAAGACGGCCCGCCTGTACGAGGACCTGGGCCTGCTGACCGCCGACCCGCAGGTCGGCGCCGACCTATCCGACCTCTTCAACCGGCTCTCCGGCTACTCCCGCCGCGAGACGTACCGACGGCTGCTCACCGCCCCCAAGTCGCTGCGCGACGGACTCGTCTCCCGCATCACCAAGGAGATCGCCCACCACCGCGCCGGCCGGCCCGCGTACGTACGGATCAAGGTCAACTCGATGGTCGACGAGGCGATCATCGACGCCTGCTACCAGGCCTCACGGGCCGGTGTCCCGGTCGACATCTGGGTCCGCGGCATCTGCGCCGTACGCCCCGGGGTCCCCGGCCTCTCGGAGAACATCCGGGTCCGTTCGATCCTCGGCCGCTTCCTGGAGCACTCCCGGGTCTTCGCCTTCGGCAACGGAGGCGAACCCGAGGTCTGGTTCGGCAGCGCCGACATGATGCACCGCAACCTGGACCGCCGGATCGAGGCCCTGGTCCGGGTCTCCGACCCGGCGCACCGGGCAGCGCTCTCCCGGCTCCTGGAGACCGGGATGTCCGACACCACCTCCTCCTGGCACCTCGGCCCCGACGGGAACTGGACGCGGCACGCGACCGACACCGAGGGCCGCCCCCTACGGCACGTCCAGGAGATGCTCATCGACGCGCGGAGGCGCCGGCGTGCACAACCCTGATCATGCGCAGGACGTCACGGCGGGCGAGGTCCTCGCCCCCTACCTGCACGCCCGTGCCGCGGACTTCCTGCGCGGCCTGCGACTCCACGACGAGAGCCGCTCGGACACGGCCGGGGCGGAGGAGGCGGCCCGCACCCTGCGCGCCGCCGCCCGCCGGATCAGCGGGACGCTCCACACGTTCCGGCCGCTGCTCGACCCGGCCTGGGCGGACCAGCTGCGCACCGAGCTCGCCTGGCTCTCGGGCACGCTCGCCCTGGAGCAGGCCTGCATGTCCCGGCTGATCCGTCTGGTGGACGCGCTGTCCCGCCTGTCGAACGGCACGGGCGCGCTGAACGGCACGAAGGGCGGCGGACCCGTCCCCGCCGCCCGGGGCGGCGACGCGACCGGCCTCACCGTGGGCGCCGCCCGTGCCGGCGCCCTCCTCGAACGGCAGCTGACCCTGGCCCGGACGCGTGCCCACTCGGCGTCCCTCCAGGCACTCGGCTCGGCCCGATTCCACGCGGTCGCCGACGCCGTCGCGCTCCTGGCCTCCGAGGTACCGCTCGGGCCCGTGGGCGCGGCCCCGGCCGTCGAGGTCCTGGACGGGCCCGCCGACGTCGCCGAGCGCCGCCTCCTGGACGCGGTGGCCGCCCTGCCCCTGACGCGAGCGGCCCACCCGTACAACGCGGACGCCCTCGCGCTCGCCGCCGGGGAGAACCAGGACGCGCCCTGGCACCAGACACGGCTCCTGCTGCGACTGCACCGGTACGCCACCGAGGCCCTGCACACCGGCGGCGAACCCGACTCCGCCCTGTACGAGGCCGCCCGCGCCCTGGACCGGCACCGGGACGCCGCCGAGGCCGCGACGGCCGCGGCCACCGCGGCCCGCACCCCCCGCATCGCCCCGGCGACCGCCTACGCCCTGGGCGTCCTCCACGCCGACCAGCGCCACGAGGTCGAAGCCTCCCGCTTCGCCTTCCAGCGCGCCTGGCGGAGAACGACGGCACCGGTCCCATGAGCACCCCCGGCACCCCGGTCCTGGCCGCCGGCTGCGTCCTCTGGCGCCCGGCGCTTTCCGGCCACGGCATCGAGGTCGCCCTCGTCCACAGGCCGAAGTACGACGACTGGTCCCATCCGAAAGGCAAGCGGAAGCGCGGGGAGTCGGCGGAGGCCTGCGCGCTGCGCGAGGTCCAGGAGGAGACGGGCCGGCGCTGCGCGCTCGGCCCCCGCCTGCCGACGGTCCGGTACGCGGTGGACGGCCGCCCGAAGGAGGTCGCGTACTGGTCGGCCCGCGCCCTGGACGGCGCGTTCACGCCGAGCCGCGAGGTGGACCGTCTGCTCTGGCTCCCCCCGGCCGCGGCCCGCACCCGCCTCACCCAGCCCAGGGACCGCGAACTCCTGGACGCGGCGGTCACCACGACAACCGGCTGACCGGCGGTCGGCCGCCGGCGAGCACCCCCACGGGAAGCCCCTCACCCCTGCCCGCCGTCCCTGCCCACCGGGCAGGTCGGAGAAGCCGGACGGACAACCACCGGCCACCACCGCCCCCGGACAGGCCGAACAACGCCGGCACACCCCCGCAGCCGTCCGCACCCTCCGCCGGCACGCCCCCACCGCCGTCCGCCCGAGGACCCCGCCGCCGTCCGCCCGAGGACCCCGCACCCGGGCTTACGACACGGTTCACTTCCCGTTCACTCTCCCCCGTCGACCGCTTCACCTGTTCTGCCTAATTTCGGCCTTACACGGTGCAGAGAGCACAGCGATTGCACCGCCCACCGACACACGCCGCCGTAGAACGTTCGGGACACTCGGTCCGCGACAGGGCGGCTTCTGGAAGGAACACCCGAAAGTGAAGCTTTCGCGCAAGAACGGGCTTCGCGCCTCCGCGATCGGTGCCCTCGTCGTCTCCGGTGCGCTCGTCCTCTCGGCGTGTGGCTCGGACAACAACTCGGAGACCCCGGCCAAGGAGGGCGGCGCCAAGACCTCCGCCGCCGCCTCGAACATCGCCTGCGAGGGTGCCAAGGGCCAGCTCCTCGCCGCCGGCTCCAGCGCGCAGAAGAACGCGATGGACCTGTGGGTCAAGAACTTCCAGGCCGCGTGCTCCGGCGTCGAGATCAACTACCAGGGCATCGGCTCCGGCGGCGGCATCACCAAGTTCAACCAGGGCCAGGTCGCCTTCGCGGGCTCCGACTCCGCCCTGAAGGACGAAGAGGTCGCCGAGTCGCAGAAGATCTGCAAGACCGGCAAGGGCGTCAACCTGCCGATGGTCGGCGGCCCCATCGCCATCGGCTACAAGCTGGAGGGCGTGGACAACCTCGTCCTCGACGCCTCCACCATCGCCAAGATCTTCGACAACAAGATCACCAAGTGGAACGACCCGGCGATCGCCAAGCTGAACCCGGGCGCCAAGCTCCCGGACAGCACGATCCAGGCCTTCCACCGCTCGGACGAGTCCGGCACCACCCAGAACCTGGGCAAGTACCTCTCGACCGCCGCCGCGGCCGACTGGAAGCACGACCCGAAGTCGAAGTCGTGGCCCGCCCAGGGCGGCCAGGCCGCCAACGGCTCCTCCGGTGTCGCCACCGCGGTCAAGGACGCCGAGGGCTCCATCGGCTACTTCGAGCTCTCGTACGCCACCGCGAACAAGATCTCCACGGTCAGCATCAACACCGGTGCCGCCGCCCCGGTCGCCGCCTCCTCGGAGAACGCGTCGAAGGCCATCGCCGCCGCCAAGGTCAAGGGCACGGGCAACGACGTCGCCCTCTCCCTCGACTACGCGACGAAGGCCGAGGGTGCCTACCCGATCGTCCTCGTCACCTACGAGATCGCCTGCGACAAGGGCAACAAGGCGGAGACCCTGCCGACCCTGAAGGCCTTCCTCAACTACACCGTGAGCGAGGAGGGCCAGAAGGTCCTCGCCGAGGCCGGCTACGCCCCGCTCCCGGCCGAGATCGCCGCCAAGGTCCGCGCGATCGTCCCCACCCTGTCCTGACCCCCGGCCGGGTCCGGCCCCCCACCCAGGGGGGCCGGACCCGGCATCCGGTGCACCGCCGCCAGGAGCCCGTACGTCCGTAGGGGCCCCGCAGACCGGAGAAGCAGATGGCTACCACCACACCAGACATACAGAGGAGCCGGCGCGCCAAGAGCGCCTCGCGCCCCGGGGACCGCGTCTTCAGCGGACTGTCCCGAGGCTCCGGCATCACCCTCCTCGTGATCATGGCCGCGATCGCCGGCTTCCTCACCTACCGTGCCGCCCTCGCCATCTCGAAGGACAGCACGAACTTCTTCACCACCTTCGAGTGGAACCCGGCCGGCAACCCGCCGGTCTTCGGCATCGCCGTCCTCGCCTTCGGCACGGTGGTCTCGTCGATCATCGCCATGGCCATCGCCGTGCCCGTCGCGATCGGCATCGCCCTCTTCATCTCGCACTACGCCCCGCGCAAGCTGGCCAAGCCGCTCGCGTACGTGGTCGACCTGCTCGCCGCCGTGCCCAGCATCATCTACGGCCTCTGGGGCGCGATCTTCCTCGTCCCGTACCTGGACGGCCTCAACAAGTGGCTGAACGAGTACTTCGGCTGGACGTACATCTTCGACAAGGCCAACGACGGCCCGGCCCGCAACCTCTTCACCGTGGGCATCCTGCTGGCGATCATGATCCTTCCGATCATCACCAACGTCACCCGTGAGGTCTTCCTCCAGGCCCCGAAGATGCACGAGGAAGCCGCGCTCGCCCTCGGCGCCACGCGCTGGGAGGTCATCCGCATGTCGGTGCTGCCCTTCGGCCGCTCCGGCATCATCTCCGCCTCCATGCTGGGCCTCGGCCGCGCACTCGGCGAAACCATGGCCGTCGCCGTGGTCCTCTCCCCCAGCTTCCTCATCTCGGGCCACCTTCTCGACCCGGGCGGCGGCACGTTCGCGCAGAACATCGCCGCCAAGTTCAACGAGGCCAACGAGTTCGGACGGGACGCGCTGATCGCCTCCGGTCTCGTCCTCTTCGCCATCACCCTGCTGGTCAACGGCGCCGCCCGCTGGATCATCGGCCGCCGCAAGGAGTACTCGGGGGCAGCGGCATGAGCCACGCCATTCAGGACCGTCCGGTCGCGACGGTCAAGCGCACCGGTTCGCTCTCCAGCGCCCGCCTCCCCCGCTGGAGCCCGATCGCCATCGCCGCCGGCTCCATCGCCGCGGGCATCGGCATCGGCGTCGCCGCCGGCTGGCACAGCAAGATCCAGTGGGGCATGATCGCCGCGCTGCTGTTCGTCCTCACCACGTACGCCCTGACCACCAAGGTCGAGGGCAGCCGTCAGGCAAAGGACAACGTCGCCACCAGCCTGGTCTGGGTCTGCTTCGTCCTCGCCGTCGTCCCGCTGGTCTCGCTGGCCTGGGTCACGATCAGCAAGGGCATGGAAGTCCTCGACGTCTACTTCCTCACCCACTCGATGAACGGCGTCCTCGACGCCGAGGCCGGCGGCGGTGTCTACCACGCGCTGCTCGGCACCATCGAGCAGGTGGCCATCGCGACCGTGATCGCCGCCCCGATCGGCCTCCTCACCGCCGTCTACCTCGTCGAGTACGGCGGCGGCAAGCTGGCCCAGGCCGTCACCTTCTTCGTCGACGTCATGACGGGCATCCCGTCGATCGTCGCCGGCCTCTTCATCCTCGCCACCTGGAACCTGATGCTGGGCTTCGGCCCCTCCGGTTTCGCCGGCGCGATGGCCCTCGCCATCCTGATGATGCCGGTCGTGGTCCGCTCCACCGAGGAGATGCTCAAGCTCGTCCCGAACGAGCTCCGCGAGGCCTCCCTCGCCCTCGGCATCCCCAAGTGGCGCACCATCCTGAAGGTGGTCCTGCCCACCGCGATCGGCGGCATCACCACGGGCGTCATGCTCGCGGTCGCCCGTATCACCGGTGAGACGGCCCCGGTCCTGCTCCTCGTGTTCGGTACGAAGCTCATCAACCCGAACCCCTTCGAAGGCGCCCAGTCCTCCCTGCCGCTCTACGTGTACGAGCAGTACGCGGTCGGCACCGACGCAGCCGTGTCCCGCGCATGGGCCGCAGCGCTCGTCCTGATCGCCTTCGTCATGATCCTCAACCTGGTGGCCCGCGGCATCGCCCGCTGGAAGGCCCCCAAGACCGGCCGCTGACCAGCGACCACCTCTGGAAGTGAATTGATATGGCCAAGCGAATCGACGTCAGCGGCCTCTCCGCGTACTACGGCGCCCACAAGGCGATCGACGACATCTCCATGACCGTCGAGCCGCGCTCCGTGACGGCCTTCATCGGCCCGTCCGGCTGCGGCAAGTCCACCTTCCTGCGCACCCTGAACCGGATGCACGAGGTCACCCCCGGGGGCCGCGTGGAGGGCAAGGTGATGCTCGACGACGAGAACCTGTACGGGACGAACGTCGACCCCGTCGCCGTGCGCCGCACGGTCGGCATGGTCTTCCAGCGCCCCAACCCCTTCCCCACGATGTCGATCTTCGACAATGTGGCGGCGGGCCTGCGGCTCAACGGCAAGTACAAGAAGTCCCAGCTCAACGAGATCGTCGAGAAGTCCCTCAAGGGCGCCAACCTCTGGAACGAGGTCAAGGACCGGCTCAACAAGCCGGGCTCCGGCCTCTCCGGCGGTCAGCAGCAGCGCCTCTGCATCGCCCGCGCCATCGCCGTCGAGCCCGACGTCCTGCTGATGGACGAGCCGTGCTCCGCCCTCGACCCGATCTCCACCCTCGCCATCGAGGACCTGATCGGCGAGCTGAAGGAGCGCTTCACGATCGTCATCGTGACGCACAACATGCAGCAGGCCGCCCGTGTCTCGGACCGTACGGCCTTCTTCAACCTGGCGGCCGTCGGCCAGCCCGGCAAGCTGATCGAGCTGGACGACACCGAGCGCATCTTCTCCAACCCGAGCGTCCAGGCGACCGAGGACTACATCTCGGGCCGCTTCGGATAGAGCCCTCGGGCAGAGACTCGTCTGCGGTGCTGCATGGCGGTGCCACCGTACGACGAAGGGCCCGGCTCCCCCACAGGGGAGCCGGGCCCGACCATTTCAAGCCACTGCCGGCCTCGGCGAGAAGCCGTCAGCCGTCAGGCGTCAGGCGTCAGGCGTCATGCGTCAGCCGAAGAAGAGCTGCACCACGTAGAAGCTCGCGGCGGCGACGAGCGCGGCCGCGGGCATCGTGATGAACCACCCCAGGATGATGTTCTTCGCGACACCCCACCGGACCGCGTTGACCCGCTTCGTCGCACCCACACCCATGATCGCGGAGGTGATGACATGGGTCGTGGAGATCGGCGCGTGGAAGAGGAACGCGGAGCCGAACATGATCGACGCGCCCGTGGTCTCCGCCGCGAAACCCTGCGGCGGGTCCAGCTCGATGATCTTCCGGCCGAGGGTCCGCATGATGCGCCAGCCACCCGCGTACGTGCCGAGCGAGAGCATCACGGCACACGCGATCTTGACCCAGACCGGGATGTCGTCCCCGGACGACTGCACATCGGCGATGACCAGGGCCATCACCACGATGCCCATGGTCTTCTGCGCGTCCTGCAGACCGTGACCGAGCGCCATACCGGCCGCAGACACCGTCTGCGCGATCCTGAAGCCGCGCTTGGCCTTGTGCGGGTTGGCCTTGCGGAACATCCACATGATCGCGCACATCACCAGGTAGCCGGCGACCAGACCGACGACCGGCGAGATGAACATCGGGATGACGACCTTGTCGAGCACCCCGCCCCAGATGACCTCGGTGCCACCGGCCAGCGCCGCACCCACCATGCCGCCGAACAGCGCGTGGGAGGAGGAGGACGGCAGACCGAAGTACCAGGTCACCAGGTTCCAGATGATCGCGCCGACCAGCGCGGCGAAGAGGATTCCCATCCCCTTGTCGCCGTGCGGCGTCTCGATCAGGCCCTCACTGACCGTCTTGGCGACCCCGCTGCCCATGAAGGCACCGGCGAGGTTCATGACGGCGGCCATCGCCAGGGCCGCCCGCGGGGTCAGCGCCCGCGTCGACACCGAGGTGGCGATGGCGTTGGCCGAGTCGTGAAAGCCGTTCGTATACGTGAAGCCGAGCGCGACACCGATGGTCACGATCAGAGCAAAGGTGTCCACGAAGCCTCAGGACTCCTTGACCGCGATGGTCTCCACCGTGTTGGCCACGTGCTCGAACGCGTCGGCCGCCTCTTCCAGCACGTCGACGATCTGCTTGAGCTTGAGCACCTCGATGGCGTCGTACTTGCCGTTGAAGAGCGTCGCGAGCAGCTTGCGGTGGATCTGGTCGGCCTGGTTCTCGAGCCGGTTGACCTCGATCCAGTACTCGGTGAGGTTGGCCATCGTCCGCAGGTTGGGCATCGCCTCGGCGGTCAGCTCCGCGGCCCGCGCGAGGACCTCGATCTGCTGCTCGACACCCTTGGGGAGTTCCTCGACGTTGTAGAGGACGACCAGGTCGACGGCCTCCTCCATGAAGTCCATGATGTCGTCGAGGGAGGACGCGAGGTTGTAGATGTCCTCACGGTCGAACGGCGTGATGAAGGAGGAGTTCAGCTGGTGGAAGATCGCGTGGGTCGCGTCGTCGCCGGCGTGCTCCGCTGCCCGCATCCGCTCCGCGATCTCGGCCCGGGCGGAAGGCTCCGCCCCGAGCAGTTCCATCAGGAGCTTGGAGCCCGTGACGATGTTGTCCGCGGACGCGGCGAACATGTCGTAGAAGCTCGTCTCCCTGGGGGTCAGACGAAATCGCACGTGAGGTCCTCGGGGTGCTGGGTTTCGGTCAGGCTGATGCTAGGCGCATCATCCGGCCACGGCTAACCGGCGTCTCTCAGTGTCGCCCATCAGGCACAGTGAACAGCACGGACCCCCGTTCGGATCGGCGGGGATCGGTACCATATACCCACGAGGGGTATACACCCCCTTAATGGACAACGGGAGGACGCGATGACGACCACCGAGGCGGACCAGGTCACCCCCGAGGCCGTCGAGGCCGTCGAGCCGGCCGACCACGAGCACGGCGTGCACGGGTACCACAAGCAGAAGGACGAGCACCTCAAGCGGCTCCGCCGGATCGAGGGCCAGATCCGCGGTCTCCAGCGGATGGTCGACGAGGACGTCTACTGCATCGACATACTCACCCAGGTCTCCGCCTCGACGAAGGCACTCCAGTCCTTCGCGCTCCAGCTCCTGGAGGAGCACCTGCGGCACTGCGTCGCCGACGCGGCGGCCAAGGGCGGCGAGGGCATCGACGCCAAGGTCGAGGAGGCCACGAAGGCCATCGCCCGCATGATGCGCACCTGAGGTCCTTCCGTACGGGGTGGTGAGCCGGGCCGTACCGTCAGCGATCCTCCACGGCCCGCTCCGCCGCCACCCTCAGCACCTCGTCGATCCGGTCGGCGCTGAGCCGCTCCCCGGCCGCGGCGGAGGCGGCGATGATCAGCTCGCCGCACAGTTCGATCTCGGCAAGTGCGACGCAGTCCGGGTCTGCGGGCACGGTTGCTGTACCGGGCGGGGCCACGCGCATCCACCTCTTCCTGCCGGCGTCGGTCTCCCAGCGGTCTCCCAGCGTAGGGAGGGCGACACGGACCGCGCATGACACGTCCGGACCATTTGCCGATGGTCCACGCCGGGACCCGGCCAGGTCAGGCCGCTCAGGTCGTGATCTTCCCGGCGTAGATGTCCCGGCGGTCCGGCAGCCTCACCTCGACGGACGCCCCGAAGCCGTAGAGCAGGGTCGTCGACGCGACCGCGACCGTACGGCCCTTGTTGCTGAAGCTGAACTGGTGGCGCACCTTCCGCAGCCGCCCCTCCCCGTCGAGGTACGCGTCGAAGGGCACGGTGTCCTTGGCGAACCCTTTCGCCGCCGCGGCGAGCGCGCCCCTGAGCTGCGGCGAGGCGACCCGGGCGGCGTGCGCGATGTCGGCGACCCCCCGGTAGTGGCCGACCTTCACCCCTGCCAGATCGACCTCGCCGAGGTACGTGACCTTCCGTGCGCCGCGCAGCAGCTCCGCGGCGGCGGCCGGGTCGGTGGCGCCGCCGGTGACGAGGTTCCCGTCGTCGAGGGTGGTGGTGTCGACCCGGACCCACTTGTCGGCGGGCACCCCGGCCCCCCGGTTCTTCATGTAGAGGGCGCCGGGGGTGAGGAGCTCGGTGATCGGCCGGTGCTCGCTTGCGCCCGCCGCGTCCTTCGGCAGCACCACCTGGAGCCGGCCGGTACGGCGCCGGAAGTCGTAGCCGCCCTCGCCCCGGATGGTGACCCGGGTCCCGCCCGCCGCCATCTCCATGGAGGTGCTCGCCCTGGAGCTGCCGGCCTTCGTCAGGGCGTCGGCCGCGTTCCGTACGGCGAGGGTGGGATCGACCGTCGGCCTGGGGGCCTCGGGGGCGGCGCAGCCCGTGGCCGCCGCCGTTCCGACGAGGGAGCCGACCAGGACGGCGGTGACGGCGAACGCCCCGCTTCCGCGACCGTGCGGCCGCTCGTACCGCTGCACCACCATCGTCTGCCAACCCCCAACGCCTCAACGCTGTTCGCCCGGGACCCGCCCTGCCCCGGAACCCTCGGGCCCGGGGGCACCCGATCCGCATAACGACGGTCGGGGCGTGCCGTCACGCGCAGTACGGTGGTCGGGTGCACGCGCAGTCCTCTTCCCACACCACCACGACGACGGAGCGCGGTTCGTTCGCGCTGGCACGGTGCAGCTGCGGCTGGGCGGGCCCGGCCCGCAGATCCCGCGACCGCGCCCGTACGGACGCGGCGGACCACGCCCGCAACGCCGTCACCGAGGAGCCCTAGGGCGTCGAGGAAGCCCCGACGGCGAGAGCCCGCACGGCCGGGGGCCCTGAACGGCCTAGGGCGTGTCCGCAATGTCGATCGGTCGTTACTCCGTTCGTGGTGCGACGTCATGAACTGACTGATCAGGCATGGGAAGTGATCGGGCCGTTGC
>NZ_BNBZ01000024.1 GCF_014656215.1 Streptomyces zaomyceticus | reverse complement strand
GGGAGGCCCACCCGGCCTCCCCCGGCGCCGGAGCCGTATGTCGTTGATCTGCGGGGTGGGGCGGCTCAACCTCCCTTTCTTTCGCCGCTGTTGACGGCGCGAGGGAATTCGGACACCTCGGTGATGCAAATCATCAACAGAAAAGCTCAAGAATAGCGAATATCGCCGTCATTAGTTGTCGGAGTGCCGCCGGGTTCCTGGTGAGAGGCCCTGCGTCGACTCCGAGTCGCAGCCCGGCAGGCCGAAAGACCCGTATGAGAGGCAGAATTCCGAGCCGGCGGCTCACGATCTACCTCGGCGCGGACGGCCGCCTGCCCGCCGACACGGCGGTGTGGCCGCGCACCCGACCTTCCGTGGGGTGACGCCGTGGCCGCTCCCGGGGCCGACACCGGTGCCGGGAGCGGCCAAGCCCCGTCCGGTAGCTTGACCGGCGTCACGCAATCGGCGCCCGGCCGAGGGGACGTGAGGAGCCGGCCCGGCACAGGGGACGTACATGCGGCAGCTCACACCCGACAATCCGACACACATCGCGCGCCACCGGCTGCTCGGCCTGCTCGCCGAGGGCGGAATGGGCCGGGTGTACCTCGGGAGGTCCGAGAGCGGGCGCACCGTCGCGGTCAAGGTCGTCAAGCCGGAGTACGCGCGGGACCCCGAGTTCCGGCGACGGTTCGCGCCGCCCGCAGTGTCGGAGGGGAATGGACCGCCGCGGTCCTCGACGCCGACATCGAGGCCGCCGTGCCCTGGGTCTCCACCCAGTACGTCCCCGGCCCCGATCTGCACACCGTCGTCTCCCGCGACTACGGACCGCTGCCCGAGCACTCCGTGCGCACCCTCGCCAACCGGCTGGCCCGCGCACTCCAGGACATCCACGGCGCCGGACTGGTCCACCGCGACCTCAAACCCTCCAACGTCCTCGTCACCGTCGACGGGCCCCGTGTCATCGACTTCGGGATCGCCCGCGCCCTGGACGCAGATCGCCGAGGCGACCGGAGACCTGCCCGCCGGGATCTGGCTGCCGAGCGAGGTTCTGGCCCGACTGGGCAGCCACGCGGCCCGCTTGCTCGACCTGGAACCGGGGCCGATGCCGGAACCGCGGCCGGAGGCGAGGCCGGGGCCGGAGATGAGGCCTGGGTCGAGGGCGGAGCCGGGGCCGGGGTCGGGGTCGGAACCGCACCTCGTTCCCCCGACGCCAACGGTGTACGACAAGCCGGCGGCGCCCCCTCCGGCTGCACCGGTCCCCGGATACGCGGGGCCCACACAACCGGCCGCGGTGTTGCCGGCACCACGACAGCCGGCATCCGCCGCTGCTCCGGCGGCTGAGGGGCTGCCGACACAGCCCGGCGCCGAGGTGCGGCGGGTCCGGCGGGGCGCCCTGGTGGGAGCGGCGCTGACCGTGGTCGCCATGTATGGGACTCTGGGGAGGCGCCCTGCCGCTGATGGCCTTCCAGCTCCACCTGTGGACCGGCGACGGGCGGAGCGTCGACGCGAACCAGTCGACCTACGAGCTGCTCGATCTCGACCGCTTCCCGGACCCGGCCCCGCAGGACGGCCTGCTGCCTTGGTCCTGGCTGCTGACGGCACTCCTCGCGCAGGCCGTCCTCGTGCACCGGGCCACCGGGCCGCGCCGGACGCCCGCCACCGTCCCGCGCCTGCTGGGGTACGCCTGTGCGCTCGCCCTCCCGGTGCGCCTCGTCGTGGCCGACCTGTGGTGGGAACTGCCAGACCTGACCAGCTCCCTTCCCTCCGGTGTCATGGAGAGCGCCACCTTCTCGTACGAGGGCGGCTGGTGGCTCCTCCACGCCGGCGCCTTCCTGGGCCTCGCCGCCTTCCTCTGGCAGGACCTCCGGTCGTTCCGTACGCGGGTACCGACGGTCTGACGGGTGCGCCGCCCGTGGTTCATGCCGAGACGTAACGGTGGAGCACCTGGCGCAGATGGTCCGCGCCCCTGCCGAGGCGGTCCGCCGCGGCGGGCGAGGCGACGAACGCGACCTCGTCGAGCTCGGGCCCGGCGCCCCGCCCGGTCTCCGCGGCCACGAGCCCGGCGTGCCGACGGAGTACGAGGGCGCGGGTCACCGGCGGGGCGAGGAAGTGGAACCCGAGGCTGCCGAAGCGGCGTCCCCGGGTGACGGCGAACAACCGCACGTCCTCGTCGGGGATCCGGATCCCGATCTCCTCGGTCAGCTCACGCACCGCGTTCCGTCGCAGGACTCCCGCGTCGAGGGGGTGACCGTCCGCCGGCGGTTCCACCGAGCCTCCCGGGAGGGTCCAGCTGCCGGCGGCGGCAGTGGCGGAGGACCCCCGTCCGACCACGAGACCCGCCTCGGTGGGCATGAGCACGGTGACGAACACCGACCCGGGTACGTCCTCGGGAGGCCGGAGCCGTCGCAGCGCCCGGTATCGGTAGGTGACCCGCGCCCACCGCACCACCAGCGCACCGGGTGCGGGGAGATCGGCGCCCAGGCTCGCGACCAGGGGGCCGTCGAAGGTGTGGGGGTGGCGGGCCCGTGTGTCCACCCACATCCGGTTCACTTCCCTCCGCTCCCTCGGTGACAACGCGGGCGGCGGATGTTCGACGAAGGTGATCCGGTGGGCATCGAGAAACTCGACGGGCTCGATCGGACGGTGCTGCGCGGGACCTTCGTTCATCAGGGGTGCGACCTGTCGTCGGGGAGAAGGGACCGGCCCCCGCCGGAGACCTTCCGGGGCGTCCGAGGTGGTGGGCCGGGCGGTCCGAGCCGGTCGCGAAGGAGCTCCTCCGCCTCGTCGAGCCGTTCGCGCAGCTCGACCGCCGCCAGGGCACGGTTCCGGGCGTACGCCTCCAGGGACGGGGTGACGGGTCCCAGCCCGTCGACGACGGTATTCAAGGGATAGACCGTGCACCCGAGGTACGCAGCCGCCAGCCGCACCACGCTCACCAGCTCCCGCACCGGCAGCGTCGGGTGCAGTTCGTGGTAGGCGGCGACGAGCCGTGCGAGGCCCTGCGGCCAGTCCGCGTGGGTCAGCACGGTGCGCGGATCGAGCGCCAGGCGACCCAGTTCCCATATGGGGTCGCGCCGGCCCGGCGGACGGAAGTCGATCACGGCGGCGACCCGGGCGCCGCGCAGCAGCACGTTCGGCCCCGACAGATCCCCGTGCACGATCTGCGAGGTCGTCTCCGACGGCGCCTTCTCCAGCAGCCGTTCCACGAGCGGCAGCGCGGCCAGCCGTTCCCGTGCGGTCCTCGACGCCCACTGTTCGAAGCCGCTGCGCGGCGGCTCCGCCTCGTACCGCCGGACCAGATCCATGAGCCGCCGGCGAGCGCGCCCCGGGTCGAAGGACCGGTCCCGTGCGCCGAGCGCTGGCGGGCCCAGCGGGTGGCGGGCCAGGCCCCGGTGCAGACGTCCGACCGCCGCGCCGACCGCCTCCCATCTCCGGCCCGTGAGCTGCCCGTCGGCCGTGACCGCCCCCGCGACGTAAGCCGTCACGGACAGGGTCGTGCCCTTGTACGAGGCGACCAGCCGCTCCTGGTCGACGACCGGGCGGGCCCGCGCGACGGGTACGCCGCACAGCCGGGCGTACTCACTGAGCCGGGCCGCGCCCTCGGCCCGCGCGAGATCCGTCCCGGCCGCGTACGTCTTCACGAACCAGCGGTCGCCCGCGGCCGTCCGCGCCACGTAGTTGCGGGTCTCGGTACCCGCCGGCCCCTCGCTGAGGGAGGCCGGAACGATACCGAACTCGCCCGCGAGCAGGAGTGTCACTCGGTCGAGGCGCGCGCGGGAGCTGATGGTCACGCCACAGCCTTCCCGCTGGACACGGCGATATACGCCACCGACGTCACCGACCGCCGTCACCGAGGCCGGAGTTCCTCGCGGACTGCGACAGGTTCGAACAGGAGATCGCCGAGGAGATCAGTCCTCCGAGCGTGCCGCGGTGAACATCGCCTCGAAACGGGTGGCGTCCTCGGCGGAGCGCCCGGACACCTTGAGCGTGACGGCCCTGATGCCGGTGAGGGCCCCTCCCGGGGCCCGGGTCGGCTCAGGAGACGGACCTGCCGAAGAACTCCAGCTCCGCCACGGCCACCTGCTTCTGCGGGTCGGCCCGCCATGCCGTGCGCAGCACCAGCTGCACCGTCAGGGCGTCACGCACCCGGACGTCGACGCGCTGGGTGCCCCCGTCGTTGATGCGGTGCTGGGACAGATGCGTCTCTCCCGAGGAGTCCTTGACCACGAGCTCGAAGGTGCGCGGAGTCGCCTGGCCGTCCGCCTGGGTGGTGTTCTTCGAGCTGCCGGGGGTGATCAGGACGCTCAGGAGATCGGTCGGCTCCGCGAAGCGGGCCTCCAGGTACTGGCCCGCGGAGTCACCCGCGTACCCCGTGCCCCACCACGTGTTGGAGTACCCGTCGCCCGCCAGCCTCGGGTCCTGCCTCGGCGCGGAGTGGGTGGCGGCCCAGGCGACGGGGTGCACCGGGACCCGGGTGGCGAAGTGGTCCTGGACCGCGCGGGCCGCGGGCGGGCCGCCGACGATCCCGCCTACCACCACGGTCACCACGGCCGCGGCGATCAGGGCGCGGACGATCCAGCGGCCGCGGTCGCGGCCGAGCCCGGGGCGTCGGCCCGCGTACGGGCCCTCGGCCGTGGAGAGCTGCTCGGGGACCATGGGGGTCGCGCAGAAGCGGCAGAAGTGACGGCCCGGGGTGTTGGCCAGCGCGCAGGCCGGGCACGGGGTCCCGCCCGCGACCGGGGCGGGCCCCTCTGCGGCCCGGACCGTCGGCCGCGCGGCCTCCGGGCGGGCGGGGAGCACGGGCGCGGCGACGGCCGGTTCCGCGGGGCGGTTCCCGGGGACCGGGACGAGGAGGGACCGTACGAGAGTGTCCGACGGCCCCTCGGTCGCGGGCCGCGCCTCCGGTACGGCGGCCGGCAGCGGCGCCGTCGAGGTCGAGTCGACCGCGGGCAGCGGGGCGGTGACCTCCTCCGGGTCGACGGCGGAGCGGCCGTCCGGCGCGCGGGAGTCCGACGGGTCGGCTTCGGCGTCCACCGCGACATCGGTGCCGGGCGTCGAAGCGGGCGGCGTGGCCGGCTCGGACCGCTCCGGGAGGCCGGGCGTGTGCTCGTCCGCGGCGGTGGGCACCGACTCCTCCCGGTCCGGGGCCCCGCCTGCCGGCGGCGTTCCGCCGGGGCCGGCGGCGGCCCGATCGGCCGAAGTGCCGGTCGACGGACCGGACGGCGTCGCCGCTCCGGCCGGGCTGTCCCACCGCAGAAACGCTCCGCAACTGTCGCAGAACGACTGGTCCGCCGCACGCACCGGGCTCGCGCAGTCCGGGCAGGGACGGGACTGGGGCGCGTCACTCATGAGGGTCAAGCTCCTTCGGGTGTACGGGAAGAGGTCGCGGTGGGCGAACCGGCAGTGGTCGCCCCCGGGGGTACGGAACGGCTCGCCGGGACGGAGGGCACATCACCCGGCGCGGGTCGGGCAGGCTCCGGAGGAGACGGCCCCTAGGGCGTACCGGCCGCCGTCACCGACACCGTGAACGGCAGGTGCGCCGGCCGGGCCGCCGCCACGACCGCGCGCAGCCGGTGCGCGTCCACGGTGGACGGATCGGCGACCCGGAGGACGACGTGCAGCCCGGCCACGGGAGAGCCGGGGAACGGGCCGAGCGGCGCCGCGGACCAGCTCGCGCCCCCGCTCTCGGTGATCTCCGGCGGCACACCGAACGCCAGCCGGACCGCCGCCGCGAGACCCTGCCGGGTGCCGCGCACCCGGTGCAGCGCCACGGCCGAGGCGACCGCGTGGCGGCGCAGCGCGAGCGACTCGCTGCCGTCCACCTCCGCGCCGACCCATGTCGCCAGGTAGTCCACGAAGTCGGCGGGAGCGAGCGCGGGCGAGAAGTACGCCTCCAACGAGTCCAGCACGTTGAACAGGGGAGCGAGGACGACGTCCAGCCCGGACACGAACCGCTGCCCGAAGTCGTCCTCCGCGTAGACGGCGGGCAGCGCCGCCCCCAGCGGGTACGGGGTCGCAAGACCGGGAACCGTCCCCCGCGCCGACCCGCTCACCGGGCCTCGATCACACGGACGCGGTGGTCGAACGGAAAGAGCAGCGCGGACGGTGCCAGCTCGATCCGGTCCGTCGTGTCGCCCCTGCGGCCGGTCAGCGGATCGGCCGGATGCAGCAGCACCTCGTCCACCAGCTCCACCCCGGGCACCCGCTGGAGCGCCGCGAAGACCTCACCGGCCCGCAGCGGGCGGCCGAACGGCCACCCCTCGCCGTGCGCCCCGCCCGTCAGCGGGTCCAGGTAGGCGTACAGGGTGTCCAGGGCGTCGGCACGTACGCGCTCCGCCTCGGCCGCGCGGAAGGAGTGGAGCGTCGCCACCACCGTCACCCCCTGGTAGAAAGGCGGTCCGACGGCCAGTCGGGTGCCCAGCGGGCGGCGCTCGTCGAGGAATCCGGTCACCCGGGACAGCAGCTCCTCGCCCGGGACGAGCTGCTCGAAGCGCAGCCTGCCGCCCCGGTCCGGTACGGCCTGCGGGACGACCAGGACCCGGACCGCGTTGTCACCGGACTCGGCCGAGTCCGCCGCCAGGCAGGAGATGCGGGCGGCCTCGGGCGCCGCCCGGCGCGCCAGCTCCTCGTAGTCCCGGGCGGTGACCGCCCGTTCCTGCGCCCGGAGGCTGATCGGCGCGCGGGACTTGGCCTCCTCGACCGTCTCCCCGTCCACTCCGCCCCGTGCCGCCTCGCGGTTCTCCACGCGTGCGATGTACGGGATGGAGCTGCGCAGGACGGTGATCGTGGAGCGGGCCACGTTGCCCGCCCGGCCGCCGCCGGTGCCGTAACGGACCGCGCGGATCGCCGCTCCCTTCGGCGGCACGGCCCCGAACTGCCGCAAGGTGCCGTCCGGCTGGCGGACACACGGGCCGAAGGCGATCTCGCCGGTGGTCGCGTCCAGGGTGAAGTGCCGGTCACCGGGGCGCGAGGAAGCGAAGTCGCGGACCACGCTCCACTCCTCCCAGCCGGCCTCGGGGTCCTCCTCGTCCATGCCGCCGTCCGCCCGCTCGGCGACCTGGAGCAGCAGCGGCGGCCGGTCCACGACCGGCGCGTGCGCGAGCCGCACCCGCTGCGCCGGGACGCCCTCCGACGCTCCCAGCTGCTCGTTCAGCACCGCCTCGGCGTGCGCGGCGCGCACCGTGCCGCCGATGGTGAACGCGGCCGCCGCCCGTACCGTCGGCGACTCGCTGTACGACGGCAGGCCCTCCGCGGGCTCCACCACCCGGCAGCGCACCCAGCCCGCCTCGTGCCCCCCGAGCCGGGAGACCGCGTGCCCGGCCGGCATGTGCAGCACCACCTCGCCCGGACGGTTCAGCCCGCCCGTCGTGTCCTCGTCGACCTCGCACCCGACCCAGCCCTCGGTCCCGGTCCAGGCCTCCCACACCAGTGGAGGCCTGCGCGGGTCCACGCCGACGCCGTCCACCCGGCTGTCCAGATCGAGGACGAGCACACAGTCCGGCACGGCCGCCGAAAGCCCGAGCAGCAGCAGATCACCGACGCGCGGCAGGGGCGAGAACGCGGGGACGTCCTCGCCGCCGAGCAGGTCCTGGGAGCGGTCCTCGGGCGTGCCCCCGGCCTCCTGGCGCAGGACGTGGGTCAGCGAGCAGGGCACCACGGTCAGATCGGCGGTGGTCGCGAAGACGACCGCCTCCTCCGTCTCCGTACGCCCGGTGGACACCTCCGTGCCGGTGGGCAGCACCACCGGCTCCGGCTGCGGCGCGGAGAGGCGGAAGGTGATCTCTGCGCGGGCCGCCGCGGGCGGGAACAGCGTCACACCGAGCAGGTCGAGGAAGGCCAGATGGTTCTTCTCCGGGACCCGGTTCAGGCGGTAGACGAGCTGGTCCGCCATGTGCGCGACCGCCTCGACCAGGGTGACACCCGGGTCGGACACGTTGTGGTCGGTCCACTCGGGGCACGCCTGCTGGATGTAGCGCTTGGCGTCGTCGACGAACTGCTGGAAGCGGCGGTCGTCGAGATGGGGTGCGGGCAGGGCCATGGCGGCTCTTTCAGTCCTCGGAGGGGATGACGTAGAAGGGGAAGACGAGGTTGCGCGGGTTGTTGGCACCGCGCACCCGGTAGCCGATGTCGATGTAGAGGGTGGTCGGCTCCCCGGGCGCGGGGGTGACCGTGACCTCCTCCACCTCGATGCGCGGCTCCCAGCGGTCGAGCGAGGACATCACCTCGTACCGGACCCGCCCCATCGTCGAGTCGTTGACCGGCGCGAACACCAACTCGTGCACGGCGCAACCGAATTCGGGACGCATCGGCCGCTCGCCCGGTGCCGTGGCGAGCACCAGGCGCATGGACTCCTCGATCTCGCGGTCGCGCCGGACGAGCGCGATGGAGCCGCTCGGTCCGGTGCGCAGGGGGAAGGCCCACCCCGCGCCGACGAAGTGCTCACTCAAGGGACGGTCCTCCTCTGGATTCCAAGAGAGACGGGGTGGGGGCGGTCATCAGAACGGCAGGTTCGCCACGACGGGATTGGGCATCGGGACGGTCGAGGTGACGAAGGCCGGTGCGTTGACGACGGCCTGTGTCAGCGCCGAGACCTTGAACTTCGCCCCCGCCTTGATGTCCACGCCCAGCCCCGCGTCGAGCTTGATCCGCCCCTTGGCGGAGAGCGTCAGATCCATCCCCGACTCGACCGTCACTCCCCGCGCCCCCGTGATGGTCACCGTCCCGTCGCTGTCGATCGTCAGGGTGGTGCGGGCTTCGTTCAGCTCGACGCTCAGACCGCCCTTCGCGGTGCGCAGCCGGATGCCGTGCGAGGCACGCGTCCGGCCGCCCTCCTCGCGCAACTCCACCGTGTGACCGGTGCGCGAGGTCATGGCCCGCCACTGCACCCGGCCGCTGGTCGGGTCGACGGGCGGCACCCGGTCGGTGGCCGGGGTGTGCTTGTCGACACCGTTGTAGAGCCCCGCCAGGACGTACGGGTGCTCCAGCGACCCCCGGTCGAAGGCGCACAGCACCTCGTCGTCCACCTCGGGGAGCATGAGCCCGCCGCCACCGCGTCCGCCGAGCTGGGCCACCCGGCACCAGCCGCTCTCGTACGTCGCCGAGAGCCAGGGGAATCGCAGTCTGACCCGGCCGAGCGAGAGCGGGTCCTTGGTGTTGGTGACCAGGGCGACCGCGACACCGGGCATCGGCGGCGCCGTCTCCCCACCGCCGGACGCCGTCCCGTACAGCGAACGGAACTGGCGTCCCGACACGGTCAGCCAGGTCGCGAACTGCCGCCCCGAGGCGAAGACATGACGGACACCCGTGGCGGTGTAGCGTCCCTCGAAGGGGAACCCCGCCCCCTTCACGGCCACCGGCTGCCCCGGCTTCAGAGCAGGATTGCCGGTGACGGCGACCTCCACCTCCGCGAACGATCCCGTCACGTCGTCGGCGAGCGCCGTTGCCGCCTGCGTCACCTCCGACTGCGTGGTGAACGGCGTTTCGGTGGCGGCGAGTTCGGCCGGTCCGAAGGGGGCGGAGAGCTGAGCCGGGGTGATGTCGGAGACGATCTCCCTGCTCGTGGCGGCAGGCGTCGGCGAGGACAGGGCCTGCTTGGTCCGGGGATCCCAGCCCCGCACATCGACCTTGCCGACCTGACCGGCCGCCGTCACGGACACCCGGCTCTGCAGGGTGTTGCTCCCGAAGTCCAGGACGTACGGGCTGACCGCCGCGGGCGTGGTGTCGGCGGGCGCCGAGGAGGCCGGCGGCAGCGCGGCGAACACGAGCCGGCCCGCCGTGTCCAGGGAGAGCCGGACGTCGTTCTCCCGCGCGAGCCGGGACAGGAAGTCCCAGTCGGTGATGTTGGGCTGGGTGGCCAGCTCGTACACGGTCGGCGTCGCGTCGATCCTGCCGATCGGGATGCGGTTGAGCCCGGCGAGCTTCCGGACGATGTCGGAGGCCGTCATGTTCGGGTAGCCCTCGACGCGCCGGCTGCGCAGCAGTCGGTGGCCGGGGTCGTAACCACGCACGATCAGGTACCTGCCGTGGCCGGGCGTCGCGTCCACCTCGACCGCGGTCACCTCGCCGGTGAGCATCGGCTCACCGAGCCTGCCGTCGGTGAAGGGGGACAGCACCGCCATGGCGCCGACCTTGAGGAACGGGAACTTCGTGGTGAGGGTGCCGTCCTTGTCGCTGAAGGTCAGCTGGAAGGCGGACGGGACGTTGACACTGGCGTCCACCCACCCCTCGGTGAGGCGGACCGCGAGCGGGTCCGGCAGCGGCGTGCCGTCGAGCTGCACGTGGAGGACGGTGGTGAAGGTCTTCTCGCTCATGAGGCGCCCTCGGTCTCCGGCGTTTCGGTGGTGGACGGGAGCAGCAGTTCCGTGCCGGGCCGCAGCCGCATCGGATCGTCGATGCGGTTGGCCTCGGCGATGACCCGCCAACGGGTGGCGTCGCCGTACTCGCGCCAGGCGAGCGAGGCGAGGGAGTCCCCGGCGACCGTGCGGTGCACCCGGCGCGCCGAGAGCGCGCCGGACGTCGGGTTCTGCTTCTTGGTCGCGCCGGCGATCTCGGTGAGCGAGAGCGAGCAGGTGGCACGGATCGGAATGCCGCTGGGGCTGAAGAGCGTGTACGTCGCCGACACGGACGTCACGTACGCGACGAAGCGAACGGTCGAGAACGACCCCCAGGAGAACTGCACCCACGGTGGCGAGGGCGCCTTCGCGGCGATGCTCTGCTGGGTGACCTCGCAGCAGGAGAGCAGCAGTTCCACCTGCTGCTGCACGTCGTTGGAGGACGGGTCGGCCGAGCGGTCGAGGAAGACCTCGAGCTGCAGCTGGGCGGGCTCGCTGCCGGTGAACTTCGGTGGCGCGCCCCGGTCGTAGGCGACGGCCTGCTCGGTGAACCAGTGCGCGGACCGGCTGAGCTGGAGCTGGTCCGGATTGAACTCGAACTTCACCTCGCCGAGCTTGCCCCCGTACGAGTTCGAGAGGTCGGTCGGCGGTTGGTGGATGGCGAGCGAGGCGCGGGAGAGCCCGCTGGCCGCGAGCCCGGCGAAGGACGGGGCCATCTCAGGCGCCTCCCGCGTCGGTGAAGCCGTGGTGCGCGATCTCCAGGGTCTCGGTCGCGACGGCCGGATTGGCAGGATCGAGGGTCGGGCCCGTCCAGCGGACCGGCAGCACCTCCACCAGGCCCCACTGGGCGACGATCGATCCGTCGGCACGCAGGGCCGCGATCTGCGCCGTCGGGCGGGAGATACCGGTGGCGAGCGAGGAGATCCAGGCCGCCACACGCGCGGTCTCGGGGGTGAGGGGGCGGGTGAGACGGATGGTGGAGAAGGTGACGCGCGTGGGCAGCTGCCAGACGAAGCCGTTGTTGCCGCCCTCGCGGCGCTGCTCCACCTCCACCTCGGAGGAGAGACCGTCGCAGCTGTTGAACAGGCCGAGGTCCTCGCCGTCGATGGTGAGCTTGAAGAAGACGGTGGATGCGGGGTCCAGCTGCTGGGTCATGATGGCGGGTCTCTCGGATCGTGGGTGGTGTCGGGGTCGATCTCGATGTCGGGTGCGGCTCCGGTGACGGTCGGGGCCGGCATCGGGGCGCGGGGTCAGCGGCCGTGGTCGCGGAGGCGGCCCACGCGCTCGCGGTCGGCACGGAGCTCCGCGCGCAGGAGCCGTGAGAGCGGGGTGACGAGTCGGCGGGCCAACTCGTCCAGTTGGGTGGGCGATTCGGAACCGGCGGTGCGAGGGGCGGCCGGGGTGTCGGCGGCTGTCCGCTGTACGGAGGTCTGGGCGGGCGCGGTACGGGTGACCGTCGCCGCACGTGGGGCGTGAGGAAGCGGAGCCGGCGCGGGCGAGGACCGCTGGAGCGGGGTGGGCGTCACCACGGGGGTGACCGGGCCTGGGGCGGCCGCCGCGCCGGTCTCGGGGGCGCTCTGGCGCTGGACGACCACCGGTCGGGCGACCGGGCGCGCCGCGGAGGGCGGGGAGATGGGCACGACGGGCACGCCGGGGCGAGGGACTCCGCCGGTGGGTGGGGTGGCGGAGGCACGCTGCACGGCGGGGGAGGGGGCAGCTGAGGAGGGAGAAGAGGAAGGGGCAGCGGCGGCGGTCGGCCTGACGAGGGGAACGGCGGCGGGGGCGGCGAGGGGTGCGGCCGGACGGCCGCCACCGGGTGCGGAGCTCGGGGCCCGGCCGAGGGGAGTACGGGGAGAGTCGGGCGCGCTCGCGGCGCTCGGCGGGTTCGCCGCGCCGGGGAGGCTCGGGATGAGCGGCCGGGTACTGGCGAGCGGGAGAGTGGCCCGGCGCTGGACGGCGGGGGCGGTGGCCCGGGGGACGTCGGTGACGGTGACCACGGGGGGAGGGGTGGACGCCGGGGAGGGGGTGGGCGGGACCGGCCCAGAGGTGGAGGTGGAGGAAGGGGCGGGGGCGGGGGCCACGGGGGTGGTGGGCCTACTCGTGGCGGGCGGCGCGCCGGGGACGTCCGGCGCCGTGGGCCGGGAGTGAACCCCGGGTGCTGCCGCTCGCTGGACGGGAGCCGGATCGGCCGCACTCGGGACCGGGGCGGCCGTGGGGCTCCCCGGGGTGGTCGACACCGTGGGACGGGCGGATGCCTCCACCGGCGCGACCGTGCGCGTGATCGGTGCCCCGATCGGGGACCGTCGGGGGGAGGCGCTCGCGTGCGGCGCGGGCGTCGAGACGGTGGCCCGCTGCACGGGGGCACCGAGTCCCGGCCGGGCCGGGGGAGTCGGGGCCGGTGAGCTCGGTCGACTCGGCCGAGTGGTCGGGGCCTGCGGGACGGCGGGTGAGGCGGCGGCCGCGGGGGTCGACCGGGACGTAGGAGCTGTCGCGGTCGTGGGGGCCGTGGGGGCCGTGGGGGCCGTGGGGGGCGCCGGGCGTGCGGGCGTCGTCGGTATCGGCGAGGGCGCGGGCGGGGCGGCGGGCGCCCGCGCGATCACGGGTGCCGGATTCGCCGAGGGCGCCGACGCCGAAGGCCGTACAGGCATCGGTGTCGACACGGGCGTGGGCGAAGGCGTTGCGACGGGGCTGCCCGAGGAGTCCCGCGGTGCCGAAGCCTTCGGGGGTGCGGGCGTGGTGACGGCGCTCCGAGCCACCGGGACCGCAGGAGGCGCCGGAGTCGCCGGGCTGGAAGGGCGTGCCGGAGCGGCGGAACGGGTGCCTGCCGTCGGAGCCGCAGGAGGGGTGGGGGCAGCGGCCGGCGCCGGCCGGGGAGAGCCCGCGGGGCTCGCCTTCGGTGCCGGTGCCGCTGACTCCGGGGCGGACGGGCTCGCCGGCGGCGTGGATGCCGTCGTGTTCCAGTCGGCGCCCGGGGCGCGCCGCGAACGGCGTACCGGAGGGCGGCGCTGGACCGGAGTGGCCGGAGCGACCGGAGTGGCCGGCGTGACGGGAGCGCCGTCGGGAGTCCCGGGCCCCACGGGGGAAGCAAGGCCCGGGACGTTCTGGGGCCGCCCGGCAGCCGAGGGCTCCGGTGCGGCGGTGGAGGGTGCGGTGGTCGGGTGCGTACCGCTCGGGGGCGCAGGGGCAGGACCCGCCGCCCGCTGGACGGCTGACGTGCCGGGTGCCGTCGTCCCGGTGGGCCGTACGGCACCGGCGGGAGCCAGTTGTCGCGGCGGCTGTACGGGCCGGGCCGACACCAGCGGCGAGCGCCGAACGGGCGTGGGCCGTACAGGTCCGGGCGGCATGGCGGCGACGGACGGCGTTGCCGCATGCGGCACGCCCCCGGCGGTCGCGCCGCCGGTCTTCGGCGGCGCGGACGTCCGTGCGGTCCGGTCGGGACCACCGGCGGGCGCGGCAGCGCGCTGAATCGCCGGAGACCCGGACCCGGACGCCGGCCGGGAAACCGGTCCCGATGCGGGCGCGGATCGAGAAACGGACGGGACGGAGGGGACCGGTGGGACGGACCGGGCGGACCGGGACGAGGAACCGGGCGTGCCCGAGGTCGCGTTCACGGGCGGCGCGCTGTCACCTCGTACCGGAGCGGCAGCAGCCGCACCCCGAGGGGGACTGCCGGCCTCGGCCCGGCCGGGACGAGCGGTGTGCCCGCTCCGAGCGTCCGGTGCCGAGGCCACCCGCTGGACGGCCGACTGCGTGGCGCCACGACGACCACCCGCACGTGTGGGCACCGCCGCGCCACCGCCCGCAGGGGAGGCGGTCGAGGAAGCCACAGCCGCGCCCCCACCCGCCTCGGTTCCCGGCCCCGGACCAGGCACCGTCCCCGATGCCGCCACCGGCAGCCGCAGCCCCGGAAGCTCCGTCGGACGGGAGTGGGCCGCCGACTTCTGCACGGGTGCGGGAACGGCCCGCACCGCGTCGAGCATGACGCCCCCCGGGGCGTCCGGGACCGCGCCGTGGCCCAGGTCGCTCTGGAAGGAAGGGTTCCAGTGGGTCGCGAGGGACGACGAGAAACCGTACTCCGCGACCGTGCGCGGTCCGCCGTCCAGCACCCGCTGCACGGGCGGCAGCGCACGCCACGCGTCCCCGGACGCCGTCGCGGGAGCGACCGGCGCCGTGCTCTCCTCGGGCCCGGCGGAATCCCCGCCGCGCGAGGACCGCGCCACCCGCCACTTCTCGAACATCCCCACGGTCTCCTCCAACCTCCCTTCCCTGTCCTGCCGTTACGCCTGCGACCGCTCCACCAGCGAGGCCACCTGGGCCACGTACCCGCGCCGGTCCGCGTGTTCCAGATCGAGGATGTCGTCCATGCCCCAGTGGAAATGGAAGGCGAGGTACGCGGTCTCCTCCTCGATCCGGTCGGCCGGGTACGTCACGATTCCCCCAGGCGGCTCCCGGCCAGCTCGACCTCGAAGGACTCCTCGCAGTGCGGGCAGGCGACGGCGGCCCTGGTGTGCCCCTCCGCGTTGATCTGCCGGTAGAAGTCCTGGAGGAACGCCAGGTCGGAGGCGAACATGTTCTCCACCGTCCCGTCGTGGACCGACGGGAGCGTGCCCAGCCGGGTGATCACCCGGCCGAGCAGCACCACGGACAGGTAGGCCGGGTTCTCACGGACCCGGATGTCCCGCAGCGGGAGCAGTTCGTCCCTGGCCGTGGCCAGCCGCATCGCCCCGTTGCGGTGCACGGTGCCCGCCTCGTCGACGAACCCGCGCGGCAGCTCGAACTCGAACTCCGTGCGGAGCGGCTCCTGTCGGCGGCCCTGCTGCGCTCCCGCCGATCCCTCGCGTCGCATCAGCCGAGCGTCAGCTCTTCGAAGGTGATGGTGACCTGCTCGGTCAACGCCGCGGCGTCGCCGGCCTTGGTGGCGCTCAGTTCCACCTTGGTGCACCAGGCGTTGCGGAGGTTGTACCGCTTGACCTCGGTGAGCTGGTAGTCCAGGAAGATGATGGACGCGTCCTTGCGGGCCGAGCCCATGTCTCCGGCGATGGAGGACGAGATCCACTCGGTGAAGGCGGCGGACTGGGTCGCGCCGCGGGTCACCGTGCACTCACCGGCCTTCTTCACCCCGGGGAGCTTCTTGATGATCGGCTTGCCGTCCGCCGAGACCTGCTGGAACTCGATGACGTCCTGCTCCATCGAGAGGCCGCTGATCTCCTGCAGGGTCTCGACCATGACGCCGTCGATCTGCAGGCCGAAATTATGGGTAGTGAGGGCGTCACCGGTGTCGAGGGACATGGGGGTTCACTCCTGTTCGAGGGGTGGATCCGCGCGCGGCAGGCGCACGGACCGAGGTCGGAAGGCCGGGGGAGGGCAGGCCGGCGGTGGAGCAGCCGGGGCGGAGAGAGCGGGGAGGACTACTCCTCCAGCTCGCCCCCACCGCCCTGGATCTGGGCGAGGCGGAAGACCACGAACTCGGCGGGCTTCACCGGGGCGATGCCGATCTCGCAGACCACGCGGCCGAGGTCGACGGACTCCGGCGGATTGGTCTCGGCGTCGCACTTCACGTAGAAGGCGTCCTCGGCGCGCTGGCCGAACAGGGCCCCCTGGCGCCACTCGTTGACGAGGAAGGCCGAGATGTTCCGGCGGATACGGGCCCACAGCGACTGGTCGTTGGGCTCGAAGACGACCCACTGCGTACCGACGAGGATCGACTCCTCGAGGTAGTTGAAGTAGCGGCGGACGTTCAGGTAGCGCCACGCCGGGTCGGACGCCAGGGTCCGCGCGCCCCACACCCGGATGCCGCGGCCGGGGAAGGCGCGGATGCAGTTCACACCGATGGGGTTGAGCAGGTCCTGCTCGCCACGGGTGATCTGGAGCTCCAGGTCGACGGCGCCGCGCACGATCTCGTTGGCGGGGGCCTTGTGGACACCGCGCTCGGCGTCGTTGCGCGCCCAGACGCCGGCCATGTGGCCGGACGGCGGCACCACCCGGGTCTGGCCGCTCGCCGGGTCGAAGGACTTGATCCACGGGTAGTAGAGGGCCGCGTACGGGGAGTCGTAACCGGCGAACTCCTGACGCCACTTGCGGATGTCGCGGGCGTTCAGCGACGGCGGCGGGTCGAGGATCGCCATCCGGTCGCCCATCAGCTCGCAGTGCGCGATGAGACCGAGCTGGACGGCCTTGACCTGCTCCAGGTCGATGAGCCCCTGCTGGTAGGCGGCCATCAGGTCGGGCACGGCGACCATGTTGATCTCGTCGTACGCCTCGAGCCCGCCGAAACCGGTCCGGTCGGCGGAGTCGCCGATGAACTGCTTCGACTCCAGTGCCGCGCCGGCCTCGGCCTGCGTCGTCACCTGCGCCGGAATCTGTACGGGCGGGGCGAGCGTCACGGACTGCGCGTCCGGCTTGGCGAGCTGCGCACCCGCGGTCGCCTCTTCGAGGACGATGGTCTTGGAACGCTGCTTGACCTGCGCGACGACGTAGTTGCGGGCGCTCTTCTTGGCGGAGGCGTCGAAGCTCTCGACGACCTTCTCGCCGTCCTTGACGACCAGCTTGAACCGCTCGGTCTCGCCCTCGACGTCCTGCACCTCGACGGTCAGCGCCCCGCCGGCCTCGGATCCGGCGGCGATCGCGGCGACCTTGAAGGTGCCGAGCGCGACCGCCTCGCCGGAGACGAGCTGCGGCGCGGCGGAGGCGACGGAGCCGACGGCCCGGGTCGCGCCCTGCGCGTCCCCGCCACCGACGCGCACGACGTACGCGGCGGTGCCGCCGTTGTTGAAGAACCCGTACACGGAGTGGGCGAGGTAGTACCCGTCCGCGAAGTCACCGAACGACGCGACGTACTGCGACCAGTTCGTGACGAGCACCGGCTCGTTGAGCGGCCCGACGGGCGCGAGCCCGACGAACGCGGCGACAGAGGTCCCGAGGCCCTCGATGGGACGGGAGCCGCTGGCGACTTCCTCGACGTAGACGCCGGGGGACAGGTACGTGGGCATGGTGCGTGGTCTCCTCGGAGGGCGTGGTTCTGCGGAATGCGGTGGTCGTGCGGTGTCGCGGCGCGGGGCGGGCGGTGGCGGGAACGTGGTCCGCGGACCACCACTCCCGCCGCCCGCCGCACCGCTGCCGTACCGGCGCCGCGAACGCCGCGTTCCCCCGGGGGATGTCCTGTCGATCGGGCAGGGCTCGCCAGGACACCTCCGAGGTCCGCCGCAGCGCGGCCTGCCCTCGGCTGTGGGCAGCGGTCGAACACCACCGACTCTCGTCGAGCCCCGCCGCCCCGACCAGGGAGGAAGGGGCGCTCGCGAGGGCAGTGCCGATTGCCCTCGCGGACACCGCACCCGTGTACCGGGCGCACCGGGGGCGCGGGGCGGCCGGGGATGCCTGGACAGGACGTCGCGGGGGCACCCGGCGCTGCCCCCGGGCAGGGACTTTCGGGCAGCCGGAAGCCACCCCCGCGCCCTTAACGTTCGCCCATGACCATGTGGACCTCTCTGGACCCGGCCGAGGTGACCGTCGAGCCCGGAGCACGGGCCGGCGCCCGACTGCGGGTGCGGAACACCGGCGACACCGTCGAGGAATACCGCCTCTCCCTCGTCGGCAAACCCTCGGGCTGGTCCCGGATCGAGCCGGACGTGCTCCGTCTCTACCCGGGCAGCGAGGGAACCGCCGAGATATCTTTCGCCCCGCCCCGCTCCTCGGACGTGGAGGCCGGACCCCTCCCGTACGGCATCCGTGTCGACCCCCGGGAGAACTCCGGCGCCCGCGACGTGGTGGAGGGCCGGCTGACCGTCACTCCCTTCACCGAGACCCGTGCCGAACTGCTCCCGCCCGCGCTCCTCGGCCGCTTCCGCGGACGCGCCCGGATCGCCGTGGACAACCTCGGCAACACCCCGCTGACCGCTTCGCTCGTGGCGCGCGACGAGGCGAACCGGCTCACCCTCGACGTACGGCCGAACGCCGTGCAGATCGCCCCGGGCCGCGCCGCGTTCGGCGAGCTCGTGGTGCGGCCCCAGACCGTGCGGTGGACCGGTGCCGAGGAGCAGCACCGGTTCACCGTGGCCGTACGGCGGGCCGGCGACGACACCGCGCTCGACCTCGACGCCACCTTCGACCAGCGCCCCGTCTTCGGGAACTGGCTCGTCGTGGTGGGCGGACTCCTGCTGACCGCCGTGATCGCCTTCATCGTGCTCTGGTTCAACTTCTCGCCGAAGATCGTGAGCGCGGCGAAGGAGATCAAGGCGACCAACGTGCCCAGGCCGGCGCCGCAGGGGACCGGCGACGAGCTTCCCGACGCGCCGCCTCCGCCCGGTTCGACCGGAGGGCCCACGCCCGGCGGGAAGCCGCCCGGCAGCGACCTCCCGCCCCTCACGCAGGACCTCCCGCCGCCCCCCGGCGACGACGGCTCAGGAGCCGGCGGCGGTGGACCCACCGAGGGCGGCTCGTCCGGCGGCGGCGGTGGTGGCAACGGCGGTGGCGGCGGCGGACCGACCCAGGGCGGATCGAATCCCGGTGGCGGCGGCAACCAGCCG
This sequence comes from Streptomyces zaomyceticus, assembly GCF_014656215.1. GTDB lineage: Bacteria > Actinomycetota > Actinomycetes > Streptomycetales > Streptomycetaceae > Streptomyces > Streptomyces zaomyceticus. The sequence continues at coordinate 86,564 of NZ_BNBZ01000024.1, read as the reverse complement.
ACCACGGCCCCGCCCGCCGCCCCGGTGACCGTGCCGCCCTGGCGCACCGGTTACCCGAAGGACCTGGTGGTCGAGTTCGCCCAGGAACGCCTCGCGGCGTTGGGGGCCTCCAACCGCTGCACGCTGAAGCCGGGCTGGACCAAGGGCGTGATCGACGCGCCGACCCGCTCCTCCCTCGTCTGCTACCAGCGCGCGGTCGTCAAGGACGGCGAGGAGAACAACAAGAACTCCGCCGCGATCTTCCTGACGGACAACGAGGGCGAGCTCGGCCGGGCGACCCTCGTCTCGCTCTGGGCCCAGCGCATCACACCCGACACGGTGAAGCCCGGATCCAGCACGCACCAGAACACCCAGCTGATGGCGGCGTTCTGGTGGGCGTACAACCGCCAGTCCAGCCCGAGGGACCTCCAGAACGCGCGCAACTACGCACGGGCCGGCATCGACTACCTCCGCACGGACAAGCAGACGCTCACCAAGTACAGCGACACGACCGCGCGGTACATCAGCGCCTACCAGTCGGCCGTGGGCCTGCCCGCCAGCGGCAAGGTCGACTGGGCGACCCTCCAGAAGATGGTCGGCGGCAGCGTCATGTGAGCCGGGGCCGTCTCTTCCGGATCTTGCCTGGTCCGAAGGAGACGACCTGGGCCGAGGGACCCGGCAGCGCAGGAGAGGGGGCCACCCGCACCGGGTGGCCCCCTCTCCCGTCCTCGCGCCGCCGCTACGGAGCCCAGGGCACGCCTGCGTCCAGGACCAGCCGCCCGGCCTTCTGGTACTCCCGCCGCGCCCCGGCCCGTACATCCGCCCCGGTCACCGCCGAGCCACGGGCCGCGGCCAGGTACCCGGCCGTCACCGCGGCCGAACGGATCGCGCCGCCCGCGAGTTCGAACTCCTCCGCACAGCGCGTGATCTCCTCGTCCACGCACTCCGCCTTCGGGGTACCGGTGAGGCAGGAGTGCCAGAGCGAGACCCGCTGCTCCGGGTCCGGGAACGGGAAGTCCACGACCAGATCGAGCCGGCGCGTGAACGCGTCGTCGATATTGGCCCGCAGATTGGTGGTGAGCACCGCGATCCCGTCGAACGCCTCAAGACGCTGGAGCAGATAGGCGCTCTCCAGATTGGCGTACCGATCGTGCGAACTCTTCACCTCGGAACGTTTGCCGAAGACCGCGTCGGCCTCGTCGAAGAGCAGCACACAGTCCGTGCGGTCCACCTCGACGAAGATCCGCTCCAGGTTCTTCTCGGTCTCTCCGACGTACTTGTCGACCACCGCCGAGAGGTCCACCACATACAGGTCCAGGCCCAGTTCGCCCGCGACGACCTCGGCTCCGAGCGTCTTGCCGGTGCCCGACTCGCCGGCGAACAGCGCGACGACACCCCGACCGCGCCCGCCGCCGGTCCGCAGCCTCCACTCGCCGAGCACCCGGTCCCGGTGACGGGCCCGGCCGGTCAACTCGTGCAGCAGCCCCAGGGGTTCCTCGGGCAGGACGATGTCGGCGAAGCCGACGGCCGGCCGGATCCGCCGCGCACGGCTGTCGAGCAGCGGGGCGGAGACCAGCCGAGCGCTGCGCTGCACCTGCGCCCGGGTCACCGCAGTGCCCTCGAACTCGGCGAGCGCCCGCGCCGTACGGGCCGCCCGGCGGACCTGGTCACCACTGAGACGGTACGGCGCGGTGGCCTCGTCCAGATCGAAGTCGCCGTCCAGCGAGCCGAGTTCGCGCTGCCACAGATCGCCGGTGCCGGCCCGGTCCGTCGGCGCGTCAAGGGCCAGGAGCTCCGCGTCCGGTGCCCAGCCGGGGTCCGGCGCGTCGGTTCCGGCGAGTACCACCGTCGTACCCGAGCCGGCGAGTACGCGCACCAGGGGACCGGGCTGCGGCGGAAGCGGCTCGACGACGACGGCGGCGCCGCGCAGCCGGGCCTCGCGCAGCAGCACCCGTGCCACCACCGTGTCGACGGAATCCGGCCGGTAGCGCAGCACCGGCCGCCCCGCGCCGAGCAGCGCGGCCACCACCGCGTCGGTCGCGGCCCCGGGGACGCGCTCCCGCAGGTGGACGGTGACGGATCCGGCGGCGGCGACCCGAGCGCCCAGCGCGGTGGGCGCCCCGGCCCCGTCCGTGCCGACGGCGGGCAGCAGCTCCACACCGGCACCCGACAGCCGGGCGTCCAGCCGGCTGTCGTCGCCCAGCAGATGCGCCACGACCCGCTCCGGCACCCGCAGCGCCCTGCCGGGCAGCGGCCGGTCCTCCTCCTCGATCTCCAGCAGCCCCCCTGACCGCAGCGGCGCCCCCGCATGGAAGCGGTCGCGGGCGGCGGCGTCGAACGGGTCGACGGCCGCGAGGTCGAGGGTGAGCGCCATCGTGGCGCGGCGCCGGCCGACGTCGTCGTTGAGGTACCCGTACAGCCCCTCGAAGCCCCGGTCCACATCGGGCGCGAGCGCCGCGAGGAGGATGTGCGCGTCGAGCGCGGACAGCCCGAAGGCCGCCGCCAGGGAGCCGAGCCGGTCCCCCCGGCCGAGGTCCGGCAGTTCGAGGCCTGCGCCGTACTCCACCTCGTGGACCGGCCCCGCGGCGATCCGGCGGACGGTCTCCCCGGTGAGGAAGAGCCCGCGCATCGGATCACCGGCCGTCGGATCGCAGGCGCTGCGGAGTTCCACGAGCGCGGCGACCCGCGCACGGAGGGAGACGATCAGCTCGATCACACCGTGAGGATCGCTCATGCCCTGTCCCCGCCCTTCGCGCCGGAGGCCGTCACGGTGGTCTCCTCGACCACCGGGCGCCGCATCTTCCGGGGCCTCGATCCGGCGGGCACCCCGTCGGCCCCGCGCACCACGATCTCCCCCTCGATGACCGGCGGCGCCACCTCGTACACCGGGGTGACCGGGAACGGAGTGGTGATCACGACGTCCAGCGAGGGCTTGAGCTCACCGCCGAGCGCCGACCAGATGTCCGCGAGCGACCGCGACTCGGCCGGCGGTACCGCGACGGAGAGCGGTAGGGACGTCGTGATCGGACGCACCGACTCCGGCACGGCGGCGCCGGAGAGCATCTCGTGGGGCAGCAGCAGCGCCATCGCGCCCGAGAGCAGCCGGTGCTCGTCCTCCGGGCGAGACGTCCAGGCCGTCACCAGGTACGAGAGCCGGAACCAGCGCGGCGGCTGGCGCCGGCGCGTCACGATCCCCTGGGCGTCCCGCTCGGCGTACGCGCCGCGTTCCCGGCGGGCCACGTCCTCCCGGATGTCGTACAGATAGGCGTTGAGGGTCGGGGCGTTGCGGCGGGCCGCCCAGTCACGCGTCGGCGCCTCGAAGGCGACGTCGCCGGTGACGGCGGGCGCGAGCAGCCCCCGCAGTGCCTCGTCGATCTCATGGATCATCAGATGTAGCCTTCGCGGAGCGCGTACGCGACGGCATGCGCCCGGTTCGTGAGCTGCAGACGCGTCATCAGCGCGTGCAGGATGTTCTTGACGGTCCGTTCGGAGTAGGCGAGCTTCTCGCTGATCTGCCGGGTGTCGAGGCCCTCGGCGAGGAGGCGCAGGACGTCCACCTCGCGCGGCGCCATCCCGAAGAGCGGCGCCGCCCCGCCGGTCGCCGCTCCCGCCGTCGTCGCCCGCTGCAACCGGCCCACCTGGTTCAGCAGACGGCTGACGAGATCCGGCGGCAGCTCGCCCTCGCCGCGCGCGGCGCTGTGCACGGCGCTCAACAGCCGCTGCTCGGTGGCCTGGTGCCGCCAGATGATGGCCCGCACCCCGTACTCGACCACCGCCAGCAGATCGGGCTCGCGCAGCTCGCGTGCCACGAGCACGACCCGCTGGTCCCGCCCGCGCAGCAGGCGCCGCAGTTCCGCCGTGGTGGGTTCGTCGATCCGCTCCGCGAGCATCACGGCCACCGCCGGGCCGTCACGGCTCCCGTCGTCCTGGTCGGGGACGACGTCGACCGTCGGCTGGTGCCGCAAGTGGCTGATGAGCCCGGCCCGACTGAGTGGATCGGATGCGTGGACGGTCACCGTCACCCGCTTGGTGAGCACTTCCGCTACCTGCTCTTTCTCACTCGCCTCGACCGTCCCGACGAGGCCGGCCGGACGGTCGTACCGTCGTCCCCCGGCCGCTGGTCGACACGCATGGTGAGGTCCCCGTGGTCTGCTGAACTGCTGGTCCGTGGCCGGCTCGCCGGCCACGGTGGTCCCTCCCAGGTTGCCGCGCGCCGCTCACGTCCCACTGCCGTCGTGCTAACGCTTCGCTGTCGCGCTCCCGAACCCGGTGTTCGGACCCTGAACAGCCAATCCCTGTGTGGCACGGCTCACTTGTGGTCGCCCGCGACCCGCTCCACATCCGTCATCAGCGATTCCAGCCACTCGGCGGCCGCGTAGTACGGCCGGGGCGCACCCGGTGGCTCTGCGGAGAAGTCGGCGAAGGAGCGGGCGCCGAGGGCCACCGGCCTGCCGGGCGTGTCACCGCTGGGGTCCAGACGGGCGGAGAGCAGCAGCATGCCCGCGGCCACCCGGTCGCCGCTCCGCGTGACCGCCTCGGCCGGTTCCCGGTCGAGGGGAGGGGCGACGGCCGGCTCCGGCGGCACGAGCAGCCGGTCCGCACCCCACAGGGTGTGGTGGCCGGACATCAGAGCGGCCTGCCAGTCCCGCGCGTCCTCCGGGGCGGCCGGCTCCTTCGGCTCGCTCCGGTACTGCGCGTACGCCGACTCCGCCATGATCAGAGCGTGCTGCAACGACCGGTGGCCCGGCGCGGTGGCCACCGGTGCCCGCGCCCCGCCCGCGGCGAGCTGCGCGGTCGTCGCCACCACGGTCTCCGCGGCGCTCCGCAGCATCGTCGCCACCGCACGCCGCAGCTCGTCGTGGGCACCCCGGGGCCAGGCGAGCAGCCCGAACACGGCACCGACCGCGCTGCCCGCGACCACGTCGAGGAGCCGGAACTCGGCCAGCTGCCAGGTCGCGGGCGCCAGCTGGGCGAAGACCAGGGCGACGACCATGGTGAACATCGCCTGCGCCCACCCGACCCCCTTCACCGGTCCCAGCGTGAAGGCGACCAGCATCAGCGGCGGCAACGCGGCGGCGTACACCGCCGTGTCCGTCCCGACCAGCGCCAGCAGGGTGGCCACGACGAGCGCTCCCACAAGGGTCCCGGTGAGCGCCGCCCGCACCGTGCTCCTGGTCTGCCGTGCCGTCGTACGGGTCAGGGTGAGCGTGGCGAGCAGCATCCAGAAGCCGTGCGGCAGCGTGTCGAGGCCGGCGATCGTCCGCGCCGCCGCGAGGGCCAGCGCGATTCGCACCGCGTTCTGGAAGAACACCGACCGCTGCCCCGCGTGCCCCGAGAGCCGCCGCCACCACAGTTGGGGGGCCCGCATCCGGGCGTACCAGAACCGCCCGGGCGCCGCCGCCGACGCTGCTCTGCCCCGTACGGCGATCTCCGCCGCCGCGGACATCGCGAGCGCGGCGTCGGCCACCTCGAGGACCGCCGCCTGGCGGCGCAGCGCCGCGGGTGCGGCATCCGGCCCGGGCCCCTTCGCCAAGGCCTGACGGGCCTCCCGGAGCCGCGAGCGGGCGGCCACGGCGTTCTCCCGGCCGCGCAGTCGGGCCGCGGTCTCCAGGGACGCGTCGCGCACCGCGAGCAGCACCTCCGGCCCGGCCCGGCCCGCCGAGGGGTCGCCGGAGAGCGGCGGCAGCGACGTCAGCCGTCCCAGCAGGGTGCGGGCGGCCAGACCGGTGTGGGCCAGGCCTCTGGCCCGGACGCTCGGCCCAGCGGGCCGTTCCGCCTCCGGCACCCGGGAGGACCGCAGCCCTCCGCTGAACTCCCGGGCGGCCCGCAGCGCCGTGTCGCCGAGCGTGTACGGGGCGGAGCCCAGCGCGTCGGCGCACCGCCCCGCGCTGTCCGCGGCCCGGGCGGCCAGCTCCCGGTACGGGACGGTCCGCGCGCGATCGGGCAGGACGAAGGCCTCGGCGAGGATCAGCAGGGCCAGGCCGGCCGTCGCTCCGACCAGCCGTTCGCCGAGCGACTCGGGGACGTAGGGCGGGAAGGACGGCAGGATGTACATCAGTTGCAGCCCGGGCGCGGCGCCGGCCGGCCGCGGCCCGCCCACGGCCATGAAGGCCAGGGTGAACCCGACGACCAGCATGCCGAGGACAGCGCTCCACGTCCGTACGGACAGATAGGTGCCGATCGTGATGAGCACCCAGCAGGCGGGCACCACGGGCACCAGCGTCGCGGCACGCTGCCGGCCGGTGCCGGGGATGTGCGACAGACCCGCCATCGCGACCGCGGCGAAGAGCGCGTACGTGGCGGCGACGGGCGAGTCGAAGCCGTAGAGGAAGAGATAGAAGCCGGCGGCAGCGGCCAGCGTGACCCGCACCGACCGTCGTACGGCCGCGGCGTAGACGGGCGGGAGCGGCTTCACAGCCGCCCCCGGGGAGCGCCACCCATACCCCCAGCATCCCCCGGGTCGGTCCACCCGGCACGCGCGCCGGACCCGGGTGGGTCCGGCGGCCCGCAGGGTTCAGCCCCCGGCCAGCAGCGACGCGCCCAGCGGCGTCAGGCTGTGGAGGACCGACGAGCCGGTCCGTACGGTGGCGACCAGACCCGCGCCCCGCAGGACCCCCGCGTGCTGACTGGCCGCCGCGAGCGAGACGGCGGCACGCTCGGCCAGCGCCGTCGTCGTCGCCGGGGAACGCAGCAGGCCGAGCACCTGCGCCCGGGTGCGGCCGAGCAGCGCGGCCAGCGCCTCCGGCCGGTCGGAGGACCCGTCCGCCCGGCCCACACCGTCGTCGTACATCGGATAGACGAGCACGGTCGCCGCCTCGGGGCGGTACATCACCATCGGACCCGTCGCGAACCACGAGGGGACGAGAAGCAGCCCGCGACCGCACAACGGGACGTCGTACGTCGACCCCGAGGGCAGGTGCAGCGTCGGCGGCTCCCAGCGCCAGGTCGTGCCCAGCGTGGTCAGGAGGGCGTCGACGCCACCGCGCAGCAGCATCTCCGCCCGCAGCGCCCGATCGGTCAGGGCGTCGCGGCGGATCCGCGGCCAGAGCGGCTCGACCGACTCGCGGAAGTACCGGCGTGTGTCCTCGACCAGCGCGGTGGAGGCGGACGGGACGCCCCGCGCGAGGTCGTGCGCCCACCGGCCGGGGCGTCCGGGACCGCCGTTCCGGCCGGGAGCCCCGGCCAACCCCAGATCGAGCGCGAGCCGTTCCGCGGGCGTCGAGGCGACCGCCTCCAGGGCCTCGTCGAAGTCGCGCGCCGAGGGCTGCAGCAGGAAGTCCGGAACGAATCCGTCCTCGGTCACCAGCTCGGCGAGAACACCGGCCCCGGCGACCGCCCGGCCCCGAAGCGACCGGTGCCACTCCAGGGCGGCGGGCCGCACCCACTGCGTCCGCAGACCGCCACTGCCACCGCTGACACGGCTGTGCCCACGTCCCGGCCGCGGGTCGGGAAGTGGGCCGGGTCGCGCTTCCGAAGACCGTGCGTCCGCATGTCGCGGGCCCGCAGGACGCGCGCCCGAATCCCGCGAGGCCGCAGGACGCGAGGCCGCTGGACGTGCGCCCGAATCCCGCGAGCCCGCCGCGCGCAGGCCGAGGCGGAGACTCAGCGCGGTCTCCGAGAGCGCGTCGGCCACCGGAGCGAGCGTGACCCTCCGCAGATCGGCGGCCGTGAAGTGGAGACGGATCATGTCGACCGATTATCGGCCCGGCGGACCTTTTCACCCAGGGATGAAAGGCGATGCGTTCGACAGCCGGACGGAGCACGCTCCCGGTGTCCACCTCACCGCTCCCTCCGGAGGCCACACCGATGCGCCGCGTCCCCGCCCGTACCGCCTGCCTCGCCGCCGCGGTCCTGCTCACCGCCCTCGCCGGCGCGCCCGGCCCCGCCGTCGCCCGGGACCTGCCCGGCACCTATGTCGTCTCCCGGGCACCCGGGGTGCTCCCCGAGGGCATCGCCGTCACCCCGGACGGCACCCTGTACGTGTCGTCCGACGGCACGGGCGCCCTCTACCGGGGCCACATCGACCACCCGGAACTCAGACCCTTCCCGGCGCGCGGCCTGGAGCGGCGACCGAGCAGCCTGGGCGTCCACACCGACCGTCGCGGCCGGATCTTCTCGGTGGGCGGTGCGAGCCTGACCGTCCACGACCGGCACGGCCGGCTGCTCGCCACCCGCACGGCCGGCGGGGGACCGCTCGGCGGATCCGATCTCAACGACCTCGTCGTGACGAGGAACGCGGTGTACGTGACGGACTGGGCCAACCCCGTCGTGTACCGGGCGGAGATCCGCGGCGGAACCCTCGGCCCCCTCGAACCCTGGCTCGACATCCGCGCCGCCTTCCCGCAGTTCCCGCCCCAGTACTGGCTGTTGAACGGAATCGTCGCGAACGAGGCGGGCACCACCCTGCTGGTCGCGTCCAACGGCACCGAAGCGGTCTGGCGGATCGACACCGCCGACAAGGAGGTCACCCGGCTCGATCTCGGCGAGGAGTCCTTCGGACCCGACGGCATGGTCCTGCGCGGCCGGACCCTCTACGCCGTCCTCAACCACGGCGCCCCGCACGGCGTCTACATCGCCCGCCTGGACGCGGAGCTGCTTACGGGCACGGTGACCCACCGCCTCACGGGGGAACCCTTCGACCTGCCGACCACGCTCGCCCGCCACGGCTGCCGGCTCTACGTGGTCAACAGCCAGCTGGACGAGCCGCCGGGCCGGCCCCCGTACACCGTGAGCGCCGTCGACGACCCGACCTGCCGCACCCCCTGACTCCTTCCGGTGGGCCGCCGTCCCTCCGGACGACGGCCCACCGGGGCCGCCTACTGCGCGGCCGGTACGGAGTCCTCGAAGGCCGTGCCCGCCGAGCGGTACGCCCCGACCTTGGCGGCGACCTGCGCGGGGGTCAGGACCTGGTCCTTGACGTGCAGGACGTAGTCGACCTTCTGGTCGTAGGAGCGCGGGGTCGTCGACGTCTGCCCGGCGAGGTCGATCAGCCACTGGTTGAAGTTGATCGACATCGGGCGCTCGGGGAGGTAGCGGGCGTCGTGCCGGCCGAACTCCTGGCCGTCGACGTAGTAGACGATCGTGCTGTCGTCGATGGTCAGCACGAGGTCGTGCCAGCCGGCGTAGCTCGTCCGGGACTCGGAGTGCTGGTTGACGGCCTCCCAGGGGTCGGGCCGGTAGGTCTCCCACGAGGTGGTGTAGAGGATGTTCGCGGGCTCGCCCCAGCCGCCGTTGGGGAGGTACTCGAAGTCGTACTCGGCATAGTCGTCGGCCATCGGCGCCTTGAGGTCGTTGATGGTGAAGAAGGTCTGCACGACACGGTCGCCGTCCGGGCCCGACACCGGGGCGTCGGAGAAGCGCACGCGCGCCGCGTAGGTGCCGTTCTTGAACTTGGAGGCCCGCGTGAGGATCTCGGTGTGCCGGGTGGACTCGCCCGTTCCGGCCGTCGAGCTCCGCAGGTTCATGATCGAGTTCGTCCCCTCCTTGGCGAAGGTGACGTTCTCGGGGGCCCAGGTGGCTCCCGGCACCCCGGGGCCGCCGGAGTTGGAGCGCACGCTCCAGCCGTGGGCGTTGATCGCCGGGTCCGTGTGGCCGGTGTAGTCGAAGTCGTCGAAGAGCGCGGCCCCGGTGGGCGGCGGAGTGGTCGGGCCGGTCGGCGTGGGGGTCGGCTCGTTGCCCGCGGGGGCGGTGCCCCAGACCGGAACGCCGCCCACGGTCGCCGTGACCTTCGACCAGTTGGCGTACGTCGTCTGGGCCGGCCCGAAGGAGTAGTCGTCGTTCTGGTTCAGCGGCTGCCAGTTGGAGCGGTGGAAGCGGAGCTGCATGTCGCCGGTGTCGGCGCCCGGCGCGAGCGAGCCCGCACCTGCGGTGAATCCGATCTCGAGGTACCGGTCGGCGGTCGCGGTGGGATTCGCCAGGCTGCCGAAGGTGCCGGTGAGGTTCGCGCAGCCCTTCACCGCCCATGAGCAGGCATAGGTGTACGAGGCCCCCGCGTCGGCCTTGAAGTAGTAGCGCACCTTGACCTGGCTCAGCGGGACGCTGGACGCGCCGGTGTTGACGACCTTCAGCCAGGGCTCGACCTGGTCGCTTCCGGTGGCGCTCTGCCGGTACTGGACGGTGACGGCCTCACCGGCGGCCGCCGCCGGAAGGGCGGTGAGGGCGGTGGCACCGAGCCCGGTCACCGCGGCGACGGCGAGCGTGGCACGGATCCGCAGGTTCCTGTTCCTGGTGGGGTGGTTCATGGTTGTTCCTCTCTTCGGGTGGAGTGGTTCCGGCTGTACGGGCGGGGTCAGGGAGTGGGCGTGAGGAGGGGCTCCGGAGCGGAGGCCGGACGGCGCGGCACCCCCAGGACGTCCAGCCGCGTCCTGTGGTGGTGAAGGCGCTCCTGGAAGCCCGACCAGTCGTGGCGGCCGGTCCAGACGACCTCGGCGAGGGCGCAGAGCCGCGGGAAGGTGAGGTACTCGGCGTGCGCGGTGGTGGGCACGTACTCGGTCCAGAGCTGGACCTGGGAGCCGAGGACCCGGGCGGCCTCCTCGGGGCTCCAGTCCGCCGGAGCCGGATCGTTGCCGTGGACGGTGCGCAGGTCGACGATCTCGCCGGCCTGGCCCGGCGGCTCCGTGGGGCTGGCGGACTGGGGGTAGTCGAGGTAGGTGGTGCGGTGCGGCGCCATGATGACGGGGTGTCCGCGGCGGACCGCGGTGCGACCGTGGTCGGCGTCGCGCCAGGGCATGACGGTGAAGTACGGCGGGAGGTCGGCGCCGTTCTCGGTCCAGCTCAGCGGCTTGCGACCGGCGGCGAGGAGGTGGCGTCCGATCCGCTCCATGAACCAGCCGTGGAGGGCCGCGGGCCCCGGCAGGCCCTCCTCGGCGGCCCGCCGGCGCGCGGCGGGGGAGTCGTGCCACTCGGTGGTGGGGCACTCCTCGCCGCCGATGTGGATGTACGGGGACGGGAAGACCTCCATCACCTCGTCCAGGACGGTCCGGCAGAACTCGAGGGCCCCGTCGTGGACGCCGAGGATCGTGTCGCACACCCCCCACCGGTCCCAGACGTCATAGCTGCGGCCGGGATGGTTGCCCAGCTCGGGGTAGGCGGCGAGGGCGGCACGGACATGGCCGGGCATCTCGATCTCGGGCACGACCGTGACGCCCCGCTCCGCCGCGTACGCCACCAGCCCGGTGAGTTCGTCCCGGGTGTAGGCGCCGCCGTGCGGCACACCGCCGACCTCGGTGAGCCGGGGGAGCTCGGCGACCGGCATCCGCCAGCCCTGGTCGTCGGTGAGGTGGAGGTGGAGGACGTTGAGCTTGTGGAGGGCGAGGAGATCGACGTACCGGCGCAGGTAGGAGACCGGCTGGAAGCGGCGGGCGACGTCGAGCATGGAGCCGCGCCAGGGGAATCGGGGGGTGTCGGTGATCTGGACACAGGGGACGGACCACGCGACGCCGGAGACGGGTTCGGCGGCGAGGGCCTCGACGGGCAGGAGCTGACGGAGGGTCTGGATGCCGGCGAGCAGTCCCTGGGGGCGGGCGGCCCGCAGCAGGACCCCTTCGGAGCCGACGGTGAGGCCGTATCCCTCCTCTCCCAGGCCGGTGAGGGCGTGGTCGAGGGCGAGGACGACGGAGCCGTCGGGGCGCGCGGGCAGCGGCAGACCGGTGGCGGGCCCGAGCAGGGTGCGCAGCAGCCGGGCGGCGCCCTCGGCGCCGGGCGAGACCTTGAGCGCGGTCGAGGCGCCGAAGGTGAACCTGCCGGGCAGGAGCTGGAGATGGGTGGGTTCGGGTACGAGGCGGGGGTGGGGCATCGTGGTGCGTTATCCCTTCACGGCTCCGCCGGTCATTCCGGCGGCGACCCGGCCCTGCAGGACCAGGAAGAGGACGAGGACGGGCAGGGCGAAGAGGGTGGAGGCGGCCATGGTGGCGCCCCAGTCGGTGCCGAAGACATTGGAGAAGGAGGAGAGCCAGACGGGCAGTGTGCGGTCGTCCTGGTTCTTGATGATCAGCATGTTGGCGAAGGCGAACTCGTTCCAGGCGGTGATGAACCCGAAGAGCGAGGTCGCGAGCAGCCCGGGGGCGAGGAGGGGGAGCGTCACCCGGCGGAAGGCGGCGGCGCGGGTGCAGCCGTCGACCTGGGCCGCCTCCTCCAGCTCGGCCGGGACCGCCGCCAGGAAGGAGCGGAGGGTGACGATGGTGAAGGGCAGTGTGATCATGAAGTAGACGAGGCTGAGGGTCGCGAGCCGGTCGAGCAGGTCCGCGTCCCGGGCGATCACGTACATCGGGATCAACAGCGCCTCCCAGGGCGCCATCTGGGCGAGGAAGACCATCAGGATGAAGGCCCGCCGGCCGCGCCAGCGCATCCGGGCGACGGCGAACGCGGCCGCGAGCGCCACCACGAGGGCGAGCAGGACGCACCCGGCGGTCACCAGCAGGCTGTTGCGCCAGAAGATCCAGAAGCCGTCGGCGGACACGGCGTTCCTGAAGTGCTCCAGGGTGACGGACCCGGGCAGGAAGCGCGGGGTCTCCGACTGGATGTCCCGGGTCGGCCGGAAGGCCGTGAGGACCATCCAGTACACCGGGAAGACGGCCAGCACGAAGACGAGCGCCGCCGCGGTGTTCAGGGGGAGTCGGCGCAGGGTGCGCGGTGTCACCGGTCGGCCTCCTGTCGGAGCATCTGGCGGAAGTAGGCGATGAGGACGGCCACGAGGAGGAGGACGGTGAGGGTGGAGACGGCCGCGCCGAGGTCGTAGCGGTGCAGCGACTGGGCCACCCGGTAGGCGTAGACGGGCAGCGTGGTCGTCGCCTCGCCGGGTCCGCCCTTGGTCACCGCCCAGATCTGGGCGAAGCAGCGGAAGACCCAGATGACCTCGAGGCAGAGGACGAGCCCGAAGATCGGCCGCAGCAGGGGCAGCGTGACCGAGCGGAAGATCCGCAGGCTTCCGGCGCCGTCGAGCCGGGCCGACTCGTACAGCTCGGCGGGGACGGTCAGCAGCGCGGAGTGCAGGGTGATGGCGGCGAAGGGCACCGACTGCCAGACCACCAGCAGCACCAGGACCGTGAACGCGGCGGGGCCGTCGGCCAGCCAGGAGTACCCCTCGAAGGACTCGAACCCGAGCTCGACCAGCACCCAGTTGACCACCCCCAGCCGGGAGGCGAAGAGCCACTGGAAGACGGTCGTGGTGGCGATCACCGGGCTGGCCCACGCGAGGACGAGACCGGTCGTCACCATGATCCGCATCCGGCGCCCGAGCCGCTGCATCATCAGGGCGACCAGCGTGCCGATCACCATGATGAGCACGACGTTGACCAGGGTCCACCAGAAGGTGCGGCGGACGACCTCCCAGAACTCGGGGTCGGCCAGCACGGTCCGGTAGTTCCGGAACCCCACGAAACCGGCCTCGCCGCGGATGAGTTCGCCCATGCCGTACTCCTGGAAGGAGATCAGCAGGTTGCGGACGAGGGGATATCCGAGGAGGAGCACACCGCCGAGGACGGTGGGGGCGACCAGGAGGTACGGCCAGAGGGCGGACCGTCTCGGACTGCCCGGGCGACCGGTCCCCTTCGGCGGGCCCGCGGGCCCACTCGGCCGCCCCGTGGCTCCGGTCGCCCCTTTCACGAGCTTGTCGGGCCGGCGCACGGTTCCGTACGGCCGTCTCGCGATCCCGCTCTGCCGGCTCACGAGCCGAGCGTCTTGGTGATGCTCTGCGACGCGCTCGCGGCCGCCCGTGCGGGATCGGTCCCGGTGAGCACCGCCGTCATGTACTGCTTGATCGGGTTGGTGGCCTCGACGGCGGCCCACTGCGGGGAGTTCGGCGTCGCCCGGCCCTGCGCCGCGCCGGCGGCCATGGCGGCCGTGCCCTCGTCGTCCTGGATGACCCGGGCGAGGGAGGTGCGGTTGGGGACGTAGCTCATCGTTCTCGCCATGTCCGTCTGCCATGTGTCGCCGGCCAGCGCCTTGACGACCTCGTACGCGGCCTCGGGGTGGGTCGAGGCCTCCGGCACGATGAAGTCGGAGCCGCCGGTGAAGACGGCACCCGGCTTGTCCGCCGTCCTGCCGGGCACCGGGAAGAAGCCGAGCTTGCCCTTGAGCGCCGGGTTGATCTCCTCGACGATCCTCGCGCCGCCGGGTACGGCGATGATCTGCGCGATGTCTCCCTTGGCGAAGGCCTCGGCCTGCGGGGGCTTGGCCTCGTCGGCGTCCTTCGGCCCCTTGCCGAGGGCCTGGAGCCGGCGGTAGAAGTCCATGCCGGCGAGGGCCTGCGGGGTGTCGAGGGCTCCCTTCCAGCCCGCGCCGTCCTTGACGGCGAGGTCGCCGCCCGCCTCCCAGACGAACCCGGAGAGGGTGAACCAATTCTGCCCGGGGAGGTAGATGCCCTGTGTCGCGCCCCGGTTGAGCTTCGCGGTGACGGCGAGCCATTCGGCCTGTGTCTTCGGGGGAGCGGTGACGCCGGCGCGGGCGAAGAGGTCCTTGTGGTAGATCACGACGCGGTTGGCCGCGTACCAGGGGATGCCGTACTGCTTGCCGTCGACCTTCCCGGGCTCCGCGAGTCCGGGAAGCCAGTCGGCGCCGTTCAGCTCGGCCGTCCTGTCGCTGAGGTCCCGCACGCCGCCGCTCGCCGCGTACTGCGCGACCTGGGTGTTGCCGACCTCGATGACGTCCGGGGCGTCCTTGCTGGCGAGGGCGGCCGTGACCTTCTCGCCGATGCCGTCCCACTCCTGGATCTGGATGTCGAGGTCGATGTCCTTGTGCTCCGCCTCGAAGCCGGTGCGGAAGCGGGCGAGGAAGGCGTCGGTGACGCTGTCCTTCATGATCCAGACGGTGACCTTCTGCGGCCCGCCGGTGGTTGCCGGGTCGCCCGCTCCGCCGCATGCCGTGGCGGTGAGGGCGACGGTCGCCGCGAGGGCGACGGGGCCGGCGAGGGAACGAGTTTTCACGGGCACCTCAAGGAGTGGTTGACCAATTGGTCAAGTGGTCAGGTGTGTGACCAGAAGGTGGCACGGACGGCTGTGGCCGTCAATCCCTTGAAAAACATGGGCTGTTCACCCAGTGACAGGACGTGTGATCCGGCTAGTATCGGATTTACCAGTTGACCAGTCAGGGAGAGCCGCATGAAGGGCGAGGCATGAAGGACAGCTCCTCCAGCGGAGTGCTGAAGCGCGAGCGGGTACGGGAACATCTGCTGGGCCTGATCGAAGCCGGCGGCCCCGGCGACCCGATCCCGTCCGAGCGCACCCTCTGCGCCACCCTCGGCGTCTCCCGCCCCACCCTGCGTGCCGCCGTCGACGAACTCGTCGCCACCGGCGCCCTGGTCAGGGAGCACGGCCGGGGCATGTTCGTCGCGCCCGCCAAGATCACCCAGCGCCTCGCCCCGGACGACGCGGCCTTCACCGTCCCCCGCGCCTCCGGCACCTGGTCCAGCACTGTTTTGGAGTCCGCCACCATCCGGGCCGGAGCCCGGATCGGCCGCAGGCTCCGCCTCTCGCCCGCCGCCGAACTCCTCTACGTCGCCCGTCTCCGCCTCGTCGACGGCTCACCCATGGCCATCGAGCACCTGCACATCCCGGCGGACCTGGTGGGCGCCGCGCTCACCCCCGAGGAACTCGAAGCCGGAGACCTCTACGACCACCTGCGGGAGCACCACCGGGTCCACGTCCAGGAGGCCACCCAGTCGATCGAGCCCACCGTCGTCAGCGAGGACGAGGCAGCCCTCCTGGACGTCCCCGTCCTCTCGCCCGCCCTGCTGATCGAACGCCTCACCCTCGACACCGGGGGCCGCCCCGTCGAGTACGTCCACTCGGTCTACCGCGGCGACCGCTACCGCATCGTCTCCCGCCTGGACTTCACCCGCGACGGCCTCGTGACCTCCTCCACCGAGGGGGATGCATACTGACCCGCAGCGGACGGCGCGGCGGAAAGGTCACGGAATGGAGCTCAAGCGGGAGCGGGTACGGGAGCACCTGCTGGGCGTGATCGACGGCCGGCGCCCCGGCGACGCCATCCCGTCCGAGCGCACCCTCTGCGCCACCCTCGGCGTCTCCCGCCCCACCCTGCGTGCCGCCGTCGACGAACTCGTCGCCACGGGCCTGCTGGTCAGGGAGCACGGCCGGGGCATGTTCGTCGCACCCGACAAGATCACCCAGGAACTGGTCGCCGAACACCGGGCGGCGGACGCCCCCCGGAGCCGGGGCGACTGGACGAGCACGGTGCTTCGGCTCCGCACCGTACGGGCGGGTGCGCGGATCGGCCGCAGACTCGCGATCTCCCCGGCGGCGGAGCTGGTGCACGTGACCCGCCTCCGGCACGTCGACGGCGCCCCGATCGCCCTGGAGCACCTCCACGTCCCGGCCGACCTCGTCCCCGGGCTCACCGCCGCCGACATGGAAGGCGGCTTCTACGCCCATCTGCGGGAGCGGCGCGGCATCCGGACGGCGCACGCGGTCCAGTCGATCGAGCCGACCGTCCTGAGCGAGGAGGAGGCGGCCCTCCTCGAGGTGCCGGTCCTGTCACCCGCCCTGCTCTTCGACCGGACCACCTCGGACACGAACGGCAGGCCGGTCGAGTACGTCCGCTCCCTCTACCGGGGCGACCGCTACCGCATCGTCTCCCGCCTCGCCCTCGGCGACGACACGACCGGCGACCCGGCGGCCGACGCGGCCGCGGACGCGGCGAGGGGCGGGACGTGGTGGGGGACGGTGGAGTGAGCGCCGTGGGTCGGTCTCGTCCCGGGTGGCCGACCGGCGGCTCTCATCCGGCTCGCGAACCAGGTGATCGCGAAGAGTCCCCGGACCCGCTCCGGACCGACGGCCACGGAGGGGGCCTGATCCGAACCTGATCCGAACCTGATCAGAACGGTTCGAAGCTCGGCTCGACCGGCCCGATCTCACCGCGCTCCACCAGTTCGTCCAGGTCTTCCGGCTCGAGGAACTCGAGGGTGTCCGGGTCGATCCCGTGGTACTGATCCACGTCGCGCAGGCGCATGACGAAGTCGAGCACGAAGTCGACGAACGACTTCTCGAAGACCTCGGGTTCGGCCCCGTTGATGTTCGTGACGATCTTCCAGCGGTCGGGGTCCGAGTCGCAGGGCCAGAAGAAGTGCTCGTCGCCGGAGTGGTCGTACCCCCAGGAGATCAGACCGCCCGGGTCGGGGTGGAACCGGAAGGGGTACGCGTCCGCTTCGCGTCGCCAGGACCGGCCGAACGAATCGTGGATCTGCCGCATCCGATCCAGCAGCGGGCTGGACCCCCGGGGGTGGAACACCACCAGCTCTCCGCAGATCGAACCGGTGCCGTAGGCGTCGAGGAACGCCTTGAAGTCGGCCGGCAGCGCCGAGCCGACATGACGCTCGACCTCGGCCCAGTCGTCGGGGGAGGGGGTCCGGACCGGGGGCGGGCCGAACAGTCGCACCAGATCGTCCATGCCCGCCATACGCCCACCTGCTTGATCGTCACCACCGGACGGCCAGGGTAGTCGGCCGCGGCCGCGGTGATCAAGAAGAGGACGGGCGGGGTCGTCAGTCATCCCCCTGACTCCCGTGGCGAGGGGGTCACCTCGCCTTCTTGGCGAGTTCGGCGAGGAACTGCGGCACCCGGCCGGTGCCGAAGTCGTAGAACCGCGCCCACCGCGGCTCGACCGCGATACGCGCCATCCGGTCGTACATGGCCCGGCAGTTCCGCTCGAACTCGGCGGCGTACTCGGCGTCGAAGTTCTTCCGCGCGGCCTCGAGGTACTCCGGAACCACCCCGTCGACGAAGGTGAGGTGCGCGACCCCGCGCACCGACAGCGTCCTGGCCGAGCCGGGGCCGTCGCCCGCCTCGATGGTCAGGGCGATCTCGGGGCGGGCGGACAGTGCTCGTACCTTGGGCGCCGTGGCCGCGGTGGACATGACGATCTCGGTACCGGTCCAGAAGATCCCGATCGGGACGACGCGTGGCAGTCCGTCGAGCCCGTTGTAGGCCAGCCGCGCCATGGATGCCCGGCTCAGCAGTTCGTGGGCGTCGGCCAGCTCCTGGGCGATCTGCTCGGGGTCCATGGTGGGTCGTCCTCCACTGTCGCGCGGCCGTCCGTGGCCGCTCTGTCCCGGGGACGGAGCCGCTGCGACGTTCTCGACATCCGCGGCCGCATCGCCGTCCACGTCCACGGTATCCGTGCCGCGCCCGTCGAGTCCGCGAGGCGTCACCGAGGGGCGCGTGGCCGGTCGAATCCGGTTCCGACCCGGGTCAGCATCTGCGCGAGAAGGTGGAGGGTTCGTGCCCGAGTCGGCGCTCCGCGCGCCGTGCCCGTCCAGTAGGCGTCGGTGAGTTGCTCCGTCGCCGTGAGGATCCGATCCTCGTCCCGGGCGGCCAGCACGAGGACGAACCGCACGTAGTCGCCGATGTCGGTGCCCCGGGGGTGCTGATGCGTGAAGGTCCCCAGGCGCGGTGTCAGGGCGGGCAGGGTGCGGGCCGTCGGGAAGACGACCGCGAGGCCGGCGAGGGCGAGGCGAACCGCGGGGCATTCGGCCGACCAGCGGCTCAGCAGATCCGGAGTGAGGGCCCGGACCGCGTCGCGGGCCCTGACCTCGCTGCCGGGATCGGCGTGTCGCGGGGTGGCGGGCCAGGTGTCGGCGAGGTGGCGCTCGGCGACGGTGGCGGCCTTGAGAAGCAGCTGAACGGCCTGGAATCGGTGGCGGGCGCGAATCCGGTCGTCGCCGGCGAGGGCAGCGAGCAGAACGAGGCCCTCGGCGGTGGCGGGTCGGCAGGTGTCCTGGTGGAAGATCTCGTTGTAGAAGTCGGCGAGGAAGCTCCGGTCGTCCCGGCAGGGGTCGGCCCCGGCGTCGAACAGCATCGCGGCCTGGGGCGGCCTGTGGTCCGGCAGGCGATCGGCGACGACGTCCCGGAAGAGCTTCCGGATCGGCGGACCGGAAGCGATCGCGTCGTGCCGGGTCGGTTCGGGTTCGGCGTACGTATCCATGGCCGGTGCAGCCTACGGGAGGGTCACCGGCCGACGGTCCGGCTCCCGGTGCCACCGCTGACCGTGAGCGGCCAGTTCCGTGGCATTGCCGGCGAACGCGGGACCGCAGCCGGGCGGCAGACGATCGACGACCATCGCCACCGCGGCCTGCGCGCTGTCGGTCTCGGCGATCCGGGGGCTGCTCCGGTGCGGTCCTTCGACGTAGTACCGGCCGTCCCTCAACGTGCCGATGTACGGCACGTCCCAGGTGTAGTCCATCTCCGTGCACCTGCTGAAGTGCAGCTCCCACATCCCGGTCCAGGGGCGGAGCCGGCGGAGCAGCGGCTCGGCGTGTGCGACCCGCACCAGCTCGGCGAACGGTGCCAGAAGTGGTGATTCCGAAGGCCGGGACGGTTCGCCGTAGGTGTGCAGGATCTCGTGCCAGGACGCGTCGACGGTGTTGGTCATGCCGTCATTGTGCGGGTCCCGCGGCCCTGTGATCAGAGGTCACGTGACGGCGGCTCCTGTGATGCGGAGGGGAGCTACTGGCTCTCCCAAGCCGCCGCACCGCGGAGAAGGTGATGGTCCGCGACGCCGGAGCAGGCCGCCGCGTCGCCCCGTAGCGTCGTGAACCACGAGGAGCTCAGGAAGATGTAGTCGATCTTCGCGTTCTCCGTGGTGTGCGGCGAGCACTCCGTGCTCGCGGTGTTCTCGCCACTGCGGCACTGGTCCTGGGTCTGAGGGCAGTCGCCGCCCCGGAACTCGTCCTTGTCGTTCTCGTCGACCTCTTGGAACACCCCCGTCGATCCGGCCCCGTGGCTGTAGAGCGGGTTCATGTCGGCGTGCCCGGGCGTCTGGTTGAAGTCGCCGCCCAGGACGATCGGCTCGCCCGCTTCGGCGAATCCGCGGGTGATCTGCGCGACCTTGGCGATCTGGGCGGTCTTGTTCCCGGCGTGCCAGTCGATGTGGGTGTTGCAGGTACGGACGGTACGGCCCGTCACCGTGCTCTTGGCGCAGAGCAGAATCCGGTTCTCGGTGGCCGTTCCCGTCGCTTCGAGGGGCTCCGGAAGGAAGTCGACGGTCCGGGAGGTCAGGTCGATGGTCTTCGGGCCGCCCTTCGCGAGGATGGCCAGACCGAAGCGCAGGTCCGGGGCGATCGAGTCGTTGGGGTCGGGGTCCCATCGAGCGCAGTTGCCGATCGACGGAAGAGCCGCTCCCCAGACCGCGTCGTACGTGGTCCCGGAACGGCCGGCCAAGTGGGTGCGCAACAGCTTCCACTGCTCGTAACACACCTCCTGGAGCATGACGACATCCGCTTCCCAGTGGTCGATCGCCCCCGTGACATCGGCCAGCCACTTGGCCTTGTCGTGGTGGGAGTCGCAGGTCTTGGACGCGCCGCAGACGTTGTAGGTGATGAAGCGCGGCTTGGGCGCGTTCGTCGGAGTCACTTCGTCGGCCCGGGCGGTGGTGAGGCCCGACGCGAGGAGCAGACAGACGGAGAAGAGTGTCGCTAAGAACGCTCTGAGTGGCGCACGCATGGCACATCACCTTTCATGATCGATTGCTGGACGTGACGCATCGTGCCACAGGCCCCTCAGGAGCCTGCCGTTCCGCGGGCAGGGAGTTCGACCCGCGACGCCGAACTCCCCGACGGCTCGGCGGTGCCGAGCCGTCGGGGAGCCGGCCTTCTGCGGACTGCGGCCCACGGGCTACGAACGCGCCGCCACCCCTACGCGGCCGCCAGCGCCAGCGTCGGAGACAGCCGTGACGCGCGGACCGCCGGGTACAGCCCCGCCACCGTCCCGATCGCGAGCGTCGCGGCGAAGCCTCCGCCCACCGCCCAGAGCGGCACCACCCACGGGAGCCCGCCCGTGGACGTGTACACGCCCGTCGCCGCTCCGCCGAGCGCCACGCCCGCGAGGCCTCCCAGGCCGGACAGCATCAGGGATTCCGTCACGAACTGGATCCTGATCTGGCCCCGTGTCGCGCCCAGGGACCGGCGCAGACCGATCTCGTGGCGTCGTTCGAGAACCGAGATGATCATGGTGTTGGCGACGCCGACCCCGCCGACCAGGAGCGCGATCCCGCCCAGTCCGAGAAGCAGCGTGGAGAACGCGCCCTCCGTCGCCGCCTTCGCCTTCAGCGCCGAGGACGGGTCGCCGACCGAGACGTTCTGCGGGTTCCGCGGGTCGATCGTCGGAGCGAGGAGCTTCTGCACTTCGTCCACGGACGCGTCCGTGGACCGTTCGTACACCGTCGTCGGATGCCCGTCGAAGCCGAGCAGCCGCCCCGCGCCCTCCCAGCCGACCAGTGCCGAGCGTTCGATCTCGGGCGCGAGCGGCAGCGGGTCGAGGACGCCGATGACCGTGAAGTACCGGTCGTCGATCCAGACCTGCTGGCCGGGCCGTGTGATGCCGAGCCGCTCGGCCGAGACATGGCCGAGTACCACGGACGGATAGCGGCCGTTGGCGGCGTTCAGCCAGGTGCCCGACGCCAGACCGCCCCGCAGCACGTCGAGAAGTCCCTCGGTGGCCGCCTTCACCGCGATCCCGCCGGTCTCGGCCGCGGGAATCTTCTCGGAGCGGCGCACCGAGCTCCTCAGGTCGCCGGTCCCCGCGGCCTTCTCGACCCCCGCGATCCGGCCGACCATGCCCACGGCGTCCTTGGGCAGTTCGACCTCCTGGCCGGTGAACATCCCCTCACCCGGCTTGGCGACCAGCATGTTCGTACCGAGCGCGTCGAGCTGCCGGAGCAACTGGGCCTGGCTGGAGGCCGAGATACCCACCACGGCGATCATCGTGGCGATTCCGATGGCGATGCCCAGCGCGGACAGCACCACGCGTACGGGGCGGCTCCGCAGCCCGGCGGAGCCGACATGGAGGACGTCACGCGGGCCGAGCCGGGCGGCGGTGAGTTTCGTACGGGGCATCAGGCCGCGACCTCCCCGGCACCGGAGTCCAGGGGCTCGACGGCCCTCCGTCCCGTGTCCTCCACCACCCGCCCGTCCCGGATCCGTACCTGCCTCGGCAGCCGTCCCGCGATCTCCGTGTCATGGGTGATGACCGCGATCGTCGCGCCCTCCGCGTGGAGCTCGTGCAGGAGCGTCATGACCGCCTCCCCGGACGCCGAGTCCAGCGCGCCCGTCGGCTCGTCGGCGAGCAGCAGGGCCGGTTCGCCGACCACCGCGCGCGCGATGGCGACACGCTGTTTCTGACCGCCCGACAGCTCGTGCGGCCGATGCCTCAGCCGGTCGGCGAGGCCCACCCGGGCCAGCGCCTCCGCCGCCATCCTCCGGCGCCGCGACCGGGGCAGTCCGGAGTACAGCAGCCCCTCGGCGACGTTCTCGAGGGCGCCCACGCCCGGCACGAGATGGAAGGCCTGGAAGACGAAGCCGATACGGCGGGCACGCAGCGCCGACAGCCTGCGGTCCGTCAGCGAGGCGATGTCGTGGCCGGCGATCTCGACCGTCCCGGAGCTGGGCCGGTCGAGGGTCCCGACGATGTGCAGCAGCGTCGACTTGCCGGAGCCGGACGGCCCGACGATGCCGAGCAACTCGCCCTCGCCGACGGTGAGGTCGACGCCGTCGAGAGCCCGGACGCCGCCCGCGTACTCCTTGGTGACTCCGCGGAGTCGTACGACCGTGGTCATGCGGACGGCACCCCGACCTTCATGCCCTCGCGGAGCCCGGCACCGCTGACCTCGACCCGGCCCTGCCCGAACATGCCGAGCTCGACCTTCAGCTCGCGGGCGGTCCCGTTCTCGACGACCTCGACGCCGAAGCCGCCGCCGGGGAGGGCGAGCAGCGCGTTGACGGGGACGGTCAGGATGTCCCTGCGCGTCTCGCCCGTGAGGTCGACGGTGACCGGGGACTGGTCGATGCCCGTGACCTTCCGCGGGTCGTCGAAGGAGACGGTGACGGCGATCTTCGGGGTCCTGTCCTGCGGGTCGTCGCCCGCCGAGGCGGTCTTCCCGACGGCCGACACCCTGCCCGGAAGCTCCGTGCCGTCCGGCAGCCGGACCTTCACCCGGGTCCCGGTCTTCGCCGACCGGGCCTCCGACACGGGAACCTTGAAGCGTACGACCCGCTCGGACCCGGTCACGGTGAGCACCGGACCACCCGGGGCGATCCGGTCGCCGGGCGTGGCGCCCGTCTCCTTGACCCGTACCGCACTGCCCGCGAAGGCGATCTGGTCCGGTCCGACGGTGCCCGTCTGCTTCAGGTCGTGGGACTTCTGCCAGCGCTTGACGGCGGCGGCCGTCTTCGCCGTGTACTCCTCGTCGACGTCGAAGCCGATGTACCCGAGGGCGGCGAGGTTCTCCTCCAGCTGGCGGACGTCCTTGCCCTCGTCGCCGGTCTTCAGCGTCCGGTACATGGGTTCGGCGCCGTACATCAGCCGGACCGGACGGCCCTCGACCTCGTACAGCCGCTCGTTCCGCTCGACGACCGAGCCGGGCGACGCGACCCAGGTGAGGACTCCGGCCGGGCCGGCGTTGATCTTCCTTTCGCCGAGGTGTCCCAGGGTGCCGTCCTGCTGCGAGCTGTCGCTGAGCTCGCCCCGGGTGACGGGGGCGGTCGCGGGCGGCAGCCCCTTGGAGCCGGCGGAACTTCCGGAGCCGTCCTGCGACGTGTCGGGCGCCGACACCGCGGTGACGGCGGTGACGGCGGCGCCGCCGCCCGCGACGGCGACGATCGCGGCGAGGGTCAGCACCAGCCGCCGCCGGGCCATCGGGCGCTCGTGGCCGCTCATCGGGCCACGCTCTCGCACGCCTTGGCGGCCTTGTCGAACTTCTGCTTCTCCGCTCCCTGCGGTATCGGCATGGCGGCCTGCGCGCTGCCGTCGAACTTCGGGTCGGGCATGTTGAAGCCGTTCTCCCGCATGCACTTCGCGTATGCGAGGGCCTTGTCCTTGTCGGCCTGTGTCGGCTCCTTGCCGAAACCGGCGCCGCCCGCCTTGTCCCGACAGGCCTTGAACGCCTTCTCCATCTTCTCCTTCGACATGCCGTCGCCACCGATGGTGAGCCCGACGCCCTGCTCGCCCGGCTTGGGCTCGGGAACGTCGAGGCCCTGCTCACGGAGGCACTTGCGGTGCTCGAAGGCCTGGTCGGCCTTCTTGCCCTCCTCGTTCACGCTCCCGTCCTTGCTTCCGCTCCCGGAGGAGGCGGTGTCGGAGCCCGAGCCCGAGCAGGCGGTGGCGAGAAGAGTGAGGGCGGCGGCGAGGGAGGTGGCGGCGGCCGCCCGGGTGATCCGTCGAATCGTCATGGCGTGGAGCGTGCCGCGAAGGGATGTTTCGTTTCTCTCAGCGGTTTCGTTTACACCGGCGAAAGGTCCCTTTCGGATACACAGGGGTCATGCGCGTACTGGTGGTGGAGGACGAGGCGTTTCTCGCCGAGATGATCGCCGAGGGGCTGCGCCGTGACGCGCTCGCCGTGGACATCGCGGCCGACGGCCTCGAAGCGCTCCGGAAGATGCAGCTGGGCGAGTACGACGTCCTCGTCCTGGACCGTGATCTGCCCGGGATGCACGGCGACGACGTCTGCCGCCGTGTGGTCGAGCAGCGGCTGATGACCCGGGTGCTGATGCTGACGGCGGCGGGCACGGTACGGGACCGGGTCGAGGGACTCGGCCTCGGCGCCGACGACTACCTGGCCAAGCCCTTCGCGTACGACGAGCTGCTCGCCCGGGTGCTGGCCCTCGGCCGGCGTGCCCGGCCGGCGCTGCCCCCCGTACTGGAACGGGCCGGCATCGTCCTGGACACCGCCCGCCGCCAGGCCAGCCGCGACGGACGCCATCTGCAACTGTCGCGGAAGGAGTTCGCGGTCCTGGAGGCGCTGCTGCGGGCGGAGGGGGCGGTGGTCAGCGGCGAGGACCTGATCGAGCAGGTCTGGGAGGAGAACACCAGCTACCGCACGAACGCGGTACGGGTCACCCTCAGCAAGCTGCGGGCCAAGCTGGGCGAACCGCCGGTGGTGGAGACGGTCCCGGGCTCGGGCTACCGGATCGCGTCATGAGGGGAGCCGGGCGGAGAGCCGAGAAGCCGTTCGGGGAGCGTGGCCGGGGCCGGGGCCGGGGCCGGGGTCGGATGCGGAAGCGGGGAGCCACGGACCCGGCGGAACCGGTGACGAGCCCCGCGACGGGATCGGTACGGACGGGGGTCGTCTCGGGGGAGCGGGCCCGCCTGACCGCCCTGTACGGCGGTCTCCTGCTCCTCGCGGGAGCGTTGCTGACGGGCGTCGTGTACCTCCTGGTGAAGGAAGGTCTCTACTCGTCGATCAGCCTCGCCGTCACCGGAACCGTACCCGCCCGCAGGCTGGAGGAGCTGCCGACCACCTCCCCGACGCATCTCCCCACCTTCGCACCGGCCAGTCCGGCGTCCGCCCGCCCCGACTCGAGCGCGGCGGCGACGCTGCCCAGCGAGGTCCTCGCGATCACGCGGACGGTGAGTGACGCGGCGGAGTCCGCCGCTCTGGAGCGGCTCCTGACGGTCTCGCTCGCCGTGCTGGTCGTGTACGCGGTGCTGTCGGTGGCGCTCGCGTGGTGGATGGCGGGGCGGGTGCTGAGGCCGGTGGGCGTGATCACGGAGACGGCACGACGGCTGTCCGGCGAGAACCTGCACGAGCGGATCGCACTCGACGGGCCGCCGGGCGAGCTGAAACGGCTCGCCGACACGTTCGACGGGATGCTGGGAAGGATGGAAGGGCTGGTCTCGGCCCAGCAGCGGTTCGCGGCGAACGCGGCACACGAGCTGCGGACGCCGGTGGCCGTCCAACGGGCGGCCGCCGAGATCGGGCTCGCGGGGGAGCCGTCGCCGGAGCGGGTCGCCAGGATCCGGGCGAAGCTGATCGAGGTCGCGGACGACAGCGAGCGGATCATCGAGGGGCTCCTGCTGCTCGCCGCCTCCGACCAGGGCCTGCGGGAACGGCGGCCGGTGGCGGTCCACGAAGTGGCCCGACAGGCGGCGGACGGGCTGGCGGCGGAGGCGGCGGAGCACGGGGTGACGGTGGTGGTGCGGGCCGCGCCGCTGACCGTCGACGGGGACGCGGTGCTGCTGGACCGGCTGGTGCACAACCTGCTCGTGAACGGGGTGCGCCACAACGTCCCGGACGGCCGTGTGGAGCTCCGCACCGGGCCGGGCGGCATCGAGGTGACGAACACCGGCCCCCAGGTCCCGGAGGACACGGTCCCCCTCCTCTTCGAACCCTTCCGCCGCCTGACGGCACGCACGCACGGCCCCGGCGAGGGAGTCGGCCTGGGCCTCTCGATCGTCGAATCGATCGCCCGGGCCCACGACGCCACGACGGAGGCGTATCCGAACGAGCAGGGCGGGGGTCTGACGGTGAGGGTGAGGTTCGGCGCGGGGGAGTGAGATCGGACGCCCCACGCCCCACGGTCCCGGACGCCGGGCGCCCGACGGTTCCCGGGCGCCGGCCGCCGGACGCCGGGCGCCTCGCATCAGGCGTCCGGAGCCGTCGTCCCCCGTCCGCGGCCGTGGAGCTCGTCAGCCGGCGGAGCCGGTCCGCCGCTCCTCCTCCAGCACCTCCAGGTAGTGGGGGTTGCGCATGATGCCGAGGATGTTGCCGAAGGGGTCGAGCACCGCTCCGGCACGGAAGTCCCCGTAGTCGCGCAGCGGTTCGTGTTCCTTCGCGCCGAGGCTCAGGAGACGGTCCATCTCGCTGTCGACGTCGTCCACGTGCCAGTACGCGACGACCCCGGCCGGGGCGGAGGGGGTGCGGGAGATACCGAGCTCCTGGCGGTGGTCGCCGAGCCGGAACTCGATGTACTCGGGGCGTTCGAAGTACGGCTCGATGCCGAGGACTTCGGAGTACCAGGCGCGGGCGGCGTCGAGGTCGGCGGCGTGGTAGCGGATGGTCGCGAGGCCGCGGAAGGTCTTCGTCATGCAGAGCAGTCTGCCCCTCATCTAGGTCGGTTTCCGACCTAGATGAGGGGCCGATCGGATTCGGCCGCCATCCTGACCGCCGACCTGATCGCCGGGCTTCCCCTGGGCTTGCCCGCGCTACTCCTGCGGCTGCCAGACGTAGCGGACGTCCGGCTCGCGCTCCTCGTTGCGCAGGCCGTCGGTCCGCTCGACCGCGACGAAGCCGTGGCGCTCGTAGAAGCGCTGCGCGCCTTCGTTGACCTGGAACGTCCACAGCCCCAGCCCGCTCGGCCGCTGCCGCTTGGCCAGCTCCACGAACCGGTCGCCCAGCCCCCTGCCCCGCCAGGACGGGTCGAGGTACAGCTGCTCCAGATCGCCGTCGTCGAGCACCAACAGCCCCACCACGCGGTTCTCGGCGACCGCCACCCAGTTCTCGTACTGCTTCACGACCACGTAGGAGAACCAGTCCCGTACCGCGTCGTCGTCATGCGCCCGACGCACGGTCGGAAGCGCGGACGCGAAGGAACGCAGCCACACATCGGCCATCTCGGTGGCGTCGGAGTCGTCCGCACGCCGAAGGACAAGATCATCACTGTTCACGGGGCGTGACGATCGCAGATGACGGAGCCCCGTGCAAACGATTTGAACGCTGTCTCAGGACCGCACGCCGACGGGCCGCTTCCCACGGAAGCGGGAGCGACCCGTCGGCGTGTGGAGCGCACCCGGCCGGTCCGGCCAGGACACCGACCCCGGCCTCAGTCCTTCGTCGCCGGATCCGTCCGGGCGAAGTGACGGGCGCTGGGGACGAGGGCCGCCGCGGCCGGTACGAGGAAGCAGGCGGCCGCGCACCCGGCGAGGACCGCGGTGACGCCGAAGAGGTCGATGGCGGGGGCGATCAGGGCGAGGCCGACGGGCGCGAGGCCGTAGGACACCAGGAAGTCCAGCGAGGAGACCCGGGCCAGCTTGTCCGGCGCCACCTCGCGCTGAGTGGCCGTGAACCAGGGCACGTTGAAGAGCTCGATGCCGATCCCGGCGACGGCGTACGCGGCGACGACCACGCCCGGGTGCACCGGCAGCATCAGGCTCAGCGGTGCGAAGCCGTACGCGGCGAGCCCGGCGAACGCGGCCCACCCCTGGGAGCGCGGCCGCCGGCGGGCGATGACCAGGGCCCCGCCGAGCGCGCCGACGGTGTACGCGGTCATCGCCGCGGCCAGCACCCACTCGGTGCCGTAGCGGTCCCGGCTGATCAGGGGCAGCGCGACGCTGGTGGCGGAGTAGCCGAGCGCGATGACGGCGACGAGGGCGGCGAGGCCGGCGAGGAACCAGGGGTGCAGGCGGGCCTCGCGTATGCCTTCCATGAACTCGGCGCGGAATCCGCCGGCGCCCGGGGCGGGGAGCTCCTTGTCCGCTGCCGCGCTGCCGCCGCCCGGGACCAGCGCCGCGATCAGCCACAGCAGGCCGATGCCGAGCAGCAGGGTCCGGACGTCGAGGAAGGCCGCGAGCAGTGCGGTCAGGGCGGGGCCGCCGAGAGTGGAACCGCGTACCGCCATGGTCATGGCGGCGTTGGCCTGCTGGCGCCGATCCGGGTCGACGGTTTCGGCGGTGAGCGCCTGGAAGGCCGGGCGGCAGGCGCCCTGCCCGGCGCCGGCGAGGGCGGCGGCGGCCGTCATCAGCACCACCGAGCGGCCGAGGCCGGCGGCGAGCAGAGGTGCGGCGGCTCCGGCCGCGAGGGCCGACCAGAGGACGACGGCACGGCGGGAGTGCCGGTCGGCCAGCACGCCTCCGACGGCGACGGCGGCGAGGAAGCCGGCGGTGCGGGCGGCGAGGACCAGGCCGAGGCCGGCGGCGCCGAGATCGCGGTGGAGTACGGCGAGCCCGAGGACGAAGGGCAGCGCCCAGGTCGCGAGGCCCGAGGCGGTGGTGCCCGCCCACAGCCGCAGGAACGCGGGGTCACGGAGGACCGAACGCGTGGGTGGGGCGGGGGACTCGGGTGTCGCCGACGTGGGTGTGGTGGACACGTTGGGGTCGCTCCTCGGAGGTGGGAGGCGGGTCGTGGAACCGCCCCCGGGGTCGTTAATGAAAATGATTGCCATTACAGTACCCTTCGAACGCGGCACTCCTGCCCGGTGCACGACAACACCCACGCCCGTCACTCCCAGACCGGAGAACCCATGCGCCACCCCGTCCGACTCGGTATCGCCCTGACCCTCGCCCTCGCCACGGCGGGCTGTTCCGCCGCGGCCGGCGGAGCTTCCGACGGCGCCGGCGGATCCACCGCCCCGTCCGGTACCCGCACCACCGCCGGGACCGGCGCGGCGAAGCCCGTCTCCGTCACCAGCTGCGGCCGCGAACTCTCCCTCTCCGGGCCCCCGAAGCGGACCGTCGCCCTGGACCAGACGTCGACCGAGACACTCCTCGAACTCGGACTGCAGGACCGGATGGCCGGCACGGCCAACCTCAAGACGAAGATCCCCGCCGTGTACGAAGCCGCCTACGCCACCGTTCCGGTCATCGCCCCGAAGATCGCCACCGGCGAGCAACTGCGTGCCGCCACGCCGGATTTCGTCGTCGCCGGTTCCACCGACCTCTACACCCAGGACCGGGCCGGCACCCGCGAGGAGCTGGACGCCCTCAAGGTCCCCACCTTCGTCAGCGCCGTGGACTGCCCCGAACACAACCCGCCCGGCACGACCCCCTTCGAGCTGCTCTTCTCCGACTACGAGAACCTGGGGAAGCTCTTCGGCGCCGAGAAGAGGGCCGCCGAGCTCGCGGCCGACCAGCGTGCCGCGGTCGCCGGCGCGGGAAGGAACGCCGCCAAGGTGCCCGGGGGCGCCGACCGGCCGACCGTCGTCTACCTCTACTCGGTCTTCAACGGCATGCCGTACGTGGCGGGCGGCACGAGTCTCCCCAGCGAGATGAGCCGGATCGTCGGAGCGAAGAACGTCTTCGACGACGTCGCCGAGGACTGGCCGGAGGTCTCCTGGGAGGAAGTCGCCCGCCGGAACCCCGACTTCATCGTCATCGGCGACCTCTCCGAACGCGGTCGGCCCGGCGACAGCGCCGCCGAGAAGCGGGCCACGATGACCGGCCACCCGGTGATCTCCCGGCTGGCCGCCGTCCGCGACGACAAGATCCTCGAGGTGCCGGGCATCGAACTGGACCCCTCGGTGCGCTCCGTACACGCCCTCGGGCTCATCGCCCAGGGCATGAAGGACCTCGGTCATGTCCGCTGACCCGCCGACCGGCAGCAATGCGGCCGACCTCTTGCGCCCCTCGGCCCGTGGACACGGCGACGGACGAGGTGATGGACGGGGAGACGTACATGACAGGGAACACGGCCATGACCGCGAGCCGGTGGGGGAGGAGGGGCGCGTCACCACCGCCCGGCCCGCCGCGGCGGGTTCGGCGGGGGAGGAGGGGGCCGTCCTCGCCACCCGGCCCGTCCTCGCCCCTCGGCCCGTCGCCATCGCCCGGCCCGCCGTGGCGGGGCGGCGCGCAGGGGCGGGGCGGTCGGCCCGCCCCCTCCTCCTGCTCCTCCTCGCCACCGTCGTCCTCACGACCTCCCTCGCCGCGGCCGTACGCATCGGCACCGCCGACCTCGGCTGGACCGACCTCGCCCGCGCCCTCGGCACCCGGATCGGCCTGGACGTGGAGCCGCTCCCCCCACTGCTCGACTCGCTCATCTGGGACCTCCGTCTGCCGCGCGTACTGATGGCCGCACTCGTCGGCGCCTCGCTCGCCGTGTGCGGAGCGGTGCTCCAGGCGGTCACCCGCAACGCGCTCGCCGACCCCTACCTCCTGGGCGTCTCCTCCGGCGCCTCGACCGGCGCCGTCACGGTCGTCGTCCTCGGGATCGGCGCGAGCACGCTCGGCGTCACCGGCGGCGCGCTCGCCGGCGCGCTGCTCGCCTTCGGCCTGCTCCTCCTCCTGCTCCGGCGCACCGGTCTCGACTCCGTCCGGATCGTGCTCACCGGAGTGGTCGTGGGTCAGCTCCTCACCGCGCTGACCTCGCTGGTCCTCATGGCCTCGGCGGACGCGGACACCACACGGGCCGTCACCCACTGGCTGCTCGGCTCGATGGCACCGGCCCGCTGGGACACCGTCGTGGTCTGCGCGATCGTCACCCCGCTGGGACTGGCGGCGGCGTGGCTGTGCTCGAACGCCCTCGACGGGCTCGCGTTCGGCAGCGACACCGCCACCTCCCTCGGCATCGGCGTACGGCACACGAGGATGCTGCTGCTCGTGGTGACGGCCGCACTGACGGCGGTCGCGGTGGCCACCGTGGGTGCCATCGGCTTCGTCGGGCTGATCGTTCCCCACGGGGTGCGGTTCCTCGTCGGCCCCCTGCACCGGGTGCTGCTGCCGTACGCGGCGCTCGCGGGCGCGGTGTTCCTCGTGTGGACGGACGCCCTCGCGCGGATCGCCTTCGCGCCCCGGGAGGTTCCCGTCGGCGTGATCACCGCTCTGCTCGGCGTACCGCTGTTCCTTCTCGTCCTGCGCAAGAGGGGTGAGCTGTGAGGATCACCGCGGAGAACCTGAGCTGGTCGGTGGCCGGCACAACGGTCGTACGCGAGGTGAGCGCGGCGATCGCTCCCGGCGAGACGGTCGGGCTGCTCGGCCCCAACGGCTCCGGGAAGTCGTCCCTGCTCCGCTGCCTGGCCGGCCTCCGCGCTCCCGACACCGGCTCCGTCCGGTACGACGGCGAGTCCGTGCGGGACTGGAGCGCGCGCCGGATCGCCCGTCACATCGCCTTCGTCGCACAGGACTCGGGCACCGACAGCGATCTGCGGGTCACCGACGTCGTGGGTCTGGGACGCACCCCGTTCCGGGACCGCTGGCGCGGACCGGACGCCACCGACCGGGCGGTGATCGCCGCGGCCCTCGACGCCGTCGGCCTCACCCCGCTCGCCGACCGGGCCTGGAAGGCGCTGTCGGGTGGCGAGCGCCAGCGCGCCCACATCGCCCGTGCGCTCGCCCAGCAGCCGTACGCCCTGCTGCTCGACGAACCCACCAACCACCTCGACGTCAAACACCAACTGGAACTGATGGAACTGCTGAGCGGCGCCGACCGGACCGTGCTGGTCGCCCTGCACGACCTCTCGCTCGCGGCCCGGTACTGCGACCGGCTGCTGCTCCTGCACCACGGACGCCTCGTCGCCTCCGGACCCCCCGCCGCCGTCCTGACCGCCGAGCGGCTCGCCGAGGTCTTCGAGGTGGACGCCGAACTCACCACCGACGCGCTGGGACAACCGGCCGTCACCTACCGCGGTCCCCTCGGCTCGCGCCTTCGCGCCGAGTCCCCGACACCTCAGCCCACCGCTTCGTGAAACCCGGCTCCAACCCGGACGAAAGGAATCCCATGCCCCGGAACACCCCGACCACTACTGCCCCGGCCTCCGTCGACACGCTCGTCGCGGCGGTCCTGGCAGGCGAACACGGCCGGCCGCCCTCCGAACTCGTCGCGACCAGCGTCTTCTGGATCCACCACGGCACCCGCCTCGCCGGCGGCGACACCACCTATCTCAACCAGTACGTCCTCGTCCGCCTCGGAGGCACCTTCGGCGGCTGCGCCTTCGAAGCAGGCGAGCTCACCCCGTCGATCCCTCAGGACTTCTCCGGCGCGCCGCTCGACGTCCTGCTGCGTGACGCCCCGCGCCCCCTGAGGATCGCGGCGCTCGACGCCTACCTCTCCCACGCCCGGCCGCACAGGGTGGCCGCCGACGAAGGCGCCGCGGAGCCCGTCACCCTCCCCGCCGGTACACCGGAGGTCAGGGCGAAGGCCCGCGACGCGGCCATCGCCGGTCTGCTCGACACCGGGGCAGGAGCGAAGGTCGGCCTCATCGGCGTGGTCAACCCGCTGGTCGCCGCGATCCGCGAACGCGGCGGCGAACCCCTGCCCTGCGACTTCAACCTCAAGGCCACCCAGTGGGGCGACCCCGTCACCGACGACATGCACGAGGTCCTCGACCGGGCCGAGGCGGTCGTCGCGACGGGAATGACCCTGAGCAACGGCTCGTTCGACACGATCCTGGAGCGCTGCCGCGCTCGCGGCATCCCGCTCATCGTCTACGCGCAGTCCGGCAGCGCCGTCGCCCGCGCCTTCCTCGGCTCCGGCGTCACCGCACTGTCGGCGGAGCCCTTCCCCTTCTCCCAGTTCAGCGCCGACGAGACGGTGCTCTACCGCTACCGCGCGGAGGACGGCGCATGACCCCCGCCCCGCACCCGACCCCACTCGCCACCCGGCAGCCCGCCCCCGGCCACGAAGCCGATCCCGAAGCCCGCGGAACCACCGGCAGGGGGCACGCCCCCTGCCACCACGGCGAACTCCTCCAAGGTGTCTTCCTCGACGCCGTCGGACACCGGTGCGCGGGCCTGGTCACCCTCCCCATGGCCGGCCCCGGCAGTCGCGCCGAGTTCCTGCGTCGGCCCGGCACACCGGCCGAGGCGCTCACCGTCGTCCCCGCGGACCGTACGAAGGCCGCGCACGCCGCGACCCTGGCGAGCGTCGAGTGCGCCCGGCGCGCGGGACTGCCGCCCTGCGGAGGCGAGTTGAGGCTCGCCGGTGACGTACCGGTGGGCCTCGGCATGGGCAGCTCGACCAGCGACGTCATCGCGACCGTCCGCGCGGTCGCCGACTCGTACGGACTCCGCCTCGCACCCGACACCGTCGCCCGGCTCGCCGTGCGGGCGGAACGGGCCAGCGACCCGCTGATGCTCGACGCCCGCCCCGTCCTCTTCGCCCAGCGAGAGGGCCGGATCCTGGAGGTGCTCGGTCCGGCCCTGCCGCCTCTCGTCGTCGTGGGCTGCACCCTCGGAGGGGGAGAGCCCGTCGACACCCTCGCCCTGCCGGAACGAGAGGTCGGCGACGCGGATCTCCAGGAGTTCGAGCGGCTTCGCGCCCTGCTGCGCCGCGCGATGGAGACCGGCGACGTACGACTCCTGGGCAAGGTGGCCACGGCGAGCGCCCGACGCGGGCAACAGGTCCTGAACCACCCGGAGTTCGCCGCCATGACCGCGATCGCACACCGTTTCGGAGCGGCGGGCGTCCAGATCGCGCACAGCGGATCCGTGGCGGGCGTCCTGTTCGATCCGGCGGCGCCGGGGGATCTGCGACACCGCGTACGCGCATGCCGGCACGCCCTGAGGGTCCACGGCATCCCCACCACCCGCACCTTCGCGACCTTCGCCGGCCGCACGACCCTCACCCCCACCACCAAGGAGCTCCTCGATGGACCAGCACATCGCCGAGGCGATCGGCCGGCCCGACCTGATACGTCTCGACGAACGGCTCGTCTGCCTGCGCTTTGAGACGATGAAGGTGGTCTCCGCGCTCGCCGCGGTGCGCCACCTCATCGACACCGGGGCCGTACGGCGGGGAGACACCCTCCTCGACAGCTCCAGCGGCATCTACGCCTACGCCCTCGCCCTGGCCTGCCACCGGCACGGCATGCACTGCCACATCGTCGGCTCGACCACGGTCGACCACACCCTGCGCACCCAGCTCGCCGTACTCGGTGCCACCCTGGAGCAGATGGAACCCTGCGACGACCTCAAACTCGACCAGAAGCGCCGGGTCGAGCGGGTCCACGAGATCCTCGCGGCACACCCCCACTACCACTGGATGCGGCAGTACCACGACGACATCCACTACCTCGGCTACCGCGCGATCGCCGACCGCGTCCGCGCGGAGACAGGGACGGACCGGCTCACCGTCGTCGGCGGAGTCGGCTCCGGCGCCTCCACCGGTGCGCTCACCCGCTATCTACGTGCGGCGGACGACGGCCCGACCGACGTCGAACTCGTCGGCGTCCAGCCCTACGGCAGCCTCACCTTCGGCGCCCAGCACACCTCCGACCCCGACATCATCATCGCCGGCATCGGCAGCTCCATCCCCTTCGAGAACGTCTGCCACGAGCTGTACGACACCCTGCACTGGATCTCCTTCGACGCCGCCCTGTCCGGCACCGTCGACCTCCTGCGCCGCCACGCCGTCTTCGCGGGCCTGTCGACCGGCGCCGCCTATCTCGCCGCCCACCACGAACACGGACGTACGCCCGACCGGACCGTCCTCTTCATCGCCCCCGACACCGGCCACCGCTACATCGACTCCGTCTACACTCGCCACCGCGAAGCCAGACCCCTCACCCAGCTCACCCCCCGGGAGATCACCGACCAGACCGAACTGGCCCTCCCGTGGTCCCGGATGCCATGGAACCGGGCGCCGACTCGGGCGACGTAGCACCTGAACACCCCGCACGACCTGAACAGCCGGTATGCCGGACGCCGCCCCGCCCTTCCGATCCCCGGGCCGGGCGGCGGCCGGCCGACCCACCGGCCGACCCACCGCTCGGTCTCCCGGCCGGCCGGCCCACCGACCGGGAGCCGATCGGCCGACGCCGCTCCGCGCGCTGAGCATCAGGACCAGGAGGCCACCACCAGCGACCTTTCCGCAGCCGCGAGATGGACCGCCGAGGCGAGCCACGCACGGGCGTAGCCGTCGGCCGACGCGTCCCTGAGGCGGCCGAAGGCGTCGCGGGGGCGGCGGTCCGCCTCCGCAGTCAGCGCCTGCGCCAGCTGCGCCGCTCCGCCGAGACCCGCTCGGCGCAGTGGTGCGACGAGCGCGGCCGTGTCCGCCCCGCGGCCCGCCTCGGCCACGGCACGTCGCCCGCCCGCGACCCCCGTCTCCAGAAGCCGCCGCACCCGCCACAAGGGCGCGTCCGCGAGCGGATCGGACCCGGCACCGACCGGTCCCACCGGTACGGAGCGCTCGGCGGCGGGCGGGAAGTGGCTGCCCTGGAGCCGGTCGTACCCCAGGTCGGCCCGCCCCAGCCACTCCTCCGGCAGCCGCAGCGTGTCCGACGCCCCCGGCACCGGACCGACCGCGAGCGGCCGGAGGGTCGCCGCCCGCTCCGGGTCGGGGCGGCCCAGCACCCGCAGCATGAGGCCGGGGTACCGCGCGATCCTGCCGAGGTTGGCGGCGTGCGGCAGCTCCGGATGCGGGTGGGCGGGGCGGAGCCGCAGCACCGGCCCGTCCCCGGCGACACGGACCACCAGGCACTCCCCGGCCGCTCCGATCACCTCCACGTCGCAGCCCAGCAGCGGTGCCCCCGCCCCGTCGGACTCCGGCGGGTCGCCGTCGAACACCGCGGCCATCGCCTCGTGCACCGGTCTGGCGAACAACGCGGCCGCCGGCTCCTCGGACCAGGACACGCCACGCACCGGGGTCGCGCTCACACCCCGGCCCGCACCCAGCCGGCCGTCGGAGGAGACGGTCGCGCCCACGATCCGCAGACCCCCGCGCGCCAGCCCGGCATGGTCGAGGACCGCCCCACCGAGGGCCACCGACGCGGACCCCGCACCCCTGGCCCGGGACAGACCACCGGGGCGTACATCGGAGACGGTGTAGAACGCGCCGTCAGGACCCAGCAGATGGGTGGCCACACCTCCGTATCCGGTGGCGGACAGCACCGGCTCCCGGCAGAGGCCGAACACCCGCAGGCTGCCACCCTGTTCGTACACCCTGCGCGTGGTGCCGGTCGAGCCCGGACCGGACGAACCCGCGGCGAGTACGGCGGCACCGGCGAGCAGCTCCCGGAAGGCGCCGGTGAGATCGCCGAGGCGCTGACCCTGGCCGCGCTCCCGTGCCGCACGCAGACCCCGTACGACGCGCAGTGCGGCAGCCTCGGCACGGGGCAGCCCGGCCAGCCGCGCGGTGTGGGCGGCGCGCAGCAGCTCGGCCTGGACCACCGTTCCACCTGCCGTGACACCGGCGGACAGGGCCTCGGCGGCGGCCTCCCAGAGTGCGCTAGCGGCCCGGACCTGCGCGGCGGTGAGCGCGGGCGGGGTGCCTTGAGAGGCCTCGGTGCCGAGGCCGCCCGAACCGTGCGCCGCCCCGGAGGCGGGGGGCGGTACGGCGGCCGAGTCCTGACCGGCGTCCTTCGTCGCGGAAGCACCGGACAGCGATACGGAGGCCGCTTCGGACATGGGCACCGAGAGCGATACGGGCGCCGATCCGAGCAGCGGTTCCGGCGGAGGTCCGGAGACCGTCTCCCCGTCCGCGATCGGTGACGCGCCGAGCACCGCGGCCCGGTGAAGACAGCGCGGCGCCAGCAGACACGTGCAGACCGCCTGATCCGCGCCGGTCACCGCGCCCGACGCGCCGGGGCGCAGCGTGACCACCGCGTCCTCGCCGAACGGCACGGACACCGACCCGTCGGCAGCCGGCTCGGCACGGGCGGCACACTCCGCGACGGCCGCGTCGAGCTTCTTGCGCAGCCGCGCACTGAGCTGCTCCACGGCCTCGGCGAGGACGTCGGGGGCGACGGGAGGCAGGACTTCGGTGCTCAACGGGGTTCTCCACGGAGGCGGTCGCCCACCCAGCGGGCGAGGGCGAGCGGACTGAGGGCGGCCACCGGCATGCCGGCGGCGACGAGTTGCCGCGCCACCGCCACCGAGTAGCGAGGCGTGCCGGCGTCGTCGAGCGCCGCGCAGCCCAGCAGATGCGCGCCGGAGGAGGCGAGGGAACGCACCTCGCCCAGCAGCCCGCCGAGCGGTGCGCCCTCCTCGAAGTCGCTGACCACGACGACGAGGGTGCGGCTCGGCACGGTGATCAGCGAACGGGCGTGCGCGAGCCCCGCCGCGATGTGCGTGCCGCCGCCGACCCTGACCTCGAGGAGCAGCGACAGCGGGTCCTCCACCCGGTCGGTCAGGTCCACCACCTGGGTGGAGAACGCGAGGAAGTGCGTGGACAGGGTCGGAACGCCGCCCAGGACCGCCGCGGTCAACGCCGACCAGATCACCGAGGCCTCCATCGAGCCGGAGACGTCGACCACCAGGATCAGCCGCCAGTCCGACTCCTTGCTCGCCCGTGTGCTGAACACCGGACGTTCCGGTACGACCACGACCCGGCCGTCGTCCGTACGCCGCGTGTGGGCGAGGTTGGCGCGCAGCGTACGGGCCAGGTCGAGGCGTCCGCCGGGCCGACGGGTGGGGCGCGGCGTGGCCAGTCCGGAGAGCGTCGGCCTCAGGCGGGTGGCCAGCTCCCGGGCGAGCTCGTCGACGAGCCGCTTGACCAGTGGCCGCAGCCGCGCGAGTTGCGCCTCGGGCATGCCTCCGACCAGGGACAGCACCGAGCTCAGCAGCTCGACCGACGGACGCACCGCCGCCGGGTCCAGCTGAGTGAGCACGTCGGAGCGCCCGGCGTCCGCCGCCTCGGCGAGGACCTCCTCACGGACGTCCGCCCCGAAGAGGGACTCCAGCTCCCGCGACCACTCGCGGGCCGTGGGGAAGGAGGGATCCTGCCCGCCGCCCTGTCCGGCTCCGCCGTCCAGGTCGTCGGCGCCTTCGCCGCGTCCGCCGCCGTACAGCTCGTCCAGCGCGTGGGCGTAACGGCGTGCGTCGGCGGACAGCCGGTCCTTGTGCCGGCCGAGGAGAAGCCGCCACCGGTCGGCGTGCTCGAGCCGCCGGTCGGGCGACCCGGCCGGGACCGGGCCCGTCGGCGCCATGCCGCCGCTCGGCCCGCCGACGCCCGGAACGGCGGGGGCCGTGCCGGTGTCGATCGCGGGATGTTCCGCCAGGGGCACGCCGGGATCGGGCAGGGCCAATGCCTTCAGTGCGGCGAGCCCGGCCGCGTCGGCCGCCGCCCAGAGGGCGAGCAGCTCGGGCGGCGCGTCGAGGGAGAGGTCGAGCCGGTCTCCGAGCCGCTCGGTCACCGTGGCGAGCAGCCGGTCGCGGGCGGCGGGGGTCAGCACGTCGAAGCCTCCCCGCAAGGCGGGGAGCCGGTCGAGGAACTCCTGGTCGACCAGGGACTCGACCCGGTCGAGGAGCGGGGTGAGGGCGTCCGGGGACGCCTGGAGCAGCGGACCCGCGGCCGTGAGCAGTCCTGCGAGCCGCTTCGTCAGCGCTCGTCGCGCAGGGGGAGCGGTCGCCCCGTCGATCCAGCCGGCCGCCCGCTCGCCGAGCCCGACGGCGGGATCGAGATCGACCATCACCCGTACGGCGAGGGCGGCGCCCTGCATCAACGGCGATGCCTCGGAGACCAGTTCGGCGAGGGCCCGGTCCAGGCGGAGGCCCAGGTGCCGAGCGGCCGTCCGGTCCGCCAGGGCCACCAGAGCCCTCGCGTCCGTGGCACTGTCGCTGCCGGCCAGCCCCGGCAGTGAGCGGACGGCGGCCTCGATGAGCTCGCCCGACAGCGCGTCGGCCATCGCGCGGGCGTCCGGCGTGGTCCCCGGGTGGTGACCCCGTCGTACGCCTTCCAAGAGGTCAAGTGCTTCGAGGAGTTCGGGCAGCTCGGCGGTGTCGGGCAGTACGACGCCGGCCTCGCGGAGCCGCGCGTCGACGAGCTCGGGCAGGTCGCAGCGGACGGCCGCGGTCAGCCCGGTCAGGATCTGCGCCGGAGTGGGGCCGCCCTCGGCTGCCTCACGGCGGGCGGTCTCGCCCAGAGTCCCGGCCGCGGCCTGGGCCGCGGTGACTCCGCGGACCCCGGCGAGGTCCAGCCGCGCGGACACGGAGGGCGTCCACTTGAGGCGCCACTTGGTGCCGAGCGCGGTCCCGTCGCCGGTGGCGGAGACCGCGACGGGCTCGCCGTAGGACGCGCCGATGACCAGCAGACGGTGCAGCAGCACCTCACGGCGGCCGTCGAGAGGCGAGCGGAGCGGGTCGAGACGTACCTCCCGGGGCTCCGGGTCCTGCTCGCCCGGCAGACGCAACCGGGCGAGCTCCTCCTCGACGGACGGGCCCAGACCTGATCGCGGCGCGCGCGGGCCGATCCGACCGCGCGCGGTGCCGACGAACACGGCCTCCAGCGCGCGGGCCAGTGCCCGGCCACGGCCCAGGGGTTCGCCCTGCCCGAGGACGGTGGTGACCGCCTCCAGGAGTTCACCGCGACCGGGCGCGGGCAGCCCGCGCAAGGTGGCGAGGTCGCAGGCGAGCCGCAGTGTCTCGGCGGCCTCGCCGGTACCGGCGGTGTGGCCCGCGCCCCGCATCTCCCGGCACACACCGGTCACCGCGGCGGCGGCGGCCTCCCGGATCCGGTCCGCGTCGCCGGCAGCGCTGAGGACGGCCTGCTGCCAGAGCGGATCGCGGATCCCGGCCGGGTATCCGGACCGGGAGTCGAGCAGGTCGAAGGAGTAGGGGACGAGGGAGGTCACGGCATCGGCCGAGCGTGCGTCGGAGTTCCTGCCGGTTCCCGAGCCCGCTCCCGTGCCGGTTCCCGCGCCCACTGCAGAGCCCGCGGCGGTGGGCGCGGCCGCACCCGATGCGGTGCCCGTACCCCCGCTTCCGTCGGCCCTCGCGTCCGTCAGCAGGCCGGGCGCGTGAAAGGCGCCGATCACGGCGGCGACCCGACGGCCGCCCGCCGACGCCGCCGCGACCGTGTCCCGCATCCGGGCCTCGCGAGCCAGGTCGGTGGCGGGCACGGCGGCGTCGGAGCGCAGCGCCCAGCCCACACCCAGGGCCGCCCGGCGCACCGCCTCGGGCGAGCAGCCGGGGGCGAGCACCTCCACCGCGCGGTCCCACATGTCCTCGCGGTCCCGGCCGGTCCCGGCGGCCGAGAGTGCCACGGCGAAGGAGCCGCGCCGGTGCCCGCCCTCCTCCTCGGAGCCGGGACCGACCCGACCGTCACCGTCGCCGCCGGAACCGTCGCCGCCGGAACCGTCGGCATCGGTCCGGTCCGTTCCGGCAGGGCCCGCCCCGGTGAGCGACCAGCCGGGATCGGACAGCGGAAGGTCGCAGCAGACGACCTCCACCCCGCGCGCCCGTGCCCAGCGCACCGCCGCGAGCTCCGGCGAGAAGTCCGCGAACGGGTAGAACGACAGACGTCCGTCCTCGCCCGCCCCGGCCAGAGCGACCGGGGCGACGGTCTCGGGATCGGCGAGGTGCTCCAGCCACGGCTGGAAGTCGGCGGGAAGTTCCACGCAGACGACCTCGGCACCGGCCTCCTCCAGAAGGGCGGGCACCACGGCGGCCAGCGCCGGACTGTGGTGGCGCACCCCCAGCAGGTACGGTGCGCGCGACGCGGCCAGCACGTCCACGGCAGCCCTGGGGTCGAGTGGTTCGACGCTCGTCACCGCAGGCTCCCGCGCAGGTCCCAGAGCCGGCGCCACATCGCCGAGCCGTTCTCGGCCCGGCGGCGGACCGGTCCGTCCCAGTAGCCGAGCAGCCGCGCGTGGTCGGCCGGGTCGTCCTTGCGGACGACGCCGAGGAGATGGCCCGGCAGTAGGTCCAGCACGTCCCCGCCCGGCAGATACGCGGCGGCGACCCCCAGCGACGCCGCGACCTGCACCGCCTCGGCGGTGGACATGACCGTGCCCGGGCGTTCCACGTCCCAGCCCTCCGTGGAGCGCCCGGAGCGCAGGTCACGGAAGACGGTGACGAGGGCGTCCAGGACGGCGTCGTCGACCCCGAAGGGCGCGCCCGCCCGCTGCACCGCGGCCACGGCCTGGCGGCGGATCAGGACGGCCTCGGCGTCGGCGTCGGCGATCGGGCCCACCGTCTCGAAGTTGAAACGGCGCTTCAGCGCGGCGGACATCTCGGAGACTCCGCGGTCCCGGAGGTTGGCGGTGGCGATGACGGTGAAGCCGGGTGCCGCCCCGACCACCGCGTCCTCGGTGGCGGTCAGTTCGGGCACGGTGATCCGGCGGTCGGACAGGATCGAGACCAGGGCGTCCTGCACCTCGGGCAGACAGCGGGTGATCTCCTCGACCCGGACCACCCGCCCGGTGCGCATCGCGGAGAGCACGGGGGAGTCGACCAGTGCCTCCGGGGTGGGGCCCTGGGCGAGCAGCAGCGCGTAGTTCCAGCCGTAGCGGAACGCGTCCTCCGTCGTACCCGCCGTGCCCTGCACGGTCAGGGCACTGGTCCCGCTGACGGCGGCCGCGAGCAGCTCCGACAGCATCGACTTGGCGGTACCGGGCTCACCCGTGAGCAGCAGCCCGCGCTCTCCGGCGAGGGTGACCACACAGCGTTCCACCAGGGCGCGCTCACCGACGAACTTCGGGGCGATCTCCAGCTTCGAGGGCAGCCCGGCGCGGCGCTTGGGCAGTGCCAGTTCCACGCCCTCGCTGCCGCAGACGAACGTGACCACCGCGCGCGGGGTCAACGCCCAGCCGGGCGGGCGCGGGCCGGGATCCTGGACGGCGAGGAAGGCGAGCTCGGCGGCGTGGCGCTCCTCGGCCGGCTGGACCTGCCGGGCGGGGACGGCCTGTTCGGTGACGGTCATACGGGGATTCCTCCGGGGCGGTGCAGGGGAAGGACAGGTGTACGGGGCGGCCGGCGCGGCGCACCTGTGACGGGGTGCGCCGCGCCGTACCGGAGACGGCCGGGCCGACGGACGACGGCAGATGCCGGCGGGTGCCGGCAGCTGACGACGCGTGCCGACGGACGCCGGCGGGCGGCATCCGAGTCGGCCCGTGATCGTGGGGGACCGCCGCTCAGCGGCGGCGCCTGGTGCGTCGCACCTTCAGCTCCTCGAAGCGCGGGACGTCACCGTCGAGGATCCGCTGCCACGCACGGGCGAAGAGCTCCGCGGCAGGCTCGGTCGGCACCAGTGCGCCCAGGACCGGCCGCGCGCCCGCCACCGGCCCGTACATCGGCAGCTTCCACTGCTCGACGGGCAGCACCGGCGCCGACTGCTCCGCCCAGGCACCGGGCAGGAACAGGGAGCGCCCCGCCCGGGCCCGTACGGCCGACACCACCAGGTCGCCGGAGGCCAGTTCCGCGCGGGCCGCCTTGAGCCGCGCCGGCTTCCACCCCGTCCACCGCGCGGTGTTGCGGTCCGTCGGATCGGGCATGGCCAGCAGCATCAGATACAGCACCGCCGCATCCGCCCCCAGCCCCTGGGCCGCGGCGACCTCCGCCACCAGATCGGGCACCGAACGGGACGGATCCTGTGGCCACCAGGTGCCCTCCTCGTCCGTCCCACCGGCCACCGGCGCGCCCGGGTCGGCCAACAGCCGGGCGAACACCGGATCGTGCGCGCGCCGCAGCGCCGCTTCGACCGCGGTCGGGTGCTGGTCCGGGCCGCGCAGCGCCACCAGGTACGGGTCGGACCCGGTGGAGTCCAGCAGCGCGGGCCGCAGAGCGGGCTGGGGCTGGCCGTCGTGCGTCGACATGAAGACGGCGCCGTACCGCTCGTGCCCGGGTGCCGTCTCGGTCGGGGTGCCCGCCACCTTGCGGAAGTCCGCCAGGCTCGTGAAATGACCGATGGAAAGCAGCAGTTCGGGCGCGGCCAGGCGTCGGCGGACGGCGGTGAGCGCGCTGGGCAGCGTCGCTCGCACCGGATCGCCGGCGGGGAGCCGGTGGGCCAGCCAGGCCGTCAGACTCATCGTGCCCGTGAGCACCGACGCGGTGAACGGCGTGTCGGCGGGGGCCACGGTCGCGGGCCGGTCGCCCTCGATGTGCCACGGCACGTCGACACTGAGCTCCGGCGACGACTCCGGGTCGAGGATCGCCGGGAGGGCCCGGTGTACGGCCCAGCCGTTACGCACCGCACGCGCGGCCTCGGCGGAGAGCCAGTCGGGCACCTGCGCCCGCCGTCCCACGCGCGCGTTCCACACCGCCGCGGCCGACGCCACGTCGGGACCCTCGCTCCACAGACGTGCCGGGTCCTCCGGCAGGAGCGCCGCGATCACCGCCCTCCGCACCTCGATGGAGAGCGCCCGCAGCTCGTCGCGAGCGTGTCCGGCCTCGGCCACCTTCAGACCGAGGGTCTTGCGCAGCTCCGCGGGCAGGAAGTTGTTCTCCCAGCTGTCGATCGCGGGCATGCCCACGAGAACGAGCCGGGAGAGCGCCCCGGATGCCCCGGTGAGCCGGCTGAACTCCTCGGCCGCCTCCGCCACGAACGGGGCCTCGGCGCGGGAGTCCGCCTCCCGCAGGAAGGCGGTCAGCCAGTCGGCGCCCCGCGTCCGGTCACCCACCGGCGCGTCGCCGCGCACCGTGTAGGGGCCCGGCACCTCGAAGCGGCCGCTCGGGTCGTACAGCAGCGCCCCGAACTCCCGCCCGTCGACGACACCCTCGTTGTGCTCGGTGATGCCGAGCGCCGCTCCGCCGCCCAGCGGCAGGACGGAGCGGTGCCAGGAACTGTGCTCAAGGCCGTCCGGGGTGCGCAGATGCGCCGTGCCCAGGTGGACCAGGACCCGGCGCCAGTGGCCCGCCGAGCCGGCCGTCGATGCCAGGCCCAGCGCGTCGACCCGGCCGAGTACGTCCAGCAGCGCCGCCCGGTGCTCGGCGTCGACGCCCGGTGCGACGGCCCGGTAGGCGACCGCGGCCGGATCGTCCAGGAGCGAGGTGAAGGGCAGCCCCGAGTACGGCAGCGACGGCAGATCGAAGTGCACCAGGCCCGCCGGCGTGGCCCCGTCGGTGTCGGCCCGCACCGTCGCCAGCCGGTCCAGGAAACGGTGCGCCACGTCCTCGTCGGCGCCCGCCCGGTAGTACCCGGAGCCCGCGATCCCGTTCAGCGCCGTGGCGAGCAGCCGGTCGGCCGGCCCCTCGACACGCGTCTCCGCGGGCTCGCCCGCCGGGTCGAGCCGTGCGGCGACGGCGTCCAGGGACTTCTGCTGCCGCACGGCGAAGCGCAGCACCCGCACCACGCCCGCGATCAGCTCCGG
The DNA here is from genome assembly GCF_014656215.1 of Streptomyces zaomyceticus. Taxonomy (GTDB): domain Bacteria; phylum Actinomycetota; class Actinomycetes; order Streptomycetales; family Streptomycetaceae; genus Streptomyces; species Streptomyces zaomyceticus. The sequence goes on along the minus strand of NZ_BNBZ01000024.1, from coordinate 42,193 downwards.
TGCCGAGATCCCCGGCAGCACGGTGCTCACCAGGTCCGGGAGTTCCGCCGCCCGCTCGGCCGCCACGGCCGCCTTCAGCAGGGCTCCCGCCGACTCCGCGTCGGCGGCGCGCAGCACGGCCGAACCCTCCGGATCCCGGGCGCGCAGTGCGTACAGGTGGGACAACGGCGGCAGGGTCGCGGCGGCAGTGCCGTACAGCTCGTTCCGGTCCCCGTCGGCCGTCGTCGTGACGACACCGTCCGGGTCCGCGAGCGATAGCTCCCGCCACTGGTGGGTCAGTGCCCTCGGCCGGTCGTCGCCGGGGAACGTCAGCGCCGCGATCGGCATCGAGGAGTCCTGCGGCAGGGTGACGACGCGCCCCGCGGTGTCCTCGGCATGCCAGCCCTTGCCCGGCAGCCGTACGACACGCCAGCCCAGCAGGCCGTCCGCCGACGTGCCCAGCGCAGACCCGTCCACCACCGGCGCGGGCCGCAGCCACGACGAGCGTGCCAGCAGCTCCGCCCCGGTACCGTGCGGGCGCAGGGCGTCGGCGAGGAAACCGGGCTGGGAGCGCCGTCCGTAGGCGCCCTCGGCGGGGTCGTACTCGGCCCAGCCGCCGTCGGCCTGCCGCTCACCCGACTCCCACACCCAGTACGAGGTGCCGTCGGAGAGCACCGGACGCTCCTTGGGGAGCCGAGTGTCGCCGTGGTGCAGGACCCCACCGCCGGTGGTGCGCCCACCGCCGGGCAGCGGCAGGCTCAGGTGCTCCGAGCGGAGGGACCAGTAGTCGGCGCCGCCGTCCACGGTGAACACCTTGTCGGGCGCGGTGTGCCAGTAGGCCTGCGCCTCGCTGCCGCGACCGTAGGTGCTCCAGAACACGAGCAGGGCGCCGTCCACGTAGTGGAATCCGTACCGGTACGAGTGTCCCGACGGCACGCGCAGATCGTGCGTGAGCACCGTGGAGTCGGCGTCGATGACCCGCACCTGGACGGAATTGGCCACGATCAGGTACGGCCACGCCTCGAGCACGGTCAGACCGTCGACCTTGTCGCGCCCCGGAGCCAGCTCCGTGAGCGCCTCCTCCCACGCGGGCCACCGGAGTTCCTCCCACAGGCCACCGCGCAGGGTGCGTGCGAGGGTCTCGCCGAGGTCGGCACCGGCCGCGGCCGCGACCTCCTGCGGTGCGAGAGCGAGCGCTTCGGCGGGCAGCCACGACAGTCGCGCGATCGCGTTCGGCAGCCCGGGCAGCCCGGCCGCCACCGAGTCGCGGGCGACCTCGCGCATCCACTCGGTGAGCATCGGGCGACCACCGGCCGAGCCGGCGAGCCGCCGCATGACGTCCGTCCCGGTCGAAGCGTCGTTGTAGCTGTTCGCGCCGTTGCGGAACGAGGGGCGGAAGCGCGGGTCGGCCGCGAGCGCGACCAGGTCCCGGGGCTCCTCCCCGCGCGCCCAGTCCGACAGGTTGAGGGCGTCGTGGCGCCGGTTGCGGCGGCCCGGCGTCGGGTCGGCGACGGGGATCTCCAGCGAGAGCAGCAGGTCCAGCAGGTTGGCGTCCTCGACGCCGATCCGCAGGAAGCCCTCGTCCTCGGGACGTGCCGCCAGGTCGGTGCGCAGCCGCCCGGCCGCCCGGTCCACCAGGTCCAGCAGGGCCGGCGGCGTGGGACGGGGGCCCCAGCCCCGGTGGCGTGCGGTGTGGAAGCGCTCCAGCCAGCCGGCCGCGCCGTCGGCGCACCGCTCCTCCGCCGGCAGATCCGCGTCGGTCAGTCCGGCGTCCGCCCCGGACTCCACGAGGATCGCCAGCCACATCGCGCTGAACTCACCGTTGTCACCGGGCGGCGTCATCGAGAGCAGCGTGCCCCGCACGGCCGGCACACGACGGGCCAGCGCGATCAGCGCGGCACGGTGCGACTTCCACCAACCGTCTGCGGCCCGCAGGGTGGCGGGCAGCGGCAGCAGCTCGGCGAGATAGTCCTGCTCCGCCTCGCTCCCGGACAGACCCGCGGCACGGGCCAGGCGCCGCAGCTCCACTGCCGCCTGCGCGGACGGCGCGAGCCCGCCGGCGGTCCGGCGCACGCACAGCCGACGGAAGCGCGCGAACGCCTCGGCGGGGGCGAGCCTGGCGGCGAGCTCCTTCCCGTAGCCGGTCAGGACCTTCACCGGCAGCGCGCCCGCGAGGGCGAACTCCAGGAAGACCGCGTCGAGCCGGTCCTCGTCGACCGGCAGACCGTGCTGGGCCTCGCTGGTGCGGGCCCGGCCGAACAGCTGGCTCGCGTACGTGGTGTTCTCCACGGCGAGGAAGACCCGGGCGGCCTGCTCGTAGAACACCGGCAGGAAGTGCGGGACGGCCGAGGCGAGGCGCCCGGCCAGTTCGTGGCAGGCGTCCAGCGCGGCCTTGGGCTTGGTCTTCGCCTGCCGTGCCAGCCGGTCCAGCTCCGGCACGACAGCCAGCGCGTGATGCCCGTCCTCCGGGTGGTGCACGAGCACCCACTCGGGAAAGCCCAGCTCCTGACGCTGCCCGAGGCCCACCACCACCGGTTCCCCGTGGGGTTCGAGGCCGAGGAAACCGGCGGCGAGGTCCTCGGCGGGGCCGAGTTCGGCGGCGGCGAGCCGGATCACGACCCGCTCCTCACCGAGGACCGGGTGGCGGTAGCTCCGCGCGGTCAGTTCGACCGCCGAGGCGCCCGCGCCCTCGGCGTCGGCCGGGAGCACCGCTCCGGCCCTGATCAGCTCCGCGTTGCCGGAATCGGTCGTGCTGGTCACTTGTCCCCACCCTCTTCGATCGTGCGGCCGGCGTACAGCGCGGCGGCCATGCGCATTCCCTCGGACCAGGCCACCGGCCCGACCTCACTCAGCCGTACGGCGCGGCCGTCCTCGTCGTGCCAGCTGAGCGCGCCGGTCTCCGACTCCCCGTCCCAGTAGGGTTCGCCGATCCACACGGACGCCTCCGTGCTCCGGCCCCCGTCGCGGACCTTGCACGTGGCGTAGCCGCCGGACACCCGGTACCCGAGCCCCGTGGCCCGCGCGGCCAGGCCGAATCGTGAGGCGAACTTCCCGCCGGCGTAGTCCCGTACCTCGGTCGCGCTCGCAGTCGCCGTCCCCGTGGCGGTCGCGGTGGCCGTGCTCGTCGCCGTCCCGGGGCGCCCGGTCACCGGCTTGGCCCAAGTGGCCCGGTGGATCTGCTCCACCCGCTGGGTGATGCCGAGTTCGGCGGCGAAGTCCCGCACGTCGTCCAGGTCAGGGAGGAGCACGGGGTGCGGGAGGGTCACGGTGCGCGCGGACAGCCGTACGGTCTCGCCGTCGAGATCGACGAGCTTCAGCTCACCGTCCGGGGTGGCGTCCCGCAGGAAGCCGACCTCGTCCGGGTCGTCGCCCACCACGGCCATGTCACGCAGGGCGGACTGCCAGGCCTCGTCCGGCCACACCCGGGCGATGAGCCCGGTGGGGACCGGAAGCGAGGACACCATCCAGGCGTCCACCTGGGCCACGCACGAGGCCGTGTGCCGGTCGAGCCACTCGGAGAGCCGCCGGAGACGATCGGCCTCGGGATGGTCGCGCAACGCCTTCGGCAGGCTCTTCAACTGCCGTCCCCCGGTGCGCCGTGCGACCACTCGCCCGTCATCGAGGGAGATCTCGTATCCCTCACCCGCTGCCAGCCACGCCATCAGCCGTACCCCTCCGCCTGTCCCGTCAGAATCCGCGCAGCTCGAACCAAGGGATCGATGTCCCTGAGCTGCGGTATGCGGGGAGACTATCCAGAGCCACTGACAACCGGTGTACGGGAGTCCGGACGCCGACGGACGCAGGGTCAGGGCGGGCGGTACGCCCGCCGGATGACGGTCGGGACGGGGGACGAGACCCGCGGGGCCCGGCCCGGCACGCGGGGAACCGTCCCGCCGCGCGACAGGGAACGTGCGGCGGCCCGCCCCCGGTGGAACGGGGCGGGCCGCCGTGGTGTCAGATGCCGCAGCTGGAAGCGGACCAGAAGCGGCCGGCGCGGTGATCGAGGTGGGTGTGGTCGCCGTGCCCGGGATAGCCCGGGCCGAGGATCCCGTTGAACCCGTGGTTGCGGGCCTGCTGGGCGAGCCGGCACAGCGAATGCGGACCGGATCCCAGGTCGGCCGCGTCACCGTACAGATGGCGACTCGACGCGGCGCCGCCGACGGCGTCGTTGCAGGCGTGACTGCGGAAGCCGCTGGTGACCCGGATGCTCTGGTCGCCGAGAGCGTGCCGCAGGGCCTCCAGCTTCCACATGGTGCGCAGGGCGTTGGACTTGGCCGTGGCCGCGCTCACCGCGCCACCGGCCCAGGTGGAGTTGCAGTTGTTCAGCTCGGCGTACGAGAAGTGCACCGGCGTGCAGTCGTCGTCCTGGAGCGCGTAGATCTTGCTGAACGTCGCCGGGCCCGCGACACCGTCGGCGGCCAGTCCGTAGGCGGCCTGGAAGCGCTGGACAGCCGCCGCGGTCCCCGGCCCGTACTCGCCGTCGATGGCGAGCACCCCGCCGTAGCCGGGGTAGCCGGCCACACGGATCTGCAGCGCGGTGACGTCGGCACCGGAGGTGCCCTGGGAGAGGGTCCGCGACCAGGTGTAGCAGCCGTCGGCCTGGGCGGTGCCGGCGGTGGCCACCACCCCGGTCAACGAGGCGGTCGCGATCATGAGAATCGACAGGAGAAGGCGAAAGGGCAGCGAACGGTGGGTGCGTCTGGACATCGAACCTCCATGGCCTCACGAGTTCAAGGGTGACCCAGGGACAAGAGTCCCCCCGAGGTTGACGCCCCGGTCGACGCGCGTCAACCACGCCCGGACGAGCGACATTTGTCGGCCCAATGACGGCGAAGCGACCGACCGGGGCGGCGCGACGGCGGCGGCATGCGCGAGGGCGGTTCTGCGCCGTTCCCCGGTCGCCGAGGGGGCCGTCCGCGTGCGAGACCGGATTCGCTCCCGAGCCGCGTCGGCGGTGAGCCGGTGAGGAGCGGGCTCACATCAGCGAGGTTCCCGACCGCTCCCGCAGCAGTGCTTGAACTTGCGGCCGGCCCGCATCATGCACGGACAGGGACTGTTCCTGCGGGGACGCACCACCTTCAGCGGCACGGTGGCACCGACCGTCTGCCCCAGGATCAGGGCGCGCAGCAGATAGGAGTCGTCGTCGGCGGCCAGCCCCTGGAGGTTCCGGCCCATCACGACGATCAAGGATCCGTCGAGGGCCTTGCGGTACCAGTGGGGGTAGAAGTCCAGAGGGGTCGGAGACAGCAGCTCCTGCCCGTGGGGCCCGGTGATGGAGAGTCTGTTGCCCTGGAGACGTGCCTCCACTCCGCAGCCCTCGACGGCCGGGACGTTCCGGAAGTCCAGCATCTGGCCCTCCTTGAGGTCGAGCATGCTCCGCAGATCGGTGAAGCCCCCCTGGGCGAAGCTCCGAAGGACGAGGTCCTCGACGGCGTTGCCGTCGTCGAGCAGGCCCCAGCCGCCGTAGCAGTCGGCGATGATGCCGGCGCGGTCGCGACCGAAGAGGATGCACTCGATCTCGGTGTTCATCTCCGGCTGGGTGGGCAGCGGATCGTCCAGGTGGAGCACCTGAGAGCGGGCGCAGTGCGGGTGCGTCAGGCGGAGGGGGACGTGCGTCATCCCCGGGTGGTGAAGCAGAAGCAGCTCGGCTTCTCCCGTCTCGTCGATCAGCAGGTTGCAGGCCGCACACTGCTGCCGGGAGTTGCCGAGCCGTTGGAGGAGCGCCCTGACGTCGAGCCGTGCCAGAGCTTCCCTCACCGTGGAGGCGACATGGATCCGCCTCGTGCCGCCGATCGTCGCACCACCCGAGTCGACCCCCGGTTCCGCGAGGGCTGCCTCCGTCGCCCGCGGGATGCGGGCGTGGAGCGATTGGAGGACGCGGTCGTCGATGTGCCGGTCGTCGCCGAGGAGTTCCGCCAGGTCGGGCAGGTCGACCGCCCCGGTGGTTTCCCGGTGCAGTGCGCCGAGGTGGAGCAGGGCTTCGCCGGCCTCGGGCCAGTTGCCGAGGTCGTGGTGCAGCGTGAACGACCGGCGTCCGTACGCACGGGAGCTGTCGGTGTCGCCGAGCGAGCCCACGGCGCGGGCCAGATTGAGGAGGCACGTGGCCCGCAGGGGGTTGTTGTCCAGCTGCTCGGCGAGGGACAGGGCGGTACGGAATTCGGCCGCCGCGGCGCCGTAGTCATGACGGCCGGCGTGATGAACTCCCAGATTGCCGTGCAGCGCGGCCTGCACCGCGCCCATGCCCAACCGTGCCGCCAGCGGGACCAGCTCGGTGATCAGGGAGATGGCTCCGTCCACCTCGCCGGTGTTGAGCAGGCAGACGGCGGCCTGGCTCCGGGCGGTGACGGACACATGGAGATCCGACCGCCGCTCGGCGAGTTCGGCGGCCCTGCCGTACTCGCCGAGTGCGGCGGACCACTCCCCGTTCCTCGCGCGCACGCTGCCCAATGCCATGCGGCACTGCAGAACCCCCGAGGCGTCGCCTGCCTTGTCGGACCGCTCCAGGGCCTCCGTCGCGGCGGTCATCGCCTCCGTATGGAGACCGCGGAGCGAGTACAGGATGGCCAGCCCCCGGGAAGCACGTGCCTTGGTGGCCGGCGACGCGTGGGGGGACAGGGCCGAGGTGACGGCGTGCAGCTCTTTCGCGCCCTCGCGCCAGCGGCCGGCGGCGATCAGAGCCTCCCCCAGGCTCGCCTTGATCTGGGCTTGCGCCTTTCTCTCCTCGGTGGCCTCCAGATGGCGAGCCGCCTCGAACAGAAGGTCTACGGTCTCTCCGAGGCGGCCGCGATGCCAGAGGTATTCGGCCCTCTTCTGCAGGGTGAGGGCGAGGACGCCCGGATTGCCGACGTGGCGCGCCATCTCCAGCGCGTCGTCGAAGTACTCCTCCGCCTCGTCCGTCCTCCCGTTCCCGCCGTGGTACGAGGCCAGGTAGGCCGATGAGCGCGCTCCGTGCTCGAAGTCCCCGATCCGAGCCGCCAGAGCGGCGCACTCTCCGAGGAACGTGGCGGCCAGCTGTGCGTCCGCCCGGTCCGCCGCCTGGTCGCCGAGCCGGAACAGTGCCCTGACCTGCCCCTGGGCATCACCGGTGTCCCGGTAGATGGCCAGGGCCTCTTCCAGGGGCCGCGCCGGGGCGGACACCGGCCGTTCCTCCACGGGCGTCTCCGCGAGCTCCATGAGTGCCTTGGCCTCCCATTCCCGGCTTCCCACCGCCCGAGCCCGGGAGACGTCCTGGGAGGCGTCGTGGGCGGCTTGCGCCATCCGCCCCGTCCTGCGCAGCAGAGCCGAGATGGCGCCGCGGTTCGACAGGTCGGCGGGACTGCCGTCCCGGGACAGGTTCCGGCTGGCGCGGAGGTAGTCCTCGGCTCGGCGCAGGCGGCCGATGGCCATATGGGCGAGGCCCAGGTTTCCCAGTGCCTGCGCCAAGGTCTGGCGATCCCCGACGAGGCGCCAGAACCTCAGACCCCTGCGGAGAACCGGGATCGCCTCCCGGCCGCGGCCGAGGTTGACGAGCAGCGAACCCAGGGCCAGTTCGGCGAGGAACACCTGGTGGGGATTGCTCGCTTCGTGTGCCGTCTCCGCACTCATCCGGTACAGATCGACCGACCTTCGGCTGTCCCCCAGGTGGCTGGCGACCATGGCCAGATTGTGTTGGGCCGTGGCGGTCCATTCGGGGTTCTCCGACCGGGTGCCTGCGTCGGCCACACATCGGTGGACACGTTCCAGATCGGTCCAATGGCTCCCGTGCCACAGGAAGGCCGTGAGGTCCGAGGCGAGGAGCACCAGCGGTTCCCACTGTTCGTACTGCCGTGCCATCTCGGTCACGGCGACGGCGCCCGGGCGGTCCGCGTTCAGCATGTGCAGGGCGTCCGCGTTGCTCCGGGCGGGAATCGTCGCCTCCGGATCCGTGAACCCGATCGACTCCGTGGCGGCCCGAGCCCGTACGGCCAGCATGAGACAGGCCCGGCGGACGACGGCTTCGCGGGCTCCCACGTCGTTCGCCGCCGACTTCAGCCGGGCGAAACCATGCAGAATCTCGTGCAGAACGTAGCGGTCCTCGTCGATCTGCTCGATGAGACTGAGCTCGAACAACGAGTCCAACAGGTCCGACACACGGTCGACGTGGTCGTCGTCGAGCTCGCCCGGCCGGGCACTGACCGCGGCGACGACATCCGTCGTCAGCGACATATGAGGCAGGACACCGAGTGCCGCGAAGAGCTCCGCCTGCTCCCGGCCGAGGTCCGCGAAACTTCGCTCGAGCACGGGCAACAGCGCGGTCTGGCCGGCCTTGAGCGCCCGCACGGTGCGGTCGGGGTCGGTGATGTCGCCGAGGAACCGGCCGACGTCGACCCTGGGACGGCGCGCGAGGTGGGCGGCCGCGATGTGCAGCGCCAGCGGATGACCGGCACACGCCTTCGCCAGCGAGGACACCTGCTCGTCCGTGAGCCGGTCGGCACCGGCGACCGCCCGGACCATCTTCTCGCTGTGCCCGGAGGACAAGGGCGGCAGGTCGATCACGGGAACGAGGCCGGCGAGCCCGCTGAGCTTCGCGCGACTCGTACACACGACAGCGAAGGGACCGTCCATGTGCAGCACGTCGAGGAGGGCATCCTCCGACGTGACGTCGTCGACGAGTAAGAGGACTCGGCTCTCGGACAGCGCACCGCTCAACAGCGCCAGCTGCTGTGCCCGGCCTTCGGGGAGCCGGTCCCCGCCGGGGAGCAGTGTGTGCAGGAGCGCCGTCACCAGGTCAACGGGGTCTCCCTCGCCCGCGGAGAGCGCGAGGTCGATGTGGAACTGCCCGTCCGGGTAGGCATCGGAGACGAGATGTGCCAGCCCCAGGGCCACGGAGCTCTTCCCGATGCCCGGTGGTCCGGTCACCAGCACCGCTCGGACCCCCTCCTCGCCGGAGCTCTCGAGCAGCCTCCGTGCTTCTTCGACCTCGGCCCCGCGCCCGAAGAGCGGCCGGAGCCTTCTGGGCAGGCTCCCTCGGGCCAGGTGCGGAACGGCCCCCGGCTCGGGGGACGACCGGGCCGTCTCCGCCTGCTTGACGTGCTCGTACAGCAGCGCCAGCACGTCCCCGGGCAGGACCGCGTCGGCGTTGGCATGCCGAATGTCCCGGCTGTCGTCCAGGAGCCGGCACATCGTGGAGTAGTGCCAGACGACCCAGCCCTTGAGCGGGAGACCGAGCTCCCGAACACGCTCGCTCACGGCGCGGTGAACACGATCGATACCCCCGCTGCCGGGTACGGAGGAGAGGGCCACGTTGCTGGCGACGAGAAGGTACTCGGGCATGCGTCCCTTGCGGACACGGTTCGAGTCCGGCCTCGCCCATGCCTTGAGCTCCGAGTCGATCTGCTTGATGAGCCAGTCGGCGTCCTTGCCCGCACCCTCCGGACGCCCGCGGAACTTGGCCTGCAGGATCCCGTATCCCGTCCAGGGGTCCTCGGGCGTCGGATACCGACGCAGGCCCTCGAAGGAAGCCTCGCGTCCACCGTCCGGGCCCTCCCCGAAGATCTCCACGGACGGTCCGAGCACCTTGAGAGCCAGGGCTTGGGACAGCTCTTCGAAACGCTGGGGCCCGAGGCGGGTGAGGGCGTAGTCGGTCACAGCCCCATGGTGGTCCACGGCACTGACAACGAGCCCCGGAGAAGCTGCCCCCAGTGGTCCTGAGGGACGCGGAAGCCGGTCCGCCCGGCACCCACCCTCTGCCGGCGCCTCCGACCCGTCCCGGCGGTCCGGCTTCTCCGCGTCGCACGTGCCCCGCCGGGGCGGCCCTCAGGGCGTACGCCGCGGCCGGCGCGCGAGGGTGGTGACGCGGCGACGCCGTTCCTCGCGGGCCCGGGTGTGGCGGTCCAGCTCCTCCATGAGACGGCGCCCCCGGTGGTCCGGGTCGAGTTCGTCGAGGATGCGGTCGATCTCGGCCAGCAGCGCCCCGTACAGCTGCCAGTGGCGGGGATGGTCCCCGGCCTCGCTCCTCAGCAGCCCGGCGGCGCGGTCGCGGGCGGCGCGGGCCGCTCCGAGTTCGTTGGCGAGGTTGTCCTCCGCCCGCTCCGAGCCGGTGCTGGAGTGGGAGGTGACGAGGACGGCGAAGCACACGAGAACGTCCCCGAGGTGTCTGACGGTCTCTCGGAGGGCCTCGGCCGTCTCCCTGCCGAACGGCACCGAGCCGCGCCGTTCCCTGGACAGATCCGAAAACGTACGGGTGAGGACACGCAGCACGACCGCGCAGATCTCCAGGGTGTCGAGCCCGGTGCGCAGCACGATGCGGTGCAGGAGCCCTTCCTTGACGCGTGGGTTCAGCCGGAGGCTGTCCTCCGCCTGGCGCAGGGCCGCGTCGACGTCGGCGACGTCGTTGTCGAGGACCCTCGCCTCGTGGAGCCGGGCCCTGGCCCGCTCCACCGAGGCCGACGAGGCCACGCCCCCGGACCTGCGGGCGGGTTCCGGCCGGTCATGGGGATCCGCGAGCTCCGCGCCGATGTCGATCAGCAGTCTCCGCATCCGCCGGGCCAGGTCCACGATCGAGTCCCCTGCGGTGTCCACCCAGACCGGCGGGACGAGCACGACGTTGAAGAGCAGACCGACGACGGCGCCGATCAGCGTCTCCAGGACGCGGTCCCACGCGCGGTCGGCGACCTGGGTGACGCCGAGCACCAGCATCGCGCTGATGGCCACTTCGGGGATGAACTCCTCCACCCGGACGAACCGGCCCACGACCAACGACGCGAGGATGACCAGGGCGAGGCTCCACCACGTCAGCCCGACGAGCGCGCTGAACGCGATGGCGATGAGGACGCCGACGACGACCGAGGTCACCCGTCGCATGCTCGTCGTCAACGTCGAGTACAGCGTCACCTGAACGACGAGGAGAGCGGTCAGAGGAGCCGTCAGAGGCGCGGGTTCGGCACTGAGATTGAGGGCGACGACATAGGACAGCGTCGCCGCCGCGGTGGAACGCACGGTCTGGACCACGAAGGGGTCCCGCCGCCACCGCCGCCACCACTGCCACCGCCGTGGGTGGACGAACAGATCGGAGGGGTGCGGCATGCGTACTCCTTCTCCGGCGGGCAGCGGTACGTGCCGGATGCGCCTGCCCACCACGACGCCATCGAATCGCGATGGTTCGTGCTGCTGCCGCCGGGCGCGCGCCGACACGCCGACGGACGGTCGACGAATCGCCGGCTCCCCGGACCGGTCCACACCGACCGGCCACGACCCGGGTCGCCCACCGGTGGTCGACGACCCGTCGCGGCCGACGCGTCTCCCGGCCGACCACCGGCCCGCGGCACCCTCCCGGTCGACCGCCCCGCCCCCCGACCCCTTCGGCCCTCCCCCCGCACCCTTCCCCTCCGGCCACCCGCACAGAGCTCGGCCGCCGGACCACCAGGCCGGATCCCGGCGGTCCTTCCTACCCGGGCATGTCCCACTGCCCGACCACACCCGAGAGTTCGACGCGGGACCTGATGCCCAGCCGGGCGAAGACGCTCCGGAGGTGGTGGTCGACCGTGCGGGGACTCAGGGACAGCTGGTCGGCGACCTCACGGTTGGTGGCACCCTGCGCGACAAGACGGGCGATCCGCTGCTGCTGCGGGGTCAACCGTCCCCACGCACCGGGGGACACGGCGCCGCCGGACGCGCCGCCGGTGGCGCGCAGCTCCGACCGGGCGTGCTCGGCCCAGCCCGCCGCCGCGGCCCGCTCGAAGGTGACGAGCGCGTCTCTCAGCGGCCCGCGGGCGTCCCCGGGACGTCGACGGCGTCTCAGCCAGGTCCCGTAGGCGAGCAGGGTACGGGCGCGTTCGAAGTCGTTGCCGCAGTCGTCGTGGTGGCGGACGGCCTCGCCGAACCAGTACGCCGGTTCCTCACCCTTCGCGAGCAGCGCCCGGCAGCGGGCCAGCTGTGCGGGGGCCGCGCTGTCGACGCCCTGCACGGCCCAGACGGCGTACTCGTCGGCCGCGGCACGGGCTTCTGCCCTCCGGTCGGAGGCGACGGCCGCCTCCACGAAGCAGGGCACGACCAGCATCCGCAGCGCGAAATGTCCGCCACGGGGGCCGAGGCGGACGAGCGGCACGAGCCGTGCCGCCGCCTGGGCGGCCAGGCCCCGGCCCAGTTCGGCCCGGGCCAGCGCCCACTCGGCGAGGGTCGCGGCCTGCGCGAGACCGTGGGGGCGGGCCGTCTCCAGCGCCCGCCCGGCGTGCTCCGCCACCGCCGCCTCGTCGCCGACCACCGAGGCCACGAGGGCGAGGACGGCGTGCTGGTGGGCGGCCACATTGCGCTGCCCGGTCAGCTCCGCCGCGCGCAGCCCTTCACGGGCGGTCAACGCGGCCCGGCTGTACCGGCCGGCGCGGAGCTCGGCGTACGCCAGGTGCTCGAGGACACGGGGCAGCAGCGACGTACGGCGTTCCGCACGGGCACGCGCGAGCGCACGGGCGTGCACCCGCGCGGCCGCGGTGGTGTCGCCGAGCACGAGCGCGGCCGAACCGGCCCGCAGCAGCAGTCTCGGATCGTCCTCGGAACCGTCCCGTGCCACGACCCGCGCCAACGAGGGCCGGGCGTGGTCCAGCCGTACGGTCAGCGCGGCGGTCAGGCCCTCGGCGAAGTCCCGCTCGGAGCCCCGGGCGCCCCGGCCACCGTCGAGGGCGGTCAGACAGGCGGGGACGTCACCCCCGGCCCAGGCGGCCTCCATCGCGAGGAACCGGGCATCGGACGCCTCGACCGGCGCCCGGTCGCGCAAGAGCTCCGCCGCCTGCAGCAGCGACTCGTACGCGTCCATGACGGGACCGCCCGCGAGGGCGGCCAGTCCGCGTACGAGCTGGGAACGGCCGCGCACCACCGGCGCGAGGACTCGTCCGGCGGGGGAGGAGCCGAGCCGGTCGGTCCGATGTTCCTCGCTCCAGGTGAGCACCGTGCTCTGCGGTCCGGCTCCGGCTCCGGCCCGGACTCCGGGCGTACCCGGCGGAACGGACCCGGTGGCCTCCTGGACACGCTGGTGCCAGGCCGCCGGCGCCGAAGCGCGCGCGGCACGTGCGAGGAAGGGGTCCTCGAACCGGAGCAGGTCCCCCCTGCGGCACAGCAGTCCGTCCGTGAGAAGACCGTCGAGGGCTTCGACGTGGGTACGGGTGGCCCGGGCGGCGGAGAGGACGGCACCGATGTCCACCTCGTACGCCGCGCTCGCACCGGCACCGCCGGTACGGTCCGCCAGTGCCACCAGGGAGAGGAGCCGTCGGGAGTCCGCGGGCAGTCGGCCCAGGAGCCCGCCGTACACCTCGGCGACGACGGCGCCGTCGGCCACCGGTCGCGGCAGGGGCGAGCCACCGGAGAGCTGGGCGGCCGTGAGGCGCCGAGCCACCGAGGCGATGAGCCCGGGATGGCCGGCGGTGTCGTCGATCAACCGTCCCACGACCGAGGGGACCGGGGGCACCGCGCACAGCTCGCCGAGAAGGGCCCGCGCCCCGCCCGCCGTCAGACGCCCCAGGCGTACGGTCTCCGCTCCGGGCACGTCGGGGAGCCGGTGGTGACGCCCGGCGGACACGACCCAGCCGGGACGCCCCGGCCGGTCGGCGTCCTGCCAGGCCGCGGTGAGCGCGGCGCGCGAATGGGCGTCCCAGAGGTGCAGGTCGTCGAGGCAGATCAGCGTCGGACGGCCGACGAGGAGCTCGGACACCGCCGCGGCGATTCCGGTCTCGCCCCGCGCGAGCCGCAGGGCCCGGCGTGCGGCCGACGGAGTGGGCGCGAGGGCCGCGAACAGGGCCCGGGCTCCGCTCCACGGGCCGCGGTGTTCCGGCGCGCCGACCAGGTACCCGGTGTTTCCGGACCGTGAGTCCGAGGCCGTGGGGGATCCCGTACGGCGGAAGTCGTCGGCCGCGCGCGAGAGGACGGCCGTACGCCCCTCGCCCGGGTCGCCGGTGAGGAACAGAACGCCGCCGAGTCCTGCCTCACTCCGGTCCGACAGGCGTGCCACGGCGGCGAGTTCGGCCGTCCGGTCGTACAACCGCCGGCGCGCGGCCACGGCGCGCATCGCTCCGCTCACACCGCCAAGCTACCGAGCCGTAAGGGACGGCGGAAGGTTCCCGGGTCCGGACCGAGTCCGGGTCTGGACTGTGGCCCAGACCCGGGAACCGTGTTCTGTGACGGTGCACAGGGCGTCAGGAACCGAGCGGGCAGCTGCCCCGGTACTCCGCGATCGTCAGGCTGGGCCGGGGAATCGGGCAGAGGAACTGCTCGTAGCGGGTGTCGTCGTCGATGAACCGCTTCAGCCACGCGATGCCGTACTTCGCGATCGTCGTGTTCGAGGCGTTGGGAGTGAAGTGCGTGGCGCCGTTGAGTTCCAGGTACGCCTTGTCGAGCGAGGCGGGCAGGCTCTCGTAGAAGGGCTCGGAGTGGGTGGCGACGGGGGCGATCGTGTCGCCGTCGGCGCCGATGACGAGCGTGGGCGTGGTGATCTCGGGCCAGGTCTTGTCCGTGTTCCACGCGGTGAGGGGAACGGCGGCCTTGAGGGAGGGCCGGCTCTTCGCGGCCTCGAGCGTTCCGCCACCGCCCATGGAGTGCCCCATGACGCCGAGCCGGGTAGCGTCGACACGGCCCCGCACGGTGCTGCGCTGGGTCAGATAGTCGAGTGCGGCGAGGAGTTGCCGTCCTCGGCTGTCGGGCTGGTCGAGGGTGGTGTTCGTGTCGATGGTGAACACCACGAACCCCTGCGAGGCGAGCCGCGGCCCCAGCCAGGCGATGGAGGACTGCAGCGCGGTGAACCCGGGTGAGATGACCACGGCGCCGAAGGTGCCGTCGCTCGTGGATGTGGGGTAGTAGACGGTGCCGCCGCCGAAGCCGGTGACGGCGAGGGAGGAGACGGAGGTCTCGGAGACGGCGTAGGGACCGCGCAGCGCCTCGATGCTCGCCGTGCTCGGCGCGGGACCGCGCTCGTACGGGTTCGCCGCGGCGACGGCGGCGACGCCGGATGCCCGGCTGTCGGCGGCGTGGACACCGGGGGCGAGGAGCAGGGCGAGGCATGCGGCGGCGGAGACTGCGACAAGGTGTCGTTTCACGACGGAGTCGTCCTCTCGTGTCGTGGGGCGGCCACCCACCGGAGGAACGGGCCGGCGGCCGCACTGGACTGGCCCGGCCACTGTCGGGCCGCCACGACACACGGGCATCGGCAGAATCACCGGTCACCGGGAATCCACGGATCCGGTCACGGGGAATCCACGGATCCGGTCACGGGGACGAATCCGTCACCAGGACAGGGGGGGTCGACGAGCGGCGACGGGCCCGTCCCCGCTCGTCGGCCGTACGGGAGAGACCGAGCTCAGTAGGCGTATCCCACGTGCGCGATGGCCTGCCTCAACAGAGCCCCGTGGCCCCCAGGCATCTCACCCTGCACCGCTTGGGAGGCCGCCTCCTGCGGGCTGAACCAGACGAGGTCCAGGGCGTCCTGCCGTGGGCGGCAGTCACCGCTCACCGGGACGATGTACGCCAGGGACACCGCGTGCTGGCGCGGGTCGTGGTACGGCGTGATGCCGGCCGTGGGGAAGTACTCGGCGACGGTGAAGGGCTGCAGGGACGGAGGGACGCGGGGGAGCGCCACGGGACCGAGGTCCTTCTCGAGATGGCGCAGCAGCGCGTCACGGACCCGCTCGTGGTGCATGACACGGCCGGAGACCAGCGTGCGGCTGATCGTCCCCTCCGCGCCGATCCGCAGGAGCAGCCCGATGCTCGTGACTTCGCCGCTGTCGTCCACGCGTACGGGCACGGCCTCGACGTACAGGATCGGCATCTGGGCCCTGGCCACGTTCAGATCGTCCGTGGTCAGCCAGCCGGGCGTGGTCTCAGTCATGTCGGACATCGCTTGATCATACTTTCCGGGCCGTGTCTTGGCCCAGATGGCGTGTCTGCCACCCGGGTGGGAAATCGAGAAGGACCGCTGAGGGTCACTCAGGTGCGCCTCGCGACAAGGCCGTCGACCGGGCCGCCCGGGCCTGACCGGACCTGCTCGCAGCCGAAAGCCCGGGCACGGGCACCATGTCCGAGCACTATAGGGGCGGCCCCTGCGACGCTGCCGCCCCTACAGCAGAAGGTCACCCCCTACGGCGTCGGCCGCGCCGCGAGCGGTGCATGGCCGCGAAGGCCAGCGCCCGTTCGCGTGGGGTGCAGCCTCGGGTCATCCACAGCACCGTTCCGTAGCGGACGACTTCGCGGGCGAGGCGCAGGCCCTGGTTGACGCCCATCCACGGGGCGACGTTCTCCGCCCAGTCTCCCGCGTGGTCGAGCAGCTCGTCGAGGTTCATCGTTCCTCCTGGTCGTGAGGGTCGTGCCGGACACGAAGGAGGTTTCTCGACGGGCGAGTTGTGCAGAACGGCCCCGATCACCGATCGCGGCTCGTGCAATGCGCGTACGCTGTCGACCTGGTGGGATGACGCTCCGTGGTTGTTTTTCAGTTGTGCCGGGGGTTGAAGAATTGGCCGGTGAGGAAGAGCGATGGCACCCGGCGGGTCAAGGCCGGCGGGTCCGATGGCCCAAGAGCACCGAGGGCTGGAGCGAGGACCGGCTGTGGGTCCTCGGCGCGGTACGGCACTGGATGCTGGGCGTTGCCCACGGCTTCGAGGGGTGCCGGATGCGTACGGGAGAACTCGCACGCTGGTGTGAGCTGAAATCCGCCGGGACCATCACGACCTGGATCGGCAAGGGCGGAGTCTGGGGCGCGTCAGGTCTGCGGTACTGCGAGGAAGCGCGGTCGCGAACGGACTGCTCCCCCGAGTGCGACAGCGGATACGGGGACCTCGCCGAGCTGCGGCGCCGGTACGCCGGGGCGTTGCGGGGGAGCGACGAGCAGCAAAAAGCGGCCCGGCTGCGATCCCTACGACAGACGAAGATCCCCGCCGGGTACGTCCTCGGCGCGAAGGAGGTCGACCGCAGGCTGCCGGCCCTGGTGGAAGCCCAGGAAGGGGCGTTGCGATCCCTCGAAGCGGTGACCGTGAACGACTCCGAGTCGGGCGTCGACCGAGTGACGCTCGCCGAGGTCCGGGTCGAGCGGGCCGCCGAGACACAGGTGCTCAAGCACATCCGCCGACAGCTGGCCGGCACGGCACCGGGCCAGGCCGCGGCCCTCGTCGGTGAGCCCGGCGTCGGCAAGAGCTGTTCCCTGTGGGGAGTGCACCGGGCGCTGGCCGGGCAGAACGACATCTGCCCGGTCCTGCTGTCCGCGACCTCACTCCTCGACGGCGGGGGTCGAGCGGCGGACCTCCGTACGCGCGAACTGCCCGCACTTCTGGAGGTGTACCGCAGGCGGACCGCACAGGGCGCCACCGCCACGCGCCGGATCGTCCTGCTCCTCGACACCGCCGACCTGCTGCTCCACCGGCCCGAGACCGTGAACGACTTCGTCGAACTCCTCACCGTCCTGCGGTCCGGGCGGACCGCTGTCGCCCTGGCGTGCCGGGCCGGCGAAGCAGGTCTGCTCAAGGAGCGCCGGGACGCGGAACGCGAGTCCGGCGCCTACACCTCGATCCTGGCCGACATCCGCCTCGGCCTGTACGACGACGGCCCCCCGGCCGACCATCGGAACGGCTGGGCGCCCGGCTCCGAACTCGCCCGAGCGATCGACTCCTACGCCGGCGCGTACGTGTCCTCACGCAACGACCACGACGGCAGCCTCCCGGAGATGAAGCAGGCCCTGGCCGACGCCGCCGCCCGCGGCCTGCCCCTCGGAACCCTGATCCGCCACCCCCTCCACCTGCGCATGGTCTTCGACCTCTACGCCCCCCACGGTCCGAGTGGAGGCGACCTCGATGTGGCCGGCCTCTTCCGCGACCACTGGCGGTGGCGCGTCGACCACGACACACGGCACGCCGTGGCGCCTCCCGGCACGGACCCGGAGGACCAGGCCGAACCGCTGGGCCCGGCCGCCGCCGAACTCGGCCTGGCCACCCTGCGCGAAGGAACCATCGAGCTCCGCCGGGACACCTCCCGCGATCTCGTCGCCTCCCGCCTCGCCGTGTCCGAGACCAAGGCGGCCCGCTGGATCGGACTGCTGATCCGCCGGGGCGTCCTCAGCGAGCCCTTCGCGGGCCGGCTGCGTTTCCACCATCAGGCGATCGGCGAATACGCGGCAGGCAGGGGCCTCGCCGAAGCCCCCAGGGGACTCGGGGCAGCCGTGGGCCGCATCGCCGAGCACGCCCAGGATCTGTACCTGGCCGAGGTCGTACGACACGCCTTCCACCACTGCGACCGGGCGCAGGCACACAGGTCGAGCCGCTGGTACTCCCTGCTGGCTCCGCTGGCCAAGGCCTCCTCTCCGGTCGCGCGGGAGACGTTCGTCCACATCCTGGCCGGCCTGCGCAACGCCCCCACCGGAGCCCTCGCCGACATCGCCCCCCTCATCGAGGAGCCGGACAACGGCCGGGTGTTCGCCGAGCGGTACCTGAAGGTACTCAACGCCACCCATGAGCCGGCCGAGGGCATCTGGCCCCCACTGCTGCGGACGATCTGGGAAGCGGCCGACGGACCCGGGCGCCGGGAGGTCCTTCACACCCTGACGGTACGCATCCGGCAGCAGCGCTCCGTCGCGGCAGCCGTCCTCTGCGCCCTGCCCGCCGAGGAGCTGCCGCGACACGCCTTCGCACCCCACCTGACCATCCTCATGCGTCATCTGCACGAGGAAGGCGAGGCCGCCCCGCATGCTCCAGGGAGCGGGCGGCGGCAGCGGGACCCATGGGATCGACGGCACGGCCGGGGCGGACGGCGGCACACCGCCGTCACGCTCATGGACGACATGCTCGACGCCGCGTCGGGACAACGCGGCGCACCTCTGGAGCACGCCCTCGCCACCCTCGCCGATCTGGCCTCCGAATGGCCCGACTCGTACGGGGACCTCTGTCGAGACCTGCCGAAACGCCTCGCAGGAGTGCCGGGGAAGGTCCCCAAGGACATTGACAGGATCATCGCGAAGGCCGCGATGTGCTGGGCTGCCGCACAGGCCCACGAGCGCTCGGCCGAAACCTTCCACGCCCTTCGTACATGCCTCGACGAACTGGCGCGGGGGGACCTGCCCGTGGCCCGTCACCATGTCGTACTCCACGGTGTGGCCACCACCCTCTGCCATCCCCGAATCCGTGTCGCACCCTCGACCCTGCGCGGGGAGCTCGAGGTCGCCGCGGCCTCGGCGCCGAGCGACAACACCCGGAAGGCCATCGCCCGCTACCTCCTGCGTCCCCTGCTCATGGCCGGCGACACCACCGCGGGCCGTACGACTCGGGAGTGGTGCCGCGCCCGGACAACTCTCGACCGTGCACGACGGGACCCGCAGCCGCCCGCCACGGCGCTGGCGCTGACCGCCCTGGGAGTGGTCGGAGGCCAGAGACTCCCCGCCGAGGTGATCGCCGCTTCACTGCCCGACGATGCCCGGTCGGTGACGCCACGAGCCGCGACCCTCCGGCCATGGACCACGACTCCCTGGGACGTCGACCTGACGGTCGCCGCCGCAGCCGGCGGCCACCACCTCGCGACGCATGCCCTGGAGCATCTGATCGGTTTCGTCCCCGAGAAGGACGGGACGCCTCCCGGGACACCCGAGCCTCACGAGAGCGAGGACTGCTCGATGGAGGACGCCCCCGGCGCGGGCACGGACGAAGAGAACACGGCGGCGGCCCCCGCCGAGAAGGCCCCCGGGAAGCGCCGCCGCAGAGGAAGCCAACTGCGCAAGCGCCTCCCCGCACCACGCGAGGAGGCCATCGCCCGCGTGTCCGAAGCGCCGGCACTGCTCCTGCCCTGGCTGCTCCACGACGCGCAGCGCCGAAATGACACCGACGCCCTGATCGGCTTCGCCCGGGCCGGCGAGAGATCTCTGCCCGACGACCAGGCCGCACAGCTGCACCGGATGGCCACCTACCTGAGGGGACGGACGGACCAGCAGTCGACAGCGGCCGCGCACCGCCTGACCGCACGCATGATCAGCCGCGGCCTCACTCCTCCGGGCAGCTCGCACAGCGTGAAGGAGCAGCTGGAGGCACTGCGTACGAGCGCCGTCGCCCAGACCGAACTCCTTGAGGCGGTGACCCAGGCGCTGACCGCCGATCCCTTCCTCTGGGACCTGTCCACCGCCCGTACGATCCTGACTCCCGTCCTGGACGAACTGGTCGATCGTGCCTCGACCATGGCCGCCACCATCGCCCGCCCCCAACAAGGGCAGGAGGCCTACATGCGGAGCGGGAACGCCGCACACCTCCTGAGGGTCCGGCTCGCCGTCCTCGACGCCCGGGCGAAGCTCGCCTCCGGAGCAGTGGACATCGGCCTCAAGGACCTTCACGCGCTGGCCTTCGAGCGAGGAGACCTCTGTGTACCCGCCGGCCACGGCCTCGCGCGGCCGGGCAACGTCTGGCCCCACAGGTTCGAGACCGTGCCCCGCCTCTGTATCGACCTGCACGAGGCCGGTCGCCCCCACGACGCGGAACATCTCCTGGAGCTGGCCGTCACCGCCGCGACCGCGGAATCGGGCCCGTCCGCCCGCTGGCGGAGCCTCGCCTGGAACCCTTGGCGCCCCTACCTGCGCCTCCTGGTCGGCGAACGCGCCCACCTGTACGACCTGCTCATCGGCTACGGTCCCCGGGACCACCAGCTGGCCCGGCACCTGCTGGAAGTCGCGGGCCAGACGATGAGCAACATCTCGGAGGAACTGCACAGCCTTCTGGCGGACCCGGCATGGCCCGCCGAGCTCCGCGACGCGGCCCGCCGCACCGCGTCCTGGGCGGGCCGGGACGGCGCCAACCTGAGCTGGGAATCGATCTACGAGGACATCGAACAGGCCGCCGCAGTCTCAGCCGGTGGGCGGGGCCGAAGCGTGGCGCGTCTGCTGGATCAGGACGGAGGTGGCCCGTTCCAGGAGTGCGCAGAGTGAGGCGTGTTCGGCGGGCGTGAACGCGTCGGTGAGCGCGCGCTCAAGGACGACCACCTCCTGGTAGGCGCGGTCCCGCAGAGCCTGGCCCTCATCGGTGAGCGTGGCGATCTGCACCTTGGCGTGCACCGGGGACGTCTCGCGGCGGATGAGTCCCTTGGTCTCCATGTTGGTGAGCACGCTGCTCATGCTCTGCTGCGTCACCCCGCAGGAGCGGGCCAGTTGGGCGCCCGACATACCGCCTTCGCGCGAGAGGGTCAGCAGCACGGTGTACTGCGTCATGGTCAGCCCGTAGGTACGCAGTACTGCCTCGTGGTGGGCCATCAAGGCCTGCTCCGACCGCTTGATCCGGGTGCAGAGGTCGTTCTCGATCGGGGCTGCCACCACGTACTCCCACTCAATTAACAGGTTCATGGCTTGACTCAGGAACCTTATATGCCTACGTTTCTCGACTGTAAGGATACTGAGTCAGCACAGGGGGCTGTAAAAATGAAGGCCGTCGTTCTCGACACCGATGACCACTACCGGCTCGCCGAACTCGACGAGCCCGCCCCCGGCCCCGGCCAGGTGGCGATCCGCGTGGCCTACGCCGGGATCCAGTGGGGCGACACCATGGTCAGGAACGGCCACTTCGCCGTACCCCGCCCCTTCGTCCCGGGATTCGAGGCATCAGGGCACATCGTCGCGGTCGGCGAGGGTGTCGACGCACGCCGCGTCGGTGAGGCCGTCACCGCACTGACCACCTCGGGCGCCTGTGCCGAGGTGGTCCTGGCGTCCGCCGTCCTCGCATGCGGCACCGGTGCCATGCCGCTGAGGACAGCCGCGGGCCTCGGATGGGGCGCACCGACCGCCTACGACCTGATCAATACCGCCGCACACGTGCGGCCCGGCGAAAGCGTGCTGATCCACGGCGCCGCCGGCTCGGTCGGCACGCTCGCCGCCCAGTTCGCCCGACTGGCCGGAGCGGGCCGGATCACCGGTGTGGTCGGCACGGCCGACAGGGCCGCCTACGCCGCGCGGTTCGGGTACGACCGCCTCCTGCTCCGCCAGGAGTTTCCGGCCGAACTCGGCGACGAGAAGCCCGATGTCATCCTCGACCCGGTCGGCGGCCCCACCCGCGCCGCCGGCCTCCAGCGGCTCGCCGCGCACGGACGCCTGGTGGCATACGGCAACCTCGCCACCCACGACCCCGTCCTCGCCGACGCCACCGAACTCCTCATGGACGGCAGGTCACTGCTGACCTACAACAGCAACCTGCTGAGCCGGACCCACCCCGAGCGGCTCGCCGACAGCGCCCGCCGCGCACTCGCCCTTGTCGCCGACGGCACGGTCCGCGTCGACATCACCACCGAATACGCCCTGGAAGACCTCGCCACAGCCGTGCAGCACCTCACCGACGGCACCACCCACGGCAAAAGCATCCTCCGCGTCGCCTGACAACACACAGCGCCTCGACCGAGCGAGCCAGGTGGGCTGCCCTGATGGGTCGGTGCCGCTAGGTGGTCCTGGTGGGCACGGCGTGTTGGTAGAGGGCAACCAGCACGCCGTGCAGGGGCTGGTCCTCGGCGTTCTCCTCGGCCTCGTCGACCAGTCGGCCAAGGGTCTGGCCGAGTTCTGCTGCCTTCGCGGGGCTGAGGCGCAGGTGGCGCAGTGTCAGGTGAGTCTCGGCCGGAGAGCGGCCCAGCTCCTGGGCGACTGCGGCAAGCATCGCTGCGGTGCCCGCCGCCTGCGGTTCGGCGACGACCATGTGGCGGGCCGTGCGCTGGTAGTACTGCTCGGTGCCGCCGCGGACCTGGCGGGTCTCGGCGATGTGGACCAGCCCCGCTTCGCGGAGCACCTTGAGGTGATGGGCGACGTTGCCCTTCTTGGCGTCGAGCTGTGCCGCGAGCCGGCCGGCAGTGGCGGGCCGGTGCCCGAGGGCGAAGAGCAGCCTCTGGCGCAACGGGTGGGCGAGTGCGGCGAATTGCTCCGGCGCACCGATCTCCAGGACGTCCTCGGGAGGTGGTAGGTAAGGGGTCTGAGCATCACTCATACAGAAAGTGTCTAAATTCTTTGACGCTTACGCAAGAGTGGTGCTGTACTCCGTGCTGTGACGACTTCGACGAAGCTTGCGCCGGCCCCTGTCATCGACGAGACAGCACGGCTGATGACCGAGCACTATGTGTTCCCCGAGATAGCCGAACAGGTCGTCGACCTGCTGCGACGACGCCTCGCCGAGGGCGCCTACGACGCCGACAGCGCCGAGGAGCTCGCCGGTCTGGTCACCGCGGACCTGCAGTCCGTCAACGGCGACCGGCACCTGAGGCTGAAGCACCACACCGAGCCGGTGCCGCCGAAACAGGATGCGGCCACCCTGGAGGCCATGCGTCGGGACTTCGACACCTCGCTGGGCGGCGTTCCCCGGGTGCAGTTGCTCGACGGAGGCATCGCCGTACTGGAGCTGGCACCGATGCTGTTCCCGCTGGAATGGGCCGCCGAACCGCTGACGGCCGCGCTCACCCTGGCCTCCCGCGCCCAGGCGCTGATCCTGGACCTTCGCGCCAACCGCGGCGGCGACCCGGACACCGTCGCCTTCGCCTGCAGCTACCTCCTGGACCAGCGCACCCACCTCAACACCATGCTCTGGCGCAACGGCGAGCGCAGCGAGCAGTCCTGGAGCCTGCCGCACGTACCCGGCAGACGATTCGGTGGCAGCAAGCCCCTGTACGTCCTGTCCAGTCACACCACTTTCTCCGCCGCCGAAGAACTCGCCTACAACCTCCAGCAGCTCGGCCGCGCCACAGTCATCGGCGAACCCACCCGCGGCGGCGCACACCCGTGCAACGGCTGGACGGTGCACCCACACCTGGAAGCCACCATCCCCTTCGGCCGCGCGCTCAACCCCGTCAGCGGCACCAACTGGGAAGGCATCGGCGTGCAACCGGACATCCCGTGCCCCGCCGCCGACGCCCTCGACCGCGCACACGCACGGGCCCTCACCCGCCTCGGGGACTGACCGGGCCCACCGGTCCCCGCTGACGGGCGCCACCACACTGAACGCCCCGCCCCCTGCCCGCCCGACAGCCGACGCGGTCTGGGAAACCGTCTCGCCCGCCACCACAAGGGCGGGTACGTTCACCATGTGTGTCTCTACGCCGAGAAGCCCTACAAGCAGCACTATGTGTGCGTCCCGTGTCGTGTCGCGTTCAAGCGGCACCCCGGGCCCGACGAGCACCGATGCCCCAGGTGCTCCCAGCCCATGATCTGCGCCGGCCGTGACTTCGCGGCACCACGGCGCCGGGACGGCAAGGCGTGGACCGTCGTGGCAGCCGTACTGGACGCCGGCCTGCGTTACGAGGGCCGCGACACCTGCGGCTGCGGCAAGGACCCGACGTTTCGGCCACGTACCCGGGCCCAAGTGAGAGCACGTCGAATCGCAGCGGCACGAACCGGGACACCGCTGGCCGACATGCTGGGACGTGTGGATCCAGGGACTCCCGCTTGATCGCGCTCTGCCGCCCTGACAGCCCGGAGCGACCGAACCGTCAGGCTCGGGAGGCGTCGTCGGAGTCGGCTGCGAGCGTCTTGCCCGCCACTCCTGACCGGGCGACTCCGTCGACTGCCACACAGATGCCGAAGACACGGTCGTGACCGGTCCAACCATTGACACGGCCACGGTTGTTGCTGATCTGCACCCGCTTCCTGGCGAGGTCCACGGACGACACCAGGTGCAAGTAGACCGTCCCGGCGACACGGGCGAGAACGATGTCCCCGGCCTCCACCTTCGACGGGTCGACCGGGGCGACGACCACCTGCTGCCGACTGCGAATCAGCGGGACCATCGAAGAGCCGGTGGGGCGGAACGTCACGGTCGCCCCACCGGCTACCCTGCCCGCCACCGCATCCAATGCACCCATCCGCCGATCGTGGCAGATTCTTCCGGGACACCCCACCGATTTACGTCCGGTGCTCCACCAGCGAGGCGCATGCTGCCCGATGCGACACCCGCCGACCGCGTCGGAGCGAACCGTCAGCCGATGATGGCGACCGGGGCGTCCCAGGCGTTGCGGTCGACGGTGATCGTATAGCCGCCGCGGGTCTCCTTGCTGTTGGCCTTGTACTGGTGGGCGCGACTGTGGTCGGTGTACAGTTTCGGGTCCCACGGCCAGTCCTTGGTGGTGGTCTCCTGGCCGTTCCACAGGGCGTACCAGAGGTTGCCCGGCAGGTCCTTGCGGTCCTTGGCGGTGGCGATCGCCTTGGCGCTGGAGCTGCTGAAACCGTAGAGACCGGCCCGGTAGGTCTTGGCGCGCAGCGTCCTGGTGAAGGAACGCACGTAGGTCAGGGTCGCTTCGTTGCACGCCTTGTCGGCGATGTCGTAGGACTCCATGTTGAGGTAGATCGGGCTGCCGGCCTTCATGCCGAGAGCGGAGGCCTTGGCGACGGCGTCGTTGGCGTTGCTCACCCCGACGGAGGCCGCCGTGGCCGCGGTGAACCTCTCCTTGTTCCTGCTCTTCTGGCAGGGCGGCTGGGCGCCGACGTAGAGCGGGACGACTCGCCAGCCGAGCGTGTCGACCGACTTCACCCAGGACTTCGTGAGGTTGGGCTGGGCACAGCCGCGGTTCTTGCCGCCGACGTAGACCGCCACTCCGCTGTAGTAGCCGTCCTTCTTCCACGCCTTCATCGCGTTGAGCGAGGGCGCCGTACAGGCGTCGAACGCGCGACCGGTGTAGGTCTTCTGCGCCGGCCACGGCGTGGCCGCCATCGAGGTCTGCGCCGCGATCCCGGCACCGGCCACGACGACGACACCCGTGGTCGCCATGGCTGCGTAGCGGCCTCTCTTGGACAGTCTGTGCTTCGGCATTCCCCACCCATCCGAACAGTGACCCCGTGTTCCCGGAGCCCGTTCACCCTATCCGGCGGCAAACCGTCGTGATCAACCACGCCGAGCACCGCACACCGTTCGCGAAGCCCCGCCCCAACCGGCGCCACGTGTGCATGAGCGACGACGCACCGCGGCGGGCGTTCTACGGATTCATGCGGAGGCGGTGGCGGTGGCGGCGGACCACGGGGGAGTGGCTTTCGTACCGGCCTCCGCGAGCCCGACGGGAAGTCCTGGCAGTTCTGCCCCACCCGTCCTCTCCTTGCGTCGGCTCACCCGTAGCGATGTCAGTGGCGTGTGGTGGGATGGCGGGACTGCACTGTTGATCTTCCGGGAGCCCAGCATGACGTCCGCGTACCCGTCTCTGACCCATGCCTTGGCCGACGCTCTCTTCGATGTCCTGTGGTTCATCGAGGGAACCGACGACGATCAGATGGATCAGGACGACGCAGTCAAGGTTCTGGAGGGTGTCGCCCACGTGGTCAGCACCCTGCCGAGTGATCAGCAGCAGGGGCTGATCGCCCTGGTCGGCGAGATGGCATCCGCCGAGACCGACCCGGCACGCCGCAGCTTCTTGGAAGAGCTCCCGGAGGGCCTCGGGCTCATCACCGATGAGTCCTGAAGGAAGTCGGTCGCGTCGAGTCGCGGGGCCCCGGAGGTGTTGCGTGTGCTGCCCCACGGCGCGTACGTGGAGATCCTCGACGCGACCCACGCCCTCCTCCACGAGCGACCCCAGGCCTGGAGCGAGACCGTCGAGCCGTCCCCGAACGGCGTCCTGACGCGTAGCAACCCCTGCCTGCCCGAATCGGCACGGCACCTTCTCGATCACGCTCATGCCGACCATCCCGTTCGCCGACGTGGTCAACGACAGCCTGCCTGAGCGCGGGGACAGGGCGGCGGAGGTCGCCGACGGATCAGCCCTTGTCGCCGTCATACAGGAGGAGCCCGACGAGGACGCTTGGTTCCTCAACATCGCGGTCTGGTGGTGGACGGCCGGCCTCCTGGTCGTCGCGACGTCCGTGGTCGTCGGCTTCACGGGTTCGGTGCCGCCCACGAGGCTGTCGGGCAGTGGACAGGGTCGGCCGCGTCGTCGCAGGCGATAAGTCCGGCGACATGGGCGATCACCTCCGGGATACTGGTCGCCCATGGATGAGGTCGAGGTTGTCGTCGCCCATTCCGAGCGCGCGACGCTGCGCGTCGGTGATGTGTTCCTGAAGGTGGACGCCGATCAGGCGCGTATCGACGTCGAGGTCGAGGCGATGTCCCGCGCGCCGGTCCCGACTCCCGAGGTGCTGTGGCGCAAGCCACCCGTGCTCGCGATCGCCGCACTCCCAGGGACGACGCTCGGGCGCCTCGGCGGGCCGTCGACCGGGTCGCCGGCGGCGTGGGCCGCGGCGGGAGCCGCCATCCGCACGTTGCACGAAGCGCCGCTGCCGCCCTGGCCGGGTCGGGCCGGGCGGAGCAGCGTCGCGCTGGCGGCGGAACTCGACGCCGAGTGCGAATTGCTCGTGACGAAGGGTCTCCTGCCCGCCGACCTGGTCACCCGTAACCGCCGGGTCGCCCAGGCCGCCCTGCGACCGTGGACTCCGGCGTTCACGCACGGCGACCTGCAGATCTCTCACGTCTTCGTCGAAGGCGACGAGGTGACGGGCGTGATCGACTGGTCCGAGGCCGGCCGGGGTGACGCGCTGTACGACCTCGCCACCTTCACGCTCGGACACGAAAGCCGCCTCGACGACGTCCTCGTAGGCTATGGGACCGACATCGACCTCGACGTGATCCGTGCGTGGTGGTCGTTGCGCAGCCTGCTGGCAGTTCGCTGGCTGATCGAGCACGGGTTCGACCCCTTCGCGCCGGGCTGTGAGGTCGACGTGCTGAAATCCCGGATGTGAGGCCGTGCGGGCCAGTGCTACGAACGCGTGGTGGATGCCGTCAGTTCCTGGGCGCCACGGCCCGTGCGGGGATACTGCCGTGGTGCTGTTGACGTGGATCGCTGAGGTGGCGGACGAGCCTCTGGTACTGGAGCCGGCTGACCGTCGGGCGGAGTGGGATACCAACACCTGGTGCTTGAGCGCAGAGGGCGAGGACAGGAGGTCGTTGTCCGTCTCCGCGGTGGGGGCCGCCTTCGAGCGGACAGCCTCGGCCATCCAGCTTCGTGTCCGCGAGCTCGGTTTGCCCGGGGTGGCGACCTTCTACGTGTGGCATGACGAGCAGGCCGGTCAGCTCCGGTGCTCGACAGGATCGGTGCCGGCGGACGATCTGCCGTTCGGTGGAGCCTACGCACTTTCCGACCGCCTCGGGCCGGTCATCGAGGGGTTCCTGGCCGAAAGCGAGGCGGGCCGGGCGGACCCGGAGGCGGTTCCGCTCCTGGTCTGGGCGTTCAACGTCGGAGCAGTCTCACCCTGACCGGTTCTGCGTGTCCGCACGGACGAGGCGGCGGCTCTGGTCTGCGGCCGGGGGGCCGCCAAGACCTCGGCCCGCGGTCCGTGGAACGATCATGATCTGACGGCGCCCTTCAGGTGCCTGAGGGATCGGCGTGGTCCGGGTTCCGGCGAAGCGGGAGCAATTGGCTGAGAGCGATGAGGAGGAGCCCGGTGAACAGGAGGGCATTTCCGCCGAAGAAGCGGACGTCCCAGGAAACGCTCGGCAGGAACTGAAAGTACAAGAGGCTCTGCAGAAGCGCGGACGCGCCCGTGAGCAGGGCGCCAAGGCCTTGGAGCTTGGGCCTGGTGACGTGGCGACGCGCCGTGGGCACGATCCACCCCGTCCGCAGTGTCACGATTCCCAACACGATCGCCAGCAGTCCCAAGAACCCGCCCGCTCCCACTACCCATGCCATGGTGCCGCTCCGCCCCGATCGCCAGCGGGCCAGAGGCACGTTGCGCACGGCCCGAGGATGCCCACATTGTCACTGGACCTGGTGGTGCCTGACCATGCCGGTGCCAGGCAATCTCCGCGCATCTCCACTGCCGTCGATGCGCCGGCTGCTCAAGATCCGCCGGACAGTGTCCAGCGCTGGACCACCCGCGACGCTGCCCGGGATCGGGAAGCCGCACCTGGTCATCGGGCTCGGCGCCGAGGCCGCCCACGCGAGCTTCTCGGCGGCCACCAGGCCTCAGCACCGCTGCCTCGGCCCGGTGACCATGAGTCCCACCTGCCCGGCGAGCCAGTGCGCGTACGGCTCCCTCATCTGGCGTCCGTCGACGTCGACGCTGCGAACGTGGACGAGGACGGTGTGGTCATCGGCAGGCTCGGCGTACTCGCGGGTGCAGGCGTTGAGAGGGAGCGTCACCTCTGCGTGCTTCGACTCGCCGTGAAACCCCACGACGCAGACCCTGGCGGACGGTCTCAGTCGAAAAGGGCGACGACTCCGTTCACCCAGATGGCGAGGAACGCAAGGATCGCCACCAGGCATCCGACTCCGGCCAGGAAGCTGGCGAAGGAGCTTCGTTCGCCGACTTCCTTCTCACCGGACGGCACCGCGTCCCAGTCGACGGAGTGGCCCATCGCATCGGAGCAAGCCGCTCGTACCGAGGCCAGTTGCTCTCCGGCGAAGGCTGTCTGGGCAAGCGACTCACCGCCCTGCCAGGCGAGTGCCCGCATGCGCTGCACAGGTGTGCCGTACCTCGCCTCGAAAGCGGAGGTCTCGGCCGTGTCCCGGTCCTCTTCGAGATACATCCAGCGGCCCGCCTCGGCAGGCTCCCCGTACAGGCGGTACACCTCGGCCAGTCGTCGGCGAAGCATCAGGTCGTTCGGGAACGATGACACAAGCCCGCGCAGGCGCTGACGCGCGACGGGAACGCGACCGGCTGCGAGGTCCGCATCGACTCGGGCAAGGGTGTCACTCAGAGGCATTAACGAATGATCGATTATCGCGTTGACCTGCGTCTACCTGATTCTCCGCTCGGCGCCGGTGCCGTCTCGGCGGCATCTTGTCCACGTCATCTGTCCGGTGTTGATGCCGCAACCCTTCGACGGGTTCCGATCGTTTGAAATACCGTCGCCACCCCTTTGGGCGAGGTGACCGCATGGATGGAGGGGGCGTTGACCTCAGTATGAACAAGATCATCGCTGCGGTCGCCGCCGCCCTCCTCACCGCCGGGCTCTCTCCCGCCGCGGTCGCCGCCACCTCGGCCCCGTCCCCGACCGGGAACGCGCACATCCTGCTCACCGCGGACCGTACGCAGGGCGAGACCGAGAAGGTCGACATCGTGTGGCTCGACTGCCCGGGGCGGACCGAGGTGGGGCACCCGTACAAGGAGGACGCCTGCAAGGCACTCGACGCGGCCGACGGTGACTTCGACGCTCTGCGCGGCGAGCCCCAGGGCTTCTGCACCACCGAGTACGCCCCGGTGACCCTGACGGCCCGTGGCACCTACAAGGGCCGCACCATCGACTGGAGCAAGACCTACTCCAACAACTGCGAAGCCGTACGCGACACCGGGGCTGTCTTCTGGTTCTGATGGTGACCGCATGCGAAACGCCTCGCCAAGACTTTCTTGGCGAGGCGTTTCGCATGGGTGTCTTCGGCCCACGTGCGTGCTCTCGCACGTGCCGGTGTGCCGCGGTGCCACCGATGGACCGAGGGGGAGGAGTCCTAGTCGCCGGTCGTGCCGTCGAGCATCTCGCGCAGGATGTCCAGGTGCCCGTTGTGGCGAGCCGTTTCCTCGGTGAGGTGCAGGAGGATCCAGCGCAGGTCGACGTGGAGGCCGTTGCGGACGGGTCGCTTCGCCTTGTTGTCCAGGTCGTTCGCCGTGACCAGTTCGCGGTAGCGGGCGCTCTGTGCGGCGTACTCGTCGAGCAGCTGCGCGAGCGGGAAGTCGACGGCGATGCGCATCTCGCGGTCGGGGTCCTCGTCGGTCCAGGGGCCTTGGTCCTCCTCGCCGAGGAAGACCACCTGGAACCAGTAGTACTCGACCCAGCGGAGGTGGTTGATCAGTCCGCTCAGGGTCATCAGCGGAGATCCCGGCAGGAGGGCCCTGCGCGCGTTCTCCTCGGAGACGCCGTCGCACTTGGCGCGGGCGGTGTCTCGGGTGTAGTCGAGGAACGTGGTGAGCTGGCTGCGCTCGTCCCACGCGGTCGGTGTGTCGTCGATTCTTGTCATCGCGCCGAAGCGTCCCCGATCGACCCGACCGGTGTCGAGGGATTTACGAACGCCCTCGTGCTGCAGGCCTTGGGATGCACCCACTGACGCTCCATTAGGTACGTTCAGAGCGGGCCGAGTCGATTCGCGTACGGAACAAGCGGAGCGCTGTCGAGGACGTAGGCCTCATCGGTGCCGGTCTCGACTCCTCTTCTGCAGTCCCGCCTCGTCTCGCCCGCTCCGCTCCGATCCGGTTGAGTTCAATCGGCCGAGTCGGCAAGGTGCGCGCCGTCATCCTTCGCGACGGGCCCATCGCCGCCGAAGTGCCGGGCCGACTTGTCCTCCTGGGCGAGCCTGCGCAGGGCCAGCAGGGCGGGTTCGAGGAGGACCGATACCAGTACGGCCCGTTCGGCCTGGGCCAGCAGGCCGCGTTCGCCCCTCATCTGCTGCATGTCCACGTCGGCCATGCCGTCGGCGAGTCGGGCGTAGGGCAGCAGGCTGTGCCAGTCGATGTCCGAGCCCAGGCCGGCTAGCGCTGTCAGGACCTCCGCCAGGGTGTGAGCGGCGGGGTTGCCCTGGGACACCTCCCACCCCATCTCGGCGATCAGCCGGCGCGCGTCGCCCAGACCCGCGTGCTCCGGCGCCTCTGTGGACGGCTGGTTGCCAGCCTCCTCCTCGTTCGCGGCCGGTCGCACACCCAGCACGATCCCGAAGACCTGGTGCAGATCCTCCTGTTCGGCGGTGATCGCCTCCAGGATCTCCTTCGTCGCGCCGGTCGACAGGCCGCGGGTCCCGATCAGCGTGCGGATGAACCGAAGTCGGTGCACATGGTCTTCGCCGTACTCGGCCTGGTTGGACGCGGTGGCCCGCCCCGGCGGCAGGAGACCTTCGCGCAAGTAGTGCTTGATCAAGGGCACTTGTACGCCGGTGCGTCGACTGAGCTCGGAGACCTTCATGTGCCACTCTCTCTGCAATGGATAGCGGATAGCGCTATTATCCATTCTGTCGTCACGTCCATCCACCCGACCTCCTGGAGGGGGACTTCGTCGTGCCCACATTGCGCTGGACCACCCTGAACCCCGCGTCGCCGCAGGCGCCGGTACTCGTCATGGCGTCCCCTGGGACGAGGCCAAGCGCCGCCTCACCGAGAAGGCGCAGGCCGAGGCCGCCGACCGCGACGACCGAACTGCCTGACGCCCGACACCGCGCGGGCCCACGATTCAAAGGTTCCTCGCGTGGTGACCTGCCGGACTTGTGCCATGACCCGACAGGGCTCTGAGCGACCGTCTGCAGATGTGCACGACCTACCGAAAGGATTCTCCGTCCATGTTCGGCACACTCATGCTCATCGCCGTTCCCACCGTCCTGTTTCGGCTGCTCGGCGCGTTCGGCGTCGGACGGTTCGCGACCTGGCGAGTGTCCGTCGTGCACGGCCTCGCGGTCATGCTCGTCTTCACGGCGACAGCGCACTTCCTTCCGTCGGCCGTCGGCCCGATACCGGGGCGGCACGATCTGGTCGCGATGGTCCCGCCGTTCGTACCGTTCCCCGGTCTCGCGGTCTACGCGACGGGTGTCCTGGAACTCCTCGGTGCCGCAGGGCTCATCTGGCAGGTCACCCGGCGGTCGGCGGGATTCGGCCTTGCCGCACTGTTCCTCCTGATGCTCCCGGCCAACATCTACGCGGCCGTCGAGCAGATCCCGTTCAACGGGGAAGCGGCGACGCCGCTGTGGTTCAGAATCCCCGAGCAGATGGTCTTCATCGGCATCGCACTGTGGGCCTGCGCTCCGGTACGTACCGCGACCACCCGCCCCGCCGACGGAGCACCTGCCTGAGTTCTGTGGGGCGCCTCGCACGATCCGGGCCCCGGATCTCCCTGCAGACCGGCGAAGGCCTGCGGCTCTGTCGTGGAAGGGCGCGAGCAGGGGGCCTCCGGGGCCGGCGCTGTGCCCGGCTCGTCAGCTGGTGGCACTCCCGGGCCCGGACATCTACGCTCGGTGCGCGGGCGGCGGTGATCGCGCGGGACGGGTTCGGAGGGGAGTGCGCGATGCGCGCGGGGTGGATCAGGCTGTGGCAGTGGACGGCGTGCGGCGGCATCGGGCTGAGCCTGTACGCGGGCTGGTTGACGTTCGACGACTTCCGGGACCGTGCCGCCGGCGAGCGCGACATCAGCGCGGCATGCGATGGGCTCGTGTCCGGCGCAGCGGTGATGGATCTGCAGGGCGGGATGCTCCGCGCGAAGGCCGCCGATTCCCCCAGGAGCAGGCTCGACGCGGATGAGCTGCCCGGTTCCTGCACCGTCTACAAGGTGCCGGGCCCCGGCAGGACCACGAGCCTGTTCACGTTGACGGTGAGAGTCAGCGACACGTCCACGCCCCTGCACCGCATAGGCGACGACAGCACCCTCGAACCGTTTCGCGACAGTCACGACAGTCACGACACTCGGAAATCCGATGTCACCGCGATTGCCGACCGGCGCCCCGAAGCACGACCCATCGGCGACGGCACCCTGGGCCGGTACGGGGACTGGTACACCACCGTCCGCGCCGAGTGCGGACCCGGCAGCCGCGCCACGGCCCCGAAGCTTCTGAACGTCACGGCTCGTGCCGACTACGACGACATCTCCGCAGCGGACCGTGAGCGCCTGGCCCACATCGCCCGCTCGGCCGCCGAGGAGCTCACCGACCGGATCGGCTGCCGGAGCCACCTGCCCGCCCTGCCCGACCAGCAGTTGCCGTCCGTACCGTCCGAGCTGCGCCCCGCGCGGTCGACGGACGGTTCATGCCGCTGGTTCGCCCGACACGTCCAGGCACAAGGGCAGGGCCGACTGCCCGACCGCGCCCTTGCGACACCCGACCCCGACGCGTCCCCCGTCGAAAGCTGCCTTCTGGCGGTCAGCCCCGACCAGGTGGGTCGTATCGCCGACGGCCTGCCCGAGGACGAACACGACTCCGCGAGCAGTGCGCTCACCCACTCACCGTGGTGGCTGCGCACCGCCTCCTTCTTCGGGCCCGAGGCGCACACCGTGGGATACGACGGGCTCGGCACTGACGACAAGACCATCACAGCGGGAACGGCCGGACACGCGAGCGGCGCGTGGTGGGCCTCGTCCGTCTGCGACGGCAAACCGGCCCTGCACACCCTCAGCGCCGGCTACACCTATGACAACGTGCTCGGCGCCCGGACGCTGTCGGCCGTGTTCCGCGCGTACGTCGACGACATCACGAAGCGGCGCGGGTGCACCCACGTGACGTACCCGGCGGCCAAGGACTTCCGTGCCCCCTGAGGACCACCCCGCGGTGGGCACGCGTTCGGAACGACGGTCGGACAGACCGTCCCGCAGGTACGGGCGTGGGCGGTCCGTGCAGGCCCGGGCTGCCCGCCGACGCCGTCCGTCCGTCAGTGCAATCCGCCGTACGCGGCCATCACGATCTCCATACCGCGGTTGTCCTCCTGCCTCTCCCGATCGAGCATCTGGTTCATGACATAGGCCACGGTCATACGCGCGTCGGGATCGCTCGCAACCAGCGAACCGCCCCAGCCGCCCCAGCCGAAGGTGTTCCCGAACCCGGCGAAGCCCACCGTCCAGGACATCGGCGTCCGCAGGACGCGATCGTCGCCGCGGTACACCTCCTGCCACGCCGGCGAGCAACCCTGGGGCGACAGCAGCCGTACGCCGCCGACCTCGCCCCGGTTCGACAGCACGGACTGGACGAGGGCGACGGACCGGGCGTTCCCGAAACCGTTCACCGCGGGGAGCTCCGCACGGCGCCAAGCCACGGAGTTGGTGTCCTTGACCCGGATCGTGGCACCGGTGTTCTCCCGGCGCGAACCATCCGGTCCGAGCGGCGCGGCTGCGGCGTACTCGTCACTCAGTGACGGTGGCGGGATCAGCGGCGCGACACGGTGGTCGTGCTCGGCGGAGAGACCGATGTGGAAGTCCGCGCCGAGCGGCTCGGCCACCTCCGAGGCGAAGAACTCGCCGAGGCCGAGGCCGGTGACGCGGCGGACGATCTCGCCGACAAGGAACCCGAAGGTGAGCGCGTGATATCCGGCGGCCGTTCCCGGTTCCCACTCGGGCGCCTGCGCGGCCAGCTCCGTCGTCACCCTCTCCCAGTCGTACAGGTCCTCGACCGCCGCCGGCCCCGACACATCGGGCAGCCCCGCGGTATGCGACAGCACGTGCCGCACCAGCACGCCTTCCTTGCCTGCCGCCGCGAACTCCGGCCAGTAGGCGGCGACCGGCGCGGACAGGTCGAGTCGGCCGCGATCGGCCAGGACCAGTGCACACAGGGCGGTCATGTTCTTGGTCGTCGAGTTCACGCCGGTGAGGGTGTCGCGCTCCCACCTGACGGAACGGTCCGCATCGGCGTACCCGCCCCAGATGTCGACCACCGGCTCGCCGTCCAGGTAGACGGCGGCCGAAGCGCCTACATCGTCCTTGCCGAGCGAAGCCGCGAGTGCCTCACGGACTGCGGCGAACCGCGGATCACAAAAACCCTCAATATCACTCATGGGAGTAATCCTCGGGTGATGTCGGGGCTTTCCGCCCAACAATTCCAGCACCGGTTCTATCGGGTGGGGTGCGGCCAAGTCTTCTCTGATCGAGGAAGACGGCCTGGCGGCCGCGGGGACGGACCGTCGGTCGATCGGACCTGTCTCTGCCTGGGGAACAATCCTGGGGAGCGACCCCTCGGGCGCACGAGTCGAGCATGTGTGTCACGACGGCCCGGCCGATGCCCGAGAGCGTAGCGTCGATGGCCGCGAGGGCGCCCGTGCGCGGTGAGCGACTGCGATGTGGGCTTGGGCTCCGCATGGGCTTGGGTGAGAGGGCTCTGGCCGCTGCCGCTGCGGGAGCCGCTGCGCCTGAGGCCGGTCGGCAGGGCGGACGCGCGTACCTGCGTACCCGCGGCAGAAGCACAGGACGGAAGGACGGATACGCGTGCTGGAGCGGATGAATCAGGCACTGGACTACTTGGAGGCCCGCCTCGACCAAGAGGTCGACATGGCCGACGTGGCCCGGATCGCCGCGGTGTCGGAGTACCACTTCCGGCGACTGTTCTCCGCGCTCGCCGGCATGCCGCTCCCTGTCTATGTACGGCGTCGTCGGATGACGCTCGCAGGGGCCGAGGTGCTGGCCGGGGAGCTGACGCTGCTCGATGTCGCGGTGCGGTACGGGTACGGCTCGGGCGAAGCGTTCGCCCGTGCGTTCCGGTCGGTGCACGGCATCGGTCCGGGCGAGGCCCGGCGTACGGGGGCGGTGCTCACGGCGCAGCCGCGCATGTCGTTCCGCGTCGTCGTCGAAGGGAGTACGGCCATGCGGTACCGAATCGTGGAGAAGGAGCCTTTCCGGGTCGTCGGCAGGAAGGCCCGGGTCCCCCTCGTGCACGACGGGATCAACGCGGCTGCCGAGGCACACCTGGAGAGCCTGGACACGCGGGCGATCGTACGGATGAAGGAGCTGTCCGACCGGGAGCCGGAGGGGATTCTGTCGGCGGTGGTGCACCTGACCGACAGCCGGGAGGACGGCGCCGAGGTCGACTACTGGATCGGCGCGGCCACGGGTTTCGAAGCGGCCGCCGAGGAGCGCGACGCCCGCGACGCGCTCGAGCTCGCGCTCGAGCTCGAGCCGGTGCCCGAGTCCTCGGCCGTGCTCGAGTCCCTCGACGTACCGGCCGGGACCTGGGCGGTCTTCGACAATCACGGGCCGTATCCGGGCGCCCTCCAGGAGCTGTGGCGGGACGTGTTCACGCACTGGTTCCCCTCGAACCCGTATGTGAGCCGTCCGGGTCCGGAGCTCCTGTTGACGCAGCCGGTGGAAAGCGGCGCGGAGACGGACTCTCAGCTGTGGGTCCCGGTCGAACGGCGCCGTGGGAGCGTCGAAGCGTGAAACACCACCGGTACCAGGAACGTCCCCACCGGCAAACGCAGGAGGGGCCCGGGTCCGGCCGCTGTCGACCGGGGCACTCGTCGAGCAGGAGAAGGCGTATGCATGCGCGCATCCGAGGCCGCCGCCCAGGCTCGTGCCGAGGCGACTTCGCCATCGGTGCGGGACGAGGAAAGGGTCCAGTACCTCGACACGCCCGAGGCCGCAGCTCGGTCGGGTGGCACGGACGTCGGCCTGGCCTCCAGGACTTCCTGACGTGGCTGTACGGATACGGCTCCTGCGCTAGCCTCGGGTTGTAGCCGACCACCGGAGGATCCGATGGCCCATCTCACCTTCGACGGTGCCGAGCAGCGCGAGCTGCGTGAAGCCGCTCGCGCGGAGTTCCTGGGGAACCCGGCTCTCGCATACGTCCTGGAGTCCCTGGCCGCAGAGGGAATCGACCTCGACACGTGCCGGGACTGGGACGACATCCGGGCCGACAAGGGCCTGCCCGAGAAGAGCGACGAGGCCCCGCACGTTGCCTAGGCACCCCCGTCATGGTCGGCGGCCCCGGATCGTGTTCATCGAGCCGGCTGAGACCCAGGTCCGTGTCCTGACCGCTGACCAGACCGTGCGCCTGGACTCGGCGTTGAACGCGATCGCCGTCGACCCGGCCGACGTGAAGGCCCACGCCACGGCTTCCGCGCTGCGTGACTACGAACACGACGGGGTCCGAGTGATCTTCTACGCGACCGCTCTCGGGAGCATCCTGATCGTCACGTACGTGGAAGCCGACTGACGCCGACACGCTCACGTTTGCGACGACCGGTCCGCGTTCACGTGCGAGGCCCGGTCCCCGCCATTCACCCAGCAGCCCCGGGCGCGCGACAGACCGAAGGACGCGGCAGCCCGAACACCCGGGCGGCCGAGCGGCGTACGGCATCGGGGCGGCGCGCCCAACGGGAGCGCCGCTCCGTGCCGACGCGTGCTTACGCGGTGCCTTCGGCGGAACCTTCTTCGAGGCCCTCGGTGGAGAAGTCGCCCTCGCCGAGGCCCTCGTCCGGCATCATGGCGCCGAAGAAGCCGCCCATGAGCTCCTCCAGGTCCAGCTCGGTGGCTCCGGCCGGGGCCACCGGCTTGATGCCCCCGCTCATCTTCAGCGAGAGACCGAACTTCGTGACCTTAGCGTTCTCGGTGAGCTTGGCGAGGTCGACGTACACCTCGGTCAGCTCACCGTTCTTGAGGGTGAAGTCGGCCGTGGTCGTGACGTTCGGGACCTCCTTGAGGTCCTTGTCCGTCGGCAGCTCCACGCCGGGCGGCAGATCCTTCGTGAGCGGACGGATCTCGCCGATCAGTTCCGAGAGCAGACTGCGGAAGGGCGCCGTGGCGGTGATGTGCTCCGTGCCGTCCTCGCCCCCGGCGGTCTTGAAATCGACCTCACGGGCGATGACCTTGCGGAGGGCGTCCGTGAGCTTCTTCTGGGTCTTGGCGTCCAGCGAAGGCTCCGGCGCCGGCTTGGCGTCCGGCTTGGCGCCCGGCTCCTGGGCCATCTCCCGGCCGGTCTTCTCCAGCTCCTTGGTGTTGAACTTGACCCACTCGCCCTCCAGCGCCTTCTTGAGGCCCTTGGCCTCCTCGGGCAGCTCGTCGGCGGGCGGCAGGGGAGCGTCCATCGCCTTGGCGAGGGTCGCGATGTCCGAGCGGACATAGGTGTAGTCGCCGACGACCCGGTACTCGACGAGGTCGCCGTCAGGGGTGCTGACCTTCATGGCCACCCCGACGAAGTCCTTCTCGTCGGACTCGTCGATCGGCTTCTTGGACTCCACCGTGAAGCTGATCTTCGCGCCGCTGATCAGCTCCGCGGCGTCGTCGGGGATCGCCTCGCCCGGCTCCGGGTCCGCCTCGGCGTCCAGCAGCTTGAGGGTCTTGGCATCGACGTCCAGGTCCAGCTCGAAGGAGATCGACTTCTCCTTGCCCAGCTTCTCGAAGGCCTGGTCCAGCTTCTTCCCGGCGGAGAGCTGCTCAACGGTGCCGCAGGCGGCCGAACCCACCAGGACGGCGCCGACGACTGCAGTGGCGGTGAGGGTCTTGCGTATGGCGGTGATGATCTTCTCCTCGTAGGTGCGATCACTGTGTGACCGATCAAGGAGACTCGCGATCACTTCGGATGGTTGTACTGCTGTACGGATTTCTCCGGCATTCCTTCGAACAGCGGGAAGCGCCTGTCACCGGTCGGCGCCGGGACCTCTCCTCCCCTCCGTGTCAGTGCCGGGTGACAGGCTTGAGGGGTGCTGATCAAGGGATATGACGACGGCCCGCTGGTTGCGGGAGAGCCACTGACGACTCGCCCGGGTTTCTGGTCGAACCACCTCATGGCGATATGCGACGACGGGGCCGGGCCTCCGGTCCCGGAGTGGTTCGGAGATGACGGAGCTGATGCCGACGCCATGTCCGAGGTCCTCTTCGACCCGGGACACTGGCCGGTGTTCCGGGTACCCACAGCCGAGGGGCCCGGGGTCGTCGTGGTGTACCGCAACCAGCCCGGCGACTACGGCATCGACTACCTCCTGACCCCTTCCGGCCGGAGTTCCACAGAACAGCTCACCGACTGGGAAGGGGACCTGGCGGAGAACGGCCTGACGTGGCACGAACTGGTTCGGCTCGCGGACACACCCGTACCGGAGGCCGAAGGCGCCACAGATCCTGCCGTCCGACTCCTCCTTGTCCTGCCCCTCCTGAACGACCTGGACCTGCCAGAGGCGGCACCAGCAAGACTCGGTGCGGCGCTGGCGGCGACGGGATCCCCCCAAGGCACGGTCACGCACACGGCGGAGAGCCTCCTCACCCACCTGATGGGGCGATCAGGCCACGATGCCGACTGGGGTTCGCCGCTGAGTGGTGGTCACTCGTGAGGAGCATCAGATCCCACCTGCCCAGCGAGCTGGCCACCATGCGGAGGACGACGAGCACCAGCAGGTGCCACAGCGTGCCCCGCAGGATTCGGCGGTGGAACCTCGTCCGCCAGGACCGTGCGGCCCTCGGCGCGTATCCGGCCCAGCCCGTCGGGGGTGAAGGTGACCTGCTCGCGCGGGAGGTCGAGGACCAGTCCGATGTCCTCGACGGACAGGACGGCCCCGCTCCTGCCCCGGAGCACCGGGAGGGAGGAAATGGAGGTCGACATGGGCATGATCGTGGAGCGGGGCGCCGTCCCGGTCAGCAGTGACTGAGCGTTGCGCGCCCGCAGGGCTGCCCAGCCCTCGCAGGGCGGTACTCGGCGCTCGTGCCGGCGACGGTGCGAAGCTCCAGGCGATTCAGGGCTACGGGTAGCGCGATCTCGCCGTAATGGCTACTGACCGGTCCCGGCGCGGGAGATCGCGGGGAAGGCAAGGGCCGTGTCGAAGTAGTACTTGCGGATCAGTGGGCCGAAGCTGTTCGGGTCGTTGGCGAGGAGCATGAGCTTGATGTGCGCGACGGCGTCCGCGTGAGTGAGCGCGGAAACCTTCGTGGCGGTGTCGCCTACGGTCTTCTTGGTCGTCCACGTCAGTCGG
Source organism: Streptomyces zaomyceticus (assembly GCF_014656215.1). Taxonomy (GTDB): domain Bacteria; phylum Actinomycetota; class Actinomycetes; order Streptomycetales; family Streptomycetaceae; genus Streptomyces; species Streptomyces zaomyceticus. The sequence goes on along the minus strand of NZ_BNBZ01000024.1, from coordinate 1,989 downwards.
GCCTCTGCCGCGGCACTGACGTCGGGGTCGAAGGCCAGGAAGAAGGGGCGTCCACCGGGGCCGCCGTCGTTGCCGGTGGCGAGGAGCACGATCACGTGGAACCCGGCTCCGTCGGGTCGGATGAACAGGCTCTTGGGCCCGCCGACGTGGTCGGTCGGGCCCTTGACGGTCACGGCGCGGTCGGCGTGCAGGCGCTGGCTGATCGCGGTCCACTTGGCCGTGATGTCCCCGGCCGCCGACAGGTCCGCGGGGTCGAACAGCCCCCCTGCTCCGGGCGAGAGGACGGTCCCTACGCGCGCGCCGCGGGCCTCACAGAGCTTGTCCCGCATGCCGTCGAACATCGTGTTGGTCGGCAGCTGTAACCAGAAGGTGACGCGCTCGAGGACGGTTCCCGTGCCCGGCGCGGGATTGTTGTCGATCGCGGTCCCGATCCGGGCCCGCAACGACGCGACCGTCGGGTTGGTCACGTCCGCTTGCTGAAGGTACGCCTGCGTCACCATGTAAAGATCCGCCCATCCGGCCCCGTTGCTCCCACTATGGCGTACGGGACGCGCTATCGGTGGAGCAATCGGAGAAGAACAGCCAGCGGTGCCGGCGGCTCAGGCGTGCAGTCGAAGGGGCTTCACTTGGCAGTTGTATGACGCTTCGTCACGAGTACGCAGAAGTTGAGCCGGGACCTGAGTCCGGACCGCTCGGAACGGCCCGGTTCCGCGACTCGCACGCCCGGGAGCCGTCAGAGCCGCGGCAGGCGGTCTTCAGCGGTGGGGGAGCGTCGCTCCTCAAGCCAGAAGAGATAGACGCGGAGGTGCGCGGCCAGATCGCTGTCGAGGTAGGCGGCGTACTCCAGGGCAGCCGCGGCCACACCCTGCCCCGCCTTCGCGTCGTCGGCCTCCCAGTCCGCTCGCCGGTCTGCCAGGTACTCCCTGATCCGTCCTCGGTCGCGCCACCATTCCCGGACCGCTTCCGGCGTCCAGTGGGTGTCGCCATCACAGCCGTAGCCGCAGAAGGCCTCGGCTTCTGCGGCGTCGACCAGCTGCCGAAGCTCCTGCGGTGTCCCGGGCTGCCGGTACACGTACTCGGTGAAGTGGTCGGCCTCGTAGAGCACGAGCCCGGGGGCGTGGATGCGGCCCGTGCCGCAGTTGTCCGTGTCGGCCCCGTAGAACGGTCCGGGCACGTTGAGCCACTTCCGCTCCGACCACCGCCCCAGGAACGCTCTGCGCGCATCGTCGAGCAGCGGCACCGGGTCGAAGTAGAGATCCACGGCAGAAGGTTAAGGGTTGTCCCGTAACTGATCTTCGGCAGCACGAGAGTGGCTGGCCGGGATCGCATCCCAGGTTCCCTCGGGGGAGGCACTGACCTCGGTTCACCTCTGTGACCGCACGACGCAGCAGCGGGTAGCAGGCGCCTCCTCCCGACCACGTGCGGACCTCCCGACCTGGGGAGATGAACAGGGCCCCTGTTATCGTGCGCCGATGTCAACGATCAAGCAGTTCCAAGTGACCTTCGACTGCGCGGAGCCCGCGCGCCTCGCCTCCTTCTGGTGCGAGGTGCTGGGGTACGTCGTCCCGACGGTCCCGGAGGGCTTTGCCACGTGGGAGGAGTACCACCACTCGCTGCCGCCCGAGGACGAGGTCTACTTCGCGTGCGCCGATCCCTCGGGTGTGGGCCCGCGCGTACTCTTCCAGCGAGTTCCCGAAGGCAAGGTCGTCAAGAACCGGGTGCATCTCGATGTGCGGGTCGGCACAGGGCTTGTGGGTGAGGAGCGCCTGGCCACACTCGAGGCCGAATGCGCACGGCTGATGGCGCTCGGCGCGAAACACGTGCTGACGCAGCGCGCCGATGCCGACAACGAGTCGTGCATCACGATGCAGGACATCGAGGGCAACGAGTTCTGCCTCGGCTGACTCTTCTCCGAGGCTGCGAGGTGGGAACCCGTCTCCGGCCTTGGGGAGCATCGGGGCAGCCGATAGCGGCTGCCCCGATGCTCCC
>NZ_BNBZ01000023.1 GCF_014656215.1 Streptomyces zaomyceticus | reverse complement strand
GGCGGCGGCGGCCGGCTTCGCGGCCGGGGCCGCGGCAGGCTTCACGGGCGCCGGAGCGGGCGCGGGGGCCGGAGCCGCGACCGGAGCGGGCGCGGGAGCCGGAACGGCCGCGGGAGCGGCAGGCGCGGCCTGTGCGGGGCCCGTCTGCGGCGTGGCGGGCACGCTCTGAGTGGTGGGCGCCGGGGCGGTCGGGGTCTCCGACGCTCCGGGCTTGTAGTCGGCGAAGAAGTCCCACCAGGCACGATCGACCGAATTCGGGTCCTGGAGGTACTGCTGGTAGATCTCGTCGACGAGCCACTCATTGGCACCGAAGGCGGCTGCGGGGCTCTTGCCCTGCCCGTCCTGGTCGGTCGGGGAGCTCGGGGTACTGGGGGACTGAGACGACACGGCGGCAACCGCCCTCTTCCGCTTCACAAGGTGATGGACAGCGGAAATAAAGGCTACGCCTGTCCGGCCGGGAGGTGCAGGCGGGGAGCGCCAACGTCGTGCAAGTCACACTTGACGAGGTGTTTCGGCGCCGTGAATGGCGGGAAACAAGCGGGGTTCCGCATGTGTGAGGGTACGGAAAAGCGCGAGCACGGCCCTCTTCGGCCGCACCCCTGATCACGTCCTGCTCATGTACACGCAGAACGAGCTCTTCCGGTTCGAACCCTACGTCAATCTCTCGACTGAGGACTGCCCGGAAGAGTGACTCTGATCCGGCATCCACGTGATGATTCGGCCACGCCTATGCCGCCGCCGTGCAGATCCACCGCCCAGCGGGCGATCGCGAGACCGAGCCCCGTGCCGCCGTCGCTCCCCGGGCCCTGCCGGAGCGGCGCCGCGCCCCGGTTGAAGCGCTCGAAGACCTTGTGCCGCTCCGACTCCGGGATGCCGGGACCCTCGTCCTCGACCTCCAGCTCCAGCGAGTCCGGGTACGGGCCGCGCCGGGCCCTGACCGTGACCCGGCCGTGCGGCGGCGAGTGCTTCACGGCGTTGTCGATCAGGTTCGCCATCACCTGGTGCAGCCGCTCCGCGTCCGCGTGCGCCACCAGCTCCGGCGGCGACACGTCCAGGTGCAGATGCACGTCCGTGCGGTTGTGCAGACCGGAGGTGGACGAGAGGCCGCGCTGCGAGGCGGCGAGGTTCGCTTCCCGCAGAACTCCGGACAGATAGGGCCAGACCTCGAAGCGGCTCGCCCTCAGCGCGACGACACCGTTGTCAAGACGTGACAGATCGAGCAGCGTCTCCACGAGCCGGCCCAGCCGCTCGGTCTGCTTGAGCGCCGACCGCATGGTCTCCGGATCCGCCTCGGACACCCCGTCCACGACGTTCTCCAGTACGGCCCTGAGCGCGGCGATCGGCGTGCGCAGCTCGTGCGACACATTGGCGACCAGCTCCTTGCGGTGCCGGTCGACGGCCTCCAGATCCTCCGCCATGCGGTTGATCGTCGACGCCAGGTCGCCCAGCTCGTCCCGCCGGTCCGCGCCCCGCACCCGGCGGGTGAAGTCACCGCGAGAGATCGTCCCCGCCACCGTCGTCATCTCGTCCAGCGGCGCCGTCAGGGACTGCGCCACGAACTGGGTGATCAGCAGGGTCGCGATCATCGCGAAGATCGTGATGTACCGGAACTCCGTGGACGTGCGGATCGCCACCAGGGCGAGCCCGGAGGTCAGCAGGACCGCGCCGACGACCAGCGTGCCCAGCTTCGTCTTGATCGAGATCACGATCCGCCGCGGCCGGCGGGCCCCGCCGCCCGGCCCCCGCAGCTCCCGCGGCCCTCCGGGCCCCCGCCGGCTCACAGCGCCGGGGTCTCCAGCGCGTAGCCGACGCCATGGACCGTGCGGATGCGCTCGGCCCCGATCTTCCGGCGCAGCGCCTTGATGTGGCTGTCCACGGTCCGGGTGCCCGAGGCGTCCGCCCAGTCCCACACCTCGGCCAGCAGCTGCTCGCGGGAGAGCACCGCCCGGGGCGTGCCGGCCAGGCAGACCAGCAGGTCGAACTCGGTCGGGGTCAGGTGCACGTCCTCGGAGCGCACCCGGACCCGGCGCTGGGCGTGGTCGATCTCCAGCTCGCCCAGCCGCAGGATGCCGCTGCGCGGGGTGACCGCCGCCAGCGCGGCCCGCTCCACCCGGCGCAGCAGTACGTGCACCCGGGCGGCCAGCTCGCGCATCGAGAACGGCTTGGTCATGTAGTCGTCCGCGCCCACGCCGAGGCCGACCAGCATGTCGGTCTCGTCGTCGCGGGCGGTCAGCATGAGGACCGGGACGGGGCGCTGGGCCTGGACCCGGCGGCACACCTCCAGGCCGTCGAAACCGGGCAGCATCACGTCCAGGACCATCAGGTCCGGCTGCCAGGCCTCGGCCGCGTCCACGGCCGCCGGGCCGTCGGTCGCGGTCTGGACGAGAAAGCCCTCGGCGCGCAGTCGCGCGGCGATCGCCTCCACGATCGTGGCGTCGTCCTCGACCACGAGTACCCGGCGCTGGGCACCCGGAGTGGCCGCCGCACCGTGGTGAGTGGTGTGTGTCTGCTCCATTGCCCCGCCTCGCGTCGCCGATGTCGGCTCAGCAGCCTAGAGGTACCGGTGGCGTCCCGGCTATCCAGGAGTTATCCGGGACGGACGCCGAGGTGGACCACGTCGGGGACGCCCCGGGCAACGGGGATCTCTTCCGTCCGTACCCCGCTGAATCCGGCATTCCGCAACGACCCTTCGAAATCGGCGGAGGGTCTGGCCGACCAGACGGCGAGCACTCCACCGGGGTTGAGACGGGCCGCGCAGGCCGCCAATCCCTCGGCCCCGTACAGGGATTCGTTGTCCTCGGTGACGGTCCAGTCGGGCCCGTTGTCGATGTCCAGGCAGAGGGCGTCGTAGGTGTCGGGGGAGGTGTGGAGGTGCTCCACCAGGTCCGTGTGCAGGATCACTGTCCGAGCGTCGGCGAGCGCGGCCCCGGAGACCGAGGCGAGCGGGCCCTGCCGGTGCCACTCGATGATCGCCCCCTCCCGCTCGACGACCGTGATCCGGCCCCAGCGGGGGTCGGCGGCCGCGTGGGCCAGGGAGAAGCCGACCCCGAGGCCGCCGACGAGAACGGAGGCGCCGGCCCGGGAATCCTCGGGCAGCGCGGCCTGCGCCGCCTCGATCAGGAGCCGCTCCGAGCGCCCGTCGGAGGTGTCCATGAGGAAGGTGCCGTTGGCGATGATCTCGAAGTGCTCGTCCCGGCGGCGCAGTACGACCTCTCCGTGCGGTCCTTCGCGGCGGTCGAGGGTCACGGGTTCTGCCATGGTCGGTCGCTCCGTTCTCGTCTCGGCGATCGGTCCCCGCCATCCTCGTGGGGCGACGACGGCGGGGACAAACGTGTGGTGGGGGAAGGGAGATGGGACGCGGACGGCGGAAGTGACGCGGATTGGCGGAAACGGATCGGTCCGCGGAGGCGCGCCCACCGGCCACAGCCGGCCCTCGGGCCCGCCCGGCCCTGCCTCCGAGGCCCGCCCGACCCGCGCCCGGGCCCGCCCGGTCCGGCCCCTCGGGCCCGCCCGGCCCGCTCCCCGGGTTCGTCCGGCCCGGCCCACCTCCCCTTCGCGCCGGATTCCCCGCGACACCATCGGTACACCCCGCGGCGGCGGACTGGCTTGATCACGGCAGGTCCGTACGGGGGAAGCCGAGCGGACCGCTCGGCTTGCGCACGGTGGCGCACGGATCGGCCGCGGACCCGTCTGTACGCCGCCGTATAGTCGGTCGGGGTACGGGCGAAGTGAGGAGCGACACACCATGGGCACGATCCGCACACCCCGCGGCCGATGGATCGAGGAGGGCTTCCGCGCGCTCGCCGAGGGTGGCCCCGAGGCCGTGAGGATCGAGCCGCTGGCGCAGGCCCTCGGGGTGAGCAAGGGCGGCTTCTACGGGTACTTCGCCAACCGCGACGCCCTGCTCGCCGAGATGCTCGACCTCTGGGAGCGCGAGGTCACCGAGGCGGTGATCGAGCGGATCGAGAGCGGCGGCGGGGACCCCCGGGCCAAGCTGGACCGGCTGTTCGACTTCGTCGAGGGGGTCGCCGATGGGCCCGTGACCGGTACCTCCGTCGAACACGCCGTCCGCGACTGGGCCCGGCGCGACGAGACCGTGGCCGCGCGCCTCCGCCGCGCCGACAACCGCCGGATGGAATACCTGCGCTCGCTCTTCCGGGGCATCTGCCCCGACGAGGGCGACGTCGAGGTCCGCAGCATGCTCGCCTTCTCGATCCGCGTGGCCGACGACCTGATCGTGGCCGATCACGGGGGCCGCTCGCGCGCGGAGGTCATGGGGCTGACCAAGGAGTGGCTCCTCGGCTGAACATCCCCGCGAGGACATTCGTGAGGGAGCCGCCCGCGCCTGCCCGGCCCGGGCCGCCGCACGCCTCCACCGTCGTACGCCTATGACTCCGCCGTCGTGCGGCGCGCGCCCCGCCACGCGTACAGGACCGAGCCCGCCACGAACGCGCCGAGCGCCACCGTCCACGCCCCGGTCCCCGGACCCGGCTGCATCACCCAGGCCCACCACTGCGCCGCACCTTCCGGCCGCGACGGGGCCGCGAGATAGACCGTGCCCACGAAGAAGGCCGGCGGCAGCCAGCTCAGCCGGGCGCCGACAAGGGCGGCGGCGCCCGCCGTCACCCCCGTGAGGCCCAGCGTGTTGCGGACGGCCGCGGGTGGGCCGAAGGCCTCCGTGTGCCCCGGCACCGCGAGCGCGAACAGGACCGCGGCGAGCGCCGTCGGGGCGAGGAGATGGACGAGGCGGCGCGGCCACCACGCGCGTACCGCCGTCCTGTCCAGTTCGTCGCACGGCGCGTACAGACTGGTGCCGATCGCGGCCGTCGCGAGCAGCGGGCCGAAGACGACGACCGGCAGCCGGGCCGTGTGGTCGAAGTCGGGCAGCGACACCAGCCATCGGGCCGCGCCGGCGCCGAACGCCGCCGTGCAGACCAGTGCGGCGAGTGCGCCGGGCAGGGCGCGGGAGCGCAGATAGAGCCGCAGGGGGCCGGTGCGACGGAGGCCGGGCTCGACGAGGAGAGGCCTCACGGGACCGGCACCTTGTCCGGGTCGCAGCCCTTCGCCGCGAGATAGCGCGCCAGATAGTCGCGCTGGGCGGCCGGGGACTTGGCGCGGAGCCGGTCGATGTAGGGCTGGGCCGCGGTGGGATCGACGCCGTAGTCCGCCGGTGTCGGGGCCAGCCACTCGCTGACGGCGAGGTGGACGACGCTCGCCCGCTCGGCGTTCGGACCGGTGTTCTCGCCCGGCCGGCAGGTGGTGGAGAACAGCCAGGACACGGCCGAGTTCAGGTACAGATCCGGGCGGGTGAGCCGGCCGCGTGTCGCGTCCTGCCCCGTGTCGGGCAGTTCGACGTCCCCGGGGCGGGTCGGCCCGTAAGGGCCGGAGACCCAGCGCACGGGCGCGCCGGGCAGCCCCCTGAGACGGGAGTTCAGCGGGGCGAGCGCCGCCGCCACCTCCGGCAGCAGTGCCCGGTCCACGGCCGTCAGGCACACCTGCGGAGTGCCGTCGTCGCAGACCGGCCGGGCCAGGGCCGGATCCGGCCGCCACGGCCCCGTGTCCGTCGGCAGTCGCAGGATCGGAGCGGCGGCCGCGACCGCCACGGCCAGCGGCAGCAGGGCGAGCGGCCGCAGGCGCGCCGGACGGAGCCCGTACGCGAGGAGCGCGGAGAGAGCGAGCCCCGCCGCCCACACCATCGACACCGGGGCGAACCACCACACCGGACGGTCCCAGACGGACTGGTGCTCGGAGGCCGGGCCGAGCCAGCGCGCGGCGCTCTCCGTGTACGAACCGATCGCCAGGCCCACGTATCCGAAGACGCCCAGGAGCGGGGCCGCGAGCCGCCAGCGGACCAGCCGTCCGACGACATGGCCGAGGGCGCCGAGCGCGGCGACGGCGACCACGTCGGCGGCGAGGAGTTCGAGGAAGGGCCGGCCCTCCGAGACGTAGGGCCAGGTCGCGAGGAGACAGACGACGTCGGCCAGGAGCAGTCCGGCGGCGGGCCAGAGCACGGAGGGGGCGACCGCGACGGCCAGCCGGCGGAGGAGCGGGCGGGGGACGGACTCCCAGAGGTCCGTCGTCCGGCGCCGCCGGTCCCGGCCGCCCTGCCAACAGCCCGCCGCGAGGGTGAGCGGTCCGGCGAGCAGCCCGGCCGTGACGTGCAGGAGCTGGGTGGCATCGGACCAACGGCTCTGCCAGTCGGGCGCCTTCCCGTACATCGACAGGAGGACGGTCAGCGCGACGGCGACGCCGGTCCAGGGCCCGAGCCCGCGCCGCAGCTCGGTGACGAGCGGGGAAGGGGCTCCCGGGGGAGTGGCGCGGCGGGTACGGGGAGGAGCGGGGGAGGTGGTCATCGGAGCGCCTCCCGCGCGTTCTCCGCGGATGTCCGGTGGGCGCGCAGTGCGGCCGTGTAGCCCCGCTCCACGGCGTGCGTCGTGGAGTCGTTCCCCTCCGTGGACACCCCGCCGAGCGCGGTGAGTTCGCCCGTCGTGCCCTGGAAGGCCAGCCGGCCCCCCTCGATCAGGGCGACCTCGGTGCAGGCCGCGGCCACGTCCTCCACCAGATGCGTGGAGACCACCACCGTCGCCCCCGTGCCCAACTCCCTGAGCAGTGAGCGGAAATCGACCCGCTGCTCCGGGTCGAGACCGGCCGTCGGCTCGTCGAGCAGCAGCAGCTCCGGCTCGTTCACGACGGCCTGGGCGATTCCGGCGCGCCGGACCATACCGCCGGAGAGCGTCTTCATCTTCGCGTCGATCCGGTCGCCGAGCCCGACCCGCCGCACCGCCCGCTCCACCGCCGCCGGGACCCGGTCGGACGGCATCTCCTTGAGCCAGGCGACGTACGCGACGAACTCCCGCACCGTGAAACCCGGGTAGTAGCCGAACTCCTGCGGCAGATAGCCGAGGCGGCGCCGGATTCCGGTGCGCTCCCGGTGGCTCGTCGCGTCCCCGCCGAGCAGTTCCACCCGGCCGGAGAAGGGCGCGGCGACGGTCGCGAGGACCCGGATGAGAGAGGTCTTCCCGGCTCCGTTCGGGCCGAGCAGACCGTGCACGCCGGGGCCGAGCGACAGATCGAGCCGGTCGAGGGCGACGGTACGGCGGTGGCGGACGGTCAGTCCGGTCACCGCGACGGCGGTCGAGGGGTTCACCGGGGCTCCAGGTGGTCGAAGGAACGGCGCCGCAGCGCGAGGAGGGCCGCGCAGGCCAGTGCGGCGGCGGCCCACCCCCCTTGCGCGGCGGGGCCGGAGAAGTACGCGGTGAGCGCGGCGGCTCCCGGGCTCCCGCCCGCTTCGGACCGTCCGAGCAGAGGGCCCGTGACGGCGAGCAGCCATCCGCCGCCGAGCGTCGCGGCGGCCGGCCGGCAGCCGACGAACGAGCCGAGCGCGAGGGTCGCCAGCGTCAGCGCCAGGCCGGGAAGCAGCCAGGCGGCGGCTCCCGGGAACCCGGCCACCGGCGGAAGCAGCGCCCCGCCCGCGGTCAGCAGCGGTACGCACACGGCGAGGACGGCGGCGGTGCGGGTGAGCAGCAGCCGCAGCCCGCCCGACGGGGTGGCGGCGGTGATCTCGTACAGCGGGTCGGCATGGCGCCCGTACGAGACGGCGACACCGGCGAGCGGCAGGGCCGGGGAGACGGCGAGCAGCAGGCTCCGGGCCCCCTGGACCCCCGCTCCGTAGGCGAGTCCGAAGGCCCCGCCGACGACCAGGAGCACGGCCACCACCCAGGAACCCCGCAGCGCGGGCCCGACGGTCCACCAGAGCCGCGCCCCCCGGCCGAGAGGGCTTCGCGGCGCGGTCGCGCGGTCGGCGGGTGCGGCGGGTGCGGAGGCCGTCCGGTGTCCGAGGGAGGTCAGGAGGGCGGAGCGGACCTCCGCCAGCACGGGTCCCGCCGCGCCGGCGCGGACGGCGGCCGAGACACGGGTCGCGCAGGGCGCGCAGGACTCGACGTGCTTCTCCAGGGACCAGGCGTCCGTCTCGGGCGCGGCGCCCTGCGCGTACCGGAGCGCGAGGGCGTCGCCGACGTGCCAGGGAGGTCGACGGGGGTCGGACGGCCGAGGAGGGCCGGACGGCCGAGGGGGTCGGGGTGCACGGGGTGCCGTCATGCGGTGCCTCCCAAGGCGTGCGGGCCCCCGGGGCGGGCCGCCCCGAGAGCGGCGCGCAGCTCTCGGCGGGCGCGCAGGGCGCGGGTCTTGACGGTGCCCTCGGGTATGCCGAGGAGCCGGGCGGTCTCGCGGGTCGTCAGACCGTCGACGACGGTCGCCCGCAGGACCTCGGCGAGTTCGGGCGAGATCCGGTCGAGAGCGGCTCCGACCTCGCCGTACTCCAGCCCGGCGAGGACACGGTCCTCGGCGGAGGGCGCGGCGACGGGCGGCTCCGCGGGCGCGGCGGCGGCGCGTTCGGCGCGGGCCCCCGCCCGCCGGGCGTCCACCAGACGCCGGGCGGCGATCACCCAGAGCCAGCCACCGGCCTCACCCCGGCCGCGGTGGGAGCCGGCCGAGCGCCAGACGGTGACGAAGGTGTCCTGGAGGACCTCCCGTACGGTCTCCTCGTCCTGGCAACGCCGGGCGAGGCGGGCGTGGAGCCAGCCGGCGTGCCGGTCGTACAGCACGGCGAGCGCCTCGGTGTCCCCCCGGGCGACCGCGCGCAGCAGCGCCGCGTCGTCCTCGTCGCCCCCGGAGGGGCCTCCCCCTGCGGGGCGCAACAGTCTCACGCCTTCTCTATCGCGCGCGTGGCCGGCTTCGGTTCACGGAGCGGTCCCCGCCGCGTGGCGTGGCTCGGTCGGTGGTTCCGCCGAGGGACCGTCCCGGGGAGCCGGCGCCCCCTCAGGGGCTGGTCGGCGGGCCGCCCTCCGGGAGGGCGGCGAAGACCCGCCGGAGGGCGGGCGGGCGGTCCCCGTCGTCGGCGACGACGAGGTGGTGACGGTATGTCACGTAGTACTGGAAGCCGTCGGCGATCGGGCTGCCCGTCGGACGCTCCGGGACCTTCGCGTACGCGGGGTCCTCCAGGGCGGCACGCAGTTCGGCGGCCTCGGCCGGGGTCTGCTGCCCGGTGCGGGGCGGCTCGGTGCCGGAGCGGCTGGTCCAGGAGCCGTCGTAGTGGACGACGAGCCGGTTGCGGACTCCGGCGAGCCCGCCGTTGACGACCACCTCGACGAGGACCTCGTTCGGCCGGGGGTCGGCCGTCGGCGTTCCCGGGGTGCCCGGAGTGGTCGTGGCACCCGGCGCGGTCGGGTCGCTCGGTGTGGTCGGCGCGGTCGGTGTGGCGCTCGGCACGGCCGGCCCGCCCGTGGCGCTCGGCACGGCCGGTCCGCTCACCCCCGACGGTGGTCCGCCGGGCGCGGGCGGGGTCTCGGGCCCGCATCCGCTCACTCCGCCGACCAGGACCCCGACCAGCAGCAGGGCCCCGCACCACGTTCCCCGTACGCCTCGCACCATGGACCGAGCATGCCCGGTGAGGGGCGGGGTGCGCAGCCGGACGGCCGGGATTCCCGTCCGCGGGAGCGCGGCCTCCCGTCGGACGGGGGCGCGGCCGCCCGTTCGTTCAGACCCCCGTCCGGACGATTCCGGTGAGCGGCCCCCGGTACTGCCAGTCGAGCGAGTCGTACAGCGCGAGGCCGTCCGTGGTCGCGGAGAGCACTCCGGTCTCGGCACCCGCCTGGGCCGCGGCGGCCTCAAGGGTGCGCATGACGTTGGCGCCGAGGCCGCGCCGCCGGTGCGCGGGGTCGGTCTCGATCTGGTCGGCGACGGCGGTGGAGCCGGTCGGGGCGATCTGGCCGCGCGCGGCCAGGGTGCCGTCGGCGGCGAGGATCCTGACCCGGATGACGCCGTCCCGGACCTCGGTGGTCCGGGCGTACCCCTCGGGCGGAGCGGGCCGGGCGCCGGGGTCGAGCCGCTTGACCATCATGAAGCCCGGGTCGTCGGGGACGGTCCACCCCTCGGTGATCCACGCGGCCGCCTCCTCGGGGCCGGCCATGATCTTGAGCCAGCTGTACGGGGCGGTCAGCCGCGCGCAGAGCGTGCCGACCGAGGCCGCGTCGGGGGCGGGCAGGACATGGCGCACGACGTGCTCGGGCAGGCCCACGTCGATCCGGTAGCCCCAGGGCTCGGTGACGGCGGCCGGGGTTCCCCGGGAGGCGGTCCAGCCCGCCACCCATGCCGACGTAATAGCTGCAATGTCCATAGGGGGATTACATCGACTGAAAGCGGCTCGTGGAAGAGTGATCGCTCAGAGCGAACAGGCGTCCGGGAACATTCATGGGCTCACATGCATTGAGTCGGCATAGCTCAACTTGACTGCCGAAGGGGAGATCATGGCTTCTGACTCCAAGCCGTCCGTGCCGCTCACTCTGCCTGTGCTGCCGCTCGACGACGAGGTCGTGCTGCCCGGCATGGTGGTGCCGCTCGACCTGTCCGACAACGACGTCCGCGCCGCCGTCGAGGCCGCCCAGGCCGCCGCGCGGCCCGGTGCGGGCAAGCCGCGGGTGCTGCTCGTGCCCCGCGTCGACGGGACCTACGCGGGGACCGGCGTCCTGGGCACCGTCGAGCAGGTCGGACGGCTGTCCGACGGAGACCCCGGCGCGCTGATCCGCGGCGTCGGCCGCGTACGCATCGGCGCCGGCACGACCGGGCCCGGCGCGGCCCTGTGGGTCGAGGGCAGCACGGTCGAGGAGACCCTGCCCGACCCGCTGCCCGGTCAGGTCACCGACCTGATCAAGGAGTACAAGGCGCTGGCCACCACCTGGCTCAAGAAGCGCGGAGCCTGGCAGGTCGTCGACCGCGTCCAGCAGATCGACGGGGTCGGAGCCCTCGCCGACAACTCCGGCTACTCGCCCTTCCTCACCGTCGAGCAGCGGGTCGCCCTCCTGGAGACCGCCGACCCGGTCGCCCGCCTCAAGCTCGCCACCGCCCAGCTCCGCGAGCACCTCGCCGAGCAGGACGTCGCCGAGACCATCGCCAAGGACGTCCAGGAGGGCGTCGACAAGCAGCAGCGCGAGTTCCTGCTCCGCCGCCAGCTCGACGCCGTCCGCAAGGAACTCCGCGACCTCAACGGCGAGGCCGAGGGCGACGAGTCCGACGACTACCGCGCCCGTGTGGAGGCGGCGGACCTGCCCGAGAAGGTCCGGGAGGCCGCCCTCAAGGAGGTCGAGAAGCTGGAGCGGTCCAGCGACCAGTCCCCCGAGGGCTCCTGGATCCGCACCTGGCTCGACACCGTCCTCGAACTGCCCTGGAGCGAGCGCACCGAGGACCGGTACGACATCCCGGGCGCCCAGGCGGTCCTCGACGCCGAGCACGCGGGCCTGGAGGACGTGAAGGAACGGATCACCGAGTACCTCGCCGTGCGCAAGCGGCGTGCCGAGCGCGGCCTCGGCGTCGTGGGCGGCCGCCGCGGCGGAGCCGTCCTCGCCCTCGTCGGCCCGCCCGGCGTCGGCAAGACCTCGCTCGGCGAGTCCGTCGCCCACGCGATGGGCCGGAAGTTCGTCCGCGTCGCCCTCGGCGGCGTACGGGACGAGGCGGAGATCCGCGGACACCGGCGTACGTACGTGGGCGCGCTGCCCGGCCGGATCGTCCGCGCCATCAAGGAGGCCGGGTCCATGAACCCGGTGGTCCTGCTCGACGAGATCGACAAGGTCGGCTCCGACTTCCGGGGCGACCCGGCGGCGGCCCTCCTCGAAGTCCTCGACCCGGCGCAGAACCACACCTTCCGCGACCACTACCTGGAGGTCGAACTCGACCTCTCCGACGTCGTCTTCCTGGCCACGGCCAATGTCCTCGAAGCCATCCCCGAGGCCCTCCTCGACCGGATGGAGCTCGTCAGGCTCGACGGCTACACCGAGGACGAGAAGGTCGTCATCGCCCGCGACCACCTGCTGCCCCGGCAGCTGGAGCGGGCCGGCCTGGAGCCCGGTGAGGTCGTCCTCGAGGACGCCTCGCTGCGGAAGCTCGCCGGCGAGTACACCCGGGAGGCCGGCGTCCGCACCCTGGAGCGCGCCGTCGCCCGGCTGCTCCGGAAGATCACGGCCCAGCACGAACTGGGCGGCCGCGAGCTGCCGTTCACCGTCACCCCGGACGACCTCCGGGACCTCATCGGGCGGCCGCACCACGTGCCCGAGTCGGCCCAGGACCCCGCCGAGCGCCGCACCGCGGTACCGGGTGTCGCCACCGGCCTCGCCGTCACCGGCGCGGGCGGGGACGTCCTCTTCGTCGAGGCCTCCCTGGCCGACCCGGAGACCGGCGCGGCCGGGCTGACCCTCACCGGTCAGCTCGGCGACGTGATGAAGGAGTCGGCGCAGATCGCGCTCTCCTTCCTGCGCTCGCACGGCGCGGAACTGGAACTGCCCGTCACCGGCCTGAAGGACCGGGGCGTGCACATCCACTTCCCGGCGGGCGCGGTCCCCAAGGACGGCCCGAGTGCCGGCGTCACCATGACGACCGCCCTCGCCTCCCTGCTGAGCGGGCGGCTTGTCCGTACGGACGTGGCCATGACCGGTGAGGTCTCGCTCACCGGCCGGGTCCTCCCGATCGGCGGAGTGAAGCAGAAGCTCCTCGCCGCGCACCGCGCGGGCATCACGACGGTCGTGATCCCCAAGCGGAACGAGGCCGACCTGGACGACGTCCCGGCCGAGATCCTGGAGAAGCTGGAGGTCCACCCGGTGACGGACGTCCGCCAGGTCCTGGAGATCGCGCTGGCCCCGGCGGCGGTACCGGTGGGAGTGGCGGCGTAACGGCCCCCCCGACGAGCGGGGTGCCCCCGACCTGCGGGGGCACCCCGCTCCGTCGTGCCCGGCGACCGGGATACCCGCGGGTAATTCGTGACCCGGATGTCGGTGGAGGCTGTCATGCTCGTACGCATGAACGAAGACGCCTTCTGGGCTCTCATCGACGAGTTGAGCCGCCGTCCCGACGACCGGGACGAGCGGCTGGAGTGGCTGCGCGCGGAGCTGCTCCGGCGCCCGGCCGCCGAGAGCGTGGAGTTCCAGGTGCGCCTTGAGGACGCGTGCGAGGTCGCGGGCACCCGCGCGATGTGGCGGGCGGTGGACCGGATCGAGAGCGGCGGCTGCACCGACGACGGCTTCCACTACTTCACCCTCTGGCTGGTCGGGCAGGGGCGGAAGGTGTACGAGACGGTGGTCGCCGACCCGGACGCGCTGGCCGACGTGCCGGAGGTGCGGGCCCTGGTGGGGCGGCTCCGGGACGAGTGGGACGACGAGGAGTGGCCGGAGTGGGAGGAGCTCGACTATGTCGCGCAGGACGCGTACGACGAGCTGACCGGCCAGGAGGACGACGACGGCGAGGAGTTCCTCGACGCCGTCGAGGAGATGACCGAGGAGCTCGCGGACGAGCTTTCGGGTGAGGCGGCGGACGAGTGGGAAGAGGGCGGCGAGGCCCGGGGGGCTCGCCCGGAGGGGGTGGCGATCCCCCGGCTCACCGCCCTCTTCCCGCTCGGTGCGTCCGGCTCATAAGACTCCCGGCGCCCGGGAACCGGACGGGTTCCCGGGCGCCGGACGAGCCGGACGGGTCTGCGGCCGGACGGCCTGGTGCGACGCGGCCGGGCAGGATCCGGAAGGGACCGCCTAGGAGGCGGACGAGTTCCGGCGGCGGCCCAGGAGCAGGGTGCCCGCGGCGAAGGTGGCGAGGGCGCCCGCGCCCGCGAGGGCCATGGGGAGCGGCGAGGTGGGGGTCGCGGTGGTCTCCGCGGAGAGGGCCGGCGCCTGCTCGTCGCCGCCGTGGCCCGCGTGGCTCACGGTCGAGAGGTCGGCGCCCGCCGCGATCTTCGCCTCGGTCGGGGCCTTGGCCGTGGACGCCTGCGCGGCCGTACCGCCGAAGGTGACGTCCGAGCAGCTGTAGAAGGCCTCGGGGCTGTCGTTGCGCTGCCACACCTTGTAGACGATGTGGCGGCCGGTACGGGCGGGGAGGTTGCCCGTGAAGTTGTAGTAGCCGTCGGTGGCGGTGCGGGTGGTGTTGTGGACGGCGACGGGGGTCGCGTCCAGGTCCGACCACTTCAGCGGCTGCGTGGGGTCGAAGCCCTGCTTGGTGATGTAGACGGTCATGGTGCCGGAGTGGGCGGCCGTCACCCGGACCTTGAAGTCGAAGGAGCCCGCGGCGACCGCGGTCGCCGGCCAGTCGGTGCGCGCCCAGTCCAGGGCACGGTACTTCTCGCGGTTCGCCGAGCAGAGCTTGCCGTCCGGGATGAGGGCCTGGTGCTGCCCGGCGGCGTTGGCGATGTTGACCTCGTTCCAGTCGTAGAGCGGCTGGGTGCCGGAGTCGGCGACGAGGTCCTTGCACACCTGTGACTTGGGGGTCTCGGGGCCCTCCGCGTAACACGCGGCGACGCGGCTCACGGGGTTGAAGACGGCTCCGTGGGCACCGGCGGTGCCGGGGGTGAGGGCGACGAACGCCGCGGCGGCGGACAGGGCGGCGACACCGGCGGCGGTGCGACGGGTGGACTGCATGGGGGGGCTCTCTCTCGTGCGTGGGGGAGGACGGACGAGCAACGCGCGCTGAGCACACGGAAGTTGAATCCCGGGCGATCGCCGTAGAGCCTCGCATTGGTCCATACCAATAGGCAAGGGGGTGGGCCGGAAAAGCCGAAGCGGCCCCCGGGGTGCCGCACACCCGGGAGCCGTCGTACGTGCGGGAACGTCAGCCGTTGGCGAGCGCCTGCACCCGCGAGAGGTCGCCGTTGAAGTGGTTGTGGTCGCCGACCGTCGGGCCGGAGGAGGTGTACTGCCACATCGTGTAGTACTGCCAGCCGGCCGGGAGTTCGCCCACCGAAGCGGCGTACCGCGCGATCCACAGCGGGTTGGTCGCGGCGAAGGCGGATGAGTTGCCGGTGCACTGGGTCCACCAGCTGGTCGCCGTGTAGATGACGGCGTCCCGCCCGGTGCGCGCCTTGTAGCGGTTCACGAAGTCGCGGATCCAGGCCACCATCCCGGCCTGGGTCTTGCCGTAGCAGGTGGCGCCGTACGGGTTCCACTCGATGTCGAGCACCCCCGGCAGGGTCCGGCCGTCCTTCGACCAGCCGCCGCCGTTGTTTACGAAGTAGTCGGCCTGGGCCGCACCGGTCGTCGTGTCGGGGGTCGCGAAGTGGTACGTGCCCCGGATCATGCCGACGTTGTACGAGCCGGTGTACTGCTGGTTGAAGTAGGTGTTCTTGTAGTACGTGCCCTCCGTCGCCTTGACGTAGGCCCACTTGACTCCGCTGTTCCACAGCGTGGACCAGGCCACGTTCCCCTGGTGGCTGGAGACGTCCACACCTTCCGTCTGGACGGCCTGGACCGAGACGCCGCCGGGGGAGGAGCCCTGGCCGTCGTGCGCGAGAACCCCCATGCCCATGCTGGCGGTGCCCCGCGCGGGCACCTTCCGGACGCCCGGGTCCTGGACGGCTCCGGCGTGCCCGGCGAGGGGGAGGAGGAGGGCCAGTGCCGCGAGGGCGGCACCGGCGAGGGTCGTTCCGGATCTGTGCACACGCATTGCGTGCCTCCGAAAGGCTCGGTGGGGGGAGCGATGTCGACAGTCCTGGTGTGGACATGTCAGCGCTGACGCCGGGGACGACGCTACGCACGTAGACCCGGTGGGCGGAAGGGGGTCCGGATGCCGCCGTTGGTCTACTCCTGCGAAATACTGAAGGAGCTGCGGCGATGGCCTCGGCCGGAAGAAACTTTCAGCGGCCGGAAAGCCGTCGGGAGGTCGCCGGAGGACGTGTGGGAGGTGCTGACGTGCGCGGAAGCGGTACGGGAAGTGAAGGCCGGGTCCCCCGGGCCGCCGGCGAGGGCCGGGGCGTCCCTCCCGCCGGGGCGGTGGGGCCGGGCGTCCCGCCCGGAGCGGCCGGACCGGATGTCCCCGCCGCCGGGGGCGGACCGGACGTCCCGCCCGCCGGGGGCGCACCGGATGTCCGGGCCGCCGAGCGTGCACCTGGCGTCCCGGCCGCCGTGGGGGCCGGACCGGACGTGCCGGCCGTCACGGGCGGGCAGGCCGCCCCGGCAGGGCAGGGCGCCCCGGCCGGCGGGGTCGACCGGGAGTTCCTCGCACTGGAGCGGGAGCTCGCCGTGTTCCTGCGGCGCGCCCGCGCCCAGTCCGGCGAGATGGCCCGTGAGGTCCACCCCGAGCTGGAACCCGCCGCCTACGGGCTCTTCGTCCGGCTCGACGACGCCGGCCCCCAGCGGGCCACCGAACTCGCCGGGTACTTCGGGGTCGGCAAGGCCACCATGAGCCGGCAGCTCCGGGCCC
The DNA here is from genome assembly GCF_014656215.1 of Streptomyces zaomyceticus. GTDB lineage: Bacteria > Actinomycetota > Actinomycetes > Streptomycetales > Streptomycetaceae > Streptomyces > Streptomyces zaomyceticus. The sequence goes on along the minus strand of NZ_BNBZ01000023.1, from coordinate 103,784 downwards.
TGGAGGACCTCGGGCTCGTCGCCCGCGACCCCGACCCCGCCGACGGACGCGCCTCGCTGGTCCGGCTCACCGAGGAGGGCCGCAACCGCTTCCGGCACGTACGGGACGCCCGGCGCGAGCGGTACGTCCGCAAGCTCGCCGACTGGGACCGCGCCGAGGTCGCCGAACTCGCCCGCCTCCTCAACCACTTCAACGTCAGGTCCGAGGGCTGAGCAGCTCCACGTAGGCCGCCGAGGCGTCGTCGTGCAGCTTCCAGCGGCGCGCCCCGCCCGCCTGTTCGTCCGCCGCCTCCAGCGCCCGCACCCGGTGCAGCAGGCCCGGCGCTCCCTCCTCGCGCAGGACCGTGAGGCAGTCCGTCCAGTCGCCCTCGGCGAACAGCTCGACCCAGCGGCTCGCCCCGTCCGTGAGCGCGGCCAGGGACCGTACCTCCGCCCGCGGGGTCGTTCCGGTCACCGCCCGCGCCGCGACCGCCGGGTCGGCCGCCGCCGTGAAGAAGCCGCCCTCCCGGTTCCGCAGCCGGTCCGTCGCCGCCAGGGACCGCAGGATCTCGTCCGGCACCCGGTCGAGCCGGTCGTCGAGGACGGCCCGCACCTCCCCGTCCGGAGACTCCAGGAGAAGGACGGAGTCGGAGAGGACGAGGTGCTCGACCGAGGTCTCGTCCCAGCGGGCGAGCACCACGGTCGCCTGAGGCGTACGCACGTGAGAAAGGTCACAGGTGTCGCGGTGGGCGTCCGCGGTGCGCCGGATTGCCAGCGACAGGATCCCGGACAGGGGCATGTCCGGCCGGGAAGCGGACAGTTCGGTCAAAGCCCCACCGAGCCGCGCGGTGAACCACGGCACGCCGTGCACACAACCGTCATCACCGGCGGGCGGTGTGACGCCGTCGAGGAGGACGACGGCTCCCCCGCCGCCCGGAGCGGGCGGAGTGGCGGCCACCCAGTCCTCGTTGGGGCGTTCGGGGCTGCCGGGGAGTGAGGCGACATCGCTGCGCATGGCAACCAGTGTGCCCGGCCCGCCACACTCCTTCACCGGACCTGCAAATGAGGGGAAAAGGCCTGTACCAAACCGGCCGGGGCCGCGAGGGAGGCGGAACTACCACTTCCGTGGAGCTGCGGGCGGGCATCCTGCCAAAGCCCGCCCGGAAGATCCAACCGGGGGCCCTCCGGGACCCCCGGAGGCCGCCCGGAGAAGTTGTTCGCCAACTCATGAGTGTTGTTCACTCGTTCGGGTGGCGGAGCGGCCGATGCGCGCCCCCTTCCCAGAAGCGCTGGAATGGTCGGAAGCCGTACCAGGGGTGGGGGCGCTCCATGTGACCGGCCGTCACCTCTGCTTTGTGGGCGGACGAGTCAAGAATGCGAGCACCGGTGCAGATGAAGCGGCCTCGGAGCAAGAACGGCACGCGGAGCCAGACCCCCGGTGCAGCGCCGACCCCGGACGGCGCCGTGACCGCGCCCACCGCGCAGGCGCACCCCCAGGCCACGGCCCAGCCCCAGCCTCCCGCCGGACGCCCCAAGCGCGTCCGCAACCGGCTGGTCGCCGGCGTCGCCCTCGTCGGCATCACGGTCCTCGCCGCCGGAGCCCCCGCGATCCTCGCCGCCTCCGCCGACCTCACGGACTCCCAGCGCCTGGTCACCCTCGCCGAACTCGACCGGCAGGCCGTCACCCTGGCCCACTCCCTCGCCGACGAGCGCGACGAGGTCGTCGCCTACATCGCCGCGGGCCGTGACAACCAGAGCGGCGACGCCAAGAACAAGCGCCAGGTCACCAGCACCCGTTCCACCCGGGTCGACCGGCAGATAGACGAGATCCGCCCCGGCGCCTCCGCCGAGCTCCGCCGCGACCTCGCGGGCGTCCCCTCCGTCCGCCGTACCGCCCTCACGGGCAAGGGAACGGCCCTGGAGGCCCACCGGGCGTACTCGGAGGTCATCACCAAGCTCCAGGCACTCGCCGACGAACTGGCCGACAAGACCCCGGCCCGCGCCTCCGACGCCGCGCTCACCGAGGCCACCCGTGCCCCCGCCGCCCTCGGCCGGGCCGTCGAGCAGGCCTCCGCCGCCCGCGGTCTGCTCCTCGCCGCGCTCTCCGTGCACCAGCCCGAGCCCACCGGGGAAGTCCACTACGACCCCGAGACCGGCACCTACGTCCCCGACGTGCCCGAGGGCGCCGCCGAGGCAGACCGGGCCCGCGACGCCCTCACCGCCGCCGCCCAGCAGGCCCGGGTCCGCGAGCTCGCCGCTCTCGGCGACTTCGACCAGGCCGCGGGCTCCGCCGCCCGCGACTCCCTCGCGGCCACCGTGGCGGGCCCCGACGTCAAGAGCGCCGAGCGTTCGCTCGCCTCCCTCACCGACCAGCCCCGGCTGACGGAGACCGAGCGCGAGACCGACCCGGCCGGCCTGGAGTCCGCCCTCTCCGCCCGCATCGAGCAGATGCGCGGCGTCGAGTCCGCCCTCGCCACCGAGCGGGTCGAACGGCTCGGCGCGCTCCGCGACGACGACGTCACCGCCCTCGAACTGCGGATCGCGTTCCTCGGCGGCTGTCTGATCGTCGCGATCGGCATCTCCACCTACGTCGCCCGGACCCTCACCCGGCCGCTCGCCGTCCTGCGCATCGGCGCCGCCCGGCTCGCCGCCGCGCAGGAGCCGGAAGCGGAGCCGGTCCGCTTCACCGGCCGCAACGACGAGTTCGCCCAGGTCGTCCGCTCCCTCAACACCCTGCACGGCAAGCTCTCCGGGCTCGCCGCCCGGACCGAGCGCCTCACCGACGACCGGGCCGACCTGGCCGCCGCCAAGGAGTCCCTCGGCGCCGAGCTCGCCACCCAGCGGGCCGAACTCCAGGGCAGGGTCGCGCTCCTCACCGCCGACCTGGAACGGCTCAGGAGCACCGTCCACCACACCTTCGTCAACCTCTCGCTGCGCAGCCTCGGGCTCGTCGAGCGGCAGCTCGGCGTCATCGAGAAGCTGGAGGAGCGCGAGCAGGACCCGGACCGCCTCGCGACCCTCTTCAAGCTCGACCACATGGCGACCGTCATGCGCCGCCACAGCGAGAACCTCCTCGTCCTCGCCGGCCACGAGCACGTCCACGGCCACGCGGGGCCGGTCCCGCTCGTCGACGTCCTGCGCGCCGCCGTCAGCGAGATCGAGCGGTACGAGCGGGTCACCATCCAGTCGCTGCCGCCGCACGCCCAGATCGCCGGCTTCGCCGCGGACGACCTGAGCCACCTGATCGCGGAACTCCTGGAGAACGCCACCTCCTTCTCGCCGCCCGACGCCGAGGTCCAGCTCTCCGGCTGGCTCCTGGAGACCGGCGAGGTGATGCTCTCCGTCCAGGACGCGGGCATCGGCATGACCGCCTCCCGGCTCGCCGAGCTCAACGCGCGCCTGGCCGAGGCCGATCCGGCCGCTTTCGAGGGCGAGGGGCTCGGCATGCGCGTCATCGCGCTGCTCGCCGCCCGCCACGGCGTCCGCGTCGAGCTGCGGGAGCAGAAGCCGGGTGGCACGGCGGCCGTGGTGGTCCTGCCGGAACCCCTGCTTCCGACCTCCCCGCCGACCTCCGTGTCGGAGCCCGTACGGGTGTCGGGCGGCGCCCCCGCGATCCAGCTGCCCGGCTCGGTCGCGGAGGCCAACTCCAACACGCTGCAGTCCCGGAACCGCGACCCGCTCGCGGACCCGGGGATCGACCCCCTGGTGGAGGCGGCGGAGCGGGCGTTCCTGGCGGCGGAGGTGAACGCGGCGAAGGAGCAGCGGGAGCCGGCCCCGGACGTGACGCCCGCACCCGCACCGGAGCAGGCACCCGCCGCGGAGCCGTCCGCGGAGCTCCCGCACGAGCCGGAGCCCGCGTACGAGCCCGAGCCCGGGTACGAGCCGACGGAGCCTTCGGCGTACGAGCCCGCGCCCGCGTACGAAGAGCCCCCGGCCCTCGGCGAGTCCGTCTCCGAGACCACGCTCCAGGTCCGGCTGCCCGACCCGCCGCCGGAGCCGGACGCCCACGAGCGCGCCGTCGACGTGGCCGCAGACCCCGCGCCGCACGCCGGACCCCGGCAGGCGGAGCCCGTACACGCGGAACCCGTACACACGGAACCCGAGCCGCACCGCACGGAGCCCACGGCCCCGTCCGTCCAGGAGCCGGTCCCCGACCAGCCGGTTCCCGGGCCGCGTTCCGCACAGTGGGAGCGGGTCACCGACAAGGGCCTGCCCAAGCGCACCCCGCAGGTGGTCCGTCCCGCCGGCGCCGCCGCCACCCCCCGTCAGGGCGGCGTGGACGCGGAGGCCCTGCGCCGCCGCCTCGGCGGCTTCCACCAGGGCGCCAAGGCCGGGCGCCGCGACGTGGAGGCGGAGTTGGACACGGCTCAGATAGAAGCCGGCAGTACCGCACGTACAGAGGAGATGACGGGGGACACAGTCGAGGAGGCACGCAGTTGACTGCGACGGGAACGTTCGGACTGAGCACGGAAGCCCGCAACCTGCAATGGCTGCTGGGGAATCTGGTGGAGGAGGTGCCCGGCGTCCGCTCGGTCGCCGTCGTCTCCTCCGACGGCCTGATGCTGCTCTCGTCCGACCCGGCCGCCCAGCAGAGCACGACGGTCGCCGCCGAAGCCGGCCGTCCCGACGGGCCACGCGGCTCCAGCGCCGATCTGGCCACCATCGTCTCCGGGATCGGCAGCCTGACCATCGGCGCCGCCCGGCTGATGGACGGTGGCGGGGTCAAGCAGACGATGGTGGCGATGGAGGAGGGCAGCGTCTTCGTGATGTCGATCAGCGACGGTTCGCTGCTCGGCGTGCACGCCACGCCCGACTGCGACATGAGCGTCGTCGCGTACCACATGGCGCTCTTCGTGGGCCGCGCCGGTCACGTACTCACCCCCGAAGTCCGCAGCGAGCTGCGCAAATCGTTGGAGAGCACCCAGTGACGTCTGTTTCCCCGGGGTTCCACGCCCACCGGCTGCCGATACGGGGAGACGGGCGCCGCCCCGCACGCGTGCGCCCCTACTCGCTGACCGGCGGGCGCACCCGCTTCGGCCATGTCCTGCTCGTCGAGACCTTCGTGGCGGCGCTGGAAGCGCCCGTCGTGCGCAAGGTCCTGACGGACGGCGGGCCCGGCGCCCGCGGCTTGATGCCGGAGATGCGGGCCATCGTCGAGATCTGCCGCCGGATGCGGACGGTCGCGGAGATCTCGGCGCTTCTGAAGATGCCGTTGGGGGTCGTCCGGGTCCTGCTCAGTGACCTGGCCGACCAGGGAAAGATCCGTGTGTACGGGACCGGTCACGGCACCGGCCAGCCCGACCGCGCGCTCCTCGAAAGGGTGCTGAGTGGACTCCGTCGTCTCTGACGCCTCCGCCGTCTCCGATTCACCGGCGGTGACGGGCATTCCCGCACAGCCCCAGGCTCCCGAGGTCGATCTCTTCCAACGGGATACCGACGGCGCGAACGCCTCCGCCCCGGACGCCGAGGACGGCGCCCAGGACTGGCAGCTCGACCACACCCGTGCCCCGATAGCCACGAAGATCGTCGTCGCGGGCGGCTTCGGCGTGGGCAAGACCACCTTCGTCCGCGCCGTCTCGGAGATCACTCCGCTCCAGACGGAGGCGCTGATGACCCGGGCGAGCGAGGAGACGGACGACCTCACCGCCACGCCGGACAAGCTCACCACCACGGTGGCGATGGACTTCGGCCGGATCACGCTCGACAACGACCTGGTGCTGTACGTCTTCGGTACGCCGGGACAGCAGCGCTTCTGGTTCATGTGGGACGACCTGGTGCGCGGGGCGATCGGCGCGATCGTGCTCGCCGACACCCGGCGGCTCACGGACTGCTTCCCGGCGCTCGACTACTTCGAGAGCTGCGGACTGCCGTACATCGTGGCCGTCAACCACTTCGAGGGCACCGAGCTGTTCGAGGCGGACGACGTCAGGGAGGCTCTGACCGTGCCCTCGCACGTGCCCGTGGTGATCATGGACGCGCGCAAGCGGTACAGCGTGGTCGAGAGCCTGCTCGCGATGGTCGCGCACGCCCTCGAAGCCACCCCCGAATAGTCCTCCCCGTCACGCCAGGAGCACCACCCATGCGGAAGATACTCATAGTCGGCGCCGGCCAGTCCGGTCTGCAGCTCGCTCTCGGACTCCAGTCGCAGGGGTACGAGGTCACCCTCATGTCGAACCGGACGGCGGACGAGATCCGGTCCGGCCGGGTCATGTCCACCCAGTGCATGTTCGACACCGCGCTCCAGCACGAGCGGGACCTCGGCCTCAACTTCTGGGAGTCCCAGGCCCCGAGGATCGAGGGCCTCGGCGTCTCCGTCGCCGCCCCGGACGGCGGCCGGGCGATCGACTGGGTCGGGAAGCTCGACGGGTACGCGCAGTCCGTCGACCAGCGGGTGAAGATGGCCGGCTGGATGGAGACCTTCGCCCAGCGCGGCGGCCAGCTGGTGATACACGGCGCCGCGGTGAGCGACCTGGACTACTTCTCCCGCAGCTACGACCTGGTGCTGGTGGCGGCGGGCAAGGGCGAGCTGGTCTCCATGTTCGGCCGGGACGCCTCCCGTTCGCCGTACGACGCGCCGCAGCGCGCGCTGGCCGTCGCGTACGTCCACGGTCTCGGCCCGCGCCCCGAGCACCCGGACTTCGACGCGGTCCGCTGCAACCTGGTCCCGGGCGTCGGCGAACTCTTCGTGATGCCGACCCTGACGACGGGCGGCCGCGCCGACATCCTCTTCTGGGAGGGTGTTCCCGGCGGCCCGCTCGACGCCTTCCAGGGCGTCAAGGACCCGGCGGAGCACCTGTCGCTGACCCTGGAGCTGATGGAGAAGTTCACGCCCTGGGAGTACGCGCGCGCCACCAGGGTCGAACTGACCGACGCGGGCGGCACGCTGGCCGGCCGGTACGCGCCGACGGTCCGCAACCCGATCGGCCGGCTGCCCGGCGGCGGTCTGGTCCTCGGCGTCGCCGACGTGGTCGTCGCCAACGACCCGATCACCGGCCAGGGCTCCAACTCGGCGTCGAAGTGCGCCGCCGCGTACCTGGCGGCGATCGTCGAGCACGGCGACCGGCCGTTCGACGAGGAGTGGATGCAGTCCGCCTTCGACCGCTACTGGAACACGGCCCAGCACGTCACCAAGTGGACCAACGCGATGCTGGGCGTCCCGCCGGAGCACGTCCTGAACCTGCTCGGCGCCGCGGGCGAGCTCCAGCCGGTGGCCGACCGCTTCGCGAACGGCTTCAACGACCCGTCGGACTTCGAGAACTTCTTCTTCGACCCGGAGAAGACGTCCGCGTACCTGGCCGAGGTCGCGGGCGGCTGACGGCCGAGGCACACGGCCGGCTGCCCGAGGGCGGCCGGCCCCCGTTCCAGGCGCCGCCACCGCCCTCTCGTCGGCGACGGCCGGACATGGGCATGGGCGTGGGCACGGGCATGGGCATGGACGCGCGGTTCAGCCGCGGTCGTAGCCCTCGTCCCCGCCGTCCCTCGCCCCCGCCGGAAGCTCCGGCGGGGTGTACGAGGCCAGCGCGGTCCCGCCCGGATCCGGGCGCACCGCCCCGAGCAGCGGGTTCGCCGCGATCGGCGAGACCTTCACCTTCCCGCCCGGCCGCGGCGCCTGCACCACCAGACCCTCGCCGAGATAGACGGCCACATGCGTCGCGCCCGGGAAGTAGACCACCAGGTCCCCGGGGCGCAGCTCGGACAGGGACACCCGGGGAAGCGTCGCCCACTGCTCCTGGCTGGTCCGCGGCACCTCACGGCCCGCCGCCGCCCACGCCCGCTGGGTGAGACCCGAGCAGTCGTACGTCTCCGGACCCTCCGCCCCCCACTCGTACGGCTTGCCGATCTGTTCCACCGCGAACCGCAGCGCCTCCGCGCCCGCCGGGGACGGGGTGTGCCGGTCGTCCAGGACCCCGGAGTCGAGCAGTTCGCGCTGGGCGCCCGCCGTCTGCTCCCGCTCCAGCTCGGTGAGCCGGGCCACCTGGTCGGGGGAGAGGGAGGCGAGCAGCTTCTCCACCTCCGCGAGCCGGGCGCGCACCTCGTCGCGCCGGGTGCGCTGCGTGGCGGCGAGGGTCTGCTGCCGGTCGAGCGCCTTGCGGGAGGCGCTCGCCAGCGCCCCGGCCCGCCGCTCGGCCCCTTCGAGCCGTGACACGGCCGAGGCCCGCTCACGGGAGGCACGGGCCATCAGATGCCCCTGGTCCAGGGCCGACCGGGGGTCCGGCGCGAACAGCAGCCGCAGGTAGGAGGAGAACTCGGACCTGCCCTGGTACTGGTCGCGGGCGATCCGGCCGGCCGCGGCACGGCCCTGGGCCAGGGCGGTACGGGCGGCGGTGAGCCGGGCGGTCACCTTCTTGGTGTCGGTGGTCTGGAGCTTCAACGCCTCCTCGGCGGCGTTGAACCGCTCGGTCGCCTCCTCGGCCTGCTGGTAGAGCGTCCGCAACCGGGTCAGCAGGGCGGAGACGGAGTCCCCACCGGGGGGAGGGAGAGCGGCGGCGTCGTCGTCCGGGACGGCGGCGGGGGGAGCGGGGGTGGTGGGGGTTCCGGGGACGGTCGGGTCCGTCTCGGGGGCGAGAGGGGCGGTGGGACGCGGGGCGGTCGCGTCCGCCCCTGGGCCGAGAGGATCGGTCGGGTCGGTCGGACCGGCTGGGCTTGCGGGATCTGTCGTGTCTGCCGTGTCCACCGGATCGGCCGTGCCCGCCGTGTCCGCCGGATCAGCAGGGGCTTCCGTCGCCCCCGCCCCCGTCCCCGCCTCCGGGTCGACCGGGCCCACCGGCTCGGCCGCGGGGTCCGCCCAGGCGATCGGCGCCTCCACCGGGGGGTCGGCCGGCGGTTCCGGCGCGGACCCGCCCGCCGGGACGGGCCCCGCGAGTGCCGTCACCGCGGCGAGCGCCCCCGTGCAGACCGTACGCAGCAGTCGTCGCGACACGTCACCACCTCCACGGGGATGATGACGCCTCACTTCATCTGATTACCGTACGAATAGGGGCGCGCCCGGTGGCCTCACCCGTTCGGCTCAGCATCCTTGGACGGCGGAGCCGCGGGGGCGCTCGGTCGCGACCACGGCCACCTCAGCTCCCGGCGCTCGCGGCCCTCGGGCGCGTACTGGTAGACCCAGCCCCGCTGGAGCCCCAGCCGCTTGCTGTAGCCCGCGGGCTCGCGCCGGTACGTGTACAGGGTCGGCGGGCGACCGTCGTGGGCCGGGACCGGGACCTCGTACCACTTCGGCGGATGGCCGGTCGGGCCGAGCAGGATCGGCAGGACCCGGCCGTCGAGGGGGCCGCCACGGAAGGGGGTGTTCTCGCTTCTCACCCCACCAGTCTCCCCTCCGCCCCCTCCGGTCCGCCCGCCCGCCGGGCTCCCGCCCCTCAGAGCAGATGGGCCGCCTCGCCCACCACCGGGATCACCCGGCGGGCCAGCCTCGCCACCGGGCCTTCGGACGTCTCCTGGGCGAGGAGCCGCCCGACGACCCGAGCCGTCTCCTCGTCGCTCGCCGTGGTCGCCGCGAGCAGGGCGACGAGATGGTCGACGAGCCACTCCCGCAGCTCCCGGGCCGGGGGCCGCTTGTCCTCGTCCAGCCAGATGAGGGAGGCCGCCTCCACGGCGGCGATCCAGGTCCTGACCAGCATGCCGAGCCGGGGGCCCGGACGCTCCACCCCCAGGTGGACGAGGATCTGCTCGGCGGCGGCCCGCCGCACCTCGTCGACGATGGCGGTGGTCCGGGACGTCTCGGCGACGCTGCCGCCCCGCAGCAGGGCGCTGAACCCCGCGTCGTGCTCGTCGACGAAGGCCAGGTAGCGGTCGAGGACCCGGCCGAGCCGCTCCGTGGGCGGACCGGCCGGCGGCTCGGTGAAGCAGTGGTTCAGGGCGTTTGCGGAGGAGCGGAGGGCGGCCTCGTACAGCTGCTGCTTGCCGCCGGGGAAGTAGCGGTAGACGAGCGGGCGCGAGACACCGGCCGCCTCGGCGACGTCGTCGAGCGAGACGTCCTCGGGCGACCTGTGGGCGAAGAGCTCCTGGGCGGCTTCGAGGAGCTGCCCGCGCCGCTCCTCGACACTGAGCCTGCGGTACGCGGGAGTGACGGCACCTGTCATGCCCGCAGCGTAGCCCCGCCCCCCTGCGGAGCGGTCGGCATCGTCCGAAGGACCCCTGCCGCGGGCGGTCGTGCCGCCCGGGCGGGGGCGGCGGCTCAGGCCAGCAGGCCCGACGACCTCCACAGCCGTCGCCCCACTCCCCGCAGCACCCCGATGTCGTCGAGGAAGTCCGTCAGACGGCCCGCGCCGGAGCGCATGATCTCCTGCCGGTGTCCGCTCGCCTTCACCTGCGCCACCGCCTCGCGCCGGTCGAGGCCCACCGCCTCGTACACCCGGGGGTTGACGAAGCAGGTGGAGAAGACCCGCGCGGCCTCCCCGCAGCTGAGCCGGGTGAACTCCTGCTCCCAGCGGGGAGCCGTCGCCATCTGGCGGCGCAGCTCCTCGCGGGCGTAGCGCACATGACGCGCCTCCTCGACGACATGGATGCGGGTCACCCCGCGGACGAGGGTCTGCACCCGCTCGTCCGGGAAGGTCAGCCGCTGCATCCAGTCGAGGATCTCCTCGCCGAGCAGGGTGGCGGCGAAGGAACCGGGGGTGGTGGAGACGGTCTTCAGCAGGCGCGCGAGGTTGTGGTAGAGCTTCGGCACCGGGTACGCGGGGGTGCCGCCCTGCCGGATCAGCCGGGCGAACATCATCGAGTGCCGGCACTCGTCCGCTATCTCGGTGAGCGCGTAGCGGACGTGATGGCTGGTCAGCGACTTGTCGTAGATGTGCCGGACGAGCAGCTGCATCAGGATGATCTCGAACCAGATGCCGAGCGAGGCGAGCGAGGCGGCCTCGTGCCGCGAAAGCGCGATCCGCTGCTCCTCGGACATCCCGCGCCACAGCGGGGTGTCGTAGAGGGAGAGCAGCTCGGGCGGCCAGAACCACTTGCCGTCCTCGAAGGGCGCCTCCCAGTCGAGCTCGGTGTCCGGGTCGTAGGAGTGCCTTCGGGAGGACTCCAGGAGGCGTTCGGCGACCTGTTCCCGGTCGCGCAGCGGCCCCAGGGCGTCCCGGAGGAGGCTGAAGTCGGGCTCGGTGAAGGGGGTCATGGTCGCGCACCTCACTGTGCTCGCCGTTGTCGCGTTACCTTCGGTCACCTCTTATCGGACTGCCCGTCAGTAGTGTCGTCAATCCCCTGCGCACGACTTGTTGACGATCCGTCTACCACCGTGTGAGCCTGGCCGAAGGACTCGCAAGGCCCGCACCACAGCAGCGCACCACGGGAAAGGCCCGACCCCCCAAGGAGGCGTCAGTGTCGACGCGCGACCTGTACACCACGGCCCCGTCCAGCCCGAGCTGGCAGGTCCCCGCCACCGGCGCCGCCCGCTTCTCCTGGGAGTACGAGGATGGCCGCGAGCGCCTCCTCGCCCTCTACCAGAAGGGCAAGGACAAACAGTGGGACGGCGCCACCCGGATCGACTGGGACCTGGAGGTCGACCCGTACGACCCGCTCGGCACCCCCGACGAGGTCCTGACCCTCCACGGCACCCGCCACTGGGCGAAGATGACCGAGAAGGACAAGGGCGACCTGCGCCGGCACTACTCCGCCTGGCAGTTCAGCCAGTTCCTCCACGGCGAGCAGGGCGCCATGATCTGCGCCGCCCGGATCGTCGAGTCCGTGCCCGACCTGGACGCCAAGTTCTACTCGGCCACCCAGACCATGGACGAGGCACGGCACGCCGAGATCTACGGCCGCTTCCTCCACGAGAAGATCGGCATGCTCTATCCGATCAACGACAACCTGCGGGGCCTGCTCGACGACACCCTGCGCGACTCCCGCTGGGACATGCCCTACCTCGGCATGCAGGTCCTCATCGAGGGGCTGGCCCTCGCCGCGTTCGGCATGATCCGCGACACCACCGACAAGCCCCTGCCCAAGCAGATCCTCGCGTACGTGATGCAGGACGAGGCCCGTCACGTGGCCTTCGGCCGGATGGCCCTGCGCGACTACTACAAGCAGCTGTCCGACGCCGAACTCCGCGAGCGCGAGGAGTTCGTCATCGAGGGCTGCCATCTGATGCGCGACCGGCTGCGCGGCGTCGAGGTCCTGGAGAACTTCGGCATCCCGCGGAAGGAGGCCGAGGAGCTGAGCGAGCAGAGCGAGTTCCTGCACCTCTTCCGCAAGCTGCTCTTCAGCCGGATCGTCCCCTGCGTGAAGGACATCGGCCTCTGGGGCGAGCGCCTCCAGAAGGCCTATGTCGACATGGGCGTCTTCGACCTCGGCGACTCCAACCTCGACCTGCTGATGACCCAGGACGAGGAGATCGCGGAACGGCTCGACGCGGAGCGCTTCGCACAGGAGGAACGGGCCAGGGTGACGGAGGTGGCGGACGCGATCGCGGAGGGGGCGGCGGGGGAGTAGGCGGGGAGCGGGCGGGCCGGGGGAGGGCGCTGTCAGAGGGGTGACGTAGCGTGACCGTCATGAGCATGCCGCCCTCGCCGAACCTTCCGCCCCAGCCCCCTCGGCCGCCGCACGGCCCGTACGGCGGACCCGTGCCGCCCCCGCAGCAGCCCGGCGCGTTCGGTGCTCCGCGGAACCACTGGCCGCAGAACCACCCCCAGCAGGGCGTTCCGCCGCAGTACCCGGGTCCTGGGACGGGCCCGGGGCCGGGCGTCGGCGGCTGGGGGCAGCCGCCCATGGGGCCCCCGCCGAAGAAGAAGATGTCGACCGGGGCGATCGTCGCCATCGTCGTCGGATCCCTGGCCCTCGTCGGCGGTCTCGGCTACGCGGTGAAGGCCGGCTTCGACAGCATCACCGGCGGCTTCCCCGAGGCGACGCACCGGCTCGTCGTCCCCAAGACCCTCCTCGCAGGGAAGTACGACCTGGTCTCCGACCTCTCCGAGACCCAGGGCAAGGAGATCGAGGACACCCCCGACCTGAGCGTGAAGGACGCCAGGGCGGCGGTCGGGCAGTACAGCGGCGAGGACGGGGCCGTCCTCGTCCTCTCCGGAATGTACGGGCGCATCAAGAACCCCGAGGACGCCCGCTCGTCCATCCTCAGGGGCGCCGCGACGGACAAGGGCTCCACGCTCGTCGTCCGGCCCCGGAAGTTCACCCCCGCCGGGTACGGCGTGACCATCAGCTGTCAGGTCACCCGGTCCAAGGACGCCCTCGGTACGACCACGCTCCCCATGTGTGCCTGGGGCGACGACAGCACGGCGGCCGCCGTGGCGCTGGTCACCGCCGAATCGTCCACCGGCGACCCGAAGGACATCGATCTGGCCGCACTCGCCGAGACCACGGCCAAGATCCGCGCGGAGGTCCGGCAGCCGCTCGGCAAGCAGGCGGGTGAGCCGACCGGCAAGCCGACCGGCTGAGGCCCACGGGCGGCGCCCGGCACCGCCGACGGCGCCGTCCCGAAACGCGGTGCCGTCCCGACACTCGGCGCCGTCCGCCGACACCCGACGCCGTCACCCGTCAGCCGGCAACCATCCCCCGGTTCCATCCCTCCCCGCACCCTCCGGGCTACCGCCGCGCCTCCGCCTCCAGTCGCAGCGCCTCCTCCATCACGGCCTTCGCGATCGGGGCGGCGCTGCCGCCCCCGCTGATGTCCGTACGGGCCGCCTCCGCGTCCTCCACGACCACCGCGACCGCGACGGCCGGCTGGGCCGCGTCCTCGGCCTGCGCCCAGGCGATGAACCAGGCGTACGGGGTGCCGGTGTTGCCGAAGCCGTGCTGGGCCGTGCCCGTCTTGCCGCCGACCCGTGCGCCGGGGATGGCCGCGTTCGTGCCCGTGCCGTCCTCGACCGCCTTCACCATCAGACGCTGGAGCTGCATGGCGGTCGAGGGGTTCATCGCCTGCCGGTAACTGCGGCGGCCCGTACGGTCGACGGTCGTTCCGCCCGAGGTCGTCGTGCGGTCGACGAGATACGGGTGGGCGATCTCCCCGTTGTTGGCCACGGCCGACGCCACCATCGCCATCTGGAGCGGCGTCGCCGTCGTGTCGAACTGCCCGATCGACGACAGCGCCAGCTGGTCCGGGCTCATCTCCCGGTCGAAGTTGGACTTCGCCACCCAGGACGGCACCCGGAGCCCCGTGTCGTTGAAGCCGAACTTCTCCACCGCGTCGACCATCCCGTCCAGACCGACCTCCACCCCGAGGCCGGCCATCACCGTGTTGCACGACCACTGGATCGCGTACGCGAGGGACGCGTCGCCGCAGCCGGTCGCCTCGTTCGGCAGCACCTGGCGGGTGCCGGGCAGGACGAACGGGTCCGGGGTGTCCGTGGGCGCGTCCACGTCCCGTACCGCCCCCGCGTCGAGCGCGGCCGCGGCGGTCACGATCTTGAACGTGGAGCCCGGAGGGTAGGTCTGCCGCAGCGCCCGGTTCAGCATCGGCTGGTTCGGCGAGGTGTTGAGCCGCTCCCAGGCGTCCTTGACCTTCCGGCCCGTGCCGGAGAGGACCCCGGGGTCGTACGAGGGCGAGCTGACGAGCGCCAGGATCCGGCCGCTGTGCGGCTCCACCGCGACGACCGCGCCGCGCTTCCCGTCGAGACCCCGGAAGGCGGCCTGCTGCATCGAGGAGCGGATCGTCGTCACGACGTCACCGCCAGGCTGCCGGCCGCGGGTGAGGTCGTTCCAGAGGGGCAGCGGCGCCAGCATCGGTTCGGTGCCGGCCAGGATCGCGTCCTCGGCGTGCTCGACGAGGGTCGTGCCGTAGGTCTGCGAGGCGTAGCCGGTCAGCGGCGCGTACAACGGTCCCTGGGGGTAGGTCCGTTCCCAGCGGAGCTGCTGCCCGCTGTCGCGGGATCCCGTCACCGGCTTCCCGTCGACGACGATCGCGCCGCGCGGCTGCGCGTAGCGGTTGATCGCGATCCGCCGGTTGGCCGGATTGTCGTCGAGCGACTCGGCCTCGAGGATCATCACGCGCGCCGAGTTGACGAGAAGTGCCACGAGCAGCACGAGACAGAGCGCGGCGGCCCGCCGGGCGTACCGGATCACGAGGTTCCCTTCGGGGCGTACGGCGGGATCACCTGCGTCCCTCCGGGGGCGTTCGGCCGGATCACGAGGCCCCCTCCTTGACCGGCGCGAGGGTCCCGGTGTCGGCGTCGTCCGGCTGCGGCGCGCGCGCCGAGTCGCTGACCCGGATGAGGAGGGCGACGATCACCCAGTTGGTGACCACCGAGGAACCCCCCTGCGCCAGGAACGGCATCGCCATACCGGTGAGCGGGATCAGCCCCATCACCCCGCCCGCGATCACGAAGACCTGGAGCGCCACGATCGAGGCGAGCCCGATCGCGAGGAGCCGCCCGAAGGGGTCCCGAAGGGAGAGACCGGCGCGGTAGCCGCGGGCGACGAGCAGCGCGTACAGAAGGAAGAGGGCGGTCAGGCCGACGAGCCCCAACTCCTCGCCGGCCGTGGCGAGGATGAAGTCCGACTTGGTGGCGAAGCCGATCAGGACGGAATGGCCCAGGCCGAGTCCCGAGCCGAGCATGCCGCCGGCCGCGAAGGCGAACAGCGACTGCGCGAGCTGTCCCGGCCCGTCTCCCGCGCGGATCGAGGCGAAGGGGTCGAGCCAGTCCTCCACCCTGCTGTGCACATGCGGTTCGAGGGAGCCGACGAGGAAGGCCCCGGCGGAGGCGAGGACGAGCCCGACCGCGATCCAGCCGGTGCGCCCGGTCGCCACGTACAGCATGATCACGAAGAGGCCGAAGAAGAGCAGCGAGGTGCCCAGGTCCCGTTCGAGGACGAGGACGCCGACGCTCAGCAGCCAGATCGCCACGATGGGCCCGAGCACCCGTCCCGTCGGGAACTGGAACTTCCAGATCCGGCGGCCGGTGTAGGCGAGGGCGTTGCGGTTGGCCGCGAGGTACGCGGCGAAGAAGACCGCGAGCAGGATCTTGGCGAACTCGCCCGGCTGGAAGGAGAGACCGCCGAGCCGGATCCAGATCTTGGCGCCGTTCACCGCGGGGAAGAAGATCGGCAGGATCATCAGCGCGAGCGCCGCGGCCACCGACACGTACGCGTACCCCTGGAGGGTGCGATGGTCACGGAGCAGCAGGACCACCACGATGAAGAGCGTCACGCCGAGCGTCGACCAGACCAGCTGTGTCGCCGCCGCCTGGTCGTTCGGCGTCTCCAGGTCGAGCCGGTAGATCAGGACCAGGCCGAGGCCGTTGAGCAGGACCGCGATCGGCAGCAGCAGCGGATCGGCGTACGGGGCGCGGAAGCGGACCGCGAGATGGGCGACGAGCGCGAGCAGACCGAGGCCGGCGCCGTAGCGCACGGCGTCCGGGGGTACGGCGCCGCTGCGGGCGAGTCCGACCTCGGCGTAGCCGTAGACGGAGATGAGGACGGCGCAGACGAGGAGGGAGAGTTCCACGCCGCGGCGCTTCGGGATGCGGACCCCGGGCGGGGGTGCGTCCGTGCGCGGTGCGGTCATGGCCGCAACGTAGCAAGCGGTATGCCCTATGTCCCTTTTGTGTGACGGTGTGCCGTGGAGCACCGTTCCGTACGGCGCGTGGAACGCCGCTCCGAGCCATGTGGGGGGGCACCGTTCCGTGCCTCGCGGCGGACCACCTTCGCGCACCTGCGGGAGAGCGCCGCCACTCGCCCTGTGGCGGAGCGCCGTCACACGCCCCGTCCCGGGACGGCTCCTCAGTCCACCGGCGTCGGGTCCGAGAAGGCCACGTACTCGGGCAGCCGCAGCAGCGCCTCGGCGCCGCCGCCCGCACCCCCGGCGAAGACCAGCTCGGCGCCGATCACCTCCGCCTGTCCCACCGCGATCGTCAGCCCGAGGCCGTGCCCCTTGCCCCCGCTCTCCGTACGGAACCGCTGCGGCCCCGACTCCAGCAGATAGCCGGGATAGCCGGGCCCGTGGTCCCGTACGGACACCACCGGCCCGTCCACGGTCACCACCACCGGCGGGGCCCCGTGCTTGTGCGCGTTGGCGACCAGATTGCCGAGCACCCGCTCCAGGCGCCGCCGGTCCGTCTCCACCGTCGCGTCCCGGACGACCCGCACCTCGGTCTCCGTGCCCGAGGCGCGCACCACCCGCTCCGCGAGCGGGCCGAGCTCGTGCACGGCCAGGTCGACGGTCTCGTTGCGGGCGTCCAGCCGGGAGATCTCCAGGAGGTCCTCGGTGAGACCGCGCATCGCCCGGACCCGGTCCCGTACGAGCTCCGACGGCCGCCCCTCCGGCAGCAGTTCGGCGGCGGCCGAGAGCCCGGTCAGCGGGGTGCGCAGCTCGTGCGCCACATCGGCGGTGAACCGCTGCTCGCTCTGCAGCTTGCTCTGCAGCGAGGACGCCATCGTGTCGAGCGCCCCGGAGACCGTGGCCACCTCGTCCTGGGGACGCGAGGGATCCTTCGTACGGGGGTCGTCGACGCGCGCGTCGAGATCGCCGGCGCTGATCCGGCGGGCGACCTGCGCGGTGAGGTGCAGCCTCCGGGTGACCCGGGTGACGGCGAAGACGCCCACGAGCAGCGTCGCCCCGATCGCGAGGACGGAGGAGCCGAGGATCGAGCGGTCGAGCGCGTCGATCGTCTCGGCGCTCTGGGTGTAGTCGACGCGGACGGCGAGGGCGCGGCCGTCCGCGGGGCCCGCCGCCCACATCGTCGGCCGCCCCCCGACGTCGTCGGCGACGACCGTGCCGCGCTCGCCCCGGACGGCGAGTGCCCGGAGAGATCCCGGGAGTCCCGGCGGGTCGATCCCGGCGAACCGGGGGATCGGCTCGCCCGCCTCGTACAGCCGGGTCACGTCGGTGAGCCGCGCGAGGGCCTTCTCGCGGGAGTCGTTCACGGTCTGCCCGGTCACCGACACATGGACGAGGACGCCGAGCAGCGCGGCGAGGGCGCAGCACATCACCGCGATGAAGACCGCGGCCTTCCAGGTGAGGGTCGCGGTCCAGGCGGGCAGCCGGGGCGCCCTCACGGGCTCGGCTCGAGGGGCAGGGGGAGGGGCGCGGGCCCGTCCGGTGGCGTCGGCGTCGGGGTCGGGCTCACCAGGCGGGGTGCGGGCACCGTCGAGGGCCCGGCGCCGGGGGGCTTCACGCGGACGATCTCGTCGCGGGTGGGGAGCATGCTGTGCTGCTGCTCGTCCCAGGACCAGGCGGTGCGGTACTCGTACCCGGGGATGCCCGCCGAACCCACCCGCATGATCAGGTCCCGGCCGGCCAGCTCCACGCTGATGACCTGGTCGACGGTGGACATGATGCGGGTGAGCCCGCCGTTCTCGGCGAGATAGACCCGGATCCCGACCTGCTGGTCCGGCATCCGGATACCGACGATCAACTCGTCCCGGCCGTTGCCGGTGAGGTCGCGGTAGTACGGCCGCATGACCGGACAGCCGGCGGGCGCGGTGCCGCAGGCCTCGATCGCGTGGGCGGTCTCCTCGTAGAGCCCGTCGCCACCGGAGTACGTGTCGGGGTGGGCGCGCACCTCCGCCTGGACGACCGTCACGGCGTTCAGCGAGCGGACGTCGTTGTCGGGGACGTCGATGCCGGGGACCCGCTGGGTGTCCGACTCCCCGTAGTCGATCGGCGGATTCGTCGCGGGCGGCAGATCGGGCCAGAGCCGCACGGGCCCGACGGCGGTGGGGGTGGTCCCGGCGCTCTGGAGCCCGCCCTCAACGCTGCCGCAGCCGACGAGGCCGCCGAGCGCGAGGGCACACAGGACACCGGCGGCGGCGATCGGCACTCCGCGCGGTCTCACACTGCTCCTCGTTCGGTCGGACGACGGGGCGGGGCCGGTCGGCGCCCACTCCCAGTAGACCTTATTCGGGGAGAAGTCCTTTTTGTCTATGTGGAGGGTTGTCGGGCCCGGGCCCGGGCCCTGGGTGCAGGGCCCTGGGCGCAGGGCCCCGGGGTGACCGGCCTCGGCGTCCTCGGCGCCCTTCACCCGCGCCCACGGGGCGGATCGGCAGGGCGGACGGGCCGGGCGGACCGTTGACGCGGGGCCCGACCCGTGGAACAGACCCACCCCTGGGCCCTGTCGTCGGACTCCCGTCCGCCCCGCGGGCGACGACGGGAGTGTGACGACAGGTCCTAGAACGCGCCCCGCTCCATCCTCGCCAGAGCCGCCCGGCACAAGGTCAGCAGCTTCTCGTCGAGGTGGATGTCATGGCTGCCCGAGGCGCCCTCCCGGGCGTTGTGACGCCGCCGGCGGGTCAGCTCGGTGAGGATCACCAACTGGGCCTCCGACGCCGCGGGCCCCATCTCCGCCAGACACTCGGCGACGTCCACGCGCGCGTGCCGATTCTCCTCCCAGGCCGCGAGCAGCACCGGAAGGGCCGTCGCCGCGTCCCCGGACACCCGCCACAGGGCCGCGGCGCTGCGGACCCGTACCCACAGGTCCCGGGAGGCCAGACCCGGCCGGAGGGCGGGAGCCGTCACGGCCGCGGCCGGGCCGATCTCGCCGAGGGCCTGGGCGGCGGCGCACCAGTCCGCGCCCGAGGCACCCGGCCGCAGCCACCGCTCCAGCGCGGGCAGCACCTCGCCCAGGTCGCCCTCGGCCGCCCACAGGGCACGCGCCGCCGTCGTGGCGACCGCGGCCGATTCGGCGGCCAGGAGTCTTCGCATCTCCGGTACGGCCTCCTGGGCGGCGGGACCGAAGGCCGCCAGCGTCCGCAGGGCGGCCTCCCGCACCCAGTCGCGGCGGTTCGACGGCGCCCCGCGCAGGACCCGAAGGACCTCCGGTACGGCCTGGTTGCCCCGAACCGCCGCCAGGGCGTACAGCAGGGGCGCGGCCCGGTCGTAGAGGCGCTCGTCGAGCTCGACCTCGGCGAGCCTGCGCCGCAGCAGCGGGGCGAGCATCGCGGCCGAGGGCCCCAGGCCGTCCATCGCGTACAGCAGCTCCCGCCGCACCTCGTGCTCCTCCAGGGCGCGGGCGAGCAGCGGGACCGCGCGGGTGTCGCCGGCGCGGGCCAGCGCGAGGAGCGCCCCGTCCCGCCCGGACCGCCCGACGAAGCCGCCCTGACCACCACCGCCGTGCCCGCCACCGCCGCCCGGTCCCACGACCGGGCCGGTGGTGAGGCGGGTCACGAGGGCGTCGGCGGCGGGCGCGCCCAGCTCGAAGAGCCGCTCCAGGAACGAGGTGGCCGCCTCCCGGAGCCGCGGCTCGGGATCGTGGAGCTGCGCCCCGACGAGCCGGACGACCTCCTCGTACCGCCCCCGCCAGATCCGTATCAAACCGCCGCACAGCCAGATCGCGTCCGAACGCTGCCCCCAGTCGGGGCTGCGCAGCTGCGCGACGATCAGCGCGATGCGGTCGTCGACCCGGTCGTCGAGCGCGGCGTGCAGCGTCCGGAGCAGCTCCTCCGTCCAGGGGGCGGGACGCCCGGCGGCATGCTCCTCGAGGAGCTCGCGGACCTGCCCGATGAGAGTCGGCGTGGCGGCCCGCTCGGCTCCGGCGGCGATCGGACCCTGCGCCGAGGTCCGGATCTCCTCGAGGAGCCCCGTCACCCACGGCACGATGTCGTCCGGGATGTCGGCGGGCGCGCAGCGGGCCCGCTGCGCGAGGGCCGCGAGACGGAGTCCCGGGTCCTGCGCGGCGCGGGCGAGCCAGCCGAGCCAGTCGACGGTCTCGGCGCGCAGCGACGCGTGCCGCAGGGCGATCCGCCCGACGGCGGCGACCAGGGCGAGCCGGACCTCGGTGTCCCGCTCGACGGTGAGCCGCTCCCGCAGCAGTCCCAGCACCCGCGCGGGCTCGGGGTGCAGCGAGGCGAGCGCGCAGGGTGCGGCCAGCCGCACCTCGGGGTCCGGGTCCGAGACGAGCCCGAGGAAGACGTCGGCGCCCGCGGCGATGGCGGCCGCGGCCATCGCGTAGTTGGCGGCGGGGATGAACTCCTCGTCCTCCGGGTCGAGTTCGTCCAGTTCCTCGTCGTCGTCGAGCTCGATCCCGCCGATGCTGGTGAGCAGCTCGACGATGCAGCCCCGGTCCTGGACGCCGGGGTCGGCGACGAGTTCGAGGAGGAAGGGGATGCAGGCGAGGGTGGAGTCGTAGACGTCGCCCTGGTGGTGCACGGCCCCGTACATGCCGTCGAGGGCGGTCTCGCGCTCCGCGGGATCGGCGGAGGCGAGTCCGCGGAGCAGCTCCGGCACGTCGTCCGCGGGGCCGTACGCGTGCCCCAACGAGGCCCAGTCGACCTCCTCGATCCCCGTCAGCATTGGCCAGGCCGCCTTCCCCGTGAGCGCTGTAACAGTCAGCAAGTGTGCACCACGGGAAGGGCGGCAAGGCCTTACCGGCGACACCGGACCTGCCAGGAACCCGAGTTGCGGCCTCTTTGCGCCATGTACGGTGCGGAGCAGGGCAGTTGCGCTCAGTGCACGCCCGTGGGGGCCCCGGGGGAGGGGGCGGTGAGGCGAGGAGAGGCCGTTTTCGGGGGCACGGTCGTCGGGGCCGTCCGCCGGATGGTCGAGTCACCGACCGTGCCGGGTGGGGAACTCCCGGGCGAAGGAGACGTCCGGCTCGCGGAAACCGTCGGCGCCGCCCGTGATCACCCGACCGCTGAGCGGGCCGTTGACACCGGCGAGGCGCGGGTCCGAACAGCCCGTCCCGACGACGAGCGGGGAGCGACCACGACCCGGCTCGGACGGTGACGCGCAGGTGAAGCCGCACGGGGCGGCCGGGAGGCAGGGAGGCGCGGGCGTTCGGAGGCCGGCGGGGCAGGGCGTTCCCGGAGCCCGCGTCACCCCCGCCGCTCCCGGACGGTCGGGAGCCGACGGCCGTGGACCGGTGAAGAGCCGACACCGGTCCGGCGGGAGAAGTCCGCGGTACGGCCCGGCGCCCGACCGGCCCACCTCGGTGAGGAACGGGCGGTGGGCGGGTGGCAGGGCGATGCGGCGCCCGGCCTCGACGACGCCGGCCTCCGCGGCGCGGACGCGGGTCCCGAGCCGGAAGGCGCGCCGTTCCCCGCCGAAGGAACGGCTGCGGAGTGGCCGGAACGGTATCCGGGACGGTTTGGCGCCGCAGTCGAGCGGTACGGGGGCCAGGGGGCCCCTTCTCGCGGCGCGGGCACTTCACGGGGAGGCGGGGGCCGCGGGCGGCCGGGCGGGCGCCCGGGCGGCGGCCCCCGATGCGCGGCTCGGGGGCTCGGCGGCTCGGCAGCCCTCGGCGGCCCTCGGCGGCCCCTCACTCCTCAGCCCTGCAGTCCAGCAGCCCAGCAGCCCCCGACCCCCTGGCCCAGCAGCCCTCGGCCCAGCACTCCCCACCCCCACCCCCCACCCCTCACTCCTCAGCCCTCCGACCGGACGCGGACGAACGTCGCGTTCTCCTGCCGCTGCCGCCCCGCGATCTGCCGCAGCTCGACGGGGAGCGGCGGGTCCACCCATCGCACCGGGCCGTGCTCCGGGTCCTGGGCGAGCGGCCCCGCGCGGTCGCCCACCAGAGCGCCGACCTCGCGGGCCTGCGCCGGGGTGAGCCGGGGCGAGGTGGTCACGGTGCGCCCGTCGGGGAGCCGTACGACCAGGGTCCGGGGCCGGTCGGGCGGCCCGAGGACACCGAGCAGGAGCCCGTCACTCGTGTCCATGTGGCGGATTTTGCGCCAGGCCCAGGTGGAACCCGCCCGGTAGGTCGAGTTCAGCGCCTTGGCGACGATCCCCTCGACCCCCGCGTCCCGCAGGTCACGGAACCAGCCGCGCGCGGTCTCCTCGTCCAGCGTGGCGAGCACGCGCTGGAGCGGCGGCTCGGCGTCCAGCAGGGCGGTACCGAGCAGCTCCCACCGGTCACGGAGAGGCAGGCCCCGTACGTCGCGCCCGGGGACGGCGAGGAGATCGAAGGCGATGTACGAGACGGGGACGCCGGTGCGGGTCCGGTCGGCGTGGGAGCGGAGGAGGTCGGTGAAGCTCAGCCGCCCTTCCCGGTACGCGCACAGCTCACCGTCGAGAACGATCCCGACCGGCAACTGGTCCCGCAGGTGCGCGGCGATCTCGGGGAACTCGGGAGCGAGGTCCCGGCGCGAACGCGACTGGAGGACGACCTTCCCGTCGTCGAGGACGAAGGCGAGCGCGCGGAAGCCGTCGAGCTTGAGGGAGTACTGGAGCTCGCGGGGAGGCTCTCGCTGTTCGGGGATCTCGTCGGCGGACCGGGGCCGCATGACGTCGACGGGCGGAAGAACGACGGCCCCGCCCCCAACCCCTCCGGCGCCCCCAAGCCCTCCGGCGCTCCCGGACCCGCCGAGGATCCCCCCGGCCCCGCCCCTTCCCCAAGCCCCACCGGTCCCACCGGTCCCACCCCCAAGCCCCCTCACGGCACACTCCCCGCGAGCTCGGGCGCGAAGAGGGGCGCCAGGAGCTCCCCGTACCGCTCCAGACGTGGCGCGATGTCGTCCATGAGGAGAACCAGGGCATCGGGGTCCGCGTCCGGGCGGGCGCTCTCCTCGACCTCCTCCCAGGTGACGGGCGCGGAGACCGAGGGGAGGGCCCGGGCCCGCAGGGTGTAGGGGGTGGCGGTCGTCTTGGCGGCGGCGTTCTGGCTGTGGTCGACGAAGACCTTCCCGGGCCGCAGGGCCTTGGCCATCCGGTGCACGACGAGATCGGGGAGCGCGGCCTCCGCCTCGACGGCGAGGCGGCGGGCGTACGCCGAGACGTGGGCGGAGGGCGTCGGAGTCACCGGGACGAGCAGGTGCAGCCCCTTGGAGCCGGAGGTCTTGGCGAAGGCGGTGAGGCCGTCCGCCGAGAGCCGCTCGCGCAGGTGCAGGGCGACCCGGCAGCACTCGAGGACGGTCGCGGGAGGCCCGGGGTCGAGGTCGAACACGAGGCGGTCGGCGAGGGCGGGGGAGGAGGCCCGCCACTGGGGCGTGTGGAACTCGACGACGAGGTTCGCGGCCCACATGAGCGAGGGAAGGTCCTCGACCACGACCTGGCGGGCCCGGGGGTCCTCGGAGCGGGGTACGGGGGTGGTCCTCACCCAGGAGGGTGTGCCGGGAGGCGGATTCTTGGTGAAGAACAGCTGCCCGTCGGGACCGTCCGGGTAGCGCAGGAAGGACACCGGGCGATCGCGGAGATGGGGCAGGATCGCGGGCCCGACGGTCGCGTAGTAGTGGAGCAGCTCGCCCTTGGTGGTGCCGGTGACCGGGTGGAGGACCTTCTCCAGGTTGCTGAGGGTGAGGCGCCGCCCCTCCACCTCTGTGAGAGGCGTCATACGATGAGAATCCCACGATTGGCGATAAATCGCCCTGATCCCACCCGGAGGGAAAGAACGTGCGATCCATCTGGAACGGCGCCATATCCTTCGGCCTGGTCAGCATCCCGATCAAATTGGTGAACGCCACGGAGAGCCGGTCCGTCTCCTTCCGCCAGATCCACACCGAGGACGGCGGACGGGTCCGCTACAAGAAGGTGTGCGAGCTGGACGGCGAGGAGGTCCCCCAGGCGGAGATCGGCAAGGCGTACGAGGATGCCGACGGGTCCATGATCCCGATCACCGAGGAGGATCTGGCGACGCTGCCGCTCCCGACGGCGAAGACGATCGAGATCGTCGCGTTCGTACCGGCCGGCGAGATCGACCCGCTCCAGATGGACGCCGCGTACTACCTCTCGGCGAACGGCGTACCCGCGGCGAAGCCGTACACCCTGCTCCGCGAGGCGCTCAAGCGCAGCGAGAAGGTGGCCGTGGCCAAGTACGCCCTCAGGGGGCGGGAACGGCTCGGCATGCTGCGGGTGGTGGACGACGTGATCGCGATGCACGGCCTGCTCTGGCCGGACGAGATCCGCGCGCCGGAGGGCGTGGCGCCGGAGAGCCCGGTGAGCGTACGGGACGCCGAACTCGACCTGGCGGACGCCCTGATGGCCACGCTCGGCGAGGTCGACATCAGCACGCTGCACGACGACTACCGCACGGCGGTCGAGGAGATGATCGCGGCGAAGGCGGAGGGCGGCGAGGGAGTGCCGGCCCCGAGCGCGGGTGAGGAACCGGGAGGCGGCCAGGTCATCGACCTGATGGCGGCGCTGGAGAACAGCGTCCGCGCGGCGAAGGAGGCGCGGGGCGAGGACGCGGTGGTGACCGAGCTCAAGCCGCGCGGGACGCCGAAGGAGACGGGGGGCAAGAAGTCGACGTCGCGCGCGCCCGCGAAGAAGAAGGCGGCTCCGGCCCGCAAGTCGACGTCGACGGCCGGCGCGGGGACGAAGAAGGCGGCGGCGAAGAAGAGCACGGCGAAGTCGACGACGAAGAAGACGGCGGCGAAGAAGACGACGGCGACGGCGAAGAAGACGCCGCCGCGCAAGCGCACGGCGTAACACGCATCCCGCCCTCGCAGCAGGCGGCCCCCGGGTTCTCCGCCCCGGGGGCCCTGCTGCGAGAGGGTGGGGGAGCGGGCGGAGAACGCCGAATCCGCCGCCCCGAGGATCGGGGCGGCGGACACGGCACGGCGTAGGGATCAGCCCTGGAGGATCCTGCGCTTCTGTTCCTCGAACTCGCTCTCGGTGAGAACGCCCTGGTCCTTGAGCTCACCGAGCTGCTTGAGCTGATCGATCTTGCTGGACATGTCGGAGCCCGCGGGAGGGGCGGCGGGTGCGGGCGGCGGGGGCGGAGCCGCGTACTGCGGCTCCTGCGGCTCCTGCTGGGCAGCCCATCGGCCCTGCTGGCGGCGGCTCACTCGGTTCGACACGGCGGTGGCGGTTCCGGCGACGACGGCCGTACGCGCGACCCCGCGGAGAAGGCCTGGCATGGAGATTCCCTTCTGTTCCTCGACTGGGGCCGGCCGACGCTCAGGAAGCGCCGTCGACGCTGTCGAGCGCGGCCAGGATGGCGGGTACGGGGATCCGCCCGGAGGCGACCACCTGGGCACCACCCCGGGCCAGGGCTGCGGCGAAAGGCGCGGCCCAACGGTTCTCGTAGACGAGGATCCCGGCGGAGTTGCCCGGCTGCAGGGCGTTCGCGGCCTCTTCGAGGTCGTCCTCACCGATGAGTCCGGAGGAGGCTCCCTCGAACACGGCCAGGTCGAGCTCGCCGTCACCGGTGAGGTCGGCGATCTCGAGGCCGCTCACGGAGCCGTCCTCCTCCTTCCTGACGAAGGTCAGGTCGAGGATGCGAATGAGGCCACGGTCCACGAGATCGACCAGGAGGGGCAGACCCTCGCCGGTCATTCGGTTGCCGGGGAACTCCACGATCAGATAGTCGATGGGTCCCAGCTCTTCGGCTTCGTCGTTCACGGCGCAACCCCTGATGTCGTGGCTCTCTCAGTGGCTCCATTGCATCACCGGGCGAGTCACCCCGCATGTCGGCCGCCGGCTCCGGCGATACGCCGTCAGAGCAGGGCTCGGGTTCGGTGCGGCGGCTCTCCAGGAAGCCCTGCTCCGGGTCGGCCGAGGGGCGCTGAGGGGTTCTGGGAGCAGTGGCTCAACGGCCGTCAGGAGATCGAGAATCGGCGCGCCGAAGATCCCCGAGAGAACACGAGTGAGCACGGTCGCCCACCTGCCGCATACTCCGGACGTGGACATACCTGACGAGAGGCAGAGGCTCGGTCGACAGTGGATCGACCTGGGCAACAACGTGTGCGGCACGCTCCGCGGCTGCCGTGACGCCTCCGCCGTGGCTGCTCGCTTCGCCGGCGCCGGCTGGAGGGCCCGCTCGTCGTCCTGGCACGGCTACGAGCTGGAGACCAGCTGGTGCCGGATCGAGATCGATCCGACCGACGACGCGGCCGTCCTGCTCAACGGTGTCGTGGACCCTGCCCGCCTCGACGAACTGGGACGTCTTCTCAACGGCTTCGGGCTGCCCCACGAGCTGGAACTGACCGATGAGAACGACGTCCTGGTACGAGAGATCAGAGGGTGATCCACCCCCGACGGCAAGGCCCCCGGAGCCGTCCGGGGGCCTTCGCCGCTCTCCGGACGGACGTGCGCCGATGCGCCGAGACTCCATCCACGAACGGCACACGCCCGCACCTGCAACAAGACCCCGCGCTCAGCGTTTCCGCTGATCACGGGGTCTGTGGGGCAGTCCGTGATCTCCGACCGATCGGTGGCTAGAACTGGCCTGGCCACCATCTGACGTCGGGAGAGTCGGCGGGGATGACCTTGGCACGGGCCAGGATCTTCGAGTCGAGAGCCCTCACGCGTCGTCGCAGCTCGCGGGCCGACTTCGCAGGAAGGGCGTGCAGGACCTCTTCAAGGTGGTCGCGGTAGAGGGAGGGATCGCAGCCGCATTCGCGGATGTCGCATCGGGTTTCGGTGCGCGGACTGGCCAGCCGCCTCAGAGGGCCGTGGGCCAGGGCAGCCCAGTGCCAAAGGGCTCCGGCTGTGGCCTCAGACCAGTAGCGACGCTGATCCAGTCGGCGGATGTCGGCTGCGCAGGCTCCGGACAGGCGGTCGATCGCTGGATAGAGACGTCGGCGGTCGCGGTTCCGTATGGGGATGCCGGCCCGCACGTGAGAGGGGCGCCTACGCGGCATTGCCCTTTCGGTTGTCAGTCATGGGATCAACGTACCGGGCTTAGGCACCGCCTTCTAGACCGACTGGGCGGCTGGTGATCGGTGTCAGGTCGGCACGGACTTCTTGCCCGGGTTCTTGATCCGACCGGGGGCACTGACCGGCTGGCGACCTCTGACCTGCGGTCGAGCGGTCACCCGTTGTCACGCTCGGCCGCCACCGCTCGCCCTTCCACGGCCCGCGGACGGCCCGGAACCCACGCAGTCGCGAGCCCACTCGAAGGGCATCGGCGTGCCCTGCGGAGCCACCCAAGGGCGCGGATAGCCTGCCCGGCAGCCTGTGCACCGCGCGACGAACGAACCGATTTCCGGGTTCGTCAGAACGCTGTAGTGGCTGGAGGGCTGAGGGCACCAGGGTTGCGGTACCTGGCTGCTGTACCGCACGATCCAAACGGGGGTGGTCATGGAACGGCATGTGCTGGAATCACTGTTGATCGGTGATGACGAGGCGTCCGCGACAGCTCTGGCCGCCCTGCGCCGCGGCGCTCCGTACTCGGTGGAAGAGCGGGTGCAGCCCACTGGTGCGCATACCGGCGTCTTCAGCCGCCGACTTCAGCGCATGCGGATGCGTGGATTCGAACCCCCTGGGCTGGCACGAGCGGTGCAGCTCATCAGGGAGCACGACCGGCCCGTGCGCACCGCACTGATCGACCCTGGCAATCGGACACGGTTCACCCTGCTCTTCCTCACCGAGGACGGCAGCGCGCTGGTGGCCTGCGCGAGCTGGCCCCTGCCGCTGGTTGCAAGGAAGCCACCTCCTTAGGAGAGCGGTTGGGCGACTCCGCGGCTGATCTGCGACAGGAAGATGCCTGTGGATGTGCCGTGGACACCCGCCAGTGCCTTCTGTTCCCCGTGCTCTCCTGCTCGTTCTGGCACGGGTGCGGCACGGCCAGAAGCCGATCAGCGGGAGGCCTTGACGGTATGCCCCAGAGCGATGAGCCCGAGCCCAACCACGAACACGGTGGGGCTACCGAACCCAAGGCAGGCGACAAGCACTGCGCCGCTTCCCCAGAGCCTGGGCCGACGGACCCACCCCGCAAGCCTTCGGCTTGGTAGACGTCCGAGGAGCAAGGCATGGATACCAAGAACAACGCCTGTGAGACAGAGCCCGACGACGATGACCATCACCGGGAGCAGCATGGCCGCGAACGACGTCGACACGGTTCCCCCATCCGTACTGCCAAACCCCTGGGCCTTCGACATGGCGCGGGCTGGAACGCCCCGCCTGCGCCGGGGTTCCCCGTCCCAACCGGCGCGGTTGTGGCACGGGAGACGCTGGCCTGTCGGTGTTGAATGCAGGGCGCTTTCAGGTTAGGCGTCGCGCCAGGCCTCGAAGAATCGAGCACGATCGTGTTCACGATCGCAGTGGCCGGCCCCCTGAGCTGCCAGCATGCCAGTGCCTGAGGTCTCGGCGTGGATGGTTTCCAGACCAGTTGGCTCCTCATGGAGCAACCCGCGACCTGGCCCCACGACTTCTTCGTCCCGAAGCAACTCGGGCGGCGGAGCTCCCGTGCGCTGCGGCGCTTCTCATCTGAGCTGGTGGTCCGCAGGAGTTCGTGGGTGTACGCCGCTGTTCGTCGGCGTCGTCACGCAGTTGGACACTCACCCTGAGCACGGCTTGAGCCGGGGCATGGCCGCACTTGTCAGTTCTCCAAGTGGCCGGCCCATGCAGCCTTGATCTGTTCCCCCTGTTCGGCGGTGATGATCTCCGCGTCCAACGCCAGGGTCACGAGGTCAGTGCCAGCCGCCAGCTTGAAGGCGGTGAAGGCATCGTTCATCCGGTCTGAGCTTCGGGGGGTACCGAGATGCCCAGGCTCCAGATCGGCGGGAAGGAAGTTTGCAACCTCCCCGTCATGGCTCTCGAACGCGGCCTTGTCCATCTTCACGTGGACCCGCTTGGTGCCGATGGTGACGACGGTCCCGTGCGACCCATGGTGGATGTCAGCCGCTGATGTCAGCCCCCGCACGCGGTCGTTGCAGGGGGGCGAGGCTGTTGAGCGATCGGGGCTGCCCCGGGCATGGCGGAGGATGGTGCTCATGTGCGCTCTCTTCGACCCCCCTGAGCCTCGCCGTGTCTCGCCGGGCGAGTACCCCGTGTGGGACCAGGCTCTCGCCCTTCTGAACCGGGACCTGGCGGTGACGCTTCCCCAGCTGGAACCCCTGCAGCTGCTGGCCGTTCCGTCCTACGACGCGGATGAGCCGGAGAACGTCTCCGTCGCCATGGCCAACGGCGAGTGGCACGGCAACCACTTGGACCCGACCTCACAGGACAGCCTTGCCTCCGCACTGGCGAGCGTCGCCGATGCCGCGCAGGACACCGTCATGGAGCTTCTGTGGCAGGCGTGGCCCCTGTGCCCCGAGCATGGCCTGGGCATGCATCTGGAGGAGGACACAGAGGAGCGACTGTCCTGGTGGTGCGCGGGAGAACGGTTGCGTCGCGGCCCGGGTCACATCCACGCGGCCGTGGGGGCACTCGACGCTTTGGGAGCGTCGATCCCTACGCGGTCTTGAAAACCGTCGCGGCAGCGATGTCACCGTGAATTCAGATCCCACACCCACCGCCAGGCGAAACGGCCTCTGACCAGGCTCGACGGTCAGGGGCCGTTGACCTGTCCGGTTGCCCTCGTTACCCGACGATCCCCGCAGTTTCCCGCCCGATCGGGCAGGCAAGGGGCATGCGTAGCCCGCAAAACTGTGCTGCTCGCCGGCGCCCACGGGGGTACCGTCGGCCTGGTCGCAAAGGGGGTGGATGGCTGTGCTGTACGCACACGAGGTGATCCTGAACGAACTCGCACAAGGTCTCAGATCGAAGGCTGAGGGGATCGAGTGGTTCGAGGGCCTGTCGGAGGATGACAAGCGCAAGGCCGTGCATGCCCTGGTGCTGTTCTGTGGTCAGGCTCGCGCCCGTGAGGACGATGTGCCTGAGAGCATCGCACGCTCTGGCATTCGCCCCACCCACACGCCCGCGGTCATGCTCGCGAAGTGGCGCTTCGGGATGGCATCCCTTCCGGCGTACGAACTCACGAAGTCGTTTCGCCTGCTAGTCGCCCTCTTCGGCATCGCCGATACTCGCAGGCGGGCGCTGCACTGCGTTGGCGGATGCGGCCATGAGTGGCACAACTTGTCAGCTCAGCCACAAGATCCAACCTAGGGCACTGCCACAGGCGGATACCGAGGACGACCGAACGACGCGCTCATCAGCCACGACGAGACCGGTACCGACGCGGAGCGATCACACCGGCCTCTGCCACTTCGCGGCAGCAACTGCTCCCCGCCCGCCCTTTCCCGGTGGTGCGGTCGCCTCACGCTCCCGCCATCCGTGACGGGAAGGGCACGGCGCCCTGCCCCCCTCGGGCCCGGCAGTCGGCCGGCCATGCGCAAGAGGCCACCCCTCCCTCACTGCTGGCTGTCCTTTGGTCGCCCGTCTTGGCCGCAGTCGGCAGCGCTCGCGGCTCCGCATCCCATGTGACGGCACATGGCTGCACCTACAACAAGACCCCGTTCTCAGCGTTTCCGCTGATCACGGGGTCTGTGTGGCACTTCTTGCGAAGTGCCCCCGGCAGGATTCGAACCTGCGCACACGGCTCCGGAGGGCATGCGCAACTGTGGCACATCGAGCCTCTTGACCTGCAAGAACGGTGCTGGCTGGTGAGCGCGCCAGGGGTTTTACTCGCCACTCACTCGGAGCTATCCGGTCATAATCCCGAAAGTGATCCTTGATTGCTCAGCACTTGGGGTCGGCAAGGGCTGGCGTGTCGACGCTGCGGCACCGCCGGGCGTGACTCACGGAGCCGATTGTGTCGATCAAGTGTTCGAGAAATGGGCCAGTCGTGCGACCCGGAGTCGCGCCGGGCGCAGGGCTTCTGCCGCTCGGGTAGCCCGGTGAGTTCCGCTTCCCTGCCTGGCCTCCCGTAAGGCTGGCCCGGCTGGTGACAGCTGATGCATGCTGTATGCCGAGATCGCGGTTGAGCGGTCACAGAAGTCTCTGCGGCATCTCCAGTGCGGCGATACGTGAGGGGTGGGGCATGGTTCACGGTGGCGAGGATGAGTCAATTGCACGGTGGTCGGCTCGGCGCTGGCAATTGGAGAACGCTCGGAGTTTTGAGGAGTGGCGGCGCTCGGAGGTCAGTGCTTCGCTGAGCAATCTTCGTTCTCTCTGTCGGGCTGTGAATGACACTGTCTGGCAAATAGGGCGAGAGCCTAGCGCTACGGCTAGCCAATTGCGCGCCACTCGAGAGGCATGTAACGATCTAACTTTTGATAGTTCCGCTGAGGTGGCTGCTTATACCTTGCAGCACCTAGCCGATCGATACGGCAGAGTGACACAGGTCCTCGAAGCCCTCTTCGCTGCTGGTAATCTGCCAATACGGCAGCGCGGCCTTACGGTGCTTGAAGTCGGAGCGGGGCCAGCGCCTGCCCTCTATGCCATCCGCGACTTCTATGCTGATCTGATTTCGTGGGCCGCAGCGGCAACGCCAGACGTCAGGATTGCCCCAGTAGTAGTAGCGGACGCGCTAGACCGAGGAAAGGCATGGTCGCATCTGCTTCACAACCTCTCTGAAAATATACTGGTCCGACGCGGTGAAAAGTATTCCCACTCTGGCTCTCTGCCGTTCGCGGTTAGGCATCTGGATCTCAATGGATTCTCCACGATTGCCGAGCATGTTCGGGAGTTGGAACAAGAAGTAGCCCGCATAGTTGACGAGTATGACAGGGGTGACGATTATATTTCTGAAAGTCTTGCGCGCGAGCAAGCGCAGAGTGATGGAGTGCGCCAGCCAAGTGCCTATGACTTGATTGTCACCTGCAACTTTCTGACAAGTAGGGACAGTGTAGAGGCGTTCAAGGTGGAGATTTCGAATCTGGCCAGAAGCCTGACTCCGGGGGGCTTGTTCGTTGCCATTGGGTCATTTGAAGGCAATAAGTACAAGTACATCTGGTCCGAGCTGGAGAAACTGCTCAAGCGAAGCTCTTTGGTTCGCCTTCCTCTCTTTGGTGACCCGGTGCGGGCTAATGGTGATGTTGACTGGGCTCATGCTATTCGAGCACAGCAGGGGGAAATGCTCAGAGAGTTTGAGGCCCAAGGGGTGCTTCCGATTTGTGAGCCGATCTATGGTTCTGATGAGCCGTTTCCTGAATTCAAGGTGCTGGTTTGGAAAAACTCCAATCCGCCGCAGAAGGGGCGTAAGCGCAAGATTTAGCCTTCGGTTTTGTGTCGATCAATGGTGAACCTTGTTCAATTTGCTGAACGGAGTAGGTGTGTCGCAAGCTAGTGCGCGAGGAACGTATTTGATCGTCGCGGCGGCACTCAGATTGGCCATTGAGTCCGGGGAGGGTAGCAGTGCATTGCCTTCGGAAGCCGATCTAATGCGCCAGTTCGGCATTGCCCGGAACACGGTTCGCCGAGCATTGAAGATACTCGAAGCTGAAGGTCGCGTAGAGTCGGCACCGGGTATCGGTTGGCGGATCGCTCAAGGTGGCGACCGCCAGTCTCTCGCGGCCCGCGTGACTTCTGTGATCTCCGAAGACGCACTGACCGTCGGTGATCCGTTTCCCTCGGAGGCCCGGCTCTGTGAACGTTTTAGTGTTTCACGCACTGCTGTTCGTCGCGTTTTGGCACAGATGGAGGGGAACGGCTTGCTTAACACTGTGCAAGGCAGGGGGCGGACTGTGCGGGCTCTCCCCGATTCGGAAGGGCAGTCGTAGCCTTGGCGTCCATGGGGCTTACCGAGTGGGCGTACTCGCTCTCCGAATCGATGTTGTCCGAGCCGTTGCCGCGTCGTTGGGCACACTCCCTCGGCGTCGCCAAGCGGGCTCGGTCTCTGAGCCCGATCCTCGGCGCCGACGCCGAGCTGCTGGAGGCCGCGGCCGTTCTGCACGACGTTGGGTACTCGCCGGCCATTGCGACGACTGGGTTCCACCCGCTCGATGGGGCTTGGTTCCTGCGGGACCAGGAGGGCGCCGATGAGCGTGTGGTGCGGCTCGTGGCGCATCACTCCTGTGCGCTCCTGGAGGCTGAGGAGCGAGGGCTCCGGCATGAGCTTGAGACGGAGTTCGAGCTTGAGCGGCCCGAGCTGGTGGACGCGCTGATCGTCTCCGACATGACGACGACTCCCGACGGTGGGCACACCACCCCGGTCGCCCGGCTGGACGAGATCGTGCAGCGGTACGGGCCGGACACCATCGTGGGGCGGTTCATTCAGCGCGCGGCGCCCGAGATCTACGCCGCCAACGAGCGGGTGGAGCGCCGTATGGCCGCTGCCGCGGCGGACGCTCAGCCGAGGTAGGGCTCCCGTCGCGACTCGTCCAGGCCGTGCCGGATGCGCAGCCTCATGGACGGGTGGATGTCCAGGTCATCGAGGTCCGCCGGGTTCACCCAGCGGACCTCCTTCGATTCGCTGCTCGTACGGAGGGACCCGCCGACCGGGTGGGCTCGGAAGCAGATGGAGAACTGCTGACGGACCTCTCCGTCGTCGTACGCCAGGACGTGGTCTGGGTCCGTGTAGAGGCCGACAATGTTGTCCACCTCCACCTCGATCCCCGTCT
Source organism: Streptomyces zaomyceticus (assembly GCF_014656215.1). GTDB lineage: Bacteria > Actinomycetota > Actinomycetes > Streptomycetales > Streptomycetaceae > Streptomyces > Streptomyces zaomyceticus. The sequence continues at coordinate 69,831 of NZ_BNBZ01000023.1, read as the reverse complement.
CTTCCCGCACCTCCCGGACCGCGGTGCCGCCGATTCGCTCACCGATGTCGTGCCCCCCACCAGGGAGAGCCCACAGGTCGTTGTCGGTCTTGTGGATGAGGAGGAGCCGCCCCTTGTCGTCGCGTACGACGACCGTCACAGACGGCACCACCGAGTTGGCCTTTGGGGCGGCGGGGTCGCGGAAGTAGTCGATACGGCTCATGCGTCCGAGCCTCCCAGGTCGGTGGGTGAGGTGATGGGGCGGGCGCTCTCCCAGACTCGTTCGATGCTCTCGGCGTAAGCGTCAAAGAGCTCGCCGCCGGCCACTCGCTGGATGTGCAGCACCGGCGCCATGTATGCGCCGACGCCGTACAGGTGCCCGTTCGCAAGCATCTGGTCATCGGCGCGATAGAGGGAGTTGTAGAGCGTGGTGGAGTGGAGGCGGAACTCCACGCCGGGGAGTCCGAAGAGTGGCGCATAGTTGACCAGGGCATTTCGGATCTTGCCTGCCATGGCCCCGCCGATCCCCTCGTCGGCTCCGCGCACTGCCACCGCAGCTGAGTCGGGGTCGCCGAGCATGAACCGGACCGGGATGCCGGCGGCCGACTTCTCCTTGACGACCTGGTGGAAGGCCGCGTCCTCGGTGAGCCAGAACCCCGAGTAGACCAAGACGTCGAAGGACCGCTGAGCGCTGGCGTAGAGCTGCGTCCAGAGCCGATTCGGCACGACCGAGCGGTGGGGGTAGAGCTTGATCAGCTCGGCGTTGCCCGCCTCGGTGACCTCTGCGGACGTCCGCTCCTCAGGCCATAAGTAAGACATCTCGCGCTGAAGGAGCGAGGCCGTCGCGTACTTGAATCGGCGGTACGGCTGGCGCTTGGGATCGTTGATCCAGCGCTCGACTGTCTTCGCCGACACCCCGAGCCGCTCGGCGACCTGATCGAGCGTCATGCCGCTCTCGATGATGGCGCCGCGCAGTCGTTCGTTGGCCATGCCGCACTCTCCCACCTGCGGGACGACTTGGGACGACTTCACCGTAGCCAAGTCGTCCCGCAGCCGTACATGTGTGGAGTCCAGCGTCTGCCCTGATCAGGCCAAGCTTGAGGCATCGAGCGGGGCGGGTTCACGACCTCCTTGAAAACCAAGGGACTTGACGACCCCAACCCGCCTCTCCATGATGAGGAACAAGTGATACATGTACCTCATCGGGCTTCGGCCCGAAGAGAGGTGCTGTCTGCAAGCACAGGGCGGGGACGCTGCAATCCCGCTAAAGGCCAGGTGGAACAGGGTTTCGGCCCGTACTGGCGAGGTGGCCCGGCGACCGCGAGCAACGGCCGGAGGGTGGGGACACAGGTCCCCCTTGCAGTGCTTCATCCGATCCAACCGACCGAGGGGGTCTCCATGCATCGACGAAGACTCTGGGCGTCGCCCGTGCTCGACCGGCACGGCGACCACGCCCACCGCGTCCCCTGATCCGCCGGTTCGATGCACCGGGACAGCCGGTGACTCGCGGACGTCAGGTCACCTGCGCAGCGGTTGCTGCGGCCGGTTGCCTCCCTCGCCCGTCCGGGCCCCGCACGGGGTGCTGTACGGGCGAGGCAGGGGGAGCCGGAGGGATTCCGACCCCGCCGCGCTGGGGTGGCTGCCTCTCACCACGGACCGAGGCCACCCAGCGCCCCTTCGACAAGTTCAGGAGCGATCAGCCATGCGTACATTCATCGGCGGCCATCAGGCCCTCAGCGCCAACGACTTCGTGGAACTCGCCCTCGGCACCCCGGTGGAACTGTGGCTCGGGGTAGAGGGCGAGAGCGAGGAGGAGCGCGCGGCCCGTCTGGACGCGGCGCGGGACATCCTCGCGGACAACCCGAACCTGCCGGACGAGGTGAGCCGAGTCGCCGCCGAGGCGATCGAGGCGTTCGCGCCGGAGCTGTTCAACGTCCTCCCGCTGGTACGGCCGGCGGCCCGCCGCTCCCGCTCCCGGAAGGGGGCGGCGGCATGAGCGCCCGGGTGCCCTGGGGCTCGGAGCTGGCTCTCGTCTGGCTTGGCTCGCTAATCGCGGCGGCCAGTGCCGCGAGCGCTGTTGTAGCCCATCAGGCGTGGCTGTTCGTCGTGGCGGTTCTCGGATTCCTCTTCCAGCACATCGGATGGGCCGTTCGGAACCGGAAGCTCTTCGGCGGTGCGCGATGACGACCGCGATCACCAACGAGCGTTCGGCGGTTCCGCCGTTGACGCGTCCGGAGATGGGCCTCGCCGGTATCGGCGCGCTCGCCGCGGCCGGCGTCGGAGCCCTCGGGCTCATCTCCTCCTTCGACGCCGTGTCGGCCGCCGCGCTGCGGTGGGGCTTCGGCGAACCGTGGATGCTGCCGGTCGGCATCGACGTGGCTATTCCGGTCTTCACCGTGGCCAACCTCCTCCTGATCCGGATGGACATGGCCCTTGCGTGGGTGCGGTTCGTGCCCTGGGTCCTGACCCTGATCACCTGCGGTCTGAACGTGGCCGCGGGGCATGGCATGTGGGCCAAGCTCGCGCACGGCACGATGCCGCTGCTGTGGGTGGTGTTCTCCGAGATTGGCGCTCACATCTACGCCGTACGGATCGGGGCCGCGACCGGCCGCCGGATGGACAAGATCCGGGCCTCGCGGTGGCTGCTCGCCTTCCCCTCCACCTTCTCGCTGTGGCGCCGGATGACCCTCTGGGAGATCACCTCCTACGCTGATGCGCTCTCCCGCGAGAAGGAGCGGCAGCTCGCCCGCGCTGACCTGCGCGAGACCTACGGATGGCGGTGGCGGTCGAAGACCCCGCGCCGTGAGCGCGTCCTCCTGAGGCTCGGGGAGCTTGCCCCCGACAGGGCCGTAGAGGAGCCGGAGCAGGAGCCCGCCGTGCCGCCGCCGGCCGAGGAACAGGACGAGCGGAAGCCGCGCAAGCGCACCAACCGCCAGAAGCCCAAGGGGGCGAAACCGCCCCGCTCGGCGGCGGAGCTGCTGGTCGAGGCCCGCGAGCTGACCGGCGACTGGCCGCTGGCAGGGATCAACGCTGAGGCGATCCGGACCGCACTGCACTGTTCGGCAGCCAACTCTCGCGTACTGCGTGACGAGTTGCTCGTCGAGCGGGCCAGTCGCCCGGATCTCCATTCCGTCGAGACGAACGACGGCAGCGACACGGACGAGTCCGCCGAGACGGCCGAGGAGGTCGCCGCATGAACACGCTCGCCACGATCCTCGCCGCGACCGGCCCGCTCGCGGCCGGATGGTCCGGCCACGTGCTGTGGCTGCGCCGTCGGCTCCGCACCGCCCGCCGCGACCCGCTCACCGGGCTGCGAACCCGCGAGGGCTTCACCCGCCGGGCCCACGCGCTCCTGCGCGACGACAGGGCGGTGGTCGTCCTCGCGGACGTCGACCACTTCAAGCAGATCAACGACCGCCACGGCCACGCGGCTGGCGACGCCCTCTTGAAGGCCACCGCCGACCGCCTCGCTCACTACGTCGGCCCGAACGGCATCGCCGGGCGCCTTGGCGGCGACGAGTTCGCGGCCGTCGTCCTGGACACCGACGGAACGGTCGCGGACCTGCTCGCGGTCCTTCACGGGGTACTGGCCCGCCCCGCCGACAAGGCCAACCCGCACGTGGCCACCACGGTGTCCCTCGGCTGGGTCCGCGCCGCCGACTTCCCCGGCGAAGACCTCTCCGCGCTCCTCGGCCGGGCCGACGAGGCCATGTACGCGGCCAAGCAGGCACGTGCCGGGGTCCGGCGGGCGGGGCTGAAGCGGCTGTTCGCCGCCGTGGCTGGCCGCCGCTCCGGACGACGCGGCGCCCGCACCGACGCTCCCGCGATCCTGGCGGCGGCATGAGCGGGCTGCGGATCGGTTCGCTGTGCACCGGTTACGGCGGTCTGGACATGGCCGTCCAGACCGTCTTCGGCGGGACGCTCTCGTGGGTGGCGGACAACGACCCCGGAGCGTCCCGCATCCTGGCCCATCACCACCCCAACGTGCCGAACCTCGGTGACCTTACGACCGTGGACTGGCACGGCCTGGAGCCGGTCGACATCGTCATCGGCGGCTACCCGTGCCAGCCGTTCAGCACCGCGGGCAAGCGGAAGGGAGTGCACGATGCCCGACACCTCTGGCCCCACATCGCCCGTGCCCTTGGCGTTCTTCGACCCCGACTCGCGGTCTTTGAGAACGTCGCAGGGCACCTTTCTCTCGGATTCGACACCGTCCTCGCCGACCTTGCCCGCCTCGGGTTCGATGCGGAGTGGTGCACTCTTCGCGCGTCGGACGTCGGTGCCGCTCACCAGCGCAACCGCCTGTTCTTCTACGCCTGGCCTGCCGACACCAGCCGCGAGGGACTGGCGGGGCGGCGGGCAAACGGGGCAGCTTCCGACGGCCGTCACCTCGCTGTTGCCGACACCGTCGACGTCGGAGGGCACCGGGGCGGGATACGCGGCTCAGGGCGGGATGAACCTGCGACACGTCGTCTCCCTGCTGCCGACCCCACGCGCGTCGGCGAACGAGAACCGGCAGACCAAGCGGACTCCCTCGCAGGAGGCGGGGACACATGGGAAGTGCCTGGCGGCCGAGGTCTGCGAGCTGTTGCCGACCCCGGCGGCAGCCGACGGCGAGCGGCAGAGCCCGACATACGGGCGCGGCAACCCGACATTGCGTGGGGCCCTTACGAGCCCGCCATCGCGCGATGGACGCAAGTCATCGGGCGGCCCGCCCCCGGGCCAGTTGACGCTCTGGGACGGCTGAACCCGCCCTTGGTCGAGTGGCTCATGGGTCTGCCTGCTGGCCACGTCACGGACATACCGGGGCTGTCCCGCACGGCGCAACTCAAGGCGCTCGGGAACGGGGTCGTACCTCAGCAGGCCGTGGTCGCCCTGGAGGCTCTCCGTGCCCGGCTGGTAGCTGCCGCCCACAGGGGGAGGGCTGCGTGATGTCCGAGCCGATCGCTGCCGCGGGGCTGTTCCGAGCGGTGATGGGGGCTGCCGGCCACCGCTGTCAGTGCGAGGGCGAGTGCGGCCAGCCGCACACCAAGGGCGAGGGCCGCTGCACCAAGGTGCACGACGCATACGCGAGCAAGCACGGCGGCCCGGTCCGGCTCATGGCTGCCGCAGAGGACCCGCTTACTCCCGACCGCCAGGCCGCTGCTCTTCCCGCGCACGAGCTGCGCGCCTGGTGCCCGCCTTGCTTCACCGCCGCCCGCCGGGCCGCCCAGCGCGCCACCGCGGCGCCCGACGCCGACCAAGGCGGCCTGTTCGACCTGTGAGCCACGGGGTCCGGTCACGACCGACCAAGGCAGCGGCCGGACCCCACACTCCCTCCCAAGAGAAGGAAGAGTCTCAGTGAAGCACCCCGACGACGAGAACGACTTCTTCGACCGACTCGAAGCCGACATGGCCACCACCGGGTCGCCCGACTCCGGGGCCGACGTGGTCGACCTCGACAAGGCCCGATCCGCCCGGACCGAGTCGGCCAACTCCTCCGCCGACGCGTCGCCCGACTCCCACGCGGTCGGGTCGGCCGACGAGTCGGGCGACCCGTCGGTCCGCCGGTTGGTCGACGGTCCGGCGATCGCCGGGCCCGGATACCTCGGCCGACTCGCGGCCGCGAAGCGGCGACGGATCGTCCCCGCGTGGCTGCGGTCGACGGCCGAACTCAAGACCGCCGCCCGCTGGGTCGCCAGCCACTACACCCACCTCGCCGGGTACCACGCGCTCCGCTCCCCGGTCTACGCCGGGCGCCTCGCCCTTCAGGCCCCGCGGGGCGCGGCGAAGTTCATCGGCGGCACCATGCGCTGGGTCGCCGACCGCGAGGGCGAGCCCGTCCGACTCGCCGCCGTCCGGCGCGAGGACGCGGCGGAGTACCTCAAGCTCTCGCGGCAGCGCGACGGCCGCGTCCGGCTCCGGACCTTGGTCGCCACCCTTGCCGCACTCGTCGGCATGGGCACCGCGCTCGCCCTCTACGTCCTCGCCCCCGGCTGGCTCCAGGTCGTCTCGGTCGGCGCGCTGCTGCTCGCCCTCGGTTCGGCCGGCGGCCAGGCAGATGCTCCGGTCATCAACCGGGCCGTAGAGGTCACCAAGGCACCCAAGCTCACCAGCGACATCGTCCTGCGCGCGCTGGGGGCCCTCGGCATCCCGGCGATCAACCAGGCACAGGGCAAGGGTCGGGACGGCTTCACGTTCACCGCCCCGATCACCCGCGACGGGCCCGGCTGGCGCGCGGAGGGAGACCTCCCGTACGGCGTCACCGTCACGGACGTGATCGAGCGCCGCGACAAGCTCGCGTCCGGCCTGCGACGCCCGCTGGGCTGCGTCTGGCCCGAGGCCGTACCGGAGGAGCACACCGGGCACCTGGTGCTGTGGGTCGGCGACCAGGACATGTCGACCGCGCGGAAGCCCGTGTGGCCGCTGCTCAAGAGCGGGGCCACGGACCTGTTCAAGCCGGTCGGCTTCGGCACCGACCAGCGCGGACGCTGGGTGGAGATGACGCTCATGTACATCGCGGCCGTCATCGGCGCGATCCCCCGCATGGGCAAGACGTTCCTCCTGCGCCTGCTGCTCCTGATCGCCGCCCTCGACCCGCGGGCCGAGCTGCACACCTACGACCTCAAGGGCACCGGCGACCTCGACCCGGTGGGCGAGCGCGTCTCGCACCGCCACCGCGCCGGGGACGACGACGAGGACATCGAGTACGCCCTCGCCGACCTGCGGGAACTGCGGGACGAGCTGCGGCGCCGGGCGAGGATGATCCGCTCCCTGCCCCGGGACATCTGCCCGGAGTCGAAGGTCACCAGCGAGCTGGCGAACATGAAGAATCTGGGGCTGCACCCGATCGTCGTCGGCGTGGACGAGTGCCAGGTGTGGTTCGAGCACCCCAAGCACGGGGCGGAGTTCGAGGAGGTCTGCACCGACCTCGTCAAGCGCGGCCCGGCCACCGGCATCGTGCTGCTCCTCGCCACCCAGCGCCCCGACGCCAAGGCCCTGCCGACCGGCATCAGCGCGAACGCGTCGGCCCGGTTCTGCCTGAAGGTCATGGGCCAGCTGGAGAACGACATGGTCCTCGGCACGTCCTCGTACAAGCGAGGCGTGCGGGCCACGATGTTCTCCTGGAAGGACAAGGGCATCCACTACTTCGTCGGCGAAGGATCGGACGCCCGGATCGTCTCCTCCGTCTACGTCGACGCCCCCACCGCCGAGACCATCGGCCTGCGGGCCCGCAAGCTCCGCGAACAGGCCGGCACCCTCTCCGGCCACGCGCTGGGCGAGTCGTTCGAGACCGGCGAGACCAGTGCGTACGACCTGCTGCGCGACATCCTCGCCGTCGTCCCCGCCGAAGAGCCCAAGGTCTGGTCCGAAGTCGTCGTGGCCCGGCTCGCCGAGCTGCGCCCCGACATCTACGGCGGCTGGGACCCCGAGGGACTGGCCGCCGCCCTCAAACCGCACGGCATCTCCACCACCCAGGTGTGGGGCAAGACCGAGAGCGGCAAGGGCGCCAACCGGCGCGGCATCGAGCGCTCCCGCATCTCCGCCGCCATCACGGACCGTGACGGAAATCGGGACGCGAGCTGACACGGATCGCCGCTAGACCTAGCAGCAAACCCCGCTAGGTCTAGCGGCACCGCTAGCACCCCATACCGCATCTGATCAGCACGCTAGTTCCTAGCGGGCTGACCTGCGCATACCCGGAAAACCGCCGGAGAGGCCCCCGATGACCCCCTTCCTCGCCGCTAGCGCACTCCTGCTCGCCATCACGATCGGTTACTCCGCCCTGTGTGCGGCCTCGCCGTTCGGCAACTGCCGCAAGTGCAACGGACTCGGCTTCGCCCTCACGACGGACCGCAAGGGCAAGCCCAAGCGCGGCAAGACCTGCCGCCGCTGCAAGGGCCACGGCATCCGCATCCGCGTCGGCCGCCACCTGTTCAACATCGCCGCCCGCGTCCACCGCGACGGCACCCGCTGACCTCGCAACGACAGGAGCCTGACATGAACTTCGAGATCTCCGCCGTCCTGCTCTTCGGCGCCGCGTCCGCCTTCGCCGTGAAGAGCAAGTCCTCCGGCGCCGGCGCCGCCATCGTGCTCTTCCTCTTCGGGTTCTTCGCCGCCGGGACCGGCGCGTACGAGCCGATCGCCAACCTCGTCCAGTCCTCCGCCACGGCCCTCTCCGACCTCGCCAACTAGCCGAAGGAGCCCGCGATGAACGAGCCGATCACCACCCCGCACTGGCTCACCACGGCCACGCCGAAGCTGGCCCCCGCCCTCGCCACGTCCACGGTCCTCGTCCTCGGCCGGCTCTGGAACGCCAACGGCGCCGAACACTCCGTCGGCAACGCCATCCTGATGGTCGTCCTCGCCGCCGGAGCGGCCACGGCCGGCGCCTTCGCCGCGGCCGGACACCGCGGGGACAGCACCCTCGCCGGAGCCGCGTTCGCGACCTCGGGCGGCCTCGCCTTCGCCGGGGTCGCCGGATACGCCGACGGACTGTCCCTCCCACTCCTGCTGTGGGTGCTTGCCACCGCCGTCGCCTACGGCCTCGCCGCCCGCTACTGGCGCACCGATCGCCGCGCCACCGTCGCGCACGAGCGGCACACGGCCGAGCGGCGCGAGGACCACGCCCACGTCGAGCGCGTGGAAGCCCTGCGCGCCGGAGCTCAGATCGAGGCCGCCCGCTCCGGCGCCCGCTACGCCGAGCAGCTCGCCACCGCCCTGCTCACGCGCGCGGCCCTGCCCGGCTTCGACCCGCAGGCCCTCACCCGCGCCGGACTGCCCGAACTCCCCGCCATCGAGAGCACCAAGGAGTACTGACCCATGCTCGAGATCCGTGTCATCTGTGACCCCGACGACACCGGCCGGGTGACCGCCGCGCTCGGCGGAGCCTTCGCCACGGGCGCCGTACGCCAGTACGCCACCCGCGACGGCAAGCGCGAGCGCCTCTACCTCACCGCCGACCTCCGGGCCGAGGAGTGGCCGACGCCCGAGGACGCCTACGCGCTCGCCCCGAGCATCATCAGCGAGATCGGCTGGACCGCCCGCACCGCCGCCGACAAGCCGTTCGGCACGGACATCGGCCGAGAGTTCTGGCTCCGCAAGGCCGCGATTTTGGACCGCATCGCGCTGGGCGACGAGAGCGAGCGCGTACGCAGTGACGCGGCGGAGATGGCCACCGAGGCGGCCCGCCGCCTCATGGACACCGACAGCGCCACGGTCATCTGCGAGCCCCGCGCCTACGTCCGCCAGCAGTACGAGCGGTGGCTCAAGCAGAAGTAGCTGTGCCCGGGGCGGTCGCCTCTCACCACAAGACCGCGACCGCCCCGGCTCTCCGTCCCTTCGACAGAAACAGGAGAAACCCCAGCATGACACCTGAGCCCGCCCATGGGCAGTACGCCCCCGTGGTGCCGCTGCACAGCGTGCCCGGCGGCGTGGAGCGGATGGCACCGCACGACCGGGAAGCCGAACAGGCCGTCGTCGGCGCGCTCATGCTCGCGCCCGGCGTCATCGGCGACGTGAACGGCTCGATGGACCCGGGCGACCACTACGTGCCCGCCCACGAGACGATCCACCGCGCGATCCTCGCCCTGCATGCCGAGGGACAGCCCGTCGACCCGATCACCCTCGGGCACCACCTGGAGCAGACCGGCGAACTCGTCCGCGCGGGCGGCCGGCCCTACCTCCACACCCTCATCCAGGCCGTGCCCTCCACGGCCAACGCCACCTACTACGCCGAGATCGTCCACGTCCTCGCCCGGCGCCGCCGGAGCATCGAGGTCGGCACCCGCATCGTCCAGGCCGGCATGTCGGCCGAGGCCACCGAGGACGACCTCCGCGAAGCCCTCGCGCTCGGCGCCACGACCGTCCCGGCCGCGTGGCCGGAGCCAATCCCGCTCGACCGGCAGCCGAAGCTGCCGCCGTTCCCCGTGCACGCCCTCCCTGGCTGGGTCTCGGACTTCGTCGTCGCGCTTGCCGAGGAGACCCAGACCCCGGTGGACCTCGCGGGCGCCCTCGCCCTCTCCGTCCTCGCGACCGCGGCCGGCGGCCGGGCCGTCGTCCAGGTGCGCGGGCGGTGGCGCGAGCCCACCAACCTCTTCGTCGTCGTCGCCCTCGGCCCGGCCAACCGCAAGTCCGCCGTCTTCGCCGCCATGACCGCACCGCTCTACGAGGCGGAGAACACGCTCGTGGAGGGATCCAACCTCACGATCGTGGAGGCCGAGGTCACCGCTCGCATGGCGCGCGAGGCCGCCGACAAGGCCGCCGCTCAAGCCGCGAAGGCCGAGGGTCCCGAGCGGGACAACCTGGTGGCGGAGGCGATCGGCCTCGCCCAGACCGCCGAGTCCCTGACCGTGCCGCCGCGCCCGCGGCTCCTCGCCGACGATGCCACTCCCGAGACGGTCACCACCCTGCTCGCCGAACAGGGCGGCAGGCTCGCGGTCATGTCCGCCGAGGGCGGCATCTTCGACATCATCGCCGGGCGGTACTCCGGTGTGCCCAACATGGAGGTCTTCCTCAAGGGCCACGCCGGCGACCGGCTGCGCGTCGACCGCCGGACCCGCCAGGAGTTCATCGAGGCGCCCGCGCTCACCATGGGGCTCGCCGTCCAGCCCAGCGTCCTGGAGGACATCGGCAAGAACCGCGGCTTCGACGGCCGCGGCCTGCTCGCCCGGTTCCTCTACTGCCTGCCGGAATCCCTGGTCGGCTACCGGAAGATTGACCCGGACCCCGTTCCGCCCGCTGTTGGGGCGACGTACGAGCGGAACGTCTTCGCCCTCACGCTCAAGCTCGCGGACTGGACCGATCCCCTCGTGGTCCAAGCGGGCCCCGAAGCCGATGCCGCCCTCAAGGCGTACGGCGAGCGCATGGAGCCGCAGCTCCGTACCAAGGGCGGGCGTCTCGGACACATCGGGAAGTGGGCCGGCAAGCTCGTGGGTGCCGCAGCCCGCATCGCCGGTCTGCTCCACCTCGCCGAGCACATTGACGGCGGTACCAACACCCCGATCAGCGCCACAACGATGGGCGCGGCGATCGAACTGGCCGACTACTTCGCCGCCCACGCCCTGACCGTCTTCGACCTCATGGGTGCCGACGCCACCCTGGCTCGCGCCCGGAGCTTGCTGTCGGTCCTGGAGGACAACGGCTGGGAGAGCGTCAGCCGCCGGGACCTCTTCGCCAAGCTCTCCCGTTCCGAGTTCCCCACCATCGCCGAACTGGATCCCGCCGCTGCCGTCTTGGAGGAGCACGGTTACCTCCGCAGCGAGACCCCGCCCCGCACCGGCAAACGGGGTCGCCCGCCGGCGCCCCGGTACCTGATTCACCCGAGCGTCCGCGAGCCCAAGGCCTGAGCCTCCCCACCCGCCTTCGGGTGGGACCCCCGCCGCACAAACCGCAGAATCCGCAGAAACCCCCGGGTGGCCGTGCCCACCTGCGGAAACGGCCCGTCGGTCCGGCAGCCGCAAAAATCGGCGAAACCGCCGCACAAATCCCGTCGCCGGTCTCGCGGCGCCCGACCCTCGGTACCGCCGTCCATTTCTGCGGCGATTCTCGTGATTTTTGCGGCAGTCGCCCGCACACCCCCAACGCCGCAGGTCAGGCCCCGGATTCGCAGGTTTCTGCGGATTCTGCGGTTTCTGCGGCGCCCCGCCCTGTCTTCGGTAGCCAGTCGAGGAGGACCCGTGTCCGCGACGCGTGACGAGATGCTCACGATCCCCCAGGTCGTGAAGGAGATCGGAGTACCCCGAGCCACCTTCTACCGGTGGCGTCAGCTCAAGAAGGGCCCGAAGGCCATCAAGCTCCCGAACGGCGAGGTCCGCATCCGTCGCTCGGACCTGGAGCGCTGGATTGAGACCCTGGAGGAAGCCGCGTGACCTACCGCAAGACCAGCACCACCCCGGGCGCCCGCAACAGCGGGCGCCCGCCCGTTTCCGGAGACCTGACCCTCTCCACGGACGTACGGGTGTGGAAGGTCAACCAGGTACGGAGCAAGAAGGCTCCGTATCAGATCCGTTGGACGGTCGCCGGAAAGGTGAAGGCCGCCAGCTTCGCCACCGTGGCCCTCGCGGAGAGCCGCCGCTCCGAGCTGTGGCAGGCGATGCGGAAGGGCGAGGCGTTCGACGTGGCGTCCGGCCTGCCGGAGTCGGAGCTCCGGGCGGCTGCCGCGAAGGAGAACGAAAAGCCTGATCCTTCGTGGTGGGACTTCAGCCGCGAGTACATGGCGAGCCGGTGGCTTACGGCGGCGGCGAAGACCCGTGAGGGGCTGGCCGACAGCCTGGCCACGGTGGCGCTCGCGATGATGGAGGGCGGTAAGAAGGCGCCCACACCGGAGGAGACGCGGCTCGCGATGCGGTGGGCGGTGGTACCGGCACACGAGGACGAGGAGCCGCCGCCGGAACTCGTAGCGGCGTGCACGTGGCTCCGGACCCGATCGTTGACGCTCTCGGCTCTCACCGACCCCAAGGTGGTGCGGGACGTCCAGTACCGGCTCTCGTTCAAGCTGGACGACACCCCGGCAGCGGGGGAGACCTATAAGCGCCGGCGCCGCGGCTTCAACACGGCCATGGAGTACGCCATTGAGTGCGGGTACCTGGAGGAGAACCCGCTTGCGGGAGTGAAGCGCGCGGGCTCCAACAAGGGCGACGTCGTTGACCCCCGGGTCCTGGTCAACGCCGTCCAAGGTGAGCAGCTCCTCACGGCCGTCTCTTACGTGGGCTCCGTTCACCGGAACCGCGGACGTCGACTAGTCGCCTTCTTCGCCTGCCAGATGTACGCGGCGATGCGGCCGGCCGAGGCGGTGGGGCTCAGGAAGAAGGATTGCTACCTCCCCGAGAAGGGGTGGGGGACGCTCACCCTCAAGGAGACCCGGCCGGTGTCCGGCAAGCGGTGGACGGATTCAGGGCAGCGCCACGACAAGCGCGGGCTCAAGTCCCGGGAGCCCAAGGCCGATCGTCCCGTCCCGATTCCTCCGACGCTCGTCGCCATGCTCCGCGCGCACATAGCGGAGTTCGGCACGGCGCAGGACGGCCGGATCTTCGCCAACGAGCGTGGCGCCGTCCTCGGGACATCCAGCTACTGGAGGGTCTGGCAGGACGCCCGGCCGATCGCCCTGCCGCCGGACAAGGTGGAGTCCCCGCTTGCGCACCGACCGTACGACCTTCGGCACACCTGCATCACGAACTGGTTGAACGCCGGCGTCCCAGTTGCCGAGGTTGCCCGCCGAGCAGGCAACTCGCCCGAAGTGATCCATCGTCGGTATGAGGGATGCATCGACGGCCATGAGGAGCTGAATAACAGGAAGATCGAAAAGGCCATGGGCTGGGCGGACGAGGGTCGAGGGGCGGCAGACCTAGCGTGATTTCGCGGATGGGAATTGCGTGACCATCGACACCAAGGGAGTCTCAACTCCCGCCGGGTGGAGGCGAGTCGATGACACTGTGGAAAACAGAGGGCCGCACGTCCGTCCTGATGTCACACTCTGCCACGTGACAGCTTCCGCAGAGAGGTGGGGAGCCCTTGGTGACGCGATGGTGGCCGCAGGGGTGAACTACAGGCCTTGGGAGAGCCAAGGCCTCAACGACGACGAGTGCTTCGTCTGCGCGACGGCGCTGAGTGACAGCAACCGGACAGTCGAGGACGTGCTGCCTCGCTGGATGCAGCGCGAGATCATGCCACCGCGACAGCCCAAGCCGAAGATCCACTTGCCCAATGACTCGCTGCTTGTGCCGAAGGTTCTTATTCCTGCCTGCAAGCCCTGCAACAACGAGCACCTCAGTAAGGTGGAGATCGAGGTCTCTCGGGCTTTTAAGAGTGGGGCGGAGGCCGTACGGGCGCTGCCTGAGCGAACCCTGCGCATCTGGTTTGCCAAAATCGCCTACGGTCTTCGGCGCCACGATATGCGCCTACGCAGTGTCCAGCGGGACCCCGAGGCGTCGATGCTCGCCAGAGCCTCCGATCTCAAGCAGTTAAGTCATCTGCACACACTCCTCCAGGAGTGTCGGGGAGTGGTGGGGCTCAGCGAGGGGCATTCGACGTTCTTCGCCTTCGAGTCGCAGCAGGTCGGATGCAACATCTGCGACTTCGACCTAGCTGTGCCCATCGGATGGCCGTACCCATTAATGGTGAGGCTCGGCTCGGTCACGCTCATGGGGGCGGTCGACGATCGCGGATCGCTGGAAAGTCTTCGTCTGACAAGCGAGTTCGCGACGGCTGACCGCCTACCCCTGCACCCCATCCAGGTGCGGGCACTCTGGGCCCTGCTCGTGCATCGGTCCCTACTCCTGCGTGAAGATCAGCTACCTGTCCTCCACGGAGTCCCTGATGGGCAGTTGCTTATCCACCGGCAGGTCGTGCTGGGGTCGGTTGTCGATGCCGAGCGGCAAACGGCGACGGCCGATCAGATTCTCCGGAACCTGATCGGCGCCTCAGTAAAGGCCTTGGTTCGTCAAGGGGGAATCGCTGGTCTGTTCCTGATGCCGGACGGAACGCCTCGCACCATGCCGTTCCAGCATGGTGCTCTGTCCCTCGGAGACTGAATTGCCCTCCGATCCTGTAGGGGTGCTGGGGCCAACCGACCCCCCGGGTCAGTCTTTCTGCTGGCGAGGCTGTTTTTGGGGCTGGTGTGGCAGCACGTCTGCGAGCGGCTTCAGCGCCGCATCCAGAAGGTCGGACTGCCGAGCAGGTCGCTTGGGATGCAATCGCAGATTATGGAAGATGTGGTCGCGTACGGCGGAGTTTCTCAGACTGCCGGACTGTTTGCCGCGAAGGATATCCAGCATGCTGGGACCGGACTCTTCCTGGATGCCTTCGATCATTTCTAGCTCTTCGATGTCTATGATCTCCACCGGTTCGGTGTCCGGCTCCTGTAGCAGTCCACGCGCGCGGGCGCGTTCGCGGATCACCGTGAGCGTGATCGGGTTAACCGGAAAGCCCTCGGGCAGTACGAGCAGAGGCAGGTAGCGGCGATGTCCAGTAGCTGGCGTCCCAGTCAGCGCGGTCTCATCGCGGCGTAGCGCGGCAATGGTTGCGTCGATCTGGTCGATTTCCTCGATGAGTTTGTCGATGTCCTCGATCTGTGATTCATCTGGCACGGCGGTGGCAGCCTCACGGCGCAGCTGGGATGTGGTGACCTCGATGACGATCCAGGTGCCGGGGTAGTCGATCGCCGCGTCGGCGATGCGCTGCCCGTGTGCGGCGTAGGCCGCCTTGAGCTCGGAATCGTCGTAGACCCGGCGTGTCGCGCCTTCGTCGCCCGTGATCTTGTGCAGGACCTCACTGACGTAGACCTCGCTGAGGTGACGCAGGGTTGATTCGGCACGTGCGGCCAGCTTCGTGTGTCCGACGGGCTTGGTGCGCCCGCGCGGCGGGAACTTAATGTCCAAGATCGGCAGCCATCCGAATGCACGGTTGAGCAGATGGCGGGGGTCGAGGATGAGCAACCGGTCCTCGGGCAGGCGGAGGACTGGCCAGCGCTGGAACGAGTCGAAGGACCATTCGGTGCGCTTGTCGGGATGCTCGCTACGAATCGCCTCCCTCATGCTCGACAGGTCACTGCTGATCAACGACAGCACGGCCTCGACCTGCTCGACGGGTATGTTCAGGTCGGCCAGCTCACTACGTTGGACGACGAAACGCCCGGTGGTGGTGACCATCCACAGGTAACCGGCGACCGCGGCCAGCGACCCGAGTTCAATGCCTGTGCACTCCCGGTACGCCTTCCCGAGGTCGACCACGCCTGGATCATGCTGATACTCAGTCGGCATCTGAAGCCAGCGGCGTGCATAGCGGGCGAGGAAGCCCGCAACCGACCAGTTGTGGTTGAAGTGTTGGTTAGCGATGAGCTCTCGACCCAAGGTGCCTGGCTTGTCGCTGATGACGGTCGGGCCGGGGTTGGGAAACAGCCCCATCGTCTGCGTGAGGGCGAGCAGGGCGATCACGACTTCGCCTTCGTTCGCTCCTTCGGGCAGGACCTCAGGTGAGGTCTCCATGGCCATTCGAGCCAAGAGCATGAAGGCCTGGGGCACCAGAAGGCGGCGCGTGTTGTCTTGGAGCAGGTTTAGTACACGGCTGCGGACGGGCTCCTTGAAAATCTGGTTGGCAAATGCGCGATCGACTGCGGCACCGGACGCGCCCGGAGTGCCCAAGGCGTTGAGAGCCATGGCGCAGAAACGGAGGACGCTATCCAGGGGGATGCGCTGCAGCTCGCTCTCGGTGTGGCCAGCAGGCAGCGGGAATCCGAGGATCTCTTCCGGGGTGAGGAAGACAGCGGTTAGATCGATCGGTGCTGGCGCTTGGAGCGAGGCGGGGACGAACAACCCGCTGGGGTGCTTGTTCCATTGCGGGACGAGAGCTGTCACGGTCGATCCATGCAGCACCGGGTTGCCGGCCGATGGGTCGGCGAGGTACCCGGACCGCAGCGGCTCAGGCTCAGCGCCGACGAGCAGCTGTTGCATGGCCTCGATTTGCTGGGCGAGGCGGTCTCCAGCGTCCATCAGTGCTCCCGGTTCGCGCATACCGCTAGCTGTGGACTCGGCTGGCGGCATCCCGATCTATTGGAACCAGGATCGATGCCGAAGGCAGCCTGTGCCAGCGAATATCCTCAAGGCGCCCTCCATGCGTGGCCATACACGGCATCTGGTGACGGGGAACCCGCGGCGATGCCGCGAACCAAGATCTACAAGGGGCCGTCTAGGCACCCGGGATCCTACCTAGGGGTTCACTCGCCACTCACTCGCGATCAGTGACACACAACGACAGAGACCCGGACTCAGTGGGACTGAGTCCGGGTCTCTGTGCTTGGCACTCTTGCTGGTCAGCGCCTTGATCACGCTGTCCGAGCTGGAGTGCCCCCGGCAGGATTCGAACCTGCGCACACGGCTCCGGAGGGCGCGTGAGTCTCAGGTGTCTGCGCAGGTCAGCGGCCTACGAGTGGGTGGCCAGGCCCTGTCGGTCCACGAATAGGCCGCATCTCGCGACGGTGCTGTTGGGCCTCACCAGGTAGTGATGTGGGGACAGAGGACGCGCTGTTGGTACCCGCCGGACACGTCGGCCCCTACGGCCGCCCAGAACTCTTTGGAACTGCGGAGGTGCCCACCAAGGGTGTGCCAAGACAAGCCTTCGTGCTCGATGCGCAGCGCCGCGAGGCCGGCGGAGGCCAGACCGCACCGCTGGTACTCCGGCAGCGTGTACGGCTGCTCGACCCACCCGAGCTGACAGTCCTGGCAGACCAGGTAATCGACGCTGAACGCGACCTCGCCATCCAGATTGGCTGCACGCTCACGCCAGCCATGCCTCTCCCCAGAGGCGGTGTCCTGCCAAGGCGTGTCTAGCTCCGGCTCGCTCACCCATCCACGTCGCCGCCCGAACCGCCCGCGGCTCATCCGCTGCAGCACGTCGCGCCAACGCTCCCGCCCAGACGCCCGCCCCACCTCATGAGCCCGGCCGGCCAACTCCTGTGCTGCCTTCTGGTCGATGGTCATGACCCCCTCGTTCCCGCTTCGGACCCAGGGCGAGCATGCCCGTCACCAATGGGCGCCAGGACCCTGCTGGTGAGAGACACCCATGTTGTCTGCTGCCAACCCTGGGGGCGGGCGAACCAGTAGGTGGGGCCCGCTGACCTGCGACTTCCGGGATCACCCTCGTAGCGGCCCGTCACTATGGGTCGCCACCGGTCACCCTTGAGTCCCCTCACACGGACCACAGACGGCCCTGCACCCACCAGCCCAGGGCCTGGAGCTATCCGGTTCTACGCCGAGACCTGGCCATGCTGCGATCTGAAGCACATAGAGAGCCATGCGGGGCGAACTCTGCCGCCTCTTGCGACGCTCTGCCATGCTGGCCCTGGCGACTACTTGCAGGGGAGGGCGGAAGGAGTCAGATGGGTGATTCAACCGACGAGGGCCAGGCGGCAGAGGATCTTCCCCTTACCTACGAGCCCAACGCCAAGCACAAGCCGCTGCCTCAACCAGGTCGCCACGGCTCGATCTGCCCCAAAGGCGCCAATGGGCCTACGCTCCTGTCAACCAGTGACCTTGTCGGGAAGAAGCGGTACGCAACGGATGGCACTCTAGCCTTCTGTGCCCAGCAGCACAGCGTCGAGCGGAATCTGTGGCATGGATATCCCGTAACCTGGGAAGAGGTGCCGCCCAAACTTAGAGCAAAGTGGATTTCTGAGGATCTCGTGTCGGCACGAACGATACGCAGAGCGATGAAAAGGCGAAACTAGAGATGACGGTAAAATGGGAAAGGTTTAGCGGTAGTACCGACGCCTTCGCCATCCGCTTGGCATTCATTCCGGACCCCGATTCTGGTGCAGGCGCCGAACCAGACGAGAGTGAGTCTTGGGGGGCGCTCCAAATTTGGGTGGATGGCCAGAATCTCTGTGCGCACACCGACCAGGCTGAAACGCTGCAGAGTGCACATTGGTACCTGTTGTCGTTTCTTGAGTGGGTTGCCAACTCTTGGAATCCCTTGCTCCACGAGGAGAGGCTGCCAAACAGAAACGTAGGCCTTTCTGCCTCCATGTCCCTCGACGCGACCCGCCTACCTCCCAGCCTGGCGACAGACATGGAAGCGCTCGCTTGGGAGGAAGAATGGTACGAGTGGCGCGAGCGTCACTCTATTAGGTCTGCGCGGGATGGTGGACTGTTGCCTAGCGTCACTTTTCGGCGCCTTCGCGATTCCGTCGAGATCAGCTGGGATGACGAACCGCTTGCTGGCTCTGGCGATAGCTTCCGTTTCAATGCCACAGGCGGAGTAGCCATGCTGCCTCCGGCGGCTGTCGCAAAACCTCTATTTGAAGTCACATCTCAAGCTGCGGAATACCTTCTGGGGATTCGCCCAGAAAGCGCCAGGCTGCAGAAGCTGTCGTCTGTCCTGTCAGGACTTTCTGACGTGACGCAGGAAGAGGACAGACTCGGCTGGATGGCCGGGCTCCGCGCTGGCTGGCAAACGTGGCAGCACGAGGCGGCTGCAGGGCTTGGAGATCTGACCAAGCAGGCATGGCTGGGTGTTCGGCAGACCATTGAGCAGCTTCGGCCTGATGCCGCCCGCGCCGCCCTAGAAACAGACGGGCATGATCCACTGGTAATTTCGGGTTCTTGCCAGGCTGCACTTTTGTTCGGCAGCGTTGCCCCATCCGTCACCCAGCCGGATGTGCTAGCCCTTTCCCGAATGCTCGTTGATCAGTTCGATGAGTCCGGTGTTTCACATGAGCGGCTTGTTCACTCCTTCGAGAGCGCTCCCGTAGTCGACCACATCCCGGCTTGGGTGCAAGGGTATGAGCTGGCCGAATCTCTGCATGACGATCTCGAAGTTGAATTGTCGGGAGAGTTTGTGGATGTGGCGAGCTTCATCGATAGCTTGGGGATTGAGGTGAAATCCGCCACTCTTGAAGATGCAAGCATTAGGGCATGCAGCCTGATCGGGCCTCTCCATAAGCCGACGATTGCGCTCAATTCAAGCTACTTTGGCGGCCAGAAGGATGCCGTGCGGCGGTTCACGCTAGCGCACGAACTTTGCCACCTCCTGTACGATCGCTCAAGCGGACAGCGGCTGGCAATCGCGAGTGGCAATTGGGCGCCGGTGGCATTGGAGCGTCGAGCAAACGCGTTCGCGGCCATGTTCCTCATGCCGCCACACCTGTTGAGGCAGGCCATCGCTGATTCTCCGCACCCAATCACGGAGCGGGCTGGAATCGAGTTCCTGTGTCATCGACTCAAAGTCAATTTCACTGCCCTTGTCGAGCATCTATACAATCAGACATTCATGACAGAGCAAGAAAAGGAGCGGTTGCTTGGGCGATCGACGTCCTAAACCTGCTCCAACTGTCGGTGAAGGGGTTCGGTCGGTGGCCTGCTCGGGCTGGGGTCGAGCAGGATCAGGGAGCCATACGCCGGTTGGCAACTCGGTCAGCTCTTGAGCCTGACCGCAATGTGATCGAGTGGCCTTTGGTCTTGCTCGACGCGGTTCCCTGACCGGGGGAGGTGGTTAAAGCCGTGGTGCCGACAGCCCCAGCCACCGCGGAGTCCATCGCCCATCAACCCAAGCCGTCAGGCGGGGGCCGGCGGCCCCGACGACGGGCCGCACGCGCCGCGCCGAGATGGAGATTCTCGGGTACGGCCAGATCAGCATCACGATGGGCGCGTACACGCACGTCGTGCAGGACACGCAGCACGAGGTCATGAGCCACGTGGGCTGGCTGCTCGGGAGGCGGGTCGGTAGTCAGCGACCGCGGCCGTTGATGGCGGATCCAGATGTCACAAGGGGGCCACCTCCGGAGATTTCGAGGTGGTCCCCTTCTGAACTGGTGCCCCGGCAGGATTCGAACCTGCAACACCCGCTTTAGGAGAGCGGGAGGGCGGGCTGCGGCTGACCTGCGCAGATGTTGCGGGAGCTGATCAACAGCCCAGATCCCGTCAACGCCCTTCATTCCCCGTGGCTCCCCGCACGATCTGGCACGCGTGTGGCACGACGGTGAAGCTCTAGAACGTGGGCAACAGACCCCGCCGGGTCAGCTCCTCCTTGATCCAGATCTCACGCTGCTGATGGGCCCACAGATACTCATGGACCCGAGTTTCACTCTTGGCCTGCTTAGTCCGACCCGCCTGTTCGCCCAACATCTGCTGCACCTTGTCGCGCAGGTCCGCAAGCTTCTCCCGCGAAGGGTCATCGGCAGCGATACGGGCGTCAAAGGCGACGAGCGCTTCGCCCCACAGCTCCGCTGTGTGGACGTCCGCTCCCTCCATCTGCTCATGATGCCGAAGCTCGATCTTCAGCATCTCCATAGCCTTCTCGCGGCCCGCCTGAAGCACCGGGAGCAGAGCGAGGAGGGTAGAACTATCCAGTGCCGCATAGGCGACCTGCCAGTGGTCGTGAGTCTCTGCCATACCCGCACGCTAGCGACCTTCACGTCTGGCGATGAAGCAGTTGGCGAGATTCGAGCAACACGGCGTTAGCAGGTTCTTGGAATGCTCACGGGCACTCCTGGCTGGCCTCCACCCAGACCTAAACGGGCTTGAAAACCGTCGTGGCGCGAGTCACCGTGGGTTCAAGTCCCACACCCACCGCAGGTGAACGGCCCCTGACCAGCCGATTGGTCGGGGGCCATTCACGTGTCCGGACAGCGTGACAGTCCGATGTTCCCCGTGACTCCCCGCTGGATCGGGCACGCGAGGGGCACGGAGATGGTCAGGGCGGCTGCTGAGCCTCCCTGTCCTGCTGCTTTGATCAGAGCATGACCCACTCTGATGATCCGGCTGGCGACAAATCTGGGCGGATGAGCCGTCCCGTCGTTTTCGGCGGGGCTTCCGTTGCGTTCTGGTTCTGCTGCCCGTTCTGGATGCTCGTCTGGGCTCTGGCCCTGCCGCTCGGCCTCACGGGCCTCGTCCTGGGTGCTATCGAGTACCGCGCTGCCTCACGGCAGGGCGTCAGCCGTGCGCAGCCTCTGACCGGCCTGGCGCTCTCGTCGGTGGGTACGGCAGCGGCCGTTGCGTACATGCTCTTCGTGTTTACCCATCCAGACCTGCCAATCCAGGAGTAGGTCGACGTGGCTTCGGGGTGGAGCTGCCATGGTTTGTCGACCTTCGCCAGAGACTCGCCCTGGCTCTCATCCCGTCTACCGTCGATCTACATACCGTGGAGCGTGCACAGGTCCGGTGTTTAGACGACACGCTCATCGGCCACGGTGATACCGGTACCGACGCGGAGCGACCACGACGGCCTCTGCCACTTCGCGGCAGCAGCTGCTCCCCGCCCGCCCATCTCCGGTGGTTCGGTCGCCTCACGCTCTCGTCATCCGTGACGGCGGGGGTACGGCGCCTGGCCCTCCTCAGGCCCGGCAGTCGGCCGGCCGTGCGCAAGAGGCCACCCTCCCTCGCCGCTGGCCGTTTTTTGGTCGCCCGTCTTGGCCGCAGTCGGCAGCGCTCGTGGCTACGCGTGCCATGTGACGGTTGCCGTGCTTGACGGCCTGCTTTGGCTGCCCATCAACCCAAGCTGTCAGGCGTGCGGACGGCGGCCGGGCTGGAGCGGGGCGGCAGACAGGAGCGCAGGCCCGGGCGACGGGCCGCGCGCGCCGCGCCGTGCGCGGCGGGTGCCTTGATGAGGTAGAGAAATCTGTAACAGCTCCCTACAGCCCCTCGCTGTACCCGCTGGGCCGGTCATGATCGTGAGCTGTCCGGCATCATGCCGTGGTGAACATACTTGAGATCGAGCCTTGGACACCCGCTCACCAAGCCGTGGAATCGAGCGACCACGCCACGCTCACGCGTCTCCTGGATGAGGGAACTGATGTGAACGAGGTCTGTGGGGGGATGACCTTGCTGATGCACGCCATCGAGCTGGAAGGGGACTCGGCGCTTCAGTCGGGTCGGCCGATCGACAGCGCTCTGACCGCGATCGTCCTTGCCTACGGTGGCGACCCTGCTGCAACGCTCGAAGACAGGCCCAGCGCATACGAGCTTGCCCGGCGCTACAACCACGACATGGCGATCCGGCTGCTCCACCGGTTCACTGCACAACATGACCGAGCCACGAAGCCCGCGGATGGGCCCGGCTCTCCTAGTTAGTGCTCGTTAGGATCCGCCCGCCGGCATCTCTGAGGAGACGGCTTGTGAATCCGCCTCGGCACAGCCGCGCGTACGAGGCGAGCACCTCGGGGCCCACCGTCTGGCTGATCATGAAGCCCTGCTCTGGGTAGATCAGCAGTCGCTGGAGAGCGCCTACGAGCATGTCGATGACCATGCGGGCGTCGCCGATCGAGTCAACGTAGTCCTGGAGCGTCAGAGGACTTGAAGCGCTGACAATCTCGACTTCGAGCCACAGCTTGCGTGCCGTGGCGTACGCCCGTCGCTCCTCGTAGGGCTTGCTGATCAGCAGGACTGAGGACACCTCTATGCCGCCCTCGGCCAGGAGGTCCCGCGAGAAGCGGATGTTCTCGCCGGTGTTGCGGGCCCGTGGCTCCACGATCACCGCCGATGCGGGAACGCCCAGCTCGATCGCGCGCTCCCGGTAGTGCACGGCCTCGCCGCGGGGCATGCGTTCCCGGGTCGTCGGGCTGGTCGCCCCGGTGAACATGATGAGTGGGGCCATGCCGCGCTTGTACAGGTCGACTGCGGCGTCGGCCACGCCCAGATCGTGGCTGCCGAGTCCGATTGCCACTGAGCAAGGCCGGGGCGTATGGCCCATCTGGTGGTAGTCCCACAGACGTTGCGTGTCGGCCCAGTCCTGAGTAGAGATCACTGCTGGCTGTTCCTGTTCTTCGCCGAGTCCGGGACCTTGAAGTCGTACTCCCACGCGAAGCGGGAAGCCGCATGTACTCCGATGGCGAATTCGACCACTGTGCCGTCAGCCGTGTACGTCGTCCTGTGTAGCTCGACCACGGGTTCGCCCGGCGGGAGCTGGAGGAGCTTTGTCTCGTCTGCTGTCGGGGTGCGGGCGAAGAGCGACTCCTTCATGTGGTCGATCTCGTAACCCGCGTCGTACAGGACTCGGTAGCCGCCGCCTCGGCCGGCCGGACCGGGGGTGGGATCGATCAGGCGGGTGCCCTCGACGTGCTCGGGGCGGTAGTAGCTGGTCAGGGTGTGCGTCGGCTGGTCGCCTTCCTTCACCAGTCGGGCTCGGGCATAAACCGGAGCTCCGCTCTCCAACCCATGGGCAGTCGCTACCGCTGCGGGGGCGTCAACAAGGCTGACCGTCTGGGTCTGTTCGTTGCGGCGGTACGTCCGTCCGGATGCCACGCGATCCGCGATGAACGCCACCTCGTCGCCGTCACGCCACTTCGCCTTGTCATACCGGGCAATGCCGAGTCGCTTGAGAGGCACCTGCTGGCGCACGACAGTCCCGTGGCCCCGCGTGGAGGTGACAAGGCCCTCCGCTTCCAGAGCCTTGTACGCGGCATGAACGGTGGCCTTGGAGCCTTCGCCTGCCTCGACCTGCGCTCTGATCTGCGGCAATGACTGGCCCGCCTTGTACTCACCCCTCCTGATCTGCTCGGCCAGCTTGTCCGCCAGCTCCCGCCACTTGGGCGCCATCACGTACCCCTCTCGACAGGAACAAGTCAAACACAGTCCTAGGACTGTTGACAGTCCTAGGACTACGGGCCACTATCTACTCAATCGCTCGCAGTCCTAGGACAGCGAGCCGGCGGTTCCAGTTCGGGCTGCCCAACAACGTAGGGAGTGCTGATGCCGTCCTTCAAGATCGACACGTCGACCGCTGTGGTGTTCGTGGCCACGGCTCCCGCGCCGAAGCTCGTGAGCAAGCAGACCGGTGAGCGCGCCATGGACCGGGAGACCGGTGCGGGGCTGTCCACGGTGGGTCTGCTGATCTCGGACGAGGGGGAGGGCAACCTCTACCAGGTGACCGTTCCGGAGACCGGTCTCCCCGACGGGCTCGCGCCGGGCATGCCGGTGTCGGTAATCGGCCTCAAGGCCCGGGACTGGGAGAACACGTTCAACGGGCAGACCCGTCACGGCATCTCGTTCCGCGCGGTCGCGGTCACCCCGATGGGGTCCTGACCATGACCGACGTCGCGACGTTATGGGAGGTCGGCCTCCCGCTCGCCGGAACCGCCGGCGGTCTCGGCTACGCGAAGGTCCGGGCGCCGCGGGTGTTCTGGTCGCTGGTGGGTCTGCCGGTGGCCCGGGTCCGGTTCGCGGTGACGTATCGCTCCACGATGGACGTGTGCGGGCTGACGGTTCAGCCGTCGCGTCTGCGGGCGTTCGTGGTCCGCAACGTGGCCCGCCGCGCGGATGTCCAGCCGGTGCCACCGAAGGTCCGCCGGGTGCGGGGTTCCTCGACCGGCATGCGGGTCACCCTCCGCCTCCCGGCCGGTCTGGAGCCCTCCGACGTGATCGCGGCCTCCGAGCGGCTGCGGCACGCCTGGGGCGTCCACTCCGTCAACGTGGCGGAAGTGAAGCCGGGGTTCGTGGAGCTGCGGATGACCGGCTACGACGTCCTGCGCCGGGTGAAGATGCCCCGCCCCGCCTCTTCCGGTCCCATGACGGTTCCGGTTGCTCTGCGGGAGGACGGCACCGCGTTCGTCCGCGACTACCTGAAGGTCCCGCACGCGCTGACGCTCGGCGCGAACCAGTCGGGCAAGTCGATGTATCAGCGCAACCTGATCGCCGGGCTCGCCCGGCTCCGGGTCGCCCTGGTCGGGATCGACTGCAAGCGGGGCGTCGAACAGCAGCGATACGCGCCCCGCCTGTCCGCGCTCGCCATCACACCCGAGGAAGCATCCGGTCTCCTGGACGCGCTTGTGGACGAGATGGAAGACCGGTTCGACCTGCTGAGCGAGCACGGCGCCGCGGATGTGTGGGAACTGCCCGACGCCGTCCGCCCGGTGCCGGTCGTGCTGCTCGTGGACGAGGTCGCGGAACTGTTCCTCGTGGCGACCAAGAAGGACGAGGAACGCCGGGACCGGATGGTCACCCAGCTGATCCGCCTCGGGCAGATGGCCCGCGCCGCCGGCATCTTCCTCGAAGTCTGCGGGCAGCGCTTCGGCTCCGACCTCGGCAAGGGCGCCACCGCCCTGCGCGCCCAGCTCACCGGACGCGTGGTGCACCGCGTCAACGACAAGCAGACCGCCGAAATGGGCCTCGCCGACATCGCCCCCGACGCCGTCGTGGCCGTGACCTCGATCCCGCCCGACCTGCCCGGCCTCGCCGTGGCCGGAGACACCTCCGGCGGCTGGTCCCGCATCCGCACCCCCGAACTGAGCACGGCCGACGCCGCTGCCATCTGCGCCGAGTGCGCCCACCTCACTCCGGACGTTCCGTGCCTCGCCCCCTTCCGGCCGGTGGTCCCCACCGCCGCCGGGGCTCCTGGGCCTGTCCCACTGCTGAAGCCGATTCCGGCGACCACCTAGCTGCCACCTCTCTCTTCGGTCGGCGTGACCGTCTCACGCCAGGTCCCTACCCGACCTATGCCCGAAAGGAGGTGACCTCGTGTTCCGTACCCTCCGCCTCGACGCCGTCCTCATCCAGGCCGTCATCGCCGGTGCCCTGTCCTTCGCCCACCTGCACGACCTGGCAGCCGCGGCAGGACAGGACGGCTGGAAGGCGTGGGCTTACCCGGTCAGCGTCGACCTGCTCCTCGTCGCCGCCTGGCGCCGGATGCGCAATCACGGCAGCAGCCGTGACGCCTGGCTCTGGTTCGCCATCGCCCTGATCGCATCGCTCGGTGCCAACGTCGCCACCGCCGGACTCCTCGACATGAGCGACGTCCCTGACTGGCTGCGCATCCTCGTCGCAGGGTGGCCCGCCCTCGCCTTCCTCGGCGGCACCCTCCTCGCCCATGCTCCTACCCCGGCGCCAAAGCCCGAGCCCCTGGACGAGCCTGATCCCGAACCCACGTCGGAACTCACAGTGGAACGCGTCCCGGAACCGGCCCCCGAACTTCCGCCGGCCGAACCCACACCTCAGGAAGTGCTCCCGGAGCCCGCTTCCGCGACGTCGGCCGCGTCCGTGCCGCCCGCGCTGCTCGACCACGCCCGGAAGATCGCGGACGCCCATCACACACAGACCGGTGCCCCGATCGACGCGGCCACCCTCCGCGCCCGCCTCGGCGTCCCGGCACCGCTGGCCGACTCGATCGCTGTCCAGCTCACCTGACCCCCTCTGAGAGGAAGCCACTCATGCGCCCGTCCATCCGCTGCGCTCTGGAGCGCTCGGCCGAACTCACCCGCAGCAACCGGTTTGTGGATGCCGTCGCCATCGCGGAAGCGGCGTTCAACCAGGCCACCGACGACGAACTCTCCGAGATCCGGCAGTGGCTCAGCGACCACACCGACGACTTCGTCAAGGAGGGCTGACCGCCATGCCGCGGCCGAACCGCTTCCACCACGTGATCCGCATCGGCCCGGTCCAGGTCGGCACCCACTACGACGGCCGGGGCCGGACCAAGCACACCGCCGTGTGCACCGCCCCGCGCTGCGACTTCTCCGCCGACTACAACACCCGTGCCGCCGCCGAACTCGCCGCCCGCACCCACCGCTGCACCGCCCGCTGACCCTCAAGGAGAACGCGTCATGGACGTCCCGCTCTGGCTCGCCCTGATCGTCGTCGGCGGCCTCGGCATCAAGCTCATCCGCCCGCCCTGGTGGCTCGTTGCCGTCCTCCTCCTCGGCGGCTACCTCCTTGCCGACAGCCTCCTCACCCCGCTCATCGACCCGATCACCAAGTAGGGAGACCCAGTCATGCTCCAGCCCCGCATCCCGGTCAACCCGCTCCCGACCGGCATCGTCACCCCGCTCCTCCAGCCCACCGCCCCCACGACCGCCGTCGAGCCGACGCCCGGCGGGCACGCCCCCGCCCCCGCCCCGGTGCCGGTCACCTCGCCCCGGACCACGGTTCAGCTCACCTCGGGCCGCGCGCTCGCCCTTGCCGCCGGCGGTGGCGCCGTCGTCCTGGTCGTCGGCGCCGTCCTGGTCTCCATGCTCCTCGCCGTCGCCATCACCGGCGTCTCCGTCTCCGTGTGCGCCGTCGTCCTCAAGTCCCTGATGAACCAGGAAAGGAAGCACTGACATGGGCCTGTTCAGCCGCAAGTCCAACGACACCCCGGCCAACCCGCAGATGGCGGAACTGGGCCGCGAGTACGCCATCGCCAAGCGCCACGGCGACCGCAAGACCGTCGGCCGCATCACCCGCCAGCTCGGCACCACCCCCGTCAGCGACGCCGACAGGGCCTCGTTCCAGCAGGGCCGCGACGCCTACGACGCCATCCCGCCCATCCGCAACCGCCGCAAGGGACGGTGACCCCCGTGGACACGCAGACGATTGCCGCCGCGGGCTTACCGGCCCTCGGGTGGGCCCTGCATGGAGGACTGCTCTGGCGCCGCCTGGCCACCGCCCGCCGCGACCCCCTGACCGGCCTCCACACCCGTGCCGGATGGACCACCCGCGCCGAACACCTCCTGGCCAAGCACGCGAACGCGCTCGTGCTCCTGGTCGACCTGGACGACTTCAAGGCCACCAACGACACCCACGGCCACGCCGCCGGAGACGCGGTCCTCACCGAAACCGCTCGGCGTCTGAGCGACTGGTACGGACGTCACGGCATTGCCGCCCGCCTCGGCGGAGACGAGTTTGCTGCCATCGTCACCGACCCCGGCCACACCGCCGGCCTCTTCGCCCTCCACGCCGCCCTGGACCAGCCGGTCACCCACAACGGCCGGGTCCTGCCGGTCTCCGCGTCGGTCGGCCACTGCCACCGCGACCGCCTGCCGGTGCCGGTCCTCACCGACGCCCTCTCGGCCGCCGACGCGGCGATGTACGCGGCCAAGGGCCACGGCAGGCGCAACACACGCTAAGCGGCCCCCGGGACGGCCTCGGTCGCCAAACTTCCGCCGCCCCGGGCGCCTGAACCCATCCCAGATCCAACGGACCCGAAAGGGACAGCTCATGATGCCCCAGACCTCGACCCCGCGCGTCTGCCGCGACTGCGACGGCTTCGCCACCGCCACCATCACCACCGGCCTCCCCACCGCCGACGGCACCCGGGACACCATCCCCGTCCACTGCCCCACCTGCCGGGGCCTCGGCCGCACCTTCCCCGCCGCCCTCACCCGCGCCGGGAAGTGACCACCTTGACCCACGCCGCCCTCCAGGCGGGCCTGGACCCGGCCACCCTGAGCGACCTGCTCCGGATGGCCGGGTCTCCCGGCTTCGACCGCCTCACCGAACAACTCCGACGCACCGGCGGCTGCACCGCCCCCATCCGCCTCACCGGCGGCACCAAAACCCTCGACCCCGCCACCAAGACCGTCCTCCACGCCTACAACACCGACGCCGAACCGGGCGGCGTCCTGCGCGTCGCCTGCGGCAACCGCCGGGCCTCCCGCTGCCCCTCCTGCGCCTGGACCTACGCCGGAGACACCTACCACCTCATCCGCGCCGGCCTCATCGGTAACCCCGACAAGGGCACCCCCGACACGATCCGCGACCACCCGCGTGTCTTTGCCACCCTCACCGCCCCGTCCTTCGGCCCCGTCCACAACCGGCCCGGCACCCGCTCCTGCCGCTGCGGCACCCGCCACATCGAGGTCGCCCCGGAACTGGGCACCCCGCTCCACCCCGACACCTACGACTACGCGGCCGCCGTCCTCTGGAACAACCACGCCTCCGAGCTGTGGCGGTACTTCACGATCTACCTCCGCCGCGAGATCGCCGCCCGCGCCGGTCTCACCCAGAAAGCAGCCCGCGAACAGTCCCGCGTCTCCTTCGGCAAAGTCGCCGAGTACCAGAAACGCGGCGCCGTCCACTTCCACGCCGTCATCCGCTTCGACGGCCCCCGGGGCCCCCACACCCCGCCCCCGGCCTGGGCCGCCCTCGACCTCCTCACCGACGCCATCCACGCCGCCGCCGCCCGCGTCCAGGTCGTCGTCCCCGCCGCCCCCGCGCACGGCGTCGGCCAGGACCTGACGCTCACCTGGGGCACCCAGCTCGACGTCCAGCCCATCGGCGCCTTCGGCCAGGGCGAAGAGCTCACCGAGCAGGCCGTCGCCGCCTACGTCGCCAAGTACGCCACCAAAGCCGCCGAAACGACCGGCGCCGTCGACCAACGCGTCGGCAACAAGGAAGCCCTGATCCTCCTCGACGTCCCCGACCACCCCCGGCGCCTGATGGAAGCCTGCATGGACCTCGACGCCGCATACCCCGACCGGCGCCTCCGCGCCTGGGCCCACATGCTCGGCTTCCGCGGCCACTTCTCCACCAAATCCCGCGCCTACTCCACCACCCTCGGCGCCTTACGCCAGGTCCGCGCCGACTACCGCGCCGCCCAGCAACGCACCGCCCTCGGCCTCCCCGACCCCGACGAACACCCCGAGTCCACCGTCCTCGTCGTCGCCCACTGGGCCTACGCCGGCCACGGCGCCACCCCCGGCGAATCCTGGCTCGCCGCCAACATCCGCCGCGACATCCAGCACAACCGCGAACACGCACGCGAACTCCGCGCCGAACTCGAAGCCCAAGGGGATGAACTGCTGTGAAGGACGAGCTGATGACCGTGCCACAGATCCTCGCTGCCCTGGGCGGGGTGTCGCGGCGCACTTTTTACCGCTGGCGGGAGTTGGGGCATGGGCCGACCGCGTTCAAGCTTCCCAACGGAGAGCTTCGAGTGTGGCGGAGTGACTTCGACACCTGGCTCCGCGGACTGGAGACGGCTGCGTGAAGTCTCTCGATGTGAAGGTCTGGAGCGTCCGTAAGCGGGATACCAAGACGCCTTCGTACGGTGTCCGCTGGTCCGTGGCGGGCAACGCCTTCTCGGAGTCATTCCGTACCAAAGCGCTCGCCGATCATTACCGCACGAAGCTCATGCGAGCGATGCGGGACGGCGAAGAGTTCGATACCGAGTCCGGTCTCCCTGCCTCGATGGAGGAGAAGAAGTCGGCTGTGTCTTGGTACGACTTCGCCCTCAGGTACCTCGCGATGAAATGGCCTCATGCCGCCCCCAATACGCGAGACGGCATCAACGAATCGCTCACCAGCGTGACGGTGGAACTCCTTGAGAACCGCCCCGGGCGGCCGGCCGACGAGTCGATCCGTAGAGCGCTGCGCAACTGGGCCTTTGTTCTTCCGCGGCCTGGCGAGCGAGAGGTGCCGGACGAGGTGATGAACGTCCTTCACTGGGTGTCCAAGGCCTCTCGGCCGCTCGGTGATCT
Organism: Streptomyces zaomyceticus; assembly: GCF_014656215.1. Lineage (GTDB taxonomy): Bacteria > Actinomycetota > Actinomycetes > Streptomycetales > Streptomycetaceae > Streptomyces > Streptomyces zaomyceticus. Next base: position 39,218 of record NZ_BNBZ01000023.1, on the reverse strand, counting down.
CGCCGAGCCTGCGACGGCCCGTGCGGTGCTCGACGCTCTGAAGCTCAAGCTCGACGGCACTGCGGCCGCTGCGGAAACCGTGCGGCGTAAGCGGCGGACCCTCGTGAATGCTGCGAACTACGCGGTGGACCTGGGGGAGCTGCGGGAGAACCCGATCACGGCTGTTCGCTGGCAGAAGCCGAAGGTGTCCAGCCAGGTCGACCCCCGCGTCGTCGTCAACCCGGAGCAGGCTCGCAACCTCCTGACGGCCGTTTCCTACGTCGGTGGATATCGGCGCGCTCGCGGTCGTCGACTCGTCGGCTTCTTCGCCGCGATGTATTTCGGTGGCCTTCGCCCGGCAGAAGCCGTTGGCCTGGTCGAGACGGACCTCACCCTTCCCGAGAAGGGCTGGGGCTCGGCACTCCTGCATCGGACTCGGCCGTCAGCCGGTAAGCAGTGGACTGATTCGGGGGAGACCCACGACGACCGCGGGCTGAAGAACCGACCGGCCGAGGATGTTCGGCGTGTACCCGTCCCGCCGCACCTGGTTGCCGTTCTCCGTGAGCACCTGAACACCTTCGGCACGGCGGACGACGGACGCCTGTTCTTCAGCGAGAAGGGCTCGGTGGTTCCGTCTTCGACCTACTACCGCGTGTGGCAGGAGGCTCGGCTTCTCGGGCTCCCGCCGGCCGCAGCTGCCTCGCCGCTCGCGAGTCGGCCCTACGACCTCCGCCACTCGGCGCTGTCGACATGGCTCAATGCCGGTGTCGATCCGACCGAGGTGGCCGAGCGGGCCGGTAACAGCGTGGAGGTTCTGCTGACCCGCTACGCGAAGTGCCTCGACGGGCGCCATGACGTCGCCAACCGGCGCATCGAGGACCTGCTCCGCGAGTACGAGTGACGGCACCTGACCCGTTCATGGCCCCTTGGCACCCTGCCCGGGGGCCTTGTCGTTTTGCCCTTGCCACCTGGGGTGTTGCCCCCAAGATCCCGTCCACGCCTCGTCCACAGACCCCGACATACGGCGGCTGAGAGCGGCATACGGCTGCACATACAACAAGACCCCGTTCTCAGCGTTTCCGCTGATCACGGGGTCTGTGTGGCACTTCTTGCGAAGTGCCCCCGGCAGGATTCGAACCTGCGCACACGGCTCCGGAGGCCGTTGCTCTATCCCCTGAGCTACGGGGGCGTCCGCCGCGTTCGGCGGCGACGGGTAGAACCCTACCAGCTCCTCGGGAGTGGCTGTGAACAGGTATTTCCGGGGTGTCACCAGGGGCTGGGTCCCCCGCACGGGTCAGAAGTGGGTAAAACCCGGACGCAGCCGTTCGGGGCCGCCTACTCTCGTTCGTGTGTCAGGCGTGTCCGGTCGGGTGCTCGTTGTCGACGACAACAAGGTGATCCGGCAGTTGATCAGGGTCAATCTCGAACTCGAGGGGTTCGAGGTCGTGACCGCGGCCGATGGTGCCGAGTGTCTGGATGTCGTACATCGGGTTCGGCCTGATGTCGTCACCCTGGACGTCGTCATGCCCCGCTTGGACGGGATCAAGACGGCCGAGAGACTTCGGGCCGACCCTCGGACCAGTCATCTGCCGGTTGCGATCATCAGCGCCTGCGGTGAGCACGAGGTCTCCGGTGGAGCCGCGTCCGACATCGACGCCTTCCTCGCCAAACCCTTCGAGCCCGCCGAGCTGGTGCGTGTCGTACGTCAGCTGATGCACCGCGAGCGGCGAGAGCGGCCGGAGGGGGCCGGGACCGACGGGGGAGAGGAACCGGCCGCAGTCGACGGCCGGCAGCAGCCCCGATGCGCCGGCAGCCCGACCGGGAGTCCCACCGGTCCGCATTGAGTCCGGTCCGCATTGAGTCCGGTTCGGCAGGCGGGTCGCAGGTCCGGCCGCGGTCTCGGTCCGCGGTGCGCGCGACGGTCCGGCCGCGGTGCGTGTGTCCCCCGCACCTGAGTCGGTCACCGGGTCCCCGGCGCTCGGGTGCCCGCATGGCGAAACCGGTTCGCGTTCCGCCCCCCCTCCTCCCCTAGGCTTGTCCCGTGACCCCCGCGGACCTCTCCCTCACCGTGCTGCACGCCGTGCGCCGTGCGGTCGACGACGGTGCGCTGCGGGTCGATGTGCCCCCGCGGGTGACGGTTGAGCGGGCCCGGCCCGGTGGTTCCGGGGAGTACGCCAGCAACATCGCCCTCACCCTCGCCCGGCCCGCCGGACGCAGCGCCCTCGACGTGGCCGGGATCCTCCAGGAGCGGCTCCGTGACGCCCCCGGGCTGCGGGAGGTCGAGATCACCGGGCCCGGGTTCCTGAACTTCAGCCTCCGCCGTGACGCCGGCGCCGAGCTCGTGCGGGCGATCCGCGAGGCCGGCGGCGCGTACGGGAGCAGTACCGCCCTCGCCGGGACCCGTGTCCGTTTCGCCGGTCCGTCCGACCTGACGGAGTCGCGGGCCTCGGTCGTCACCGAGACCGTCGTCCGGCTTCTCCGGATGCAGGGCGCCGACGCCGGTTTCGGCGGTGCCGAGCGGATGCACGTACGGGCCGGGGCGTACGACGTGGACGCCCTCGGTGTCGACGCCGCCCGCTGGGCCCTGCTCCGGCCCGCTCCCCAGGACCGGCCCCTCGACGGGCCACCCCTCCTCGTCCAGCACGAGCGCAACTCCCTCTTCCGCGTCCGGTACGCGCACTCCCGGGTGCGGAGACTCCTCGTCAACGGTGGGCAGCTCGGTCTCCTCCCCTTGTACGAGGACGGAGCCGACGCCGACGTCGCCTTCGGCGCGGCCGCCTCCCACCCCCGTACGACCGAACTTCTCGGCGTTCTCGGCGACCACCCCGTCGTCCTCCTCGCCGCCGCCCGCCATCGCGCCCCCGACCGGGTCGCCCGGCACCTGGAAGCCACCGCCGACGCGCTGCTCGCGTTCCAGCACACGGTTCTGCCGCTCGGCGACGAGAAACCCTCGGCCGCCCATCGTTCCCGGCTGGCGCTCGCCGAAGCCGCCGGGACGGTGCTCGCCGGTGGCCTCTCCGTGCTCGGCATCAGCGCACCCGACCGGATCTGAGAGAGCAGAAGAACAGACATGAGCCGTTCCGCCCACCCCGCAGGGCCCCGTCACGCCGACGTCCTTCCCGAAGGCCACTACTCGGCGCCGCCCGCCGACCTCAACGTCCTCGACCCCAAGGTGTGGTCCCGGACCGTCGAGAGGGACGAGCGCGGTGTCGTCACCGTCGGCGGACTGAGCGTGACCGAGCTCGCCGAGGAGTTCGGGACGCCCGCCTACTTCCTCGACGAGACCGACTTCCGGGCCCGCTGCCGCGCCTGGGCCGAGGCCTTCGGCAAGGACGCCGACGTCTTCTACGCCGGGAAGGCGTTCCTCTCCCGGGCCGTCGTGCGATGGCTGAAGGAAGAGGGACTGAACCTCGACGTGTGCTCCGGCGGCGAGCTCACCACCGCGCTCTCCGCAGGGATGCCCGCCGAGCGCATCGCCTTCCACGGCAACAACAAGAGCGAGGACGAGATCCGTACGGCCGTCGAGGCCGGCGTCGGACGCATCGTCCTCGACTCCTTCCAGGAGATCGTCCGGGTCGCCCACATCGCCCAGTCCCTCGGCAGGCGCCAGCGCGTGCAGATCCGGGTGACCGTCGGCGTCGAGGCCCACACGCACGAGTTCATCGCCACCGCGCACGAGGACCAGAAGTTCGGGATCGCGCTGGCCGGGGGACAGGCCGCCGAGGCCGTGCGCCGGGCGCTGAAGCTCGACGGTCTCGAGCTCATCGGCATCCATTCGCACATCGGGTCGCAGATCTTCGACATGGCCGGCTTCGAGGTGTCCGCGCGCCGGGTCGTCCAGCTGCTCGCCGAGGTGCGGGACGAGCACGGTGTCGAGCTGCCGGAGATCGACCTCGGTGGCGGTCTCGGCATCGCGTACACCTCCGAGGACGACCCGCGCGAGCCGCACGAGATCGCCAAGGCGCTCGGCGAGATCGTGACGCGGGAGTGCGAGGCCGCGGGGCTCGCCACGCCGCGCATCTCCGTCGAGCCGGGCCGCGCCATCGTCGGTCCCACCGCCTTCACGCTCTACCGGGTCGGCACGATCAAGCCGCTCGAAGGGCTGCGGACGTACGTGAGCGTCGACGGCGGCATGTCGGACAACATCCGTACCGCGCTGTACGACGCCGAGTACAGCGTCGGCCTCGTCTCGCGGACCAGCGAGGCCGCGCCGATGCTCTCGAGGGTCGTCGGCAAGCACTGCGAGAGCGGTGACATCGTCGTACGGGACGCCTTCCTGCCCTCGGACCTGGCGCCCGGCGACCTGATCGCCGTGCCCGCCACGGGTGCGTACTGCCGCTCCATGGCCAGCAACTACAACCACGCGCTCCGGCCGCCGGTCGTCGCCGTCCGTGACGGTGAGGCGCGGGTGATCGTCCGGCGCGAGACGGAGGAAGATCTCCTGCGTCTCGACGTCGGATGATGAAATAGTCGAGTGATGAAATCGATGTCTCAGGATCCGGACCGAGGGCTGAAACCCTCGTCCGGTGAGTGAGACTGGTTCCGCGTAGAGATACGAAACCGTAGAGATACGAAGTAGTACGAGAAAGAGGTCGGATGATGCGTACGCGTCCGCTGAAGGTGGCGCTGCTGGGCTGTGGAGTGGTCGGCTCAGAGGTGGCGCGCATCATGACGACGCACGCCGACGACCTCGCCGCGCGCATCGGCGCCCCGGTCGAGCTCGCCGGCGTGGCGGTCCGCCGCCCGGACAAGGTCCGCGAGGGCATCCCCGCGGAGCTGATCACCACCGACGCCACCGCCCTGGTGAAACGGGGGGACATCGACGTCATCGTCGAGGTCATCGGAGGGGTCGAGCCGGCCCGCACCCTCATCACCACCGCCTTCGAGCACGGCGCCTCCGTCGTCTCGGCGAACAAGGCGCTGCTCGCCCAGGACGGCGCGAGCCTCTACGCCGCCGCCGAGCGGCACGGCCAGGACCTCTACTACGAGGCCGCCGTCGCCGGCGCCATCCCGCTGGTCAGGCCGCTGCGCGAGTCCCTCGCCGGCGACAAGATCAACCGCGTCATGGGCATCGTCAACGGGACGACCAACTTCATCCTCGACAAGATGGACACGTCCGGCGCCGGATACAGCGAAGCGCTCGACGAGGCCACCGCCCTCGGGTACGCCGAGGCCGACCCGACCGCCGACGTCGAGGGCTTCGACGCCGCCGCCAAGGCCGCCATCCTCGCCGGGATCGCCTTCCACACCCGCGTGCGCCTCGACGACGTCTACCGCGAGGGCATGACCGAGGTCACCGCCGCCGACTTCGCCTCCGCCAAGCAGATGGGCTGCACCATCAAGCTGCTCGCCATCTGCGAGCGGGCCGCCGACGGCGGCTCGGTCACCGCGCGCGTGCACCCCGCGATGATCCCGCTGAGCCACCCCCTCGCCTCCGTCCGTGAGGCGTACAACGCGGTCTTCGTCGAGGCGGACGCCGCCGGGCAGCTCATGTTCTACGGCCCCGGCGCGGGCGGCGCCCCGACCGCCTCGGCCGTCCTCGGCGACCTCGTCGCCGTGTGCCGCAACAAGCTCAACGAGGCCAAGGGCCCCGGCGAGTCCGCGTACACCCAGCTGCCCGTGAGCTCCATGGGCGAGGTCGTGACGCGGTACCACATCAGCCTCGACGTGGCCGACAAGCCGGGCGTCCTCGCCCAGGTCGCGACGGTCTTCGCCGAGCACGGGGTGTCGATCGACACCGTCCGCCAGCAGGGCAAGGACGGCGAGGCCTCCCTCGTCGTCGTCACCCACCGCGCGCCCGACGCCGCCCTTTCCGGGACCGTCGAGGCGCTGCGCAAGCTCGACACCGTGCGCGGTGTCGCCAGCATCATGCGTGTTGAAGGGGAGTAAGGACCCATGACCCACAAGGGCACCCACCAGTGGCGCGGCATCATCGAGGAGTACCGGGACCGCCTTCCGGTCACGGACACGACGCCGGTCGTCACGCTCCGTGAGGGCGGTACGCCGCTCGTACCCGCTCAGGTCCTCTCCGAGCGCACGGGCTGCGAGGTGCACCTCAAGGTCGAGGGCGCCAACCCCACCGGCTCCTTCAAGGACCGGGGCATGACCATGGCCATCTCCAAGGCCAAGGAGGAGGGTGCGCAGGCCGTCATCTGCGCCTCCACCGGCAACACCTCCGCCTCGGCCGCGGCCTACGCGGTCCGCGCCGGGATGGTGTCGGCCGTCCTCGTGCCGCAGGGCAAGATCGCGCTCGGCAAGATGGGCCAGGCCCTCGTGCACGGCGCGAAGATCCTCCAGGTCGACGGCAACTTCGACGACTGCCTCACCCTGGCCCGCAGCCTCTCCGAGAACTACCCGGTGGCGCTGGTCAATTCGGTCAACCCGGTCCGTATCGAGGGCCAGAAGACCGCCGCCTTCGAGATCGTGGACATGCTGGGCGACGCGCCCGACATCCACGTCCTCCCGGTGGGCAACGCCGGCAACATCACGGCGTACTGGAAGGGGTACCGCGAGTACGCCGCCGACAAGCTGGCGACGCGCACCCCGCGCATGTGGGGCTTCCAGGCCTCCGGTTCCGCCCCGCTGGTGCGCGGCGAGATCGTCAAGGACCCGTCGACGATCGCCACCGCGATCCGCATCGGCAACCCGGCCTCGTGGGACTACGCGATCGCCGCGCGCGACGAGTCGGGCGGCTTCATCGACGAGGTGACGGACCGTGAGATCCTGCGCGCCTACCGCCTGTTGGCCGCTCAGGAGGGTGTCTTCGTCGAGCCCGCCTCGGCCGCCTCGGTCGCCGGTCTGCTGAAGGCCGCCGAGCAGGGCAAGGTCGACCCCGGCCAGCGGATCGTCTGCACGGTCACCGGCAACGGGCTCAAGGACCCCGACTGGGCCGTCGCAGGCGCGCCGCAGCCGGTCACCGTTCCGGTCGACGCGGCCGCCGCGGCCGAACGCCTCGGCCTGGCCTGATCCGCACCCCCGTGAGGGGAAGGCGCCCGCGAGCGCGCCTTCCGCTCGCGGGGAAGCGCACTGATCGAAACCCGATCAGGAACGTACATAGGCGCACAGGTTGGCCCGCGACACGCATCGTGCGCCTCCTGTGCGCCCTATGTCGCGGCAGAACCTTCCTTCGATAGGCTGTACCGAACCCGCCCCGACGCATATGCGCGGTGTCGTTGCCGTTGTCGCCCCCGTGGCCGAAACGGCCCCCGGGTTTCCCGTACTTCTCTTGAAATGCCCGCTGTTCCAGAAGTACCCGCTGTTCCAGAACAACCCGTTGCCGCAATCAAGGAGAGTCATCGAGCGATGGCCGGTCCAGCGTTCCGCGCCGCCGCCGTACGGGTGCGCGTCCCCGCCACCAGCGCCAATCTCGGTCCGGGCTTCGACGCCTTCGGCCTGTCGCTGGGCCTCTACGACGACGTGGTCGTCCGAGTCGCCGACTCCGGGCTGCACGTCGACATCGCAGGCGAGGGCGCCGAGACACTCCCGCGCGACGAGAGCCACCTCCTCGTACGCTCCCTGCGCACGGCCTTCGACCTGCTCGGCGGGCAGCCGCGCGGCCTCGAGGTCGTCTGCGCCAACCGCATCCCGCACGGCCGCGGCCTCGGCTCCTCCTCCGCCGCCATCTGCGCCGGCATCGTCGCCGCCCGCGCCGTGACCATAGGCGGGGACGCCCGGCTCGACGAGGCCGCCCTCCTCGAACTGGCCACCGAGATCGAGGGTCACCCCGACAACGTCGCCGCCTGTCTCCTCGGCGGATTCACGCTCGCCTGGACCGAGTCCGGCGCCGCGCGGGCGATCAGGATGGACCCCTCGGATTCCATCGTTCCGGTGGTTTTCGTCCCCGGCAAGGCGGTACTGACCGAGACCGCCCGCGGACTCCTGCCGCGCACCGTCCCGCACGTGGACGCCGCGGCCAACGCCGGGCGCGCCGCCCTCCTCGTCGAGGCCCTGACCCGCCGCCCCGAGCTGCTGCTCGCGGCCACCGAGGACCGGCTGCACCAGGAGTACCGGGCTCCCGCGATGCCGGAGAGCATCGCCCTGGTGAACCGGCTGCGGGCGGACGGGATCCCCGCGGTCATCTCCGGCGCGGGCCCCACGGTGCTCGCGCTGGCCGAACACGGGACGGCCGACAAGGTCGCCCGTCTCGCGGGCGAGGGCTGGGCCGCGAACCGGCTCGACCTCGACGTGCCCGGAGCGAGTGTCCTGCCGCTGGCGCCCTAGCGCACGGCGGCCGGACGCCGGGCAGCGTCCGGACAGGAGATTGCCGGTGAGGGAGAGGGGGAATGTTTGTCGGAGCCGGTAGTGTTAACCTCAAGTCAGCACCCGGCGCCTTTGTGGCGCGGTGCTGAGTGTCCCCATCAGGGACCACCGATTCTTCCGGGAGCCTCCCCAACTGCCTGAGCAGCCTGCCTGAGCAGTTTCGAGCACGCTCCGGAACCGGCACGACACCCCTCGCTCTTCCGCAGCGAGGACCGAGCAGGGGGCGCTCGGGCCGGACCCACAGCACGTTCTCTCTCCGCCGTACCCGGCGGGACCACCGCCCCGGACACGGTCCACCCAACACGGGACCGATGCCGGACAGCACAACCGGTCGCCGAGCCAGATGGCCGACGTCCGCTCCAGGGAAGGACCCTTCGTGAGCGACACCACCGATCTGATGGGCGTGACTGCCGACAGCAGTGTCGACGCCGCCGCGCCCGCCGCAGGTGCTGCCACCGGCGGCACCGCACGGCGCCGCCGCTCCGGCACCGGCCTCGAGGGCATGGTCCTGGCCGAGCTGCAGCAGGTCGCGTCCGGCCTCGGCATCAGGGGCACCGCGCGGATGCGCAAGAGCCAGCTGATCGAGGTCATCAAGGAGGCGCAGGCCGGTGGCGGCTCCGCCGCCCCCGCCAAGGCCGCCGACGCCGCCGAGACCAAGCCGAAGCGCCGCGCCACCACCAAGGCCCGTACGGGCGAGACCGCTGCCGAGGCCGCCGAGCCCAAGGCCGAGAAGGCCGAGAAGGCCGTCGCCCAGCAGCAGATCGACATCCCGGGTCAGCCGGCCTCCGACGACCAGCCCGCGGGCGAGCGTCGTCGCCGCCGTGCCACCGCCCCCGCCGGTTCGCCGGAGGGCGAGGTCAAGGCCGAGGCCGCGCAGGCCGTGAAGACCGAGGCCCGTACCGAGACCAGGACCGACGCGGGTGCCGACGCCAAGGCCGAGGCCTCCGTCGACACCGCCGAGGGCCGTGGCCGCCGTGACCGCGGCGAGCGCGGGGAGCGCGGCGAGCGCCGTGACCGCCGTGAACGTCAGCGCGACCGCGGCAAGGGCGACGAGCAGCAGGGCGGTGGCCAGGGCGGCCAGCGTCAGCGCCAGGGCGGCCAGGGTCAGGGCCAGCAGGTCCAGGGCCAGGGCCAGCAGGGCGGCCAGCAGGCCGGTCCGCAGGACGACTACGACGACTCCGAGGGCGGTCGCCGCGGGCGTCGTGGCCGCTACCGCGACCGTCGTGGCCGTCGTGGCCGTGACGACTTCCAGGCCGGCGAGCCGCAGGTCGCCGACGACGACGTCCTGATCCCCGTCGCGGGCATCCTCGACATCCTCGACAACTACGCGTTCATCCGGACCTCCGGCTACCTGCCCGGTCCGAACGACGTGTACGTCTCGCTCGCCCAGGTCCGCAAGAACGGTCTGCGCAAGGGTGACCACGTCACCGGCGCCGTGCGGCAGCCGAAGGAGGGCGAGCGCCGCGAGAAGTTCAACGCGCTGGTCCGCCTGGACTCCGCGAACGGCATGGCCGCCGACTCCGGCCGCGGCCGCCCCGAGTTCAACAAGCTGACCCCGCTCTACCCGCAGGACCGGCTCCGTCTGGAGACCGACCCGGGCGTGCTGACCACGCGGATCATCGACCTCGTGTCGCCGATCGGCAAGGGCCAGCGCGGTCTGATCGTGGCCCCGCCGAAGACCGGCAAGACCATGATCATGCAGGCGATCGCCAACGCGATCACCACCAACAACCCCGAGTGCCACCTGATGGTCGTCCTGGTCGACGAGCGTCCGGAAGAGGTCACCGACATGCAGCGGTCGGTCAAGGGCGAGGTCATCTCCTCGACCTTCGACCGTCCGGCCGAGGACCACACCACCGTCGCCGAGCTGGCCATCGAGCGCGCCAAGCGCCTCGTGGAGCTGGGTCACGACGTGGTCGTCCTGCTCGACTCGATCACCCGCCTGGGCCGCGCGTACAACCTCGCGGCGCCGGCCTCCGGCCGCATCCTGTCCGGTGGTGTCGACTCGACCGCCCTGTACCCGCCGAAGCGCTTCTTCGGTGCGGCCCGGAACATCGAGGACGGCGGCTCGCTGACCATCCTCGCCACCGCCCTGGTGGACACCGGTTCGCGCATGGACGAGGTGATCTTCGAGGAGTTCAAGGGCACCGGCAACATGGAGCTCAAGCTCGACCGGAAGCTCGCCGACAAGCGCATCTTCCCGGCCGTCGACGTCGACGCCTCGGGTACGCGCAAGGAGGAGATCCTCCTCGGTGCCGACGAGCTCGCCGTCACCTGGAAGCTGCGTCGTGTGCTGCACGCGCTCGACCAGCAGCAGGCGATCGAGCTGCTTCTCGACAAGATGAAGCAGACGAAGTCGAACGGCGAGTTCCTGCTCCAGATCCAGAAGACGACTCCGGGCGGCAAGAACGACGACTGACGCGAGACCCGCGTCACACGACACACCTCGGGCCCCGTGCTCGTAACCCCGTCGTGACCTGCGTAAACCACTGCGCCCACCGTGCCCCGCACGGTGGGCGCAGTGCTGCTCCCGCGGAAGCTCACCGAAACCTCACAGCCCCGTATGCAACCCTTTTGGGTGCTTCACCGTCACACATGGTGAACCGAGGGCCGAGGGATGAGGATGACCGAGCAGATCAAGAGCGGCCGAATAGGCGGCGCGGGAAGCGGCCGCCGCCGCAAGGCGACCGCCAAACGCAGCCGGAAGGCGGCCGTCCTGGTCTCGGGGGCCCTTGCCGTCCTCGTCCTCGGCGGTGCCGGACTCGGCTACGTCTACTTCAAGCTCGACGGCAACCTCGACAGCGTCGACATCAACGCCCAGCTGGGCACCGACCGCCCCGACGACGTCGACAACGGCTCCATGGACATCCTCGTCCTCGGCTCCGACTCGCGCTCCGGCGACAACGGCGCCTACGGCAAGGACGAGGGAGGCGCCCGCTCCGACACCGCGATGGTCGTCCACGTCTACGAGGGCCACAAGAAGGCAAGCGTCGTCTCGATTCCCCGCGACACCCTCATCGACCGGCCGAAGTGCACCGACACCCGGGGCGCCGCCGTCGCCGGCGAACAGCGGGCCATGTTCAACACCGCGTACGAGGTCGGCGGACCCGCCTGCGCCGTCAAGACCGTCGAATCGATGTCCGGCATCCGCATGGACCACTACATCGAGGTCGACTTCACCGGCTTCAAGAAGCTCATCGACAAGCTCGGCGGCGTGGAGATCACCACCACCGCCGCCATCAAGGACGGCAAGAGCCACCTCGACCTCGAACCGGGCACCCACACCCTCGACGGCGAGCAGTCCCTCGGCCTGGTCCGCACCCGCAAGAGCGTCGGCGACGGCAGCGACCTCGGCCGCATCCAGCTCCAGCAGGCCTTCATGAAGGCCTTCATCGACCAGGTCAAGGACGTCGGCGTCTTCACCAACCCGAAGAAGCTCCTCGACCTCGCCGACGCCGCCACCAAGGCCATCACCCCCGACTCCGAACTCGACTCGGTCCAGGAACTGATGGGCTTCGCCAAGGGCCTCTCCGGCATCGGCGCCCAGAACGTCCACATGGTCACCATGCCCGTCGAGTACGACCCGCGGGACCCCAACCGGGTCATACCGCTGGAGGCCCAGGCGCAGCAGGTCTGGACGGCCCTGAAGAAGGACCTGCCGATCCCCGCCTCGGCGACGAAGGACGCGGCCACCGGCAAGGCCGACGGCGTCGTGAAGTAGCCCGGGAAGCGCCGCTCGGAGCAGCTCAGGAATAGTTCCGGCCCGACCCCGGTTTTGGGAGATACGGCCGGTCCTGGCAGACTGGTACGTCGGCCCCGGTTCACGCTCCCCGCAACCCGCGGAAGCGACCCGGAGCCCTCCCGAAACTAGGAGACACCTTGAAGCGCGAGATTCACCCCGAGTACGTCGAGACCCAGGTCAGCTGCACCTGTGGCGCGTCGTTCACCACCCGGAGCACGCTGACCGAGGGCACCATCCGTGCCGAGGTCTGCTCCGAGTGCCACCCGTTCTACACGGGCAAGCAGAAGATCCTCGACACCGGCGGCCGCGTCGCCCGCTTCGAGGCCCGCTTCGGCAAGGCCGCCGGCTCCAAGTAGCGAGCCCCTGCGCCGGTCCACGGTCGCCCCGCGCGGGTGGCCGGGACCGGCGCTTTGCCGTCCCCGTAGCAACTGACGAAAACCCCAGGAGCCCCCGATGTTCGAGGCGGTCGAGGAACTGGTCGGCGAGCACGCCGACCTGGAGACGAAGCTCGCAGACCCTTCGGTCCACGCCGACCAGGCGAACGCGCGCAAGCTGAACAAGCGCTACGCCGAGCTGACCCCGATCGTCGCCACCTACCGGGCCTGGAAGCAGACCGGTGACGACATCGAGACCGCCCGCGAGCTGGCACACGACGATCCCGACTTCGCCGCCGAGGTCAAGCAGCTGGAGAAGGACCGCGAGGAGCTCACCGAGAAGCTCCGACTGCTCCTCGTCCCGCGCGACCCGAGCGACGACAAGGACGTCATCCTGGAGATCAAGGCGGGCGCGGGCGGCGACGAGTCCGCACTCTTCGCCGGCGACCTGCTCCGCATGTACCTGAGGTACGCCGAGCGCGTCGGCTGGAAGACCGAGATCATCGACGCCACCGAGTCCGAGCTGGGCGGCTACAAGGACGTCCAGGTCGCCGTGAAGACCAAGGGCGGCAACGGCGCCACCGAGCCCGGCCAGGGCGTCTGGGCGCGCCTCAAGTACGAGGGCGGGGTGCACCGCGTGCAGCGCGTGCCCGCGACCGAGTCGGCCGGCCGCATCCACACCTCCGCCGCCGGCGTGCTCGTCACGCCCGAGGCCGAGGAGGTCGAGGTCGAGGTCCACGCCAACGACCTGCGCATCGACGTCTACCGCTCCTCGGGCCCCGGCGGCCAGTCGGTCAACACCACCGACTCCGCCGTCCGCATCACCCACCTGCCGACCGGCATCGTCGCCTCCTGCCAGAACGAGAAGAGCCAGCTCCAGAACAAGGAGCAGGCCATGCGCATCCTGCGGTCCCGGCTGCTCGCCGCCGCACAGGAGGAGGCCGAGTCCAAGGCCGCCGACGCCCGTCGCAGCCAGGTCCGTACCGTCGACCGGTCCGAGAAGATCCGTACGTACAACTTCCCGGAGAACCGGATCTCGGACCACCGCGTCGGCTTCAAGGCGTACAACCTGGACCAGGTGCTCGACGGCGAACTGGACCCGATGATCCAGGCCTGCGTCGACGCCGACTCGGCCGCCAAGCTCGCCGCGGCGTAAGCGACCCCGGTGGCGTAAGTTCCCCCCCGCCCCCACCCCGCACCACGGAGGACCAGCGTGAACCTGCTGCTTGCCGAGGTGGCCCAGGCCACCCAGCGGCTGGCCGACGCCGGCGTTCCCTCACCGCGTTTCGACGCCGAGGAGCTCGCCGCGTTCGTGCACGGCGTCAAGCGGGGGGAGCTGCACAACGTCAAGGACGCGGACTTCGACGCCCGCTACTGGGAAACGGTCGCCCGCCGCGAGGCCCGCGAACCGCTCCAGCACATCACCGGGCGGGCGTTCTTCCGGTACCTGGAGCTCCAGGTGGGACCCGGGGTCTTCGTGCCCCGGCCCGAGACCGAGTCGGTCGTCGGCTGGGCCATAGACGCCGTGCGCGCCATGGACGTCGTCGAACCCCTCATCGTCGACCTGTGCACCGGCTCCGGGGCCATCGCCCTCGCCATGGCTCAGGAGGTGCCGCGCTCGCGCGTGCACGCCGTGGAACTCTCCGACGACGCCCTCGTGTGGACCCGCAAGAACGCCGAGGGCTCCCGCGTCACCGTCCACCAGGGCGACGCGCTGAGCGCGCTCCCCGAGCTGGACGGCCAGGTCGACCTGGTCATCTCCAACCCGCCGTACATCCCGCTCACCGAGTGGGAGTACGTCGCACCCGAGGCCCGCGACCACGACCCGGAGATGGCCCTCTTCTCCGGCGAGGACGGCCTCGACACCATCCGCGGCATCGAGCGCACCGCCCACCGGCTGCTGCGCCCCGGCGGTCTCGTCGTCATCGAGCACGCGGACACCCAGGGCGGGCAGGTGCCGTGGATCTTCAACGAAGAGGCCGGCTGGGCCGACGCCGCCGACCACCCGGACCTGAACAACCGGCCGCGCTTCGCGACCGCCCGCAAGGCCATGCCATGACCGGCATGACCGCCATGACGAACCACGCGTACGAGGAGGCCGGGAACTGATGGCACGGCGATACGACTGCAACGAGGCGACCGACCGTGTGACCGGTCTGCGCGAGGCCGCGTCCGCCGTCCGCCGGGGCGAGCTGGTCGTGCTGCCCACCGACACCGTGTACGGGATCGGGGCGGACGCCTTCAGCAGCGAGGCCGTCGCGGATCTGCTCGCCGCCAAGGGCCGGGGCCGCAACATGCCCACGCCCGTGCTCATCGGCTCCCCGAACACCCTCCACGGCCTGGTCACGGACTTCTCCGAGCAGGCCTGGGAGCTCGTCGACGCCTTCTGGCCCGGCGCCCTCACCCTCGTCGCCAGGCACCAGCCCTCCCTCCAGTGGGACCTGGGCGACACCCGGGGCACCGTCGCCATCCGCATGCCGCTGCACCCGGTCGCCATCGAACTGCTCACCGAGGTCGGCCCGATGGCCGTCTCCTCGGCGAACCTCACGGGCCACCCGTCCCCGGAGGACTGCGACGCCGCCCAGCAGATGCTCGGCGACTCCGTCTCCGTCTACCTCGACGGCGGGCCGACGCCCGGCATCGTCCCCTCGTCCATCGTCGACGTCACGGGCAAGGTCCCGGTGCTGCTGCGCGAGGGCGCGCTGTCGCCGGAGGAGCTCCGGAAGGTCGTACCCGACCTCGAGGTGGCGAATTGACCGCCCCTGAGGGGCGTGGCATAGCGGGGTTCGACGACAGCACCACCTTCCGCATCCTCCACGTCAGCACCGGCAACGTCTGCCGCTCGCCGATCACCGAGCGGCTGACCCGCCATGCCCTGAGCGACCGCCTCGGCGACCCTCTGGGCGGTGGCCTGATCGTGGAGAGCGCGGGCACCTGGGGCCACGAGGGCGCCCCGATGGAGGCCAACGCGGAACTGGTCCTCGCCGACTTCGGCGCGGACTACAGCGGCTTCGTGGGGCGCGAGCTCCTCGATGAGCACGTCATCCGCGCGGACCTGGTCCTCACGGCGACCCGCGACCACCGCGCCCAGGTCATCTCGATGGGCCATTCGGCGGGCCTGCGCACCTTCACCCTGAAGGAGTTCACCCGCCTGGTCCGCGCGATCGACCCGGCCACGCTCCCCGACGCCCACGACGAGGGCATGGTGGAGCGCGCCCGCGCCCTGGTCCGCGCGGCGGCGGCTCTACGCGGGTGGCTCCTGGCCCCGTCGGTGGACGCGGACGAGGTCAACGACCCGTACGGCGCCCCCATCACCTTCTTCCGCTCGATCGGCGACGAGATCAACCAGGCACTGGACCCCGTGGTGACCGCGCTCACGGGTGTACGCGCGCGCGACTGACGGTCGCGGGGCTACGCGCGCGGGTGTACGCGCGCGGCCGAGGTTCGGCGGGGGTGTGCGGCGCTCGCCGGGCGGCCGGGGGAGTGCGTGCCTACATTGGTGACATGTCGGTCACCGCTCCCCCCGATGAGGATCTCGACGTCCTGCGCCGGCAGGACCCGGAGATCGCCGATGTGCTGCTCGGCGAGGTGCGGCGGCAGGCCGACAGCCTGCAGTTGATCGCCGCCGAGAACTTCACCTCGCCCGCCGTCCTCGCCGCGCTCGGCTCCCCGCTCGCCAACAAGTACGCCGAGGGGTATCCCGGCGCCCGTCACCACGGTGGCTGCGAGTACGTGGACGCCGCCGAACGGATCGCCGTGGAACGGGCCACCGCGCTCTTCGGAGCCGACCACGCGAACGTGCAGGCACACTCGGGCTCCTCGGCCGTCCTGGCGGCGTACGCGGCCCTTCTGAGGCCCGGTGACACGGTCCTCGCCATGGGGCTCGACCACGGTGGGCACCTCACCCACGGTTCGCCCGCCAATTTCTCCGGGCGCTGGTTCGACTTCGTGCCGTACGGCGTCGACGCCGAGACCGGACTCGTCGACTACGAGCAGGTCGCCGCGCTCGCCCGCCACCACCGCCCCAAGGCGATCGTGTGCGGTTCGATCTCGTACCCCCGCCATCTCGACTACGCGGTATTCCGTGAGATCGCCGACGAGGTCGGCGCCTATCTGATCGCCGACGCGGCCCACCCCATCGGCCTGGTGGCCGGGGGAGCGGCGCCGAACCCCGTCCCGTACGCCGACGTGGTCTGCGCGACCACCCACAAGGTGCTGCGCGGTCCGCGCGGCGGAATGATCCTGTGCGGCGAGGACCTCGCGGGGCGGATCGACCGGGCGGTGTTCCCGTTCACCCAGGGCGGCGCCCAGATGCACACGATCGCGGCGAAGGCGGTGGCCTTTGGCGAGGCGTCCACCCCGGCGTTCACGGCGTACGCCCATCGGGTGGTGGAGCACGCGCGCGTGCTCGCGGCCGCGCTCGCCGCCGAGGGCTTCGCGCTGACCACCGGCGGCACCGACACCCACCTCATCACCGCCGACCCCTCGCCGCTCGGCCTCGACGGCCGCACCGCGCGCGCCCGGCTCGCGGCGGCCGGGATGGTCCTGGACACCTGCGCCCTGCCGTACGGGGAGGGGCGCGGCATCCGGCTCGGCACGGCCGCCGTCACCACGCAGGGGATGGGCGCCCCGGAGATGGCCAGGATCGCGGCGTTGTTCACATCGGCGCTGCGTGACGACGCCGGCGAGACGGCCCGGGTACGGGCGGAGGTACGGGCGCTGACCGGGCGATTTCCCCCGTATGGACGCTGAGGGAAGATCACGGAAAGTCGCTGTGCAACCGTTCGGGTGGTCCAGGTGTCTCCAAGCACATGGACGGCACGGCTAGGGTGTGGGGCTGAGATGGCCAGCTATTCCTGTGGGGCAGCCCGTGCGTGATTACCTGCTGACGCTCTGTGTCACGGCCGCTGTGACCTACCTGCTCACCGGCCCGGTGCGGAAGTTCGCCATCGCGACCGGGGCGATGCCGGAGATCCGCGCCCGCGACGTACACCGAGAACCGACTCCGCGGCTCGGTGGCATCGCCATGTTCTTCGGGTTGTGCGCGGGTCTGCTCGTCGCCGACCACCTGCAGAACCTGAACAGCGTCTTCGAGCTCTCCAACGAGCCGCGCGCGCTGCTGTCCGGTGCCGCCCTGATCTGGCTGATCGGTGTCCTGGACGACAAGTTCGAGCTGGACGCCCTGATCAAGCTGGGCGCGCAGATGATCTCGGCGGGCGTCATGGTGGCGCAGGGTCTGACGATCCTGTGGCTGCCGATCCCGGGTGTGGGTGTCGTCTCCCTGACCCCGTGGCAGGGCACGCTGCTGACCGTCGCCCTCGTCGTCCTCACCATCAACGCGGTCAACTTCGTCGACGGTCTCGACGGTCTCGCCGCCGGCATGGTCTGCATCGCCGCCGCGGCCTTCTTCCTGTACGCGTACCGCCTCTGGTACGGCTACACGATCGAGGCGGCCGCCCCCGCGACGCTCTTCACCGTGATCCTCATGGGCATGTGCCTGGGCTTCCTGCCGCACAACATGCATCCGGCGCGGATCTTCATGGGCGACTCCGGTTCGATGCTGATCGGTCTGATCCTGGCGGCCTCCGCCATCTCGATCACCGGCCAGGTCGACCCGGACGCGCTGAAGATCTTCGAGGGCTCGACCCGCGAGGCCACCCACGCGGCCCTGCCCGTCTTCATCCCGCTGGTGCTGCCGCTGACGATCATCGCGATCCCGATGGCGGACCTGATCCTGGCGATCGTGCGCCGTACGTGGAAGGGCCAGTCGCCGTTCGCGGCCGACCGCGGGCACCTGCACCACCGACTGCTCGAGATCGGGCACTCGCACAGCCGCGCGGTCCTGATCATGTACTTCTGGTCGGCGCTCATCGCCTTCGGGACGCTGGCGTACTCGGTGCACTCGGCGTCGATGTGGATCGTCCTCTGCGTCGTCGCGCTGAGTGCGATCGGTCTGGTGCTGCTCCTGCTGCCGCGCTTCGCGCCGCGGGCGCCGCGCTGGGCCGAGTCGGTCGTACCGCCTCGCTACCGGCGGCGCAAGAGGGTTCCCGTCGTGGAGGTCGCTCCGGAGCCCGTCGCGGTCGAGGAGGAGCGCATTCCGGTGCCCGCGGGCCTCAACGGCTCCACCGCGATCGGCAACCGGGCGCGCTTCACCGACCGGCGGAAGGCCGGAACGCCAAGTTGACGAAAGCCGCATCCGCGTCCATTAGCAGACAAGGCGCCGCCCTGTCGTGCACACACGCGCGGTGTAGCTCTCAGGTGTGACAGTTGGCACACCTTATGGGTAAAGACCTATTCAAATAGTTTGTGATACCGTTCACGAGACCCGGCGACAGTGCCGAAAGACCGTAGTGCGACGGTCTGTTGGCCCCGAGACCCACCTCGGACCGGGCTTACGCTCGTCCATGACGACACCATCGCCCCCTCCATCAAGCGGAGACACCGCCATGCCGTCCAACGACGTACGCACCCTGCTGCACACTGCCGTCCCCACCGCTGCCGTCGGCGCACTCGCCACGGTCATCAGCGGCGTGGTCGCAGGCGGCAAGGGAGCGCTCGGCGCAGTCGCCGGCACCCTGGTCGTGATCCTCTTCATGGGCGTCGGGCTCGTGGTGCTCCAGCGGACGGCGCGATCGCTGCCGCAGCTGTTCCAGGCCATGGGGCTCATGCTCTACGTGGCCCAACTGCTGCTGCTCTTCATCTTTTTGGCCTTGTTCAAGGACACAACGCTGTTCGACTTCAAGGCCTTCGCCTTCACGCTGCTCGCGACGACCGTGGTGTGGGTCGCCGCGCAGGCCCGGGCCTACATGAAGGCCAAGATCATGTACGTCGACCCCGAAAAGACGGGGCCGAAGTCGTGAAGGGTAGGGCCGGGATAAAGCCGCGTTCGGCTTCCTGCTATCGTCCGGTGCCAACTGCGGCACTGCGGGCGCGGGCATCCGAGACGCCTGTCCCAGCGCGAGGCTCGATGCCGAACCGCCGCCCCCTTATCCGTAAGACCAGTCCAGTGCCGACCCGCGGCTGCGTGCCGCGCCGACACAACGAGGTTGCCGTACCTATGCGCCACGCTGAAGGAGCCCGCGGTGAGTGCTGACCAGACGCTTGCCTTCGACCCGGATTGCCACATCTTCACCGGATGTGGCTTCCCGGCGCCGGGCCTGCACACGTTCATGTACGAGCCCATCTTCTCCGTGGGTGGCTTCGACTTCACCAAGCCGATGCTGCTCGCCATCCTGGGCTCGCTCGTGGTCGTCGGGTTCTTCTGGGCCGCTTTCAACAAGCCCAAGCTGATCCCCGGCAAGATGCAGATGGTCGGTGAGGCCGGTTACGACTTCGTCCGGCGCGGCATCGTCTACGAGATCATCGGCAAGAAGGACGGCGAGAAGTACGTCCCGCTGATGGTGTCGCTGTTCTTCTTCGTGTGGATGCTGAACCTCTGGTCGATCATCCCGCTGGCCCAGTTCCCGGTCACCTCGCTGATCGCCTTCCCGGCCGGTCTCGCGCTGATCGTCTACGTGCTCTGGGTGTCGCTGACCTTCAAGAAGCACGGCTTCGTCGGCGGCTGGAAGAACATCGTCGGCTACGACAAGTCGCTCGGCCCGATCCTGCCGCTCGTCGTCGTGCTCGAGTTCTTCTCGAACCTGCTGATCCGGCCCTTCACGCACGCGGTCCGACTGTTCGCGAACATGTTCGCCGGTCACCTGCTCATCGTGATGTTCTCGCTCGCCACCTGGTACCTCATGAACGGACTCGGCTTCGTCTACGCCGGCGCCTCGTTCGTGATGGTCCTCGTGATGACCGCCTTCGAGCTCTTCATCCAGGCCGTCCAGGCGTACGTCTTCGTGCTCCTGGCCTGCAGCTACGTCCAGGGCGCGCTCTCCGAGCACCACTGAGCCCTGACCGGCAGCACCACCCCCCTTACCAACAGTCGTCCGGTGGCCAACCCCCACCGGGTCCTTGAAAGAGAAGGAAGAACCGGCATGTCCGCTCTCGAGACTCTCGCCGCCGTCAACGGAAACGTCGCCTCGATCGGCTACGGCCTCGCGGCCATCGGCCCCGGCGTCGGCGTCGGCATCATCTTCGGTAACGGCACCCAGGCCCTCGCCCGCCAGCCCGAGGCTGCCGGCCTGATCCGCACCAACCAGATCATGGGTTTCGCGTTCTGTGAGGCGCTTGCCCTCATCGGCATCGTCATGGGCTTCGTCTACAAGTAAGCCGGACCGACAGCCCAACTTTTACGGAAGGCACTGATGTGAACGCTCTGCTTCTTGCGGCAGCGGCGGAGGAGCAGCCTCCGCTCATCCCGCATCTCGACGAGCTCGTCATCGGCCTGATCGCCTTCGTCATCGTCTTCGGCTTCCTCGCCAAGAAGCTCCTCCCGAACATCAACAAGGTTCTGGAGCAGCGTCGCGAGGCCATCGAGGGTGGCATCGAGAAGGCCGAGTCGGCCCAGATCGAGGCTCAGAGTGTGCTGGAGCAGTACAAGGCCCAGCTTGCCGAGGCCCGCCACGAGGCCGCGCGTCTTCGCCAGGAGGCGACGGAGCAGGGCACCGCGATCATCCAGGAGATGAAGGCGGAAGGCCAGCGCCAGCGCGAGGAGATCATCGCGGCCGGCCACACGCAGATCGCGGCCGACCGCAAGGCCGCGTCCGCCTCGCTGCGTCAGGACGTGGGCAAGCTCGCCACCGACCTGGCCGGCAAGCTGGTCGGCGAGTCCCTCGAGGACACCGCCCGCCAGAGCCGGACGATCGACCGCTTCCTCGACGAGCTCGAGGAGAAGGCCGAGGCCGTCCGATGAACGGAGCGAGCCGCGAGGCACTGGCCTCCGCACGCGAGTCCCTCGACGCGCTGACCGACAACACCTCGGTCGACGCGACGAAGCTCGCGGACGAGCTGGCCGCGGTCACCGCGCTGCTCCACCGCGAGGTGTCGCTGCGCCGGGTCCTGACCGACCCCGCTCAGTCGGGCGAGGCCAAGGCCGAGCTCGCGCAGCGACTCCTGAGCGGTCAGGTGGGCGGCGAGACCGCCGACCTGGTCTCGGGCATGGTGCGTTCCCGCTGGTCACGCTCGCGTGACCTGGTCGACGCGGCCGAGGAACTGGCGAACATCGCCGACCTCACCGCGGCGCAGAAGGCGGGCGCGCTCGACGGCGTCGAGGACGAGCTGTTCCGGTTCGGCCGGATCGTGTCCTCCAGCCCCGAGCTCCGCTCGGCGCTGACGGACAAGGCCGCCACGGCCACCGCCAAGGGCGAGCTGCTCCGCAGCCTGCTCGGCGGCAAGGCCCACGCCACCACCGAGCGTCTGGTCGGCCGTCTGGTGACCCAGCCCCGGGGACGTAGCCTGGAAGCGGGACTCGAGTCCCTCTCCAAGCTCGCCGCGGCGCGCCGGAACCGGATGGTCGCCGTCGTCACCTCGGCGGTGCCGCTGTCGGACCAGCAGAAGCAGCGCCTCGGAGCTGTCCTGGCCAAGCTGTACGGCCGCGACATGCACCTGAACCTGGACGTGGACCCCTCGGTCCTCGGCGGGATCACCGTGCAGGTCGGCGACGAGGTCATCAACGGCTCCATCGCGGAGCGCCTCGAAGAGGCGACCCGTCGACTGGCCGGCTGACGCAGTCACACAGCAACACAGCATCACAGCATCATTAGCGGCCCGGTTGGGCCGTGCAGAGATTGCAGAAGATTCCTGGGGGTCGGCCCCCAGACCCCTTAAGAAACTTCGGGCCCAACAAGGAGAGCAGGGAACCCAGATGGCGGAGCTCACGATCCGGCCGGAGGAGATCCGGGACGCACTGGAGAACTTCGTCCAGTCGTACCAGCCGGACGCGGCCTCGCGCGAGGAGGTCGGCACGGTCAGCCTGGCCGGTGACGGTATCGCGAAGGTCGAGGGTCTTCCCTCGGCCATGGCGAACGAGCTGCTGAAGTTCGAGGACGGGACCCTGGGTCTCGCGCTGAACCTCGAAGAGCGCGAGATCGGTGCGATCGTCCTCGGCGAGTTCAGCGGCATCGAGGAGGGGCAGTCGGTGCAGCGCACCGGCGAGGTCCTCTCCGTCGGCGTCGGTGAGGGATACCTGGGTCGCGTCGTCGACCCGCTCGGCAACCCGATCGACGGTCTCGGCGAGATCGCGACCGAGGGCCGCCGCGCCCTCGAGCTGCAGGCCCCGGGCGTTATGGCCCGTAAGTCGGTGCACGAGCCGATGGAGACCGGCTACAAGGCCGTCGACGCCATGACGCCGGTCGGCCGCGGTCAGCGTCAGCTGATCATCGGCGACCGTCAGACCGGCAAGACCGCGCTGTGTGTCGACACGATCATCAACCAGCGCGACAACTGGCGCTCGGGCGACGTGAACAAGCAGGTTCGCTGCATCTACGTCGCCGTCGGCCAGAAGGGCTCGACCATCGCGTCCGTTCGCGGCGCCCTGGAAGAGGCCGGTGCGCTCGAGTACACGACGATCGTCGCCGCCCCGGCGTCCGACCCGGCCGGCTTCAAGTACCTGGCGCCGTACACCGGCTCCGCCATCGGTCAGCACTGGATGTACCAGGGCAAGCACGTCCTGATCGTCTTCGACGACCTGTCGAAGCAGGCCGACGCCTACCGCGCCGTGTCCCTGCTGCTGCGCCGCCCGCCGGGCCGCGAGGCCTACCCGGGTGACGTCTTCTACCTGCACTCGCGTCTGCTCGAGCGCTGCGCGAAGCTCTCGGACGAGCTCGGTGCCGGTTCGATGACGGGTCTGCCGATCGTCGAGACCAAGGCGAACGACGTGTCGGCGTTCATCCCGACCAACGTCATCTCCATCACCGACGGCCAGTGCTTCCTGGAGTCCGACCTGTTCAACGCCGGCCAGCGTCCGGCCCTGAACGTCGGTATCTCGGTCTCCCGTGTCGGTGGCTCCGCCCAGCACAAGGCGATGAAGCAGATCTCCGGTCGCCTCCGCGTGGACCTCGCCCAGTTCCGTGAGCTGGAGGCGTTCGCCGCCTTCGGTTCCGACCTGGACGCGGCCTCCAAGGCGCAGCTGGAGCGTGGACAGCGCATGGTCGAGCTGCTCAAGCAGGCTCAGTACCAGCCGATGCCCACCGAGAACCAGGTCGTCTCCGTCTGGGCCGGCACCACCGGCAAGATGGACGATGTCCCGGTCGCCGACATCCGCCGCTTCGAGGCCGAGCTCCTGGCGTACCTGCGCCAGAGCCACTCCGGTCTCATGACCTCCATTCGTGAGGGCGGCAAGATGTCCGACGACACCCTGCAGTCCGTCGGTGACGCCATCGCGGAGTTCAAGAAGCAGTTCGAGACCTCTGACGGCAAGCTGCTGGGCGAGGACGCTCCTGCCGCCGTCAACGTCTCGAAGTGACGACGGAAGGGACCTGACTCATGGGAGCGCAGCTCCGGGTCTACAAGCGTCGCATCAAATCCGTCACCGCGACGAAGAAGATCACCAAGGCGATGGAGATGATCGCCGCCTCGCGTGTCGTCAAGGCGCAGCGCAAGGTACAGGCGTCGACTCCGTACGCGACCGAGCTGACCCGCGCGGTCACGGCGGTGGCCACGGGTGCGAACGACAAGCACCCGCTGACCACCGAGGCGGAGAACCCGATCCGTGCCGCGGTCCTGCTCCTCTCGAGCGACCGCGGTCTGGCCGGTGCCTTCAACTCCAACGCCATCAAGGCGGCGGAGAAGCTCACGGCGAAGCTGGAGGGCGAGGGCCGCGAGGTCACCATCTACGTGGTGGGCCGTCGTGGCATCGCGCACTACAACTTCCGTGAGCGGAAGCTGGCCGGCACGTGGACCGGGTTCACGGACCAGCCTTCGTACGGCGACGCCAAGACGATCGCGGCTCCGCTGATCGAGGCGATCGAGAAGGACACGGCCGAGGGTGGTGTGGACGAGCTCCACATCGTCTACACCGAGTTCGTCTCGATGATGACGCAGACCGCGGTCGAGGCCCGGCTGCTGCCCCTCAGCCTCGACGAGGTGGCGAAGGAGGCCGGCGAGTCGGACACGCTCCGCCCGCTGTACGACTTCGAGCCGTCGGCGGAGGACGTCCTCGACGCCCTGCTGCCCCGGTACGTCGAGAGCCGGATCTACAACGCGCTGCTCCAGTCGGCTGCTTCCAAGCACGCCGCCACGCGCCGCGCGATGAAGTCGGCGACCGACAACGCGGGAGACTTGATCAACAATCTCTCCCGACTTGCCAACGCGGCCCGCCAGGCCGAAATCACCCAGGAAATCAGCGAGATCGTCGGTGGCACCGCAGCCCTGGCCGACGCGACCGCGGGGAGTGACAAGTAATGACGACCACTGTTGAGACGGCCGCCGCCACGGGCCGCGTCGCCCGGGTCATCGGCCCGGTCGTCGACGTGGAGTTCCCCGTCGACGCGATGCCGGCGATCTACAACGCGCTGCACGTCGAGGTCATGGACCCGACCGAGGAGGGCGCGACCAAGACGCTGACCCTCGAGGTCGCCCAGCACCTCGGTGACGGACTCGTCCGCGCCATCTCCATGCAGCCCACCGACGGCCTGGTCCGCCAGGCCCCGGTGACCGACACCGGCACGGGCATCACGGTGCCCGTCGGTGACGTCACCAAGGGCCGTGTGTTCAACACGCTGGGTGAGGTGCTGAACGCCGACGCCTCCACCGTGGCCGACGCGCCGCGCTGGACGATCCACCGCAAGGCCCCCGACTTCGACCAGCTCGAGTCCAAGACCGAGATGTTCGAGACCGGCCTGAAGGTCGTCGACCTTCTCACCCCGTACGTCAAGGGTGGAAAGATCGGTCTGTTCGGTGGTGCCGGTGTCGGCAAGACCGTTCTGATCCAGGAAATGATCGTCCGTGTGGCCAAGCTGCACGACGGTGTGTCGGTCTTCGCGGGCGTCGGCGAGCGCACCCGTGAGGGCAACGACCTCATGGTCGAGATGGACGAGGCCGGCGTTCTGGACAAGACCGCGCTGGTCTTCGGCCAGATGGACGAGCCCCCGGGCACCCGTCTCCGCGTGGCCCTCGCCGGTCTGACCATGGCGGAGTACTTCCGCGATGTGCAGAAGCAGGACGTGCTGTTCTTCATCGACAACATCTTCCGCTTCACCCAGGCCGGTTCCGAGGTGTCGACCCTGCTCGGCCGTATGCCCTCCGCGGTGGGTTACCAGCCGAACCTGGCCGACGAGATGGGTCTCCTCCAGGAGCGCATCACCTCGACCCGTGGTCACTCGATCACCTCGATGCAGGCGATCTACGTCCCCGCGGACGACCTGACCGACCCGGCTCCGGCCACCACCTTCGCCCACCTCGACGCGACGACGGTTCTCTCCCGTCCGATCTCCGAGAAGGGCATCTACCCGGCCGTGGACCCGCTGGACTCCACGTCCCGGATCCTGGACCCGCGCTACATCGCGCAGGACCACTACGACGCCGCCACGCGCGTCAAGGGAATCCTGCAGAAGTACAAGGACCTCCAGGACATCATCGCGATTCTCGGTATCGACGAGCTGAGCGAGGAGGACAAGCTCGTTGTCCACCGCGCCCGCCGTGTCGAGCGCTTCCTGTCCCAGAACACCCACGCGGCGAAGCAGTTCACCGGTGTGGACGGTTCGGACGTTCCGCTCGACGAGTCGATCGCCGCGTTCAACGCGATCTGCGACGGTGAGTACGACCACTTCCCCGAGCAGGCGTTCTTCATGTGCGGTGGCATCGAGGACCTCAAGGCCAACGCCAAGGAGCTCGGCGTCTCCTGAGCCCCGTGCTCGCCGAGGGGGGCGGGATCCGTTCCGCCCCCCTCACCACGCCCCTTAGAATTGACCCCAACACCCGGCACGACCGCCGGGTGGTGACCCGAGGAGCCACCCTTGGCTGCTGAGCTGCACGTCGAGCTGGTCGCCGCGGACCGGAGTGTCTGGTCCGGCGAGGCCACCCTGGTCATCGCGCGTACCACCTCCGGCGACATCGGCGTCATGCCCGGCCACCAGCCGCTTCTCGGTGTGCTGGAGTCGGGCCCGGTGACCATCCGCACGAGCGAAGGCGGGACTGTCGTCGCCGCCGTCCACGGCGGATTCATCTCCTTCGCCGATGACAAGCTGTCTCTGCTCGCGGAGATCTGCGAGCTGGCGGACGAGATCGACGCCCAGCGCGCCGAGCGCGCGCTGGAGCGTGCGAAGTCGGATTCCGACGCCGCCGCCGAGCGGCGCGCCGATGTCCGGCTGCGCGCGGTGTCGGTCCGCTGACGGACCGCGCCGAGTAGTAGTGCCCTCAGCCGCGGCACGGTCCGGAATTTTCCGGACCGTGCCGCGGCTGAGGCGATGCAGATGCAGGTTGTATTCGGTTCTGCCGGCGGTGCCGGCTACGGGACGCAGCGAGGAGGTCGGTGAAGATGTTCCTCGCTCTGCTCGTGTGCGGCCTGGTCGTCGCACTGGTGGTGATCGGGCTCTTCGTCTTCGGACTGCGCCGCAGGCTGATCCAGCGCGCCGGAGGCACCTTCGACTGTTCGCTGCACTGGAACGTCCCGGACGACCCGGATCCGAGCGGCAAGGGCTGGGTGTACGGCGTCGCCCGCTACAGCGGTGACGAGATCGCCTGGTTCCGTGTCTTCTCGTACGCGCCCCGCCCGCGCCGTGTCCTGGAGCGCTCGTCCATCGTGGCTCTGGAGCGCCGGATGCCGGAGGGCGAGGAGGAGCTCGCGCTGCTCTCGGACGCGGTGATCCAGCCCTGTATGTACGAGGGCGTCCGTCTGGAGCTCGCGATGAGCGAGGACGCCCGGACCGGTTTCATGGCCTGGCTCGAGGCGGCGCCTCCGGGGCAGCGGGTCAATGTCGCCTGACCCGGCGACGTGAGAAAGCGGGGGACGGCGTGCTGCGCCGTCCCCCGCTTCGTCGTAGGTGCTAGTTCAGGCCGGAGTTGATGGCTCCGACGAGCTCGCCGTTGCTGGTGTCACCGCTGAACTCCCAGAAGAACGCTCCGCCGAGGCCCTGGTTCTTGGCCCAGCCCATCTTCGAGTTCACGGTGGCGGGGGTGTCGTAGCTCCACCAGTTGGTGCCGCAGTGCGCGTACGCCGTGCCCGCGATCGTGCCGGTGGCCGGGCAGGAGTTCTTGAGGACCTTGTAGTCCTCGATGCCCTGCTCGTACGTGCCCTGCGCCGGGCCGGTCGCCGTGCCGCCGGGGGCGGACTGGGTGACGCCGGTCCAGCCGCGGCCGTAGAAGCCGATGCCGAGAAGGAGCTTGTTGGCGGGGACGCCCTTCGCCTTGAACTTGGCGATCGCCTCGGCGGAGTTGAAGCCCGCCTGCGGGATGCCGGCGTAGGAGGTGAGCGGGGAGTGGGGGGCCGTCGGGCCCTTCGCCGCCCAGGCGCCGAAGAAGTCGTACGTCATCACGTTCAGCCAGTCGTAGTACGGCGCGGCGCCCGCGTAGTCGGCGGCGTCGATCTTGCCGCCGGCGGAGGCGTCGGCCGTGACGGCCGCGGTGACCAGGTTGTTCGCGCCGAACTTGGCACGCATGGCCTGCATCATGTTCTTGAAGGACGCGGCGCCGCTGGTGTCACAGGTGAGACCGCAGGCGTTCGGGTACTCCCAGTCCAGGTCGATGCCGTCGAAGACGTCGGCCCAGCGCGGGTCCTCGACCAGGTCGTAGCAGGACTGGGCGAAGGCGGCCGGGTTCTGCACGGCCTGGCCGAAGCCGCCGGACCAGGTCCAGCCGCCGAAGGACCAGAGGACCTTGATGTTCGGGTACGCCTTCTTCAGCTTGCGCAGCTGGTTGAAGTTGCCGCGCAGCGGCTGGTCCCAGGTGTCGGCGACACCGTCGACGGACTGGTCGGCGGTGTAGGCCTTGTCGTAGTCGGCGTAGGAGTCGCCGATGGTGCACTTGCCGCCCTGGACGTTGCCGAAGGCGTAGTTGATGTGCGTGATCTTGGACGCGGAGCCCGAGGTCACGATGTTCTTCACGTGGTAGTTGCGCCCGTAGACGCCCCAGTTGGTGAAGTAGCCCAGCTTGACGGCCTTCGGCGGCGGCGGGGTGTCGCCCCCGGTGGTGCGCACCGGGGTCGGGCCGGCGGCGGGGCCGGTCTGGTCGATGGTGTCGCGGGCGACGACCGAGTAGGTGTAGTCGGTGCCGGCGGTGAGGCCCTGGTCGGTGTAGGTCAGCGCGGTGGTGGTGGTGACCTTCGTGCCGTCACGCAGGACGTCGTAGTTCTTGACGCCCTTGTCGTCGGTGGCCGCGCCCCAGCTGAGCTTCACCGAGGTGTTGCCGATGTCGGAGGCGACCGGGGTGCCGGGGGCCGAGGGCGGGTTGTCGCCCGGCTGGGTGGAGCCGTCGCAGGCCGCGCCGTTGATCTTGCAGCCGGTGGGTGCGCCGGGGCCGGCGCCGTTGTAGCCGAAGGAGACGGAGGCGCCGGGGGCGAGGGTTCCGTTCCAGCCGACGTTCTTGGCGGTCCAGTGGGTGCCGGAGCTGGTGACGGTGGCGTCCCAGGCGGACGTGACGGAGGTGCCGGCGGGGTAGTCCCACTCGACGGTCCAGGAGCTGATGCTGGTGGTGCCGGTGTTCTTGATGGTCCAGTTGGCACCGAATCCGGTGCCCCAGTCCTGGGTCTTGGTGTACGTGGCCGTGGCCGAGGTGGCCGCTTCGGCGGGGGTGGCAAGGCCGACCATGGCGGCCAGGGGCAGGATCAGGGCGGTCAGGCCGGCGGCGGCCCGGTGTCTGAACCCTGTTCTGCGCGTCGGTGCTTGAGTGCTCAACGGTGCTCCTCAAGTTGCGGACGGACAAGGGTGGGGGTGGTCCGTGAAGATGCGCGCGCCCCGCGAGCGTAGGAAGGTCTGGACCAATCGTCAAGAGGTCCAGACCAACGTTGCCGACTCCTACTGGACGCCCAACTCCTGTGCCAGGACTGCCGCTTGAACCCTGCTGCGCAAGTCCAGCTTCCCCAGGACCTTGCTGACGTGCGTCTTCACCGTCGCCTCCGCCATGTCCAGCCGCACCGCGATCTCCGCGTTCGACAGACCCTCGCCGAGCGTCGAGAGCACCTGCCGCTCCCGGGGCGTCAGCACGTCGAGCACCGAGGGATCCGTCCCCGTCCTCGCCCGCACCGGCTGTACCGCCGCCGCGAACTCCGCGATCAGCCGCCGGGTCACCGCGGGCGCGATCAGACCCTCGCCGCGCGCCACCGTCCGGACCGCCTCGATCAGCTCCCGCGCCTCCGCGTTCTTCAGCAGAAAGCCCGACGCGCCCGCCCGCAGCGCCCCGAACACATACGCGTCGAGATCGAAGGTCGTCAGGACCAGCACATCGGCCAGGCCCTCCGACACGACGATCCCGGTCGCCGTCACCCCGTCCATCCGGGGCATCTGCACATCCATCAGGACGAGATCGGGGCGCAGTTCGCGCGCCAGCTCCACCGCCCGCTCGCCGTCGGCCGCCTCCCCGACGACCTCGATGTCCGGCGCGCTGCCCAGGATGAGCACCAGCCCCGCCCGTACCGCGGACTGGTCCTCCGCGACCACCACCCGCACTGTCATCCCCGCTCCTCGTCACTCGCGTCCATGGGCAGTTCCGCCCTGACCCGCCACTGTCTGCGTCCGCCGCCGTCCGTCACCGGACCCGCGTCGAACGTTCCGTCGAGCAGGGCCACCCGCTCCCGCATCCCCACCAGTCCGGCCCCCGAACCGGGGGCGGTCGGCCCGTGGCGCTCCCCGTACGGGCTCGTCACCTCGACCGTAAGGGCTCGCGGTTCCCGGCCGAGCACCACCCGGACCTCGCCGGGCGCCGCGTGCTTGAGCGCGTTCGTCAGGGACTCCTGCACGATCCGGTACGCGGCCAGCTCCACCGGCGCCGGCAGGCCCGCCACCGACTGACGGGTGTCGTCGAGGACGAGGGCGAGGCCGCTCGGGCCGGCGTTCGCCCGCGCCTGGTCGACCAGGGCGTCCAGTCCGGCGAGGGTGGGCGCGGCGGTCGGCTCCGTGTCCCCGCTGCTGTCCCGGAGGAGTCCGATGAGCCGTCGCATCTCGGCGAGGCCCGCCACGCTGTTCTCCCGGATCACGGTCAGGGCCTGCCGGGTGGTGGCCGGTTCGTCGAGGGAGAGCGCCGCCGTGGAGTGGATCGCGATCGCCGAGAGATGGTTCGCCACCATGTCGTGCAGCTCGCGGGCCATCCGGGCCCGCTCGGCCACCACGGCCTGGGCCCGGTCCATCTCGGCGAGCAGCGCCGTCTGTTCGGCCCGGAGCCTGGCGGCCTCGGCCGCCTCCCGGTGGTTGCGCACGATGGAGCCGGTCACCGCGGGCATGAAGGAGATCATGCCCGTGAGCACCCCGATGAGCAGGGCGATCGCGTTCTGCCACCAGACGAGGAAGCCGATCGTCACCGCGACCGTGATCAGCCCGGTGGTGTACGGGATGCGGCGGGCGGACGCGGGCGAGCCGTACACGACGGCGGCGTACGCGATGTCCGTGAACATCAGGACCGTGACCAGGTTCCCGTTGGTGAACTGGTCCGCGACGATCGCGAGCGTCCCGACGAACAGTGCCGTCTGCGGCAGCGTCCGGCGCACGGTCTCCGCCGCGGCCATCGCCGTGAGCGGGATCAGCGCCGCCCATCGCTGGTCGAAGACGCGGTCGCCGGTCGTGTACAGCCCGTAGGACCACAGGAGCAGCCCGCAGGCGAATCCCGCGAGGGCGATGAACAGGTCGTGGCGGTGCGGCCGGGGGAGCGTCACGTACTCATCCAACACGCCCGCACCCGCCCCGACCTCCTCGTCCGGGCCGATCCGTCCCTCCGTCGAAGGATGTAGGCGTACGTCGTCACCCGCGACGACGTATCGGGCCGGATGCCACGGGACGCTGAGGGGGAACCGAAAGGGGAACCGTCGTGATCGTCACGCTGATCATCGTCTGCGAGGTCGGCTTCTGGGTCCTCCTGGCCGCCGGCCTCGCCACCCGCTACCTCCTGAGGATGCCCCGGACGGGTATGGCTCTGCTGCTGTGCGAGCCGCTCCTGGAGGTCCTGCTCCTGGTCGTCACCGCGATCGACCTCAAGAACGGCGCGGACCCCAGCTGGAAGCACGGCCTCGCCGCCCTCTACATCGGCTACACGGTCGGCCACGGCCACCGCACGGTGAAGTGGCTCGACGGACACGCGGCCCACCGCTTCGGCGGCGCCCCGCCGCCGAGGAAGCCGCCGCGGTACGGCATGGCCCGAGCGCGCCACGAGGGCGCGGTCTGGCTCGGCTCGGTGGTCGCGGCGGCCGTCGCCTCGGCTCTGCTGCTCCTGGCGGCCCGGTACGTCGGCGGCGACGGGAACACCGACGGGCTGTACGGCTGGATCTTCGTCGCCTGGCGGGCCGCCGGCATCCACGGCCTGATCGCGCTCAGCTACGCGATCTGGCCGAAGAAGGCCCCGGAGGGCGAGGACTCCGCCGAGGACGGTGCCTTGGCGCGCAAGGGCGGCGCTCCGGCCCGCAAGGACGACTCAGCGGTCCCCGCCCGGGACCCAGAGCACGTCCCCGACCTCCTTGTTCGCCGTGCGGGCAAGGATGAAGAGCAGGTCTGAGAGGCGGTTGAGGTACGTGGCGGTCAGCGTGTTCATCGTCTCGCCGTGCACCTCGAGGGCCGCCCAGGTGGAGCGCTCCGCCCGCCGGACCACCGTGCACGCCTGGTGCAGCAGCGCCGCGCCGGGCGTGCCGCCCGGCAGGATGAAGGAGCGCAGCTTCTCGAGCTCCTCCAGGAAGCGGTCGCAGTCCGCCTCCAGCTTGTCGACATAACTCTGCTCGACCCGCAGCGGCGGGTACTTCGGGTCCTCCACCACCGGTGTGCACAGGTCCGCGCCCACGTCGAAGAGGTCGTTCTGGACCCGGACGAGGACCTTCACGACCTCCTCGTCGAGCCGGCCGAGGGCGACGGCCGTACCGATGGCGGCGTTGGCCTCGTTGGCGTCGGCGTAGGCCGAGATCCGCAGATCCGTCTTGGCGGTCCGGCTCATGTCGCCGAGCGCCGTGGTGCCCTGGTCGCCGGTACGGGTGTAGATGCGCGTCAGATTGACCATGGGCCCAGCCTAGTTACGCGCCGGCCTTCCGGAACGTCCGTGTGCCCACCGTCACGGCGGCCGCGGCGACCGCGAGGGCGACGAGCACCCCGTACAGCAGGGTCGGTGTCGTGTAGTGGCCGATGTACGCCTCCCGGACCGCGTCCACCAGATAGCGGAACGGCATCAGGCGCGAGAGGACGTCGAGCCAGCCGGGGGCGAGGGCCATCGGCAGCATCAGGCCGGACAGCAGCATCGCCGGCATCGCGAGCGTGTTGATCGCGGGCCCGAACTCCTGCGGGGTGCGCAGCCTGAGGGCGAGGGCGTACGAGAGCGAGGCCAGCGCCACCGACAGCAGCGCCACGAAGCCGAAGCCGATGAGGATGCCGGTGAGCGGCGCCCTGAGGCCCATCGGCAGGGCCGCCAGGACGAGCAGTACCGCCTGGAGGACGAAGAGCGCGGCGTCCCGCAGGACCCGGCCGAGCAGCAGGGCGAGCCTGCTCACCGGGGTGACGCGCATCCGGTCGAAGACCCCCCAGTTCTTTTCCATGATGATCGAGAAGCCGGCGAACGAGGCTCCGAAGAGGCCGAGTTGGAGCAGGAGTCCGGGGACGAGGATCTGCCAGGAGTCGCCCTCGCGGCCCAGCGGGAGTCCGGTGAGCAGCGGTCCGAAGAAGAACAGGTAGAGCAGCGGCATCAGGGCGCCGAAGAAGATCTGGAACGGGGAGCGCAGGGTCTGGCGGGCGTAGCGCCCGAAGAGCAGCGCCGTGTCGCGGAGAAGCATCGGATGTCCTGGGGGCTGGGTGGCCGGGTCTAGACGGCTACGGGGGTGGTGTCGGCGGGGGCGGGGGCGCGCCCGGTGACGGCGAGGAAGGCGTCCTGGAGGGTGGCCGCGCCGTGGGCGGCCTTGAGGGCGGCGGGGGTGTCCTCGGCGACGACCGTGCCCCGGTCGACGATCACCAGGCGGTCGGCGAGGGCGTCGGCCTCGTCCAGGTAGTGGGTGGTGAGGACGACGGTGGTGCCGTGCTCGTCGCGCAGCCGCCGCACCAGGGCCCACAGGTCGGCGCGGCTGCCGGGGTCGAGGCCGGTCGTCGGCTCGTCGAGGAAGAGGATCTCCGGCCGGTGGGTGAGCCCCATCGCGAGGTCGAGCCGGCGGCGCTGGCCGCCGGAGAGCGCGGGGGTCGGGCGGTCGAGGAGTTCGGTGAGTCCGAGGTCGGCCGCGAGCTCCTCGGTGCGGGCCGTCGCTTCGGTGCGGTTCATGCCGTACAGACGGCCCTGGAGGACGAGCTCGGAGCGGACGGTCTCCTGGGGGTCGAGGCCGCCGGACTGGGCGACGTATCCGATGCGGCGGCGGACGGCGGCGGGGTCCCGTACGAGGTCGTGGCCGGCGACGGTGGCGGCGCCGGAGGTGGGCGGGAGGAGCGTGGTGAGCATCCGGAGGGTGGTGGTCTTGCCGGCGCCGTTGGGCCCGAGGAGTCCGAGGATCTCGGCGGGCCGGACGGTGAGGTCGATCCCGCGGACGGCCTCCACGGGGCCGTTCTTCGTGGTGAAGGTCCGGGCGAGCCCGGCCGTACTGATGATGGGCATGACGACTACAAAAACAGAGTCACTACAATTTTGCAATGTCACCAAAATTTCATGGGCACCGAAATTTCAGGGAGCCTAGGATGAGGCGCATGGCCGAGGGACTCAGGGAACGCAAGAAGCGCGAGACGAAGCAGCGGATCTCCGACATCGCGACCGGGCTCTTCCTGGAGCGCGGCTTCGTCCATGTGACCGTCGCGGACGTCGCCGAGGCGGCGGACGTCTCCGTCAACACCGTCTACAACTACTTCCCGGCCAAGGAGGACCTCTTCCTCGACCGGATGGACGGCGTCACCCAGCGCCTCGCCCGGATGATCCGCGGCCGCGACCGCGGGGAGTCCGCCGCCCGCGCCGTCCTGCGCGAACTCCGCCAGGACATCGGGGCGGTCTCACCCGCGTACGGACTCATGGACGGCTTCGACGCCTTCATGAACGTCATCGAGCACGCCCCCACCCTCAAGGCCCGGCTCTTCCACCTCCAGCAGCAGGTCCAGGACGCCGTCGTCGCCACCCTCCGCGAGGAGACCGGCGCACCCGCCGAGGACCCGCTGCCGCTGCTCGTCGGCGGGCAGCTCGCCTGGATCGAGAGCACCGTCGTCGGCTACATCACCCGCGAGATGACCGCCGGCGGCAGGGCGACCACCGTCTCCCGCGAGGCCCTCGTGCTCCTCGACGAGATCGAGGAGCTGCTGAGCGACAGGGTCCTCGGCTACGCGGTGCGGGAGGGCTGACTCGCCCCGCGCGAGGGCGGCCGCTCCCGGGCGGTGGCCTCGGCGAGGTGCGCTCGATCACATACCCCCCGGGGGCGTACGGCGCGCCGGGGGCGCCCGAACGGGGCGCTGGGGGGTGTTGTGAGTGTGACGTCCGTCAAACAGGGCGTGACGCGCATTACTTCGCGGTCACATGGCGCCTCCCGACCGCTAATCTCCGCCGGAGAGCCAGAAGTGAACAGGCGTTAAGGGGTGGAACATCGTGGCCAGGAAGCTCGCCGTCATCGGGGCCGGACTCATGGGGTCCGGCATCGCACAGGTCTCGGCACAGGCGGGCTGGGACGTCGTCCTGCGTGACGTCACCGACGCCGCCCTCACCCGGGGCACCGACGGCATCAAGGCGTCGTACGACCGGTTCGTCGCGAAGGGCAAGCTGGACGCCGCCGCCGCCGAGGCCGCCCTCGGCCGGATCACCGCCACCACCGAGCTCGAGGCCGTCGCCGACGCCGACATCGTCGTCGAGGCCGTCTTCGAGAACCTCGACGTGAAGCACGAGATCTTCCGCTCGCTCGACAAGGTCGTCAAGGACGGCGCGGTCCTCGCCTCCAACACCTCCGCGATCCCGATCACCAAGATCGCCGCGGTGACCGGGCGCCCCGAGTCCGTCGTCGGCGTCCACTTCTTCTCGCCGGTCCCGATGATGCAGCTCGTCGAGCTCGTCCGCGGCTACAAGACCAGCGACGAGACCCTCGCCGCCGCTCGGGAGTTCGCCGAGTCCGTCGGCAAGACCTGCATCGTCGTCAACCGCGACGTCGCCGGCTTCGTCACCACCCGCCTCATCTCGGCCCTCGTCGTCGAGGCCGCCAAGCTCCACGAGTCGGGCGTCGCCACCGCCGAGGACATCGACATCGCCTGCAAGCTCGGCTTCGGCCACGCCATGGGCCCGCTCGCCACCGCCGACCTCACCGGCATCGACATCCTGGTGAACGCGGCCAACAACATCTACACCGAGTCCCAGGACGAGAAGTTCGCGGTGCCCGAAGCGATGCGCCGGATGGTGGACGCGGGTGACATCGGCCGCAAGAGCGGGCAGGGCTTCTACAAGTACTGAGCCGTACCCGCCACCCCGCATCACCCCGTGGGGTGAATTTCGGTACCGGTTCGCTGACAAGGCGCAACGCTTCTGCCGGTGCGGCAGTCAGTTGTTGCGAAGACGGAGCACTCTCGGGGAGCGCATATGCACATCAGGGGCGACCATGTCGAGCTGGTCGTCGGGGGCCGCCTCGACGTCCGCAGCGCGGCGGACGCCCGTACGGTCCTGCACTCGGCCGTCGACGACGGAGTCGGCGACCTGGTGCTCGACCTGACCGGCCTCGACTCCTGGGACGCGACCGGACTCGGCGTGATCATGGGTGCCCACCGCCGGGCCGGCCGCTGCGGACGGCGGCTCGTCCTGCGCGGGGTGCCGCCCCAGATGCAGAGACTCCTCGTCGCCACCCGGCTGCACCGCATCCTCGCCATCGAGGGCGGCCTCGCCCTGGAGTCCCTGCCCCGGGTGTGACACCCGGGGTGCCCCCGGCCGGGAACGTACGGGACGAACAGGAACCCACGGGTCCGGCGGGACGGCCGGGACCGGCGTGCGTGTGAAGCAGCTGTGTGATCCAGGCGTCACACTCAATCCTCACAAGACCGTGACGTCTTGGTCTCCGGGGCACCCCAGCTGTTCCCGACCGCCTGACCACGGTCTAGGGTTCGGTCGCCTGCACATTGACGGACCCACCCGGCGGGCACCGGACACCGCTTCTTGGGGGCTTGGACCATGGACCCGATCAACCGGGGGCCGGAGGAGTACGGACACGACGGCGAGGGCGACGAAGCCCGCCAGGGACGCGGCGCGGCCGCGCCCGCACCCGCGCGTGCCCGCGTCGTCCGGCTCGTCTCCGGCGACCTGCTCGTCACCGTCAACCCCGTCGACGGCAGCGAGATCGAACCCTGCCCGCCCGGGCAGGAACCCGCGCCCGTCCGCCCCCGTACCCCCGAGGAGCGGGCCGAGGCCGACCGCGCCGCCGCCCCGCCCGTCCCGCCGGGACCGGTAGCACCCGCACTGCCCCTCCTCGAACGCCAGGAGGAGCGCGAGCGGCTCGTCGGCATCCTCGGCCGCGGCCGCTCCGCCCGGCTGACCGGCCCCGCGGGATCCGGCCGCACCGCCCTCCTCGACGCCGTCGCCGCCGACTGCGCCGACATCGCCCCCGACGGAGTCGTCCGGCTCTCCGGCCACCACCGCACCGCCCCCGAACTCCTCCACGAGCTCTTCGTCGCCGTCCGGTACGCCCCGGACCACCGGCCCGGCCGTGCCGCGCTCCTCGACCGGCTCCGCGAGGTCGGCGCCGTCGTGGTCGTCGACGACCTGGAGTTCGGCGGCGCCGCCCTCGACGAGCTCCTCGCCGCCGCCCCCGAGTGCGCCTTCCTCCTCGCCGCGGCACCCGACGTCCCCGCCCCCTCGGCCGACGCCCACGTGGAGGAACTCCACCTGGCCGGCCTCGGCCGCGGCGCCGCCCTCAAGCTCCTGGAGAGCGCGGTCGGCCGCACCCTCACCGACGACGAGGCCAACTGGGCCGGCGACCTCTGGTTCGAGTCCGAGGGCCTGCCGCTCCGCTTCGTCCAGGCCGGTGCGCTGCTCCGCCAGCGCGACCGGCTGCGCGTCACCCCCGCCGAGTTCGACGCCTTCGGCGCCCTCGAAGAGGCCTTCGGACCGACCGATCCCGCCGCCGCCGCGGCCGCCGCGGCGGCGGCCTTCGACGGGGTCGACGACCCCGACGTCGAACTGCGCGAGATACCCCTGCCCAGCCTCGGCGAGGGCGCCGCGCCCGCCGCCCTCCTCGCCTCCCGGCTCAGCCGCTCCGCGCAGACCGCCCTGCGCTTCGCCGTCGCCCTCGGAGGCGAGGTCCCCCACCAGGCCCATCTGCCGGCCCTGGTCGGCGACACCCACGCCGACGCGGCCCTCGGCGAACTCATGGCCTGCGGCCTGCTCTCCCCGGTCGGCCCCCGCTACCGGCTCGCCGCCGGGGTCCTCACCCAGCTCCTCGCCCAGGGGTACGCCACGGAGGGCGCCGACCGCGCCCACACCGTCGCCCAGCACTACGCCTGGTGGACCGCGCACCCCTCCGTCACTCCCGAGCGGGCCGCCGCCGAGTCCGACGCCCTCCTCGCCTCCCTCTCCGTCCTCGTCGCCGGCGGCACGGGAGGGACGGCCCCCGGCGCCTCCGACGCCGAACACCGCGCCACCGCCGTGGCCCTCGCCCGCGCCGCCGCCCCCGCCTTCGCCGCCGGGCTGCACTGGGGCGCCTGGGAGCGCGCCCTGCGCGCCGGGCAGGAGGCCGCCCGCCTCACCGGAGAGGTCGCCGAGGAGGCCTACTTCCACCACGAGCTCGGCGTCCTCGCCCTCTGCTCCGGAAACCTGGAGCGGGCCCGGGCCGAGCTGGAGGCCTCCATCGGCATGCGCGGGGTGCTCGCCGACAAGCGCGGCACCGTCGCCGGCCGCCGGGCGCTCGCCCTCGTCGCCGACCTCGCGGGGGAGCACGCCGCCCCCGCTCGCCCCGAGGAGCCCGTCTCCCCGCCGCGCGGCGTCCCCGCCCTGCGCGGCCCCGCCGCCTCCCGCACCGCGCGGTCGGCGCCCGAGCCCGTCACCGCCCCGCTGCCGGGCGGAGCCGTGAAGGCGGCTCCCCTCTCCGGTGGTCCCGGGCGCCCGGGCCAGGCGAAGTTCCCCGCGTTCCCCGGCTTCGCCGACGAGGGCCCGACCGTCATCGCCCGCCCCGACACCCGTCCCGACACCGTCAAGAGCGGTGGCCTCACCGGGATCACGGCCGGCATCATCGGCGGCGCCCGCCGCAATCTCGCCGCCGTCGGCGCGGGCGCGCTGCTCGTCGCCGTCCTCGGCACCGTCGTGACCCTCGGTGCCACCTCCGGCAACGGCGAGGACCCGGCCACCAATCGCGTCACCTCCGACAGCACGGCGACCGAAGGCTCCACCGACGACGGCTTCGACGACGAGGAGCAGCCGGACGACGGCGAGGCGGGGGAGCCGGGCAGGACCGGCGCGGCCACCCGCTCCGGCTCCCCGAACCCCTCGGCCTCCGGGAGCGGCTCCCCGTCGGACCCGTCCAGCTCGGGTACTCCCGGTGCGACGGACCCCTCCGGCAGCAGCCCCTCGTCGTCGGGCGGCCCGACGTCCACGACGGCGCCCTCGACGACGGCCCCGCCGACGAACCCGGTCACCCGGCCGCCGCGGCCGACGACCACGGGTCCCAAGCCGCCGACCTCGACGGTCAAGCCGCCGACCACGACGACGACCCCGCCGCCGGTGACGACGACCCCGCCGCAGCCGACCACGGACCCGCCGACCACCGCTCCGACGACGGAGGAGAACAGCCCCAGCAACTCCGCCTCGTCGACGCTCGGCGGCGTCCCGGCCCCCGGCGGGTCCACCGGCTCGGAGTCGCCCGCCTGACGGACGCACCGGAGCAGGGACGTCCGTCAGCACGGAGAACGGGGGCGGCCCCGGGTGCGATCACCGCACCCGGGGCC